>NZ_VANI01000005.1 GCF_005771435.1 Microbulbifer harenosus
CAAGGCCAATCAGTTGGAGCCCTCAGCCTACATCCACTATGTACTGGACCGAATCGGTGAGGCCGACACGCTGGAGAAGCTCGAAGCCCTTCTACCGTGGAATGTGCCCTTGAAGCCTGTTTCAAAAAATTTGGCTCAGTATGGTTAGGGGAAGTGTGTCGATTTAACGGCGCTTACATTTCAGTGAAAGGCAAAACAATTGATCCACGGGCCAATTTATCGCATCATCTACAAGCTCTTTACGCGATTTAGACCCGCGAGGGTTAGTCGGGCGATTAGCCAGACTCTATGTGATTGCGTGGCATTATGGCCGCAGAGATTCTCTGAGGCCGACTCAGGTAGAGAGCTTTTTAAATTAGACCTGCACCAACAGGGTTAAGTGAACTGATCACGCTGGAAAATTAAAAACAATAACAATGTTTGAAGACCCACGTGAATCATTCTTAACTGCTATCGATCTTTCGAACGCTAAAATTAAGTTTGGCGCAAGAAACATGGATTATTGAAATTTATAGACAACGGTACCGCTGCTGCTCGCGTTCACGTTTACCCTTGGGAAATTAGCTCGCCCAAAAACATCGAAAAGCACGTAAGCGATCTTAGAAAATCATTGCCCCACCTGCATCAAGCTCTAATTCTGAACCTATTTCAAGCTGAACTTGCTTAACTTGATCAAACCCGCTTCCTCGCATGGAGACCGGCGTTCGGAACTTGGACATTTTGTCTGCTCGCAAATTTATTGCAACCCAAGCCTTCTCCGCTGCACGCTCATAGCTCAACAGCATTACATCTTCATTGTCGACCGGATGGAACCTCAACACGTCGGGCATGCGAATTTCCGGATTATCCTGACGAATGTCTAAAAGTCTTTTATACAGACTATATAGCGATGATGAATCTCCATTCTGAGCCGCAACAGAACTAGCAGTTGACTGAATCGATGACCAGTAACCCGGCCACCAGCTCACATAGGGCAATTCGTTTTCAAACCAAACACTGTCATTCAGCCAAACACTCGCACTCCGATTAAACCCTGCATTCTTTGATTCATCCCATTGCATAGGAGCCCGTTGAAAAACATGATTCCCCACTTTATCCTGAGTCATGCCTATTTCCTCTCCGTAGTATAGAAATATCGGACCAGGAACAGAAATTAAAATACTCGCCGCAATTTTCGCTATGCTGTCACTATTAAAATCATACTTGAATCTAGGCTGGTCGTGGTTTGTCAAAAAGGAGGCGTAAAAAAAGAAAGGAGTAGCTTTTTTTCGGACATTTAAACTTTCCCAAATGTCTTCCCTTGACAACCCTCCTCTTGAAATTGGCGAACCCCCAAATCCTCCGACACGATCACGACTTTCACTTAATACGCTTTTAACAAGGCCGCCGAAATTAAAGTCAAAAACCGCATCCAATCCCCGGCTATTATCGTAGTACTTAGTTGTAACTTTTTGATCCGCCCAGGCCTCCCCAATCAGCATCGCATCTGGATTTTTGGATTTGACATGACTCGAAAAGTCCGCCAAAAACCGTATTGTCGAATCGGTATCTGCCTGAAGTGGTATAGGACCTTCTTCAATCAAGTATCGAACAGCATCCAAACGAAAGCCATCTACGCCCTTTCCGAGCCAGAAGTCGGCCACCTCTTTCAACGCCTGGACAACTCTTGGGTTTTCTAAGTTTAGATCGGGCATTCCAGGACCAAACGCAGCATAGTAAAATTGCTCCCGTTCCTCACTCCAAAACCACACCCAATCCGGGTGTGATTCCTCATCCCATGCATTTCCCCATCCTTCCGGTTGTTCATTGTTCCATATAAAAAAATCCTCATACCCCGGCTCACGCCTCGCAGATTTTATGAACCATGGATGCTTATCAGAAACATGATTGAGCACCAAATCTAGTATGAGGTGGAGATCCTTGTCATGAGCCGCAGCTACAAGATTCTCAAAATCGTCCATCGTTCCATACGCTGGATCAATCTTATAGTGATCAGTCGTATTGTAACCATGGTATGTAGTTGACTCGAATATCGGCGTCAACCATATTCCATTTACATTCAAACCTTTTAAATACCCAAGTTTTTCTTTGACTCCATTAATATCACCATGACCGTCATTATCCGAATCTCGGAACGAACGCGGGAAGATTTGATAGAACACCGCACTATCCCACCAATGGCTACGCTCGCGACTAATATCTAATGCATGCTGCTCATCAAGTTCATTTTCTGCGTAAAATACACCACACAGTACAAGAACTGCAGTTAGCAGACCCACATAAATTTTCATAACCTTGTTTTGCGAGAATTATTGAAAAGTCGCACCCAAAATATACCTTCAAAAATTATACCTAGAACCAGGAAGATGGCACCGCCTATCGGAATTCCGAATACATAGCATGCAATTGCGGCAAAGAGGCACAACAGCGTTAGCACCCACCTTTGTATCAATTTCAATATTCTCTCCTTTGTGATTTTGCGCAACCACTTGACTGCGAACATAACCGTTATATCTACTCGCGACGACCAATATTACCTTGAGTGATACCCAAGACATAGACTAAGGCCAGGATTTCCACCCCCTCTCAAAGCACCAAGGCTTCATCTAAATTGGCACGAATGTACTAATTTAAAGATTGATCGCGGCAGCAGCGTAAACAAAGTGTCAATACGAAATTGGGAGAACCCGCATAGCCAGGCGAGAAGTACCCGGAAGCCGGCATTCTATGCTAAAACGTGGTTGAATATGGCGACCAGGAGTGAATCTAAAAGCTCCCGGCCTTGTGGTCCCGCAGGTTCAAATCCAGCTCTGCCCCTCTTTTTCTCCTAGACTTTTCCACGACAGCTGGCTTTATTTTTTTAAGCTGCGTTCCAGTTTAACTGCCCATGTATCGTCGCCATGAGTGCCAGTACATTCCTCTTCATCACTAGTTTCATTGTGTTCGCGATTGCGGCACCCCTGTGGGTTTGGCGGCGTCGGCTCGCGGAAGGGTTTCAGGTGCTGCGGGATTCGTTGCGCACACTACTTGCGTTCAGCGCAAAGCTATCCTGTTCGGCGCGGCATATTTCCGGTTTCAGCGACGTCCGTATCCGGCGGGATCTTGTCAGTTATTCTCCCCTGTTCGCCCTGGTACGCATCCAACACACCGGCTACACAACGTCCGCCAGCCTACTGAATTGCATTGCGACACATGCGCGTTTTTGTCCGGCTCGCGGTGCACTGTTGGACGATGATCCATCGGCAATATCCGGCGAGACTGGTGCGGAGGATATCGCCAGTGAAACTGGCCGGACACCGAGCGCACGCGGCTACGACAAGTCGCTGCAGACTCTGCTGCTCGCCCTGGTTGACGACGACAACCGGCAGGGGCTGAATACCCGCGCGCTGCTGGTAATGCACGAAGACCGTGTGATGGCGGCGGCCTACGGTGCAGGTGTCTCACCTCAGACGCGCCTGCTGGGCTGGTCCATGAGTAAAAGCCTGCTCGCCATATTGTGGGGAAGAATGGAGACGCTCGGCCTTGCCACCCCCGACCAGTGCCGACTCTTTCCCGACTGGGAAAACGATGGGCGAAGCGCAATAACCCTGCACAACCTGCTGCAGATGTGCGACGGGCTCGCCTTTGATGAGATATATAGGCCCGGCGCCGATGCCACACGCATGCTGTTCTATGGCAGTAGCAACGCACCCCCTCACTACGCCCCTTCCCGCTATGCCCTCGGGCGCCCACTCATCCACACGCCGGGCACACATTTCTCCTACTCTTCCGGCACCACCAATCTGTTGGCGCGCTGGATACACCAGCGTCTCGGCGGTACGGAAGCCGCTTTGCATTTTCTTGAGCAGGAGCTTCTAGCGCCCCTTGGGATGCACCGCACTTTTTTTGAAACGGATTCGGAAGGCATTTTTGTGGGAAGCTCCTACGCCTTTGCCACTGCGGAAAACTGGGGCAGGCTTGGGGCGCTAATGCTGAATGGTGGTCGCGCAGGCGGAAAACAAATCCTCAGCTGCGATTGGATCAAACGCGCTACCGAGCCGAACCGTAGCGTCAACGATACCCGCTACGGTTATCAGTTCTGGCTGAATCTTGGTGGGAAGCTGCCGCCGCTTTACCCCAACCTGCCGGCCGACAGCTATTTCATGCTGGGCAACCGCGAGCAAAAGCTGATGCTGTGTCCCTCTCACGGCGTTGTCATTGTGCGGTTGGGCTGGTCATCCCGGCCCTACCCCGCGGAACTGCGCTTTGGAGAAATCCTGGCGCAGCTCGGCCCATAGAATACCTTCTCCTCGATATCATCCGTTCCGGCTTTCCAGCATTGCCAGAAAAATCCTCGACTCGTGCGGAGTGGATTCCAGGCCATACTTTTGCACCACCGCCATAAAGCGCCGCAGGTAGTGGCTGCGCACCGGACCGTAAGGCGGCATCCACTGGTCCGGCCCCCTGTGTCCCTTGCTCTGGTTGCGGCCATCGTCAACAAGCCACAGATTATCCGGGTCTTCCGCAAACTGGCGCTTCTTCTCCTGGCTCCAGTTTGCCGCGCCGTGGTCGTGGGCCCACTTCAACGGCACGATATGCTCAACATCGAGATCCGACGCCTTCTCATAAAAGTGGCCGGTGTATGGATCCATCCACAAACCGGTTGCGACCTTACATTGATCGGCGCGGGTATAGGTAACCGGTGCGAGCGAGTAGCGGATAAGAAGCTCGTGGCGGGTGTCCTGACAGTCCTGGTCAGAATCCGACCAATGTGGCAGCCATTCATGGCGCTGGTAAGACGGTGCATGCGCACTGCCGGCAAGGATTGAGGACGAAATAAGAAACAGGGAAAGGAAGAAGGCACTATAGACTGCTGGCCTCTGCACGGATCACTCCATTGTCGCGTTATTGCTCGAATGGAACGATCGTACAGCAACTGGCGCGGCGCGAAAATCACCGCTCGAAAGAAATGTGGCCTACGTCAGAGATCGTTAGGATCATCTGCGGTGAGTGCCGGCCATGCGGCACGCAGGTAGATGAACATGGTCCAAATAGTGAGCGCGGCGGCCACATACAACAGGATATAGCCGATGGATTCCATCACCGGAAACTCGCGCACATCAAATGCCAACAGCACGATGATGGCCGCCATTTGCGCAGTGGTCTTGATCTTGCCGATATAGCTGACCGCCACACTGCTTCTGAGACCGAGCTCCGCCATCCATTCGCGCAGTGCGGACACCGCGATTTCCCGCCCGATGATGATCGCAGCGGCAATGGTGAAAAAGAGGTAGTTGTGGAGATCCACCAGTAACACCAGTGCCGTCGCAACCATCAGCTTGTCGGCTACCGGATCGAGAAAAGCACCGAATGGCGTGCTCTGGTTGAGCTTGCGGGCAATGTAACCGTCGAGCCAGTCTGTGGCGGCGGCGAGAGAAAAAATCACCGCCGAAGCAATGTAGCTCCACTGGTAGGGAAGGTAAAAGACCAGCACAAACACCGGAATCAGCGCCACGCGCAGCAGGGTCAATTGGTTGGCGAGAGTCATGCTGATCCTTCTATTCGCAGAACACACTTCGTCGGCAGTGCGTAACTTAGCAATCTGCAGGAAAAAAATAAACGCCAATGGCAGGTCCACCGACCATAGATCACTCGTTGTGCAGGGCCGAGTATATATCCTGAGCCAGTTTGCGGCTCACTCCTTCGACAATTGCGAGCTCATTGACCGATGCCCGTCGAATCTCCTGCAAGCCACCAAAGTGGTGCAACAGTGCGCGGCGGCGTGCCGGGCCCACACCAGGAATTCCCTCCAGTGGCGATTCCCGCCGCTTTTTGTCGCGGCGCTGCCGGTGGCCGGTGATGGCGAAACGGTGCGCCTCATCCCGCACCTGCTGAATCAGATGAAGCGCGGGAGAGTCCGATTCCAGCACCAACTCGCGATTATCCGCTACCACATGCAACGTCTCGAAGCCCGCCTTGCGGGTGGTACCCTTGGCCACACCAATGATCTGGACCCCTGTCACGCCGAGCTCGTTCAGGGTATCCACCGCCTGGCGCACCTGCCCCTTGCCCCCGTCGATCAACAGGATATTGGGAAAGCGGCCCTCGCCGCTGGAAAGACGGGTATAGCGCCGTTTCAGCGCCTGCCCCATGGCTGCGTAATCGTCACCCGCGGCAATACCCTCAATATTAAAACGCCGGTAATCGGATTTGACTGGACCACCGGTATCAAATACCACACAAGAGGCGACGGTGGCCTCACCACTGGAGTGGCTGATATCGAAGCACTCCAACCGTTCAGGTAATTCTTCGAGACGCAGCACCTTCTGCAAATGTTCAAACCGGTCCTGCAGTTTTTGCTGGGACGCCGTGCGGCTCTGCAAGTTCTGCTGTGCCGCCTGCTGGGCCATTTCCACCCAGGTGGCGCGGTTTCCTCGCAGCCGGCTTGCAAGCTGGATCTCCTTACCCGCCTGGGCCGTCAGAGCTTCGGCAATAACCTCCAGGTCTTCGAGGGGCTCTGAAACCAGGATCTGCCTCGGGATCTCGCGGTTTGCGCCAAGATAAAACTGCGGAATAAATGCCGAGAGCAGTTCTGTGGCGTCCAGTCCCAGTTTTTCACTGGGGTAATAACTGCGGCTGCCGAGTATCCGGCCCTGACGGATGAACAACACATGCACACAGCAGAGCCCCCCTTCTGTTGCCACACCCAGCACGTCCACATCCCCTCCGCTACCCTCTGCCACCTGATCTGATTGCAAACGACGCAACGCAACAATCTGATCCCGAAGGCGCGCGGCCTTTTCAAACTCCAGTGCTACCGATGCACGCTCCATTTCCTCCGCCAGTTCACGAATGATGCTGTCACTTTTACCGGCGAGAAACATTTCGGCGTGACGCACATCTGCCTGGTAGTCCTCTGGGGAAATGAACTCGACACACGGTGCGGTACAGCGCTCGATCTGGTATTGCAAACACGGGCGCGAACGGTTGGCAAATACACTGTCTTCACAGGAGCGGATACGGAAGGTCTTCTGCAAAAAGTTCAGGCTGTCGCGCACCGACGACGCATTGGGGAAAGGCCCGTAGTACTGTCCGGCTTTGCGCTTTGAGCCGCGGTGAAAGGCAATTCTGGGAAACGTGTCTTTACTCGAAAGAAAGATGTAGGGGTACCCCTTATCGTCTTTCAGCATGACATTGTACGGGGGGCGCTGAGACTTGATGAGGCTCTGTTCCAGCACCAGAGCTTCGGTTTCGCTGCGAGTAACCGTCACTTCGATGTCGGCAATTTTCTCCACCAGCGCCATGGTTTTGGCGGTAAGTCCAGTCGCGCGAAAATAACTGCCGAGCCGGTTGCGCAGGTTTTTCGCCTTGCCGACGTAGAGCACCTTACCCTGAGCGTCAAACAT
This sequence comes from Microbulbifer harenosus, assembly GCF_005771435.1. Taxonomy (GTDB): domain Bacteria; phylum Pseudomonadota; class Gammaproteobacteria; order Pseudomonadales; family Cellvibrionaceae; genus Microbulbifer; species Microbulbifer harenosus. The sequence continues at coordinate 7,386 of NZ_VANI01000005.1, forward strand.
CTGATAAACGCCAGGTTTACGGGTGACAGTGGTGAGAAAACGTTTGCTGTCGAACATCAGTCGTTTAAATCATTCGTCACAGATAAAAAAACAGGGGCCTGCCTGGGCCCCTGTTTTTCTGGATTATGGATCGGGAAATACAAACAGATATCAGCAACGGTCAGAGTACTTCTTCCGGATCAAGGATATTGTGCTTGACCGCCAGCAGGGTCAACTCCACATCCGAGTGCAGACCCAACTTTTCGAAAATCCGGTAACGGTAGGTATTGACCGTTTTTGGGCTGACCGACAAGGTTTCCGCAATTTCTGAAACCTTATTGCCGTTTACGATCATCACCGCGGTCTGCAGCTCGCGCTCGGAGAGGTCTTCAAATGGCGATGTCCCGCCGCACACATTGCGCAGTGCCAGGCGGGTAGCCATGGAACTGCTGATGTACGTTTCTCCCGCCATTACCGCGCGGATAGCGCGGACCATTTCGTCCAGATCCGCCCCCTTGGTAACGTAGCCCCGGGGCGCCGGCCTGAATCAGACGACTCGGAAACAGGTCGTCGTCCAGTGCGCTCACTGCAACTACTTTTGCCTGAGGAAAGCGGGGAATCAGTTTACGCGTCGCTTCCAGTCCGCCCATACCGGGCATCCGCACATCCATCAGGATGACATCTACCTCTGACTCACGAACAAAAGCAATGGCCTCCTCGCCGCTCTTGGCTTCACCTACCACCTCAATATCTTCAACGTCACTGAGCATGCGCGATATGCCCATGCGAACAAGGTCGTGATCGTCTACCACTAAGACTTTGATCAAATTAGCCCCAACCACGGATATTCAGACGGTCCAGCGCAAGAATTTCCTACCTCAACCACTTTGCGCAAAACCGAGTTTCTTGTTATTGCTCAGCGGGTTATACCCGCAAAGATCCATCCACAGAGCCCTCGGAGAACATACCAGACAAACCTAATGGTGCATAGCGAGACTGTACCAATTAGTCGCAGTCAGAACATAGAAAATTCTCTCAATTCCCAGGCCGATATGGGGGGAATTAATCCGGACACACGACTTCATGCTGCACAACCGCGGGAGGCGCCGAAGGAGCTGCTGCCACTGAATTTTCACGTTGAGAAGCGGCCCACGCTTGTGTCGGGCAAGCCGCCCGGTAATCTGCCCAGGTGTATTTACATTTCGCTTACAAGGCGGAATTTTATTCCAGCGCCTGATCGGCGCGAATAGACCCCGCTATAGCCGGCAATCCTCCGGTGAAACGGGTGTTGCTTATGGATAGAAGCGCGGCTCCGCTTCAAGGGTGACGCCAAACTTCTGTTGGACGTCCCTGGCAATGTCTTCCGCCAGGGCGACCACCTGGCGGCCGCAGCAATGCCCCGGGTTGACCAGCACCAGCGCCTGACGATCATGCACGCCCACCCCGTCTCGCCGGAAACCTCGCCATCCGGCCTGGTCTATCAGCCAACCCGCGGCGAGCTTCCAGTGTTCGCCCGCAGCAAAAGCCACCAACTGCGGGTGCTGCGCCTTCAACCGGGCGTATTGCGAGCCATTCACCAGGGGGTTTTTGAAAAAACTGCCGGCGTTGGGAATTTCCACTGGATTGGGGAGTTTGCTGTTGCGAATGTCGATTACCGCTCCAGCCACCTGGCTGGGAGTCAGTGAATCTACCGCCAGACCACGCTCCTCGAAGTACTGTTGCAGAGCGGGATAAGACGCCTGTGGCCGCCACTCTGCCCGCAGTTTGAGTACGACTTCACAAATCAAGTAGCGGTCTTTGCCGGCATTTTTGAACAGGCTGTCGCGGTAGCCAAACTGGCACTCTTCGGCACTGAACGTAACCAGGTTTCCACTGGCGACTTCCATGGCGGTCAGCTGTTCAAAGCTGTCTTTGAGCTCAACCCCGTAGGCGCCGATATTCTGGATAGGCGCCGCACCGATATTGCCCGGAATCAGGGCCAGGTTCTCAAGCCCGCCATAACCCGACTCAACACTGCGCATGACCAGTTGGTGCCAGTTCTCCCCGGCCGCGGCGCGAATCCGCACACCGTCGGACAGAGATTCAAAACTCAGGCCCTGCAGGCCAATATGCAATGCCAGACCGGGAAAGTCCCCGGTTAGCACAATATTACTACCGCCGCCGAGAGGGAGTATTGGGAGCTGTTGCTCCTGCGCAAATGACAAGGCTTCACGCAGCTCTTCGAGCGTCGTCGCTGCGCAAAAATATCTCGCCCGCGCGGCGATGGTCATGGTGTTGAAAGGCTGTAAATCAACGTCAGGCTGAATCATGAAATACCGGTGCTACGGCACTCCGCAGGCAGGAGCGCATGACACCTCCCTGCAAATGCCTCAATTGTTATGCAAAATGCGCACGCATCCGCTCGAGATCCTGTTCCGTATCCACCCCACCCGGAACTTCGTCGCAGGCATCTGCCACATGGATGGCGTGGCCGTTGTACAGGAAACGGAGCTGTTCCAGCGCCTCAAATTGCTCTATGGGTGCTACAGGCCAGGTGACAAACTGATTCAGCAGGCCTGCACGGTAAGCATAGATGCCAATATGGCGGCGCGGGTTCAACCCTTCCGGCAGAAGATTGCGCTCGCTGGCGAAAGCATCCCGCGGCCAGGGAATCGGGGCGCGGGAAAAGTAGCGGGCCAGGCCGGTGCACTCCGCCACCACCTTGACGATATTCGGGTTGAGAAAGTCTTCACAGGAGGTGATGGGTTCCGCCAGCGTCGCAACACCGGCAGTCTTGTTAATGGCGAGATTTTGCGCCACTTGGTTGATGACTGCCGGAGGGATCAATGGCTCATCCCCCTGGACATTGACCAGAATCCGGTCCGCAGATACGCCGATCCGGGTAGCCACCTCCTGAAGACGATCGGTACCGGAGGGGTGGTCGGCGCGGGTCATGCACACCTCGCCGCCAAACCCTTGCACCAGGTCCGCCACGCGGACATCGTCGGTGGCGACAATGACCCGTTCCGCGGCACTCGCCCGCGCGCGCTCGTACACCCGCTGCACCATCGTTTTGCCGGCAATATCGGCCAGCGGCTTACCCGGCAAGCGACTGGAGCCATAACGGGCCGGAATGATCACGTCGAAAGAAAACGAAGCACTCTGCTCTCTCATGCGGACTTGAAGCTCTCAAGGTGTTGGTGAATGCGCTGGTAGAAAAGGTCCGGCAGCTGTGCCGTCGCCTCCATGGCCCACCAGTGGCTCTGCCAAAAATCGCGGCATTTCACCGCGTCTTTCATGGTCATGATCACCGGCGTAATGCCATCCAGCTGTAGTTCCTGCTGGCTGAACTGATGGTGATCGGGAAACGCCATCTCCATCACCGTATAACCCAGCTGGCGCAGTGAATTGAAAAAACGCTGCGGGTTGCCGATAGCCGCCACCCCGTGACACGGGCCTAGGTCCGGCCCGGATTCCAGCTTCAGCGTAGAGGTCTGATCGAGGTTGAACTGGTGCCAGCGGGACGGCACCAGCTCCATCGTAAAGTCGATCATCTCGCCACACTGGGACAATACCGACTCGGAGGGCTCGCCATTCACAATCACCATGTCGACTTCCTTCAGCCGTCCAGGCGGTTCGCGCAGCGGCCCCCGTGGTAGCAAGTGCCCGTTACCGAGGCCTCGCAGACCGTCGATCACGCAGACTTCAAGGCTGCGCCAAAGGCCGTAGTGCTGAAGGCCGTCGTCGGAAAGAATCACGTCGCAACCATGCTCCGCAATCAATGCCTCGGCGGCCTCCATCCGCTTGGGGGAAACCATGACCGGAAGCCCGGTCATCAGGTGCAGCATCAGTGGTTCGTCGCCGGATTCCAGGGGGTGGGACTGCGCAGTGACATTGTAGGGATAGTGCCTGGCGCGGCCGCCGTATCCGCGGCTGATAATCCCGGGCTTGTGCCCGCGCTCCTGCAGCCAGCGCCCCAGCTCTGCGACCAGCGGCGTCTTGCCAACGCCTCCGACAGTAATATTGCCCACCACAATCACCGGCACTGGCAGTGGAGCGGGCTGATTGCGCTGTCTGCGCCAGCGGCTGCCGTGGCGGAATACCATTTCCAATGGTGCCAACAGCGGCAGATGTGACGCGGGCCCATGCCCGCTGTCGGCGGCGGGATACCAGCATTTGTTCAACCAGTCTTCCAGCGACATTGCGCCCTGCACTCCTTTTCGTTTGTCCCTGCGTTGTCATCCAGGCTTGATCAACACCGGCTGCGGTCTGTTAAGCCCAGCAAGCCCACTTCTGGCTTACATCAACCAATATCGCTGGTCTGCTGCTGCAATAACAGCGCGTAGCGCCCGCCCTTCGCCAGCAGCTCGCTGTGGGTACCGCTCTCAACAATACGCCCCTGGTCCATTACCAGGATTCGATCAGCGTTCTCTATAGTGCTGAGGCGGTGCGCAATGACAAAGGTCGTGCGGTTTTTCATCACCTCGGCCAACGCGGCCTGGATGTGGCGCTCCGATGCGTTATCCAACGCGGACGTGGCCTCATCCAGAACCAGAACTGGCGAATCTTTCAGCAGTGCGCGAGCAATGGCCAGACGCTGGCGCTGACCACCAGACAAAATCTGTGCGTTATCACCGAGAACTGTCTGCACTCCCTGCGGTAGCTCTTCAATGAAGTCGCGCGCGTGCGCAAGGTCAATCGCGCGCTGTACTTCTTCCTCAGGCTTGCCTTCCAGCTCACCGTAGGCGATGTTCCGATACACCGTATCGTTGAACAGCACAATATTCTGGGACACCAGGCTGATCTGTTCGCGCAGTGTCGTAACCGGCACCTGGGTGATGTCGACGCCATCCAACAGAATCCGCCCCGATGTCGGCTCGTAAAAACGGGATAACAGGCTAACCAGCGTGCTCTTGCCAGAACCCGATGCGCCCACCAGCGCAACCGTCTGCCCCGCCTGCACATGGAAATCGATGTCACTCAAGACTGCCGGACCGCCCTCGTTGTAGCAGAAACCGAGGTGTTCGAATGCCACAGCTCCGGTGACTGGGCTCGGCAGCCGCAGGGTACCGCCGAGCGGTTCCTTGGGCGCATCGAACACCTCGAAAATACTTTCCGCCGCCGCAATGCCTTTCTGGATCTCCGCGTAAACCTCAGACAGGTTGCGAATAGGTTTGGCCAGGGAGGCCGCGGCACCGATGTAGGACGCAAACACGCCCGGAGTCATGGATTCCACCATGCCCGGCGCCAGCGCAAACCATACAAGCACCGCCGTCGCCAGCCCCACCATGATCTGGATTACCGACACACTGGCATTGTCCGCCACCACCAGCTTCATGAACTGTTGGCGGTTGGCGTTACTGGCAGCCTGGAAGCGGGCATTTTCATACTTGCGCCCGCCGTACATGCGCACCACTTCGTAGCCGTTAATGGCCTCCTGGGTAACGTGGGTCACGTCGCCCATGGTGTTCTGGATGCGGTGGCTCAACTTGCGGAATCGCTTGCCGACCACACTGACAATGGCGGCAATAATGGGCACGAAAAGGAAAAAGGTCAGTGTCAGCTTCCAATTCACCATCAACAGGTACGTCAGCAGACCGATGGAGGTAAATGAAGAGCGGATAATCACCTTCAGGGATTTGGTGATGGAGTTAGTAACCTGCTCAACGTTGTACGCCACCTTGGAGATCAGGTAGGCCCCGGTGTAACGGTCAAAATAAGCACTGGGCAACTGGCCGATATGCTCGAACAACTCGGTGCGCAATTGGTGAATTACCGCCCGCGCCACATAGGCGAGGCCGTAACTGCCGACGAAATTGCCGACAGCGCGCAGGCCAATGATGATGACCATGACCAGCGGCACCAGCCAGCGCGCCGTCTCTTGCGGCATAATCCCGCCGGGAAAAAATCTCGCCACATACTGCGACAGGAAACCCCGCCCCTGCTCTATCCCGACACCAACCGCATCCAGCAGCAGTTCGGTAACCGCAATGAGCATAACCTCCATACTGGAGAACAGCATGAAACCAAACACCGCTATCACAAACAGCGGCCACTGGGGAATGGCGTAGGAGAGAAGGCGACGGTAAGTCTGGGCACCCTGCTGTGGCTTCAACGGGGGCTGAGAGGATTTTTCCATATAACTCTTGGCAGCGTGTTTTCCGCATTTCACCGGCTACCGGCCCAAAGCACAGCAGCCGGCGAACGGGCGCGACGGTTAGCGCGCCCGGCGTTCAACACTTTATAGATTACTGTTCGTCCGGCTGCCGCGTGGTGATGCTGAGATGGACAAATCCCAGCTGGCCGGCGGCATCCATGGCACGAACCACCGCCTGGTGTTCTGCGGTGGCATCCGCGGTAATGATCAGCGGGCGATTGTACTCGCCACCGGACACTTCCGACAGTGCAGATTTGAGCGTCACCAATTTCTTATTGATGAGCGCCCGCCCATCCACAGAGTAGGAGCCGTCCGCATTGATCAGAATTTCAATCGTCGATGGAGGGCTCTCTACCTGAGGCCCTGCGGCCTCCGGCAGATTCAGTTGCAAATGGCTCTCTTTGGTAAAGGTGGTAGACACCATGAAGAAGATCAACAGCAGGAATACCACATCGATCAGTGGCGTGAGGTTGACCCCCTCCTGCTCGGTACTCTGGCGGCGGAATTGCATCGTGCGCTCCTGATGGTTCGGCCAAGCGCTCAGGCTGCAGCTTCGACGCGGCGGTCGCTGTGCAGCGCATCCACCAGTTTTACGGCTTCCTGCTCCATGGTGACGACAATGGAATCCACCCGACGCTGGAAATAGCGGTGCGCCATCAGCGCCGGAATCGCAACGCTCAGGCCCGCGGCAGTGGTGATCAGTGCCTGGGAAATACCTCCCGCAAGCACCCCGGCGTTACCGGTCCCCTCCAGCATGATCGCCGTAAATACCTGGATCATCCCCACCACAGTGCCCAGCAGGCCGATCAGCGGTGCAACCGCGGCGATGGTGCCCAGCACGTTTAGGAAGCGCTCCAACTCGTGCACCACCTGGCTGGCGGCCTCTTCGATACTGTCTTTCATGACCTCGCGGCCATGTTTGGAGTTGGACAGGCCCGCAGCAAAAATGCGTCCCAGAGGACTGGAATCCCGCAGTTCACGGATTTTGTCTGTGGTTAACTGATTGTTTTTCAGGCTGTTCCAGACGTCGCCCAATAGCGCCCGCGGAGCGATCTTGCGCTCATTCAGCGTCCACAGACGCTCGATAAAAATGGCGATAACAGCCACGGAACAGAGCAGGATTGGCAGCATCAACCAGCCGCCGGATTTTATTATTTCTAACACTTTTTCAATGCCCCAAAACAGCGGAACGGAATCTGTTTAGTTACTGGCCAATTGGCCTTCAGCTCAAGGCAGAGACTCTACCACAGGTATCAGCCATGGCTAAGCGCTGCCAGGGCATGTTTTTCATCCATGTGAACGGGACTACATATCAGGTCCCTTTGTCGAAGTGCGCCTCTGCTGACCAATCAGGCGAGACGCTAGACACATAAAAAAGCCGCCCGAAGGCGGCTTACAACAAGCAACTCAGTGGAGCTATTTTACTTTCCGGGACGCTCTGGGCGCTGTGGCTTTTCCGGGCGCTCGGCTTTTTCGACACGCTCCGGTTTCACTGGGCGCTCGACTTTGGCCACACGCTCAACCTTGGGACCGCGTTCAATCGTGCTCTTGCCGTGTTTTTCAGCACGAGCGTCGGCACGCATGGTCCTTTTCGCGTCTACACTCGCCACTTGATCCATTTTTTCCGGACGGTTGGAGCGGATGCCACTGATCACTTCACCAAGATTTACACCAAGATCCTTGGCAATCTGCCCCCACCCCATGCCTTCTATCTGGCGCATTCGCAGCACTTCGTTCAGGGACTCATCAGCGGTCAGGCCCACCTCCCCTTCCAATGCAGCCGCGGCGGACGCCGCAGCCAGTTCTTCGGCAAGCGCCATGGTAATCAGCACATTGCCGTAGCCCATGCCGACATGATCTTCCGCGCCGTCTTCCAGCTCAGGGAGTTCTCCGGTCTCAGTCTCAGCGCCCTCAGGCACCGTTTCCTCTGTGCTCTCAGGCAGCGGCTCGACATAGTGGATGCTGCCGTCGCGCAAGCCCGCAACCACGGATTTTGAGTATTCTTCGCCGCCAAAGAAATCGTTGAAATAGCCAGCAATCTGATCACCCGGAACGCTGTTCGCCATTTCCACGACTTCTGTATCCGCCGAAGGGACATCATCGTCCGACCACGCCAATGGCACACTCACAATTCCCATCAACGCTGCCGCGATAGCCGTGGATTTGAATGGAATCCTCATCGCCGTTTCTCCTGTTAACTATTCGGTTGAACAAATCAATTTTCGGGGCGATAGCTTATCTGTACGCCAAATCCCTGATCTGGGCTGCCGTCGGAAAGTCCGAGATACGCGTACAGCATTCCGCTCCACTGGTTATCCAGCCTGTGGCTGAAGTAGCCAAAAATTTCGGTTTGCGCATCGGCACTGTCTGTCGCCGCCTGCTGGTAATCAAGTGACGCGCCGATACTGGATGTATCACTGAGGCGGTAACCACTACCTACAGAGGTATACCAGACGTTGCGCAGCTCGACTTCCGACAAGTCGCCCTTGAATTTTCTGGCGAGGGTCATGAAAGGGGTGTACGGGCCGATGGACGTAAAGAGTTCTGCCTGTAACGTGTAATCGGCCTGCCCGGTGCCGAGACCTTTATCCTCATCCGCCAGAGGCACTTTGTACTTGGCTGACAGATCCATGAAGTACTGCCCACCTAGGGGGTCGAGACTGTAGCTGCCTGTCAACCACAGATCGCCCAGCCCGGACTCCTCGATCATTACAATTTCGTCATCATTTTGGTTCCCTCCGTTGCCGCGACCATTGCCATTGCCCAGAACAATTCCGCCATCGCCACCGGGAATCACACCACCGGGCCCCTCTACCTGGGTCCAGGGAAGGGATGCCTTGAAGGTCCAACGATTATCGGGAGAAAAGCTCGCGGTGAACGGCATGGAAGTAATGTCAGTGTCGGCGACATCTCCGTAGTCACCACTGCTGACATCCGTACCCAGGGAATATTTCCAGTCCCCGGCCACTGCCGTGCCCGCAGCTGAAAGACTCGCGGCCAGCAGTGCCGCGTTTAGGATGAAATTGGTTTTCATGCAACTCACCAGTACCTCAGTTTGCTGAAATCTGTGGTGAAGCTAGCACCGTATGCGTGCTGAAAACCTTGACCCAGCTCTCATCGCTCTACGTATTTGAGCGAACTTTTGGCCGGTGCGATGCGGTCGCCGATACCGGGCTGCGGCGGAACACAATCAAAACAGGAATTCCGCCACGCTTTCGCCGGCGCCGTTCCGCCCCGATTCAGCCAGCCAGAATCGGGGGGCATGGCGAGCGAGCCTCACCACCGGTTCGCTGCGGCCTGATTGCCAGCGGAAACTGACTGCACCCTGCTCCGCGGTACTGAACAACTGGCTGGCGATACCGGTGTATCGCGCCACCACTTCCGGGTGCGGGTGGCCAAAGTGGTGGCGGAAGCCGGCACTGAACACCACCCGCGCCGGCCGTGCCCAGTCGAGCAGCGCGGGTGATGAGGATGTGCGCGAGCCGTGGTGCGGGGCGATCAGCAGATCCACAGGAGCAAACGCAGGATAACGGGCTGACAACTGAGCCTCGACATTACTGGTGATATCGCCGGTCAGCAGTATCCGCACACCGCGCCAGGTGAGCAGGGCCACACAGCTGTGGTCGTTTTCATCCCCGCTCAACCCTGAGGTGCGCGGCCACAACCACTCGATGTGAAGCTCGCCCCATAACTCCCGCCCGCCGGCAACGCAGGGGCCTGATGTTGCGGCCCCCGGCCATCGCGACGCCAGTGTCCCAGGGGTAATTAGAGTGTCGACCCGGAGCTGCGAAATCACGCCCGGCACCCCACCGGCGTGGTCGCGGTCGCCGTGGCTTACCACCAGTGCATCCAGCCGCTGGCGTCCGTCTGCCAACAGAAACGGCGCCACAATGCTGCGGCCCGCACTCCAGCCACTACCAGAGCTGGCGCCAGTATCGAATACCAGCGTTTCCCGTTCGGTGGCAGCAACCACCGCAAGACCCTGCCCCACATCGAGCACCGTCAGTGCCAGATACGGTTCTGACGGCCGCGTCCAGGGCGACAACCCCACCAGCAGCACCGGCAGAAGCGCCCAGCCGAGGGCGCGCCCCGGTAGACCGCGTGGTAACAGCAATATCCCACAGCTGAGCGGCGCGAGAAGCAGGATCAGATGGGAGGGAAGCGGGAGTGACTGCCATCCCGGCAAAGCGCTATCGGCGACGGCCAGGAAATCCAGCAGCCAGCCCAGCTGGATATCCGCCAGCCGCCACAACCCCAGCTGCAGCGGCGCCGGTGTCAGCGCGGCGAGAAAGATCAGCGGTAAAATGGTGAACCCAACCCAGGGAATCGCAATAAGATTGAGCAGCAAACCGCTCAAGCTGACCCCGGCAAAGATCAAGATAGACGGCAGCGCCAGACCGACAAGAATTGCCCACTGGCTCTGCAGCGCGGTGCGCAGATAATTCAGGGGGCGAAACACTTGAATACGGGGCCGCTCTTGCCCCGCCGTCTCGTCATCTTCGCCGCTGCTCCGCCCACGGAAACGCAGCAATAGCGCACCCACTGCGACAAACGAAAGCCAGAAACCCGCATTCAGAGGCGCAAGGGGCTGCAGTAGCAATACACAGGCCAGCGCTGTGGCAAACGCCAGACCTGCGCCGAATCTGCGGCGAAACACCAGTGCAACGATGGCAATCGTCGTCATGATGAGCGCGCGCTGGGCTGACAGGGGCGCGCCGCTGACGAGGGTGTATGCCATCGCCGCAGTCAGGCCGGCAGCGCCGGCGGCCAACAGGGGGTTATGCGGTCGGAAAATGCCCACCACCCGGCTCACCAGACCACCCAGGAGCAGGAAGAACCCCGCCACCATGCCCACATGCAGCCCCGAAATCGCCAGCAGGTGCGCCGTACCGGTTCTACGCAACAGATCCTGTGTTGCGGAGTCCACCCCGCCCGTGTCCCCCAGCAGCAGGGCGCGGATCAATTCCTCCTGCTTCAACGCGTGGCCACCGGCATCGGGCGCGGTAATCTGCCGTCGCAGGTGTTCGCGCAGGCCGCTGACCAGCGACCCGACACCGCGCTCCACACCAAGGTACTCAGGCGCGGCACCGCGCTCGCGCACGTAACCCGTGGCGTAGATCCCCTGCTCCAGCAACCAGGCTTCGTAATCAAACGTATGGGGATTGATACTGCCTCGCGGGCGCTTAAGGCGCAGCGTCATGCTCCAGCGGCTGCCCGGAATCATCTTCGCCATGGTATCGGGGTCCACCCGATACCAGCGCAGCAACAGGCGCTTGCCGACAAACTCCCGCCGCTCAGAGTCCCGCACCCGCGCGCGGAAGCGACTGTCGAAGAATCCCGGAACGACGCCGGGCGATCCGAAATTGGCAACCGCCGTCGAAGCTTCCGGGAGGCCTTCGATCTCGAGGGTAACCTTGTTATCCGTACCGTGCAGTGCCAGGGGCAGGCGCTCGGCAAGAGATTGGTGATTTGCCTGGAGCGCCCAGCAGCTCCCCAGTACAAACGGCAATAGCAGATAGCCGAGCGCAAAACGCGGCGCGGCCGCAAACCGGGAAAGCCAGCCGCCGATAACCGCCAGCAAAGCGACTGATATGACCCCAAGGGCCAGAGCTGCCGCGGTGTCGGCATCCCACGGCAGCGCGGGCCAGAATGCCACCTGGCCAATCCCCAGCGCCAGCGACCACAAGGCCGCGAACGACCCGCGCAATCCCTTCACCGAGCCCCCTGAATTCCAATTTCTTCGGCCTGCCTTTACGTCGAGCCGGCCATTTCATCGCTTCCTGCGCCATGACCCTTCGACCACATCCTGGGATTAGAACGGAGCAACTTGCGTGGTTCAAGCAGCAACAATTCACACCGGAAAAGACATTCGTGACTTTTGGTGATTTTAAACGGCGACGCCGCAACAAAACTTACACCAACCTTTCATCTTTCACATGTTTGTAACAAAAGAGCAGCAAACTGCGCGGCATCCGAGCTATGGCTCACCCCGTTAAGTCACTCTACGAGACCGACCATGAAAAAGACCGCGTTCACTCTGGCACTGGCCGCTGCGCTTCCTGTTCCAACCCTTGCCCAGTCCGACGTGTTCACCTTTTACGGCAAGGCCAATGCATCCTTCCAGTCCAACGACGAGGGTGACGGCGCCAATACCGACATTAAAAGCAACGCCTCTCGCCTGGGCGTGAAAGGCGAGCTGCCGCTGGATAGCGGTATCAAGGGTATCTACAAGATGGAATACGAAGTAGATATCGACGGTGAAGCGGAAGAAACCTTCAGCCAGCGCAATATCTATGCGGGCCTTGAGGGCGGTTTCGGTCAGGTGATCGGGGGCAAGTTTGACACGCCCCTGAAAGAAGCCCAGAACCGTGTCGACCTGTTTAACGACCTGGAAGGCGATATCAAAAGCCTGATTACCCGCAGCGACAATCGCGAATCCAACAACCTGCAGTACACAACGCCCTCTTTCGCCGGCTTCCGGGCGTCAGCGGCGTACATCAGCAACAAGGATGCGGAGATTTTTGACAGCGAAGGCAACTTGATCGACACCCGCGATAACGGCACCTCAGTATCGCTCGCCTATGACAACAACGGCGTGTACCTGGCCTACGCTTTTGATCAGGACGTGGAAGCCAATGACTGGAATGTGAATCGCCTGGTGGCCCAGTACAGCTTCGGCAACCTCCAGCTGGGTGCGCTGTACGAGGAACAGGAAAAAGCAGACCACAGCAAGCAGGACGGGTGGATGACTTCTGTGGCGTACAAGATCAACAACTGGACCGCGAAAGCCCAGTACGGCCAGTCCGACATCATCAAGGACGATGGCGAAACGTTTAGCCTGGGACTCGATTACAAACTTTCATCGGCGGCCAAGGTGTTCACCTTCTACACCGATGAAACTGCCGCAGACGGCTACGAGCGCAATTACTTCGGTATCGGTACCGAGTTCAAATTCTAACCCGCTCCCCTGTAGGAGCCTGCCTGCAGGCGAACTCTTCCGTGCTCCGGACCGTTCGCCTGCAAGCAGGCTCCTACAAATTGCGCTCCGACCCAGCCACACAGCCAGAAATGAACATCCCCGTAGGAGCCTGCCTGCAGGCGAACATTCAGGCCCCGTGCCAAGCAGCCCTCCCTGAAGCGGTGTCCGGCCCTGCAAGCAGGCTCCTACAAATTGCGCTCCGACCCAGCCACACAGCCAGAAATGAGCATCCTCGTAGGAGCCTGCTTGCAGGCGAACATTCAGGCCCCGTGCCAAGCAGCCCTCCCCGGAGCGGTGTCCGGCCCGGCCATCCATGGCCGGTCGCTGACCTGAGCAGCGAGCGGTGCTCGCAAAAACGCTCAGCTCAGCCCTGCAAGCAGACTCCTACAACAAGAGCAATCAAACTGCCGCGCGCGCCGCGTGCAGTTTCTTGTAGCTCTCGATCAGACGCAGGTGCTTATCCAGGCCTTCCAACTGCATATTCGTGGGTGTAAGGCCGTAAAAACGCACGCTGCCATCCACCGATCCCACCACGGCCTCCATGGTGGCTTCGCCAAACATGCGCCGCAGGTTGACGATGTAATCGTCCAATTCCAGATCATCGTCCAGCGCAATTTCCAATACCGCCTGCACTGCGCGGTAGAACAGTCCGCGCTCGACGGTGTTGTCGTTGTACTGCAGGAAACTCTCCACCAACTCCTGCGCTTCCTCGTAGCGCTGCAGCGCGAGACACACCAGCAGTTTCAGTTCAAGAATGGTGAGCTGGCCCCACACAGTGTTCTCGTCGAACTCGACACCGATCAGGGTGGTGATCTTTTCATAATTGTCGAGCTGGCTTTCTTCCAAGCGCTCCACGAGATCCTCTAGCGCGTCATCGTCAAGGCGGTGCAGATTGAGGATGTCCTCACGGTAATCCAGCGCCTTATTGGTGTTATCCCAGATCAGGTCTTCCACCGGATACACCTCGGAGTAACCCGGTACCAGAATCCGGCAGGCCGGCGCGCCAAGTTCGCTGTAGCTGGCCATGTACACCTCTTTGTCCATCTCCTCGAGGATGGCAAACAGGCGATTGGCCTCGGTGTCGTTGCTGTCGTGGTGGTTGCCGGAGAAATCCCACTCCACAAATTCATAATCGGCACTGGCGCTGAAGAAGCGCCAGGACACTACACCGGTGGAGTCGATAAAGTGCTCCACAAAATTGTGCGGTTCGGTCACTTCCAGACTGTTGAACGTGGGCGGCGGCACGTCGTTCAGGCCTTCGAAACTGCGGCCTTGCATCAACTCGGTAAGACTGCGCTCCAGCGCCACAGGCAGGCTCGGATGCGCGCCGAAGGACGCAAATACACCGCCGGTGCGTGGGTTCATCAGGGTCACGCACATGACCGGGAACTGGCCGCCGAGGGAGGCGTCTTTCACCAGGATCGGGAACCCCTGCTTCTCCAGTTCCTCGATGCCTTGCAGTATTTCCGGGTATTTCACCAGCACATCGCGCGGCACGTCCGGCAGCGCGATCTCCTGCTCGATGACTTCCTTCTTCACCGCCCGCTCGAAAATTTCCGACAGACACTGCACCTGCGCTTCCGCCAGGGTGTTGCCCGCACTCATGCCGTTGCTGAGGAACAGGTTCTCGATCAGGTTGGAGGGGAAGTACACCGTCTCGCCGTCGGAGCGGCGGGTGAACGGCAATGAGCAGATACCGCGATCAATGCGCCCGGAGTTGGTATCGATCAGGTTGGAACCCGCCAGCTCGCCTTCCGGGTCGTAGATGCCGCGGGTGTATTCGTCGAGGATGCCCGGCGGCAGCGCGTCGTCATCAGTAAGCTCGAACCACTTTTCGTTCGGATAGTGCACGAACGCAGCGTTGGCGATCTCCTCGCCGAAATACTGGTCGTTATAGAAAAAGTTGCAGTTCAGGCGCTCGATAAATTCGCCCAGCGCGGAACACAGTGCGCTCTCCTTGGTTGCGCCCTTGCCGTTGGTAAAGCACATGGGAGAAGCCGCGTCGCGAATGTGCAACGACCACACGTGGGGCACGATATTGCGCCAGGAGGCGATCTCGATCTTCATTCCCAGGTCGGCGAGAATCTTCGTCATATTCGCAATGGTCTGCTCCAGCGGCAGGTCCTTGCCCTCGATAAAGGTCTGGTGCTCGGCATCCGGCTGCACCATCAGCAGCGCCTGCGCATCCTCTGTCAAGCTTTCCACTTCCTCAATCTGGAACTCCGGCCCGGTCTGGATCACCTTCTTGACCGTACAGCGGTCGATGGAGCGCAGAATGCCCTGGCGATCCTTCTCGGAAATATCCTCCGGCAGCTCAACCTGGATCTTGAAGATCTGGTTGTAGCGGTCTTCCGGATCGACGATGTTGTTCTGGGACAGGCGGATATTGTCGGTGGGGATGTTTCGCGACAGGCAGTAGACCCGCACGAAGTACGCGGCACACAGCGCTGAAGAGGCGAGGAAATAGTCGAACGGACTCGGCGCCGAGCCATCACCCTTGTAGCGGATAGGCTGGTCGGTGATGACCGTGAAGTCGTCAAACTTGGCTTCAAGTCTGAGGTTGTCGAGGAAGTTGACGTTGATTTCCATGGGGCGAACTACCGGCATCTGTGAATGTGGCGCGCCCGAGGGCACGGGCGCGCATTATCCAGATTTCAGGGTAGTTCGTCTCGAATGGCAGATGGATACATCTAAAAATCACTGCTCGTCACCCCCGCGCAGGCGGGGGTCCAGTTGCCACAGTACGTCTGGATTCCCGCCTGCGCGGGAATGACTCTGATTAGAGATACCTGAAGGTTACTTTTTGCGAGCCGCGAGCAGGTACAACATCTCCAGCGCCAGGGTGGCACCGGCGAGACTGGTGATTTCCGCGTGGTCATAGCACGGCGCCACCTCCATCACATCCATGCCGATGATGTTCAGGTCGCCCAGGCCGCGGATGATCTGCAGCGCGCGGTCTGAGGTCAGGCCGCCCATCACCGGCGTGCCGGTGCCGGGCGCAAAGGCCGGGTCCAGGCAGTCGATATCGAAGCTCAGATACACCGGCGCCCCCCCTACCCGGGCGCGGATGCGCTCCAGGTTCTGTTCCAGGGAGTGGTTGTTCATCCAGGCCGCATCCAGCACTTCGAAGGGATGGGTCGCCACGGTGTACTCGGTGCGAATACCCACCTGAATACTGCGCTCGGTATCCAACAACCCTTCCCGCACGGCGTGATGGAACATGGCGCCGTGGTTGTAGACAAAATCGGTGGCCTCGGTATCCGTGTGGGCGTCGAAGTGCAACAGTGCCACCGGGCCGTGCTTGCGCACGTGCGCACGCAGCAGTGGCAGTGTGATGAAATGGTCCCCCCCCAGGGTCAGCAGGGTCTTGCCGGCGGAAACAATGTAGTCCGCGTGCTGCTCCACCAGCGCCGCCATGGCCGCGCTGTCGCCATCGCGGAACACGATATCGCCGTAGTCGATGGCCTTGAGCTTGTCGCCCAGTGCAAAGGGCCAGGGCCAGCGCTTGTGCTCCCAGCGCAATTGCGCGGAGGCCTGGCGCACGCCGGATGGCCCGAAACGGGAACCGGAACGGCCAGTGGTGGCGAGATCAAACGGCACGCCCATCACCACGGCATCCGCCCCGGCAAGGTCGCGGGACAGCGGCAGGCCGCAGAATGAAAAGATATTGGCGTAGGTATTCGAGAATTCAGACAAGAATCGGGTATCAGTCATGAGAGTTTCCTGTGTCCAATCCGGCTATGCTCCACAGCGCGGACAAAATAGGGACTAATGCCAGGACCCCTCGGGCGGAAGCCGGGTACGAGGCGATGCCATGGCAACACTCTCGTTTTGGGATTCCCAGCGCCCAGAACGGACATCAAGTTTAGGTGTCGTGATGTTTGCGACGACGGACTTAACCGCCGGCGAAGTATGCCCGAAGGCGGTTAACTTGCAAGCATTGAGACGTCGCGCCGCGCGGATTTTGTGACCAACCAGTCCACCTTCACACGCCCCCAATCCACATCAATCTTTCACAAATGAAGGCCGTTTGGCGCACCGCGAATTGCTACTTATAGTCTGTAGATCTAAAGGCATCATGCACTTTTAATCCTTTTTGAATTCACGGGACCTCCGATGCGAAAGCCAAGCAGCGAATTAACGACAATCCTCTCCGAGAACATCAAGCACCTCCGTACATCAAGAGGTTTTTCACAAGAAGATCTCGCGAATGAATGCGGCCTTCACCGCACCTACGTAGGCGCTGTCGAACGCGGAGAGAGAAACGTGAGCTTAAGCTCACTCGAGTTATTAGCCGCCGCGCTTAACGTGGATGTACCCACTCTGTTGAGCAAACACAAATAGAAGACTTTATTTCATGGAAGAAATTTTGAAGCGGCCGCCGGCCTCAAAGGATCAGCTGACTTCTCCGCAGGATCTGGCGAAAAAACTGCAGACTTTGATCAACCGTCCTTTCAAACTTTCCGGCAAACCAAGGACCGATGGCGCCAACCTCAGAAAACTGATCGGGAGCATACTGGCTACCGACTCCCCACCCAGCGCAGCTACTTCCGGCGATTTCAAAATAATACCGCCAAGGAAAAAGGGCGTTCCCAAAATACTGCTGGAATATATTGACACCTATGTTGTCTCTACCGGGACTTCTTACAACTTACAAGTCTGGAATAGAAACCCCGACTCCCAATCGGTTCAAATTGAGTACGATGAAGGCACGCAGCTGAATTCCAGTGAGATTCGCTTTGTGCTTGCTAAAGTCGACGCCACGCTCAATATCATCACCGGCATCGTCGTTCTCACCCCGGATTACATTGTCAAGAAATTCGGGCAGTTCGGGCGCCCCACCGTGAAAAACCAGCTTATGATTTCTCAGCATTCCCGCGAGAAGATACTGGAGAATACAGGCGGACTCCTATTCTTCGATGAAGCAGAACAGGTGGGAAATCCGGACAACATCCGCAATCTCAGCAACTACAGTATCCACGACGAACCCACCCACGAATCCCTACTCCCGATATCCACCATCAGAGATATTGTTGCAAAGCAGATTATTGGCCAAACCATCAGCCCCGGTGCCACCAAAAACAGGGGGCAGGTTCTCGAGTCTCTTTTCCTGAAAAGTTTTGGATACAAAATGCGCGGCAGTGGACTTATCGGCGGCTACCCGGACATAAGAAACCAGGCATTGGAAGTGAAGGTGCAGGACGCCCAAACCGTCGATCTTGGACTTTATTCTCCCGAGTTTTTGGAAAGCGTCCCGAAATGCGGCGGCTTCAACACACGCAACATGCGCTATTTCATCGCCTTCACCAACCCGGCAAGCGGCATTGTTGAAGGCGGCGTACTGTGCACTGGCGACAAACTGGGCCGATACTTTACCTATGTGTCGGAAAAGAGTTACAAGTGCCAAAGAACGATTCCGATGACCTTTTTCCAGGGCATCAACGGGAAGTCGGTTTTCAATCCGTAACATCGGATCGCATGGAAACGCCAAATACGGTCCATACCAGCTTGTCAATTCTGGCTTCCAGGGACCGCTTTTTATCCGACCGCGTTTCCAGGTAGCATTCTTTTGCCAGGTTGATCAGTGATTGCGCACGCTTTCCTGATGGATCTGGCAGAGGAAACTGTTCCACATATTGGCTTATAAAGCGTCTCTTGTTGGCGTAGAGCTTGTTCTGGAACTTCACGTCATAAAATCGTTCGATGAACGTCGAGTTTGCGACCGCCAACACCAGCCACAGAATATCTTCCGGCATACTGGTATTGTCGCGCAGCATCCAGTAGCAGTCGCCATTGACGACTGTTCCCTCTTCGTCCATCCAAAAGGTGGGATGCTCAGCAATATCCCGGAAAATAACCTTTTCCCGCTTCCATAGTGCCGGGTTCTGCGGCACCCATATTTCGAACCACTGACGCTTCGCCTTAATGACATAGCTGCGCCCGGCCAGTTGTTCACGGTGTTCTTCAAGATATTTTTTAGAGCGCGGGTACTTGGCCAGATCCACCGAAGCTCTTTTCCCATTTACCACGGTGTGTGTATAGAGAATGGTTTTCTTGGGTTTGTCGTTACAGCGGAAGTGCCCTGCCACATGATGTGTCGTTAATGGCATCAACAATTCCGGTTTAATACCCACCTCGGCTTTCCAATCCTGGCGGATAAACACGTTGTCGGCGGTGGTTTTCACTCCTACCCGGATCTTCCCCACGTCTTTGAATGTACACCAGGTTTTTGCGCTTACTTTTTTCAGCCACTGCTCCGAAGTTGCGCACTCAAGCCGCCATACACTGCCGGGGTTCACGTCAAACGTCAGGATACCGTGTGACACCCGGTACGTATTTGTTGGAGCGGAAACCAACCCTTCGCACTGCAACGCTTCCACCTGATTTCTAACATGCGGAAGGTTACCCTCTGATGCCTCCCCATCCGCCAGATACACCGACGAAAAAGGGATACTATTTGTCCTGCCCGAGGCCGCCGATGTAGACATAATAATGACGGCAGGTAGAACAGCGGCATCAAAAACCCGCGTATCACCGAAATCCCATACACCGAGGATCGAATACGACTCGTACAGTTTTTCCCGGAATTTCTCCGCGCCCTTCACCGTCATAAAGCGATTGGACACAATCACACCACAGATGGCGTCGGGCTTCATGACCGCTTTCATAGCGATCAGAAACGCCTGATAGATATCGACACGCCCCTTAAGACCGAAACACTTGCTCAGCTGCCGGGCATGATCCGCACCCAGAACCTGGGTACGAATATACGGGGGGTTGGCGATCAACAAATCGAAAGGCGGGATATCGTCGCCAGCAAAAAGGTCACCACTATTGCTTAAGCCGCCTTTCTCCAGGCAAACCTGCAGAAAATCCCGATTCAGAAGCGTCAGGTTTACATCCGGAAACACTGCCCGTATGCGCGTTTCCGCGATCTGCAGCGACTTCCGATTAGTATCAAACCCAAACACGCGGATGCTCTTTTTTGATTTTTTGCCAAGTCGCTTCAATAGACTGATCAGCAGCTCACCATCACCCACGGCCGGATCGGCGATACAAACTTCTTTTCCCAGTTTCGCACTGGCAATCATATTGTCGGCAATAAAGTCAGCAATTATGTCAGGGGTATAGTGCGCCCCCTCTTGTTTTCTCGATTCAACGTGCGCATAACGCTGATCCGACGAATTGCGACTTCTCTTCATTACTCACCAGTCTCGTTGAAGCTCAACGTTCAGTGGCACATCCAGTGATGCGCCTGGAAATTGCTTAATCCTTATACCGCCCTCACGTTACCCCCTGGGGCGGCCAGGGGAACGAAGGATAAAGCAACACCTGATGCAGAGCGAGCTATTCCAAGGGAGAACGGTTTCCACTAATTTTGACTATGCCCGTAGCCAGTCATTTCCAAATACCCCTCCCCCCTATGGCTGCCGGTTACCGCAACCGGCCCCTCCCAGTAGCGCGTGACACCGCGGTTCCAGTAATCGCCGGGCCAGGACCGGATTTCGAGGTCCAGCTCGATAGAGGGCACCGTCAATTGCCAGACTACCGGTACTTCGCCAAAGTGACTGTCGAGATAGGCGATGGGTTGCAGGCTGAAGGCGTCTCCCTTCAGGGTTTGCGCACGGCCGTCGGCAGCGACCAGGGTTCCGGACTGGAAATCCTCGGCGCCGCGCACGCGGAACAGCATCAGATGGCGCCCGTCTTCCAGGTGCAGCGCCATCCAGTCCCACCCCTGCTGGTCCGACTTCAGGTACTGACTGCTCCATTCACGGTCGAACCAGCCCTGCCCGCTTACCGCAAATTTTTCACCGGAGACTTCGATCTCGCCATTGCTCACCCGCAATGGATAACTGAAGTACATCGAACCCCCGCCACCGGCAGACTTGGCACTGAAGCCGCGCTCGCCATGCAGTACCACAGGGAGCTGCGGCTCTAACTGCAGACGGTAGCAGAAGCCCTCACCGGCCACGTCCAGCACCCAGGTATTCTCAACGAGGGTATCGAGTCGCCAGTGATCGATCCAGGCTCTGAATGGCTGCGCCGTTACCCCGGCCTGGCCAGTGCCGCCGCGGGCACTGCGGTCGACAAAGTGGTGTTCACCAGGGCGGCTCAGCGCTGCGTGGGCAAACCAGATTTCATTGCGGCGCCAACCCGGCACCGGCTCGGAATATGGACCGGGACGAATGCCGGTGCGGAACAGTGTCCACTGCACGCCAAATTGCTTGCCGTCGCTACTGCGCAGATTGGCCGTGAGATACCACCACTCCAGGCGATATTGCGGGTGCGGGCCCATATCCCGCGGCAGACGCACGCTCATACCCGGTGCCGCCTGGCGGAAACCTGCCGGCGGTTCGCGCAGCGCGCTGAACCAGGTATCGCGCTCGGCGCCTCTCCCGCAGCCGGTCAACAACAAAAGCACCAGAAGAAGGCGGCTCGCGTTACTCATTTTTCAGTGTCTCCAGCCGCACTGGATTGCCCACCAGCACACCGACAACTGCGCCAATCAGCAGGCACACCAACCACACCTGCAACCAAAAACCGGGGTAAAAATGCAGCGGCAGCGCCCAGCCGAACGCCGCGGGATTGACCCGTGCCACCAGTACCCAGCTGAGAAAAACACCCAACGGAATCGCCAGCAACGCCAGCAGCCCAGTGACCAACACGCTGTGGCCAATCAGACGCAGCCGCAACGGTTTACACCGCTCACCGAAGACATACAGCATGGTGTAACTGCCCTGCCGCAGGCGGAATATCACCAGTCCCATCAGCGCCAGCGCGGTGCCGGCCAGTGCCAACGTGAGTGCGTTCAACATACGGGTCATCTGAAAAGTGCGCGCAAACGCCGCATTGGCGGACTGCTTCAAACCGGCCTGATCCCGCAGGCGGCTGCGCCCGAGCCACGGGTGTTGCTGCGGCCAATCTTGCCAGGGGACGCTATGAATGTCGGCAGCGCCCAATACAAAGGTGGAATAGCGGTCAGGCAGCGCATCAGACACCATGGCCAGCGGCAGCATCAACTCCCCCTCGGGCCTACCGTAATCGGCATAGATTCCGATGACGTCGCGCGTGTGCGACCTTGCACCCAGGCGAAAGCGGATGCGATCTCCCACAGCAATCGATTGACGGCGCGCCAGTTGCTCATTGATCAGCACTCCACGCCGAGCCAGTTCCGCCCAGAGATCCGGTATTTCAAAAAGGAAGGGCCACGCCTGCAATAACGGCGAGGCCGGGTCTACCCCCAACACATCTACCGGCAACAGATCCGTCGTCGATTGCTCCGTACTAATTTGACCGGCGCGCGCTGAATACAACAAGGCACGGGTGCGCACCATAGGCAAGACGCTGGTTACCCCGGGTATCTGCCGCAGCCGAGCGCGCCACTCCTCCGTCGCCACTGGCACACCGGGGTCCAGATAGAGATCGCCCTGCAGGCGCTGGTCGAGCCAACGGGCAAAGGTGGATTCAAAGCCGGTGACCATCGCGTGCACGCCGATGGCGGTGGCGATAGCAAATGCCAATGCGGTCAACGGCAGGCTCAACAGTCTGCACAGCGCGCGCATCTCGGAACAGGACCACTCCAACAGCGGCCGCCGGCAGCGGCGCTCCGCACAGGCGAGCAGCTTGTTCAGCAGATCAGGCAGCAGTAGACCGGCGCCCATCAGACAGCCAAGGGCAGCGAGAAATATCAGCCACAAATGGCCGGCCTCCCGCAAGCCGATCAACGAGAGCACCAGCAGCACCAGTGCCAACAGCCCCCGCCAGCGGCTCGTCGCGCCGGTATCCGTTTGGGGGCCGCCCGCTTGAATCCCACTGCCGTGTAACCCGCCGTGCCGATCTCTTCGCCCCAGCAACAGCAAATCAACACAGGCCCAACCGACCACCACCGCGAGGATCAGTACCATGCCGAGCCAGGTTTCCGGTGTGGGCGCGCGCATGACCAGGGTGTCGACACTGAACAAACCGCTGAGCGTGCTCTCAAACCCCGTGGCCATCGCCGATGCCAGCCACTCGCCGAGCCACATTCCAACCGTACCGCCGGCCAGCGCAATCAGCAGCACCTCGGCGATCAGGGCCATACGCAATCTCCCCACCGTCACCCCGAGGCGAATCAGAATCTCCAGGCTGCGGCGGCGCTGTTCCAGCGCAAAGCGGTAGACACTGCGCACCAGCAGTGCGGCCACCAATAGCATCAGCGCCCCCAGGGCATCGAGACTCAGCAGGAAAGACTCCACCAGTGGATCCGGCTCCACCCCGTAGTCTTCGACCTCGGCGCGATAAGCGGCGGGAAGCGGTACCCGTTCCACCTCCGCCGCGGGCAATAGAATCTGCAGCCTGCCGTGCCCAGCCCCAGCCAGATCCGCGGCGACTGAAATATCCGCAAACAGTTGCCCGCGCGGCACACCGTCGATTACATCTGTCTCAATATCTTCTACACCCGGCAGCGACAACTGCCGCCAGCGCGCCAGATCGCTGGCACTGCCCAACAGCAGCGGATGATCGGAACCCGCCAACCCGGCCATCAGGGTGCTCGCCACGGACGCCGCACCCTCCGCCAATGCTCTTTCGCCCCGCCGCTGGCGGTATTTTCGCAGGCATGCGGCACTTAAGGGGTCGATGCCAATCACAACCGGCGCCTCACTCTCACCCGTTGTGAAGCGCACCTCCAAACGCGGCGATGCGCAAAGCCCCGCGCGACGCAACCGCGCAAAATCCTCCACCGACAACGGCTCACCGTCCACCCGCACCACACTCAGAAGTGGCTCCAACACCGCCGTGGAGTCAGCCACCGCATTTCCTGCCGCTGCCGTCAACGAGCGAACGCCGCTCCAGAGCATGGCGGCGCACACCAGAATCAACAGCAGACCAGCCAATTGCCCCGGATGGCGACGGTAATGGCTCAGGAAGACAGTGCCGAGTCCCATAGGTGCAGGGCTCCTTCCCGCAGCTCAAGAATCCGGTCGCAGCGTTGCGCCAATTCAGGATTGTGAGTGACGATCAGCGCGCCCAGCGCGCGTTCGCGGATCGCGTCGAAGAATAGCGGCGCCACGCGCTGGGCGGTGGTGTAATCGAGACTACCGGTGGGTTCGTCGGCCAGTATCAGCTCTGGCTGCATCGCAAACGCACACGCCAGCGCCGCTCGCTGGCGCTGACCACCGGACAGTTGGTCAGGATAGCGATGCGCAACCTCGGCAATACCCAGGCGCGCAAGTAGCACTTCGCCTTCATGGGTTTCCAGACCCGCCAGCCCGGCGCGAAAAACAATATTGCGGGAAACAGTAAGAGTGGGAATCAGGTTGCCATCCTGGAACAGCGTGGCAATGCGAGTGCGGCGCAACTCCGCCCAATCGCTGTCCGTCAGATCAGAATGGGCGCGACCGAACACCCGCAACATGCCGCTGTCCGGCAGCAGCAGGCCATTGAGAAGGTTCAACAGCGTGCTCTTGCCCGAACCTGAAGGCCCTATGACCGCCACCGCTTCACCTCGGCGCAGTTCAAGCGACAACCCACGCAGAACAGCAATCTGCTCCGCGCCATTGCGGTATGCGCAGTAAAGATTCTCTGCCTGTATCAAGGCATCATTCATAGGCTGGTAGGACTGGCTGATAGCTGATGACGCAAACAAGTCTACCCCACCAGAAACAATACCGAAGACCAGCACCCGGTCGCCGCTGTCGATATCAACGGCATTCCGTTTGACGCTGGCATTGAAGCGATACTGATATGTTTGACTTCATCCGGGGTGCCCGGCATTCTGCCCCGCTCATGGGAAGGGCGGCTGTCCATCAGCCGCATGGAACAGCATGAAACAACAACGACAATGCCTGACAAGCTGGCCCGGGATTAGTACTTTAATCCGTCGCTGCGCGATACCGGCCTGCTGCCTGCTGCTGGCCTTACTGATGGGAATGCACACCGCGCAGGCAGACAGCGATTTCTCTCCCTTTACTCTCACGGATACGACGACCCGTTACCCTCTGGTATCGCGGGAACATTCATCCGGTTTTATTCCCGCGCCACCAGGTATGACTCTGGAGCAGGCGGCAATGCAGATTCCCCAGACGCTCTCCATTTCACTGAAACCGGATTTCAGGCAGCACGAGCGCTACTGGCTCTATACCCGTGCCGTGAACGATACGAGAGAAAGCCGCTGGGTTTTCCATATCAGCAACTTTGGCTTTCAGCAGCCCAGAATATTGATTCAAAGTGACCATAGCCGGGTCATCCACACACTGAAAAACACCGGCTTCGCTGATGGAACTGACGTAAACCCCATCGGGCGGGCGACGGCCATCACCCTGCAGCCCGGGGAAGCGTTTCTGCTGGTAGTCGAGGTGACGGCAAAGCACAACACCTGGCACCCCTACATGGCCCTGATGAGTGCCCAGGAGTACGATAGCTGGGTTACCTGGCTCAACCTTACCTATTATCTCGCCATTGGTATTACGCTCGGCTTTATTCTACTGGGCCTGATTTGCTGGACGATCACTCGCGAAACACCCTTTTTCTGGGCCTCGCTCGCTGCGCTGCTGATGCTGCTTTATTATCTGGAACACAGCAGCATTCCCGTTATTCTCTGGCAGTGGGACTACGAGATAGGCCCTGCCTTCTGGATATTGGCGTCCTCAACCACTCTAGGTCAACTGGCCTTTGCCGCCAGCTTTTTGAAGATCAATCGTCGCGACGGATTCTGGTTTCAATGTTTCATCGCGGCGGCAGTCACGTCTGTCGCCATGTTGACGCTCAGCGCACTACTCCCCCTCACCACAACCGCACGCCTGTTTGCTGCGAACTACCTGCTTGTCTCCTTCTGTATCCTTGGCTCAGGTATCGCCAGGGTTCGCGCCGAAGGCAGTTACTACATCATCTATCTGCTTGGCTGGTTCCCGATGGTGCTCTCGCTGATACAGGTGCTTATGGTCATCCACGGACCGGCGCAGAATGTACAGAGCGTCACCGAGTCCTACAAGATGATCCATGTGCTTTATATCCATATTGCTCATCTGGTTCTGCACGCCGGAGCACTGATCCTGCGCCTTCGCTCCCTGCGTGAGGAAAAGCTAAAGGCCGAGTTCATGAGCCTGGCCAAATCCCAGTTCATTGCCCACAGCAGTCACGATTTGAGTCAGCCACTCAATTCCATGAGCATTTTTCTGGATCATTTACAGCCGCACATCCATGACCAGGACGGTAAGAAAATCTTTTATCGCATGAAAAGCACCCATCGGCAGATGAAAGAAGCTTTCCACGCAATCATGGATCTGGGAAAGCTGGAATCGGGAGCCATCACACCGGATTATCAGAAAGTCTCCCTTACCGATGCATTCTCCCATTTACAGTACGAATTCCAGATGCTGGCGAAAGAGAAAGGTATCGAGATCCACTTCCAGCCCTGTTCGCTTAGCGTATCCAGCGACCCGGTTCTGCTCAGCCGCATGCTGAGGAACCTGATTTCCAACGCCGTGAAATACACCAATGAAGGTAAGGTGGTGGTCGGTTGCCGGCGGCGTGGCAGCCATGTCGTGATTCAGGTGCTGGATACCGGTTGCGGTATCAACGACACCGCCCGGGAGCAGATTTTTGATATTTATCAGCGCTCAGGAATAAATGCTGCAACAACACCGGGGGCCGGCATTGGTCTGTCCATCGTCCGGCATATTGCCGAACTGCTGAAGCACCCGGTAACGGTCGTATCCATTCCCGACCGAGGCAGCTGCTTTAGTATTACCGTTCCCAGGCGAGAGCAGGCGATCAGCAGCCCGGCAGCCCTCAAACCAGAACAGCAAATGCCCGTCGTTGTCGGGCTGGTGATAGAGGATGAAACACTGAAAACGGACCTGTCGGATCGCTTCCGGAAATGGTCCTGCAAGGTAGTATCATTTCGCTCACTGGAGGCGGTCAGTAAAGGTTCCGAGCCGCTATCGCTGCTGCTCTGCGAGCCCCGCTTTCTGACACAGACGTCAGTGTGCGCCGATACACAGGCGCAACTGGCCGGACGACTGGTTTGTGCTTGTGTTGGCGATGGCGTGCAGCCTCTTCCAATATCGTGGATAAGGCTGCCTGCCATCCCTCCTGCCGCCCAGCTTCGAGCCCTGCTCAACACCGCATTGCGGCAACAGGGAGACGCCATGAACCTGGGCCCAGATATACCAGTATCAGTACCGGTATCATGACCGGGCCCGGTGATTGAAAATACGCGTCACCCCGGGTCCATCTCATCGACACCTGCGCTCTGCGGGTGTCGGTCCTGGATCAAAACGCAAACCCGGATACCAACACGCGGTCGCCGCTGTCGATATCCACCGCGATCAGGCTGCCGCTGGCATTGTCGGTGACGTACAGTATCCGCTGCCCGGCATCCAGTACCGCATCTGCCAGATCCGCTTCGGGGTTAAAAGGGCTGCCGCCGCCGAACAGTTGCTCATCGCCGCTGTTGCGCTCTCCATCCGGCCCCAGGTCGTAACCGGAAATCACACTGCGGTCGCCGGTGTCGAGGTCCACGGCAACAATGGCGGATTTGCCGGACAACGCGTCCAACACCAGGACACGGTTGTTGGCGGCATCCAGAGAGACGGACACTGGGTACTGCATTACATCGCCGGCGCCAGTAACCGAGTCGGCAATTACCACGCGGTCGCCAGTCGCCAGACCCACACTCATCAGTTTCCCGCTGCCAGGGGAATAAGCGCCGTTCAGCAGCAGCAGGCGATTATTATCCGCATCCAGCGCCAGCGAGAGCGGCGCAGTAAATGCCGGCCCCGAACCGATATCCGTTGCCGGATCTTCGCCAGCGCCCGCCGAAATCAGGGTGCGGTCTCCCGTCTCCAGATCCACCGCAAACAACGCCCCCCTCTGCGCAGCGAACAGCCGATTGTTGGCAGCGTCCAGCGCCAGGGATTGAATACCATTGAATGCGGGCCCAGCGCCGATGAGATCCCCCGCTGCATCCTTACCGGACAGGATCGAGCGGTCGCCGCTTTGCGTATCCACTGCGACGATCACGGCTTCGTCATCTTCGCCATCCAGCACGAGCATACGCCCGTCCGCCTCGACCACCAGATCTTCCGGCCAGCTCAGTTCCGGGCCGGAACCGCGAATCTGGTTGGGGTTATCCGCATCGAAGCCGGACAGCAGCACGCGGTCGCCAAGAGCGCTGCCGGGTGTCAGGTCTACCCGGTAAAACTCACTGCCGCTCCAACTCCGGATATCATCCAGCACTACCAGCGATGGCGACAGATCGGCGGAGGCTCCGGGCAGCAGGGCTACCTGGGTGGGAGCAAAGAAGTTCGGGCCTTGGCCCCAGCTGTTTGCCAGCACTGACCGATCGCCACTGTTGACATCCACCACATAGACCTTTTTCAGGTAGCCATCCGCTACCCAAAGCCGGCTGGGGTCGGTGGGATCAAACAATATGTCTTCAATTGAACGGAATCGCGGCCCTTTCCCGATTATTACGCCCTCACTGTCTGTACCGGACAGCAGCGTCTTGCTGCCATCATTCAGGTTAACACTGAAGAACGCATCGCCATCGGTAACCACGGCCAGGTCGCCACCACCTGCCGGGTCAAATGCCACGACGTCCGGATCGGCAAAGGTCGCAATCTTGGTTTTGCTTTTCGCAGTCAAATCAACATCGAACAGCGCTTCAACATTGACCAGACCGTCCACCATCAGGGCACGATCCGGATTGCCAGAGTCGAGGTCGATAGATGAGGGAAACCCGGCACTGACAACGGTCGAGGTGCCGGATGCCAGGTCGTCCAGGTCCAGTGCCAACAGCTTGTCAGCATTGCCTGAATCACCGATCAAGGCCCGGTTGTTGGTGGCATCAAACGCCAGCGATAGCGGAAAGTTGAGCCCGTCCAGCAACAGCGTTCGCGCCTGTGTCGCAAGATCGACCGCAATCACCTTGCCATTCCCGTACGCAAGCGCGCCAAAATCCAGCACCAGGGCCCGATTGGCGGCAGTATCCAACTCTACCCCTACCGGCTGGTAAAAATCGATGCCATTGCCATCCCCCTTCTGGCCAATGACGCTGCGGCGCCCGAGGTTTGGCCCGTCGTTCAACTCCAGGGCCAGCAAAGCACCGGCACCCCAGGTCGAAGTATCATCGGCGACCAGCAGACGCGGCTCACCATTGGCGGAATCGAAGGCAAGGCCATGGGGCGCGATCAATGCGGGTCCGGGGTTTTCGACCTGTTCGACAGTCAGGCTGAAACTGCTTACCTCACCGCGAGCATCCTGCACGAGACCTTCCAGCGTATCGGTGCCCGCCGGCAGAGAAAGGCTGGGAACCCGCCAGCTGGCAAAGCCGTCGTCGGTGTCGGCCAACACACCATTCACAGTGACGGAAGTAATGGCATCGCCATCCGGATCACTAGCCGTACCGCGCACACTGATGGATGCGCCGGTGGTCCGGCTGCCGGAAAGGGGGAATTGGATTGACGCTACCGGCGGCTCATTCGCTTCCTCTTCGGGCGGCGTAGAACCGTCCCCGTCCCCTTCATCGCCATCTTCATTCTCATCTCCACCGTCTTCTTCCGGCGTGGAGGGGTCCGGCTCGGAAGGCGTCGGGTTCTCTGCTACAGAATCGCCGGAACCTCCGGAGCCGCCACCGCAGCCGGTCAACCAAACTACCAGGCTGGCTGCCAACAACCAGCGCCCTATCACTACGAACATACCCATCCTACGTCCCCCTACTGCAATACAATTTGTTGCGTCGAATTTATGAATCACACAGACAAACGGGTACCCGACAATGTCGGGTACCCGTTAGCCAAACCCTTTTCCGGTTACCCGGCTCAGGGCGTCACGGTTGTACGTGTTCCCGTGATCAGGTCTACGGCAAACACTTCATGTACGGCGGGGTCCAGCACCAGCGCGATGTCGTTATCCAGTAACTGCATGGCGGAGGGCTGGTCCAGACTGGCGCCACTGCCAATGCCAGCACCGGACAGCACGGTTCTGTCACCACTGACCAGGTCCACGGCAATCACGGTATCTGCGAGGAAGTCCGCCGTGAGCAGCCGGTTATTCGTTTTATCGAGCACCGCGCCCTGCAGCCCCTTGAGAGCCGCACCTTCGCCTACCCCGTTTCCGGAGAGTGTGGTGCGCTCACCAGTGGTCAGGTCAACGGCAATGATCACGCTATCGCGGTCCACCACCAGTGCCCGGTGATTTTCCTCGTCCAGAACGATGGCGCGTGCACCTTCGAATTCCACGCCGTTGCCCGCGCCGGCGCCGGTTAGCGTCGTGCGATGGAGGGTCGGCAGATCCATAAAGGCAATAAGCGGATCCAGTGAGGAAGTTCCCACCAGGGCACGCCCGTTGACCACGTCCAGGGCGATGGCCGTAGGTTGCGTCAGTGTGACCCCGGAACCATTGCCTCTACCGGCAAGAATGGTTCTCAGGCCACTGTTCAGATCTACAGCCATAACGCCGATGGCGGCATCCGAGACCAGGGCGCGATTATTCTCGTCATCGATCACAACACCCCCTGGGATGTTGAATGCAGGACCCTGACTCTCCAAGGTGCCGATGGACACCAAGGTTTTCTCACCGTTACGCAGGTTCACTGCCATCAGGACACCGCGGGTCACATCAGCGATATACACGGCGCGTTGATCGGCGTTGATGCCCATACCGGTCGCACTCTGAATCAGTGCGTTGGTTCCCGGATTGTCGATCAGGCGACGTGTTCCGCTCCCGTCTGTGGCTACATTGAGAATAATGTCGGTGTCATCATCCAGAATCAGGGCGCGGCTGCTATTGCTATTGAGCACCACTGAAACCGGCGTTTTAAACGCGGGACTATTGGAGCCGACAAAACCGCCACCTGTACGGGGACCGGCGAGCACTTTGCGAAAACCGGAGGTCAGGTCCACGCCGAACAGGGCCCCGCTGTCATCAATGGTGGCGTCCATTACCAGCGCGCGGTTGTTGGCCGCATCCATGCTGATGGACACCGGCGAATCGAAAATGTTGTCGCCCCCGCCGATAAGGCTTCCGCCCTGGGTAAATCCGGACAAGTTGGTGCGCGCACCGGTGGCAAAATCAATGGCGATCACCGAGCGCCTGCCGGAATCCACCACCAGCGCGCGACTATTGAGCGCATCGACGGCAATATCTTCCGGGTCTTTAAAGAGCACTCCACCGGTGTCCACACGGCTGCGAAAACCGGTATCCAGATCCACTGCGTACACAGTCCACTGGCTGGCATTTTCGAACTGGTTGTTCAGTACCAGCACGCGGTTGCGGTCAGTGTCCAAGGCTACCGCGGACGGAAAACTGAAACTCACATCGCCGCCGCCCACAGTGCTGCTGGAAAGCACAGTGCGATCACCCGTGGCCGGATTCACCGAGAACAAAACACCACCAGCGGCATTGTCGATCACCAGAACACGGTTGTTGGCCGCATCAAATGCCAGCGATTCCGGCTGACTGAAAGGTTGGCCGATGCCGACATTTTCAGCAGAAATAATCGTGCGCACGCGGGTGGTGAGATCCACCGCGATCAACGCGTCCAACCCGGCGTCAACGACCAGGGCGCGGTTGTTCTCCGCATCAAACTCTATGGCTGTCGGCGAGGCAAAGGCGCCTGCCAAAGTGCCTGACGTCAGCTGAAAATGGGCGGCATCGGTATCAATATTGCCAGCACTGTCTTCGGTGGTGACATGCAGAGTGGTTCTCCCCAGCGGTACAGGCACTTCGGCCTGCCAGGTAGCGAAGCCGTCGTCACTGGTTGCAGCAACGTCTTCGACCAGAACGCTGACAATTTCACTCTCTTCCTCGTCCACGGCGGTTCCACGCACGATGATGGTCTGGCTGGTAGTGGAAGAGACGGGCAGCGGGAAATGCACACTGGCTTGCGGGGCTACGGAATCCGGCAAAGTGGTCACCGTAAATTCAGCGCTAATACCACCGATGGTCAGTGTCATGCTGGTGACTACACCGAATGAGTCGCCAGAGAGCAATCTCAGCTGTACGCTTTGAGCGGGTTCCACGGTGCCTTCAGCACTGGTGAAGTCGCCACCATCAATAGCGTATTCGCCACCCACCACACTGATCGGTGCCGACGAATCTGTACCAGTCACAACAATAATGTTGGATTCGATCACCTCGCTGAATGCGACATCCGACTGCGCTTCGAAAGAGAATGCATCCGGCGCAGTATCAGGTGCGGGAGGTTCTTCCGTTTCTGGTGGCTCTTCGGTTTCCGGCGGCTCTTCCGTTTCCGGAGGTTCTTCCGTTTCCGGCGGCTCCTCTGTTTCCGGTGGATCTTCCGTTTCCGGCGGTGTATCAGAAGGCACTTCGCCGGAAGGTTGTTCGACGCTCTCGCCGCCGCCACTGCTACCGCCGCCGCAGGCGGTCAGGGTCGTGAGGAGCAGTATCACCAGCAGGTGACGCCATCTTATTATTCCTGTAAGGATTCCTGATTTTCTCATAATACGAACTTATCGAAAGTGAATAGAAAGGTAGGAGATAACCATGCGAGTCATCGTTTAACTAACCGTGTAAACAGGCATTGGAATAAACGTTTGAGCAACCGTGTAAATAATCGTTTGAATAACCGTGTAAATAACCGTTTAAATATGAATTAATCTGAAAATTTTCAGAATTCTGAAACATGAGATATGGTTATCGGGTATATTGCTGAACGCTTAAAATAAAAAAGCCCTTTCTGGTAAAAACAGAAAAGGCCAACGCTTGAGCGTAAAGAGTCTCCCGATGTACAAGAACGCAAACCCAAACAATGCGGATAATTTACGTCTTATTCGGACAGGCGGGTACCCGACAAATGTCGGGTTTTGCGCCAGAGAAAAGGCCTGGCCAGCAGTGCTGCGCTAATCAGGCACGATAGAACTGGACAACAGTAGATGGTAGATTACCCGCCCATCACGAACCGACCCTTTCGCGCATGACAAACAACCACCCCACTCCGCTGCCCGTCACCACAAGTGAATTTCCTGTGCCAATCTTCCACCCGGTGTAACAACCTTACCTTGGCATCAGCCAGAATGAGTAAAGGAATGAGTTTCAAAGTACTGATCACAGAAGACCACGCGCTCTATCGGGATGGTCTATATCTGCTACTGCTGGAAGCATTCCCTGCCGTCCAGATTTTCGAAGCCGGCGATTTTGGCTCCACTCTGACGACCCTGGCAAAACATCCGGATATTGACCTGCTACTGCTGGATATCCATATCCCGGGCACCAGCGGACTCAACGGCCTGAAAGAACTCAAAGCCCGCCATCCCGCACTTCCACTGATAGTAGTATCTACCGTCGATCACCATGCCAGCATCCAGCAGATGTTAAGGTATGGAGCCGACGGTTTTATTGCGAAAACAAGCGGCAAAGCCACAATGCTCAAAGCACTCAGAGATGTAATGGACGGTGAAGTGGTAGTTGTCGGCGGTCAGAACAATAACGGCCCCATGGCACTTTCACCGCGCCAGGTAACAACCCTGGAACTGTTATCGCTGGGCCTGCCAAACAAGGAAATTGCCGCGCAACTCAATATTTCTCCGGCCACGGTCAGAGAGTATGTTTCAGATCTGCTGAAACTGTTTGACTGTGATAACCGAACGCAAGCGGTTCTGAAAGCACGGCAGCTCGGTTTTATCCTCGATTGAACTGCCGCACCATCACATTGGGCTTAGACGACCAGCATGCCGCTCATGCAGAAAGGTCCGCGTATGAAAATGTATCGTAATCATCCTCGTACATGGCCGGCAGGAAATAGGTGAAAAAGTCCATGAAACTAGCCGGCGAATTAAACAGATACTCACCGAAATTCGGGTCAAAGAAGCGAACCCGATTGTTGAATAGCCGGTAGGCCATCGCGTGCCCACCGTTTTCCCCATCAATATAAACCATCATATTGCGGTTGATAGTGCCGTTTGCCATCCGATCTGCATGAGCGAGCACCTCGACCGGATTCAGATCAACGTCGCCCTGGCGGCTGAGAACGATGAAATCATTCTGGCTCTGTAACTGAAAGTCAAAGTAGTTTTCGTCCTCGTTCAACGCGCGGTTGGCGGCAACCAACGTCATTAACGCATCAATATTTACGCCGCGATACACTGACCTCCCATTTCGGATGCTCATATAAGCGCCGTAGTACTGGCCCGGATCGAACCCTCTCCGAATCAGTTTCAGATACTCAAGCGAAATCGCCCAGCAGACACCTCTCCCCACAATTGGCCGGCATTCAGGCATATTCTGGTGAAAACGCCACCCAAGTCTTCCGTTATTTTTGGTGGCAGCATTCAGCACTTTGATATGCGCTGCGTAATGCGGATCAGCCATTATTGAATCTCCATACTCATTTCTGTATATCGCTGCCCTGTGTTTATGGAGCACCGACTCTGTGCGGAAACGCGACTCTGTATATTGATACCAGCGGTGGAAAATCGGGCTGACCGGATTCGTAACGCGAGGGTTCAATGCAGTGGCGCCCCTCAAGTGCTGTCGTTACTCTAAACAACAGCACTTGCCAACCTGATCGGGCGACAATAAATGCAAAGGTATTGATTCGCCACCCAACAGGTGTCGGGTATACATCAATAAGCAGCCATGCTAATCGACGTTATCTGTGGCCCCTCTCACCTGCCCCTGACACGTCAATCTGTAACGAAACCATATGCTTGAATGGCCGCAACATGGCCTGAAAATCGCTCCCTGGCTCCAGCTGCTGCATGGCAAGCGCAATACTTTCCAGCGTCGACAGGCTGTTGCCGAGGGACGAGTGCCGAATACGATACTCAGAAGCCAACGTCCCCTCAAAGCTGACTCGTGGCAACCGTTGCAAGTCTGGATGCAAATGCAACATCTTCTTGGATTTGCGCCAGGTGGCATCAATCACAGTTAACTGTTCTAGCGTACCGGCCCGCGACGTGCCGGGCTCGACCGGATCCACGTCCGGCAACCAACTCAGTGACGGGTAAAGCAAGGCCGAGTTGGGTTTCAGCAACTGAGCCAATTGCTCATCCGCAAGCCGCTCTGCCACAATCAATTCACTGTTTTCCAGGCACAAATGTGCCATCCGCCCGGTGTTGAACGGGTGCTTCTGTTCCAGGGGGTGCTGTATGATCAGCACCTTGATTCGATTGCGGATATGCACCAGCGCGCTGCAGTAACAGACGCTCAGTGGGCGTTGGCAGGTTGAGCAGAGTGGACGCGACATAGGTGATGGTAATGGATGCTTTTTCGGTGCAGTGGCTCTCCGATGCGGAGATGCCGCTGGCCAACAAGTTCTATCGTGAGCACAAGTTTCGTGGTAAGGCGAAGCGGCATGATCCCTGCGCGGTGGTTAGGGATGCCAAGAATAGCATTATTGCCTGTGGTTGCCTGCGACAGCTGACCGACAGCCAGCTGCTGGCGGGCGTGGCGGTAGCACCGGACTGGCAGGGCCGTGGTGTGGCGCGTTTGCTGTTGAACGGCATGGCGGAGAAGTTCGATGCGCAGACATTTACCTTCCCCTACCGGCACCTTATGCCGTTTTATGCCTCACTCGGGTTTATTGAGTCTCCCTTGGAGGGCCAGCCATCGGCCATCGTGGATCGCTTTCACACCTACGAAAAACAGGGCCGGGATATTGTGCTGATGCGCTATCAACCCGCGCATTCTAGATCACAAACAGCGCCATAAATTCGTTGACCGGAGTGACCTCAAGCGCCTTCTGCTCTTTGCACAAGGCCAGGATTTCCGCGCAGCGCTGTTCCGGAAAACGCGTAGCCAGGTTGGCCAGGAATTTCTGTTCCAGCAGTGGCATGCCCTCCCCACGCCGGCGCCGGTGCCCTACCGGGTATTCCACTTCTACTTTCTCCGTGGCGGTACCGTCGGTAAAAAACACCTGCACGGCATTGGCAATGGAACGCTTGGCCGGATCCAGATAGTCGGCACTGTAGCGGGGCTCCTCCACCACCTCTGTTTTTTCGCGCAGCCGGTTGATCTCCGGGTGCGCCCGGTGGAAGCCGTCTTCGTAATATTCTGCCTGCAAGTCGCCGAATATCATCGACACGGCTGTCATGTACTGCAGGCAGTGATCGCGGTCGGCGGGATTGGCGAGTGGACCGGCCTTGGAAATGATACGGATGGCAGATTCGTGGGTAGTAATGATAATGCGCTCAATCTGGTCGAGACGGTGTTTCACCAGTGGGTGCAGGATCACCGCGGCCTCGCAGGCGGTCTGGGCATGGAATTCCGCGGGGAACGACAGCTTGAACAGGATATTCTCCATCACATAGCTGCCGTAGCGCTGGGGGAACCGAAACCGGCGCTCGTCTTCCGGCTTCAGCTTCTGGTCTGCCACAGTCTTACTGAACAACACATCGTAAAAGCCCCACTGCTCTGCAGTGAGCGCGCCGGGAATGCCCATCTCACCGCGCAGGGTGATATCAGCGAGACGCACACCGCGGCTACTGGCGTCACCCGCCGCCCAGGATTTGCGCGAACCGGCGTTGGGCGCGTGGCGGTAAGTGCGCAGTGCACCGCCGTCTACCCAAGCGTGGGAGAGCGCCGCCATCACCTGCTCGCGGTTGCCGCCATTGAGCATGGTGGCAACCGCAGTGGAGGCGACTCGCACCAGCAGTACATGGTCAAGCCCCACGCGGTTGAAGCTGTTTTGCAACGCTAGCACTCCCTGGATTTCGTGGGCGCGGATCATGGCGTCCAGTACCTGTTGCATGGTGAACGGCTTCCCACCCTGCGCAAGATGTTTCTGCGACAGGTAGTCAGTCACCGCCAGGATGGCGCCGAGGTTGTCTGACGGGTGCCCCCACTCCGCAGCCAGCCAAGTGTCGTTGAAATCCAGCCAGCGCACACAACAGCCGATATCCCAGGCGGCCTTCACCGGATCCAGCCGCAAATCCGTACCCGGTACGCGCGCGCCGTTGGGCACCATCGTACCGGGCACCATCGGCCCGAGGTGTTTCGTGCACTCCGGGAATCGCAGCGCCAGCAGGCCGCAACCGAGAGAGTCCATCAGGCAGTGGCGCGCGGTGGTGAAGGCTTCTTCCGAGTCGATACGATAGGTCAACACATAGTCGGCGATGTCCTGGATAACCTCGTCGTAGTCAGGACGGAAAGTCAGCGCAGTATTGGTATTCATATTTCATTCCTCGAAGCATCAGCAACAGGGCGAATATGGAGAGGATAGTTGCGCGGGTGCGCTGTGTGGCGGCGCCAAAACATGTACGGAAGTACCAAATAATGACACAAGTGTTTCTTGCTAGAGTCAGCATGGCATCGTACCGTTTAGCGCACGGGCCATTTGCTTGTGGTAGCAGATGGCGTGGGAGTCAGGAGCCTCACCGCAGTGGCGACATTGGACCAGAGTACCCTGGCGCCTAATACCCTGTTGCCGAACACCCTGGTGTCTATCCGATCGTTCGTCGTGTCAATTAAACAGGAGGTTTTTATGCCGCTTACGTTCCAGTATGTCCCCATGAACGGGGTAGGCGTTTTGAGCACCAATACGGATGTACTCAAAACAGACGGTTTGGGAACATGCATAGCTTTACTTTTAGAATACTCGAAAGATGAGGCGGTAAAATTTGCACTGTCGCATGTACCCTATGACAACGACGCTTTATGCCTGCATGGTAAAGATGGAATACAGGCCTATCTATTATCCGTCTTTCAATTACTTGGTGACCCGCCGAAAAGTGCAACAAAAGTAACTGTGATCCACAATCGCTTCGGCTTTTCCTCTTCCAACAAAATGCTCGGTTACATTCAGACATCCCTCGAGGAAATCGGGGTAGAAAAAGTGAAGGTCGAAATATATAACACGCAAAAAAGGCTATCTGTAGCCGTTCTGAAAAATGAATCTTCAGTTCATGGCCGCCACTTCTGCTACGCGAGCAACAAGACAGAGTTTATTGATGTGTGTGATCTGGCCCAAGCCGCCATGCTGACCGGGCAAAACCTGGTTGCCACTCTCGACCCCAGAAAAAGAGCAGACAAACATAATTTCCGACGCCACGTCGATCTCTATGGGCAGGCAAGAAACTCTATAGCCTATTACTCCCAGGAGAAAAACCCATACTCCCTTACTTTAATAAGTGGCAACAGCGGCTCACCTTTTTTCGCTGAAGCCATACTATTCAGCCGGGCAAAAACAGAGCACTGGACAAAAAAGAAAGCCAAGCCACCCGTGTATTCCACCTATCTAGAATGGGAAAACTCCATCAGGAGCAGAATCCTGTCAACGGTACAGTAAACAAGGTAATGGAGGCAGAGGGATGGCGGTGCTAACCTGTCTGGACTATTAATGGGCCTGACGGAGATACCATGGATACCCTTCCCCACCATTACCAAGTGGCCGCCAGCGCGACGGCCGAAGGCAATATCACCCTGACGGCCGAGGGGCTGGCGCCCCTGGCCTCCGCCGCACCCAGCCAGTTTGATGGCCCGGGTGATCAGTGGTCACCGGAGGAATTACTGGTAGCGGCAGTGGCGGACTGCTTTATTCTGACCTTCCGCGCCATTGCCAAGTACAACAACCTCGATTGGACCAACCTGGAATGCAGCGCAACCGGCACCCTGGACAAAGACGGACGCAAAACCTGCTTCACCGAATTTGAAGTCAATGCCACGTTGCGAGTGCCCCAGGGCACGGATACAGACAAGGCGCACAAGCTGCTGGAAAAGTCCGAGGAGAACTGCCTGATCACCAATTCGCTCAGTGCGCCGGTGACATTGAACGCGGAAGTTACCACCTCTTGACCGCCGCCACGGCCACTGTAGTGCTGTGCTGTGGAACAGCAAAAACTACAGCGACAAGGATCTCACTTTCCTGATTGAACTGTTCACAGGAAATGGCGGGAATTGCTTAATGAGGAGCAACTTTTCCCGCCATTTCTCTGATTTCATCAGGCGGTCGCACGGAAATGAACTAGCTTTTAGGCGGAACAAGAATTTTCCGGCAGCCCCCATAAAAGCTGAGGTCATCGTGAACAAAAGAAAGGCTCTCTCCCTGTGCGCCCTGTTGCTTTCAACACCGGTATTTTCCGCCACCGAAGACACCACCTTCCTGGTCTCGATCACCATTGAGAACGATTGCACCATTTCCATAAACGATCTGAATTTTGGAACCGTCAACGACCTGACACCCTCTATTTCCGGCTCCACCTCCGGCACAGTGACCTGTACCGGCCTGGCGCCGGTAAGCGTCGCCTTCAGTGCGGGCACCGGCGGCACCAGCAGCTTCACTACCCGACAAATGGACGACGGCACCAATACCATCGACTACAACCTCTACCGCGACGCGGCGAACACCGAGATTCTGGGTGACGGCACCGGCGGCACCTTTACCATCGACTTCACCAGCACCGGCGGTGCCGACGCCTTTGATGTTTACGGCCTGACCGGCGCCGGGCAAAACCCGAAGCCCGCCGGTACCTACAATTCCACCATCACCGCCACGGCAACCTTCTGATATGCGAGTAACGCGATACCTCCTACTATGGTGTGCGTTCTCAGTTGCTCTGCTTGTGTGCTCCCCTACCTTCGCCAAAGGTCAGCTACAGGCAGGACCGATACTGTTGCAGATTGACGCGGGTGAGAGTGCCTCACGCCTGCGCCTCTCCAACAGCGGCGACGCGCGGCTAACGGCCCAGGTGCGGGTGTTCGCCTGGCATCAGGCGGAGGGGAAAGACCAGCTGATCGCCAGTGATGCGGTGGTAGCCAGCCCGCCCATCGTGGAGTTGATGCCCGGCGCGGAGCAGATAGTGCGCCTGGTGCGGCTGGGACCTCCCGCCTCGGGCAACGACCACAGCTTCCGGCTGGTGGTGGACGAGCTTCCAACAACAAACGGCGAAGCACACGGCCGGGTGAATGTACGCATGCGCTACGTGTTGCCGCTGTTTGTGCGCGCGCAGGATGCGACCGACGCGAAACTCTCCTGCAGCGTGCGCGATGATGCCGCACTGCTGGAGTGCATCAATTCCGGCGGGCGGGCGGCCCAGTTGGGCGCCAGTCAACTGATGGACGATTCCGGGTGGGCACTGCCGCTGAGCGCGGGCCTGCTCGGCTATGTGTTACCCGGTAGCCGCAGGGTTTGGGCGTTGCCAGAAAACTCTGTCTCTCCCACGGCGGACCTCACGCGAGACGTGCGACTGGAAACACTGCTCAATGGCCAGCCCACCACGCTTCCGCTGCAACAATAATTATTGCGGTCGCCTCCCGAAACGCGTGCTCATCGGCCTGCTCGCCGGCGCACTCGCCATCAGCGCGGAGGCCGGTTCCCGGCTGCAGCACCACATGTTGGCCGCCGACGATGCCGATACATTTCTGCCCGCAGTGCATCGCGAACAGGATTTGTATCTGGAAGCCTTCTACGGTGAAACCACCACCCGGCTGATCGTGCACGCACAGCTGCGCGACAACAGATTGTTTGTGATCGTCGGCGACCTGCAGGAAATTGGACTGCAGTTACCGGAGGAAGACCCCACAGGCTGGATAGCACTGGATTCCCTGCCCGGGCTCGCCTATCGCTATGACGTCCCCACCCAGTCCCTGGTACTGCACGCGCCGCCCAGCCTGCGCCAGGGACAGCACCTGGGCTACCGGCCACCGCCACCGGTTGAGGTGCGCCGCGATCACGGGCTGCTGTTCAGTTACGACTTTTACGGTCGCCACTGGCAGGGCCGCAGCAACACGTCCCTCGGCACATCGCTAAACTGGTTCGGAGACTATGGCAGCCTGCAGGTTTCCGGAGTCAGCCGTAGCGGCGATGAGGATATCGGTTACCGCCGCCTCGACAGCTACTGGACCTACAGCGATCCGCAACAATTGTGGACATGGACCGCTGGCGATCTGATCAGTGGCGGCCACAGCTGGAGTCGCCCGGTGCGCATGGCCGGCCTGCAGTGGCGACGCAACTTCGGCGTGCGTCCGGATCTGATTACGCTACCGGTCCCGCGTTTCGATGGCAGCGCCGCGCTGCCCTCCACCGTAGAGCTCTATGTCAACAATATCCTGCAGTACGACAACGCCGTGGACAGCGGCCCCTTTGTGCTCGATGCCCTGCCCCGAATCGGTGGTGCCGGTATGGCCACGCTGGTGGTAACTGATGCCCTCGGGCGCACCACCGAGACCAGCGCGCCGCTGTATGTAGACCACCGCCGCCTGGCGCCAGGCCTCAGTGACTTCAGCCTCGAGGCGGGTGTATTGCGCACCGACTTCGAAGGTGGCTGGAACGATTACGGCGAGCACCCGGTGGCAAGCGCCAGCTGGCTGCAAGGCGTCACCGGTGCCTTTACCTTCGAGGCCCATGCCGAACTGGCGGAAGATCTCGGCCTCACCGGAATCGGCGGTGTCTGGTCGCCGGGCGGCCGCTGGGGCCTGGCATCCGCATCCCTCGCCTACAGCGACGGTCAGGTGCCGGGAGAGAACGACAAATCCGGACACCAGTACAGCCTCGGCTACCAGTGGATCGGGCCTGTTGTCGGTTTCGATCTGCAGACCCTGCG
Organism: Microbulbifer harenosus; assembly: GCF_005771435.1. GTDB lineage: Bacteria > Pseudomonadota > Gammaproteobacteria > Pseudomonadales > Cellvibrionaceae > Microbulbifer > Microbulbifer harenosus. The sequence continues at coordinate 48,961 of NZ_VANI01000005.1, forward strand.
CCGGTCCCGCGGCTATCGCGACCTCGCGGATATGGATACCGACCGCACCCTCACCGAGCGCTGGCTCAACGCCCAGGACCGCGCCACCGTGTGGCTGCAGATGGGCCGGGGAAGCTTCGGCTACAGCTACCTGCGCCGGCGCGACCACCGCGCTCCATTCCTGCCGCGGGAATTTTTCAGCACCCACAGCCTGAGCTGGACACAAAACATCGGCCGGCGGCTATCGGTTTCCGCCGCCCTGTTCAAAGACGACGAAAACGGCTCCGGCGGCAGCCTCACCTTCAGTGTCCCGCTGCAACATCTGGCCTACCTCTCCGTTGGAGTACAACGCCGCAGCGACGGCGACAACGAACCGAGAGCCCTGCTCCGCCGCACCGCCCCCTACGATGGCGGTTGGGGCTGGTGGCTGCAGGGCGGCGACATCGACGGCGACTACGGCCAGGCCGCCATTGAAACCCGCGGCCGCTATATGGAAGCGCGCGCAGGTCTCGACTGGGACCGCGACGAACACGGCTACTTCCTGGAAGCCGGCGGCAGTGTCGCGGTTATGGACCGCCAGCTGATCGCCAGCCGTCGCATCCACGATGCCTTCGCCCTGGTGTACACCGGCGTCGAAGACATACCGATACTCAGCGAAAACCGCCTCTACGGACACACCGACGACAAAGGCTACTTACTTATCCCCGACCTCCGCGGTTGGCAGCGCAACCGGATCGGTATTGATCCGGACCAACTGGCCGCAAATTTCCTGGTGAACGAGCTGGAACAATTCGCAATACCCGCCGATCACGCGGGCCAGTTTGTGGTGTTCCCGGTTGCACAAATGCAACCGGCCATCATCACCCTCCTCGACCAGTCCGGCCGCGCAGTAAACGCCGGCAGTGGCGCGACCCTGTATCAGGAAAATGCAAGCCGCGCGGTTCCCGTGGGATTTGATGGTGAAGTCTACCTGGAGGACATTTCCGGCGGGGCACGTATCGAGGTACGGCAACGGGAACGGGTGTGTAACTACACCATTAACCCCATCGCCGAGCCCGCAACCGTCTTCACACGTCTGCGGTTGTCGCCGCAAGATTGCATGGAGGTGCCATGATGATCCGGCGCGCTCTATTGCTGGTTTTACTACTGGGGGTGGGTAACGCCTGGGGACAGGCATGCAACTATACCGTGACGCCAGTTCTCGACTTCGGCACCATCGCCGGCCTGCCGACACACCAGATCGATGTAAGCGCGAGTATCACCGTCGAGTGCCCAGCGCTCGGCAGCCTGCTCCTGCGTCGCGTCTGTATCAGCCTGCCAGCAGGCAGCGGCGGCATCTCCATTGCCGACAGGCGTATGGTGAGCGGCGCGTTCGACGTGCAATATCAATTGTTTCGCGACGCCGCGCGCACCCTGGTGTGGGGAAATGTCGCCGGCGGCCAGCAGCGGATCCTGGAATTTCCACTGCTCGGCGGCACACAGGTGGCAACGGTATACGGGCGGGTATTTGCCGCGCAAACGGGAAAAACGGTGGGCCTGTATCAGTCGGTACTGAGCGCCATCGAAGCGCGCGAAGGATCAACCCTGCAAACCTGTGCCGCAATGAGCGGAGTGTACAGCCTGCCCGACACCCTGACGTCACAACTGCAGATCGAACCCAACTGCAGCATATCTGCGAGCCCGCTCGATTTCGGCACCGTCACCAGCGTCACCCAGACAGATGCCAGCAGCAACCTGTCGGTGACCTGCACATTGAACGGCGCCTATACCGTAGCGCTGGATGGCGGCGACAACGCCGACATCAACGACCGCAAGATGCAGCTGGGCCCGGATACCGTCGACTACCAGCTCTACCAGGATGCCGCGCGCACACAGACGTGGGGCGATACCCCGGGCACAATGGTGGGCGGCACCGGCAGCGGCGCTGCCCAGTCGCTCACCGTGTATGGCCGGGTTCCGATACAGGGCGCAAAGCCCCCCGGCACCTACCAGGATACGATTACCGCCACCGTGACCTTCTGATCGACGAGCGTCCACCGCCCCAGCTGCGCCAATTTCCGATGCACGATGGCTCAATCAATCGCTGCATCCACAGAGGTGAGACGAAGCGAACATATCCCACGGTAACCAAACTTTAATACTGCCCTCCCGCCCAAATATTCGCATCCAACCAGGGCCTTCCCGCCCAACCCACAACTGTTCAGAAGTCACATGCCCAGAAGTACCCATTATTTTCGTATCGAAAATTCCCTCAAAACCCTTCGGTTTTTTCACTTGTTTCTCTTCAGTTTTTCCGCACTGCTGTGCACGCTCAGCCCATCGTCCCTCGCGGAAGATACCGACAATACCCACAGCGCGCTGCAGGCCATCACCCTGCGTATCGACAACGACATTTTTGCCGGCAGCGACCGCGGATACTCCAACGGTATCAATGTCGGTTTTCTTTCGCAGACCGTCGACAGCTTTCAGGATTCCCGCTTGCCATCCGGTTACCGCCGGCTGAATCATGGATTGCGCTGGCTGCAACCAAAGGGCTGGGATCAGTACAACATGGTGCTGACCGTTGGCCACGGCATCTTTACTCCGGGGGACTGGCACACCCGCGAGCTGGTGAAGGAAGACCGCCCCTATGCCGGCGTGCTGGTTGCCGGAGTAACCTATAACGGCAGAAACGAAAATCGCATGCAAAGTACCGGCCTGAGCCTGGGCATGGTAGGCCCCTCGGCACTGGGAGAAGAATTGCAGAAAGGCGTGCACAAGCTACTGGGCTCGGAGACATTTCGCGGGTGGGACAACCAGCTTCGCGACGAAGTTGTTTTTCGCCTGTCGACCCAGCGTCTGCGACGCCTGCAGTTCAACCCCACCGGCGACGACTGGCAACAGGATCTGATACTGCGCACCGGAGGCAGCTTGGGAAACTTGGTCACCGATCTCAATATCGGTGCCGAGTGGCGGTTTGGTCCGGAGCTGCCAAACAACTTCGGCAGTGCTCCCCAATTGCCAGCATCAGAAAATACCGCCCCCACACGCCATATGGATTACAGCCGCCGACTGAAACTGCACGGCTTTATCGTCACCAACATACGCGGCGTTTTGTATGACGTAACGCTGGACGGCAACACCTGGAAAAACAGTCACAGCGTCACGCGCGAATCGCTAATGACAGACCTGGGCATTGGCGTGGCGGGCAGTTATGAGCACTGGCGATTCGCCTTTGCCCACTACTTTCGCAGCCGCGAATTCGAGCAACAGCAGGAGCCGCCCAGGCTTGGTAGCTTCAGTGCCTGGCGGGAGTTTTAGTGTTCATCTACTTAAATCATACGGTGTGCTTTCATGGATGAGAGCGCCTTGTTCTAACGATCACCATCAAAGAGGCCAGCGGAAATATCAAAGTACCGGTCTTCCCAATCACCAAAGTGCTTCACTGTTGCGAAGCGAATCCTTCAATGCATTGATGAGCGCTCGCAGTCTCGTCGATACCAGTCGGCCGCCCGGGTAGACCAGATGTACTGGCAAGGGCTCGGGCTCAAAATCTTCGAGCACCCTGCACAATTTTTTCTCACTGATGAATTGCTGAACCTGATAGGAGAGGAACTGCCCGAAGCCCACACCTTCCGTGCAAGCAGCAACACCCGCTGCAATATGGTTGCAGCTCAATCTTCCGCTCACTCTGATGGCGACGTCGTGTCCGCTATCACGGAATGGCCACGTACTCGTCGAGGATAGATTCCGCAGTCGTATGCATGGCAGTTGGGACAATGCGCGTGGATGGTCCGGCACCCCGACTCGTTCCAGCAGCGCCGGGCTGGCGCAGACAACCCGGCGCACTTCTCCGACACGGATTGCCGTCATCGAAGAATCCGCCAGGGGGCCGATTCTCAGCGCCAGGTCGATACCTTCGTCAACCAGGTCGACAACGCGATCCAGCAATAGCAGATCGACGCGAACGTGCTCATATCGGGAGAGGAAGTCTGAGATTGCCGACACCATATGCAGTTGCCCGAACTGCACCGGCGTGGTGATGCGAAGGTCTCCCCGGGGTTCGGCTTCATTCTGGCCGACGGCCAGTTCGGCATCGTCGACGTCAGCAAGTATCCGGCGGCAGCGCTCCAGATAGTCACGCCCTTCCGGCGTCAGGGACATACGGCGTGTGGTGCGCCGCAGCAGCCGGGCCCCGAGGTGGTCCTCAAGCGCGGCAAGCGTTCGTACCACGGACGGCTGTGAGCGGCCCAATGCCTCTGCCGCCGCGGTCAAACTGCCCTGGTCGACGATTTCGACGAAGACCCGCATGGCGGCTAGTTTATCCATAACCGATTACTCCAGTAAATGCAGCAATGTTATCAGAATGGCGGCATTTATTAACACCACCCTCCTCCCTACAGTTGGGCCATCAACTGAAAAACCCATCAGCGAGGACACCATGAACCAGAATTCCGCAAAAACCCGGGGCGTGCATCATGTAGGCTTGACCGTGCCCGATCTCGCCGCCGCTCGTGCCTTCTTCGTAGATGCGCTCGGTTTTGAGCAGGTCGGTGAAGTTGCCGATTACCCAGCGGTCTTTCTAAACGACGGCGCAACCATGATCACACTGTGGCAGGCAGAAGATCCTGCCAACGCCATTCCCTTCAACCGCCGCACCAATATCGGTCTTCACCACCTTGCGCTTCGCGTCGGTACCACATCGGATCTGGAGCAGCTGTACGCAGAACTCCGGGAGCGCAACGACCTGGACATTGAGTTTGCCCCCGAGGGCCTGGGCAGCTCCGGCCTCCAGCATATGATGTGCCGAATTCCGGGCAATATCCGCCTCGAACTGATCGCCGTCTGAACACCGGAGGAAGCGCTGATGCAAGCACTGCATGGGAAATCGGATGATGCGTCACCGTTCCATCAAGGCGAGCAGGCGGTGCAGGCCCGGCTTGGGGTTCGCGACGCTATTGAACCCTGGGCGCGCCAGGTGGTCCGACCCTTTCTACCGGAACAGCATCGGGAGTTCTTCAAGCAATTGCCCTTCGTTGTGGCTGCCGCACGGGATGCTACCGGGCGGCCCTGGGTGACCTTGCTCACAGGGACGCCCGGTTTCATAAGCACACCGGACCCGACGAGCCTGCATATTGCGGCGCGCGCATTGCCAGGAGATGCGCTGGAAAACTCGCTGACTGCGGGTGCGGAGCTCGGCCTGCTCGGCATCGAGCTGGATACGCGGCGACGCAATCGTGTGAATGGGACAATTAACGCGGCCGGGGCCAATGGCCTCACCTTCGCTGTTGGCCAGTCGTTCGGCAACTGTCCGCAATACATTACCGAGCGAAGCTGGCATCAGGTCGGCGTCAAGCCAGGCGACGCGTCCGCGACCCGCTATCAGCGGCTTACCCGTAGTATGCAGGCATGGATCGGATCGGCGACCACACTGTTTATCGGGAGCGGCTACCGCGGCCAGGGCCAACACGTGGGTTATGGGATGGACGCCTCCCATCGCGGGGGCGCGGCGGGGTTCGTTACCGTCCTCGACGACAGGCGGCTGATCCTGCCCGATTATTCTGGCAACAACCACTTCAACACCATTGGTAACCTCGTTGCCGATCCCCGCGCTGCGCTGCTGTTTGTGGACTTTGACACGGGCAGCCTGCTGCAGATCAGCGGCCAGGCAACAATCGACTGGGACTCCGCCGAAGTGGCGCGGCACCCCGGCGCACAGCGCCTGATCGCCTTCGATATCGAGCAGATTGTGCAACTCGACGGCGTCCTGCCACTGCGGTGGAGCGCACCAGAACCCTCACAACCATTAAGGCTGATCAAAAAGACGAAAGAAAGCGAAGACGTAACATCATTCGAATTCGTGGCACAGGACAGCGCAGCACTGGCGGACTTCACACCAGGCCAACATCTGCCGATTGAAGTGCGCATCGAGGGACATACACAGCCGATCAGGCGCACCTATTCCTTGTCCAATGCACCCGGCGAGGGCCGCTACCGAATTACCGTGAAGCGCGAACCCCAGGGTACGGTTTCACGATATCTGCACGACACACTCGCCGTGGGAGACATCGTTAACACGCGGATGCCAAGGGGCGACTTTGTGCTGGCGCATCATGACCGCCCCATCGCGCTGGTCAGCGCTGGTGTAGGCGTAACACCAATGGTCAGCATGCTGCATGCCCTGGCTGGGGAGGCAGGCGAACGGCCCGTGTATTTTATCCACGGTGTGCGCAACAGCCGTCACCATGCCCTGGCCAATGAAGTGCGCGCACTGGCGAAGCGTCACGACAAGATCCGTTTCAACGCTGTCTACAGCAAACCCCGCAACACTGACCGACAGGGAAACGATTACCATCATCGCGGACGCATCAGCATTGAACTGCTAAAAGAATTGGTCCCGGGACTGGATGCCGACTTTTACCTGTGTGGCCCCGAAGGCTTCCTGGCCGATATCGTCGCCACCCTCCGCCAGAGTGGCGTTCAGCCAGAACGTATCCATACGGAAACGTTCTGACAATCGGGGCTCAGCTTGGCCTTCAGCACAATGCTTTCCAGAGGAACCGCGCACTCCGAATGCCTGCCTCCGCGACCACAGCGCATAAATTTACCCAACCAGTAAAAGCTCTTTCTTACTGGTGCGCCAGCGCATAGTCAATCGCCGCACACACTGCGACGGCCTGCGCGGCGTTGCACTGCTCGGGAGTGGCACGAGCGCTGTCGGGGTAGACTTCTGTGGTGGTCTTGTATGGGGCGTTGGTGATGCTGGCACACAGGCCCAGCTGCTTAAGCGGATATTCGATAACACCGCGCGCGACCACCGGTGAGCCGATGATCTCGTTGTTGTCATCCGCCGGGGCGATATGGGTGACCTTCTCCACCGCCGCGATCACCGCTTGCTGGAACTCGGGCTGCGGGTTTTCGCTGTCGTCCACCAGATAGAAGCCATCGGGAATGCCGCCCGGCTCAAACGGCTTGCCATCGCGCGCCGCCAGCGCGGGGCGGAACTCGGTTTCGTCGGTATCGGTGGTTTCGTGCAGGTCGATATGCATCAATGCGCGGTCGCGAATGGGTGCAACCAGTCGCAGCAGCGCCGCGGACTCCTCCGCCGGGCTGTTTTCACGGAAAGAGCGGTTCGGGTCGATGGCATTCGGGTTCCAGCGGTGGATGCGCTCGTAGGCCCAGGGGCTGACGCAGGGAGCGACCAGTAGATTGACGCGGCCGGCGTAATCCGCGGCATGTTGATCCACAAACTGCAACGCACCGTGCACACCGCTGGTTTCGTACCCGTGCACCCCACCCGTCACCAGCACCACCGGCAGATCGTCATTCCAATCGCGGCTGCGGATTGCCAGCAGCGGAAAGCTCTCGTCGCCGTATTCCAGGCGGCCATACTCCTCCACATCGAAGCGCGCGCGCAAATACTCGATCTTGCTTACCACCTCAGACCCGTAGCTGCGGTGACGGACCTGACGCGACAACCACTGGTTGCGTTCAGAATCGCCCCATGGCGTGCCGGGGGTGCCGATTGGATAAAATGCGGGAGCAGTATTCATGTCGCTAGTTCTCCAGTGATGTACCAGACAGGCCGGCATTCTAACACTCGAACGCGGACGCCCTGGCCTTTTTATCAGCGGTCTTGAACAGACTTCTCTGCCTCCCTGGCTTCGCGCACGATTTGGATACCACCTCGGACAACGAGCGCAGAAATGATCATACCGATCAACAAATCCGGATATCTACTGCCGAGAATCGCAACAAGAGCACCGGACAGAATAACCCCTAAATTGGCGAGGACATCATTGACCGAGAAGATCCAGGAAGCGCGCATGTGTACACCGCCACTACGGTGTTTTGAGATAAGCCCAAGACACACAATATTGGCCAGCAATGCCACGATACCCACCACAACAATCAAGGTGCTTTGCGGTTCGCTGCCAAAAAACAGACGCCTAAGCACCTCGAAGAGCACGCCCACGCCCAACAGAATCTGCAGATAACCACTGATTCTCGCTGCACTTGCCTTTTTCGCCACCGCCTTACCAACCGCATAGAGCGACACCCCGTACACGAAAGCATCCGCCAGCATATCCAGAGAATCCGCGAGCAAACCGGTTGACTCCGCAATCAACCCCAGCACCAGCTCAAGGAAAAACATGAATGCATTGATGGACAAAAGTGCGACAAGGGTTTTCCTTTCCATGCGCTTTTCCTCCATCACTCGGCCCCTCCAAACAGGCCCAGCTGGCCGTCCACCAGAGTGTCAAAATCCAGATCTATGAAAGGTAATATGGCATCCGCCACGGGCTTGAGCTGCTTGTCGATATAGTGCTGGTAATCCACCGGTGATTGACAGTAATCCACCGGCTCCGGACCATTTAGGGTGATCACGTAACGAATCCAGCCCTTGTTCTGGTAGCGGGGTGCCAGCCCCTGCTGCTGTCGGAGTTCATCGGCCAGCCGCGCCGCGCGCACTTGGGGCGGAACGTTTTTTACGTATTGCGCCAGCTTGCGTCTGAGCCGCTTGCGGTACACCAACAGCTCGTCCATCTCCCCTGCCCGGGTTTTCTCCACGGTCTCGCGAATATAGTCGGACGGATCTTCACCCTTAAACACCATCCCGTAGAGTTGCGTCTGGAACTGCTTGGCCAGGGGGGTCCAGTCGCTGCGCACGGTTTCCAGACCTTTGAATACCAGCTTCTCCTCGCCCCCTTTCACTACCAAACCCGCATAGCGTTTCTTGGAGCCGGCCTCCGAGCCGCGAATGGTGGGCATCAAAAAGCGCTGATAGTGGGTTTCGAATTCCAGCTCCAGCTCGCACTCCAGCGCCAGCTCGTCTTTGAGCTTGTGCTGCCAGCGCGTGTTGATCTCGCGGGCCAGATTCTTGCCGATTGCAGCCGCTTCTTCCGGACTGGGGCGGCCGCTCAGCCAGACAAAGGTGGAATCGGTATCGCCGTAAATGACTTGATGACCCAGCTCCTCAATCCAGCGGGCCGTCTGCTGCATGATCTCGTGACCGCGCAGGGTGATGGAGCTGGCCAGACGCGTGTCGTAAAAACGGCAACCCCCACTTCCTAGCACCCCGTAAAAGGAGTTCATGATGATCTTGATGGCCTGGGAGCGGGCGGCATCCTGCTCCTGCTTGGCGATATCCCGCTGGGCCCAGAGATTGGTAATGATATCCGGCAGGAAATGTTTATCGCGGGAAAAGCGCGCGCCGCGAAAACCGGGGATGCTGCTTTCATCCGACCGACCCTCCTCCGGTTCCCCACCTGATCCCTCAGCCAATCCTTCAACCAGTCCCATAGGATCAATCTTGAAGGTGCGGATGATACTGGGATAAAGGCTCTTGAAATCCAGCACCAGCACGTTGTCGTAAAGACCGGGCCGGGAGTCCATCACATAACCACCGGGACTCGCCAAGCCACCGTCGGCCGGCAAGTTGGGCGCCACATAGCGGCTGCGGTGTAGCCTGGGCAGGTAGAGGTTGGTAAAGGCCGCCACCGAACCGCCGCTGCGGTCGAGCTCCAGGCCAGTGAGTTGGGCCCGCAGGCGCAGGTAATCCAGCAAACGGGTGTGCTGGAAGATATCCCAGACCAGGCGGCAGTCTTCCAGGTTGTAGGCGGCCAGCTTGGGTTTGTTATGGCGAAAGTCCTGTTCAATTGCTGCCAGGCGGTTGTCCACGTCTTCGGTGTCTTTGCCTCTGCCCAACAGCGTCCGGGCCACAAACTCCAGGCTGAAGCTTTCGAAGTTATAGGTGGCGCTCTTCAGCCCATCGATGCCGTCCAGCACCACACGGCCCGGCAGCGTCACGAAGCCCTGGCTACCTTCCCGGCCATCCCGCCAGCGCGCCTCTGTGCCACCGCGCCCCAGCTTCAGGCGCAGACCATGGCGTCCGGCTCTTTTCAGCAGCAGCCGAAAATCAAAGTCCACCACGGACCAGCCGATAATGATGTCCGGATCCAGGCATTTGATCCTGGCCTCCAGCGCCTCCAGCAGCGCCCGCTCGTCATCAACCCAGTGGATGGTGGTTTCAGCACTTTCAGGCTTGCCCACCATCAGCACCTCTTCCACACCATGCCCGTAGAGACCGATGGAATAAAGTTCACCCTGGCCGGAACACTCCACGTCCAGAGAAACCACCTTGAAGTCCGGCTGCACCTCGGCGCCCTTAAGGCGCACGTTGCGATATTCCGTATAACCGTCTTTGGCCTGGGCCAGACCTTCAAAGTAAAGGCCACCGCGGGCAAAGCGCTCCATCAGGTAGCGGTCGTGGAGACGAAAATCCGCTTCAAACACCTCGATTCCACGAGTTTGCAACTGGGCTTGCGCCCGGCGGTGAGCGTCGATGGTGGGAAAATACAGCATGGCCGCATCCTCGCGGCCAAAGGTCTGGAAACCCAGCTGCTGCCAATCGTAAGGTACTCCGGCCAGCGCCTCGACCACCTGGGTGCGGTCCGCGACCTTCACCATAAAAACCGGCCGCTCACCTTCAATAACCAGCTTGACCGGGCCCTCGGGCGTGGCCAGCCAGTAGTGGATGCAGGTGCTGCCGCGCTGATCAAAGCTGTGGCGGGTGAGAAGAAATCCTTGAGGCAAGAGGCTGTACTGGGTTGATGGCTGAGTTGGAGCTTGTGTTGATGATGGACGCCATTCTACTGGATAAATCTACAGATATCAGCAATCGCCAGAGCTGGGCAAGAGGGCTCTGGCGACCTCACGAACTTGCGGTACCTAGTCATTGAGCCTGCGAACAGACCGCCATTATGACCCCTCATGCGCCCAATAAAGTTAGCCTTGTGAATTTGACGCAACCCTATTACTACCGTGACCAACCAACAATTCACTCAGCTGATTTCGGCGGTGGTGGCTCACCAGCAATTGTTCCTGAGCTCGCGTCAAACCAACATACATGCGGCGCACATCCCCAGCCAAATCGACATCCGCTTCCCCTTGTTGGCTAGACTGATAACTAGCATCAAGGATAATCACCGTATCGAACTCCAGGCCCTTACTGCTGGGGATCGGCATGATGCTGACACTTTCAGAATTTGGGTCATAGCGCTTTTTATACTCACTGGAAGCGAGCCAGGCGTAAGGTATTCGTTCCCTTTTCAATACCGCAGCCATCAGCTTCCCCGCACTTCCTCCCGGATATAGCACAGCCATATCTTTCCATGCCTTTCCTTTATTATTCCAGGCTTTCAAACAGCGCACCGCATACTCAATTTCCTCTTCCAGGGTTCCAACGCATTTTACGTAGGGCTCAACACCACTCTTACCTGCTGCCTCGGGCTCAATGAGAGGAATTTCTGAATCAGAATTTCGAGAAAAGTAGTTCTTAGCAAGCTGATACGCAAACGTAAGGATTTCTCGTGTATTACGGTAATTTAATCGAAGTATCGTGGTACGCCCCTGGGCTTTGATTCCCACGCTCGACAAGCTAAACCCGAGACTTGATTTTCGCTTGTAAATAGACTGTGCATCGTCATACAACAGAAGAAGTGAATCCGTCTCAGGGTCAACCATTTGAGAAATTAATGTTAACCACTCTGCCTCAAAATCATGCCCCTCATCAATTAACACAGCTCCGTACTGCCCTTTGGGGATATGCCCCTTCTCAACGGCATCAATCACGGAGAACACTTGCCGCTCCCAAACGGGAGCATCCGTATCGATCAGGTCAACGTGGTAAGCTCGCAGCTGTTCGCCACACCAATCGTGAAAATGATAAACCTGAGCTTTATCGTTTATCCCCTTTTCAGCGATAAAGCTACGCAGCCGGGCAGCAAGGGTAATATTGAAACAAAGCACCAGGATGGGCTTATTCAACGCCTCTGCCAGATAAAGGCATCTATACCCCAGAATCAATGTTTTGCCAGATCCAGCAACACCATGAACAACGCGATGACCATCCCCTAAACTGCGGGCCAGCTGCTCTTGTTGGATATCCATGATTTTTACAATGCCTGGCATGCTTTCGGCCAATGAGGCCTCCGGCGCACCTTCACCACCCTCCTCTCCACCAAACAAATTCTCTTGAGCCGATGCGATACGGATCTCTGGGAATAAATGCCAGCGGATGCGATCAATCTGAGGCAGCGTCAATTTATTGCCAAATTGATAGTTGAACATGCCCCATAACCGCTCCTGAAACTCCTCTGCCGTAACGCTATCGGACATTTCATCCTGGCAGATCAACAGGTGCCCTGGCAGCAGCTTATGGCGATATTCTTCTGGTATGCCCTTATCAATTTGATTGCGCGTGATATTGGCGAATACCGCACCATATCCGTATGGGAAACATAATTTTCCTTTGTACTTTCCCATGACCTGCTTTAGCTGGGGGTCGCGCTCAAGCACCTGTAAAACTTGATAACTGCACTGCCTGGCCTGCTCAATCGGGTTGCTTACCGTTTTGCGACCGCTAGAGGTTTCAAGATCAAATTCAGCGTGACTGACACGCTTGATACTGGATGCCTTCCAGTCTTTAACCTCTAAAAAGAGAATGCCTCTTGCGGGATGCAGGATTATGAAATCCGGGTAGCGACGCTTCGTACCCAAGGGGATATCAAACCAACAGAGGTAATCATCCTCCAGCAATGCTTCGAGGCGCCGAGCAAAGCGCTTTTCGCCGGAGGTCATTTTGGAAAGGCAGGAATTGAGGGATGGGATTAATTTAGCCATAAAGCCCTCAGCCGCAGTGCGTATAAAATAGCGGCAGATGATCTTCCTTGATTGATATTTGCATATCTATCTCGATTACAGGACGCCAGCGCGCATTCGCACCGGCAAGTGATTACCGCAAGGGGCAAGTTGTACAACCATAATCGGTGACCTACCACCTTTCGGCACAGCTATCCGATAACTCGGTCAAATATTTATGCGTTCGATAGTATTTGAATTCTTTATCAAGTCAATAACTTAGGTTCTGTTCACTGAATTTGCGATGGAATCACACTGTTATCGTGGGTTAAATCATGCATTCCGACCAAATTTTGATCAACGAATAAGGTTTACAAGAAAGGAGAGGCTCTTTTGAGGCGTAACCGGGCGGCAGCCATCATGACATGATATAGCGCGCACCAGTAGGTCGATATCATCTGCGGCGACTTCCTTACCGTTGAATACCGTCAAGGCGACCTTGAGGGTCTGCCGGTGTAACCGATGTTCGCGGTATTAACGAAGCTATAAGTTATCGGTCACTTGGGCGCGGCCTGCCCTCGTCACCACGCGAGACTGGCGGCTACACGTGCCTCATCAGCGTGCAATGAAAACGACCAGCCATTGCGTTCACACAACCGCTGAACAATACCCAGGCCCAGACCATATCCGCTTGACGGGGGCTCGGTTGGTGTGTGCCGCTCATTAGCTTCACTACTCACTTGATTGGTGACGAATAGCACGCGCTCTTTGATGTGAATCGTGATCGGCCCCTGCCCGTCAAGCGTGTGCTGGAACGCATTGCGCACCAGATTATTGACCGCGATGGAAAACGCCTGTGAATGGCCGCAGGCAATGGGTTTTGAAAGATCATCGATTTCAACGTCGTTCAAGTCGATTTCAACATCGACAAACTTGCCGTTTAACAGGTGGCGATGCTGGTCTATTGCCTGGCTTACCAGCGGCATCACCGAAAACTGCTCGTCATACAGCCCATCGTCGGCTTCGCGAGCGAGGCACAAGAACGTTTCAATCGTGGCTTTCATTTCGAAGGTAGCACGCCTCACACGATCGACTACTTTCGCATCGGCCGTTGACAGATCGCTCTGCTCCAACAGCTCAAGCGCGCCCATGATCACTGTGATCGGCGTCCGCAATTCATGGCTGGCTGAACCGGTAAAGTATCGCTCCCGCTCTACAAATGCGCTGATCCGCTCAAGGGTCTTTTCGATGGTCTTGGCGAGCACGCCGACCTCATCATCACCGAACCGGCTGGACTCTATGAGCTTAAGATCGTCGGCCGATAGCTTTTCCGGATCGATGTCCGCGACCACTTTGGCGAGCTGCACGACGGGGGCGACCGCTCTGCGCATCACAAGAACGCCCAGCCCGAAACCAAGCGCACCAAGCGTGCCCACGGCACCCGTGATAGCAAGCAGCCACCACCAATCCTCTGACGACGCAGCCTCAATCCCGGCAACGTCAAAAACCACAAATGCGCGTCGCTGCTCATTGTCGGCAGCCTGCTTTCCATTCTCGATAGGTACCACCGCGACATGCAGCTCTTCGGTTTCGAATTCGTACATTCCCTCATCGGGATTTGTCTGCGCCCATTCCCTGAGTGATTCCGGCAGGCTAGCAATCTCATCGTATCCGCGCAGGTTCATCGTCAGAGAGGGGTAGCTTTCGGCGGCTTGCTTTAGCTGATTCGCCAGCACATGGTCTTCACTCAATCTGATTGCAGAGAAGAACGCGAATCCCCAGGCTACACTGAGCACAGCAACACACAGTGCAAACGCAATAGCGACACGCTTGCGTAAACTGTACCTGTACATTACTGAACACCCTCTGCCATTCGGTACCCGATGCGATGCACCGTATGAATAAGCGGGCTATCAAACGGCCTATCGATTGCCTGCCGCAGTTTGTACATGTGCGAGCGAAGCGCATCACCATCGGGGCGTTCGTCAGCCCACAGCAAGGTTTCGAGATCATCGCGGGCCACAACCGCCGGTGCCGCTTCCATCAGCCGTTGCAGCAGCCTTATACCCGCAGGGGTGAGATCTATGAGCTGCCCTGAGCGATGCACTTGCAGCGTGGACTTATTCATCGTCAGGTCACCTACCGTCAACAGATTGGCAGTTTTGCCGTGACTACGCTTGTACAGCGCCTGCAGCCGCGCATGCAGCTCCTGTAATGCGAACGGCTTGACAAGATAGTCATCGGCACCCACTTCGAACCCCTTGAGTTTATCGTCCAGCGTGTCTCTCGCGGTCAGCATCAGCACGGGCGTATCCACTTCGGCATCGGCTCGCAGCTTTTGGCAGAAACTCAGGCCATCCATCCTTGGAAGCATCAGATCCAGAACAATCACGTCGAACGGGTTGGACAACGCCAGGTGCATAGCGCTTATGCCGTCATAGGCAAAATCCATAACATAGTTATGCTTTTCCAGATAAGCCGCAATGTTCTCACAAATATCGCGGTTGTCTTCGACAATCAGCACTCTGATCGGTGCCGCACCTAGCGTATGTACCATCCCCTACCCCCTTACCAGGCACGATTTACCAGGCCACTATTTACCGGGCACGAATTACCAGGCACGATTTACCATGCATAGTCCAGCCGCAGACCAATAAGCGGTTCGGCTTCGCTTTCGTCTTCCACTTGAACACCTCGACGGTAGTCAAACTCCGTATCATCACTCGATGACGCCGCCGTCAGGTTGATGACATCGAGAAAGGCTGTTGCATCCACCGGGCCAAAGGCACGCCGATAGTCAACGCGAACGTTAAACATACCGGAGCCGCTATTGCGACCGACGTTGCGCTCTGTGATCTCTTTCGAGTGGCGCAAAGGTTGCCCGGCTCCCAGCACGTCGGCATGGATAATAAACTCGTCGCCTGGCAAGCCAGAGAGGTATTTGTAGCGCCCCGCCACCTTCCAGCGGTCGCTGATTTCCCAGGTCAGGCCGAGGGTAGCGACATGCTCGCGGCTGAAGTCAGCGGCCACGGCACCGCGACCATCTTTCCGGTCCACTTCGGCATCGTTATAAGAGTACGTCGCGGTGGCGTAAATGCCCTCACGAATCGTAGCGTTGGCCACCACATCGAAACCATATGACGTGCCGTCACCAATGTTGGCAAAGGTGCCACTTGCCCGGTCAAGGTCCACCACCAGCTTGTCGAGGTTTTGGTAATAGGCTTCCGTCAACACCGACCAACTGTTGTTCGGGGAATATTCGAAACCGAGACTGGCGTGTGTGATTTCTTCATTCTCCAGGTTGTTCGACTCGTTTGCGGCAAGCTCCAGAAACCGTGGTGACTGATGAAAGAGCCCTGCCGTTGCAAAATATCGAAACGCATTACCCGGCCGCCAATTGACGCTGAACCTGGGGGACGCGAAGCTTTGGTCGGCAAAACCGTCCTGTTCTAACCGCACACCGGAGCGAAAATCCCAATTTCCAAGCTCAAAAACCTGCTCTACGTAACCTGCGTAGCTGGTTGCTTTCTCATTCAGTGAAGAATTGAGGTTTTCGGGCGTCAGCACAATAAAGCGCTGATCAGGGTCTGGCCTGAAGTCATCGTCGTCGTAGACAAACCGGATCCAATCCCCATCCAGGACGGTGCTATAGTCCAGTTCAGTTTGGGTCACGCGAACACCGGCACTGAACACACCCCACTGATTCACCGTCTCGAAGTCGCTTCGCCAGCCGATCTCCTTCTCACCCTCACCAATGGTAATAATGTCTTCCCGCACCGGAAAGCTGGACGCAGGTGATCCCTCAGGTACGAGATCCGGAAAGGATTCCCCCTCCGAACTGATCTTGTCGCTAATGCGATAGAAAATCTTGTTGGTCCACACAGCATCTTCACCGACCAATGAGCGCAAAGTGAAACCGTACAGATCACTATCCTGTTCAGAATATTGAAGCGCAGCATCCTCGAAATTGGGCGAGTAAAAAACGTGCGTCACATCGCGATAATAGTCTTCGTGCGTGTCTATCAACAGCACTTCGAGCGCGTGGTTCTGATTGACAGGCACAACCGACTTTACGATAACGTCCCTTAAAACCGGCGCGCCAATATCGAGTTCTTCGATTGTTTCAAAAAAGGAGCCGAAGTCTAATCGGCGCGCAGAAACGAGCAAGGTAGAGTCTTCCGTGATACCGGCAGGACCATCGTAACCCACTTCATAGCCGGCAATGTCGAAGCGCAGACTCGCAGAAGGGCTTGGGTTGCCATCGGCGACTTCCAGTTTGAGTAACGATGCAGCCCGGCCACCATAGGCCGCACTCCACCCACCCGGTGAAAACTCCGCGCCGCTGATCACGTTCGGGGCGAAAATCGAGAAACGGCCGCCGCCACCGACATCTTCCTCTTCGCCCAGCGTCGCATCAAAGTGCACCGCTTTATCAAAGGGAAAATCATCCACGAACAGCAAATTATCCCTTGGGCCACGGCCGCGTACGCTGAAGCTCGCAAATTCACTGGCGGATGCCAGGCCGGGTAAACCGTCCAGCGAGAGCAGCGGATCTGAGCCACCGCCAACAGCACTTCGCAACGCCTCCCTATCCAGGTAGGTGCTGCTAGCGGACGCCAATGCATCGGCTTGCTGTGCCCGAACCTCCACTTCCTCGAGGGCCTGCTCGCGAAGCTCGAATTCTATTTTGAGATTCTTGCGCGTAACCACGCGCACGCTTGGCTCATAAGATGTATTAAACCCACCTTTGGCCACGTTCACCGAGTAGAGACCGGGGTCAAGCAGTTCAACGACAATACGACCCTGTTCATCGGTTTCCACAGTTCGCATGGTATTGGTTTCCCGCTCCCTGAGCTTGATCTGCGCGGATGAGAGTGGCCGGTCCGTATTCTGATCCTTGACCACAATGGTCAACGCACCGGGCGCTTCTGCTGCGTGGGTATACAGTGGAGACCCCATCAACAGCGCCGATAGAGTCAAACCCGATACCTGCCGAAATTGTCTGCTCATATTGTTATATCCCTTGCTATACCCTTTTTTGTCCCGACAACGATCTGCCGTTATTAATTGGTGAAACGCTGGGAGGTTAGCAGCGCAAATGTGACTGAAATGTCGCTGAGATGTGAAAACTGTATCAGAGCCCGTTATCCACTGCCGGTTCAACTCAAGGGAGATACCGGCACCAGGCTATTTGGCACGTAAAGTGAGTTGTTTTTCCCTTAAGTCATAAATGGGTGTATTACACTTTTTATTCCGTGGGTATATAAGGAGTTACCTTGAATGAAACGGATGTTGAAATTTCCACCTATCTTGGCGCCTTTGGCTCTGGCATTTTCCAGCTCGGTCTCTGCGGGCACCCTCGGCTTGAGCGGACCACAGGACTTTATTGTCCGCGTTGGCGGCTATTATATTGATCCACGGGAGGACAAGGTTAGTTTTGTCGACGATACCTTCCAGTTTTTCGATGCGTTTCGCTCTACCGTTGATCCGGGTTCCGAGTGGGGTTGGTCCATAAACCTTGAGTGGAAACCGATAGAGCATTGGGGCATCGAGCTTGGCTATATGGACGGCGACAAGCATACCAGCAGTCACGCTGACGTCTTTTTCTCGCCGGGCTTCGAAAATGTCGAATTTCGTGATGTGGTCAGTTTTGACGCCGATATCAGTACAATGAGCCTGAAATTCTACCCCCTGGATGATACCTGTATGGTTCAGCCCTATATAGGTGGTGGAATCAGCTATACCGACTTCGGTGACAGCAGCGTTAGCCGTGCACTTCGCGACGACCTGGCTGAATTTGGCCTGCGCGGCAATTTCGATATGGGGTACTCCTGGGGCTACACCTGGCAAGTGGGTATGGATTTCAATTTCGGACGCGAAAGCGCCTGGCTGGTCAATGTCGCCGCGGTGTATGCACGATCCGTAACCGATATGCGGATACAGCTGTTGGATGACGTTCCGCCGCCCCCGGATGTAGAGCCGTTTTTCGAGTCCTATTCCGGCGACTACATCTATGATCCGTGGATGTTCAATCTGTCAGTAGGGTACAAATTCTCTTTCTGACTTTCTGAATTCGGCAGATTTTACTGGGCGCTTCGGCGCCTTTTTTTATGGAAGGATCAATCGATCTGACGGCGCGCTTCATTGGACCGGTGGGTACGCGGCTCACGCACCCGTATTACCTGATCGCGCTTATCCGTTCTCTTTTTGGGCTTCTTTTCCTGTGTCTTTTTCTTTGGTTGCTCGTTCTCTGGTTGCTCTCTCTTTGGCTCCTTGCCCTCCTGGGGCGGAGCTGGCTTCGCGGCGTTATTGTGCCGATCATTTGGCGCATTGCGCTGGGGTTGGGGCTGGTGCTGGCCGCGTATGTTTTGTTGCTTGGGCCGGTCGCGCACCGCGCGGCGATCCATTGCCGGATGCTCTGATGCAGGAACAACTCGCGGGTCGCGAATGCCGGTCGGCTTGTCCGCAAGTTTGACTGCCCGCACGTCCCGGCCTGGATTCGGACCTGGATTCCGGTGTTCATTACGGCGATCCTCGCTCCGGTTATCCACCTGAGACCCCCGCCGCTTTGGCTCGGCTATGCCAGCAAACCCCTGTTCGCCGCCTCGGCCACGGTCCTGGCCCTGCACACGACGATCCTGGCCCTCCTCACGACGATCCTGTCGTTGCCCATTGCCTTCATGCCGGTCCCGCCGGTTGTAACCGTCGTCATGATCGTGCCGGCGCGGCGGTCTGTCGTGGTGTCCTCCGGCATAGTGATGGCCATGGCGGCGCAAGCGCGTATGCCAGCGATCATTGAAGTTTGCCGAGACATAAAAATTCGGGGCCGGATACCAGGGGCCATGCCAGTGACTGGCACTGATCCAATGGTCCTGATACCAACGATAGTAATGCCCCTGCCGAAAGAAAACGTCGCTGCGGTCGTAGAATACGTAAACGCCGAGAGTATCGTCGTAGTAGCGATAGCCGGGATCGGTGATCACTGAATAGGAGTAAACCGGGGGAGCATGGCGGACATAGGTGCTCCCGACGTACACTGGCGCAGATGGGTAGGTGACACAGCCACCGAGCGTCAAAGTGATGGTGAGAGCGGCGAGTAATCGGTATGGGAACTGGCGCATGGTGCGGATTCCTTGGATTCACACCTGCTTTTTAACCCGGCGCAACTGAATCGCCCCTGAATTAACTCGCAAAAGAACAGAGAACAACCAATACCGAGAAATGAACACAACCCCATAAATTCAGCTAACTTTCAGAAAGTCCGATTTTTACACGCTCATCTTCATTAGTAATAAACGGCAACATTCGGCTCGCTGCCAGCCATGCAACACCAAATGCAAACAAACCTGTCGCCTCGACATAGTAAGTCAGCCGCTGAGTAATACCGCTAAAATCTACCCAGCCCAGAATATCCAGCAGCTGTACGGCCATAGCGCCAACCATAGCGACTGCGCAGATTCTATAAATTAGACCCCTGACCTTCGCCTCTTTGGAATCTTTTCCTTTAGCTCTCAGGTAAAACAGCCAACAAAAAATGGCGAGGATAATGAACATTGAAATTGCCGAGGCCGTATGAACAATCCCGGTCATCGTGGGTTCTCTCGCTGCCTCCTCAACATTCCGACCTGTAAAGCAATCGCATGGGAAAAATGCCACTGCTGCTACAGCCACTGCTGCGACTTTACTCAAGACAGCCTGAAACAAAGAGTAGCCATTATACGACCAGAGAAAAGCCGATATTACGCATAGAGAGCCAACGAATACATTTCGGGCATTATCCGTTAAATGATATGACAGACTAATCGAGCTAATACTGACCCCAGGTGTCAGCAAGTCCGTAAAACTCGCGAGTGACAAAGCGATAAATCCCACGATCAACTTAGCCGTGTGGTGATCAATTTCTGTGTCTAGTGGCTTCCTATCCATGGACGCAACCTCATACATTTGGAGTTACCAGCAAGCAGATGTGGTTGGTCATCAACACCCAGGTATGCACCTAAATATCTAACTCATTTACATGCTGTATTAGCCAACCGGCGTAGGCGATCATCTCCTGCTCTAAACAGAAGCAAACCTGCCGATTGTTGCCCTGCTGCATGACATGCTGCGGATTCCCTGCAGGTCCAAGACGCGGCAATCTAGCCATCGAACTTTCCCTTCCCTCTTTTTATGACCATAGACTAAAGGAAGGAAAACTCAGTAGGTGCTAATGAGTGTCATACTTTTGATCCAACGCCATTTGTTAATTTATTTATACACTCATTAGACTTCGGCGTAGTGCACTGCGGCCCATCGAGCCTGCTATTCAGTGCTTGTAGCAATAGTCGATGATTTCCTTGAACCCCACCTCTTCACGCGCCAGTCTCACCTCCAATTCGTTAAGTTTTGCGACACTGGGCAATTCTTTAGCTCCAGATATTTCAATCGAAAATTCGTCCTTGTAACTTTTTCCAACCCTCGACAGCTCACCGCTGAGCTGGTTTAAAATTTCGTCTCTTAGTAAAAGTTGGTTTCGTCGAAAACGAATAAGTCGGTGACAATCAAAGAAGTCTGACCGTCTCGTCGAGTCATATTTTCTACCGTTCCAGCCTGTTTTTCGCGTGGCGCGATACAGCGCGCGCTCTTGCGTATCCCTCCACACACGAAAGTCAAAATGATTGGTAGGATTCGGGTTCTCGTGTGTGGCCTGAGAGTGGAAATTGGCTTCCCTAAACTCGTGTTTATCAAGGATAGCCAATGTCCTGTTCTGTGTGGATAACATGCGTTTAATTGATCTGGGCATCTCAAAGCTCATCACCTTGGTTGAATCCAAGATACGCAATTCTCTCGAAAGTTCTTCGTCATCTCGATCCCAATGCCTTTTCAGTCGTTTAGGCACCCACTGAACATGAGTACCAAAGAGGCGAAAAACGCCGTATGGGCTGAATGAAGTCATGTGAATTTTTTCACGCAAATCATCATCTTGAAGGAAAAAAAACGCACATCCGGACCAATTTAGCGACTGAGCTATTTCCTCCACCAGCTCGCGTATTGTTTCGTCAACTGAATGTGGTGAATATCTCGTCTTAATGTTGCCAAGTAAATTTTGCGAGAACTCTTCATCATTCGACACAATATCAAAAATGTTTCCGCTTCGACGGTTCGTCAAACTGAACAAGCTGCCAAAATCCTCATCAAACATCCGACGATTAAAATCAGGCTTCTCCCGCTCCATCTTGACTAAAAACCGATCAATCCATGCAAGACGGAAATCATGAAAGTGGTATCTGCGCAAAGGTTCGGCTCTAAAAATTTTCATCCTATACCTCTTCACGTTCCTCACGTAACCGGCGTGCAAGACTACTAATGTGATAGTCGACCTCAAAGTCAATTGTATCGAGTTGCGGTACAACAAGATACGCAAAGAACAGATGAGACGCATCGGCACGAGATCTCAGGAACTCTCTCACTATTTTATTTGGGTGCGGCACCCCATGCGACATTCCCATCCCCCCCCAAAAACCATCATTTCTAGCGCGATATTCAAACGACATTTTCCAGTTAATCCGGATTAGCCCACGGGGTGACGCACTCATACTAAAGCTACGCGTATTCGCGAGGAGCATCATTCTCTTGAAGTACTTTTGTTTGTCAGTTGCGTGTGTAATCCAAGCATTGAACTTAACTATCGCTCCCGCTGCCAACCTTGTATTGCCAAAGTATGCTCCATAAAGAATTGCAAAACCCAAGACTGAAGCCAAGTCATTGATCACCGTTGAAATGAGATGAAGTCGGTACTCATTGTTTACATCCAGTGATGGATCTGAAAATTTCGAATCCGCAGCCAAAAACGCAAGAGACATGAACATAGGAAGGACCTTGTCCAATCTAATTTCATCATTTTTTTCAAGAGCGGTTATACATGCTTCAGCCAGCTCGAAGTATATTTGTCCAAAGTGATCAGGTAGATCATCATTGTGCTTTGGCTCAAAGATATGTTCGACGAAGGCTCCACTACCGAGCCTGGTAATTGCATCTTCTCGAGCAGAAGTAAGCTGTCGGGTCATCTCGAAAATGTTTATCTCAGGCAACTTGTATTGCTCTTCGGCGTAGTGCTCATATTTACGGTACCGCTCAACGAGCTGGGCAAGTTCGTCGAACCAGCGCGGCAACTTCCAATGGCTATGCAAGCTTGCAAGGACAACCTGCGTTGCAGACTCAGGCATTTTCAATTTTGATAGTGATTCAACAAAATCTGGAAGCAAATTTTGAAAAAAATCACATATCGCAGGCAGGACTTTTACATAATGCTGCAACAGCCTTTGTACCGCCAACTGTTGGATGTATCTTGGCTTAGATAGACGCCGCCCCTCAATATCTTGCTCAAATTCGATGCGCTCAACGATGAACGCGAGTTCTACTTGAAAAAGGGCAGGCAGATGACGTAGGGACTTCTCAGACCACTCGTCCTTTTCAAAGAACTTCTCCAGTTCTTTTTCAAAGGTAAACCATCTACGTATTGTCTCTAAGCAGAGGGTGCTCCCTAGCGCAGCCCATGTGTCTGCTATGCCGACCAGTACTTTCGCTGATTTATCGTCCTCTACGGGATCCAATGAGGCGAAAGCATACTCTATGATTTCTTTGAATCTCTTAAGCTCTTGCATGCCAATCTCGAACTGAAACCGTTCTGCATAAGCTGAAATACGAGTTGAGAAGCGACCGATAAGTTTTAATGCGAGTTCGAAGTCTCCGACTTGAAATGCAAGTTCAATATGGCCAGCTAATCTGTCTACGAGGTCTTTTTCGAACCATTGGTGATCAAGCTTTTCTTCAATCAGCGGTTGTTGGCTACTCGTTTGCAGCGCCATAGAAGTGGCTGTATCCCCCGCAAAAAACCACTGCTTATGCTTGTTCCTTCTTGGAAACCAATAGCTTTCTTGGTCGATTGTGTGTTTTCGTTGAAGATAGTGTAAAAGCAAAGCCGTGTAGTCGTCGGTTAATGCAGGAAGGTTATCTTCCAAACCGTCCTTACCTGCTTTTACACGGTCATCAATGTATAAAAGTTGTTCAAGAGCCAGTCGCGCGAGCTTCGAATGATGGTTAGCTAATGAGTTTGAATTTTTACGGTTTCTCGCACCCTCAATGTGGCGTGCGATACTGGGAAGTATTTCGCTGCGGACTAGAATATTTAGGTCAAAGAAATTAAAGAGTCTCTGACCCAAGGGAAACAAAGCCAAAGCGCTCAACAGAGTCAAAATCGTACCGCCGACATAAACAAAAAGTCCGGGTTCTAATCCGAACAATGGCAAGGCCGTTGCAGTCAAACAAAACATCGCTGAAAGCACCAAAACTCGAGAGTACACACTACCCACCTGTTCGTTGGTGAGCATTTGGATGATATCTCGGCGAAGTCTGGTATAGCCGGCGCTCAGTATGATGCCAATTGTAGCGAAGTAGATCGAGAATATTGCAGTGAGCAGTTGAGCGTACAGTCTGAGCTGCTCGATATTGAATTTTTTGTCTTCTGTACTAAGCGGTGAAAGTAAAGACAGGCTCTTATTGACGTAACTTTCAATGAAAATTAGCGCCACTAAAACCAAAATAACCCAAAATAAACTTTCCACACCGATCCATGCGAATGAACCTAGAATGCGGGCATTTGCTTTTGCTTTCGAGACTGAGGCGCTTCTCTTGTAAGCGCTGTACTCAAGGGCAAATCCAATTTTTCCTAACCATGTTCGGAACTTCCAAAACCAGGGCTGGGAACTCACCGAGATTTTCAACCAATCAAACAAAAGGCTCTCCCTCTCATTGCCTATTTCAATTACGAGATTGCACTATCTCTATAGCCCTGTGAGTAGTTAAGGATTCTTCTAGAATGGGATCAGATCAGCAATATAGCATTACACGCCACAAATCAAATTAACACCACAAAATTGATCTGACCTCAAAAAATCAAAAAAATTGACCTACCCCCATTTATTTAACCGATTTTATTTAAAATAAATCCCCTAAACTTGCTTACCCATACTTAAAACTATTAGCTCTCTACTAGCAATGAATTACTAACCTGAATTTGAGCCAGCATAAGCATTTGCATTTTCAGCCGATCCCTTTCCGCCTCATCCTCCTCATTTAGCATCGCGTTAGCGGTTTCTATCAAGCCAGGGACCTGAGCCACTGATTCATTCCAGCCACCAGCGTTATATGAAAATCTCAGCAACCCGCAAGCTTCTATAGTCTTTCTTCCTTTATCACTTTTTGGCGCATATATGATTCCCAGGTGAACAGCTATATGATCCTCATAGACATCGAAATGTGGGTGGACAATTGTAAAGTGATGACTTTCAGTTGGATACCTCAACCTCCCCTTATTAACCAGCACATGCTTATTACTTTTTTCAGTATTGCAATCCTTGCAAGCTACACATAAATTTTTTGGTGTAAACATGAATTGTGGTGAATTTTTCCTTGCCACAATATGTTCAACGTCCCAAACACCGGAGTGCTGAACGGGGTACCGTATATTACAGTAGACACAGGTTAAGCTCTGCTCATTTTTATAATGCGATTTTATTTCACGCTTAACTTCAGCTATATCTTCATGATACCAATATTCGTGACTTTGACTTTCCCTGTCACTTTCATATTGATCAACGAGCAGTCGACTTTCAGATGAATATTCTATGGGCGATTCTATTTTCAACCTTCATACTCCAAGGCAAGAATCAAAGCATCGATCAAAGTTGATACCGGATCATTTTCTTTTAGTAGAGGCCGCATTTCGATTATAGGCTTAGCTTCCTGCCTAATTTCACTTTTCGCTACGCTCCCCTTGCTAATTTTTGCGATTAAGTTTAGACACTCTCTGGTTACATACTCATTTGATGACCCAGGAGCACAAAATATTTTTGCCAATTGAAAATCAGCTGACTTTTTATAGTACTTATCAGAGGGTAAAAGCTCTCCGGTATTCATTTTTAGAATCGCACAATTCGCACCGTGAACCCTCGATATTATTTGTGGCGAGTGCGTTGCAATTATAAAGTGGCAACCTCTATATGAATCAAACGTCCTCAGCAGAAGGTCTATATACTTTTCCTGCCACTCAGGGTGCAAGCTGATTTCCGGCTCATCAATACAAATTAATGACCCATCTTCGATTTCACTAGCAATGCCAATTATTGTTGCGATGATACATTGCTCACCAGAGCTTAGATCACGAACACTTACAGGCTCAATTGCTGGGTATTCAGGATACAAATGTATGTCTGCAAGCCTCATCAACCCCAAATTTCTAAGAAGCTCTGTATGTTCAAATAGCTCAATTACACTTCCAGAGAGACAGCCTCCATCAAACCCAATATCAAAACCAATCCTTCTTGCCGTATGAAGATCCTCTTCCAATTCTCCATACGCTTCGACAACCTTACGCAATAAGACATCATCTCCAGACAGAACATCTAAAGCCCTTCGAACTCTAGGATGCCTAGATTGGGAGTCAGAAGGATTAAGCCCCTGATCACTGACAAGTGACAAGAAACGACTGGGAGATATATCAAATTGGTACTCTGCAGTTAATTTTGGCAGATAACCTAAGAAATTAAACACCCCCTTTAATTTCTCTAGTTTCAGCTGCCCCTCTCTTGAAGAGCGAAACAATGAACCTACTAGTCTATCCAGTAATGAGTTTGATGATTGTGGACCAAATTCACTTCTTACACCCAAATAAGTGTATCGACTGTATTCTGTGTCTGGTCTTTTGAAGCTGTTTCGCCCTAGCGGAAACTTATCGTAGGGTG
The DNA here is from genome assembly GCF_005771435.1 of Microbulbifer harenosus. Lineage (GTDB taxonomy): Bacteria > Pseudomonadota > Gammaproteobacteria > Pseudomonadales > Cellvibrionaceae > Microbulbifer > Microbulbifer harenosus. The sequence goes on from NZ_VANI01000005.1 coordinate 75,342, forward strand.
TCGTTGAAGTCGCTACGATTTTATTTGGCAAGGTATCACTAGGGCTAACCCCCAAAATAAATTCGCCAGAATACTGACACTTACCGTGATTTACGGTAAGACCAGCGACAATCCCACCCTTTTCATAGACCAGCGAAAATTTATCTAAAACAGCATCCGCTCGCCGACCCAGTCCGGATCTATTCTTTTGGACACGACCACCTTCATCTAGAGATTCAAATGAACCAATGATTGCGCTTAACAGCCTACTTTTTCCGATACTATTTTTGCCAACAACAATTGTATAGTGGTTATCCCACTCGGAATCATTTTTAGTAAGCGTAAACGGCAAGACACGACCGTCAAAAAATGCCTTCGTAATTTTGAAAGACAACCCCGACTCCTTTTATGTTATTAATTTGGCAGCATTGTATCGCGCATCTATAAAGGCGCAGCACCGCGATAGCTATTTAGATAAGCGCCACATTATATTTCCGCTCAATCAACTCCGCGATTCGATTGTCTTCAACCCCGGGAAACACGCCACCCTTCACCCGCTTTCAGCGAAATTTATTGATTTTCAAAATAACCTATACAGTGCAATTATTTTTATATCTTGGATATCGCCACTGTAGATGGTATTTAATTTTCCTTCTAAGTCAATGGCTTATCTTTCTCAAAAGTATACACTCCAAGTATCAAGCTATTTGATCTTTAGAGATCGAGTAAAGACTAAATACCAAACAAAAGATCGTACAAATAAAAAAGCGAGCCTCATTCGAGGCTCGCTTTTTCAACTTCCGAAGTTAGTTTAAACGACTCTCATCGCCATTAGCAGCTCCTGCTGCAAGCAAGACTAAAAGCAATCACCTGGCACCCGCACCCACCCTTCCATCAGAATCCGCGCACTGCGGCTCATGATGGCCTTGGTGGCAGTCCACTCACCGTGGGCAATTTCCGCTTCCGCGCCGACCCGCAAGGTGCCTGACGGATGGCCGAAGTTCACCACACTGCGCTCCCCGCCCCCCGCGGCCAGGTTGACCAGGGTGCCGGGAATGGCGGCGGCGGTGCCGATGGCGACGGCGGCGGTGCCCATCATGGCGTGGTGCAGTTTGCCCATGGAGAGCGCGCGCACCAGCAGGTCGATTTCACCGGCGTCCACATGCTTGCCACTGGAGGCGCCATAACCTTTCGGTGCCGCGACGAACGCGACCTTGGGGGTATGCTGGCGAGCGGCTGCCTCTTCCACCGTTGCGATCAGGCCCATGGCCTTTGCGCCATATGCACGGATGGTTTCGAACATGGCGAGCGCCTTGTCGTCACCGTTGATGGCTTCCTGCAGTTCGGTGCCGGTGTAACCGATATCCGCGGCGTTGACGAAGATGGTCGGGATGCCGGCGTTGATCATGGTGGCCTTTAACGTACCGACGCCCGGCACTTCCAGGTCGTCCACCAGGTTGCCGGTGGGGAACATGGCCCCTTCGCCATCGGCCGGGTCCATGAATTCGATCTGGACTTCGGCCGCCGGGAAGGTGACGCCGTCCAGTTCGAAATCACCGGTCTCCTGCACTTCCCCATTGGTGATGGGTACGTGGGCGATGATGGTTTTCTTGATGTTGGCCTGCCAGATGCGCACGGTGCAGATACCGTTCTGTGGAACACGCTCTGCATCCACAAAACCGCTGTTGATGGCGAAGGCACCGACGGCGGCGGTGAGGTTGCCGCAGTTGCCGGACCAGTCCACGAAGGGTTTGTCGATGGAGACCTGGCCGAAGAGGTAATCCACGTCGTGGTTTGGCTGCTCGCTTTTGGACAGGATGACGGTTTTGCTGGTGCTGGAGGTGGCTCCGCCCATGCCGTCGGTGTGTTTGCCGTAGGGGTCGGGGCTGCCGATTACGCGGAGCAGGAGGTTGTCTCTGGCCTGGCCTGGGGTTTGGGCGGATTCGGGCAGGTCTTGCAGGCGGAAGAAGACGCCTTTGCTGGTGCCGCCGCGCATGTAGGTGGCGGGGATTTTGATTTGGGGGGCGGAGGTCATTTTTAGTCTCGCGGGAAACTTGTTCTTGGTTGTAGGAGCCTGCTTGCAGGCGAACAGTTTGGTGCTTCGTGGCTGTTCGCTTGCAAGCAAGCTCCTACGGGTGCTTTGTGGGTGGTTGTTCGCCTGCAGGCAGGCTCCTACAAGGGTGCTTCGGATCAGGCGTTGGCTTCGGCTTCCAGGAAGTCTTTGGCGAAGCGTTGGAGGACGCCGCCGGCTTCGTAGATGGAGACTTCTTCCTGGGTGTCCAGGCGGCATTTGACCGGGACTTCTAGGGTTTCGCCGTCTTTGCGGTGAATCAGTAGGGTCAGGGTTGTGCCTGGGGTGCGGTCGCCGGTCACGTCGTAGGTTTCGGTGCCGTCGATGCCGAGGGTCGTGCGGGTGGTGCCCGGCAGGAACTCCAGCGGCAGCACGCCCATGCCGATCAGGTTGGTGCGGTGAATGCGCTCGAAGCCTTCCGCCACGATGGCTTCCACGCCGGCGAGGCGCACGCCTTTGGCGGCCCAGTCGCGGGAGGAACCCTGGCCGTAGTCGGCGCCGGCGATAATGATCAGCGGCTGCTTGCGGTCCATGTAGGTTTCGATGGCTTCCCACATGCGGGTGACTTTACCTTCCGGCTCAACGCGGGCCAGCGAGCCCTGCTTCACTTCACCGTTCTCGTCGCGCACCATTTCGTTCAACAGTTTCGGGTTGGCGAAGGTGGCGCGCTGGGCGGTGAGGTGATCGCCGCGGTGGGTGGCGTAGGAGTTGAAGTCCTCTTCCGGCAGGCCCATTTTCGCCAGGTATTCACCGGCGGCACTGCTGGCCAGGATCGCGTTGGACGGCGACAGGTGGTCGGTGGTGATGTTGTCACCCAGCACTGCCAGCGGGCGCATGCCTTTCAGCGCGCGCTCACCGGCCAGCGCGCCTTCCCAGTACGGCGGGCGGCGGATGTAGGTGCTCTGCGGGCGCCAGTTGTACAGCGGGTCGCCCTTCTCTGCCGCGCTCTTTTCCAGATCGAACATCGGGATGTAGACCTCGCGGAACTGCTCGGGCTTCACGCTCTGTTTGACGATCGCGTCGATCTCTTCGTCGCTCGGCCAGATATCTTTCAGGGTCACCGGGTTGCCGTCTTTGTCGTAACCCAGGGTGTCTTTTTCGATATCGAAGCGGATGGTGCCGGCGATGGCGTACGCAACCACAAGCGGCGGCGAAGCCAGGAACGCCTGCTTGGCGTAGGGGTGGATGCGGCCGTCGAAGTTGCGGTTGCCGGAGAGTACCGCGGTGGCGTACAGGTCGCGGTCGATCACTTCTTTCTGGATGACCGGGTCCAGTGCGCCGCTCATGCCGTTACAGGTGGTGCAGGCAAACGCGACCACGTCGAAGCCCAGTTGCTGCAGTTCCGGCAGCAGATCGGCTTCTTCCAGGTACATTTTTACGGTTTTGGAACCGGGAGCCAGGGAGGTTTTCACCCAGGGCTTGCGGCTGAGGCCGAGCTTGTTGGCGTTGCGCGCGATCAGGCCCGCGGCAATCATGTTGCGCGGGTTGCTGGTGTTGGTGCAGCTGGTGATCGCGGCAATGATCACTGCGCCGTCGGGCATCAGGCCCTCTTCTTCCTTCCACTCTTTGGCAATGCCGCGGTTCGCCAGTTCGGACACCGGCAGCAGTGCGTGCGGGTTGGACGGGCCGGCCAGGTTGCGGGTTACGGAAGACAGGTCGAACTTGAGCACGCGCTCGTATTCGGCGTCTTTCAGGGAATCCGCCCACAGGCCGGTTTCTTTCGCAAATTTTTCTACCAGGGCTACCTGCTCGTCGTCGCGGCCGGTGAGCTTCAGGTAGTCGATGGTCTGCTCGTCGATGGCGAACATGCCGGCGGTGGCGCCGTATTCGGGCGTCATGTTGGCGATGGTGGCGCGGTCGCCCAGGCTAAGGCTGGTCGCACCTTCGCCGTAGAATTCGAGATACGCACCCACCACGCGCTCGCGGCGCAGGAACTCAGTCAATGCCAGCACCATGTCGGTGCCGGTGATGCCGGGCTGCAGTTTGCCGGTCAGCTCGACGCCGACGATGTCGGGCAGGCGCATGTAGGAGGCGCGGCCGAGCATGACGCTTTCGGCTTCAAGGCCGCCGACGCCCACAGAGATTACGCCGAGCGCATCCACCATCGGGGTGTGGCTGTCGGTGCCGACGCAGGTATCCGGGAAGGCAACGCCTTCTTTCACCTGCACCACAGGAGACATTTTCTCCAGGTTGATCTGGTGCATGATGCCGTTACCGGGCGGGATCACGTCGACGTTTTCAAACGCGGTTTTGGTCCAGTTGATGAAGTGGAAGCGGTCTTCGTTGCGGCGCTCTTCCACTGCGCGGTTTTTTTCAAACGCGTTTTTTTCAAAGCCGGGGTGTTCGACGGCCAGGGAGTGGTCGACGATCAACTGGGTGGGGACCACCGGGTTTACTTTGGCGGGGTCACCGCCCTGCTCTGCGATGGCGTCGCGCAGGCCGGCGAGATCCACCAGTGCGGTCTGGCCGAGGATATCGTGGCAGACGACGCGCGCGGGGAACCAGGGGAAGTCGAGGTCGCGCTTGCGTTCGATGATTTGTTTGAGGGCTGCGGTGAGGTTTTGTGGTTCGCAGCGGCGCACCAGATTTTCCGCGAGGATGCGCGAGGTGTATGGGAGTTTGGCGTAGGCGCCTGGCTGGATTTTTTCGACGGCTTCGCGGGTGTCGAAAAAATCGAGGTCGGTGCCAGGGAGATTTTTGCGGTATTCGGTATTCATCTGTTTCACCAAAGTGAATCTTGGCTTTGTGTCTTGGCTGGGATTGGCCTTGTAGGAGCCTGCTTGCAGGCGAACAGGTCGCGCTTCGTTGCTGTTCGCCTGCAGGCAGGCTCCTACAGGGGGTGGTCCCGAATTTTGTGCGGAGCTTGCGCTCGGCGTTCCCGGGGGTGTTTCCGCTGTAGGAGCCTGCCTTGCAGGCGAACAGGTCGGTGCTTCGTTGCTGTTCGCCTGCAGGCAGGCTCCTACAGGGGGTGGTCCCGAATTTTGTGCGGAGCTTGCGCTCGGCGTTCCCGGGGGTGTTTCCGCTGTAGGAGCCTGCTTGCAGGCGAACAGGTCGGTGCTTCGTTGCTGTTCGCCTGCAGGCAGGCTCCTACAGGGGGTGGTCCCGAATTTTGTGCGGAGCTTGCGCTCGGCGTTCCCGGGGGTGTTTCCGCTGTAGGAGCCTGCCTTGCAGGCGAACAGGTCGGTGCTTCGCTGCTGTTCGCCTGCAGGCAGGCTCCTACAGGGGGATTAGCGCTCGGCGATTGGGGTTACTTTGCGCAGTTCCGGGCCAACGTATTCCGCGCTTGGGCGGATGATGCGGTTGTCGGCGCGCTGTTCAAATACGTGGGCGGCCCAGCCGGTTACGCGGGACATTACAAAGATCGGGGTGAACAGCTTGGTGGGAATGCCCATGAAGTGGTACGCCGACGCGTGGAAGAAGTCGGCGTTGCAGAACAGCTTCTTCTCGCGCCACATGACTTCTTCGCAGCGTACGGATACCGGGTACAGCACGTCGTCGCCAACGTCGGCGGCCAGTTTTTCGGACCACTGCTTGATGATGGCGTTGCGCGGGTCGGATTCGGTGTATACCGCGTGGCCGAAGCCCATGATCTTTTCTTTGCGCTCGAGCATGCCCAGCAGTTCTTTTTCCGCTTCGTCGGCGGAGGAGAAACGCTCGATCAGCTCCATCGCCGCTTCGTTGGCGCCGCCGTGCAGCGGGCCGCGCAGGGAGCCGATGGCGCCGGTGATGCAGCTGAACAGGTCAGACAGGGTCGACGCACACACGCGCGCGGTGAAGGTGGAGGCGTTGAACTCGTGCTCTGCGTACAGGATCAGGGAGACGTTCATCACCTGCTCGTGCAGCGCGTTCGGTTTCTCGTCGCGCAGCATGTGCAGGAAGTGGCCGCCGATGGAGTCGTCGTCGGTTTCGGTTTCGATACGCACGCCGTCGTGGCTGAAGCGGTACCAGTAACAGATGATGGACGGGAATGCGGCCAGCAGACGGTTGGCTTTTTCCTGCTGCTGCGCGAAGGATTCTTCGCCCTCCAGGTTGCCCAGCATGGAGCAGCCGGTGCGCATGACGTCCATTGGGTGTGCGTCGGCGGGGATGCGCTCGAGTACTTCTTTCAGTGCCTGCGGCAGGCCGCGCAGGGTTTTCAGCACGCCTTTGTAATCGGCCAACTGCGCTTTGTTGGGCAGTTCGCCGTAGAAAATCAGATAGGCGACTTCTTCGAACTCGCAGTTTTCGGCGAGGTCTTTTACGTCGTAACCGCGGTAGGTCAGGCCGGAGCCGGATACGCCTACGGTGGAAAGTGCGGTTTTACCGGCTACCTGGCCACGCAGGCCTGCTCCGCCAACTTTTTTCTCTGCCATCGTTAATTCCCCTATCAGTTTAAGTTTTACTTCGTCATGCCGGACTTGATCCGGCATCCAGTACAGCGGCTTCGATCTACCTCCGTTCTGGATCCCGGCATGCGCCGGGATGACGAGGTTGGGCGTTGTGGTTTTGTAGGAGCCTGCTTGCAGGCGAATGGTTGCGGAGTGCAGACCGGTTCGCCTGCAAGCAGGCTCCTACAGGGTGGAGTGGTTATGTAGGAGCCTGCCTTGCAGGCGAAAATTTAGCTCCTGTGCCAAGCAGCCGTCCCTGGAGCAGTTTCCGGCCCGGCCATCCATGGCCGGTCGCTGATCTGAGCAGCGAGCAATGCTCGCAAAACGCTCAGTTCAGCCATGCAGGCAGGCTCCTACAGGGTGCATCTCGTTACTTTTTGAAGAGTGCATCGAGCTTGTCTTCAAACTCGTGGTAGTTCAGGTAGTCGTACAGTTCGGCGCGGGTCTGCATGGTGTCTACTACTGCCTGCTGGTCGCCGTTGGCCAGAATGCTGGTATAGACGTTTTCCGCAGCCTTGTTCATGGCGCGGAACGCGGACAGCGGATACAGCACCACATCGGCGCCGGATTCCGCGAGTTCGGCCTTGTTGTACAGCCTGGTTTTGCCGAACTCGGTGATGTTGGCGAGGATCGGTACGTTCAAAGCGTCTTTAAAGGCGCGGTAGTGTTCCAGCTCGGTCACGGCTTCGGCGAAGATGCCATCGGCGCCGGCTTCGATGCAGGCCTGGGCGCGTTCGATGGCGGCTTCGAGCCCTTCCTGGGCGAAAGCGTCGGTGCGGGCCATGATGAAGAAGTCATCGTCGGTGCGTGCGTCTACCGCGGCCTTGATGCGGTCGACCATTTCCTCTTTGGAGACGATTTCTTTGTTCGGGCGGTGGCCGCAGCGCTTCTGCGCGACCTGGTCTTCGATGTGCACGGCGGCAGCGCCGGCGCGGATCATTTCTTTGATGGTGCGCGCGATGTTGAAGGCACCGCCCCAGCCGGTGTCGATATCCACCATTAGCGGCAGGCTGGAAGCGGCGGTAATACGGCGCACGTCTTCCAGCACGTTGTCGAGACTGGTCATGCCGAGGTCCGGCAGGCCGTAGGAAGCGTTGGCCACGCCGGCGCCGGAGAGATAGATGGCCTGATGGCCGATGCGCTCGGCCATGATGGCGGTATAGGCGTTGATGGTGCCGACGACCTGCAGCGGCTGGTTTTCTTTCAGTGCCAGACGGAAGCGTGCGCCGGCGGATTCTGGTCTGCTCATAAGCTGTCTTCTCTCATCAATTCTGCTTGGCTAGTTAATTTTGCTTGGACAGTTTGTTCTCAATATTGCTGCGGGACGCGCGGATGTGGCGCCGCATGAGGATTTCCGCCAGTTCTCCATCGCCGGATTCGATGGCATCGATGATGTGGCTGTGCTCGCGAAAAGCGCGGTGCGCGCGCGGGCTGGCCATGCCAAGTTGATAGCGGTACATGCGCACGCGGTAGTAGAGCCGGTTGCAAAGGGTGTCGATCAGCAGGTCGTTGTTGGAGGCCTGTACGATGCGGAAGTGGAAGTCGAAATCCCCTTCCGGCTGGTAATAGGCGGTGCCGGCCTGGAGTTCTTCCTGTTGTTCGTGGCGGGCGAGCATCTGGCGCAGCTCTACCACGTCTTCTTCCGTGCGGTTCTGCGCGGCGAGCCGGCAGGCCATGCCTTCGAGGGCTTCGCGCACGTCGTAGAGTTCCAGCAGGCCGCGTTCGGTGAGGTCCACCACGCGGGCGCCGACATTGACCCGGCGTTCCAACAGGCCGAGGGATTCCAGACGCATCAAAGCCTCGCGCAGGCTGCCGCGGCTGGCATCGAAGCGGCGCGCCAGTTCCGGTTCGCTGATCTTGCTGCCAGCGGCCATGTGCCCTTCGACAATTTCACGGCGCAGGGTGAGGAAAAGACGGTCAGCCAGACTCTGGGAGCCGCGGGTACCTTTGGGTACCTCCGCTTCCGTGGTGTTGATTGCGGTTTCGGATTGCACGGTCGTGAGCCTGCTCAACATTGTCGACAATTTTTAGGTTTAGCCAGCTTAATTTGCCAGTTTTTTGCCGTCAACCGTATTTTTTGTCAACACATTGGGAAATTTAGGCTATACGGCGCGATAGATTGGAGCCGCCGGGGTACGGGGAAAAATAAGACGGGACGGTCATGCTGCAGTGCGCGCCCTGCGCAGCCCACAAGTTCTGTGCTGTGGCCTGCGAATTGCAAAGTTCGACCAAAAAAGAACGCAACGGAGCGGAATGGTAGTCTTGAAATAGTGATATGGGCATAATAGCGCCCGCGCTGACCCGGGTGCGGATAAACACGCCTGGCCACTCTATCCTTATGGATAGCCGTCGCCGCTGGCGCCGCTGGCCATCCGTATCGAAAATGACACGTCGAGAGTATCAAGCAGATTCAAATCATGCCTAAGAGTATTATCAGGCGCTGGCTGCCGACTCCCGAACAAGTAAGAGCCAATAACAATCTGCGGTTTCTCGGCAATCTGCTGCACGACCCTAACCTCTTCCACCTGAATCGGCATTCCGTATCTGTGGCCTTTGCCGTGGGTATCTTCACCAGCTTCCTTCCCCTGCCCGGCCAGATGCTGATCGCCGCCCTGCTCGCACTCTGGTTCCGCTGCAACCTGCCGCTGTCGGTGGCCCTGGTGTGGATTACCAACCCAGTCACCATGCCGGCGATTTTCTATAGCACCTACAAGCTGGGGGCGTGGATTCTGGGTGCACCACCGGAGCCCTTCGAGATCGAGCTTTCGTGGGAGTGGTTGCGGGATGAGGTTGGGCGAATCTGGCTGCCGCTGTTTTTTGGATCGCTGATCTGCGGCATTTTCTTTGCCGCCGTCGCCTATTTTGCAATGCAGGGGATCTGGCGCTGGCATGTGGTGAAACGGTGGAAGACACGGCTGGAGCTGCGCAAGGCACAGCTCGATCAGGGCAATTAAGCTGTCATCCCGGGCCCGACCCGGGGCCCACCCAGAAGTTGCCGGACAGTATGTCACTGGATGCCGGATCAAGTCCGGCATGACGGCCCCTGTCATCCCGGGCCTGACCCGGGATCCAGAGCGGAGGTAGATCGAAGCCGCTGTACTGGATGCCGGATCAAGTCCGGCATGACGAAGGTCAGAAATCCTGGCGCAGGGCTGCCGCCGGTTGCACGCGGCTGGCTTGTAGCGCCGGGTACAGGGTGGCAATCAGGCTCAGCAGGAACCCTGCCCCCACCACCAGCGCCACATCCCCCCACTGCAGTTCCGACGGCAGATAATCCACCGGATAGACGTCAGACTTAAGGAACTGGATGCCAAACAGGGATTCAAGCCCAGCCACCGCATCGGTGACCAGCAGCGAGCCGATGACTCCGAGTAATCCGCCCACGAGAACCCCCACCAGCCCCACCAATGCCCCCTGGCTCACAAAGGTCAGTAGGATTTCGCGGGTGCTCGCACCCATGGTGCGCAGGATGGCGATGTCGCCGTGTTTGTCGATCACGACCATCACCAGCGTCGACACAACGTTGAACGCGGCGATGGCGATGATCAGAAACACCAGCAGACTGACCAGATTGCGCGACATCTGGATCGCCTGGTACAGATTGCCGTGGGTGCCGGTCCAGTCATTGCCGTAGTAGCCTTCCGCCGGCAACTGGCGCAGCAGGTTCTGGAACACTGCGAACGAGCGCAGCATGTCCTTCATCCGCATTTGCACCCCGGCGCCACCGGCACCGCCGGCCAGTGTCTGGGCCTGCGCCCAGTCCACCAGTGCCAGCGAGTGATCCAGCGCGGTGCCGGAGTGGAATATATCCACCACCCGGAAGCCCGCCAGCTGCGCCGCCGCGCGGCCGCCGGATTCCGAATTGCCACTCTGGGGAACGATGATGGAGAGCTGTTCACCTACCGCGATTTCCAGCTTGTCGGCGATGCCTTTGCCCAGAATGATGCCGGGTTCCGCGGGATCATTGGTGAGCGCGGCAAAGCTGCCGGGCTGCAGGAATTCGCCGATGCTCGATACGTTGACGATGGTCTCGGGATTCACGCCCTGCACCAGTAGCGGGGAAACTTCGAGACCGTTGCGGGCAAGGCCATTGACCTGCCAGACCTCCGCCGCCGCGGTGACACCGTCCATTGCCGCCACCTGATTGCGCACTGCAGTCCAGTCGATTTCCGGGCTGGCGTTGTAGACCGTGGCGTGGGGCATGATGCCGAGAATGCGCTCGCGCAGTTCGCGGTCGAACCCGTTCATCACCGACATCACCACAATCATCAGCGCCACACCCAGGATCAGGCCGATCATGGAGAGCCCGGAGATAAACGACACCAGGCCAGCCGAGTCGTTGCCTCCTCGCTGGGCGCCGGCATAGCGCAGGCCGATAAAGGCGGGAAGCGGCCTAAACATGATCGCCCTGCTGCCAGCCTTCCACCAGTTGCCCATCGACCAGGTGCAGACAGCGATCCAGCGCACCGGCGAGGTCCGGGTCGTGGGTGACGATAACGAAGCTGATGCCGGTTTCGTCGTTGAGACGGTCCATAAGCTTGTGAATCTCTTTTGCGGTGGCCCGATCCAGGTTGCCGGTGGGTTCGTCCATCAGCACACAGGCGGGCCGCGCCACCAGTGCGCGGGCAATGGCAACGCGCTGACGCTCACCGCCGGACAGTTGCGCCGGTTTGTGGTCCAGACGCTGGCCAAGGCCGACGGCCTCCAGCATTTCCCGCGCCTGGGCGCGGGACTCCGCCACCGAGCGCTTGCCGATCAGCAGCGGCATGGCGACGTTTTCCAGCGCGGTGAATTCGTTCAGCAGATGGTGAAACTGGTACACAAACCCGAGGCTGCTGTTGCGCAGCCAGCCGCGCTCGTTGGCATTGAGCGACGCGAGGTTCTGGCCGCCCACCCACACCTCGCCGGTGCTCGGCGTGTCCAGCCCGCCGAGCAGGTTCAAGAGGGTGGATTTGCCGGAGCCGGAGGCGCCGACAATGGCGAGGCGCTCGCCCTTCGGCACCTGCAGTTCAACACCGCGCAGCACCTGCAGTTCGTTGGCGCCCTGGCGGTAGGTTTTGGTGAGGCCGTGGCAGGCGAGCACCACTTCCGCACTGGCCTGTGGGCGTGATTCTTCTGGATGGATTTCCACTTGGCTGTTCATATATAGGTTCAGTTTTTGTGTACCTGTAGGAGCCTGCCTGCAGGGCTGAGATGAGCGTTAAGCGAGCACTGCTCGCTGTTCATTTCAGCGACCGGCCATGGATGGCCGGGCCGGACGCTGCTCCAGGGATGGCTGCTTGGCACCAAGCCTGGAAGTTCGCCTGCAGGCAGGCTCCTACAACAGTGTTGGTTATTCGTATCGCAGTGCTTCGGCGGGCGCGATCTGCGCCGCGCGCCAGGCCGGGAACAGGGTCGCTAGCAGACTCATGATGATCGCGGCGCTAAGAACCATCACCGCATCAGCGGCGCGGAATTCCGACGGCAGGAAGCTGACGAAAAACACCCGCGGATCAAAAATCTTTGCACCCACCACATGCTCGATCCAGGACACCAGATCGGTGAGGTTCAGCGCAATCAGCGTGCCGAGAAGGCCGCCAGTCACCGCGCCGATAATGCCAATCGCACTGCCCTGCACCACAAACACCGCCATGATCTGACGGGAAGTGAGCCCGAGAGTGCGCAGCACGGCGATGTCCGAGCGCTTGTCCGCCACCATCAGCACCAGCGCGGACACAATATTGAACGCCGCCACCGCCACAATGATCATCAGCATTAAGGTGACGACAGTTTTCTCCATTTTCACCGCCTGGAACAGGCTGCCCTGGGAGTGGCTCCAATCCTCGCCGGTAAATCCCTCTCCCAGCGAAGCGGCATAACCTTCGACAACGCCGAGGGCGTTGTTCATATCGTCAAACTTGAGCTGCAGCCCCTGCACCTTGTCGGGCATGCGCAGCAGGCGCGCGGCGTCGTCCAGGTGCATAAGCGCCATGTTCTGGTCCACCTGCGCGCCCACGGAAAATACCCCGGCCACGGTAAAACGCTTGGTGCGGGGAAAGATGCCGGCAGGCGTTATGGTCACTTCCGGCAGGGTGAGAATCACGCTGTCACCGGGGATAACGCCCAGCTGGCGGGCGAGAATACGTCCGAGGACGATGTGGTAACTGCGCGGTTCCAGCCCGTCGAGGCTGCCCATCAGCATATGTTCACCCACGGCCGACACTTCCCGCAGGGCCACTGGATCAACCCCCTGGAACTCCACACCCTGGGATTGATTGTTGGCACCGAGCAGTGCAAAACCGCGCACAAAGGGGCTCGCGGCGAGTACATGGGGTTGCTCGCGCAGGCTGCCCGCGACGGCAGGCCAATCCTCGAGGCCCTCTTTTTTCTCCACAAAGCCGTGCGGCACCACGGACAGGATGCGGGTCTTCAGTTCGCGATCGAAACCGTTCATCACCGAAGTGACCACGATCAACGCCAAAACGCCCAGCGCCATACCCAGCAGAGAGAAGCCATTAATAAAGGAAATGAATTGCTGCCGTCGGCGGGCGGCCACGTAGCGCAGGCCGATGTAGAGGGGAACTGGTTTTATCATGGGGCTGATTTAAGCGGAAAAACGCCAAGAAATCCAAGTATTTACGTGCACTGCCGGCACAAACTGCTGCATTCGACCACAACGGTCAACGCGGATTCCATTTGAGCAGCTTTTCATTCAACAACTTGAGCTTTGCCTCGTCCCACCCCGGAGGTGCCACCAGTTGGTGCCAGGCGTGCACGTAATCCGCCGGTGCATAACTGTGGCCAAAGCCCATTGGCGCAATCCCAGCGTGCATGTCCATTGCCAGTTGCAGCATGGTGACAATGGGATACCACTGCAGGTCCGGCGATACATCCGGGGCGCGCGGCGCTTTCATCCACGCCGGCATCCGGTAGGCCGCCTCCGGCTCGAAGAACACGATCGGGTCACTGCCGTGTTGCAGGTAGGCGAGACGGAAATTCCCCCACGCCGCACTGCCCTTCTCGTAGCCACCAAAGTGGTTGCCGAAGCGCACCACGGCGCCATCGCGGAACTCGGGCAGCCAGGCCGGCGAGCCCGGATCCCGGTCTGCGGTAACCTCGCGCCAGGTGTCGCTGCGGAATGGTGGGCCGACCCACAGAGCGCCGTGAAATGGGTCGTTGATGATGTCGTAGAAATCAAAGGAGCGATCGGAGTTGAGCGCGCCAAGGCTCAGCCCGAACAGGTACAGTCTGGGCCTGGTGTCGTGCGGCAACCCGCTCCAGTGGCCGTAAACAGTACGAAATAGCGCCTGGGCGGTCTCGCGACCATACGCGTCCTCGGTCATCAGCGCGATCGGGCTCGGCAGATACGAGTACTGCGCGGCAACGCTGGCAACATCGCCACGCAATAGATATTCAATGGAGTTGATAGCGCCTGGATCTACCCATCCGGTGCCCGTCGGTGTAATCAGGATCAGATAGGGGCGTTCGAAACCTCCCACACGCAGCAATTCTTTCAGCGCCAGCTCTGCACGCTCCGTCGGTGTTTCCGCGGCATTCAACCCGACATACACGCGTATCGGGTCTTTTGCGCTGCCGGTCACTTCCGCGATGTCGCCGGCTTTGGGGCCGAGCGCGATATAGCGTCGCCCCTGATGGCCCATATCCTCCCAACGGACCAGGGACTTTGCGCTGCCCGGTGTCATCGGGTCGGTAGGTTCGGGCATGTCCGGCGCTATGCGGGCATCGAGCTGCTGATAAATTCGGTCCACGCGCTTTAACGCCGCGGTGAGAATGACATCGTTAAACGCCGACCAGAACAGAACAATGGCGGCAATCAGACCCAGCACCATTGAGATGCGGCGAGGCGCGCGCCGCTCCAGCTTGCTCGACAGGAAATAATAGAGGCGCCGGAACAGCTTGGCGATGGCGACAAGTACCAGAAACACCAGAAGTGCCACTACGGCGACCGTGAACGGGCGCACCCCGGGTGCATCTTCCAGCCCCATCAGCGAGCGCACGGTGTTCTGCCAATTGGCGGCATTCCACAGAAACAGCACCGCCAGCAAGGCACAGAAGCTCCCGGTGACCCAGCGCAGGATACGGCTGGCCCGCGCCCCGGCGGATGGCAGCTCAAAAAACCTCCACAGCCAGTGCAGGAATACCCCCACCCCGTAACCGGCCGCGAGAGAGACGCCGGAGATAACCCCCTGAACCACCCCCTCGCGAGGAATCAGCGAAGGAGTCAGGGACAGGGCGAAGAAGATCGTCGCAACCAGCAGCCCTGCTGTAGAAAAGAAATGAGTAAGCCGCATTCGTGACTGCCCGATGAGTCAAGTTCGAATTTCAGCCTAGCACATGCCCGGCGAGCGGCACTGGCCGCGACCCGCGCACCGCAGCCTTGTGTCGGCCCAGGGAAAGGAAAAACGTGAAGAATGCCCCGTGTTTCGGCAAAATATCTGCTTTAATGCCCCGCAACACGAATAAATCAATGGGAGAGCCCACATGTTCTCAACCTCCATCCTGCGCAACCTCACATTGGCCGGCCTCGTCGGCATCGCTATTTCCGCCTCAGTCGCTCAGGCTGAAACGATCGAAGTGCCCGTTGGCAGCCAGGGGCAAGTCGCCGAGGCAACCCATCTGCGCGGCAAGAAGCAGGATCAGGTGACCCAGGAACTGGGCGAGCCTCTCAACATCCAGGGCCCGGTCGGAGTGCCCGCAATTTCACGCTGGGAGTACGGCGCTTTCTATGTTTACTTCGAGAACGACCGGGTTCTGCACACCGTCGCCAAACACCAGGGCTGAGCCCGGGCCGGAAACCACTTTTCAGTAACCTCTCAGGGATGAAGTCATGACCACTGTTCGCGCGTTTCAAACAATTTCATTTTGCTGCCTGCTGCTGACCGGGGGCGCCGTATTCGCCCAGACACCAGTCGACCCAATGGGCGGCATGGGTGAAAAACTGGCCAAACTGGGCGGTCAAATGCATGTCGCAGCCAAAAAATGTGGCGGTTACACGGAAGAGCAGCTTGAAAAGATGAAAGCGGAACAGCGCAAGAACTCCGCCAATCTCGCCATGACGGAAGAGGCCTTCGACAAAGCCTTTGCCGAAGGTGAACGCCTGCTGGAAGAGCGATGGAAAAACATGAGCAGCGCCGAACGCGCCGCCGCCTGTGAGGAAATGAAGTCGGTCCCCGACGGGATGTAATCCAGTCAGTATCTGACCACCAATACGCCCACCGCCTGGTGGGCTACTTCGCAGAACGCATTTCAGCGGGAGCGCATTATTGATGTTCCGTGTCAGTAGAGATAGGTCGCGGTGCCGGTAGCGATCAGCTCGTCTGCATCGTTGTGCAGCTCCATGCGCGTCACCACCAGCTTGTTCCCTACCCTCAGCACAGAGCCGCCACAGACAAAACTCTCGCCCCGCCCGGGCTTTAAATAATCTACTCGCATATCCACCGTACCCAGACGGGTGAGGCGCTGGATTTTTTCTTCCCAGTCAATCGCGCCACCCATACGCTGGTAGGCCGCGACCATCGCGGTGAAACCGCCGACCTGGTCCAGCGCGGTGGCGATCACGCCACCGTGGAGAATATTGTGGAAATGATTGCCGATCAGCTGTGGCTTGCGCACAAACTTGGCGGACAGCGTCTGCTGTTCGAAATCGACCTCGTGCAGCTTGAGGCCGATTTCGCGCACAAAGGGTACGCCTTCAAAGACGCCCTCGATCAACTGGAAAAATTCGCTATACGAAGGTTCCGTCACAGTCGGGTTACCCGATTGAGGCCATCCAGGGCGGCACTGCGATAGGCCTCGGCCATGGTGGGATAGTTGAACGTGGTATTGACGAAATAATCTATTCGGTTATTCGGCGCCGGCTGTTTCATGATCGCCTGACCGATATGCACAATCTCCGCCGCTTCCGCACCAAAACAGTGGATGCCGAGAATTTCACGGGTTTCGATGTGGAACAGAATTTTCAGCATACCTACACGCTCGCCGGAAATCTGCGCGCGCGCGGTGTGTTTGAACAGTGCACGGCCCACTTCGTAAGGCACCTTGGCATTGGTGAGTTCGCTTTCCGTTTTACCCACGGAGGAAATTTCCGGGAGGGTATAAATACCCGTCGGCGCGTCCTCAATAACACGGTGGTCGCGCCCGGCAATGGCATCTGCGGCAGCGCGCCCCTGGTCATAGGAAGCGCTGGCGAGGCTTGGCCAGCCGATGACATCGCCCACGGCAAAAATATTTTCCACCGCAGTGCAGTAGTGATCGTCCACCGCCAACTGGCCGCGATGGTTGGCTTCAAGACCGACATGTTCCAGGCCGAGGGAGCCGGTGTTACCAGAGCGGCCGTTACACCAGAGCAGCGCGTCCGCGGAAATCCGCTTGCCGGATTGCATCTCCATGGTCACACCGCGATTTGTGCCGGTTACCTTGGCGTACTCCTCTCTATGACGTACGGTCACGCCCATATCCCGCAGATGGTAGCTGAGGGCATCGGAAATCTCGTCGTCGAGAAATTCCAGCAGGTGGTTGCGGCTGTTGATCAGGTCCACCTTCATACCGAGGGCGGCAAAAATGGACGCGTACTCGCAGCCGATAACACCGGCACCGTAGATGATGATGGACTGCGGCGTGTGCGCCATATCCAGAATGGTGTCGCTGTCGTAGACCCGCGGGTGGTTGAAATCCACATCCGCCGGGCGGTATGGACGCGAGCCAGTGGCGATAACAAATTTTTCCGCGCTTATGATTTCACGCGCGCCGTCTGCCAGCTGCACCACAACGTTGTTGGCGTCTTTGAACTGGGCATCACCAACGACAAGATCCACGCGATTGCGCGCGTAGAAACTGGTGTGCATTTCCACCTGGTAGGAAATCACCTTATTGACGGTTTGCATGACTTCCGGAAACGTCAGGCGGCGCGGCTCGCCCAAAGCGCGAAACACGGGCTGTGTGTTGTAGCGCATTAGCTGCTTTACCGAGTGGCGCAGAGCCTTGGAGGGAATGGTGCCCTTGTGGGTGCAGTTCCCGCCCACTGAAGGGCTGCGCTCAATCACCGCGACACGCAGGCCTTTCTTGGCCGCGCTCATGGCTGCAGCCTCCCCCGCGGGGCCCGAGCCGATTACTACCAGGTCGTACTTGGAGTTTGCCATTTATCTTCTGTCTTTTCTTTTATCGGTAATTCAACAAGGCGCGGTGCCACCAACAGCGCGCTCACTACTCAAAAGGGCACTTGTAAAAGAGTACTGCGTGCGCCTGGCGGCGCCCGGCGGTGCCCAGAGATACTTTCTCAGGATTCTTTGCGGCTGCTCTTGCTCGCATCGTAGGCAAGATCGCTGCCCGCAGCCTCCTTCGCCAGTGCGGCCTGGCGCTGGCGCTCCTGCTCCTTCTCACACTCCTGATCGTCACCACCGCAGATGTCGCAGTCTTTCTTCATGCCGATTTTGTTCAGGCCGCCGCAGGAACCCTTGAGCGGCTTGTTCTGGACTATCGCGCCGAGGGCCATGCCTGCCACGATAAGTATCATCGCAATGAACGCAAGAATATAAATAGTCACGGTTACCTCCCCTGACGTTCAAGATAGGGCTGGAACGCACTGCTGGCGCGCTCTTCAAACCCGGTATCGGTTTTTACCAGCAGAAAAACCGCGAGCTGCTGTTCTTCCGCTAATGTTAACGCCGCCTCGGCACCCATCACATTCAGCGCGGTGGCGAAGCCATCGGCCTCGGCGCAGGTATCGGCAATGACGGTGACCGATGCGAGCCTGTGCTCCACCGGGCGGCCAGTGCGCGGGTCGATGGTGTGCGCGTAGCGCTTGCCGTCGCGCTCGTAATAATTGCGGTAGTCGCCGGAAGTGGCAATGCCTTTGCCGGTTACCTGAATCGGTTCCTGTACCACCTGCCCCGCGCTGGGCCGCTCGATACCAACACGCCAGACCGCTCCCCTGGGGTTAACACCCGCCGTACGCAGTTCACCGCCCACTTCCACCAGGTAATTGGCAATTCCCCTGGCTTCCAGCAGGTCGGCCACACGGTCGACGCCATGCCCCTTGGCAATCGCGGACAAATCAACCTTGACCGGCCGGGTTTTACTGAGGTGTCGACCATCGAGCAGCAGTGCATCGGAGCCGATCACTTGCTTCAGCGCTTCAATATCGCTGTCTGCGGGAATTTTTTCTGGTTCTGGCAGTGGGCCGAAACCCCACAGGTTGACCAGCGGACCGACGGTAACGTCAAAGGCGCCGCCACTGCGGCGGTAGATATCCAGCGAGCGCGCGATGACATCCGCGAGATGAGCGGAAACCTCCACTGCCGCTCCCACCGGTGCGTCGTTAAAACGCATCAGCTCCGAATCGGGAATGTAGGTAGACATCTCCTGGTTGACCGCCGCCAGCTCTGCGTCGATCGCGGATTGCAATTCGGCCCTGATCACGGTCCGCGGCACATCCGTTACCGTGATGTGGTAAGCGGTGCCCATGGTGGGACCAGACAGTTTCCAGGTGGTTTTCTCCGGCGCACAGGATGCCAGAACCACCAGAGCGAGGATAAAGATAACCCGCAGAGCGCGGTTAAACCCGGAAGCCACAAACAAAAACAGGGCCGAATACAGCGGCCCTGTTTTTGTGGAAGCGTAAGCAATTCCATTCATGCGCGATCAGCCACCGAAGTCGTCGAGCAGGATGTTTTCATCCTCTACGCCGAGGTTCTTCAGCATATTGATCACCGCCGCGTTCATCATGGGCGGCCCACACATGTAGTACTCACAGTCTTCCGGCGCCGGGTGGTCCTTCAGATAGTTTTCGTACACCACGTTGTGGATGAAGCCGGTGTATCCGGTCCAGTTGTCTTCCGGCTGCGGATCAGACAGCGCGATGTGCCACTGGAAGTTATCGAACTCTTCCTGAAGACCGTTGTAGTCGTCCTCGTAGAACATCTCACGCAGAGAGCGCGCACCGTACCAGAAGCTGATCTTGCGCTTGCTGTGCAGACGCTTCAGCTGGTCGAAAATGTGCGAGCGCATCGGCGCCATACCGGCACCACCACCGATGAAGACCATTTCGTTGTCGGTATCCTTGGCGAAGAATTCACCGAAGGGACCGTACACGCGCATTTTGTCGCCCGGCTTCAGGTTGAAGACATAGGAAGACATCTGGCCCGGGGGAATACCCTCGGTGCGCGGCGGCGGTGTGGCGATACGGATATTGAACTTAACCACGCCCTTCTCTTCCGGGTAGTTGGCCATGGAATAGGCGCGCACTACCGGCTCGGTCACCTTGGACTCCAGCTTGAAGAAGCCGAAGTGTTCCCAGTCACCGCGATATTCCGGCTGGATATCGAAGTCGGAGAATTTCACGTGGTGGGGCGGCGCTTCCAGCTGGACGTAACCGCCCGCGCGGAAGTCCACGTTCTCGCCTTCCGGCAGTTTCAGAGTCAGCTCTTTGATGAACGTAGCCACGTTGGGGTTGGATTCCACAGTGCATTCCCACTGCTTCACACCGAACACCTCTTCCGGCACTTCGATCTTCATGTCCTGCTTGACGGAAACCTGACAGGACAGACGCTTGCCCTGCTTGGCTTCACGCGGGGTGAAGTGCGCAGCCTCGGTGGGCAGCATATCGCCACCACCTTCGAGCACTTTACACACGCACTGCGCGCAGCTGCCGCCGCCGCCACAGGCAGAAGCCAGGAACAGGTTGTTGGCCGCCAGGGTTTGCAGAAGCTTGCCGCCGGCCGGCACGGTGAGGGTTTTCTCACCGTTAACCAGGATGTTGACGTCACCGGTGTTCACCAGGCGCGAACGGGCAACCAGGATGATGGCTACCAGCGCGAGCACGATGACGGTGAACATGCCAACGCCAAAATAAATGTCCATTAATTCCATACTATTCGACCTCCCCGCTTAGATATCGATGCCGCCGAAGGACATGAAGCCCAGCGACATGAGACCAACGGTGATGAAGGTGATGCCCAGGCCTTTCAGACCGTTCGGCACGTCGCTGTACTTCAGACGCTCGCGGATACCCGCCAGAGCGGTGATCGCCAGCGCCCAGCCGAGACCGGCACCGAAGCCGTAGGCGACAGATTCACCAAAATTGTATTCGCGCTCCACCATGAACAGAGACGCACCCATGATGGCGCAGTTCACGGTGATCAGCGGCAGGAACACACCCAGCGCGTTGTAGAGCGCCGGCACATACTTATCCAGGAACATTTCCAGGATCTGTACCAGGGCCGCGATAACGCCAATGTAAGACAGCAGGCCGAGGAAGCTCAGGTCCACGTCCGGATAGCCGGCCCAGGCCAGCGCGCCGTCTTTCAGCAGGTAGGTGTAAATCAGGTTGTTCACCGGCACGGTGATGGTCAGAACCACAACCACCGCTACACCGAGGCCAACCGCCGCTTCAACCTTCTTGGAAACCGCGAGGAAAGTACACATCCCGAGGAAGAAGGCCAGCGCCATGTTTTCAATGAAAACGGCGCGAATGATCAGAGAAATAAAATGTTCCATCTATCAGGCCTCCTGTTGCGCCACAGGCATTTTGGAATTGGGCGCAATGGTGAACTCTTGCTCCTCCACCTGACCCGGCTTCCAGGTACGGATAGCCCAGATGATCAGACCGATCAGGAAGAAGGCACTCGGCGGCAGCAGCAGCAGGCCGTTGGGGACATACCAGCCACCGTTGTTCACGGTGTTCAGGATCTCCAGGCCGAACAGTTTGCCCGCACCGAACAGTTCACGAATAACGGCCAGACAGATCAGGATAAAACTGTAACCCAGACCATTGCCGATACCATCGAGGAAGCTGTCTTTGGGACCGTGCTTCATGGCGAACGCTTCCGCGCGGCCCATCACGATACAGTTGGTGATGATCAGACCAACGAATACCGACAGCTGCTTGGAAATATCAAACGCATAGGCCTTCAGGATCTGGTCCACCACGATTACCAGCGAGGCGATCACTGTCATCTGTACGATGATCCGGATGCTGTTGGGAATCTGCTTGCGGATCAGAGAGACCGACATGTTCGAAAACGCAGTCACGGTGGTCAGCGCGATACACATGACCAGGGTTACTGCCAGGGAGCTGGTGACCGCCAGCGCGGAGCAGATACCGAGGATCTGCAACGCGATGGGGTTATTGTTGAAAATCGGCTCCAGCAGAGTGTCTTTCAACTTCATGCTCATCTCACGCCTCCCCTGCTTTCAGGTTTTTCAGGAAGGGACCAAATCCCTGGCTGCCGAGCCAGAAATTGATCAGGTTGTTGACGCCGCGGCTGGTCAGGGTAGCGCCGGACAGACCGTCAACCTGGTGCACCGCATTGGCGCCGCTCGGATCGACACTGCCCTTGATTACATGGATATCCACATCGCCTTCAGCGTTGAATACCTGCTTGCCTTCCCACTGGGCTTTCCAGCGCGGGTTGTCTACTTCGCCACCCAGTCCGGGGGTTTCCTTGTGCTCGTAGAAACCGAGACCGGCTACGGTTTTCAGATCGTTCTCCAGAGCGAGGAAGCCATACATCTGGCCCCACAGACCGGAACCGCGAACCGGCAGGATGATGCGCTGCAACTCACCATTCTTCTCCACCAGGTACACCTCTTTGGTGTTTTCCCGGCGGATGATGCGAGCGGTATCCTCTTCCGCCGGCAGCTTACCGCTGGCGTCGGGGATCTTCGCCGCGGCGCGGCCACTGCCACCCGCCGGCGCTTCATCGGTGAATTTGCCGGTGCTCAGATCAACATACTTGATCGTCACCGCTTCGAACGCTTCTTCGATCGCTTTGGCGTTGCGCTGATCGGCGTCGATCAGGCCACCGGCCATCAGTACGTTGCGTTTTCTGTCCAGTGCCGCATTCGCTTCCTGCTTGGGCTTGAGTACCACGGCCGCGGTGGAGACCACCACGGAACAGACGATACATAGCACCAGTGCGACCAGCAGAGTACCTTTTACAGAATCTTTATTAGCCACGTGCCAACCTCCGCTTGATATGGGACTGCACAACGAAGTGGTCAAACAGCGGCGCGAACAGGTTGGCGAACAGAATCGCCAGCATCATGCCTTCCGGGAATGCCGGGTTTACCACACGGATCAACACGCACATCACGCCAATGAGAATGCCGTACCACCAGCGACCGGTGTCGGTCATGGCGGCGGATACCGGGTCGGTGGTCATGAAGATGAGACCGAAGGCGAAACCGCCCACCACCAGGTGCCAGTACCAGGGCACATTGAACATCGGGTTGGTGTCGGAGCCGATCATGTTGAACATGAATGCAGTTGCCATCATGCCGAGCATGGTGCCGGCAACAATGCGCCAGCTGGCGATCTTCATGAACAGCAGGATCGCACCGGCGATCAACATGGCCAGGGTGGAAGTTTCACCAATGGAACCGTGCATCTTGCCGACGAATGCGTCCATCCAGGTCAGTTGACCGGAGGGCACACCAACAACGCCGTTCTGGATGCCTTCGCTGGCCAGTACAGACAGCGCGGTTGCGCCGGTGTAACCGTCAACCGCGGTCCATACCGCGTCACCGGACATGGCGGCCGGGTAGGCAAAGAACAGGAAGGCGCGGCCGGTAAGCGCCGGGTTGAGGAAGTTTTTGCCGGTACCACCGAACACTTCCTTGCCGATCACCACACCGAAGCTGATACCCATGGCCACCATCCACAGAGGCAGATCTGGCGGACAGGTCAGCGCGAACAGGATGGAAGTCACGAAGAAACCTTCGTTCACTTCATGGCCGCGCACAGCAGCGAACAGCACTTCCCAGATACCGCCGACCACAAAGGTCACGGCGTAAATCGGCAGGAAGTACATGGCCCCGTGGACCAGGTTGTCCCACAGGCTGTTGGCGTCGTAACCAGACAGTGCACCGATGATCGCGTGGCGCCAGCCGGTCAGTTCCGGATTGGCCATGCCGGCGATAATGGTGTTGGCCTGGAAGCCCACGTTCCACATGCCGTAGAACATCGGGATCATGGCACAGGCCCACACGGTGATCATGATGCGCTTCAGGTCGATACCGTCGCGCACGTGTGCGGTCGCCTTGGTGCGATCGGCGGGCTGGAACAGACCGGTGTCGATCGCTTCATACAGTGCGTAGAACTTTTCGTATTTGCCGCCCTTGTGGAAGTGCGGCTCCATGGAGTCGAGTAGTTTGCGCAGCATCCTTAACCCTCCTTCTCAATACGGGTCAGGTTGTCCCGCAAAATGGGGCCGAAATCGTACTTGCCCGGGCACACAAAGGTGCACAGCGCCAGATCTTCTTCGTCCAGCTCCAGTACACCCAGTTGCTGAGCCACCTGGGTGTCGCCAACGATCAGTGCACGCAGCAGCTGGGTCGGCAGGATATCCAGGGGTACTACGCGCTCATAGGTGCCGATTGGCATCAGCGCGCGCTCGGAACCATTGGTGCTGGTGGTGAAGTCGAACAGACGGTTCTTGAACAGGCGCGACAGGTAGATCGGCAGGATCGAGAAACGCTTGTTGCCCGCACGCATGTAGTGAAGGAACGGACGCTCGCGGCCCTCCTCCAGCACGGTCACCTGGTTATGGTAGCGGCCGAGGTAGGCCAGCGGACCGGACGCAGTGCGGCCGCCGAACACGGAACCGGAGACCACACGGTTGTCACCGCCATCGGTTTCACCGGCGGTCAGCGCTGTCAGGTCTGCGCCCAGACGGGTGCGCAGCAGGCGCGGCTTCTCGACTTTCGGGCCGCCGAGAGCGACCACACGGTCGGTGTACAGCTTGCCAGTTTCGAACAGTTTGCCGACGGCAATCACGTCCTGGTAGCCGATAGTCCACACCTGACGGCCGGGTTTGACCGGGTGCAGGAAATGGATATGGGTACCGGAAAGGCCGGCCGGATGCGGGCCCGCAAAGGTTTCGCGGCGCACAGAAGCTGAGCTCGGCACTGGGATGTCGGCGTCGGGCGCCGTACAGACAAAGGTCTTCTCTGCCAGCTTGGAAAGGATCTCAACACCCTGGGCAAAGGCCTCGCGCTGTTCAGCGATGACCACCACGGGATCAGCCGCCAGCGGATTGGTATCCATGGCGTTGATGAAAATCGCAGACGGCTGGGCATTGAGCGCCGGCACCTTACTATAAGGACGGGTGCGCAGAGCGGTCCACAGACCGGATTCCACCAGATTCACACGAACCTGCTCCGCGGTCAGGCTGGCCAGCTGGTCAGCACTGTAGCTCGCGAACTGTTCGGCCTCATCGCCCTCCACCTCGATCACCACGGATTGCAGAATCCGACGGACACCGCGATGAATGGCAATCACACGACCGGCGGCCGGTGCGGTGTAGCGAACACCTTCGGTTTTCTTATCGGTGAACAGCAGCTGTCCGAGTTTGACGCTATCCCCTTCCGAGACTGCCATGGTCGGTTTCATCCCGTTGTAGTCGGGACCGATCACTGCAACAGTCTTGGCAGCCGGGCCATCATGGATGACCTGCTCGGGCGCGCCGGATATGGGTAAATCCAATCCCCGACGGATCTTTCTCATACGCCTATGCCTAAGTTCTAAGTTGGTAGGTTTAAAAATTTCTAGGTCTGTAAAACGCTAAAAATGGAAAAGAGGAACCCATAGCGGGGGCTTAATGGTCGCGGCACACCGGAGAGTAGCGGTCAAAAAATAGCCACTACGGCATAGCACCACTGGTATTAAAGAAGATGCATTCTGCCCCGGGGCGCAAATGACCCCGATGTTGCCTCGGCAACCCGCAGTCTTTGCGTATCAATTTCCCGGCACACGACAGCCCCGCAAAATCGCGCGCATTATAAGGATGGGACCGGGGGTTTACCAGAGCAGATGGGGCCAAATGGGCTCAGGATGAGGAAAGTTTTGCTGAAAAAACAAAGACTTTAGGGGATGGCGCCCCGCCGCGAGGCGGAATTTCCTCTGGCGCCGTATTAATCAGCCCGGCCGGGGGCCGGGACACCGCAAACCGGGCTTACGCCCATTGTGGCGGCAGATCAGCGGTGGCGCAGGCTTGAACCTGCGTCACCCACTGAAGCTCAGTCCTTCTTTGGGAACAACTCGTAACGCACCCCAGCCATATCCTCCAGGCAGCGCACCACCTGGCAGCTGTAGCCGAACTCGTTGTCGTACCAGCAGTAGAGCACCGCGTTGTTGCCATCGACGATGGTGGCGATGGAGTCGAACACGCAGGCGCGACGGGAGCCGACGAAGTCACTGGAGACCACTTCCGGCGAATTGGTAAAGTCGATCTGCTGGCGCAGCGGCGAGTGCAGCGCCACATCGCGCATGTACTCGTTCAACTCTTCCTTGGTGGTTTCCTGCCCCAGACGCAGGTTCAGGATCGCCATGGACACGTTCGGGATCGGCACACGAATGGCATTGCCGGTGAGCTTGCCCTTCAATTCCGGCAGCGCCTTGGCCACGGCCTTGGCGGCACCGGTCTCGGTCAGCACCATATTCAGTGCAGCGGAACGGCCGCGGCGCTCACCCTTGTGGTAGTTGTCGATCAGGTTCTGGTCGTTGGTGTAGGCGTGGACGGTTTCCACGTGGCCGTGCTCAACACCGTATTTATCCATCATCGCCTTCAGCACCGGTACGATGGCGTTGGTGGTACAGGAGGCCGCGGACAGGATCTTGTCTTCCGGCTTGATATCGCTGTTATTGATGCCGTACACGATATTTTTCAGGTCGCCCTTGCCCGGTGCCGTCAGCAGCACCTTGGCGGCGCCTTTGCTCTCCAGGTGCTGGGCCAGGCCGTCTTCATCGCGCCATACACCGGTACTGTCGACGATCAGCGCGTTGTTGATGCCGTACTGGGTGTAATCCACTTCCTGCGGGGAGTTGGCGTAGATGACCTTCACTTCGTTGCCATTGCAGATCAGGGTGTTGGTCTCTTCGTCCACCCGGATGGTGCCGTTGAAGGCGCCGTGCACGCTGTCGCGGCGCAGCAGGGAGGCGCGCTTGACCAGGTCGTTATCCGCACTGCCCTTGCGCAGCACAATGGCGCGCAGGCGCAGCACATCGCCGCTGCCCGCTTTCTCGATCAACAGGCGGGCCACCAGACGGCCGATACGACCGAAACCGTAAATCACCACGTCCTGGGACTGCGGCAGCGGCTTGCCGGCACCGGCGGCATCTTTCAGCTCTTCGCTGACGAATTCTTCAATGGAGAGACCGCGCTGGTCGCGCATGTACTTGTTGGTCAGAGTGCCGAGGTCGATGTGCACAGGACCCAGGTCGAGCTTGCAGATGGCTTCAAGGACCGGAAAGGTTTCGAACTCGGACAGTTCGTTCTCTTCCACCTGGCGCACGAAGCGGTGGGCTTTCATGATGCTCAGCACGGAGCGGTTCACCAGGTTCTGGCCGTACATGTAAATGCCGACGTTGCTTTCCCGGTTGAGCTTGCCAATCATCGGAATCATGGATTCCGCCAGCGCTTCACGCGCTTTCCAGTCCTTGAAAAAGTCCGCGGGCTTCGGTCGCTTCTGAGTCACTATCAGACACCTCTGCAAAGTGAAAAATTAGGTCGTGCCAGGGCCGGCTCCAGACACCGATCCACGCTCTAAGAATGGATCAAAAAATCACCTGCGGGCCCAAGGCTGGCGCATTATGTGGATTCACCTGAGGCCGCGCAACCGAGCAAAAAATGGCCGGAAAACTGTAGTTAAACTACATTTTTTCCGGGAAAAAATTGCACTGCCACAGGGGCGAATTGATGCGACCTGGCCACCGGATCCCGGCCGCCCCAGGGGCCGCACCTGCACCAGCTTCCGTTCACAGTTACAATAGGCGCCCCTTGGGCCGTCAGCGGTCAGAAAGCACGGAATTATAAGGAAACATGAGTCAGTTCCCCCCTTTGTCCCCCCCCACTTTCCGCTCCCGCAATGACCGGCAATTCTGGGGCCAACTGCACGGTGCCAGTGCGGCACTGGCCGTTCTCAACGCGGCCACAGCCAGCGCTGCACCCACCCTCCTGATCGCGCGCAACAGTCAGGAAGCCCAGCAACTTGAGCTGCAGCTGAAATTTTTTAACAAGTCTCGGCGAGATGACGCCTCCGGCAAATCCGTAGGGGACCTGGAAATTTTCCAGTTTCCGGATTGGGAAATTCTTCCCTACGACACATTTTCTCCGCACCAGGACATCATCTCCGACCGCCTGGCCACACTCTACCGGCTGCCGCAGATGGGCAGCGGTGTGGTCATCGCACCGGTCAGCACCCTACTGCACCGACTGGCGCCGAAGGATTACGTGGCCGGCAATGCGCTGATACTCAAGGAGGGGCAGAAGTTCGATCTAAACACCCAGCGGCGGCTGCTTGAGCAGGCCGGCTATCACTGTGTTGATACCGTGTATGAGCATGGAGAGTTCGCGGTGCGTGGCGCGCTCATGGATATCTTCCCCATGGGCAGCAACCTGCCCTACCGCATCGACCTGTTTGATGACGAAATCGAATCCCTGCGCACGTTCGACCCGGAAGATCAGCGCACCGTCGACAAGGTGGCGCAGGTTCACCTGCTACCGGCGCGGGAATTTCCGATGCACAAGCCGGCGCTGGCAAAATTTCTGGAGCGCTGGCACGAGCGCTTCGATTGCGACCCCGGCCCGGTTTCCATTTACCAGGACATCAGCGCCGGCATTGCGCCGGCCGGTATTGAATATTACCTGCCACTGTTTTTCGATCAGTGCGCAAGCCTGTTCGACTACCTGCCGGACGGCAGCCAGGTATTTATACAGGGCGACCTGAAACAGCCGGTGGAGTCCTTCTGGCGCGAGGCGGAAAACCGCTACCAGAGCCGCTGCGGCGATCTCACCCGCCCCATTCTGCCCCCGCGCCAGGTGCTGCTGGATATCGACGAATTCTATGGCGCGCTGAAATCCCTGCCGCGCGCCATCTTCTCCGCGGAGACGCTTCCGGAAGCCGAAGGCAATTACAACTTTGCCACCCGCCTGCCCCCAAGCCTGCCGGTGAATGGCAAATCCGATCAGCCATTGGCGGCACTGGAGGCCTACCTGATGGACTATTCCGGTCGGGTATTGTTCTGCGCCGAAAGCGGCGGCCGCCGCGAGGCACTGCTTGAGCTGCTCGCCGGCATTCGTCTCAAGCCGAAAACCTTCGATACCTGGCAGGCATTTCTCGACGCCGACGAGCGCCTCGGCATTACCGTTGCCCCCATCGACCAGGGCATGCTGCTGGATGAGCCGCACCTGAACCTTATTGCGGAACCGCAGTTGTTCGGCGACCGGGTGCTGCAGCAACGCCGGCGCAGAAAAGCCAAGGAAGATGCGGACAATGCGGTTAAAAACCTGGCCGAGCTGCGCATCGGCGCACCAGTGGTGCATATCGACCATGGTGTCGGGCGCTATAAAGGCTTGCAGAGCCTGGACATCGACGGCCAGCAGGCGGAGTTCCTGACCCTCGAATACGGAGACGGCGCCAAGCTGTATGTGCCGGTGGCGAACCTGCACCTGATCAGCCGCTATTCCGGAGCCGATGAAGAGCTCGCCCCACTGCACAAGCTTGGCAGTGAGGTCTGGCAGAAAGCCAAGCGCAAGGCGGCGGAAAAAGTGCGCGATGCCGCTGCCGAGCTGCTCGACATTTATGCCCGTCGCGAGGCGCGCGTCGGTCACGCCTTCGGGAATCCGGGACTCGCTTACCGTGAATTCGTGGCGGGCTTCCCCTTCGAGGAGACCCCCGATCAGCAGCAGGCCATCGAATCGGTCGTTGCCGACATGCTCTCCGACAAACCCATGGATCGACTGGTCTGTGGCGATGTGGGGTTCGGCAAAACCGAAGTCGCGATGCGCGCCGCATTTGTTGCCGCCCACGGCGGCAAGCAGGTGGCCATGCTGGTACCCACCACCCTCCTCGCCCAGCAGCATTTCCAGTCACTGCAGGATCGCTTTGCAGACTGGCCTATCAGTATCGAAGTGATATCCCGCTTCCGCAGCACCAAGGAGGTGGATGCGATCAAAGAGCGCGTGGCGGATGGCAAGGTGGACATTCTCGTCGGCACCCACAAACTGCTGCAGAGCGACCTCAAATTCAAAAACCTCGGCCTGCTGATCATCGACGAGGAGCATCGCTTCGGTGTGCGTCAAAAGGAAAAGCTGAAGAGCCTGCGCTCGGAGGTGGACATCCTCAACCTCACCGCCACCCCGATTCCCCGCACCCTGAATATGGCCATGGCGGGCATCCGCGATCTGTCCGTGATTGCCACGCCGCCGGCGCGACGCCTATCGGTGAAAACGTTCGTGCGCGAGCGCGACGATGCCCTGATCAAGGAAGCGATACTGCGGGAAATTCTGCGCGGCGGTCAGGTGTATTTCCTGCACAACGAAGTCAAAAGCATCGAGCGCATCGCGCGGGAGCTGCAGGAAATGGTCCCCGAAGCCCGGGTCGGCATCGGCCACGGCCAGATGCGCGAACGCGAGCTGGAACAGGTGATGAGCGATTTCTATCACAAGCGTTTCAACGTGCTGGTGTGTACCACCATCATCGAAACCGGGATCGACGTGCCCACCGCCAACACCATCCTGATTGAGCGCGCCGACAAGTTCGGCCTCGCCCAGCTGCACCAGCTGCGCGGGCGTGTGGGCCGCTCCCACCACCAGGCCTATGCCTACCTGCTGACCCCGAACAAGCGCGCCATGACCGCAGATGCGGTAAAGCGACTGGAAGCCATCAGCGAAGCCCAGGACCTGGGGGCGGGCTTTACCCTCGCCACCCACGACCTGGAAATCCGCGGCGCCGGCGAACTACTCGGCGAGGAACAGAGCGGACAGATTCAGAGCGTGGGCTTTACCCTTTATATGGAAATGCTGGACCACGCGGTCAAGGCCATACGCGAGGGGCGCGTGCCCAACATCGACGAGCCGCTGGAATCTCCCGCGGTGGACGTAAACCTGCGAGTGCCTGCACTGATACCGGAAGATTACCTGCCGGACGTGCACAGCCGCCTGATCATGTATAAGCGCATCGCCAACGCCGAGGACTCGGCCGCCCTGAAAGAATTGCAGGTGGAAATGATCGACCGTTTCGGCTTGCTGCCGGAACCGCTGAAACACCTGTTCAGGATCACCGAAATCAAATTGAGCGCGGGCCGGCTGGGTATCCGCAAGCTGGAAGCCTCTGCCAGCCGCGGCCGCATCGAGTTCGCGGACAATGCCAAGGTGAACCCACTGACGCTGGTCAAACTGGTACAGAACCGTCCGGGCCAATTCCAGCTGCAGGGGGCAAACCACCTGAACTTTGCCCTGGACGAGAGCGGCGCAGAACACCGCTTGCAGCAGGTGAACGAGGTATTGCAACAGCTGTCGCAATAGCGGCAACGAAGTCCGGCTGGCGGCACCTTCGACACACAATCAGTGCTAAGATGGCCGCAGCGTTTGACTCGATCAATCCCTGAACAAGACTCAGAAATAACAGCGGTAACAAAATGACCTTTACCAATAATCAGGTCACGGTTCGCCTGAAGCGGCTGGCCGGCGCCGCGCTGCTGGTCCTCTGCGCGGCCAACAGCGAGGCCGCGGGGTACGCGGGCACCCAGTTCGAAATCGAGATGGTGGTGTTCGCCCGCGAGAGCGGCATGAACCTGTCCCGGGAAACCTGGCCCGCCGCCCCGCGGCTCAACTACGCCGAGCGCTGGGTGGACTTCAACACCCCCTCTCGCAGTAACTCAGAGATACCGGCACTGCAGCCCGCTCCCAACCACCTGGACAACAAGGTCGCCGCCCTCAGGCGCGACCCGGGTTATCAGGTGCTGTTCCACAAAACCTGGCGTCAGGTCCTGCAAACCGAGCGCAATGCCCCTGCGGTACTGATCAGTGGTGGTCAGATGGACGGTAATCACCACCAGTTGGAAGGCAGTGTGACGCTGAGCGTTTCCCGCTACCTGCACCTCAGTACCGATCTCTGGTTCAGCGAGTGGTTGCCGCCGACGGCCGCCCTTCCCTCTCCGCTGAGCCAGGGTGTAGAGCAAGGCGCTGAGCAGCCCCGGGGCATTCCGGTGCCCACCCGCCCCCGCGCTGCGCTGGCGGCGGCCGCAAGAGACACCGCAAGTGACGAGCCTCTGGATCTGGACCGCAGCGGTATCCGCACAGAACCTGCGATGTACCACAGCGGCAGCAGCTTCTCCGACCGCCCGGTTTCTGAACCGGAGCCCGAGGCCATGGAGAAGCTGGCGGCGCGTGTGGCCGTACTTCAGGAGGAGCGGCGTCTGCGCAGCGGCGAGCTGCATTACATCGACCATCCCAAGCTGGGGGTGCTGGTGGAAATTCGTACCGTTACACCACTGGAAGAGCCTGAACCACTTGATGAGCCGATGGAACTCACCCCCTGAGCGACCATCGGTATTGCCTTTGCAGACGGCCCCCAGCGGGCCGTTTTTCGTAGGCGATGAATCGCTGTACCCTCACGGGCACCCATAACAAATATCCAAAAAAACAACCAGGTCAGATCATTTCATGATTACCAATGACGCCATCATCCTCGGTATGCTTGCGGCCATTCTTGGCTTCGTGTTTTACACCGCCAGTAGCGAGCAGCGCTTCTGGAAACGCTTCTACCGCTTCGTTCCTGCGCTGTTGCTGTGCTATTTCCTGCCCAGCCTGCTGACGACATTCCACATTATTGACGCGCACAGTTCGAATCTTTACTTCGTCGCATCGCGCTACCTGCTCCCGGCCAGCCTGGTGTTGCTGACCCTGAGCATCGACATGAAAGGTATCTTCAACCTGGGGCCGAAAGCGCTGGTCCTGTTTCTGACAGGCACGCTCGGCATCGTCATCGGCGGCCCACTGGCGCTGCTGATCATGTCCACCTTCAACCCAGAAATGCTGAACGGCAATGGTCCCGACGCCATCTGGCGAGGTATGACCACCATCGCAGGCAGCTGGATTGGCGGCGGCGCCAACCAGGCGGCGATGAAGGAAATTTTTGAAGTGGGTGGCCAGGTCTTTTCCGCAATGGTGGCAGTCGATGTAATCATCGCCAATCTGTGGATGGCAGTGCTGCTGATCATGGCCGGCAATGCCAAGCAGCTGGATGCCCGGCGCGGCGCCGATACCTCAGCCATTGACACATTGAAGGAACGGGTGGAAACCATGCAGCGCAAACATGCGCGCAACCCCACCCTCCAAGATCTGATGCTGATCGCCGCTGTGGGCTTTGGGATCACCGCCGTCGCCCATGCTTTCGCCGATGTGCTCGCGCCCTGGTTCCAGACTCATGCACCGCAGCTTGCCCGCTTCAGTTTTACCAGCCAGTTCTTCTGGCTGATCGTGATCGCGACCACGCTTGGTATTTTCATGGCCTTTACGCCGGCGAAAAAGCTCGAAGGGGCCGGTGCATCAAAAATCGGATCGGTGTTTATCTACTTTCTCGTGGCGACAATCGGCACCCATATGGATATCACTGCGCTGAAAGAAAGTCCCGAGCTGTTTGTGCTGGGCGTTATCTGGATGGCGATACATGCAGGGCTGATGCTGCTGGTGGCCTGGCTCATCAAGGCACCCACTTTTTTCATGGCCGTGGGCAGTCAGGCTAACGTTGGCGGTGCGGCTTCTGCACCGGTGGTGGCCGCCGCCTTCCACCCGTCACTGGCACCAGTGGGAGTGCTGCTTGCCGTGATGGGCTATGCACTCGGTACCTATGCCGCCTGGTTCTGCGGACAGCTTTTGCGGATGGTGGGCGCGCTCTGACGCGCCCTAGTGGTCTTGCGGAAAATTATGTAACCGTTCGCGGCGCCAGAACGCTGCGCGCCTTAGTTACCTATCTTTCCGCATGGTTACCTACCTTTCCGCATGGACCGCCGGGTAATCAGCAAAAAGGCCATTCCAGCACTCTGAAATGGCCTTTTTGCTTCATAAAGCGAACGCAATAGCCCAACCAGCGAACCACGTTCAAACCGGTTCGCTTAGGCTATTTCGGAGAGAAGCTTTTGCGGCAGCGGTTATTCGCAGGGAACAACGTCTTCCGCGAGCAGTCCCTTGTCGCCCTGCTGCATTTCAAATTCTACGGCTTGCCCCTCGTTCAGGGTCTTGTAGCCTTCACCGCGAATGCTGCGGTAGTGCACAAAAATATCCTCGGAACCTTCGGCACAGGTGATAAATCCATAACCCCGGGCATTGTTAAACCACTTCACGGTACCCGTAACGCGATCACTCATTAAGCCAACCTCATTTTATTGTTATCGCGCCCGCCCCGGTTGTGGGCGATGCGCCTACCCCAATTCCCGTATTCCAGCCGGAAGCCCGGCGCGAAATACTGTCTCGAAGCGCCTGCCCGGTCACCCGGGCAAGTCGCTACTGATTCTTAGATAAAACCGCGCCAGTGTCTAGGTTTCCCCGTGAATTTAATGTTACTTCCCACGAAGTTTGCGCAACTAATCACCAAAATTGGCGGAAAAGTGCCGCAGTTTTTGACAAATCATGCAGGCTGCGAATACATCACTTAACTGTCATTCCAGTATCAACAGCAATGCGTCGATCACCGGCAACAGCCAACTCAGGAAGTTCAGCAATATGCAAAGTAGACGTTGGGAAAGCACAAGACGCACCCTGCTCCTGAACAATATTCAGGATCTTCAGTAAAACGTCCTGCTTGATCTCGTGATAACGCACCCAGTCTGTGGTTTTGGTAAAGGTGTAGACAAAGAAATCGAGCGACGATGGTGCAAACGAGTTGAAGTTTACGATCAGGGTCTGATTGGTATCGATCTCGGGATGCTGCTGCAGCATCTCCTTCACTGCTTTGACAATCGGCGCCATCAGATGCGCATCGTCGTAGCGAATACCTACGGTTTCGTATATACGGCGGTTTAGCATCCGCGACGGGTTTTCCACGGAAATCTGGGTGAACACACCGTTGGGAATATACAGCGGGCGCTTGTCGAAGGTGCGAATGCGGGTGAGGCGCCAGCCAATATCCTCTACCGTTCCTTCAATCTCCTTGTCCGGCGACCGCACCCAGTCACCCACCTTGAAAGGCCGATCAAGATAGATCATCAAACCGCCGAAAAAATTCGCCAGCAAATCCTTGGCGGCAAAGCCAATTGCGAGACCACCGATACCGCCAAACGCCAGTACCCCGCTGATGCTGTAGCCAAAGTGCTGCATGATGACCATGCCGGCGGTCACCATGATCGAGGCGCGGACCAGCTTGCCAATGGCGCGCACCGTGGTGGCATCCATGGGTTTGCCCATAAACCTTGGATCGGCCAGATTCTGCTCTACCGCCTTGGCAAAGCGCAGTGCGAACCAGGTAGCCAATACAATAAACCCGATTTCCCGGATCGTATTCGCGAATGAAAAAATTTCCGCACCGGTAGCCCGGCCGGCACGCGCGGCCGCAAGGGACAACCCCACCAACCACACCAGCAGCGAGGCGGGCGGATTAATACTGCCGCACAGTGCATCGTCCCATGGGTTGACAGTGCGCTCCGCACGCTGCTGCAGCCGCCGGACAAGCAGCCCCAGCAGCCATGCGGCAATGGCTGTGGTCAAAACAATCAGGAAAACTTCTGCAATCCAGAAACGGTCATCTCCCAGCAGGGAGCGCAAAAAAGCTCTGGCCGACTCCACAAATGACTCCATATAACAACAAACCGATGAATTTGCGCTGATGCGCGCGCGATGACTGACGTATTGTGCGGATTTACACCCAGGATGCCAGCCATTCCCGGGTCGACTGCCAGCGGGGAGACTGCTCGAGTTCGCTCCAGCTGCCAATTCTCGCCTGGCCACGCATACGCGCCAAGCGCCGGCTGGACTCGGGATCGGGAGTGAAGCCAGTCAAAGCGTCCAGCGCCGCCAGGGCGCCCTGGCGATTGTTGCAGACCACACCCATATCACAACCCGCCTGCATGGCGGCGCGAATCCGTTCCCCGTAGCCACCAGCGGCACCTGCGCCCTCCATGGTCAGATCGTCGCTGAATATCACCCCGTCAAAACCGAGGCGCTTACGCAGAATTTCCTGCAGCCAGAAACGCGAAAAACCCACCGGGTTTTCATCCACCCGGGCAAAGCGGATATGTGCCGGCATCACCGCCTGCAGCTCACCCGCGGCGATGCATTCCGCAAACGGGGTACAATCCGACGCCAGCACCTGCTCCAGCGTCCGGTGATCTACCGGCAGCTCCTCGTGACTGTCTTCCTTCACCTGGCCGTGCCCCGGGAAATGCTTTCCGGTAGTCGCCATACCTGCCTCGTGCATCCCGGCGATAAAAGGCCGGGCCTTCTCCGCCAGCACCAGGGGATCTTGCGCAAAACTTCGGTCGCCCACTATTTTGCAAAAGTCGTCATCGGCATCCAGCACCGGCGCGAAACTGAAATCCACACCCACGGCCAGCAGTTCCGCCGCCAGCAGCCAGCCCACATCGCGGAGTTGCTGGGGGTTGGCCCGTGCGCTCAGTGCCTGCATGGAGGGGATCCGGGTGAAGGTGTCGCGAAAGCGCTGCACCCTCCCGCCTTCCTGGTCCACCGCCAGCAGAATTTCAGGGCGCACACGGCGGATATCCGCGATCAGCTCTTCGAGCTGTTCGCGATTGCGGAAATTGCGCGCGAAAAAAATCAGCCCACCGACCATCGGATGAAGCAGCAGCTCGCGGTCTTCACCGGTGAGGTCTGTGCCCTCAATATCAACCATCACGGGACCAATCTGGACAGACATGTGATGTCAGCTCCTGTTGCCAATCTGGAATCATTTGAAACTCGCCGCGCCCATGCCGTCCGGTGCAACCGCCGCCCGCCGGATCGGACCGCGCCACTGCCCTCAACCCGCGCCGACATCCGGCGCGGTCAGCATGGCAACTGCGGCCGGCGCGAGCCGTGCCAGAGTTTCGTCGAGGCTGCTCTCGGCGCCAAAGTCTTCCCTCAGGATAGCTTCGATGGCGTCGAAGCTGGATAGGGAAAATATGGTAGCACCCAGCATGAAGTACAGGCGCCAGTAAAATGTGACCGGGTCAACCTGTGGCAGGGCATCGGATAATTGTCCGGCAAAGCGCCGGTAGCTGGCACCGTAACGGGACACGATAAACCGCCGCAAGTGTCCCTGGGACTGGGTGTAAGCAAGCCCCAGAAGACGCATGAAGCGCTTGGGGTCGCGACCTTCCCTGGCGAGCCCGGCGAGTGCCACCCGGTACAGACTCTGCAGCAGGTCTTCCAGTTGCAACTGGGCCTGAGACTCCCGCCGGTTTAACTCCCGGTCCAGATTCTCCGTAAAAGGCGTAAGAAAACGCTCAAAAACCGCCTGTATCAGTTCTTTTTTCGAACCGAAATGATAATTTACCGCCGCGAGATTGACGCCCGCCGTGCTGGTAATGGTGCGCAAAGAGGTCTCGGTGAAGCCCCGCTCGGCAAACAGCACCTCAGCGGCATCGAGAATACGGTTGACGGTATCCAGCTGACTCATCCAATTCAAACCATCAATTAAAACGTTTGTTTAAGAGCTGAGACTAGCACATCGACACCCGATCGAACATTTCCGAAAACCTCCCACTTGCACACTGCCACCCGCAAACGGCCAGCTCGCTCACAGTCTCGTTAAGCCGTGCAGTTCTCGCGACTCTCCGGTTACCAGCTTTGATCGCGGCACACTAGATTGGAATGAAAGGCCAGTGATTGGCGTCTTTGGGTGATGACGACAGGAGGTACCCCATGGCGAGAATAGCGCCGGAAATAGGCAGCTGGTTCGAGAACTTTCAAAGCGGTGATTTGTTTGAAGTGGTCGCTGTGGACCAACCATCCCGCACCATCGAGATTCAGTATCTCGACGGCACTCTTGATGAAATTGATTTTCACAGTTGGCCGCGATTGCCCGTCATCGGCGCCGCAGCTCCGGAAGATGCCAACGCGGGCTACGGCTCCTGGGCGCAAGAGATGCAGGACGACGAAGACTCCGGCTACACCAGTCCGATTTTTTCTCCGGTCCAGAGCACCATAGACCGCCTTGAGGGTGAAACCTTCCCGGGAACAGACGAAGGGCCGTGATGGCGATTGTTGCCCGGACGAATGTTGCCCAGACGAACAACAGGCTCAACCAGCCCCAGCGGGCGACGGTCTCTACTCATCCCGCTTACGAATGAAGTCGATGATGATTTCCGCTGCCTCATCCACGGTATCCACCAGTTTGAACAGCTCCAGATCAGCGGCATCGATACACGCGCGCTCAAGTACGGTACCCACCAGCCACTCCAGCAGACCAGACCAGTAGCGCTTCCCGACCAGCACAATGGGAAAACGCCGCACCTTCTGGGTCTGCACCAGCGTCAGCGCCTCAAACAGCTCATCCATGGTGCCATAGCCCCCAGGCATGGCTATGAAGCCAACCGCATGCTTCACAAACATGAATTTGCGCACGAAGAAATAGCGGAAGTTCAGGTGGATATCCAAATAGGGGTTGGGCACCTGTTCGAATGGCAGCTCGATATTCAGGCCTATTGAAGCGCCGGCATGGGTAAATGCGCCGCGATTGCACGCCTC
Organism: Microbulbifer harenosus; assembly: GCF_005771435.1. Lineage (GTDB taxonomy): Bacteria > Pseudomonadota > Gammaproteobacteria > Pseudomonadales > Cellvibrionaceae > Microbulbifer > Microbulbifer harenosus. The sequence goes on from NZ_VANI01000005.1 coordinate 113,216, forward strand.
CATAATACCCGGGCCACCGCCGGTGATAACCGGGATGCCCTCACCCGCCAGCAGCTCGCCCAGCCGCACCCCTTGTTGATACTCAACAGCGTCTTCCCGAAAGCGTGCGCTGCCAAATACGGTCACCGCACCCTTAAGCGTAATCAGGCGCTCTATGCCATCGACGAGTTCAGACTGAATACGAAGCACGCGCCACGCTTCCGGCATTTTTGCATCCAGCATATGCCTTCTCCTAATCGCTCTTACTTCTTATGTTGGCAGCGAATCGGCAAACCGAGTCAGCGCAGGTTTTGGAGTTCGCCGGTCCCTCCAAGTCTAGCAGTATTGACGCGAGAGCCTTGTGGATTGCGTGAGGGAGAAATCTGTATATAATCCCAGCAACTGTATAAAAATACAGACAACAGGAAACGCCCATGACAAACCTCACTGCTCGCCAGGCTCAGGTACTGGAACTGATCAAATCCTATCTGGACGAAACGGGTTACCCGCCCACCCGGGCCGAGATCGCACAGGAATTGGGCTTTCGCTCGCCAAACGCAGCGGAAGAACACCTGAAGGCGCTCGCGCGCAAGGGGGCGATTGAAATGGTTGCCGGTGCTTCCCGGGGCATTCGCATTCCCGGCCACCAGAGTGGCCTACCCATTGTTGGCCGGGTAGCCGCGGGCAACCCGATTCTGGCGGAGGAGAATATCGAGGAGTACTGCGAGATCCCCGCGGAATTCTTCCACCCCCCGGCGGATTACCTGTTGCGGGTGCACGGCATGAGCATGAAGAACGCCGGCATTTTTGATGGAGACCTTCTCGCGGTACAGCGCACCGACAATATCCGCAACGGACAGATTGTGGTGGCGCGAATCGAAGACGAGGTGACCGTTAAGCGCTTTAAGCGCCGCGGCAACCAGGCGATGGTCCAGCTGTTGCCGGAGAATGAAGAATTTGACGTCATCGAAGTAGATATGCGCGACAAGAATTTCGCGATTGAAGGACTCGCGGTCGGCGTAATTCGCCAGAACCCGTTCTAACCTGCAGGCGAATAGCCTGTGCGTCATCCAACAAAAACGGGGCTCATCGAGCCCCGTTTTTGTTGGTCCACCGGGAGCTTTCCTCCTCAGTGGATGGTGTGTTCCGTAACGTCCACCTCTTCCTCTTCAAAGGGTTCCGGCTCCAGGGCACCGAGATCCTGCACCGCCTCAATACCGGCCTCCAACATGGCACGAGCGATCGCAATCTTGTGCTCGCGCAGGAAGTTCAGGCTTTCGTCCGAGAAATGAATACGCACCAGCGGGTCCTCCCTGTGACCAGCGCGTCGCAGCGCCACATCACCATTGGACAACTCGATGATTTCGTAAGTCTCAGAGGACATTCACTTCTCCAGTTACAGCGGGATTTGCGGGCAGTGTAACACAGGGATCAGTGATTATTCAGCGGCCAGACACGGTCGGGACTGGCGCCGAACCAACCTGATCACCATTCCACGCTCTGGGCGCGCTGCCGTGCCACCAGTTCACCGAGCTGGCGCTGCCAGAATCTGAGGCTCTCTACACTGAGACTGGCAGGGGTACTTGAGTCCACCTGCCGCAGGGGTATCAGGGACTGCACACCGCTGGCGATCGGAGAAGACTCCTGGCCTCCACCCGCCGTGGGGCGCCACAACCCCCGCCAGCAGTGCGCCATAGCCGCAAACCAGCTCTCGGGGTTTTCCTCCAGATCCAGCAGCTCAGCGACCTCAGCGCTGTATTTGTCGCGCGCGCTTACCAGTTCCTGTAAGCGGACCGCGGTGTCCGGCTCGCCACCAGGTCTAAACCCCAGTTGTAGCTGGTAGCCCTGCTCTGCCAGAAACGCGCGATAAGCCCGCCACAACTGCAACAACGCACCCTCAAGCAGCGCGGACCGCAACAGCGGCGGGCTTTCATCGTCGGCGGTATCCAGTGAATGCAATATCAGCTCTGATTTTCGCAGGGCCGAAGCCACCAGACCGGTATAGGGGTTGCTCATTGCTTCACCTATTTCGCCGGTGACTTTTTGGCCGGGGTCTTTTTCGCGGCTGCTTTTTTGGCCGCAGCCTTTTTCGCCGGCGCCTTTTTAGCAGCCGTTTTTTTCGGCGCCGCGGATTTGCTACCTGAGTCCTCTACCAGCCATTTACCGCCGGTATAGAACGCCTTCCAGCCGGTTGCCTTGCCGTCTTCCTCGGATTGCACGTACTGTTCCTGGGTTTTGCGGCTAAAACGCACAACCGTATCCCGGCCCTCGCTGTCTTCCGTAGGTGCGGAGAACAGGAAACTGTACTTGGGATCAATCTCATCCTTGTGCGGCAGCAGCTCCTTCACCAGCGGCGCGCGAGTCTCGCGGTTTTTCGGGAACTGGCTGGCAGCCAGGAACAGACCCGAAGCACCGTCGCGCAGGATGTAGGTGTCGTCGACCTTTTCACAGGCGAGCTCCGGCATGGGTACCGGGTCCATTTTCGGCGGCGCGGGCTGACCGTTCTTGAGCAGTTTGCGGGTGTTTTTACAGGCATCATTGGTGCAGCCGAAGTATTTGCCAAAGCGGCCAGACTTCAACTGCATGTCGCTGCCGCACTTGTCGCACTCAATCAGCGGGCCGTCATAACCCTTGATCTTGAACGTACCTTTTTCTACCTCAAAGCCGTTGCAGTCCGGGTTGTTTCCGCAGATATGCAGCTTGCGCTGCTCGTCCACCAGATAACTGTCCATGGCTGTGCCGCACTTGGGGCACCGATGTTTGTCCCGCAGTTGACGGGTTTCGGCTTCGTCATCCTTATCCGCGTCGATAGCCTCTTCGCCGGACACCAGATTCATGGTGTTGGTGCAGCGCTCCTTTGGCGGTAACGCATAGCCGGAACACCCCAGGAAAACGCCGGTGGAACCGGTGCGAATCTGCATATGGCGGCCGCACTGACCGCACTTGATATCGGTATCCGTGGGCGCATTGCGTCGCATGCCACCGTCGGTATCCTGAGCTTGTTCCAGACGCTTGCTGAAGTCCGTGTAGAACTCATCCAGAAGTGCCTTCCACCCTTTTTTCCCTTCGGCCACGGCATCCAGGGATTCTTCCAGGCTCGCGGTGAAACCGTAGTCCATCAGATCGGTGAAGCTTTCACTCAGACGGTCGGTGACGATGTCGCCCATTTTTTCCGCGTAGAAACGACGGTTTTCCAGGCGCACATAGCCGCGGTCCTGAATGGTGGAAATAATCGACGCGTAGGTAGACGGCCGGCCGATACCGCGTTTTTCCAGCTCTTTTACCAGGGCTGCCTCGCTGAAGCGCGCCGGCGGCTTGGTGAAATGCTGTTTCGGATCCAGTTTCTTGAGATTGAGTTTTTCCCCAACCTTGATGTCCGGCAATACCAGATCTTCGTCTTTCTTGCTCTGCGGCGGCGCCACTTTGAGAAAGCCGTCAAAACGGATAACCCGGCCGCGGGTGCGCAACTCAAAGTCTCCGGCACTCACCACCACAGACGTGGACGTGAACTGTGCAGGTGTCATCTGACATGCAACGAACTGTTGCCAGATCAAGGTGTAAAGGCGCTCGGCATCCCGCTCCATACCGGACAACATGTTGGGCTTGACCCGCACATCGGAAGGGCGAATGGCCTCGTGCGCTTCCTGGGCGCCCTCTTTGCTACTGTAGCGGTTCGGATTATCCGGCAGGTACTTCTCGCCGTAACTCTCGCCAATAAACTCCCGCACCGAGGCCACAGCCTCCGCACTCAGGTTGGTGGAGTCGGTACGCATATAGGTGATGTAGCCGGCTTCGTACAGACGCTGGGCCATCATCATGGTTTTCTTCACGCTAAAGCCGAGACGATTGCTCGCCGCCTGCTGCAGGGTGGAGGTGATAAAGGGTGCGCCCGGCTTCGAACTGGTGGGCTTGTCTTCGCGCGAGGTAACTTCAAAGTTGCTGGACTGCAGTGCCTGCACTGCGGCCATGGCCTGTGTTTCGTTGACCGGGCGGAAATTCTCGCCGCCCTGCTTTTTGACTTCCAGACGCAGCGCGTCGGATTTGACCGTTTCGGTGTCCGCGAACAGCGTCCAGTACTCTTCGGGGATAAACGCGCGGATTTCCCGCTCGCGCTCAACCACCAGGCGCACCGCCACAGACTGCACACGACCGGCTGACAGGCCGCGGGCAACCTTTTCCCACAGCAATGGCGACACCATGTAACCCACGATGCGATCGAGAAAACGGCGTGCCTGCTGGGCGTTTACGCGGTCAATATCCAGCGGGCCGGGGCTCTTGAATGCCTCCTGGATCGCGGACTTGGTGATCTCATTGAAAACCACACGGCGAAAGCGCTGTTCACTGCCGCCGATGGCCTCGCGCAAATGCCACGCAATGGCCTCCCCCTCGCGATCCAAGTCCGTCGCGAGATACACGGTGTCGGCGTTGGCGGCGAGCTTGCGTAGCTCGTCAACCACTTTTTCCTTACCAGGCAGGATCTCGTAGTGCGCTTCCCAGTTGTGATCCGGGTCGATCCCCATACGCTTGATCAGCTGCTCATGGCTTTTCTTGCGCTTGTAGACCTCTTTGTCTTCTTTGGACAGCTTGCGGGTTTCCGCCGCCCGGCGGGCGCGCTCCTTGGCATCCACCGGCTGTTTGCTGGAGGCACCGGTAGGAAGATCCCGGATGTGGCCGATACTGGACTTTACGATAAAGTCCTTGCCGAGATACTTGTTGATCGTTTTTGCCTTCGCCGGAGACTCGACAATGACCAGTGATTTACCCATAAGCTTCTGATTTTTAATAGAAAATTTACTGCTTTCGCACCTGCGGCGACAGCCGTTTACGGCGGTGCGCTGCGCGAATATATATGCTCCGCCCCCGGTGTGGTCAAGCAATCGTCACAATTTGGTGACCAAATTGACTGCTTTGCACGCAATTCTGACCCACCATCCAGCAGATGGTTCTCCGTGGACTCCTGCTGTATTCTCACGCGATACAAGGCATCACGCGCCTATTTCGTTTACTTTGCTCAGGGGACGGCCGCTAGATACATTAGTTCAGAAAAACACCGGGCACGTCAGGAATTGCGTCGCGAATCCGGGCTTTCACCACTATCGAGCGGTTTTCCGTCTGAGTTACCCCCGGGCTGTGGCAGGCGTATTGCTTCCTCTATTACCGGGCGCATTGCGCTCAGCGCATGCAGGATGGCATCCAGCCCCCTGTCACCGCTGCGCTCCTGCCACTGCACGCCGAGACCGGCGTCGTTCGCGAAAATCGCGGTGGCATCCGCCGGCAGCATGGAAACCAGTTCTTTAAGAGAGGGTTTGGCCACCTCGGGGGCCTCGCGCTTGTTGCGCCAGTCCCAAACGCCGTCGAAATTCAGATCATGGGGCATCCGTTGCAGTTCCAGCCCCCAACCGCTCTGCAGACGACGCGGGTTTCGCCACTGGGAGAAATAAACCGCGGCAGTGCCTTTCCCTTGTGATTCCGGCAGCGGCTGTATCTGTACCTTGAGTCCGGAGCTGGCGGCGCGCTGGCGTAAATCCGCCAGTTTTTTGTCACGGCTGCTGGGCTTTAACCACATCACCGGCCCGATCACCAGTGTGACAGCGAAGATGATGATGATGATTGGCAGCCAACTGGACATGAACACTCCCTGTGGAAAGGCAAAAAACAACTTGGGTCACCGTCTCCGCGCCCCTGATAGCGGCGGGACACCCCATTTCCGGCGCGCATTTTTCCCCGCAAGACCACCGCTGTGTCAAGCGTGTTTTTTTAAAGTAGACTCAATGAAGCAACCGGGCGCTCCGTCAATCCACCTCGATGCGCCTGAAATTCACCAATTCGCGGAGGCCGCATGTCAGGCTACAAAAACATTCTGGTAGGACTGGACCTCTCTGAAGAATCCTCTCAAGTTCTGGACCGCGCCGCGCAAATTGCCACAGTAAGCAACGCGCAGCTGAGGCTGGCACACATCATTGAGCCGCTCACGTTTGCCTATGGCGGCGATATTCCGATGGACCTCTCCGAAGTGCAGGAACAGTTGCAGAACCAGGCAAAAGAACAGCTGCGACGGGCCGCCGCCAGCCTGAATATTCCCGCCGACCGGCAACATGTGGTGCTCGGCCAGCCGGCTACGGAAATTCACCGTCTGGCCGAGGACACCGATTGTGATCTGATTGTCATTGGCAGCCACGGTCGCCACGGACTCGCGCTGTTACTGGGCTCCACCGCCAATGGCGTGCTGCATGGCGCTGGATGCGATGTGTTGGCAGTGCGGGTGCATCCGCCCGGCGATTCCAACTGAATCGCGAGATAGCTACCGGGGCGTTTCGCCCCAGCAGCAGTCTCCGCTGACATCCGTCGGGGGCTACATACCGTCGAGTTCCGCCCAGCGTTCAAAGGCCGTTTCCAGCGCCTGCTGCAGCTCTGTCAGTTTTTGCAACCGCGCCTGCACCTGCTCGCTGTCCTGCTGATAAAAATCCGGCTGCCCGATCTCGGCTTCCAGCGCGGCAATTTCCGTTTCCAGGGTCTCAATCTGCGCCGGTAGTGCGTCCAGTTCGCGCTGCAGCTTATAACTGAGTTTTTTGCTCTTGGGCGCCGCGACCGCGCTCGTATCCGCGGTCTTCGCGGTTGCGGGTTTTTCCCCTGCCAACCCTGACGACTGCTCCCGCTTGCGCGACCTGAGCTGCTCCTCTGCGCTGAGAAAGCGCCCGCCCTGACGCACGAAATCCTGGTAACCACCAACGTATTCCCGCACCAGACCATTGCCCTCGAATGCAAGACAGCTCTCCACCACATTGTCGAGAAAAGCCCGGTCGTGGCTGACCAGCAGTACCGTGCCGGGGAAATCCAATAGCAGCTGCTCGAGCAACTCCAGGGTTTCCACATCCAGATCATTGGTAGGCTCATCCAGCACCAGGATATTTGCCGGCTGGCTGAACAGTTTCGCCAACAGCGCGCGGTTGCGCTCGCCACCACTCAGCGCACCCACCTTGGTGCGGGCCTTGAGGCCGGTGAACAGGAAGTCGCTCAGGTACGACATCACATGGCGGCTGCTGCCACCCACTTCAATGGTTTCCCGCCCCTCGGCAATGTTGTCAACCACGGTCTGATCCGGGTCGAGCGTATCCCGGCGCTGATCGAAATAAGCCACTTGCAGTTTGGTGCCGAGGCGGACGCTGCCGGCCTGTGCTTCCAGCTCGCCGAGTAACAGGCGGATCAATGTGCTCTTGCCGGCACCATTGGGGCCGATCAATCCGACCTTGTCACCGCGCATCAGCGTGAAGTCGAGATCGCGGATCAGTGGAACCAGATCGCCGTGCTCATCGGCAAAGCCGAAACTCACTCCCTTCAGTTCTGCCACCAGCTTGCCGGAGCGCTCGCCCGCATCCAGCGACATCTTCGCCACGCCCTGGCGCTCGCGGCGGGCCTGACGCTCGCGACGCAGCGCCTGCAGAGCGCGCACACGGCCCTCGTTGCGGGTGCGGCGGGCCTTGATGCCCTGACGGATCCACGCCTCTTCCTGGGCCAGCTTTTTGTCGAACAGGGCGTCGTTGCGGGCCTCCTCCTCCAATTGCTTTTCTTTCTCCTGCTGGTAGCGGTCGAAGGGGCAATTGAACACCCGCAGAATGCCGCGATCGAGATCCCATACCGACGTCGCCAGTCGCTGGGCCAGTGCGCGGTCGTGGCTCACGAACAGCAGCGCGCCGCGATAGGTGGCGAGAAAGGTTTCCAACCATTCCACCGCGGCAATATCCAGGTGGTTCGTGGGCTCGTCCAGAATCAGCAGATCCGGTTCGGTCACCAGCGCACGGGCAAGTGCGGCACGGCGCTGCCAGCCGCCGGAAAGATCCATGACGCGGGCATTTTCATCCAGGTCGAGGCGGTCGAGCACACTGTCGATTCGGGCGAGCAGCTCCCAGCCGTGCGCACTGTCGATCTTCGCCTGCAGATCGGGATTCTGGTTGTCTCGGTACTCTGCCAGCCAACCGCCCACATCACCGAGCCCTTCGGCCACATATCGATAAACCGTGTGGTCGCAATCATCTGGCAGCGCCTGTTCCAGCGTGGCCAGTACGGTACCGCTCTGGCGGATGATCTCGCCCTCGTCGGGATCTCCGTGACCGCCGATCAGGCGCAACAGGCTGGATTTTCCCTCGCCGTTGCGCCCCACCAGGCAGATCCGGTCTCCCCGCTCGATTTTGGCACTCACATGATCCGCCAGTACCTGCACGCCATAGCGTAAACAAACGCCATCCAACTGAAGCAACATAAATAAACACTACAATGGTTTTGGAGCATCTCAACAAATCAACGGCGCGAGCAGCGGTCGCGAAAGACCACTCGACCATAGAGATTTTCAGAGATACCCAGGTGAAAACGGACATTTTACGCTTTATTCTGCGCCCTTCGAATAAGCGATTTCTCAATCGGGTGTTCAGTATGTCGATTGGCAGTAAAGGACTCGCCATTATCCTCTTCAATCTGTTGGTGGGCGGCCTCGCCGCTGTGCCGCCGCTCGCGGGCGCAGAAGCATCTGCGGCTGGCAAGGCACAATCCAGCGGGGTCCGCGAGGCCGAAGCGGCTGTTGCCCAGCGCCAGAAGCTGCAGGATGCCCGTATGGCCATCGCCCACAATGACCAGCGCCGGCTGAAGCAACTTAAGAAAGAGCTGAAAGACTATCCGCTGCTGCCCTACATCGACTACTGGAACATCAGTAAGAATCTCTCACGCCTGCCCTATGACGACATCGACGCGTTTCTGGAGAAGTACGACGGCACTGCCGTTGGCGACTGGATGCGCATCCGCGTACTGCGTGAGTTGGGAGGGCGCGATCGCTTCCGCGATTACCTGAGATACTACCGCCCGGAATGGATCACCCGAACTCAGTTGCGCTGTTACTACGTCGATGCCTTGTCGCGCTATGGCGACAAAAAAGAAGCCTACGCCCTGATCGAAGAGCTCTGGACCGTCGGCGCGTCCCAACCAAAAGAGTGTGACCCGGCGTTCAACCGCTGGATTGCCGACGGTGGGCTCACCCAGGAACGCACCTGGAAACGCCACGCGCTTTCCATCAGCGCCGGCAATCTGGATCTGGCCGGCTATATTGCCCGCAAGCTGGACAAAGACCGTGCCCGCCGCGCGGAGTTGATGCGCGAGGTCTACCGCAAGCCCGAACTGATCCTGAATTACGACCGTTTTACCCGCAAAGAACCGGAATACCGCGACATTGTATCCATCGGCCTGCGCCGGCTGGCGACGCAGAATGCGCAAAAGGCCGAGTCCGCGTGGCAGCGGTACAGCGCAAGCTATCTCTTTTCCGAGGAGGAAAGCGACGATTTCCTGCGCTACCTGGCATTGCAGTTCGCCCGCCAGGACGATCAGGAAGGCCTCAAAGCGTTGATCAAATCCAGCCCCGGGTTTTTTGACCTGCGCACCTCCGAGTGGCTGATACGCCAGTCGCTGCGGGAAATGGACTGGGCGCAGGTGGAGTTCTGGATCGACCGCCTGCCCGCCGACGAGCAGAATCTGGACCGCTGGCTTTACTGGAAAGCCAGGGCCATCAACGAGCAGAATACGAAAAATGACCCCGCGCGACGGGCCCAGGCCGACAAGCTCCTGCAGAAGGCCGCCGCCGAGCGCAGTTATTACGGGTTCCTCGCGTCGGATACCCTCCAGCGTGAATACAGCTTTGTCGACCGCCCGGTGCCGATTACCCCCAAGCAGGTGGACGAAGTGGCTGCGCGCCCGGGTATGCAGCGCGCGCGGGAGCTCCAGGCGATCGGCGAGTTCTACCACGCGCGCAGGGAGTGGGATTACGCCACGGAAAAAATGACGCCTGAGGAGTTGATGACCGCAGGGAAAATCGCCAGCGCCTGGGGCTGGTATCACAAATCGATCCAGTCGATTCTGGCCGCGAATTACCTGGATGATCTCGAACTGCGCTTCCCGCTGGCGTTTACCGATATCGTCAGCGATGTGGCAAGTAACATGGGCAAGAAGACCGCACTGGATTCCTATCTGGTGCTGGCAGTGGCGCGCCAGGAGAGCCATTTCAGCCATGATGCAAAATCCCACGCCGGCGCCATGGGCCTGATGCAGCTCCTGCCCTCCACCGCCGCCGCGACCGCGCGTAAGGCCGGGGTGCCCTACCGGCGCAGCTGGGACCTGCTGAACCCCAGTACGAATATCACTCTCGGCGCCTACTACCTCAACTCGCTGCTGAACCGCTTCGACAACAACCGGTTTCTCGCCGCCGCGGCCTACAATGCGGGGCCGACACGGGTTGCAGGCTGGCTCAAAGACACAGGAAAGAAGCTGCCATTCGACGTGTGGATTGAAACCATTCCTTATAGCGAGACCCGCAAGTACGTGCAGAACGTACTCTCGTACTCGGTCATTTATGCCTATCGCAGCGGAGACAAGGCGCCATTACTGACTAAAACTGAGGCGGAATCCCGACTGTAGCGGGTGTTGGGCGCACGGAGAATACGCAGGAAAGCGTCGGTGCGCCCTGCTGCCAGCGTCCCATTTTTAACGTGTTGGATAAACGCTCATGACAGCCGGGCCGAAAGCCAGGACGCCAGTTCGCTGGTGGTAAATGGCCAGCACAGGACGTCCTCGACCTCGCCGAGCCCCACCACGGGAATACTCCAGCCAAAGAGCCGTGTCAGCTCCTCGTCATCGGCAATATCCACCGGCTGCAGACGCAGATCAAACTTTTCCAGCAGCGGCCAGATCTCCGGCTTTGCCTTTTCACACAGGCTGCAGCCGAGGGTGGTATAAAAAAACAGCGCGCGTTGCGACACGTTCAAATCATCCCCTGGCTTTGGGCCCAGAAATAGCCGCCGGCGGCGGCCGCCGCCAACAGCGTGCAAATCCAGATCCAAACGTACCCCCGGACACCGGTGACGTCGCTGGAGCCCAGAGACGAGACCGGCGGAAACTCAGAGTGCGGCGGCACTGATGTCGTCGAGCGCGTGCGCGCCCTGTCAATGGCCTGCGCTAACGCGGCGCTCTGACGCGCCGCTTCCGGCAGCGGAACGGCCTGCCGCACCGTGGTTTTGTCGATATCGTCGGCGGGGCCCACCACGCTGAAACTGAGACTGTCAAAGCGCAACTCATCACCGCGGCGCACGCGGGATTCGGTGATCCGTTGATTATTGAGGAAAGTGCCGTTGGCAGAGCCCAGATCCACCACAAACAGCAGCCCCTCGCGTACTTCGAGGCGCGCGTGCCGACGGGACAAGTGGGACATTGCGAAGGTCAGGTCACATTCATCCGAGCGCCCCACCACGGATCTCTCACGCACCGGGAATACCCGTCCGACGATGGCGGGATGATTGGCGCGCAGCGCCCAGGAAACATTCGCATTCGTGCCAGCAGCCTTGAGCCGGGTGATCTTCGGATCGACCACCGCGAGATTCCGCTCACCCAGTTGCACCCGGTCGTTGCGATGCAGCCGGCAACTGCCGTCGATCAATTTTCCATTGACGGATATCTGACCGTTTCCAGCCAGATTGCGCAGCTCCAGCTCTTCCCCATCGACAAGAATCTCCGCGTGGAGTTTTGCTACCGAAGCGTCCGTCAGTGTCAGATCACACTGGCTGCCCCGGCCGATTGTGACCTTGGGTGCCACCAGCCATACACTTTGACTGGCATCTTTGACATCACAAAGTTTCAGCATTGTCCAGGCTTCCTCGAATGCGTAGAACGGCGTACATTTTTCAACCAAGGCCGCTAGCGAACCAATTAAGAATCTATCGACCAACAGATCGCGCGTCGGCGGAGACGCAACTACGGGTATCTGAGAACCCCGCTGCGGGAAGTTTATCACGGCCAATTTCATTGGCCTGTGAATCGGTTTGCAGCTTACAATGCCGGCAGGCTCTAGTATGGAAGTGTCGAAAGCCGCAAGGATTTGCGCGGTTTTGCACTTGCGACAATAACGACAGGTAACAGGTAGTTGTATACCAGTGAGTGAAGCCAAGGTAGATGCCAACGTCGGTACCAGCGGAAATACCGGTGGTAAAGAACCTGCCAGCGAGGTAAGCCGCCCCGCCGCCCGCGCAACGGTGCGCAGTGCCGGCGCAACCCACCCGGGCTATCGCCGTGAGCAGAATGAGGATGCCTTCTGGGGCGACGAGTCCCGAGGTATCTGGGTCGTGGCCGATGGCCTCGGCGGCCACCACGCCGGAGAGATTGCCAGCCAGACCGTGGTGGAAGAAATCCAGCGCTCCTCCGCCACCGATCGGCACTACGAACAGGCCCTGCGCCGCGCTCATGCGTTGCTCGCCGGGGAAGAGACAAACTCAACCGCCATGGGAACCACCGCCGTGGTGGTGGCCGAAGACGGGAATTACTTTCATATCTATTGGGTCGGCGACAGCCGCGCCTATCTGTGGACGCCGCCGGCCACTGATGCCGGCAATCAAGGCAACACCAAAGCACCTCACGGCACGCTCAAGCAGCTGACCATAGATCACTCCTACGTGCAGATGCTGGTGGATTCGGGAGCCATCAACCAGGAAGAGGCTGCGAGCCACCCCAATCGTCACGTGATCACACGCTGTATCGGCGGCTCCGCAAATCCGACACTTGAGATCGACCGCGCGTCATTTGCCTGGAACCCCGGACAAAAATTGCTACTGTGCAGTGACGGCCTGAGTAACGATGTCGGCCTGGAAGAAATCTGCCAGATCCTGGCAAACACACCGGATAACCAGCGCGCCAGCGAACTGCTGGTCGCGGCGGCGCTTGATGCCGGTGGACGCGACAACATCACCGTTCAAGTCATCAACTCGCCGGATTCAGCGACGGCAAACAACGAAAACCTGAACTCCCGCACACTGCCCCAGCCACTTGCATCCCGGCAATTGTTTTCGTCTCCCGGCACACTGGTTGCCAGGATCGCCACCCTTGCGATTATTTTTTCACTGGGTATTTACGCAGCCTGGCAGCTGCTGAACGGTTAACGGAACTGGGGACGGGCGCGAATGGAAGTTGTCAGCAGCGGTGTCGCCTCGCTGGAAATTCCCGGCTATCAGATCCTGAAGAAGATCAATCAGGGAGGCATGTCCACAGTCTACCTCGCCACCCAGCGCAGCATGGGTCGCCAGGTGGCGCTCAAGGTCATGTCGCCTGTACTGAACGCCGATCCAATTTTCAGTGAGCGCTTTCAGCGGGAAGCCAATATCGTTGGCCAGCTCTCCCACCCCAATATCGTTGCCATCCACGATATCGGCCGCTATCGCAGCCTCAACTATATCGCCATGGATTACCTGCCCGGTGGCTCGGTAGCGGATGCCCTCACCCGCGGCGCCATCGAACCTCTGGAAGCCCTGCATATCACTCGCCAGATTGCCATGGCGCTGGATCACGCAAGCAACAAGGGCTACGTGCACCGGGACCTGAAACCGGAAAATATCCTGTTCCGTGAAGACGGCTCCGCCGTGCTTACGGATTTCGGCGTCGCCCGCGCTGTGGCCCGCACCACACGCATGACCAGCACCGGTATGGTGGTGGGCACCCCCCACTATATGAGCCCGGAGCAGGCGCGCGGTGCCGCCGTAGACGGTCGCGCAGACCTCTACAGCCTTGGCGTGGTGCTCTACGAGATGCTCACCAGTGCCGTGCCCTATCAGGCGGAAGAAGCGGTGGCCATCGCCATCAAACACCTGACCGATCCGATACCGCGTTTGCCCGCCCGGCACTCACTGTACCAGGGCCTGATCGACCGGTTCCTCGCCAAAGATCCGGATCAGCGCTATCAGCGTGGCCTGGATGTAGTGGATGCGATAGATCAGCTGCTGGCGGCGCTGGAAGGTAAGCCCCCCGGCAATGCCACCAAACTCAACAACACCTCCGTGCGTGTTTCCAGCCTGTTGCGGGCGCTGTTAATGACACTCTACGGTACCCTGTGCGACCGGCTCAGTGCCGCCTGGGCACGCTGGCGAGACAAGCCACTGCACCAACAGAACCCCCGGGCGGAGCAGCAGACCATCATGCGCTTCCAGCAGGTGCTGCAGCAGAACACGCCCAGCAAGCGCCGCTCCTGGCGCCTGGCGATGGTTATTAGCGCTGCCGCGGTGGTGACGCTGATCATCTGGGGCAAAAATCCCCAGTGGTCCGCAACAACCACCTCCCGCACGGCGACGGAATCAGCGGAAAGCGTGGCGCACTCACCGGCCGACACAGCGCTGGCCATTCAAGAGGATTCACCTGCGACCGGGGCATCAGCGAATCTGATACAACCGGCGTTGCGCGAGGAAACAGGCGAACCCATCTCCGCGTCACCGCCGATTACCAAGCCGGGGGGGCCTACAGAAAATATTGCTGACAGTACTCCGGCTCCGGCGTCCAAACCCAAGCCCATCAGTGCTCCGGTGTCCGAACAAGCGCCCGCTACCTTTTCGCTGTTGGTTTCCGTCAAGCCGGACGATGCGCGTATTCGCATCATGAACATCGTTCCGAGATATACACCAGGCATCGCTTTGGAGCCGGGACGCTACGATATTGAGGTAAGCAAGCCAGGCTACAGTACCGTGCGCCGCTGGATCGAGATCAGTACTGCCGATATCAATCTGGCGGTTGAATTGGAGCGCAAATACTTCCCCGGCAGGACTTTTCAATCACCACTGCGGTCCGGTGGTCGCGGACCGGAGATGGTCGTAATCTCTCCCGGCAGCTTCACCATGGGTAACAATCAGCGCCCGTTCACCAGTCCCGAACATAAGATATCCATCAATAAACCCTATGCCATCGGCGCCCAAGAGATTACGTTCAACGATTACGACCGCTTCGCCAAGGCCAGCGGGCGCGCCCTGCCCAGTGATGAAAATTGGGGCCGGGGAACACGGCCGGTAGTGAATATCAGCTGGCAGGATGCACAGCGCTACGCCAGCTGGCTGAGCGAGGAGAGTGGTCAGAAATATCGACTGGCCAGCGAGGCGGAATGGGAATATGCAGCGCGCGCCGGTACCACCACTCCCTTCTGGTGGGGGGACGGTAGTGCGAAAGGGAAAGCCAATTGCCGCCGCGGCTGTGCCAGTGAGTTCAACACCCTGTTCACCACCTCTACGGCACCGGTGGGCAACTACAAGGCCAACGAGTTCGGCTTGTACGATACCGCGGGCAATGTGGGGGAATGGGTACAGGACTGTTTCCTCGGCGACTTCACCAATCACCGCGGCGATGCGCGCCCTGTACAGCTGAAAAACTGCGAGCTGCGCGTTGTACGCGGCGGCTCTATGCGCGAGCCGCTGCGCAATATCAGCTCCGACTACCGCACCGGTCTCAGCGAGCAGGCCAGCTCAAAAGAAGTGGGCTTCCGACTCGTGATGGAGCTGTAACCCAGCTCCATCCTGTTTCGGGTTACTTCGCCTGAATTTCCCACACATTGTGGATTTTCGGATTGCGCTGAAAATCCTTGTCCAGCAGTCTGGACGACAAATTTTCCACCGCGAACTCATCCAGCAACTTCTCATCCATCTTGAAACTGCGCAGGTTGTTGGAAAACAGCAAGGTGCCACCTGGACGCAGAAGCGCCATGCACTGGCGGATCAAATCGACATGGTCCCGCTGAATATCGAGCACGCCCTGCATTTTTGCCGAATTGGAAAACGTAGGTGGGTCGAGAAAAATCACATCGTAATGGCCGCGCCGGTTCTGCTGCGCGGCCTGTAGCCACTGCAGGCAATCTGCCTCGACGAGCTGGTGGCGATAAGGGTCCAGGCGGTTCTGGCGAAAATTGCGCTGCGCCCAGGCCTGGTATGTTTTGGATAAATCAACGCTGGTGCTTTCCGGGCAACCGCCGAGCGCCGCTTGCACAGTCGCAGTGGCGGTATAGCAGAACAGGTTGAGCAGTTTTTTGCCGTTGGCAATCTGTCGCAAGTATTGACGTACCGGACGGTGATCCAGAAACAGCCCGGTATCCAGGTAATCCCACAGGTTGATTTCCAGCTGCGCACCGTATTCGTCAACCCAGAATTCCGCGTTGGACTCCCTCCGCGCATTGGTTTCGTTGCGCTTTTGGTACTGGCTGCCGCTCTCCTTGTGGCTGTGGCGACGGCGCTCCTTGATCGACACATGGCGCGCGGGCAGATCCAGCACCTCCCGGGTCGCACGCACCAGGTCGCTCAGGCGGCGGCGCGCCTTTTCCTCGGAAATACTTGCCGGCGCTCGATACTCCTGAATGTGGGCGTATGTCTGCCCTTCAAGCGACCGATAAATATCAATTGCCGCCGAATACTCCGGCAGGTCCGCATCGTACAGACGGTAACAGCTAATGCCACTCTTCTGCGCCCACTTGCCGGTAGTGCGCAGGTTTTTCTGCAACCGGTTGGCCACCATTTGCGCCTCTTCGGAGAGTTGCGCGCGGGGTTTTCCACCATGTTGCTCGCCACCCTGCTCACCTTCACTCTGCTGATGGACATCAAACAACAGCAACTGGCTGGGGATACTGCCGTTGAACAGTTTGTACTGCTTGTGCGATCGCAGCGCCATGGAGTGACAGAGTTCCGGGTTACCGGTGAACACGGCGGCCTTCCAGCCGCCGAACTCCCGCTTCAGCTGACGCCCCAGTTCTGCGTAGGTTTCACGCAGCGCCTCCTGCTCGCCGAGACGTTCGCCGTAGGGCGGATTGGTAATCACCAGACCCGGCTGTACTTCGCGGTGGCTCGGCGCCTTGAACGCAGCAACCGGTCGACAGCTGACGCGCACATGTTTCTCCAAACCGGCGCGGGCAATATTCGACTCCGCTGCAAACAGCACTTTGGCATCTGCATCGTAGCCGCGAATTTCCGGCAGGGTTCTCGCCAGGCCGTCCGCGCGTCGCTGCAGCGCCTCTTCACGTAATGGCAGCCACAGGTCATTTTGGTGGTTCAGCCAGCGCTCGAATGCGAATCCTTCGCGCATGATGCCTGGCGCCACATCGGCGGCCATCAGCGCCCCCTCCACCAGAAAAGTGCCGGAGCCACACATGGGGTCAAGCAAGGCGCCCCCCTGCCCGGCAATCTGCGGCCAGCCTGCACGCATCAGCAGCGCAGCAGCGAGGTTTTCTTTCAGCGGCGCGGCACCAATGTGAGTGCGGTACCCTCTGCGGTGCAGGCTGTCGCCGCACAGGTCGATAGCAATTTCGAGGCTGTCCCGGTGCAGGCGTAGCATAGCGGTCAGATCGGGGTCCCGCTTGTCCACATCCGGGCGCGCACCGGTGGCGGAGCGAAGGCGATCGACAATGGCGTCCTTCGCCTTCTGCCCACCGAATTGGCTGTTGCGGATTTCTCGGTTAGTGCCGGAAAACTGTACCCAGAGTACACCGGTAGGGCTGATGTGCTCCTCCCAGGGAATGTCGACGACAGCCTGATACAGCGCTTCCGCATCCGCGACCCGTGCCAAGCCCAGATTCAGTAATACACGGTTGGCGAGACGGCTCCATAGGCAGATACGGTACGCCATCGCCAGATCGCTGTTAAACCGCACGGCAGCCGGCTGCTCCCGCTCCACCTCGGCGCCGAGGGTGCGAAGCTCGTCGGCGAGCAGATTTTCGAGCCCTTTTGGGCAAGTGGCGGTGAAAGAAAACTGAGCAGTCAATGGTTCGATCTCGGTCAATCAGTGGATGGGGATTCTGGCAATAACAATCACGGTGTTTTAGCCAATCCGCGTTCGGCAGGCCGCAAGCATACCGGAAACCAGGATGGCATTCTCCCTATAACGACGCGATGCACGGGCCACCGGAGTCGCTAGTACGTTTTTGTCTAGGAAATACCGTTTTTATAAAGGTTGGGTCGCACCGGTACACGCCCCTCAGGTTGGCTGCAACTCTTCTAGCAAGGCAGATTCCACAATAAGCTGGATTCTGTAAAAGGGGGAAAATTTGATTCGGAATCAAGATTGGGAAATCGGACCAGGAAGGTCAGAAACCGCTAAAAATTGCCAGAGGTATCGCATCTATGAAACGCCAAAAACGTAATCCCAACGATAGAGCTTTTCACAAAGGTTACGTTGCTGCCATGGAGGGCAGAAACCACGACAGTTGTCCGCACGAAAACGGATCCTTGCATCAGGAATGGGTAAACGGATGGCGACAGGGTCGGCAGGATTACTGGAGTGGATTCGGGCGTGCGGCGCAGGCTCAGCGCTTAGCCAACATGTAATTGGCCGCATGGTATTTTTCAGAGCCGCTTTCAAACACCCTTAAACATCACTGGCCAGCAAACACCCTTGGCCAGCGCCACTGAAAATCCCGGGCAGCCTAAAGAATGGTTGCCCGGGATTGTTACAGGTGCTTCAACCGGAAACCACCCGTCCCTTGTGCAGCTCGGCGATGGCTGCAGCCGCCTCGCGAATCACCTCTGGTCCACGGTAGATGAAACCCGAGTAAATCTGCACCGCGGTAGCCCCCGCACGGATCTTGTCCGCGGCGGATTCACCGTCAAAAATCCCACCAACGCCGATGATAGGAATTTCACCTTTGAGTTCCGCTGATAAAGTGCGGACTACTTCGGTGGATCGCTCGGTCAGCGGGCGACCACTCAAACCACCCTCTTCGGCGCCGTGCTCAAGATGCGCAACCGACGATTTGTCGATGGTGGTGTTGGTAGCAATAACGCCGTCGATGTTATGTGAGCGCAGGGTTCTGGCCACCTGGGCGATGGCGTCACTATCCATGTCCGGGGCGATTTTCACAGCCAGTGGCACATAGCGCCCGTGCTGTGAGGCCAACTGCTGCTGCTTCTCCTTGAGCGCGCTCAAAAGCCGGCTCAGGCTGTCACCAAATTGCAGATCCCGCAGCCCCTTGGTGTTCGGTGACGACACATTCGCGGTGATGTAATCCGCGTGGGTATACACCTTCTCCATACACAGACAGTAATCATCCGCGGCCTTTTCCACTGGGGTATCGAAATTTTTGCCGACGTTGATTCCCAGGACCCCGGAGTAACGACGCCGCTTTACCTGTTCCAGCAGGTAATCCACGCCCAGGTTGTTGAACCCCATGCGATTGATGATGGCCTCGGCCTCCGGAAGGCGGAACAGGCGCGGCTGCGGGTTGCCGGGTTGTGGCCGCGGCGTGACCGTGCCCACTTCCACAAAGCCAAACCCCAGCGCACCAAGGCCGTTAAAGGCCTGAGCATTCTTGTCGAGGCCCGCGGCCAATCCTACCGGATTTGGCAGGGTCAACCCCATCAGCTCCACCGGGTCGTCCGGAACCGGCTTGGTAAACAGCGACATGAGCCCGAGGCGCTCGGCGGCACCGATGGCATCGAGGGAAAGGTGATGAGACCGCTCCGGGTCCAGCGCAAACAGAGCTTTGCGCAGATGCTGGTACATGGGCTTCCTTTTATAGCAATCCAAACGATGAGAGCCCACCCACGGAGTGATCTCTGTGGGCGGGCTCGCGTATTGTACGGATTTCCGGCGGAAATTTCCGGCCGGAAATAGCGGTACGTTTAGACCGTCAGGGATTCCTGATCGGCGGTGGCGTTGGCCAGGTACATCAGCTCGCGCAGGGCGACGGTGAACATGGCGAAGTCGCCCAGCGGTGAGGACTTCAGCTCCTTGACCAGATTCTCCCAGCGCTGGATCGGCTGGGCCATGATATCCACCCAGCGCGCGACGGCACTGTCGATATCCAGCCCGTCATCGCCGGCCAGGCGCAGGATGTGAATGGCGAGCTTGGAGATCTGGCTGTCGAGATCGTCCATGCTGGTCTCCCGCGCCTGCGACTGCCAGAAGCTCTCCGCCGGCAGTTCGATGATCTGGTTGCCGAACCAGTAGAGCCCCAGTTTGTCGGCCAGCGCGAAGTAAATTTTTGCCACCTCTTCCACCGGGCGGTCACTGGCACGGGCCGACTGGGAAATACCCAGTGCGGAGAACAGGTAGGTGGGGGATGCAGCCAGCATCGCCAGGTTGTCCGGAACACCCGCCTCAAGGAACTGGTCATGGCGACGCTGCCATTCACGCAACGGTTCACCGCTCAGCACTTCCGGCAAGGCGCGGATAACCCGCTGCACGGGCTCCAGGAACAGTTCGCGCTCTTGTGCCGGGTCCAGGTCAGCGCGGCGGTTGCGCACAAACCAGCGGGTCGCACGGCGCACACGGCCGATCATGGAGTTCATCAACTGCATCTGCAGCTCCGCCGGCACCTTGTAATCCAGCGCCGCAACGCCCTCCTGGAACTCCGGCATCAGGTACACATCTCGCGCACTAATATAGGCTGCCGCGATGGTGTCGATATCCGCACCGGTCGCGCCGCTGATGCGGTGATAGAAGGTGATCCCCATACTGTTGACCAGTTCATTAGCCACCTGGGTGGAGACAATTTCCCGGCGCAACTGGTGGTCGTACACCAGCCCTTTGTAGCGCGCGACCAGCGCCGGCGGAAAAGCGGACTCGACCGCCTCCTGCACCCGCGCATTGTCGATGATGCGCGCATGCAAGAGCTCCTCTTTCAGCTTCACCTTTACATAAGAGATCAGTACGGCGAGTTCAGGGCGGGTAAGATACAGGCCCTTGTTCTGGCGGTCATTCAGGGTATCGTTGTCTGGAATGAATTCAAGCGCACGGCGGAGGCGGCCCTCCGCTTCCAGCGAGTTGATGGTGCGGCGATATTCGTCGAACCGATCGCCCACCTGGTATTCCGCCACGCTCAGCGCGCGGGTCTGGTTGTAGTTGTTGTCCAGAACCAGCTCCGCCACCGACTCGGTCATTTCGCCGAGCAGCTGGTTGCGCTGCTTGTCGGTGAGATCCCCATTGGCGACCACTTTGTCCAGCAGGATCTTGATGTTCACTTCGTGGTCGGAACAGTCCACACCGCCGGCGTTGTCGATAAAGTCGGTGTTACAGCGACCGCCGTTCAGGGAGAACTCGATGCGTCCACGCTGGGTCATACCCAGATTGCCGCCTTCACCAAATACCTTGCAGCGCAGCTGGTTGCCATTGACCCGCAGGTTGTCGTTGGACTTATCGCCCACCTGCGCGTTGCTCTCGCTGGTCGCCTTAACGTATGTACCTATACCCCCGTTCCAGATCAGGTCCACCGGTGCTTTCAGCATCGCACTGATCAGCTCATTGGGTGTCAGCTGGTCTTCCTTGATATCAAACGCCTGCTGCATTTCCGGGGTAATTTTTACCGACTTGGCGCGGCGCTCGAAAATACCGCCCCCCTTGGAAATGAGACTGCGGTTGTAGTCCGCCCAGCTGGAACGCGGCAGCTCAAACAAACGCTTGCGCTCGATAAAGCTGCTGGTGGCATCCGGAGTCGGGTCGACAAAAATGTGCAGGTGGTTGAAAGCCCCTTTCAGGCAAATATGTTCGGAAAGCAGCATGCCGTTGCCGAACACGTCGCCCGCCATATCGCCGATACCAATCACAGAAAAGTTTTCCGCCTGGACATTGATACCCATTTCGCGGAAGTGGCGCTGCACGGAAACCCAGGCGCCGCGCGCGGTAATACCCATTTTCTTGTGGTCGTAGCCGTTACTGCCACCGGACGCGAAGGCGTCCCCCAACCAAAAGTCGTACTCGGCGGCGATACCGTTGGCGATATCCGAGAAGGTCGCGGTGCCCTTGTCCGCGGCGACCACCAGATAGGGATCGTCCCCATCGCGGCGGATCACGCGCTCCGGAGGAATTACCTCACCATCTTTCAGGTTGTCGGTAACGTCCAACAGGCCGCGAATGAAGGTCTTGTAGCACTTGATGCCGGCTTCGATAAACGCCTCGCGGCTGTTATCTGCCGGCGGACGACGCACCACGAAACCACCCTTGGCGCCACTGGGAACGATAACCGCATTCTTCACTGCCTGCGCTTTCACCAGACCCAGCACTTCGGTACGGAAATCCTCCAGGCGATCGGACCAGCGCAACCCGCCGCGGGCCACCTTGCCGCCGCGCAGGTGCACGCCTTCCACTTGCGGCGAGTAAACAAAGATTTCGAACTCCGGGCGCGGCTCGGGAATATTCGGGATATTGCGCGGGCTGAACTTAATGGAGATGTAATCCTTCGGTTGGTCGTGATCGTCCAGCTGGAAGAAGTTAGTGCGCAGGGTTGCGCGGATAAGATCCAGATAGCGGCGGATGACCTGATCTTCGTTCAGGTTGTCGACGGCATCCAGACCTTCGTGGATCTTCTTGATCAGGCGCTCCACCCGCGACTGGTCCTGGCGATCCGCGCTGTTGATACGCGGGTCGAACATGGCGCGGAACAGCGCCACCAGGTTGCGGGTGATTTCCACATGGTTCGCCAGTGTGGCGGCAATGTAGGACTGGCTCGCGCTGAACTTGGTCTGCTTCAGGTAGCGAGCATAGGCGCGCAGCATAGTAACTTCGCGCCAGTTGAGACGCGCCGCCAGCACCAGGCGATTAAAGGAATCGCTCTCGGCAACGCCGTCCCAGATCGCTGCAAATGCATCCTGGAACAGGGCGCGGGACGCCTGCGCATCGATGCGCGTCGGCAGGCCGAATTCCAGATGGAATTCGTGCATCCACACATCCTGTTGCCCCTGTGGGCGGATGGTATAGGGGAATTCGCCCATTACCCGCAGGCCGAGATTCTCCAACACCGGAATCACATCAGAAAGCGTCAGGCCGCTCCCCAGGTTGAACACCTTGAAACGCAGGCTGCCTGGCTCGGCGCCGATCGGCTGATAGAAGCTCATGGCGACGCGGCTGTCGCCACTCAGTTCGCGGATAAAGTTCACATCCTGTACGGCAATGCGCGGCTCGAAATCCTCGCGGTAACCCGCTGGGAAAGCCTGGCCAAACGTGCTGATCAGTCGGCTGCCCTCTTCCTCACCGTGGGTTTCAATCAGAGCTCTTTGGAAAACATCTTCCCAACTGCGGGTAATATCCACGATTTGCGCCTCCAGTCGCGCTACATCAAATTCTACGGGCTCATTGGGGTCGACCCGGAATACCAGATGTACGCGGGCGAGGATGGACTCGGAAAAATAGGTGGTGAAATCGGAATCCAGCGCGTGCACCGAGCGGGCGATACGGTTGCTGATTTTCTCCCGCACCTCGCTGTTGAACTGGTCGCGCGGGACATACACCATGGCGGAGACGAACTTGCCAAAGGGGTCTTTGCGCATGAACAGCTTCAGACGCGCGCGCTCGTTCATCGCCAGCACCCCAAGGGTGGTTTCAAACAGCTCTTTGGTGCTGCTCTGAAACAGTTCGTCCCGGGGAAAGGTATCGAGAATCCGCTTCAGCGCCTTGCCGTCGTGACTGTGAGGCGCAAGGCCGCTCTGTTCC
This sequence comes from Microbulbifer harenosus, assembly GCF_005771435.1. Lineage (GTDB taxonomy): Bacteria > Pseudomonadota > Gammaproteobacteria > Pseudomonadales > Cellvibrionaceae > Microbulbifer > Microbulbifer harenosus. Next base: position 136,430 of record NZ_VANI01000005.1, read on the forward strand.
ATCACTGAGGCCAGCTTGCGGCGGATGATAGGGATCTTCGCCGGGCTTTCGGTGTACACCGGCGAGGTGTAAAGCCCCATGAATGCGGACTCACCGATGACCTCGCCATTGGCGTCGTAGCGTTTGATACTCACGTAGTCCGAATAGGCCGCTCGATGCACTCGGGATTTCACCGAAGACTTGGCAAAGGTGAGAAAGTTCGGCCCTTGGTAGAAGCGCTGCTTGCCCTCGTTGAAGGCGTATTCCGGTGTCGGCTCCGCAGGCTGCTGTAGGTTCTTGAAAATCCCCAGGCGGCGATTTTCCACCTCGCACAGGATTTTCTTGTCACCCTCCTGACTGAATTCGTACTCGCGATAACCGAGGAAAGTGAAGTTGCCATCGCGCATCCACTGCAGGAAAGCTGCGGCCTCTTCCAGATGGGCATCATTATCCGCAACACTGGCGTGCAACTGGTCTTCCATGGCTGCACAAGTGTCCAGCATAGGCACATAGTCGTCCACGACCAGTTCCACATCGCCGAGGATCTCGCGAATGGCGCGGGCCAGATCCGACGCATGGGACGCAGAGGTATCGAGGTTGATTTCAAGGTAAATCAGCGCCTCGCTGGAGACGCCGGGATCGCCCGCGGCTTCGTCTTCCAGCTTGCGCCCCACAGGCAAAAGCTGGTGCAGGCGGCCATCGTCGCCCCGTTGCAATCGCATCACGGTACTTTTGATGGAGTGGATGACGGTATTGCGACGGTTGATCTCCATGCGCACCGAATCCACCAGAAACGGCATGTCCCGTTGCAGCACACACACCACGGTGTGGGAACATTCCCAGCCCTGCTCCTCAAGGCGCGGGTTGAACACCCGGATCTTGGGTTCGCCGGCGGCGCGCTGTTGGATGAAGTCCCAGCAGGTATAGATGCATCCATATACATCCACCAGGCGCCGCCCGGAGAGGTCCTCCAGCGGGTACTGGTTCAGAAACTGCTCCGCAAAGGCCGTCACCGGCTCTGCCTTGTCCCCCAGCTTCTCGCGGATGAATCCGCTGACCTGCGCCAGCAGTTCTTCCCGGCTATCGGTAATGACCGTCGCCATATTCACGTGCTTCCTCCCGTCGCCGCGATCACCATCGCGGGCAAGAATGCTAAATTTGCTGCATTAACGTAGAACAAAACGTCAGTTTTGTTGTCTACTTTGCCGCCTTGAGGTCGCCCAAGCGAGCATAGCGGTTGCCTCGCAGCGCATCGCCGCTAAAATCAACCGGCCCGCGAAAACCGGACAAGTGGCTATATATAGAGATGCTCTAATGATAGTTAGCCCCTCATCCCGGGCAGCGTATTGAAACAGGAAATTGGCAAAAGAAGTGACGATATGGACACACGCGAGCAGATAAAAATTCTGGGTGAATGGCTGGAACAGCAGATTATTGGCCAGGCAACTTTGGTCAATCGGATTCTCATCGGATTGCTCGCCGACGGACACCTTCTGGTAGAAGGCGCACCGGGTCTTGCTAAGACCAAAGCCATCAAGACGCTGGCGGATGCCATCGAGGGTGACTTTCACCGGGTGCAGTTCACGCCGGATCTTTTGCCGGCGGATATTACCGGCACAGATATCTACCGCCCGGAAACCGGAGAGTTCCACTTCCAACCCGGCCCCGTATTCCATAATTTGATTCTCGCCGATGAAATCAACCGCGCCCCGGCGAAGGTGCAGTCCGCGCTGCTGGAGGCCATGGCGGAGCGGCAAGTCAGTGTGGGTCGCAAAACCTATGCGCTGCCCAGTCTTTTTCTGGTGATGGCCACCCAGAACCCCATTGAGCAGGAAGGCACCTATCCACTGCCAGAAGCCCAACTCGACCGTTTTCTGATGCAGGTCAATCTCTCGTATCCCGACGCGGAATCGGAGAGAAAAATTCTGCAACTGGCCCGTGCCGAGGCAAGCCTTGGGGAAAGCCATCCCAAAGCGGTGGTCAGTCAGGACACCATCTTCGCCGCCCGCAAAGAGATCCTCGACCTGACAATGGTGGAGGCGGTGGAGACCTATATCGTGCAACTGGTTATCGCCACCCGGGAGCCCCAACGCTACGACGCGGAACTAGCCTCCTGGCTCGATTTCGGTGCCAGCCCCCGTGCCACCATCGCACTGGACCGCTGCGCGCGCGCCTATGCCTGGCTCGCCGGGCGCGACTATGTAACCCCGGACGATGTGATGGCAATCGCACCAGACGTGCTGCGCCATCGCTTGCTGCTGAGTTTTGAAGCGGAAGCCGCCGGCGCCAACGCCGACCAGGTCATACGCCGCCTGCTGCAACAGGTACCGGCGATCTAGGGTCTGAAGGAAGTGCAGAAAGCGATCAACCACAGCGAACTGAACCTGCGCGGCGCCTACCCGGAAGTGGCGCCGCTGGTGCGATTGCGCCATATCGCCCGCCAGCTGCGCCTGTTCAAGCCGCGTCTTAATCGCAGCGACCAGGCCGGCAATCTTCTGACCCGCTATCGCGGTCGCGGCATGAATTTTGAGGAAGTACGTTACTACCAGCCCGGCGACGACGTGCGCTCCATCGACTGGCGCGTAACCGCACGCACAGGCAAGACCCACACCAAACTGTTTCAGGAAGAGCGCGAGCGCCCGGTGGTGATCCTGCTGGACCTGCGCTCGCCGATGTTTTTCGGCAGCCAGAATGCGTTCAAGTCCGTGGCTGCTTGCAGTATCGCCTCGGCACTGTGTTGGGCTGGCTTGCAACACGGCGACCGCATCGGCGCCCTGCTGTTTTCGGACCGAGATGTAGACACGGTGCGCCCGCGCCGCAGTCACCACGCCGTGCTCGCCGCAATCCATGGCATGGTCGAGACCGCCTGCGCATTGCAGAGCCCGATCGCCAGCGGCGGCAGCCAGCGGCTCAGCGTTCTGCTGGAAGAAGCCCGTCGCATCGCCCGCCCCGGCAGCGCCCTGTTTCTGATCAGCGACTGCCACGATCTCGACGAAAGCTGCGAGCAACCACTCTATCTGCTCACCCGCCACGCCGACATGCAGGTACTGCGTATTACCGATCCCCTTGAGCAGCAATTGCCTGATCAGGCGCTGACCATCAGCGATGGCCGGCAGCGCACCTTCCTTGGCAAATCCAGCCGTGGGCTGCGCCAGCAGTTTGCCCAGGACCAGGCGCGGGCGCGCGAACAAACCGCGCAACTCTGCCGCCGTCTGCATTTGCCGCTGCTGGATTTCGACAATACCCAGCCCGTGGTCCCGGTTCTACTCAACCGCTACGGTGAGCGCACAGCGACCAATGGCCGGAGGCCGGCGTGACCATGTTGCCGCTGTCACCGAAGCAGGCCGCACCTGCGCCAGCCAATCCAATGCCCCCGGAAATGCAGGAGTTGTTGGCGCAACTGAGAGATATTCACGAACCGACCCCCATCGGCTGGTGGCCGCTGGCACCCGGCTGGTGGATTCTGGCTGGCGCGCTAGTAGCGCTGCTGTTTGCCGCCATTCTGCTCGCCATTCGCCTGCGCCAGAGGCGCCGTCGCAATCTCTACCGGAGCGAAGGCGTGCGACTGTTGCAAGCGCTAGACCTCAGCGCCCCCCGCGCGATCGAGGACATTAACGTACTGTTGAAACGGGTAGCTGTAGTGACCTTTGGTCGCAAAGCCGTTGGCCCGCTCACCGGACAAAACTGGATCCGTTTCCTAGAGAATTCCTCCGAAGTGCCAATGCCGGAGGCGGCGCGCGCGGCGCTCATTGAGAACCTGTACAGCGGCGCCGACGGCGACCTGCAGGCGCTCGAGAAGCTGCGGGAATTCGCCATCAGCTGGGTGCGCAAACACCAGTCCGAGCCTGTGCGCCCGGCAGCAGACGTTAAACCGACGAAAAACCAGGAGGCCGGCGTTGTTTGAATTCGCTCTCCCCTGGCTCTTTTTACTTCTGCCACTGCCCCTGCTCGCCCGCCGCCTGCTTCCCAAGAGTGAGCCGCTTAACAGCGCGCTGAAAGTCCCTTACTACCAGCAGCTCCCGCGCAAAAGTGGCGGCGCGAGCGGCAACTATTTCAATCTTTTTCTGCTCTGGCTCATCTGGTCCCTGTTGATTACTGCCGCGGCGCGCCCGCAGTGGTATGGCGAACCCATTACCCAGACCAGTAGCGCCCGCGACCTACTGATCGCCGTGGACATATCCGGCAGCATGGAAACCCCGGATATGATCCTGAATGGCAACCCCGCCATGCGTATCACCGCGGTAAAGAATGTCGTGGGCGACTTTGTGCTGCGCCGCAAAGGCGACCGTCTCGGCCTGGTGCTGTTCGGCACCCGCGCCTATTTGCAGGCACCACTCACCTTTGATCGTGAGACCGTCGACACCCTGCTGGCGGAAGCGCAGATTGGTTTTGCCGGACAGGGCACCGCGATTGGCGATGCCATCGGCCTCTCCGTGAAACGCCTCACCCAGCGCCCGGCAGATCAGCGGGTGCTGATTCTGCTGACCGATGGCGCCAATACTGCCGGTGAAGTCGAGCCGTTAAAAGCAGCGGAACTGGCAAAACAGGCCGGGGTAAAGGTGTATACCATCGGCGTCGGCGCGGAAGAAATGGTGCAACCCGGTTTGCTCGGCTCCCGCTTTGGTGCGCGCCGGGTCAACCCGTCCCGCGACCTCGATAGTGAAACCCTGCAATCGATTGCCGACAAGACTGGCGGCCGCTATTTTCGCGCGCACAATCCCGAGGAACTGGCAAAAATTTATACCGAGCTGGACCGCCTGGAACCGGTCGAACAGGAAGCGGAAACCTACCGACCACTGCGCTCTCTGTATGTATGGCCGCTGGGATTGGCGCTGTTGCTGGCTGCACTCTGGGCCGCAGCACCGCTATTGGCGACCGCGCTCTCCAACCTATCGGCGCGCAGATCTGCGGCAGAAAATGCCCACAGTCACCGCAATGGGGGACTCAAGGTATGAATTTCGTGAGCGATCTCGGTCAGTTCCATTTCCTGCGTCCCGCCCTACTGTGGCTGATCCTGCCCGCCGCCCTCGCCTGCTGGGCACTGGCGCGCACCGTATTCGCCGCCGGCGGTCTGCAAAAGCTGATTGACCCAAACCTGTTGCCCCACTTGTTGATGCGCGGCGGGGAAAAGCGCCCGTGGTTGTTTACCCTGATTTTTGCCCTGCTGACCTGCGCCATCATTGCCCTCGCCGGCCCCAGCTGGCGCAAGCTGCCAACCCCGGTATACAGCAACCAGGATGCCCTGGTAATCCTGCTGGATCTGTCGCCTTCGATGATGGCAACAGACCTCGCCCCAGATCGCCTTACCCGCGCACGCCTTAAAATTCTGGACATCCTCAAACAGCGCAAAGACGGACTCACTGCGCTCGTGGCCTACGCTGGTGAAGCCCATGTGGTGACACCGCTGACCGACGACACCGACACCATTGCCAACCTGGTGCCCTCCTTATCGCCACAAATCATGCCGGTACCCGGCAGCAATATCGAAATGGCGGTGGACACCGGACTCAGACTGATCCGCGACGGCGCCAATGGCAGCGGGCGCCTGCTTGCCGTCACCGATGGCATCGACAAGGCTGCCATTGGCACCATTAAAGACTCGCTCAGCGGCAGCAATGTCAGCCTGTCGATTCTCGCGGTCGGCAGTGGTGACGGCAGCCCCATTCCCAAAAGCAATGGCAGTGGATTTGTCACCGACGACAGCGGTGCGATCATCATCACCAACTTTGATCGCCGCGAACTCACTCGCCTCGCTCGCAGCACCGGCGGTGAATTTGCCCAGATTACTGTGGACGATAGCGATATTGCCCGCGTGCTTCCCGAAAACAGCACGCCAGAGCAGGCCGAACTAACCGAGCGCGAATTCGACCAGTGGTACGAAGAAGGCCCCTGGCTGGTTTTACTGTTACTGCCCTTCACCTTGCTGCTGTTTCGCAGGGGCACTCTCGCCTGCGCGCTTCCGCTGACGCTGGCGATGACCGCATTTTCCAGTAATGACGCGAGCGCTGCCGATCTTGAGAATCTGTGGCAAACCCCCAACCAACAGGGTCGCGAGCTGCTGGAACAGGGGGATGCCGCGGGTGCGGCGAAGCAATTTGAAAACTCCCAATGGCGCGGCACTGCGCAGTACCGCGCCGGCAAATTCGATGCTGCCGCAAAAAATTTCGCCCAGAGCAATGATCCCCAGGGGCTCTACAACCTCGGCAACAGCCTTACCCAGCAAGGGCGCTTTGATGAGGCGATCAGCGCCTTCGACCAGGCCATTCAGCAAAGCCCTGAATTTGCCGATGCCATTCACAATCGGGAAATTGCCGAGCAGCTCAAGAAACTGCAGCAACAGCAGCAGTCACAGAGCGGACAATCCGGCGAACAACAGCAGAACGACCAGCAGCAGGACCAGAATCAGCAAAACCAGCAGGGCCAACAGCAGGATCAGCAGCAAAACCAGCAACAGGGCGACGAGTCCCAGCAACAGAGTGCCGGGCAGAATACACAGGACCAGCAGCCTTCCAACCAGGAGCAATCCCCCTCCGGTCAGGAAGAGCAGGAACAATCCGACAGCAAACAGCAACAGGCCCAGAACGGCGAACAGCAGGAAGGAAACGAACAGGAACAGTCTGCTCAAGCCCAACCAAGCGACCAGGAAAGTCCACTCGACCCGGAAACGCAGCAGGCTCTCGACCAATGGCTGCGCCAGATCCCTGACGATCCCGCCGGCCTGATGCGCGAGAAATTCAAATACGAAAGCCTGCAACGCCGCCGCGCTTATCGCAGCGGCGAATGGCAGCCCCCGGAAAACGGAGCCACCCAGCGATGGTAACCAACTCCACAAATAACTCTTGCACGAATATCTCTTGTAGGAGCCTGCCTGCAGGCGAACCTATGCCCAAAATGATTCAACTGCTGACAGCCATCCTGCTGCTAGTGCTGTCCTTCGTCGCCAACGCCCAGGACCTGACCGCCAGCGTCGACCGCAACGAACTCGCCATCAACGAGACCTTCACCCTCACCCTGCGCTACAGCGGATCACAAAGCGGTGGCCAACCGGACTTCAACCTGCTGGAACAGGACTTCGAAGTCCTCTCCCGCCAGCAATCCAACCAGTACCGTGTATTTAACGGACGAGCGGAGAGCTTCGTCGAGTGGACTGTCGTCCTGGCGCCGTTGAAGGAAGGCAAATTGTTCGTCCCCTCCCTGCATCTCCACGGCCAGGTGTCAGACGCCATCCCCATCACCGTCAGCAAGGCCGGCGAATCCCCTAGCGGCAACAGCCGCCAGGCATTTCTCGAAGTCGAACTGGATAAAGACAAACTCTTTGTCCAGGAACAGCTGCTCGTCAAGGTCCGCCTCTACACCACCGTAGGCCTCCACGACATCGCCACCGATCCGCTGCAGATTCCCGGCGCCCACGTGGAAAAAGTGGATGAACAGCGCTACGAGCGCAGAATCCAGGGCGTAGGCCACGCCGTCTACGAACTGACTTACGCCGTTTTCCCGGAAAGCTCCGGCGAACTGCAGATCCCGGCACTGAACTATGTTGCCGTGACAGGCAGAAGAGACCCCTTCTCCCTGTTCAACCGCAATGCTCAACGTATCCGTCTGCGCTCGGAAGCTAAAACTGTAAAAGTAGAACCCAAACCGGACAGCTACAGCGGCAGCCACTGGTTACCGGCCGCGAGCCTCGGCCTGGTGCAGAGCTGGAGCAAAGATCCAGAAGAATTCAAGGTTGGGGAACCCATTACCCGGATCATCACTTTGCGCGCCGAAGGGCTGCGTGCGGCGCAACTGCCACCGCTGCCAACGCTCAATATCGAAGGGCTAAAGGTGTACCCCGACCAGGCACAAAAAGAAGATCAAGCCGGAGCGAACGGAATCACCGGTACACGTATTGAAACCACCGCCATCGTCGCAACCAAACCAGGGCAATATCAATTACCGCCGATAACGATCACCTGGTGGGATACCAAAAATGGGCAGCAGCGTGCGACCCAGTTGCCGGCATTTCGCTTCAATGTATCTGGGGCACCCATTTTGGATTCCAGCACCCCAGGCACTAGCACCCCTGTAACCCCGGAAAGGCCTAGCGCCACTGAAGTGAAACCAGGTTTCTGGCAAAAATTAGCAATAGCGGCAATCGCTTCACACTTTTTATGGGTCATTTATTTCTTTTACTCAAAAAGAAATAAAAATATGGAGGCACCCACCAGAGTAATAAGAAAAACGAAGAATCACGGAGATGAAGAGAAACTCATCAAGCTGATAAACACAGGGAGTCCACAAGAAATTCAGGTCGCCCTTCGGCAATGGGTTGACCGACGCTGGCCGGATACTGGAACTACGAGCCTGGAGAGCGCGGCAAACAGGCTAAACATCGGCGAGCTATCAGATGCCATTCAAATATTGAATGATGCAACATACAAAACTCCTGCAAAACCCCTTAATCGACAGCAACTACAATTACTAGCTGGGAGGCTCCTGCACCTTAGGGATGAGGACAGGCCAGCATCAAACACACTACCCGGCCTGTTTAATGGGTGATCTGGGTTTCTCTTTACCTATTCAGCAGCCACTGCTGGCTATCGTTTGGAAGCAAGCAGTGATTCAATGAGTGATAACGTTTGTTCGCCTGCGTGATCCCAGCTGAATAACTTCGCCCTAGCCTGGGCACGCTGTTGAAGTTCCTCGAGCAGAGCGCTATTACTCGTCAGCTCCATTAGTGCCGCGGCCATATCCTCGGCACATTCAGGGTCAACCAGTAACCCAGCATCGCAGGCAACTTCCTGCATGGCGCCACGATTTGAGGTTATTACTGGCGTTCCCTGACTAAAAGCCTCGACAATGGGTAGCCCGAAGCCCTCATAGAGCGAAGGCATAAGTAGAGCCCTTGCGTTACGGTACAGAGCGGGCAACTGATCGTCATGAATGTAGCCAAGCAACTCGACCCAATCCCCTAGCTCCTCCTGAGCAATAAGACTCTCCAATTCGGGCAGCCCCCAGCCTTTGCCACCGCAGATTTTTAAAGGTAACGGACGAGAGAGTCTGGATTGATAGATACGATATGCGCGCAAAAGTGCTGGAAGATTTTTCCTCGGCTCAATAGTGCCGACAAAAAGAAAATAATTTCCATCGCAGTAGGGCCCCTCCGTCGCCTCTAAAAAAGGGGCTTCGTAAATCGTGCGAATCTTGCCAGCAGTACCTGGAAACGAGTTTCGCACTTCATTGGCCGTACTGTCGGACACCGCAATCACAGCGTCTGCGAACTTAAGGGATGGGGGCATCAAGACACGCTCTATTTGCCGCCCCAGCCGAGACATGGTCTGAGGGAATCGCTGCCACACTAAGTCATGAATTGTTACCAGCTTGGGTAGCGACTTTCCCAAACACAGCGGAAGATGATGGCGCGGAGACCAAAATAAGTCGACTTGATCCTTGCCTGCCCAAAGAGGGAAAACAACTTGGGCATACAAAGATCCCAATCCCGCGTGCTGCATACTGCCACAGCGCACCGTCACATTGGGCAGTCCCTCAAATTCATGTAGAAGTGGTTGATGACTATACAGGTACCAGTGGTGCTCACTGTCCAGTAGGCGCCTCATAATGGCATGCGTATATCTTCCGATCCCAGTAGTAGGAATTGAGAGCGGACGCGCATCTACAGCAATTCGGGCCATTACGTCGCCAGCCCTCTCTCCTCAAGCACCTGTGTGTAAAGCTTTTGATACGCTGCCGCCATTCGCTCACCGGTAAATAATGACTCGTAGCGCAGCCGGCCGGCCTGCCCCATCTGCTCTGCCTTAACCGGATCATTCCACAGGTCATCCATAGCCTCGCGAAGCGCATCGGGATTTGCGGGAAGAATCACGTGCCCCGTCTCTCCATCGGCATTAACGTAGCTAGTACCCGTGCCAATTTCACAGGAAATTAGGGGTTTTCCATACATTAGACCCTCGATTAACGTTACCCCGAAAGCCTCTGACCGCAAATGGGAAGGAAAGACTACTGCCCGGCACAGCTTCATGAGCGCCGCCTTTTCTAAATCACTGATATAACCTGTGAAAACGATACTGTCCGCTCCCAGCTCATCAGCCAATACCTTAAGTTTCGCTTGCTCAGGCCCTTTACCCGCGATAACCACCCGGTATGGTCTCCCGACAGACGCTCTAATAAGATATTCCAATCCTTTGTAATACCGCAGAACGCCGACAAATAACATGAAATCTTTACCGAAGCGTGCCTCCATGTTTAACAAGTCATTATCGGCAGGTACTGGATACTCTTGCTCAGAAATCCCTAGAGGGATTACCTCAACCTTACTTCGAAAGTCGGCCAATACAGGGCTACTATCCATATAGTTTTGTGAAGTTGCGACTATGCGGTCAGCGCGGGACAAAAATATTTTCATCAGAGGATAATAGAGTAAGCTGAGAGCGCGTTGACGCACGATGTCCGAATGATAGGTAATGATTAGCGGACGAGACCTCCCCGCCAACAAGTAAGTCACATCGCCAAACGGCCAAGGAAAATGGAAGTGCAATAACTTGGCCTTTAACCGGAACAGCCTCCTCACCAAGCCGGGCCCAATACAACAGGACGCAACTGACACCCAGCGCCGCTCTGCCAACACCGGAAGTTTCCCATCAAGCATCCTTTGCCCAGGATCCTTTGCGAGAGTCAATACACCGCTGCCGTGCGTATTTTGTGCGAGCTCAAGAACAACTTGCTCAAGCCCACCCTTTGACTCAGGGTAAAAAGTTCTGTAACAGTGAAGGATTCGAAGTTCGGAACGCAAAGAAAGTTCTCTTTCAGGAAGACTCAACACGCAATGATAACCTATTGTTTTAAAAAGCAATAATGTATATTTGCGCCTTCAGCACTATCGGGGTCAACATGAAGATTCTCTTCGTTACCATGCAATTTGGTCCAGGATACAATCAAGGGACTGAACGCTACATCCGCAACCTTGGAAAAGAACTCATAGCATATGGCTGCGAAGTCTCTGTAGCCGGGGGAGACCCCGAAGGAAGAGGTCACAGCGGAGGTGTATGGAATAGTATCCCATACAAAACCTTATCAACGCTTGGATGGACTGCCGTCAAAGGTGCGCCAATAGAGGCATATATTGAACTATTAAAGCAAGAAAAGCCTGACATACTCCATTTGGTTAATCCAGGTCATATTGGAGTAAACATAGTATATGCCGCGCGCGCATTGAACATACCCTACATCATATCAGTTACTGATTTCTGGTGGCTCTGCCCAAAACAAACCCTCACATTGAGTGACGGCAACCTTTGCCATGGTTTTACAGAAGAATTTACTTGCTTAAAGTGTATTGCCAAAACACATCGCAACCCTACTATCAACTTCGCAGCAAAAACAGAGATTGGAGCCCATCTCACTGCACAACTTATTAAAAGCAAAAATATAGAATCTGGCGAAAGCACGCTCTGGGATAATAGAAAGCAAACTTTACACGATATCCTTAAAGAAGCTCACGCAGTCATATGTCTATCCAAAACCGGCCAAAGCTTATTAGAAGAGTATTTTAAACTACAGAACTGCAAATATCTTCCTGCAGGGCTATCTGCCCAATGGTTCGAGCCGAAAACAACCGCTAGCGTAACGGGCGATACATTTAGCATTGGTTTCCTAGGCGCACTATCACCTCACAAGGGCCTTCACATAATTACACAAGCATTAAAAGCCCTTAATAACGAAAAGATTCACTTAATAGTCGCAGGCAAAAAAGCTCTACCTACTTATGCAGACAGGGAACTTCAAAGATACAAAAAGACGACATACTTAGGAGAAATTCAAGAAGAGGAAACGACGCCCCTCATGGACAAGCTAGACCTTCTGGTTTTGCCGTCATTGTGGCCAGAAAACCAGCCGCAAGTACTGTTAGAGGCAGGGGCAAGGAACATTCCAGTGATTGCAAGCGACATCCCCGGTTGCGCTGAACTTTTAGACCAAGCGGCACTATTCCCAATGGGAAATCATGAGGCTCTCAGCAAACTTATTGAGGCAATAACTAACAAAAAAATTGTTGCTCCAAAGCCCGACGTCGCAGCAAGCGCCAAAGACATTGCAAGAGAAATAATCAAAGAATACATATCAATGGTAAAAAAAACGTAATCTTTCCACGCGGCCACAGGTAGCTAAAAAAGATCAAACAAACACTGTTTACCATAGGCCGCCGCTACCCCTCCTCCTATCCCCCAAAATATGCGCTACAAACGTCGCTAGCACTCCCATCCATTCTGATACGGCCGTGTTCAAGCCAAATTGCCCGATTACACATATTCAAAATCAAGTCTTTTGAATGGCTAGCAATAACAACAATCTTACTCGAGGACACAAGTTCAGACATACGAGATTCAGCCTTTTGCTTGAAACCCTCATCACCTACGGACAGCCACTCATCCATAATCAATATATCGGGGCGAACAATCGTAGAGACCGAGAAAGCCAAACGCAGATGCATACCCGAGGAATACGTACGAACGGGCATATCAATAAAATCACCAAGTTCTGCAAAGTCGATTATATTATCGAGTGCAGCGTCAATCTTCCTGCGTGACAACCCCAGCAATGCTCCCCTGATATATATATTTTCCCTACCAGTTGCTTCCTGATCTATACCAAGAGAAATATCAATAAGCGAGCCGACGGCCCCTCGGATTGAAACCTCACCTTCTGTAGGAGAATAGACACCACTCAACACTCGAAGCAAGGTGCTCTTTCCTGCTCCATTATGTCCAACCAAACCAACACATTCGCCTTCACTGAACTCAAAGCTCAAATCCTCAAGCGCCCTGACAATTACCCGCCCCTGGCCATCCGCCGAAATCTGGCCACCCGTTGCAACTTGCATCAAGCGCTTCTTAAGAGATCGCCCCCCCGCGTTATAAATAGGAAAGTCAACAGACGCGTTTTTAAAGTCAATAACAGTCATTCTCAAGCAACCTTAAAGCCAATAGGGCAAACGTTTTCTATATCGGCCGTAGAAGAAAATAGCAACAACCCAACCAGAGACTGCCAAAAAGGTCGACACAAGCCAATTGTCAAAAGATGGCACCTGTCCTAATAGCGGAGACCTAACTACTTCAATCAAATGAAAGACGGGATTGAAATCCAATATGAAACTGCCAGCCCTCTCGGGCAAAAGCTTCGGCATCCAAATAATCGGAGTTAAATAGAAAAGAACCTGTAAAGCGCTCGATACAATCTGCGGCAAATCTCTGTATCTCGCGCAGACGACACCAAGCATCAAGCCCAACCAAGCCAGATTAACCAACAACAAAAGAAAGCCCGGGACGACAAAGATAACATTCGCATTAAAGCTGCCCCCCAGAACTAACAAAACAACAGGAAAAATAATAATATTGTGAAACAATATTATACAGTTTCTCCAAATCATTCTTAGGGTATGCACAAACAGTGGGATCGGCAACTGCTTGATAATTCCCTGCGCAGAAACGAATTCTGAACACCCCTCCGTCACTACAGACGATATAAATGTCCACAAAATTATTCCGGCGGCCAAAAATGGTAAAAACTCAACCATAGGGGAATTAAAAAGTTTGCCAAACACCAAGCCGATTGTCCCGATCATAATCCCCATGCTAATGGTCAACCAAAATGGGCCGAGCGCCGACCTACGATAGCGCTGCCGCACATCCTGCCAGCCCAGAGCTCCCACCAAGGAGATCCGCTTAAACGCGCTAGCGATATCGGTTAATGTTCCAGTACTAAACTGCATAAACCACATCTTCAATAATATAAAAACCAAACATTCCCTTAAGAAGAAGCACCGCCGAGCAGTCTGTCGTCATGGTACTAACTCTTGGAAACACCCAAAGGCTCACCAAAATTTCAGCCATCAAGAATTAACGCGATCAACACCCACCGAAAACCAATCACACCAGGACACTTCATTCCCCTTATCTACGATAATCTCAAGTAGCTGGTGACTTTCAGTGCTAAGCGTAACAAGTTCATTGAATTTTCGATCAATAGCCCCCTCGAAAACATTTTTTCCATCTAGCTTAATGGTTAAGCCAACCAACCCAGCTTCACGTCCAGGTTCATTAAGGACGCGACAATGAGCGGACAAAGGATCTATTCGAGGAGTCAAAGTAAGAGACTTGGACCCAGAAACATCAACTTTCATTTTGGCCGACACACTCTCACTAGGATGCATAAATATCTGATGATCCGGATGAACACGAAATGGACCGTAACCAATCTCCTCATCTACCACCCTACTTAACAGCCAATCAAGCGCTTCGCGCCGTCTGGAAGAGCTAGACGCGCCTTCGGGGTAGATCTTTTTAAGTGATTTTAAATCGTCCGCGAAGAAATCACGGTGGAAGCGTGGCTCTACCTCAAAGGAAAGATCAACATCCTCCTGCCCCTGTTCGCATTGAGGAGAATCGCACTGCAATTGAACGATCTTAAGGTTTATAGAGGGGCAGTTTTCACCAAGTCCATAAGCTTCAAATTTAAAATCTTTCAAGCCAGCTGTGCTAAACGTTGCCAACCTAAACGCGCCACGTTGCATTGGCGCGCGATATATTTCACGACCACCACCTTTAACAGAAATCCCTGCGGCCGCTTGACCCGTCACCTCGTGCTCAGCGCAACTTCTCAACATAGCGCGATCTAAGTAGGGACGAATCGAAATCTTCCGTACACCTCCAGCCCCCCTAAAGGTAGAGAATTGCGTATCACTATCAAGCTTGAGTACGCTATCCGAAGAAAACGCAGCCCCACCAACATGAAAGCGCTTGAGAGTGTCAGCAATTTTTGCTGGACGGGATATAACTGTGCGAACGCTCGAATCAATCTCCGCGCCCGTCGTCATATTCAGGATAGATAGTTGTTCATACTGCTGCTTTATTTTTAATTTTTCTTCTGCGGAAATCTCGCTATCAGCCTGAATTACCCCCATAACTGCATTCGCGAGAAAAAAATCCGGCATCGGTAAGTTTGCCGATCGAAAAACAAGACCAGGAATTAAATATGAACTTGTTTTTCCCGGCAGATCGATTGTAGAAAAATTGGACCAAAATCTATATGGGGGCAATTGCTCTTCTGGCTTTAATCCATTTTTAAAGCAAAGCGATTTATACACACTTGGCAATGCAGGCATATGGTCCCCAAAGAAAACTACCAACGTTGGCCGTTCCCGACGCCTAAGCGCATCAATCAGGTATCCGTAAGCAGAGTCAGCATCTCGAGCTCGCGCCAAGTAATCGGTAAAAATTTTTGCTGCTTCAGGATTCAACATATCTGGGACAGGCAAGCCCTCACTGGTATTTCCCGTCGCCGCACCCCAGGGCCCGTGATTATCCATGGTAATCGCTTCCACAAATGTGGGGCCATTCGCAGAATCCAACTGCGATAGCACTGCCTTGACTAGAGACAGGTCACTCACATGCCCCCTAATGGATTCGTCTCGATCGGATAAAAATGCGTTAATATCCAGAAAGGTTTGAAAACCCAAACGCCCCATTGCTGTATTTCGGTTCCAAAAACCACCCTTATTCGGGTGTATCGCAACAGTGTTGTATCCCTGCTCTGCTAACACTCGCGGCATTGCCGCAATATTTTTCTTCAACAAGTCATAGTAAGCAAACATCGAATGAGGGAAGGCGCTGATTGGCACTCCCGACAATGACTCAAATTCACTCTGCAGTGTCCGCCCACCAAAAACCGGCACCTCTAGCTCCCCTCCGCGCGGGCTCCCGAGGCTAGAAATATTCGGCAAAACCGGCGTTTCAGGCATGCCACAAAGCTTGCCTGGCATAAACAAGGACTCACTCTGAACCATCACAATGTCGGGCCGAAAATCTGGCGTGACCGATAGTCGCTCGAGCGCGCTTCGGGCCGCGATGACCCGAGGTTCGACCCAAAATTTCTCGGCCAATGCAATATCGGGTTCTACCACGATACTCTCTTGGGACATTCTTCCGAGAAGCATATTTCCAATAATACCCGCATTTGCAGCACCACTATTTTGCTGGAAAAACTCCCACCCGAGAGCAGGAATAACGGCGGGAGTCCGATAAAATCCCGAAAATAGAAACAGCGCCCCCCCAACCAAGGCAACAGAAACGCGCGATAAATATGAGGATTTAGCAACACCTTTTAGGAAATAAGAAACAAGGAAAAGTGCTAGTGCCGATGCCACAATAAAAACAAAAAATGTCGTCGAGACAAACCCGAAAACCAACTCAGGACTCTCAGCGACCGAGGAAATCACTGACAGATCAGCATACACCAGACTTTCGCCAAGAAACTCAGCCTTTACTCTTCCTGCATAATGAACAACAGAAACTAGGAGTACCGTAACAAGCAAACCAACAGTCATCCGCCCACTAACACACCAAATTGAAAATAGAAAAGCCAGCGGCAACAAAAGATTTAGCAAATGCGCAATGTAAGGCGACCCTATCGAAACATACGGATCAGACGCTACAACGAAGAGCCATAAAAAAACCAGCAAGAATAAGCAAGACAGGAAATTCCGAACCGACAATTTCACACTACACCCTCAGAATGCAAACTTAATCGAAATGGAAGCTGCCGAGAACCTACACTGCGCGAAGCTTCATAAGCACTTTTCAACATATACATCCAGTTACCGCCGAAATTTGTTGAGAACGCTGCCTACTACCGTGCGAACTTTCGGCGACACGCGAAATTTATAAGCCGACCGTCGCAAAGCTTCAAATAGCCCAATTTCGCCGGCTGCATCAAAGCGGGCAGTCCTACAATATCTAACTAATACACGCATAGGCCTAGTCCACTGCCAAGATGTACTTTGATAAACTCTATCTAACTGAAAGCGTGCAACTTCTTGAGCATCCAAACACTGATTTATTTCTGATTGAAGCCGTACATTGTCCTGACTCAAGCGATCCAGCTCCACACGCAACCAATTGTTGTCTGAGCTAACCTTATGCAATTCTTGCCCTAAAACAGTGATGCGACCGATCATTGCTCGCCCGCGCTCACGAAGTTCCTCATTATCACAATTTAACTCGGCAATCCTTGCAGCGGAGTAATTTGCTTTTTCTCTTTCTTTCTCTAATAGTCCATCTATATGCAGCTTCTGCCCCCACGCGAAACTCAAGCGTTCACTTAACGACGGATCTCCCTTGTAGCGAAAATTAAGGAGCACGCAATCACTTGAAGGTAGTGAAAACTCAATCAAATCACTGACGATATCCAGCTCCCTTAAGATGCGCGTTACATTACCCAACCAACTCGATCTCAGGTTTAGTTTCTGCGCGTGGTCAGGCACCTTCCGGCCCGCTAAAAAATCACTGAAAGAGTCAAAAGTAACCCCGAGAGCCTCCCGCTTCTGGCGATAATAAGCATTTTCACCTCGCAACCAACACGGAATACCACAAAGTTGCATCCACAAAGTAACGTGATAAGAGCAAGAATACGCAAAATCACCAATGAGGGGCATCAGCGAGCTGCTCGAACCAGGGTGATCTAAAACATTCATCAATTGAATTAGTCGGATGTCTGGGAAACTAAACCCCGAATCCAAACGCTTAACGGACTCGATTGAATCTACAACCTCTTCTCTTGAATCACGATATGCCTGTAACAACGTTAAAGGGGCACCCTCCCCAAACACACGCGACATCACTGTTAAATCAGCCCTAATTTCTTGGAGGGCAGTGTCGTTACCCGTATAGTCTGATGTATTAAGATGAACCAACAAACCCGATCCAGCTTTAACACGCAGAAGCTCTCGCAACTTCAACAGAGGCTCGACTGCGTCATCAAAAGAAAACTCGACTTCAATCCCCGCTGAGCTCAACAGCTGCTCAGACCTTTGATCGCGAACGCCAAAGAGCAACGGTTTGAATTTACTAACATGGGCAACCACCCTATCAATAAAATCTTCAGAAACCTGCTGTCCCGATATCACATATGCTGCCTTACCTGCTCGACTCAAGACAGCCTCTATAACGTTAAGTACATAGTCACCCCACAATCCATTCAGGAATCCACCGCCATACAATTGAACATAAGCAACATTCAAAATCGAGGTTACGGGCTCCAAACCAAATTTTTTTTCACAGTCTTCATCGAGAGGCGCATCACTCACAAAAAGAAGACAGTCTACGCCATATGATTTTTGGGTTTTCCTTATATCACCAAATTTCGATATGGTAGCGATTGATTGAACAGCTATAACGGCCAAACTTGAATTATCACGTACGACCGAGATCGCGCCCGCATGCTGAAGCACATCACCGAAATTGCCGTATCCAAAATCACCACCAGCAAGAAATGCCTTTTGGCGAGACCCACTTAAGAGTTCCACTTTTTCCCTAGGCGCATAAAAATAGAGTTCCATATTATGCGACACTCACAGCCAACTCAGACTCTAAAACTTTGCCCCTTTGCTTGAGCTCAAATATATCCACCAGAGCCTCCATATATACGCTCGAGCAGTGCCTGCTCTTAACGAGCTCCCGTCCTCGCGCAGCGTTATCCGAGACCCCTTGCCAATGGGCGTACAATTCGCTTATTGCTTCCAAGTAATTTTCGACCAACTTAGCACTACTTCCTGCATTTTCTACCAGGCGGCCCGTTTTGCCACTCACCACCAACTCGCCAATACCACCTACATTTGGAGCAATGACAGGAAGACCGACGGACATCGCCTCTAGCAAAACGTTCGGCAAACCATCGAATGAACTGGTATATACAAGGGCATCGTACTTCTCGATGGGCAACTCATAAAAAGCACTAAAGCTTCCTTTATACTCAATCGAGGTACCTTCAACGTCAAAAAACTGCGATGAATCAACCCCTTCCTCGATAGAGCCGAACACATCTATTTGCAAGACATGCTTAGTCATGTTAAGCATACGAGAAATTTCCACCAGTAAGTCCGGACGCTTTTCAGGCGCGATTCGAGATGCCCATAACAGTCGAAACTTTGGTTTTTCGAGACTCACCTGAAACTCAGGTGGGCTGCAACTCGCATATAATGTGTGGTACTTCGACTGTAGATTCCCCAGAACGGCTTCATCCATATGCGCAATAGCGTCACAATCACTGACTACTTTCCAGAAACTTTCTAGATGTTTTCGCATTACCTTAACGCCCCATGGGCCACGCGCTACCTCGTCCTTCCATTCGTAGTAACCATCTGAGAAGCGATAATACACAGGCCTGAAAGCCTCAGAAAGAACCCCCGAATAAGCATCATAAAAATTGTGCACAAAAGGAGACGATTTGAGATGAAGTCTCGCCTTTGGCTCACTCACTGCAAGCAAAGCACGCACCAACAACGCAGCCCTCTCACTCTCATCGTAAGAAGGAAACGCATTAAATAAATCAATAAAAACTGCTTTTCTGGGCAATCTAGCCACCCATTCATGTACTTTCGAAGATTGGCCAGTTACAACTAATATCCTGGCATCTGCCTCGCACTGAGAAATTCCATTTAGGATCTCCAATATATATTTTTCAGCGCCACCGGGTCGCAACCAAGGCAGGAGCACCACATCAGAAAAAGAGTGACGCCCCAGTAAAGAAAACAAAGCCCCAAGCTGCATCCCCCAGTGGTCTTCTCGCCAAGGAACCGGACTGTAACTACTTGCCTTTTCAACAGATGCAAGCTCCACCTCTGGCTCTAGCCGAACCGCATCCAACAGGAAACCTTGAAGTTTCTCAGACCGCATGAATAACTCAGTGTTATTTTCGGCCAATATCTGCTTCCGTGTTTTAAAGAACTCGTGGGACACCTCAGTCATTAGGACATGCTCACGCACTAACGCACAGAAGGACTCTCGCTCAAACAGGCTGTTATGAGGTATCAACTTGGAGGAGATAGAGTTGGCCTGTTTTAGTAGGCTACCCTCCCGCTGTCGGTAAAAGAAAGCCGTATCTTTCGCAACGAGAAATTCATAGCCACTTGCCAGAAGCCGACAATTAAGATCCCAATCTTCGTAGGCAAACCCCTTTGTCAGCTGCAAGTCTTGATACTGCAAATCATCAAAAACTGATCGCGCGACAAATATCCGGGAGACATATGGATGCTGCAGTGCAAAATCTGCAGGTGTCAACCACTTGGAATCGACATATCGCACTACGTGATACTGTTCACCAAAGGCGCAAAGGTACTCAACAAAAACAACAGTTTTACCACTCTTATGCGACTTCGCAGTTCGCAATAACTCCACGATACAATTGGACGAAACCAGGTCATCAGCATCGGATGTCCAAATATACTCACCCGAGGCTTGTGATATACCGGCGTTTCTAGCAAGCCCTAAAGAACCCACATCGACATCGACTACCTTTACCTCGTCGCAGATAGAAAGATCAACACTAAAAAAAACATCGCACGTTAACTTATCTGATCTGTCAAAAACCGCCACGAGCTCACAAGAAATATTATTCATCTTAGCCTGAACAACACACTCTTTAATCGACTCTAGAGTGGGTCGCAAATACAATGACTCGCGGTGCATATTCAAAACAATACTTACGTCGATTTTTTTATTTTTCATTTTCACGCTCTGTAACACCTTCACACAGATGTTTTTTCTCAGCAGCCTGCGCCCACTGCACCATCCGATTACGCCCCCAGAGGTTTGCAAAAACCTCATCCAACTTGCATTCAAAAGCTCGCCAGGAGTGATTTTGGAGAACCCGTAGCCTTGCACATTCAGCTTTTTTGCTAGACACAACTATGTTTGACAAACACTGAGTGATAGCTTCTGCATAAGCCGTCGGGTCGCTATGGTTATCAACCAGAAACCCCGTAACTTCATCAACAAGGTCAGTAATTCCACCTACATTTGAGGTAACTATAACCATGCCCGATGCTGCAGCTTCCACCAATATATTGGGCAGCCCGTCCCATGCGGATGTATTTAGCAGCACCCTATAATCTTCTGCAACAGCCTGAAAGCTCGAGTAAGGCGAAAATACGGTGATATTCTTTTGAGACTCAAAATGGCTTAATTTATTTCTTCCACTCACAACAGCCTGTCCGTATACATGAAACTCCACATCCGGCAAGAGCTTAGCCACCTCCAGAAGAAGCTCCGGTCTCTTTTGAGGATCAAATCTTCCTGACCAGATTACTTTTCGGTTTCCTTCCGACCTACTGATGGGTAACTTCAACAGGCTTTCGTCAGTGGGAACCTTTACCACTTCAAATGCTGCCAAAGGAAGTCCGTATGCCGCGCATATCTGCTCCGGGTAGCTACAATTATCAGTCAGGATTTTACGGATATATGGAGCCGACTCCCGCAAGAATTCGCGGCCATAGCCAACTGGACAGCCATCCTTATCGTAGTCATCACAATAAAGTGAGACATATACATCCGAAATTGCTGCCAGCGTTTTCCCGCTATTCTTAATGCAGCTCCATGCGAGCCGCGAATTAATATTATGAACACAGCGTGGCTCCAACTGGATTAACAAGCGCATCAGTACGGACTCTTGCTCAATAGGCGAAAGCCAAGAGGCCTCCTTTCCAAACTGCAAGATATCAATCTCTTTTGGAACCTTATCGAGCCAAGCAGAATGAGTTACCTCTGTTAAAATTAACAAAACTCTAACTCTACGCTTGGATAAATAACGAAGGTGGCACAAGGTCACCAAATCAGCACCACCCATTTTTACCCAGGGCGCAATCAAAATGTAATCGTATCCCTCCCTGTGCGCCACTAGATTCATGAGCTTCCGGTAAACACGGCCTCCAGCAGGGTGGATCGCAAGTGGAGCAAATTCAAGACCATGACTCTGGATGATATTAGGATTAATTTCATACTCAAGGCTTGCCAATGACAGCATTTCTTCACGAAGCCAAGCCGGGATACCTTTTCTCTTTTCTGCTGTATAGTGTACCGGCCAACCCATGGCTTGTGCCGAGTCATCGCTGCTAATGAACAGCGCGCGCCTTAAACGGTGCAAGCAGGCGACAGTGCGATAGGAAAGGTTGCCGGGCAAACGCCTAATAACAGGCCTCAAGAAGTGTCGATATATCGCCAAGGATAATTTGTACAGCAATCTAAACATCATATTTCACAATGGAAGAAATTTGTTTTTCTGATATAAACCCTATTCTGCAACTGTTCACTCAAGAGCGAAGAGTGCTTCCTTCTGTAAAAACCACTAGTCTGGGGAACAACTTTATGGATGTAACCCGCCTTTATGGTGCAGCAATTCCAGTGCCAGTCTTCATGACCAAACCCCTGCTGGCGATGATTACTTTCCGCATACTCAATACTTGCGAAGACTTCCTTGTGCGCAACTACCCAAGAAGTCCAATAGTTAGATAGAAGCAGCCCATCGGGATCAAAACCAGCGTCTTCTTGGTCTATTTGCCAAGCGTAGGAATTATATTTCCCGAAATTAACCACAATTTCTGGATGGCAAACAATATGTTTCCCTTTCCGTTTAATTAGTTCCTTTGCTGCATACAACCAATTTTCGGAGTACAAATCGTCGCCGTCGAGTATCGCCACAAATTCACCATCCGCCGCCGAGATACCTCTATTCCTCGAAAAACCCAAGTCTCCATAATTGACATTTAGCAGCACGTCATTCGGCCGCACACACGGATGAGATTCAACAATTTTTTTTGTCATTGCATCGACCGAGTCAAACACAACGACTAACTGCACAGGTTCTTCAAATTTTTCACAATATTTTCTACAGCGGAGAATTGAATTTAGTGTAATCTGAGCGAGAGTTCGCTCATTATGAAAGGTTACGACTACGGAAATCATAAAACTAAATTCCATGCCAATTTCGATCGGCAGATTTCGTAAAAGTTGTGATCAATCGGGTGTATCAAGGTGAGCCTGTGCGGCTTCTTATGGATTCGAATTACGTCTCCAGGCTCTGTCACTACCTGCTCGTGACCATCGCAAGTCACATATGAATGTGTAGCGTTATGCTCACCAATGATAACTTTGAACTCACTGCTACCCTCGACAACAATAGGGCGACTACTCAAAGTGTGTGGATTTAGGGGCACAACAACGATCGCATCTAATTTGGGATGCATAATAGGGCCGCCACCAGATAACGCGTAGGCGGTTGAGCCGGTAGGTGTCGAAACAATCAGACCGTCTGATCGCTGCGTATAAACAAATTGGCCATCAATAAAAAGGTCAAATTCGATCATGCGAATGTATTCACCAGGGTGAATAACCACATCATTTAATGATGAGCCTTTACCAACAAGCTTACCATTGCGAGTCACTGACATGTCGAGTAAAAAACGGCTTTCCGCCATATATTTTCCCGAAAGCACATCGCCTACTTTTTGCTCGATTTCGTCGGGGGTAATATCTGTAAGGAACCCGAGACGACCGCGATTTATACCGAGAAGGGGAACACTGAACTTCGCCAGGGAGCGAGCAGCTGCCAGGAGACTGCCATCGCCACCAACAACAATTACGAGATCGCAGAGTTCTCCGAGCTTGTCTTTGCTAGATACTCGAGCCGCGTGATTAGATACGTCATTGGCTGTGTTTTTTTCGAGCACGACTGAATAGCCCTCACGCTCGAGAAACGCCATGAGACGCTTGAGCGAAAGGGCTGCACTGTCACTTTCTGTGCGGCCGATAAGGCCAATATTCTGAAATTCTGACACCGCTCCCCCAGGTGCCCGAATTTGGGCCAATGCAGTACTGTGTTTATTGATTAGCTGCAAAACTGACCACTTTCTAGACGGGGCCGTCAACAAGTGGTTAATAAGCAATCAAGTTTATATTCGATGACGGGCAATTATGCCTGAGCAAAAACAGTGAGTCGAACACCTCGGCCAAGCAAAAGTGACCGTTCAATCACCATTCAAGCTGATCATATTTCAGACAGATCAGTGTCTCAGCCTTCCTTTCAGCCAACCAGCCCGCGCCTCCCCTGTAATCCGCCAGTATGCAAAAAAAGGATCCGGGGCAGTTCGTCGAGCCAGCGCGTGGATTTTTTTCTTTCAGATCGTTCAATGGCCTTTGCGCCGGCCCACACTAGTTTTGCGGTATAGACATGATCAAGTCCCAACCCCCCAATGAACTCGCATTCTTTCTGGGTCCTCAGCAATGCTGCGCTGTACTTGCCATAACCACCATGATGAGCGTCTTCGATCAGGTTGATTTGCAGCTCTCGGCCATCGTCTGCGGCCCTCATCTCTACCGATTTGCGGATACTGCCTGCGGCCTTCAGCACCGGGACTCCAGTTAGGCTAGTTCTGTCAGGCATGCGGGCCGCAAGTGCGCCGAGCGTAAGCCCCGTGCCACAGGCAACCCAACATTCATCGAACGCTACCGGCCTCGTTTCCCTGATGATATCGGCCAGTAACGCAACCCCTTTGGCACCAAGGTCATTCGCGCCCCCCTCCGGTACATACCAGTATCTCTCTTGCGCGATGCCAATCTGGGTAAGGAAGTGCGATTCGTTACGCTCGTGGTAGAGCTTTCGGGGTACAAAACGTAATGACATGCCAAAGCGCTCAGCATCCTGCAGCATGGCACTGAGCGTCGGCGGTCTTTCTCCTCGAATAATGCCGATCGTATGGAAACCAAAGCGCTGCCCCGCCGCCGCAGTCGCATGTATATGATTTGACCAGGCTCCACCGCAGGTGATGATGGTGTCTTTACCCTGGGCGCGGGCTTCCAGGAGGTTGTAGATCAATTTGTAGGCTTTGTTACCGGAAATCAGCGGGTCGATGAGGTCGTCGCGGCGTATCCAGAGGTCTATGCCGGGGAACAGGTCTGAGCGGATCTGCTGATAGGGTACGTTGCGGGCGGCTTCGATGAAGGCGTCGAGGCTGAGCTCGGTGAGGTAGCGGATCATTCTTTGCTTGTCGTCCTACTTGCTCGGCGCTTTATGCGGGCTGGGGCAGCTGACCGGATTGCAGGAACGATGCGCGCTCAAAATGTTTGGACTCCACACTGCTGCCAGACTTCACCAGGAAGGAAACACCATGCTGGTCAGACTCTGCGGTAACTTCCGCTTCCATTGTAGGTGGTCGGCGCAGCAGGGCTCCGGGGTCGAACAGGGCGACGTTGATGCCTTCCCCGCCGTTGACCGGCAGCTGAGCTAACCCGGTGCACAATGCTCTGGCAGATGGGGTTTCCAGGCCCTGCACTCCGCACTCCCGCATCTGTGCACCAAGCTGCTGGCAGAATCCATATTCAGTGGGATGGGTAAGCGACGGCCAGTGCTCTCGCCAGCTCTCAGCCTGAAGCCGCACACCCGGGTCTGCGCAGTACTTCGCGGCGAAAATCTGGTGGTAGCTTGTGACTGGAGCGGTGGGCGCTTGTTGCATGTCGTTCAAAAACAGCAGCCGATAATAAGCCGCTTCTGCGAGGACTGTCGCTACGGTTTTACTGCCATAAAAGATACCGCGCTCCGCAATGCCGCCAAAGCGTGAGCCCCATGGAAGTGGCGGATAGCGAAAGGGAGTGGCCAGCAGATAGTGAAGGTGTTCACTGCCGGGAAGCCGCTGTGGCTTGCTCTGTTCCAGCAGGTTCTCAAGAACTTCCTGCTTTTGCAGGCTGTCGACCAGGCTCCGGGTGGCTATTTCCTCCTGCGACTCAATGATGCGGTACAGGCGGCCAATCAGACGTGTGGCGGATTGTCGGATCTTGTCGCGGAGATCGATCAAACCTTGCCTCGCATGGCATCCAGATAAGAAACGATACGCACCAGCCCTTCAATACGGCATGCGAGTTCCCGCGGAACCCCGTTGAGGGCTCGATTGGCCGTGGCGAACCAGGTTCTGGCCCCCTCTTCCCCTCCCATAAGTACAAATGCTGAGCGATAGGCCCGAATCAGTAGCAGGGCCAGCTGACCCTCAGCGCTTTGAGGGGCAAGACCGCTGCGACGGCGCAGAGTGCGGTCATCCAGGTGGATGATTTCACTGAGCTCTTTCTTCTTCAGGCCGAGATGGTCCGCAGTGTTGAGCGTGGCCTCAAGAAGGACCTGATCTTCTGAAACTTGAGGGGGATAGGCGGGGTTAGCCATTTTGCCTCCGGAATGGGTTTAGAGGACATTTGACCAAATTCTATGTCAGGATAGGACAAACTGCAACTTGCAAGACTAAGTGGAAATAGCGAGAGAGCTGAGCTGGGCTCGACATACCGAACGTAGGACCGGAAGGTCACGGTTTTGCGGACACAGATACGAAAAAGGCCCCGCTCTTTCAAGCGGGGCCTTCGGGTAAATGGCGGACCGGACGGGACTCGAACCCGCGACCTCCGGCGTGACAGGCCGGCATTCTAACCAACTGAACTACCGGTCCGCGGTAGCCTGATCTATTCCGTCTTTGACGGTTCACCTGCAAGCAGGCTCCTACAAATCAGGATTTGGTGGGTGGTACAGGGGTCGAACCTGTGACCTACGCCTTGTAAGGGCGCCGCTCTACCAACTGAGCTAACCACCCACTTGGATTCTGAGAAAACCTTGCTGCAGATTTCCTGAGACATCCTCGCGACTCTGGGTCATCCCCCGAGAGCGAGGCGCATCATACCGGACTGCGTTGTTGTGTCAACAAAAAATGCGCCAAAATTCCCCGGGCATCTTCGCTGTATCTTTGTTAACCAAAAGTTCGTTTTCTACTCTCTTGCGCAATTGCTCTGTCGATTTCAATTCAGTCCGTGCCCAACTCCTGCCCACCGTCAGATACTGGCACTGGCATGATCTCTTCTTGTCGCACCTCAGCATCCCGGGCGATGTCTCCCGGCAACTGACGATAATCTGCGCTGATCACATGCCCTGCAATAATGACATCGCCGCCCTGGTCGAAAAGCCGCTCTTTCGGGCGCCCAACATCTGGTGCGTTGAAGTTGCAAACGCCATCCGGGAAGACTCTGCGCATGTCTTCAATGTGTTCCACGACCGCGGCGGACGCCACGCCGTAGGTGTTTTTGGCAATAGCGCGCTCAAGAGGCTGCAACTCACATTTGAATATGTCACCGGTGATGGGGCCGCCAGCCACTTGGCGAGGAGTGCTGTAAATAGGATATTTCCGCATACACGCCCCTGCCGGTTTACTGTTCCAGGAGCCGTCCCACACACTCGGCCCCGCTGCCATTACATTGCCATTTTTATCAAAGCAGCGATCGGTGGCTTCAACTGGTTTGTTGCCTGTCACACCCATTTCGGGGTGCTCGATAATTCTTTGCATCCAGTGGTCGATGATATCCAGCGCCTCGTCAACGGGATCGTACCCCTTGTGACTCATCCAGATCAGCTGGTTGTCCGAGTGCCCACGGGCACGGCGGATTCGCTCGCGGCTGGAAAAGGACGCAAGGCTGTGGTGCATATCCAGTTCGCCCTCAAGATAATGCCGCACGTCAACTATCGGGATTTCCACATCGCCGAGAAAAACATGCCCGGAACGATAGATTCCTTCAATGGCTTCAACACTCGCCACACTTCGAGGTGCAGGGTT
This sequence comes from Microbulbifer harenosus, assembly GCF_005771435.1. Lineage (GTDB taxonomy): Bacteria > Pseudomonadota > Gammaproteobacteria > Pseudomonadales > Cellvibrionaceae > Microbulbifer > Microbulbifer harenosus. Next base: position 163,866 of record NZ_VANI01000005.1, read on the forward strand.
ATCCAGGCTGCCGAGATTCATATTGTGCTCACTCCATACCGACAGCTCGACAGGGAACACATCACCATTCATAAACCAGAGTTTTTCACCGCCCTGCTCGGTGGGAGCCTTCCATCCACCGATGGTCGCGTTCAGACGCAGAAATTCATCGATGCTGATTTCACCCTTTTTCAGTGCTTCCAGGCCGTACTGGACCCCCTGATTATCCCAGGCACTGTTGGCATAGCCATCCGGTCCCGCACCGTAAAAATCGCGAAGATCCTCCCAGTGGGTCCAGTGAGTATTCCTGGCGACCGGATCGGCAAAGCTTTGGCTAAAGTGCACAAAGTTGGGATTGTTCACCAGTGGCACTAGCCCTCGCCACCCCTGAACGCACTCCGATGAGCCTTCCGCAGTATTGCGGTAGCGGCCGTCAAACAGCGCTGCAACGTTTTCCAGAGCCTTGAACCGATGATCAAATTCTTTCTGTGAAGCCAGACCGATAACCGCCTCGCGCTCGGTCACATCCTTCCAGCGAGGATTATCGGCAGCGACCACGTCAAAAAAATATTCCAGCGGTTCGCAGTCGAACACATAAGTGGTCTGGCTCACCATATCCGGATAGGAGTAGAGGGGAAGTGCGGCATCGAGAACACCGGGGGCGTTCTGGGCCAGCAGATACTGCTGGATGGCACCACCGGAGCCACCGATTCCCACGGTATACATGGGCTCGTCATACAGCGCGATAAATTGCTTTTTAAGGCGCCGAGCCGTGTCTTCCGCAAGCCAGATATTGTAGTGATTACTGGTCTGGTTTGCCGTGGAGTAGACTACCGCGTAGCCTCGGGCGAGCTGATCTTCTCGGCGTTCGATAATCGCTTTCCGGCTCATATTGCCCTGACGGCGCCCAACGCCCACACCGCCGCGAAATTGATATATCAGGCGCTTGTTCCAGTTGCTGATTGTCGGCTTGTCCGCCGTCTCGCTGTCACCACGTAGTGCTGCAATCGCATAGAAAAAACGATTGATTGTTCCCGTCTCCAGGCGCACGACAAAGTCTGTGGTTTTGCCATTAACAGTTACTTGATCGATGTCATTGTTCGCGTTTCCCAATGGATGGAAAGCACCGTCCTGCGTACTGCGGTAGTAATAAGAGACGGACGTCGTGTGACTGCAATCCCGGCTGTACCCGATGACTTCATCCGTCTGGTTGCCAGTGTCATCCAGCGCAAACACGGGTATACCTTCACCATTGTGGTTATCGACCAGTGGCTGGGCGTTAGTAACGGTATTTTCGCCGCAAAGGAAAGGATACGTGGAAGGGCCAGAGAACAGGGTTTCTACCGGACCTGATTCGCCAATTGCAATCGGGAACGGGAAATATTCGGTTGGGCGACCACTCTTACGCGGATGCTCCCCAGCATAGGCTGGTTTTGGAGCGTGATCCAGGGCGCCTTGGGGCACACCGACGACAGGTGCCTTAGGAACACCTGGAATTCTGGGCAGTTTTTCATACACAAACCAACCGCCGAATCCCAACAACACAAAAAATGAAATTGCGACGGCCTTTATCATCCGCCGAGTGCCGAACCGCCGCGCGGAGAAATTCCGTTCGCTCCAAGCCATATACGCCTCCGTACACCTTTTCGTCTTCCCTGTGCCAGCGCAGCGCGCAATCACACTGCATCAGCCTGTCAGATCAAGCAATCGAGGTGGCACAGCAACAGTATATGTGGCGCCGGGAAAAGCGTCGGAGACTTGGCGGAGTAGTAAACTCGAAGAAAATGAGAAAGGAATACGCAGAAAGTGCGTCGTGCGGGTCGTTTTAAAATTTAGACCGCAGAAAGCGGCTATTAGAAGAATGAAATCCGGATATTGTAAGCAAATCGCACCATTTTTTGCCCCAAAAGCAGGGGCAGGCAGCACGCCGAAAAATTAAACGGCGGGCCGCCAATCCAAAAGGCGTCAGACAATAATGCCGCGCGCCTGTAGAGACTTGATCACCGCATCCACTTCGTCTTCCAGGGTCATCTGGTCTGTGCGCAGATGCAACTCCGGGTTTGCCGGCGCCTCGTAGGGATCGTCGATACCGGTAAAGCCGCGAATTTCCCCTGCGCGGGCCTTTTTGTACAGGCCTTTGGGGTCGCGCTCTTCCGCCGCTTCCAGCGAACAGTCGATAAAGACCTCCATAAACGGCAGGTCGCCCTCTTCATGCACCTTGCGCACCATGGCGCGGTCTTCCGCATAGGGACTGATAAAGCTGCTCAGCACAACCACGCCGGTATCCGCAAACAGCTTGGAGATTTCACCCACACGGCGGATATTTTCCTGGCGATCTTCCGCGGAGAAGCCCAGGTTTGAATTGATGCCAAGACGGATATTATCGCCATCCAAGCGATAGCTCAGCACACCGCGAGCGGCAAGCGCTTTCTCTACCGCAACCGCTACGGTGCTTTTGCCGGAGCCGGACAGGCCGGTGAACCACAAAGTGACCCCTTTATGCCCCAGCATCGCAGCACGGTCACCACGGGTTACTTCCCCATCGTGCCAGTGAACATTGGTTGCCTTGCGCTCAACTACTTCCGTCACATTCTTCCCCTAACTACCAAAGTGGCTGGATTCGGCCAATTCCACGACCGAAATTACAAAACTGGCGCACATTATCCTAGATCGCCCTAACCCAGGTAAAGGCAACCCATAGAACAATAAAAGCCTAAAACCAAAAAACCCGGCATAAAGCCGGGTTCATGGGACCAACAGGTCAAATATGGGGTGGCCGACGGGGATCGAACCCGCGACCTCAGGAGCCACAATCCTGTGCTCTACCAACTGAGCTACGGCCACCATTGATAAAGTTTTAATTGATGTCCTGTGGCGACACCAATGTCCTGCCCTGGCATAAAGCCCGGCAGGGCCAGAACAATTGTTTGCAAAGCTCAGCTTTGCGATTGTTCTGGCGCCAGTCAGCGGTGCTGACTGGCCGGAATAGTCCTGCGACTTGAGGCCAGCAGCGGACAATCACAAGTCCACCAAGCTCGCAGCCACCATAAATAATGGCACGCCCGGCAGGACTCGAACCTGCGACCATCCGCTTAGAAGGCGGATGCTCTATCCAGCTGAGCTACGGGCGCAAGAAAACCCGGAAATCTGGTCGGGGCAGAGGGATTCGAACCCCCGACATCCTGCTCCCAAAGCAGGCGCGCTACCAGACTGCGCTATGCCCCGATTCCCTATGGGGTTGCCCCCGTTCGAGAGCGCGCATATTACTTGCGACCCCCGGGGGTGTCAACGCCGCTAACCTATTATTTTTAAAGTAGTTTAACCTTTCCTCTATCCGTACCCGGCCGCACGGTCACCGGCCGCGACTGGATGGGGAAATTGTTCGCCGCCTGTGCGAAAATAGCGCCCTTTCATAAAGCTTCCACACAACCTCCAAGTAGAGCCTGCCGTTCTCTGACGCCAGCTCTTCGATCAAGTTGAGATATTTCTATGTCTGCACTGGTTCTGGACGGCAAGGCCCTTGCCCAGAAAACCGAAGAAGAACTCTCTTCCCGCGTAGCCGCACTGAAAGAAAAAAGCGGCGGCCAAACGCCGATCCTCGCCACCATTCTGGTGGGGGACGATCCCGCTTCGGCGACCTACGTAAAGATGAAGGGCAATGCCTGTCGCCGTATTGGCATGGATTCCCTGCAGGTAGAGCTGCCCTCTTCCACCACTACTGACGAGTTGCTGGCAAAAATCGAAGAACTGAATGCCAACCCGAATGTACATGGCATCCTTCTGCAGCATCCGGTACCGGAGCAGATTGATGAGCGCGCCTGTTTCGATGCAATCGCGCTGGAAAAAGACGTCGACGGCGTGACCTGTCTGGGCTTTGGCCGCATGGCCATGGGTGAAGAGGCCTATGGGTGTGCGACGCCCAAGGGCATTATGCGTCTGCTCGAAGCCTACAATATCGAGTTTGAAGGCAAGCACGCAGTGGTTGTCGGCCGCAGTCCGATTCTCGGCAAGCCTATGGCGGCCATGCTACTGAACGCCAATGCCACCGTTACCATCTGCCACTCCCGCACCAAGGACCTGGCGGACCATATTCGCCGCGCCGATATCATTGTTGGCGCCGTGGGCCGCCCGGAATTTATCAAGGCCGAATGGATCAAAGATGGCGCCGTGGTGGTGGATGCCGGCTACCACCCGGGTGGTGTTGGCGATATCGAACTCGGCCCGCTGGTGGATCGCGTCGCCGCTTACACCCCGGTTCCCGGTGGCGTTGGTCCCATGACCATCAACACCCTGATCTATCAGTCCGTTGATTCCGGCGAGAAGAAGATTGGCTGAAGGTAAATCCCTGCGCCTCGACAAGGCCATCAGCCAGGTCACGGACCTGTCGCGGGCGGAAGTAAAGCGGGCGGCGAAACAACAGAGGATCACCGTCAATGGCGTGACGGTGACCGACCCGTCCGCCAAAATCCTCGACACCGACGAGCTCTGCCTGGACGGCGATCTGCTCACGGAGGCCGGCCCGCGCTACTTCATGCTGAATAAACCACTGGGTTACGTCTGCGCCACCAAAGATGGTGAGCACCCGACGGTGCTCGACCTGCTGGACGAACCCAACAAACACAAGCTGCATATTGCGGGCCGCCTGGATATTGATACTACCGGCCTGGTACTGATCACAGACGACGGCCAGTGGTCTCACCGGATCACATCGCCCCGGCATCACTGCGCCAAGACCTATTACGCGCATCTGGCCAACCCCATTGATGAGAGCGCGGTCGACAAGTTTGCCAAAGGTATCTGGCTGAACAACGAAAAGAAGCGCACCAAACCCGCGGAACTGGAAATTCTCTACCGCAATGAGGTCCGCATTACCATCAGCGAGGGCCGCTACCACCAGGTCAAGCGTATGTTCGGCGCACTCGGCAATCGGGTGCTGGAACTGCACCGCGAGCGCATCGGAGACATTGTGCTGGATGAAGAACTCACCGAAGGGGAATACCGCCTGCTCAGCGCCGAGGAAATCGCCAGTGTCGGCGGAGCAGATGCCAGCGCGTCCGAAGCGGACTGATCGCGGCGATAAACAGATATCTGGACTATGCAAACCCTGCTCTCTCAACTTCTTCGCGACAGCGACGAATACACCCTCTGGATTGCGGACGAAAACAGCAAAGCGCTGCTGTCTGCCGGCATCCACTTTGCCGGCAGCCTGCTCAGCAATCGCTGGGATATTGTCTGCGCGGCCGAAGCGACCGGTATTCCCGCAAACTTCTGTGATTTTGAATTGGGCAGTAAGGGCGAGAAATATACCCGCATCGTTTATCCCGTTTCGAAGGAAAAAGCTGCGGTACACCATGTCATCAACGCTGCGGCAGAAGTACTGCAGTATGGTGGAGAGCTGCTGCTTCTCGGCGAAAAGTCCAGCGGTATCAAAACCTATGCGCAAAAGGCCGCAGCAAGACTTGGCAGCCCCAAGCAACTGCAGAAACATGGCAATGATTATCTGAGCACCAGCGTTTTTCATGCCGGAAAAACCGGCGTGCCGCTGGAAGATACCGACTACACACGCCTGCGCCAGCCGGAAGCCTTGGATGGTCTCTGGTCCAAGCCAGGGTTGTTTGGCTGGAATAAAATTGATGTTGGCAGCGCCTTGCTGGTGAGGGAACTACCCCAATGCCTGCCGGCAGACAACACCGCGGATTTTCGTGTCGTCGATCTCGGTTGCGGGTACGGCTACCTGAGCACTCAGTTGGCCAGTTTACTTCCCTCGCGGGAGAAACTTTATATTCAGGCGACGGACAACAACGCGGCGGCAATTCTCGCCTGTGGGAAAAATTTTCAGGCGCGAAATATTCACGGCACGGTAACTGCCGGCGATGCGGGATCGGAAATCAGAACCGGCACCGCGCAACTGGTGATCTGCAACCCGCCGTTTCACCAGGGATTCCAGGTGGAAGGTGATCTCACCGACCGCTTTCTGCAACAAGCGGCGCGCATACTGTGCCCCGAAGGCACTGCGCTTTTTGTGGTCAATGAATTCATACCCATCGGCAGGAAGGCCGAGAGACTGTTCCAGAAGGTGGAACTGCTGAACAAGGAGCACGGTTTCTGCGTTTATCGACTGACCAAATCCAATATAGAGACCGTCAAATATCGCGCAAATTAAACAGGTTGGTAGACAGGGTATGCTCTTCCAGCTGCTCGAGCTCCAACAAACGCTCCAGCGCGTGTTTGGCGCTTGGCGTATCCGCGATCAGCAACAGATCCCGGTACTGATCCGCCAGATAGACCTCAATGTCCATCGCCACCTTGCCAATGGCTTCCACATCCGTGATATCGGTATTTCTCAGACGCTGCAGCAGCTCTGGCTCACGCCCCTCCGGGGCAAACTGGACCCAGGTATGCAGTGCGCCCTCACCGATGTCCTCACGGAAATTCTCAAGTGTATGCGTCATCGACAATTCACGCCGCTTGAGCTGGTCCAACAATAAAACCGCCCGCGCATTCGCAGCCACTAATTCGAATTCTTCATATAGCCGACTCAGTTTCAGGTGGAACTCCCTCCCCTCCTGAATCACATCTTCCAAGGTCTTGTAGCGCATCAACTGATCCCGGGAAAACAACTGCCTAAAATCAGTATAGACTCACGGATCATTCAGGCGCCAATCCGGTTTGTGTCTTGGGTGCGCGCTATCCGCTACCGTACCGGGCACTATCACCGAAGTTTCCGCAAGCGGGCGTCCAGTCTGCGCGAGGGGTTGGAGGGATTGATCTGCGCTGGTGCCCCATCCGTCAGAACCGAACGGCAAAGCGGCGCCCTGCTGAATATGCCAATACTGTTTTCATAGCCGGGAAGATCGGCAGAATAAGCGCCCGCCATGTGTGCACGCATCGCCGGAGCACGCCAGCCGCTCTGCAGCAGCTCCTGGCGACTACCGAAGTTGCTGACTATCAGTCCATCAGGAGCGAGCAGCTTCAATAGCTGGCTGCTCCAGCGGAGATCCGCAGTAATGGCCCGCTCTGCCACACCGTCGCAATGACCAAACAGATCATCCACGATCAAGTCGAAAGATTCGGAATTACTAGCAGCAAGCTCGGCAACAAATTGTCTGGCATCGGCACAAATGAGATTGGCTTCGCGCACCCCGAAAAACTTTTGCGCAATGCTCAAATGATGGCGATCAATATCCACGCCAACTATCTGATCCGGCGCCACAAAGTGTTGCAACAAACGGATCAGCGCACCACCGCCGACGCCTAGAATCAATACCCGCCGCAGCTCTTGTCGCGACCGAAAAAATGCTGGCAGTAACAGCAATTCCCACAGAGAACCCTTGAGCGGATCATTCGGATTCCACTGAGAGTGAAACACACCGTTACTGTAGAGCCGCACCGTAGCCCCGTGAGTCCTGACCTCGTAACGGGTAATCCCAACCTGCTTCCGCCAGATCAGCGCCATCCCCGAGCCTTTATCTATTCTGTCGGCAGGTCGGAGTGCCGCAGAAGCGTTTGCGCAAACGCCTCAATACCGGCGAGATCCTGCTCGGTAAACCGGGCCACCTGCGGGCTGTCGATATCCAGCACGCCGATGCAGCGATCGCCGTTGTACAACGGCACCACGACTTCCGATGCGGAAACAGCATCACAGGCGATATGTCCCGGGAACTGATGGACATCTTCCACCAGCTGCGACTGACCCATCTTGACTGCAGTACCGCACACGCCCGCACCTACCGGGATACGCGTACAGGCCGGTTTGCCCTGAAATGGCCCCAATCGCAGCTCATCACCGCACAGGAAATAAAACCCGGCCCAGTTGATGTCCGGGAGCTCCAGAAACAACAGCGCGCTGGCATTGGCCGTGTTCGCCAGCCAGTCACGCTCACCTGACAACAGCCCGGACAGCTGGTCACATAAGGATTGATAGAATGCGGTTACCGTCATAACAGATTCCAGACATTTAAAACTAAAAGCCCGCTTGGTTAAGCGGGCCTGTTTGTAAAGACTTGTCGCGATTTGTCGGTCGACTACCGATAAGGATCAGCCACCGCTTCGGTTCCGTCAGCACCAAGGGATTCACGCGCCTCTGCATCCACCGTAGGCCTGGACCATTCGGCGTCATCCCCAGACTCACCGCGGCCGCGAATGGCGGGGCCAGGAGCGGTCACATCACCAGCTACCAGGCTCGCCGCAGCGCCAGACGACTGGCCACTTGCCGACACCGGTTTGGCGGGCTCGTTATTCAGCACCCGGGCGGCGATATTGTTCAGACTCGGGCGGCGGCGTTCGGCAACCTTCACCGCTTCAAGCTCCGCGTTCAGCCGATTGATTTCGGCCTGCATGTCTCCCACTTTGGCCTGCAGATCGGTGATCTGGGACAACACGCCTTTAACCTTGCGACTTTCCTGTTCATATAGCACTGCAGCACCGCCGAAAGCCACCACGAAGACCAACAAAATCGAAAACTGACGCATCCCAGCCTCCCCTGCTCAAGCGCGAATGTATGTTTAGATGTGCCGTTAATGGCCCGCCGAATACTAGCGGAAGTGGAGATATCTTCCGCGAACTGGCGCGTAAAACGCAAGTTCAATAAATGACTGGCTGGGCCGCTACGATTTCATCAGATCCGATTCAGCCTTCCACTGTCTCCAGCATGTCCAGAAACTCCAGACTCGCCTGCTGGCGGATGGTGCGGCGGTGGTTAGCCCAGAGTGCGGCAATCTTTTCCTGATTGCACACCTTGCGGTCAACATACACACGGGTTTTGAGCTCACCGATGGGTTTAGGGCTCGGGCATTTACTGAACACGAACTGGTTGGAAATCAGGTCCATAAATGGGCCGGATTTACTGCTGGGCATGATGAACAGTAATTGCAGCCCCAGGGTTTCCGTCAGATAGCGGATCACCTCCCGCGAGCGGGATTCGTCCATTTTCGAGAAGGCCTCATCCACCAGTACCATTTTCAGGTGGCTGCTGCCGTCATTAAAACGGAATGCGGACGTGACCGCCGCGGAGCGGATGATGTAGGCCGGGGTTTCCAGCTGACCGCCTGAGCCGGTGCCGTACTGGCTCAGCGCAATAGGCTCTTTGCCCTCCGGTTCCTTGTAGATTTCGTAATTGCGATAGTTGCGGTAATCACTGATGCGGTCCAGTTCGCGGCGGGCGAGTTGTTCATCTTCACTCAATAACATATTCAGCAGGCGATCGCGCACCTGCTGGTGCTTGGGGGCGAGATCTGCATCAAACAGGCTCTGCTCCTCGCCCAGGTTCGGCAATTCGATCACCGCCTTGAAGAAGTTCCAGTACTCCTTGAATTCCGGCACCCAGCGGTAGTCGAACCGGAAGCGCTCGCGGTCGGCACCGAAACGGTGATGTTCCAGCTCCTGGTTCAGATCGTCCAGCACCCGCTTACCGTCGTTGATCGATTGATAAATCGCATGGCACAAATGCGTGACGAAGGTGGTGTTGAACGATTTTTTCAGACCCAGCAATTGCTCATGGCGGTCCACCAGTAGATTGTTCTTCAGGCGGTTGCGCAGTGCAGTAACCTGCTCCACCAGCTGGCACACCAGCTTGAACTGGCCCTCGCTGTGACCGGCGGCAAAATCCGGATCGAAAGACAAAGTGTCACCGGTGCCACTGCAGCTGTTGTAGTCCATCACCGCCTTCAGCAGTTGGTGACTGTATTTCTGCAACAGGCCCTGCCATTCGCTTACGTCCCGGGCAAAATCGAAGCCATCGCCAGCCTGAGCGGCTTGGTCATCGGCGTTCTGCAGCGCGGTCTCGGCATCGAAATCCGGGGCAATTTGCACAATGCGCTGCACCGCCGCTTCACAGTCTGACAATTCTTCATCCAACTGATCCAGCTGGCCGGACAGCGCATTCAGCTGCTTGGCAATGCTGTCGAGATTGGTCTCGAGCTTGCCCACCAGCTTCTGCAGGCTGGCCCCCTGCTGCCGCTCGGTATCCAGCTTGTGGTGTAGTTCGTTGGCCTGCTGTTCCAGTTCGATACCGTCGTCGAGATCCAGGTTGGACAGTGCCTGCTCCGCGTTGCGCCGCTGGCGCTGCGCATTCAACGCAGCATCCACGGACTCGAGTAGTTTCAGGGGCACAAGGCTGCGCACTGCCTGGGCGAGCTTGCGCAATTGCTGTTGATGCTCATTGACCTGAGTAGCTTCTTTGAGCAACTGGCGCATGGCCCGCTCCTGGGCCGCCAGTGCCCGCGCCCGCGCACCCTGTCCAAATACCAGCTCACCGTCGTCGATATCACAGCGCCACATACTGTAGTTGCCGCTGGCGAGACCCTCGGGGGTGAGACCGCGACGGGTACTGCGCAGCTCATCGGCATCCCGTACCTGCTGCACGCTACCGTAGGACGCGCGCAGATAATACTCCGCAGTTTTGTGATTGAACGACATCAGTTCGATGATGGATTTTTTCGGGGTCTCCATCCGCTCCGCATCGCGCCGCGCCTTGTCGCCCTGAATCACCCGCGCGCGGTTATTCTTGCCGGGCATAGCGCGCACGATACTGATGGCCTCTGCTTCGAATCTGGCGTCGACGATGATGGAGAAACGGGCACCACCGAGATAACCCTCCACCGCCATCTGCCAGCGCTCGTCCAACACCTCCACGAAATCACACAACACCTGCGGCTCCGCCTGCGGGCACTGCTCGCGAATCGCGGCCAGCGCCTGATCCACATAGGGCGGATAGTGGACGCGGTTGGACTGCAGATAATGGATGCGGGATTCCTGCGCCTGCAGCGCCTTTTGCAACTGCTGGGTTTTCTGCTCGCCACGGGAAACCAGATCGTTTACCAGATCCCGCAGGGTGACCTGCCCCGGATCGGCATCCGTCATCTGCTGTACCAGGCGGTTCTGCAGAGCTTCTGCCGACGCCGCCTGCTCCCGCAGAGACTCCTGCGCGGATAGGTCAATCCAGTCTTTGCCGAGCAACCCCTGCAGTTGCGGCAGGTCATCACAGCGGGCTACGGCCTTCAGGGACTTGAGCAATCCGCCACCACTGAATGCCGGAATCTCCAGTGACACCGAAGTGCTGTTCAACAGCGACAGGAGATCACCGGCAGCGGCCTGGTTGGCGGAAAAGGTCTGCTGCTGAGAGGCCAGTGGTGTACCTAACGAAGACAGGGTGCGATTGGCTTCTGAGATTTTCTGGTCCAGCTCATCCTTGCTGCGCAGCGCGGCAATACCCTGGCGCTGGGCCTGGATAGACACCAGCTGCTCGTTGAGCAATCGTGCACGACCTTCCGACAACTGGATTTCCTGCCCTGCACGCTCAAGTTCCGCGCGGGTCTCTTTTTGCCGGTTTTTACCTTCGAGATAGGTTTTCTGCACCCGCAATTGCTGGTGCTTGGCTTGAAGGTATTCCTGCACCCGCAATTGCAGCCACTGGCTGCGGTACATATCCGCGGATTCCGCGATGCGTTGAAGACTGTCGACTCGGTCGACGATTTCCCGCGCCTCCTGCTCCATACCGTGGATGGTCTTCATCAATTCCGAGACAGAGCGGATGGCTTCGCCGAGGTCGCGCTTTTCCAGCACTTCCTGGGCGACAAAATCATTGATGCTTTTTACTGGCTTGTAGGCCATAAAATTGGCAAAGGTACGTGCCGCATGGGTGGCCTCGCGATCAGGAACCGCATCTTTGCGCCCGCGCAGCGCGCCGTAGAGACGGCGCAGGTAGGCCTTTTTCTTGTCGTACTGCTCGACCTTGTCGAACTGCTTGCCGATCACACTGTAAAAGCGGTCCAGCGGCAACAGGTGTTTGCCGTCCTGGTATTCCTTGACGAAATCGCCCATCCCCAGCTGCTCGCCGGGGATCACAAAAAACTTCAGGCTTTCCTGGCGGGCCTGCGCGGGCTTGGCGCTGGTGTCCAGATGAGCGCGGATCCCCATGATTGCCGTGAAGGGCTCGCCGTCTTCACCATCGGTGGGGTGGAAAACCCCGGCAATGTAACAATCCGTCGGTTGCAGGCGCGCATAGCTGCCATCGTCACAACCCAAGACATAGGACGCGAGGGTGCGCACTTGTTTTCCCCCACGGCCGCGCTGAGTGGTTTCATCCTGCCCGGGGTTGAAGGTAAACAGGGTATCGTGGGCGGCGGTCATCAGCGTCTGGATTGCGTCCGCCGCGGTGGTCTTGCCCGAGCCGTTACCGCCGGAAAACAGGTTGATCGGCCCGAATTCGTATTCCAGCTGGGGAATATTGCCCCAGTTGATCAGGATGAGCTTTTTAAGAAACATGGGAATCAGGACTCGCTGAACAAACTGTGGTCTTCATTTTCCGGCGTAATCCGCTCAATCTCTGCGTCATCTTTCCCGGATTCACCGACCAGCTGCGCCAATGCGGATTCGGAGACAAACTGGGCAATGGTCGGGCGCACCCGCAACAGGGTGTCGACTACCGCATCGCTATCATCGCCGTTGAACTGGATCAGGCGAAGCTGTCGTAGCTTTTTCAGCAACTGCTTCCGCTCGATCTGCTTGTCCGGCAGTGACATCTTCAGCAGGTTGCGCATCCCAAGCTCCAGCGCCTCCAGCGTCAGGGCCACGCAGCCGTGGTCGTCCACCTGGCCTTCGCGCAGGGATTTGTCGTACTCGACCCGCAACACCAGGATCGCGGCAACTTCCTGCTGACCAAGGCGCGCGCGGAAGCCACCGTGGTGCGGCTCCTCCTGATCTGGCATACCCGGTACTTCGGCGCCCGGTGGATACACGCGGATAAACTGGAAGCGACTGTCGTGTTGCAGGCGCAGGCCGAGGGGGGAAATCCACTCGCGGATTAATTGTTCGCAGCGCTGGAAACGGTCGTAGAGTATGCTTTCCACATTGCTTTCATCCCGGCAGATCACACCGTAATCCAGCAGGCGCACCAGCAGTTCGGAAAATTCATTGCGGGTCAGCCGGCACTGGGCCAGCGCCTCTTCCAAAGCCTGTTCAATCACGGTTATTCAACTCGGTTTTCAATTCAAGCGTGTATTCGTCAAATTGTTCGAAGTAGTCGTTGCTCGCGACTTCTCCGGTAAAGGTCACCTGCATGAACGGGCCACTGCCGTCCTGGGATACCGCAGCCGCTTCCAGCGCGTGACTCATGGCAAGCAGGTCTCGGGCATTATTCAGTGGCAGATCGCGACTGCTGACTTTCTGCCCGCGACCGAGAGCATCGCTCAGATAATGACGCAGGTCACTGCCGTTGAAGTTGAACGCTTGATCCAGCAATTGCTGCAGGACGATTTCCCGCTGGCTGTCGTCGCTGAGGGGGGCTTCGTCTTCCACCAGGGTATTTACGGGCGCTCGGCGGCTGCGATGCCAGAGCTGGGTCTGCCTGGGATCAAACAGGCGCAGCTGGAAAGAGGCCAGCTGGTTGCCGAGCTCGCCAAGCAAAGCGTCGCGCTCGGGCGACTTGCCGAGTTCCTGGCACAGATCGGTGAACGCGCCCTCGGTGTGGCTCTGCAGATAACTGAGCTGGCGAATGATGATTTCCGCCCGTTTGGTGAACCCCTGCAGCGCGTGGCGCAGTGCCGGGAGTTTTACTTCACAGGCGCGGCGCATGCGGTCTTCGATGGTATCGAGCATCAGCCAGAGGACCGATTGCCCCTCGCTGTAGAGCTCCGGTAGCTGCTGGCGCAGGCGGCGCTCCCACTCGGCCTTTTTGCTGTTGTCCTTGCGGCGGATCTGGCCGATGACGCGACCGATGCTGTCGCGATGTTTTTCCACGCTATCGGCGGAAAGACGAATGGCCAGATCCGGCTGGAAGCGGCTTTCCATAAACGAGAAGAATTCTTCCGTAGCCTGCTGCACCAGAATCTGTGCCTCCACCTCGCGCACCAGTTCCCGCTTGCGCTCTTCCAGCTCGGCGATCATATCGGTGAAGTCGGCCACGATACGCTCGGAATATTCCCAGGCGTCAATCAGATCGTAAACCTCGCCGCGGCTGTTAAAAGCCTCCAGCGCATTGAGCGTATTGCGGGTATTGCGGTGGCGGGTACGCACGCGGGTGCTGTTCAATTCCACCAATGGTTGGGTGAACAGGCGACCGCGGCGGCTGAAGGGAAAGGAAACCGAAAGCGTGGCGGTATCCACCAGCTTTTCCAGCCAGCCAAACTCCACGAGATTGTTCAGTACCCAAACCGCCTGCTCGCGCAGATTGCGAAAGCGCCCTTCCGGTTCACTGCTATCGTCGCTGTCGAGCTGCGGCGCGCGCGTCAGCGCCTCGGAAAAAATTTCCAGGATCTGCTCGCGATTCAGCGACTCACCGTAATCCGCTTTAGCGGTATACAGCCGCTCGTATAGCAGACGCAGGCATTCCACCACCTGCTCGCGGTATTTCCCGGTCAGAGGGCGGAAAAAGTGCTGGTAGGAATCTGCAAAGAACAACGCAGGAACTTCCGTTTGCTTGGCGTGGCGCTTAGTTCTCTTCCGGCTTCTGGTTCAGTACGCAGTATTTGGTGTAGTCGCCGGCGTCTTTAAAGCTCCAGTCACCCTTTGGGGTTTCGTCCATTTTTTTGCACCACGCTTCGGAACCGCGTTTGGGTTCGCAGGCGGCGAGGGTGAGGACGGCGATGGAGGCGGTGAGGATGATCAGGATGTTTTTCATGCTAGCTTCTTTTACGTTGATTTTTGTCTTGATGGGGGACTTGGATTGCTTGTCCACCACTCCGCTTGAGCTCGATTCGAACGCTGTAGGAGCCTGCTTGCAGGCGAACGGTTTGGAGCTTCGATTTGTTCGCCTGCAAGCAGGCTCCTACAGGGGGTTACCGGAAGTTATGCGTTACTCCCGGCGCCACTTGGTTCCTTCACGGCTATCTTCCAGCACTACACCTTTTGCCTTGAGCTCTTCGCGGATCTCGTCGGCACGAGCAAAGTTGCGGTCTGCTTTGCTCTTCTGGCGCTCGGCAATCAGCGCCTCAATTTCGTCTTCGCTGATTTCGTCACCGCCGCGGGATTGCTTGAACCAGGTTTCTGCATCCATCTGCAAAATGCCGAGCAGTTCGCCCGCGGCGAGTAACTGGCCTTTGAGCGCCGGCTTGTCCGCTTCGGCGGCCTTATTCAGCTCTCGTGCCAACTGGTGCAGTTCGCTGATGGCGATGGGGGTATTCAGGTCGTCGTGCAGTGCCACCATAAATGCCGTGTTGCTCAGGTCACCCCGCTCAGCAGGTATTGCCTGGGTCTCGCGCAGGGCCCCGTAAAGGCCGTCGAGGGTGCGCCACGCCTGATCCAGCAGATCGGCACTGAAGTTCAGTTCCGAGCGGTAGTGCGCTGAGAGCAGTGCAAAACGCAGCACTTCACCGGGATACTGCTGCAGCAGGTCGTTGACCATGCGGAAGTTACCCAGCGACTTGGACATTTTCTCGCCGTCGATATTGACGTAGCCGTTGTGCATCCAGTAACGCACAAAATCCACACCGTTGGCGCAGCAGCTCTGGGCGCGCTCGTTCTCATGGTGCGGGAAGGTCAGGTCGCGGCCGCCGCCGTGTATGTCGATGGTGTCACCGAGATGCTTTTTGATCATCGCGGAGCACTCCAGGTGCCACCCCGGGCGACCGCGCCCCCAGGGACTTTCCCAACCCGGTTCGTCATCGGAAGACGGCTTCCACAGGACAAAATCACCGGCGTATTTTTTATACGGTGCCACTTCTACCCGCGCGCCGGCGAGCATGTCGTCGAGGGAACGCTTGGAAAGCTTGCCGTAGTCTTCCATGGACTCGACCGCGAACAGAACGTGGCCGGAGGCTTCATAGGCATGCCCCTTTTCGACCAGGCGCTCAATCATCGCAATCATTTCCGGCAAGTGCTCGGTGGCATAGGGCGTGACATCCGGCTGCAGGTTATTCAGCGCCTGCATATCCTCGAAATAAGCCTGGGCGAAGCGCGCGCTGAGCGCGGCGATTTCCTCGCCATTCTCCCGTGCCGCTTTCATGATCTTGTCGTCAATATCGGTGATATTGCGCGCGTAAACCACATCGCTGTACAGAGTTTTCAGCACCCGGTACAGGGTGTCGAACACCACCGCAGGACGCGCGTTGCCGATATGCACGCGGTTGTACACGGTGGGACCACACACGTACATACGCACGCGGTTTTCCTGCAGTGGCTGGAATACTTCCTTTTCACCGGAAAAGGTGTTGTAGAGCTTGAGAGGCATCGCTTCCCGCTGGTTGTCTTTTGAATTTAGTGGTAGTTGCTCGCCGTGTAGGAGCCTGGCTGCAGGCGAACGGTCCAGAACTCAGAACGATTCGCCTGCAGGCAGGCTCCTACAAAAAACGCATGCAATGAATTAGTTGTCCTGCTCTTTCGCCCAGGAATCGCGCAGTCCGATGGTGCGGTTGAACACGGGTTTTTCTGCGCTGCCGTATTTACTGTCGAGACAGAAGTAACCGTTGCGCTCGAACTGGTAGCCCTGCCCCGGCTTTGCGTCCGCAAGGCCGATTTCGGCTTTACAGCCGCTCAGGATTTTCAGGTTGTCCGGATTGACCGAATCCAGGAAGTTCTTGTCACCCACATCCGGGGATTCATCGTTAAACAAGCGGTCGTAAAGGCGCACTTCACAATCCACGTTGTTGTCCGCCGATACCCAGTGAATCACGCCCTTGGGTTTGACACCGTCCGCCGGGTCTTTACCGAGGGTATCCAGATCGACCGAGCACCGCAGTTCGACGATATCACCGGCGTCGTTCTTGATCACTTCATCCGCCTGGATGACATAGGCGTTGCGCAGGCGCACCTTCTTGCCCAATACCAGACGCTTGTATTTCTTGTTGGCTTCCTCGCGGAAGTCCTCCTGCTCGATATACACGGTTCTGGTAAATGGCAGTTCCCGCGCCGGCAGATCATCGCGCACCGGGTGACCGGGAGCGTTCAGCATTTCCTGTTGACCTTCCGGGTAGTTGGTGAGGGTGACCTTGAGCGGCTCCATCACGCACATGGCGCGGGGGGCGTTCTTGTCGAGGTCGTCGCGGATGGCATATTCCAACATACCTACATCCACGGTGGAATCCGCGCGGGTGACGCCGATCATTTCGCAGAACTGACGGATCGACGCCGGTGTCACGCCGCGGCGACGCAGGCCGGAAATGGTCGGCATGCGCGGGTCGTCCCAACCGTCCACAAATCCTTCGTCCACCAGTTGCTTGAGTTTGCGTTTGGACACTACGGTGTAGTTCAGGTGCAAACGGGCGAATTCGTACTGGCGCGGACGCGCGGGCACCGGGAGGTTTTCGATGAACCAGTCGTACAACGGCTTGTGGTCTTCGAACTCCAGGGTACAGATGGAGTGACTGACACCCTCAATGGCATCGGACTGGCCGTGGGCAAAGTCGTAACTCGGATAGACGCACCATTTGTCACCAGTCTGGTGATGGGCCATTTTCTTGATGCGATAGATAATCGGGTCGCGCAGGTTGATGTTCGGCGCAGCCATATCAATTTTGGCGCGCAGGCTGCAGCTGCCCTCGTCAAATTCACCCGCGGTCATACGCCCGAACAGGTCCAGGTTCTCTTCCACCGAGCGGTCGCGGTAGGGGCTGTTCCTGCCCGGGGCTTTCAGGGTGCCACGGTATTCGCGCGCCTCTTCGGGAGACAGATCGCAAACGTAGGCTTTGCCCTGTTGGATCAGGTGGATGGCCCACTGGTGCAGCTGGTCAAAATAGTCCGAGGTGTATTTCGGTTCGCCAGCCCACTCAAAGCCGAGCCACTCCACATCACGCTTGATGGACTCGACATACTCCACGTCCTCCTTCGCCGGATTGGTATCGTCGAAGCGCAGGTTGCACTTGCCACCGAACTCCTTCGCCAGGCCAAAATTCAGGCAAATGGATTTGGCGTGCCCGATGTGCAGGTAGCCATTGGGCTCTGGCGGAAAACGGGTGGTCAATTGGCTGACCCGGCCCTCGGCCAGATCTTCGCGAATGATATTCTGTAAGAAGTGAGCGGGCTTGCTCTCGGATGTCATAGCTTTCTCTATATACAGCTGTACAAACTAAGCGCGGGATTATAACGCAGTTGAGCGTTACCGCGCGGGTTTTGATAGGTGCCATCTGGGCTGTGATCGGCGCCGCGATAAGAGTATCATGCCGCCCGAAACCGACCCGGACAGGACAATTTATGATCACTCTGCACACCACTCATGGCGACATCGCCATCGAACTGGACTTTGACAAGGCACCGAAGACCGCTGCGAACTTCTTGCAGTACTGCCGCGAAGACTTCTACACCGGCACCATCTTTCACCGAGTAATCAACAATTTCATGATCCAGGGCGGCGGCATGACCCCGAACATGGATCAGAAGCCCACCCGCGAGTCCATCGAGAACGAAGCGGACAACGGCCTGAAGAACGACACCGGCACCCTGGCCATGGCGCGCACCATGGATCCACACTCAGCCACTGCTCAGTTTTTCATCAACGTGAAAGACAACGACTTCCTGAACTTCCGCTCCAAAGACACCCAGGGCTGGGGCTACTGCGTGTTCGGCAAGGTGGTCGACGGCATGGATGTGGTAAACAAAATCAAATCCGTGCCCACTGGCAGCAATGGCTTCCACCAGGATGTGCCCACCGAGACCATCGAGATCACCGGTGTGACCATTTCCGACGCCTACTCAGACAAGTAATCGTCGAGACCCGAGGACGGAATTCTCCAGTGGCCAGTTTCATTATTTCAGACCTGCACCTGGACGAATCCCGCCCGGATATCACCCGGGCCTTTTATGACTTCCTGGAAGGCCCGGCCGCCGGTGCCGACGCGCTGTACATACTCGGTGACTTTTTCGAAGTATGGATCGGGGACGACGACGATGCCCCCCTGCCCCGTGAGGTGGCGCGCCACCTGAAGACCTACCGCGACAGCGGCACCCCGGTCTACTTCATGCACGGCAACCGCGATTTTCTGCTGGGCGAGAATTACGCCCGGCACTGCGGCGCGGAACTGCTGCAGGACCCCTGCACCATCGAACTTGCCGGCGAGCCGGTACTGCTGATGCACGGCGACAGTCTGTGCACCCTTGATCGCGAATACATGGCCTTCCGCCAGCAGGCGCGCAACCCGGCGTGGCAGCAGGCGCTGCTCGCCAAACCCCTGGAAGAACGGCGCCAGATTGCCGCGCAGATCCGCGCCGTATCCAAATCCATGAACAGCCGCAAAGCGGAAGACATCATGGATGTCACCCCGGGCGAAGTGGTCAGCGTCATGACCGAGCACGGCGTCCGCACCCTGATCCACGGCCACACCCATCGCCCCGCGCGCCATGCGCTCACGGTCGACGGCGAGCCCGCAGAACGTATTGTGCTGGGAGACTGGGGCGACCAGGGTTGGTGCATCAGGGCCGATGAAAACGGGCTTGATCTGATCCACTGGCCACTGACACAACAGGCCTGAACTGAGAGCCCGCCGGGCAAAGAGCGTCCACCCTAAATGACAAAGCGCCTGCCGATCCCGGGTTACCCGGAGTCGGCAGGCGCTTTGCGTATCGGGCCGTACAAGTCCGGCGCCGCGAGCCCAGATTACACCGTGTCAGCCAGCGGCCGGCAGTGCGCCCTCCGGCTTGTCGCCCGCATCCGAAAGCTGGAGTGCCTTCTCGGCGGCACACAGCGCCTCACTTAGAGTGTCAAATGTACCCTGGGCGGGAATCCTCCCGTTGAGCCCCTTCAAGACCTTGTGAACTTCTTCGTTCATACCCGCAAGGAACAGCTGTTTGCCGCTATCTTTGGCGTCTGAAGCAACGGTTTCCACCGCCAGCGCTGCGGACAAATCCAGAAAGGGTACAGAGGAAAAGTCCAGGATCAACACTCGGGACTGATCACTGCTCTGCTCGCGAACATGATGGCCGAGGTCGGCCGCCGCACCAAAACTCAGCGGGCCGCTGAACTCGAACAGGGCGATGCGATCGCGGTTGCGCTCCAAAATGGCCTTGTCTTCCTCGCTGTCCAGATGCTCCGGCAGGTTGCGCAGGTGCTCGATCTGCAGGCTCGCAACCTGCTTGACGTAAGCCAGCGCCGCCAACACCACACCAACGCCCACCGCAGTAATCAGGTCGACGAATACGGTCATACCCAGAACCAGCACCATCAGCAACAGATCCCAACGGGGGCCCTGGTGCGCGCGCTTCAGGTATTTCCAGTCGATGATATCCAGGCCGACTTTCACCAGGATACCGGCCAGTACCGCCTGCGGAATATTCTCCGCCAACGGACCCAGCCCCAACGCCACCGCCAGCAGCACCAAGGAGTGCGCCATACCGGATATACGGGTCTGACCACCGGAGCGGATATTGACCACGGTGCGCATGGTGGCGCCCGCACCGGCGATACCGCCAATAAAGCCTGCTGCCGCGTTACCGATACCCTGCCCGATCAGCTCCTTGTTGCTGTGGTGGCGGGTGCGGGTCATGTTGTCTGCCACCAGAGAGGTCAGCAGACTGTCCAATGAGCCGAGCACCGCGAGAATGATCGCAGCTTCCACCACCAGCATCATCTGATCCCCGCCAAACACCGGCAAATGCAATTCCGGCAGCCCCGTGGGAATGCTGCCAAGCACCGGTACGTTCAGAGCGAAGAAGGCAACCAGGGTACCGGCAATCAGTGCCGCCAGCGGCGCCGGCACATAGCGGCCCCACTTCGCCGGCCACAGATACACCATCGCCAGTGTGGCGAGGCCCAGCAGCAGGTTGGCAGGGTGAATATCCGCCAAGGCCTCCGGCACATTGCCGAGCGCCCCGAGGGTGCCGCTCGGTGAGGCGTGCCCCAGCAGCGGGTTCAACTGCAGGATGATGATGATGACACCGATGCCGGTCATAAAGCCGGAGATCACCGGATACGGCACGAGGCGGATGTAATGCCCGATACCGAGCACACCAAACGCCACCTGCAGCGCACCGGCCAGGATCACCGCGGTAAAGATCAGGGACGCGTCGCCAGACAGGCTTGCGAACAGTCCCGCCAGAACCACAACCATCGGCCCGGTGGGACCGGAGATCTGCGGCCCAGTACCGCCAAACAGCGCGGCAAAAAATCCCACGGCAATGGCGCCATACATACCAGCCATCGGGCCAAGGCCCGAGGCCACACCCAGTGCCAGCGCGAGGGGAAGCGCCACAACGCCGGCGGTAATACCGCCGGTGATGTCACCGCGCAAATTGGACAAATCAAACTTCATGACAGCTCAACCTCATTGAAACTACTCAGCTTCCTTGCCAGGACGCCACCATCTCAAGCATTCGGTATCAAGCGATGCAAAATCCGCGCCTCAAGCGCCGCTGGCGCCGCTGGTCAACGCTTCCGGCAACTCACCGAAAAGGGCACGGTAGCGCTCTTCCATCGGCTTGAATTCACGGGTTTCCTCGTCGAGGCACAGCACTTCGCCGCTGCCAATGTTGTAAACCCAGCCGTGCAGAGTGATACCGCCGTTGGCGAGACCGCTGGCCACGGCGGGATGGGTCCGCAGGTGCTGCATCTGCTGAATCACGTTTTCACAGGTCACTTCATCCAGGTGATCGCTGCACAGGTCACCGTGGCGACCGCGCACCACTTCCGTGGCGGAACGGCAGTGGCCCAGCCACTCCTTCACGTGCGGAAGACCGTCCAGCTTTTCGGGGGCGATGGCGCCCTTCATGGCACCGCAATCCGTGTGACCGCACACCACAATGTGAGACACCCCGAGCGCAGCCACCGCAAATTCGATGGAAGCGGTCATACCGCCTGTCTGGCTGCTGTGCGGAGGTACCACGTTGCCGGCATTGCGGCAGATGAACAGCTCGCCCGGCTCAGTCTGGGTCACCAGGTTCGGATCAATGCGGGAGTCTGCGCAGGTAATGAACAGCACCTCAGGATTCTGGCCATTCGCCAGCTTGGTAAAACGCTCTTGCTTAGCCGGGAAGACTTCCTTTTGAAACTTCGCCACACCGGAAATTACACGCTCCATGAAAACTCCTTACTGAATTTCAAGACTGGGCAACCAGGTTCGAATCCATTATTTTGTGATAGTTCAATAAATTGAAATACCATTTGCTGATAACATCTCATTATCAGAGAACCCCGGAGCCCCCATGGCCGCAAATGTGCCCCCCCCGAGCTTCAAGCAGCTGGAGTATTTTGTGACCATTGCGTCACGCTCGAATTTTCGCCGCGCCGCGGAGGAATTGAGGGTTAGCCAACCCGCCCTTACCACCCAGATCCGGGCGCTGGAAACCACTCTGGGCATCCAGCTGTTCGAGCGCTCCCGCTCGGGTACGCTGCTCACACCAGAAGGCCGCGAACTACTGGAACAGGCGAGACACCTGATCCTCGGCATGCGTGAATTCACCGAGCATGCCGAGCTGATATCCCAGGGCCACCAGAGCACCTACAAACTGGGGGTCCCCCCCACACTCGGCCCCTATCTTTTGCCCAATGTGCTACCCACCCTGCACGCGCGCCATCACCGTCTGAAACTCTATGTACGCGAAGCGCCGCCCCGCCTGCTGATTCAGTCGCTGGCCGAAGGTACTTACGACATCGCCATCGTGCCCCTCCCAGTGAACCGCGACGACATCGCAGTGGAGCCGCTGTTTACCGAGCCGCTCAAATTCGTGGTGCCGGCGGATCACCGACTCGCCGGCAAGTCCCAGGTAACCCCCTCACAATTGCGGGGCGAAAAAGTACTGACGCTCGAGGATCAACACCATTTCCACCACCAGGTTCAGGAAATATGCCAAAGCCTGGGCGCGCATTTGCAGCGGGATTATGAAGGCACCAGCCTGGACACACTGCGCCAGATGGTGGTGATGGGATTGGGCGTGGCATTTCTGCCCGGACTGTATGTGCACTCGGAAATGCACAATCCGGAAGCACTGCATGTGAGTGAATTGAAGTCAAAACCAATTCGCCGCCAACACGGCCTGGTATGGCGAGCCAGCGCGCCGGCGAGGAGGTTCTACCGGGATCTCGCCGTCCAGATCCGGGAAATTGTGCACGAGCGATTGGGGGATGTGGTGACCGTGGATCGCCCTTGACGCAGGTCATACGACCCGCGTCGCGATCACCAGAGCCGCCAACCAGTTGCGTGAATTCTGCTAAAACTTAACAGGTTGTTGAAAAACAACATGTCAAACCGCGCCATCTTCGGCCCGGCCGCAAACTAAGCCCCCAAGTGCACGACATGCCATAGAAGATTTGCAGACATGCACACAAACCCGGGTTGAAAGGTTGTGGATGGTCTTTTCAGCAAGCGGTTAAGCACCATATTACGTAACACTTCCCACCAGACTCTGGAGTTCCGCCCGTGGTATCTGTCGATGAACGCGCTCCTCTCAGCATGCTTACCTTGCTGGCCAGTGAAGATATCAACGCCGATTCCGCCGCAGGTGTCGCGGCACGCCGCCTGCAGAAAGAGCTGGAAAAGCGCCAGGTAAAGCTCATCACCGCAGACACCGTGGAAGACACCAGTGCTCTGCTGGCTGCCTATCCCGGCATTCAATGTCTACTGCTGAGCTGGGAAATACCCGGGAAAAACACCGCCCACGGCGCGCTGGAAATTCTCGGGGAATTGCGCGCCCGCAATGAGCGCCTCCCGGTTTTTCTCCTTGCCGACCGCGACAGCGTGGCAGACATGCCGCGCCGCGTACTGGAAATGTCCAACGACTTCATCTGGATGCTGGAAGACACTCCGGCGTTTATCAGCGGCCGAATCCAGAGTGCAATCGAGCGCTATCGAGCGGCCATATTGCCGCCGATGTTCAAGGCCCTGGCGTATTTTTCCCGGGTGCACGAATACTCCTGGCACACCCCCGGCCACACCGGTGGCACCGCGTTTTTGAAATCGCCAGCCGGGCGCGCATTCTACGAGTTTTATGGGGAAAATATGCTGCGCTCGGATCTGTCCATTTCCGTGGGAGCGCTCGGCTCACTGTTGGACCACACAGGTCCCATCGCGGAGGGGGAACGCTACGCCGCCAAGGTATTCGGTGCGGATCGCACCTACTACGTGACCAACGGCTCTTCAACATCCAACCGGGTGATTCTGATGTCTTCAGTGACGCGCGGCCAGATTGCGCTGTGCGATCGCAATTGCCACAAGTCCGTGGAGCACGCGATGACCATGTCCGGCGCGGTGCCCACATACCTGATTCCGGTGCGCAACCACTACGGAATCATCGGCCCCATTCCACCGCACCGACTCGAAAAAGCGGCCATACAGCAGGCAATATCCGACAATCCGCTGGCCACCGGCGCGGAACATCAGACTCCGGTACACGCGGTAATCACCAACTCTACCTACGACGGTCTCTGCTACAACGTGCGCCGGGTCGAGGAATTGTTGGGTGAGGTGGTGGACAGACTGCATTTTGACGAAGCCTGGTATGCCTATGCGCGATTTAACCCGATATATCGCGACCGCTTCGCGATGTACGAGCAGGACCCCGAGGTGCCCTATCGCGGGCCGACAAAGTTTGCCACCCAGTCCACCCACAAGCTGCTCGCAGCGCTGTCCCAGGCGTCGATGATCCATATTCGCGATGGCCGTCGCCCCATCGAGCATGGACGTTTTAATGAGGCGTTTATGATGCATGCCTCAACGTCGCCACTTTATTCCATCATGGCATCCAATGACGTTAGCGCGGCGATGATGGACGGCCCCAGTGGACAGGCGCTCACCGGCGAATCCATCGCCGAAGCAGTGGCCTTCCGGCAATTGCTGGCACGGCTTAATCACGAATATTCCACCAAGGGAGAGTGGTTTTTCAATGGCTGGCAACCGGAACAGGTCCTCGATCGGGACACCGGGATCAGCACACCGTTTTACGAAGCACCTGCGGCATTGCTGGGCAATTCGCCCGACTGCTGGGTACTGCGCCCCGGTGACCGCTGGCACGGCTTTGGCAACCTGGAAGACGATTTCTGTATGCTGGACCCGATCAAGGTGTCTATTACTACCCCGGGCGTCCAGCACAGTGGTGAGCTGGGTGACTGGGGGATACCCGCCATTCTGGTGAGCAGCTACCTGGGCAATCTCGGCATCATCGTGGAGAAGACCACGGACTTCACCATTCTTTTCTTGTTTTCTCTAGGCATCACCAAAGGCAAGTGGGGTACGCTGATCAACGCCCTGCTCGCGTTCAAACGCGACCACGACAACAATTGCCCCTTGTTGGAGTGCATTCCAGAACTTGCACACAGTCATGCCGAATACCGCGAACTCGGCCTGCAAGATCTCGCTCGGAAAATGTTTATCCGGATGAAACAGCTGCGCACCACGGCGCAGATGTCTGCGGGCTTTTCCACCCTGCCACATGCGGACTGCAGCCCCGTGCAAGCCTTCGAATCACTCGTTCGCGACGATGTAGAACTACTCCCGCTCACACAGCTGGCAGGACGCACTGCCGCAACTGGAGTGGTGCCCTACCCGCCCGGCATTCCGCTGCTGATGCCAGGTGAAAATTTCGGCGCGGAGGATAGCCCGATACTGGGTTACCTCAAGGCGCTTGAGGCCTTTGATCGGGAGTTTCCCGGCTTCGAACACGACAATCACGGTGTGGAAGTGCGAGATGGCAACTATTCCATTTACGCATTGAAGTAAGGACCCGGTATCACCACGGTCAGATCCTGCTCAGAGAACGCCAATGGCTGCGCAAACTGCGGAAGAAAACAAAATTGGACTGGTCCCGGCAACGTTGATGGTCGCCGGCAACATGATGGGTTCCGGCGTATTCATGCTGCCCGCCAACCTCGCAGTGGTCGGCAGTATTTCGCTGATCGGCTGGCTGATAACGGTCGCCGGCGCCGTCGCACTCGCTCTGGTCTTTGCACGGCTCGCATCGCTATATCCGGCTGCGGGGGGACCCTATGCCTACGCCCGTGCCGCGTTCGGCGACTACATGGGATACCAGACCAATCTCGTATACTGGCTCGCCAATGTGGTCGGCAATGTCGCACTGGCCACCGCCGGTCTCGGCTACCTCACGCATTTTTTCCCACCACTGAAAGAGCCGATTACCTTCGCGCTGGCGCAAATCGCGGTGATCTGGCTTCTCACCTACGCCAATATACTGGGCCCGAAAACCGTCGGCCGCATCCAGTCCTGGACCACCGGCCTGGTGCTGATCCCGATTCTCGGCACG
Source organism: Microbulbifer harenosus (assembly GCF_005771435.1). Lineage (GTDB taxonomy): Bacteria > Pseudomonadota > Gammaproteobacteria > Pseudomonadales > Cellvibrionaceae > Microbulbifer > Microbulbifer harenosus. The sequence goes on from NZ_VANI01000005.1 coordinate 189,957, forward strand.
GCTGTGCTCGGCTGGTTCTGGTTTAACGGGCAGACATTCAGCGACGGCTGGAATGTATCTGGCAAAAGCAGTGTGAGCGCCGTTATGGCCACGCTGACATTCACACTCTGGGCATTCATCGGGGTAGAAACCGCCTCCGTATCCGCAGGCGTAGTAAAGAACCCCACCCGCAATGTACCCATTGCCACTGTCGGCGGCGTCATACTCGCTTCAGTCGCGTATGTTCTGAGCTCATCGGTGATCATGGGGATGATTCCAAACAAAGAACTCATCACATCCTCTGCTCCCTTTGCCGATGCAGCACGGCTGGCCCTTGGCAATACCGCTGCAAATGTCGTCGCCATATGCGCCGCTGTGGGATGTATCGGCTCACTTGGCGGCTGGACGCTGCTGGTTGGGCAATCCGCCAAAGCGGCGGCGGATGACGGGCTATTTCCGGGGCTGTTTTCCAAAACCAACGACAAGGGTGTTCCCACCGCCGGACTCGCGCTTGTGGCAGCGTTAATGTCAGTGCAGGTACTGGCCACCATGTCTCCTACGGCAAGCGAACAATTTGGCAAAATTGCCTCTGTCGCCGTAATTATGACGCTGCTCCCATACATCTACTCGGCAGTGGCATTGAAAGTACTTGGCTACGGGAAGATGCCGCAGAAACAATACAACCTGTTTACCTTGATCCTGTTGCTTGCGGCGGTTTACTGCCTGATGGCACTGGTAGGGTCCGACGGTGGCCAAACGCGCTGGTCGCTGATTTTTGTTATTTCCACGATCGTCTTCTATGCGCTCACACTCAACCGCAAAAGAGAAGTTCAGGAGTTGCACCACCTGCCCGAAGGGCCAGCGCCAAAGTGGGTGCGCTACCTTACGCTAACCGTCACCATAGGCGCACTGGTTGTATTTTTCTGGATATCCGTGGGGCAGATGAAAGAAACAAAACTGAACGAACGCGAACCACAACCCATTGAGCGACCCACACTCCCCCACGAGGAACCACAACGCCGATAATATTTCGTCAAATCAGCGCTGAAAACACACCTCCGTTACATATGCAATCGGCCTTGCCGTCCGCGGTGTGACGAGGAAATCAGTAGGCTGAAAATTTGGGATGGCAGGTGCTACCGCGGTACGCCACTGTGGAAACGAAACTCACTGTCCGCTCCCTCAACCAGCGAACGGTCCACTTCCAGCAGCGCACGCACTCTAGGCTGGATGTCCTCATCGGTTGCCTTCTGCGCAAGGGCCAGATAATCCCTAAAATGGCGCGCCTCCGACTTCAGTAGGGACAGATAAAATTTCTGTAGCTCGTCATCCAGATGGGGAGCAACTTTCGCAAAGCGCTCGCAGGAGCGCGCCTCGATGATTGCGCCGCAGATCAGGGTATCCACCAGCCTGCCCGGCTCCGCGCCCCGCACCTGATCTCGCAGGCCCGCGGCATAGCGGGATGCACTGACATGCGGATACCTGATTCCGCGCTTCTTCATGATCGCAATCACCTGCTCGAAATGCCGCAGCTCTTCACGCGCAAGACGTGACATCTTGTTCAACAGTTCGAAATTGTCCAGATAGCGGAACATAAGGTTCAGCGCGGTACCGGCTGCTTTTTTTTCGCAGTTGGCGTGGTCCACCAGCATCATTTCCGGCTCGGCGAGCGCCGCCTGCACCCAGGCGTCGGGCGTTTCACACAAAAGAAACTCGTGAATGGCGGAAAGATCAGGCACTTCGTTAGACATGGGCAGCTACTGGACTCGACAGGAAAAACGCACACAAACATCGGCACACCCCATTTCCGGGGCAGGTGCAGCGCCGGCGCAGTATACCCGCTCTCCCCTTTACTGGATAACCTCAACCACTGCTGGCAGCGGGCGCGAAGGGTTGGTCCCGTAATTCACAAAATATGGTAACGGCTTATTAAGTGGATTAATATTTGCAACCATATGAACACTTATATGCCGCACTACGGCCAGCTATGTCACGGGAGCGCCACTGATGCCCGATACCGCAAAATCCATTTCCGAACTGACTCGCTTGCTGCCGTCGATACTCGCGGATATGCACAAACAAGCTGCCGAACTGCGAGATACCCTCGAACAGGTTCAGCAGAGCGCACGCTCTTGGGAGAGCTATCTTCTTCAACCAGCCTTTGCACTAGAAGCCGCCCAACGCCTGGCGCAGCCATTTGAGCAACCTTTCCGGCTTGCCGGCGCCCTGTTTTCCCTGCTGGATTACGGCGAAGGCACTGAGCTGGGAGACGCGCGGCAGACTCTACAAATCCCTGGATTGCTGGCGGTTCCGCGCTCCGCTATTGAGCTGGCGCAGCGACTGAACCAAAGCAAGCACCACTTCCAGCAAGTGACCAATACGTTCAAAGCCTGCCTGAGTGACCGCCCTCCCCTTGAGCGGGACGGGCGGCTGCGCGATGCGCTGGCCGACGCCGGATACCCGCGCGCGCACCTGCGCCAGTGCTACCGGCAGATACTCGTCTGCGGAGAAAAACCCGATGGCATCGCACTGAGCTGGATCAAGGCCCGCAAGTCCATTCGCAGGGTTTCCGCAGAGTGGTGTGAGAAAAAGCTGGTGCAGCTGGACCCCCTGGGGGAGGACCCGGGCATTCAATATCAGCGGCAGTTACTGGCGGGATTGCATCAGAAACAGCACGAGTCTCTTCGGCAGGTTCAGGTTCAAAGCCGCCCTAACCTGCAAGTGGCGGAAATTTTTCACGGCGAGCCGCAAGACCACTATCGACAGGTGGGCTACTCCGCCATGCCGGTGCTGGTCGAAGGCGGCGACAACGGACGACTGCCCGAATTTACCCGGGTCGAGCACACCCCTCCGGCCAGCCGCAGACGCCAGCGACGGGACCTGAAAATAGCCACGGAGGCCTTTCTGCCGGCGCTCAGGGTGCATCTGCACACGGATGATAGGTTGTCGCGCTAATCGCTGACGGGTGAATCAGAACCAGCAGCGCGCGCGGCAAGCTGCCGTTCGTATCAGAGACCGGAAAGTTTAAAGGGCCCGCCCCCCTGACACCGGCACTGATTCAAGCCTGGGGTCACGCCGATTGCAGCCCCGGCGCCACGAATCTCTGGTAATACGCCACGGAAAGCGCATAGAAGTCATCGTCGATCCGGCGCTTCACCTCCGTCAGCGCCACGCCGTGCGCGGCACCCACAGCGGCAAGCCCGTAGTGCGCAAGGTTGTCAATCTGACTGGCACCCGCGCGCAGCAACTCAAACACCCAGCAGTAAGGGTTCTGGTCTTCATTAAAACGGATCTGCTGATGGCGCATCTGCGTCAGCAACAGGTTTTGATCTACAATTTCCAGCTGACTGCGCACGGCATTTGCAAGATAACCGTCACGACGCTCCGCTATGATCCGGCGCTGCTCTTCCGAATACGCATTCCAGTCAATCACTTCGTGGGCAAAGCGCTTGCAGCCACGGCAAACGTTGTCTCCGATTCCGGTGGAGCAAACGCCGATACAGGGCGTGCGCACTTTTTTATAGATCACCATGCAGCGTGAATACCTCTTGGTCCTGCCGTCCCGGATCACAGGTGTGAAAGCAAGCGGCAGAGAATAGCATTTTTGATGAGCGGATTGACCCATTCACAGGATGGATAGTGCTCTCGTCCCCGCCCACAAAATGCGATTAATTCTCACTTTCAAAAAGGTGGATAATCGACCTTTATTCATTTTGTGAATGGCGACAATTTGCGTAAGTTATTGATTTTTCAGCGAACTTAACAGGGTCTAGCCTTTAATGTAGAATTCGCCACCCGCCTCCAGCGGCCATTGTTAATTATCGGAGTTCGGCTGGCGCATTAGTCACAACCGGATTCCTGGAAAGCTGTTGGTTCTACCCCACATACACAGAGGGAATTATCCGTGCTTGAAGCCTATCGCAAACACGTCGCCGAGCGCGCCGAACAAGGTATCCCGCCCAAGCCCCTGAACGCTGAGCAAGTGGCCGGCCTGGTTGAACTGCTGAAAAACCCGCCCGCGGGTGAAGAGCAGGAGTTGCTGGACCTGATCACCAATCGCGTACCGCCGGGCGTGGACGAAGCGGCTTACGTAAAAGCCGGTTTCCTTACCGCCATCGTCAAAGGCGAAGCGAAATCCCCGCTGATTGACGGCGAACACGCCACCAAACTGCTGGGCATGATGCTGGGCGGATACAACATTTCCACCCTGGTTGAACTGCTGGACGATGCCAATCTGGGCGCACTGGCGGCCGAGCAGCTGAAAGGCACCCTGTTGATGTTCGACGCCTTCCACGACGTGGAAGAGAAGGCCAAAGCCGGTAACGAACACGCCAAAGCCGTAATCCAGTCCTGGGCCGATGGCGAATGGTTCACCAAGCGCGACAAAGTTGCCGAGAGCATCAAGGTTGCCGTATTCAAGGTAACCGGCGAAACCAACACCGACGACCTGTCCCCGGCACCAGACGCCTGGTCCCGCCCGGACATCCCTCTGCACGCGTTGGCCATGTACAAGATGACCCGCGACGGTCTCACCCCGGAAGAACACGGCGTGACCGGCCCGCTGAAGCAGATCAAAGAAGTACAGGCCAAAGGCCTGCCGGTTGCCTTCGTCGGCGACGTAGTGGGCACCGGCTCTTCCCGTAAATCCGCCACCAACTCCGTTCTGTGGTACTTCGGCGACGAAATGCCGGGTGTGCCGAACAAGAAAGGCGGTGGCATCTGTATCGGCGGCAAAGTTGCACCGATCTTCTACAACACCATGGAAGATGCCGGCGCACTGGTATTCGAAGCCCCGGTTGACGACCTGAACATGGGTGACGTGATCGAGATCCGTCCCTACGACGGCAAGATCCTGTCTGAAGACGGCAAAGTGCTGTCCGAGTTCGCGCTGAAATCCGACGTGCTGCTGGACGAAGTTCAGGCGGGTGGCCGGATCAACCTGATCATCGGCCGCGGCCTGACCACCAAGGCCCGCGAATCCCTGGGTCTGGGCGCTTCCGATCTGTTCCGCAAGCCAGAGCAGCCTGCCGACACCGGCAAGGGCTACACCCTGGCACAGAAAATGGTCGGCAAGGCCTGCGGCGTGGAAGGTATCCGCCCCGGTACTTACTGCGAGCCGAAAATGACCACCGTTGGCTCCCAGGACACCACCGGTCCGATGACCCGTGACGAACTGAAAGACCTGGCGTGCCTGGGCTTCTCCGCAGATCTCACCATGCAGTCCTTCTGTCACACCGCGGCTTACCCGAAGCCCGTGGACATCGACACCCAGCACACCCTGCCCGACTTCATCATGAACCGCGGCGGTGTTTCCCTGCGCCCGGGTGACGGCATCATCCACAGCTGGCTGAACCGCATGCTGCTGCCGGACACCGTGGGTACCGGTGGTGACTCCCACACCCGTTTCCCGATGGGCATTTCCTTCCCGGCCGGTTCCGGTCTCGTGGCGTTTGCCGCGGCCACCGGTGTTATGCCGCTGGATATGCCGGAATCCGTACTGGTGCGCTTCAAAGGCGAACTGCAGCCGGGCATCACCCTGCGTGACCTGGTACATGCCATCCCCTACTACGCGATCCAGCAAGGCCTGTTGACCGTCGAGAAGAAAGGCAAGAAGAACATATTCTCCGGCCGCATCCTCGAGATCGAAGGTCTGGACCACCTGACCGTCGAGCAGGCGTTCGAACTGTCCGATGCCTCCGCCGAGCGCTCCGCGGCCGGCTGTACCATCAAGCTGCCGGAAGAAGCCATCGCCGAATACCTGCGCTCCAACATCACCCTGCTGCGCTGGATGATTGCGGAAGGTTACGGCTCCAAGCGCACCCTGGAGCGCCGCGCGCGCGCTATGGAAGAGTGGCTGGCCAACCCGGAGCTGATGAGCGCCGACGCCGACGCGGAATACGCCGCGGTAATCGAGATCGACCTGGCCGATGTGAAAGAGCCGATCGTGTGTGCACCGAACGACCCGGACGACGCGCGTCTGCTGTCTTCCGTTGCCGGTGACAAGGTGGACGAGGTATTCCTCGGTTCCTGCATGACCAACATCGGCCACTTCCGCGCCGCCGGTAAACTGCTGCAGCAGCACAAAGGTGGTATTTCCACCCGTATGTGGATCGCTCCGCCCACCAAAATGGACGAGCACCAACTGATGGAAGAAGGCTACTACAACATCTACGGCGCCGCCGGTGCCCGCACCGAGATGCCCGGATGCTCCCTGTGCATGGGTAACCAGGCACGTGTAGCTCCAAACAGCACCGTGCTGTCCACCTCCACCCGTAACTTCCCGAACCGCCTGGGCGACGGTGCCAATGTGTACCTGACCTCTGCGGAACTGGCCTCTGTGGGTGCGATCCTGGGCAAACTGCCGACTCCCGAGGAGTACCAGCAGTACGCGCAGAATCTGGACTCCATGTCCGCGGAGATTTATCGCTACCTGAACTTCGACCAGATTGAGGAATTCCAGAAATCTGCCGAAGAAGGCAAGCGCATCGCCGCTACCGAGATTCAGGATGTTGCGGTTTAAGTAGCGGGCGGACTGACGCTAAAAAAAGCCCCGCTCGTGAGAGCGGGGCTTTTTCATCTTTGAATAAAACACGGGCAACGGATAGCTCTACCGATTCAAACTGATTTTCAGATATCGGAGCCGACCCACATGCTCAAAACCATACTACTTCTCTTAGGAGGCTTTGTCGCTGGAATAGGCTCTACCATCGGGCTTTCCATGTACTTTGTATACGAGTATGCAACGCAGCCCGACGAGCTGGAGAAATACTCACTTCCTGATGCCGAATACTCCCTCTCCAACGATGCCTATACGAATACCAACGAATGCCACAACTTTCCGGTGGAAAAACTGCTGGGCAACTGGTACGGGCAGAAGACACTGGATGACGGCAACCTCCAGAAATGGAAAGTGACCCGGTTTGCCGATGGCACCTATCAAATTCAGTTCGAGCTTTCCAGCCCTGAAGGCCTACACACTTCGAAGGAAAGCGGACTCTGGAGTTACTCTGGATGTCTTTATTCAGTTATCACCAAATCCCGGAATGGTGAAAATGTTCTATTTCAGGAAGTGTATCGGGTACAAGATTTGACCGACAAGAAACTTATCTACACGAATTATCGGACCGGGAACACATTTACTGTTATCAAAGGTATTTAACGACAGATGTGCTCCAAACAACATCGAATGATTTGAAGGATGGCCCCTTGCCTACCCCCATGATTGGCAGCAAGAGCCCTCGGCTGGTGCTCTATGTACCTCACAAACCCAATTCCTTTGACGAATTGACCGAGCGACCAAATATCCAGACTCTGATCGCCAACAACACAAACCATTGGCGGAAAATTGCCACTCTACTGGCCAAAATCTGTAGCCCGGATCTGGAAAACTGGCGTCAGTTCAGGGATTCGAGGTTGCTGGAAAGTTCTGCCATCAGCATCAACCCAACCCTGTGCAATCTCGAGAGCAGGCCTTGGCATTGGATCGGAGGCAAAGACAACCAACGACGTTTCTCCTACCTGCAACACAATGCGCTGCCATTGGAAAGCTGCGAAAATGTCGCCGTCGACCGGAGAAAACAATTACTGTTCACCCCCTATCCGGATTACCGACAACTGGATAATGCAGTAATCATCGAAATTCGCCGCGCGCTAGAAACAGGTGGTTTCTACAGCGGCACTTGATCTGGCACTTATCCCAAAGGCCGGAATCCGTTCCCACCCTGAGAAACTGTTCAGACTGACACAAACTCAACGCCTGGAAAGGGTTGACCCCCTAGCATCCAGTGAAGCCAGGATGCGTTTCATTTCATCCGCCTCCTCCTGCGCCCGTTTCGCTTTGGCCGCGGCCATTGCGGCCTTCTCCGCTTCGATCCCGGCCTTGATCGCGCGTTCGCGGGCTGCACTTCCGGTGCGTCCGGTCGCCAGTTTTTCTTTCGCCGGCTTTGCGGTGCGCTTGGTTGTGGTACTTGCCGGGGCAGAGCTAACAGGCGCAGCACCGACACCGGGGCGGGGTTTCGGCTTGGGTTTGCTCAGCGCGGCCTTGGTTGCGCCGGGCAGAACCGTGGTGATGCCGACAAGGCTTTTTCCATTGTAGGTATCCAGCGCCTCTTCTACCAGCTGTTGCAGCTCCAGGCGGTCTTCAGCCACCGCAAACAGCTCAACGGAGTATGAATGCGGGCCAAAGACTTTCAGTTCCCGGTAAAACGCGTGATCGATACCAAGGGGAAGCGCTTGCTGCAGTTGCTTGAAGCGGGCCTCTGGGGTTAACCCTTCGCGGGCAGTGCCCACCCATACGTCATCGGTTACGTCATTTGTAAGGGTAAATACGATCATGGAACCTCAGTCAACGTCATAGAGATCAAAAGTGAACAGCCAATTCACAGTTATCCGAATGGCCAAAAGGCTGCGCATTCTAATGATTTAAAACGAAATGTGCAGACTTGACTTGCGGTGCACTTCCCATACATTCGAACCATAAAATTAATCACTGTAAAACGATGAAACTCCCCTATTTTCTCGGCTGCCCCCAATGGCAACACCCGGCGTGGCACACCCGTCTGCCGGCAGGTGCCACGCCGCTTGAACGCCACAGCCAGCTACTGAATTGCGTCGAGGGGAACACCACTTTCTACGCAACACCAACACAAGCGCAATTTGCCGGTGCACCTGTTGCCGGTGGATGCAGCACCGGGATCCGCTACATCGGCCACCCGGACCTCGAAAACAACCGACCAATCAGTTATTCCAGCATAAATCTGCGTATTCGAACTTATTGAGTAAGTGACCGAAATCTCAATCGCTCGCACAGCGAGGCTTTCCAGCCGACTCTGACCTTCCTCTCCGCCAGATACCTTTCCCAAATACCCTATATGGAAAACTTGGTAGAAGCAGTAAAAATCGCCTGCTGGAAATTTGATGCCAGGCCCACTGATTTTATCAGTAATGTATATGTGAAAAACTTGAACGTTGAAGGCGAAACCGAAATGGACACCTATACACGTATAAAAGCTAATGAGCAGCTGTACAAGGATGTCACCAGCACAGTTATCGAAGCAGCGAGAATTCTAGGAGTAGCCACCGAGCTCTACTTTTACATATACAGCGCCGCTAAAAATTACAAAATACCTAAGGCGGAATTACATGGCGCCTTAATGCGTGGCGGAGCCCAGTCTGTAGAAATGGACTCTAATATTCATTTTTTTAAGGTAGGCAGCAATGATGGTTCGATTGCTCGTATTTTGCCCACCAATCTGCACAAAGCAATACTTCTAGGCAAAGCTGTAGTGGCACGCTAAATCTGGCCACCAGGATTTAATGTCTTAAATCCTGGTGGCTACTAACGCTTTAGTGACCATTAAGGTCTAATATCTCAGAAGGTGTAGGTGATCGCTGCGAAACCCTTGAGCACATAGTCGTCATCGACTATCGGGCTGTCAGCAATATCGTTGCCCAGGTATTCGGTGTTCACGTCCAGCACCAGGCGCCAGTGTTCGTTAATTTCCAATATTCCTCCTACACCAACCTCTGCTGTTACAGTACTTCCTACATCGTAGGCAGGTCTACCCGGCAACGCTGCCCAGCGCGGCACGCCGAAGTCGTAATTGGCGAGATCGTCACTCAGCCAGTTCACACCGAGCGAAGGTGCCCAACTCACATTTCCCGTTTGAAATCCTTTGGAAACCCGAAGCTCCGCGGTACCACCCCCAAAGCGGTCGAGCACATCGTGCTGATAACGGAAGTCCACATCGATCCGGTTCGGGCCGTCGTATACCACACCTACCCCCGCCATCAGGGTGCTGTCGCGGTCACCAAGTCCCACAAGGATCGGACTGTCATCTTCTTCGTAGGCACCGACGCGGTAGGCGGCATTGACTGCGAAACGGGATCGGTCGCTGCCAAACAGGCCGTATCGCAGACTCGGCCCTACCCACTGCAGTCGCTCGCCGAAATAGGTAATGGCCGGGATGACCTGCACCACTGAGCTGTCCGATCCGAGATAAGGACTGCTGCGGCCGATCACCCCGATACCAACACCCCACTGGCCGGATTCGCCGAGCACCTGGTACATCTCGATGTCGACATTTCTGGTTTCATTTTCTGCCAGAGTAAAACTCGCACGCTGGAAGCTCGGCGGTCCCTTGGGACGATAATGGTTTGACAGGCCTATCGGCTCTTTTGGAATACCGATAAAGGTGCGGTCCAGTGCGAGATTGTTGTTCTCGTCACCATAAACCAGCAACGCTACGGTCCCGGCTGGCACACCCGTGATCCGATACACTCCATCCGTATTGATCGCCTGGCGGGACTCGCTGCGCGGACTGCGAAAATCACCGAAGGCATCGGGGTTGTCGTAGATCTGGAACACCAACGCACCGGTTGTCGGCGCATTTTGCACCCGGACTTCCAGCTCCGCCCCCCAGGCGCGACCGGCCATCAGCAACACCAATACAATACCGGGCAGTAGATTCAACTGGTTCATCCGGGTTTCCACTTCCACTCAGAAATTCACTTATAGTACGCAAATATTTGCCGATGGATCACCACCCCGGACTTTTATAAAGCCAGAAAGCAGAAACGGGCGGCCAGCAGGCCGCCCGTTCCGGAAAGTTCTGTCGAGTATGCAATGCAAATACCAACCTTTCACCGCTCAGTTGAATTGATCCAGGTTCATGACTTTGCCCCACGCCTGGACAAAATCATTCACAAAAGCCGCTTCCGCCTCTTCCGTCGCGTAGTACTCCGATACGGCACGCAGCTCGGAGTTTGATCCGAAGATGAGGTCTACCGGTGTTGCTGTCCATTTGACCTTACCGGTTTTGCGGTCTTTCCCTTCGTAGACCCCCTCACCACTGGATGATTTGGACCATTCCGTATCCATGTTCAACAGGTTCACGAAAAAGTCATTGCTGAGTGTTCCGGGTTTATCGGTAAAGACACCGCGCCTCGAGTTGCCGGTATTGGCGCCGAGTGCGCGCATGCCCCCAACCAGCACCGTCATTTCAGGGACAGTGAGCGTGAGCAGGTCGGCCCGATCAATCAGCATTCTCGTCGGCGATACGGAATTGTCACTGGCGTAATAGTTGCGGAAGCCGTCTGCGCGCGGCTCCAGCCAGGAAAAGGATTCAACGTCGGTCATCTCCACCGTCGCGTCATTGCGCCCCGGCTTGAATGGCACCTTCACATTGTGACCCGCCTTTTTTGCGGCCTGCTCAACAGCGGCGTTGCCCGCGATGACAATGGTGTCTGCCATAGAAACCTTTTTGCCGCCGGAAAGCGATCCGTTGAAGCTCTTCTGGATGGACTCCAGCTTCGCCAGTACCTTGGCCAGCTCCTTGGGATCATTTGCCGGCCAGTCCTTCTGCGGTGCGAAGCGGATACGCGCGCCATTCGCGCCACCGCGCATATCCGAACCCCTGAAGGTGGAGGCCGACGCCCAGGCGGTACGCACCAGTTCCGGCACGGTCAGCCCGGAGGCGAGAATCCTGGATTTGAGCTGTTCGACGTCTCCCTCATCCAGCAAGGTGTAATCCACTGCGGGTATGGGATCCTGCCATAGCAGATCTTCTTTTGGCACTTCCGGCCCCAGGTAGCGGGATTTCGGGCCCAGATCCCGATGGGTCAGCTTGAACCAGGCACGCGCAAAAGCATCTTCCAGCTCTTTCGGATTCTTGTGGAATCGCTCGGAAATCTTGCGATAGGCCGGATCCTCAATCAGTGCCAGGTCCGTGGTCAGCATGATCGGTGCGTGTCGCTTATCTTTCAGGTGTGCGTCCGGCACCATGTTGGCGGCATTGGGGTCTGTGGGTATCCAGACGGTACCGCCGCCCGGCCCTTTGGATTTCTTCCATTCGAACTTGAACAGATTGTCGAGGAAGTTGTGACTCCACTGCGCCGGGGTGATCGTCCAGGCGCCTTCCAGGCCGCTGGTGAAGGTATCTTCCGCGTTGCCTTTGCCGCATTTGTTTTTCCAGCCAAAACCCTGCTGTTCAATGGGCGCAGCCGCCGGTTCTTTGCCGATACAGTCGGCCTTGACCGCACCGTGGGTTTTACCGAACGCGTGGCCACCGGCAATCAGGGCAACCGTCTCTTCGTCATTCATGGCCATACGCCCGAATGACAGGCGAATTCTTTCCGCGGCCAACTTCGGGTCAAGGCTTGCGCCTGGCCCCTCCGGGTTGACGTAGATCAGGCCCATCACCGTTGCCGCCAACTGGCGATCCAGCCCCTTGCCCTGAAAGCGTTTTTCGTAATCCAGCATCTTGGTCTCGGGGCCCCAGTAAACCCGCTCCGGCTCCCAGTCGTCCTTGCGTCCACCGGCAAAGCCAAAGGTCTTGAACCCCATGGATTCCAGCGACACGTTGCCCGTGAGAATCATCAGGTCGGCCCAGGAAAGTGCATTGCCGTACTTCTGTTTGATCGGCCACAGCAAACGGCGCGCCTTGTCGAGGCTGACGTTGTCTGGCCAGCTGTTCAGCGGGTCAAAGCGCTGCTGGCCACCGCCGGCGCCGCCGCGACCGTCACCCACCCGGTAAGTCCCTGCGCTGTGCCACGCCATACGGATCATCAGCGGGCCATAGTGACCGTAATCTGCCGGCCACCAGTCCTGTGAGGTGGTGAGCACTTTTTCGATGTCTTTCTTGACCGCGTTCAGGTCCAGGCTGTTGAACGCTTTCGCGTAATCAAAGTCATCCGCCATCGGACTCGATGACTTCGCGTGATCCCGCAATGGGCTGAGATCCAGCATATCCGGCCACCAGAAGGTATTGGGCTTTGGCTCACCCGGCGGCGTATCCTCAGGCATGGGGTTGTTCTGCGCCTGAGTCAAAACACTGGCGGAGAGTGTCGCGATTGTCATTGCGACGGCGGCGGAAAGGGTTATCACCTTTTTAATCATTGCTGTGCCTCCTGAGAGAAACCGGCGTGTTCGTAATGAAAATATCTGGTTGTGAATATAGGCGCTGGTACAGCCGAAGATTGATGAACAGAAGGCATCCAGCGACAACCTACTGAACGAGACTGGAAAATTCTTAATGTGCGCCTCCAATCCATAAAACCGCCAAATCAGTTTGATTATTTTTTCTTATTTAAGGCCTGCACGATTTCCGAATCCCATCGCGTCATCACGGTACGTGGCGCGATTACTACACTAGCCACATACAATTTATGAACTTGGCTCATGTGGTCTTTCAAACTCCTTTTTACAGCCCTGCTCACCTTTCTCGCTTTTACCGGTGCGATCGTCGCATATGCGGCCGGTGACGCCACCGCAGCGGCACCCATGGCCGTTGAGGGCGTGATTGCAAAGCGGCAGCCATTGATCGAGGAGGTCCCTGTCACCGGAACCATCAACCCGTTGCGGCAAGCGCTACTGTCCGCGGAGGTTGCCGGCCTGATCCACGAGATCCACACCGACATCGGCGACCGCGTGCAGAAAGGTGACCTGTTGCTGAAACTGGACCCGGAACTCAGCAGCATCAACCGCGACGCGGCGCTCGCCGAGGTGGCGCGGGTGCGCGAGACGGTGGCGGACAGCCGCCGGCGCCTGGCAGAACTGCAGCGGCTGCTGGGGGACAAGCATGTGGCCGAGACGGAGGTGGAAAGCCTGGGCTCCGAAGTGCGCGAGCGCAGCGCACAATTGCAGGCCGCGCAGGTGGAAACCGAACGTCTGAGCGCCCTGCTCCGACGGCACCGGGTCGACGCCCCGTTTTCCGGCATCATCAGCCTGCGGGAAGTGGACGTAGGCGAGTGGGTCGAACCGGGCACGGCGCTGTTCGAACTGGTGGACACGGATTCACTGCGCGCGGATTTCCAGGTGCCGCAGCGATACTATCCCCGCATCCGGCCACAGACCCGCATCCGCGTAACGCTCGACAACGGCCAGACCCTGAATACGCGGGTGGAGCACAAGATACCGGTCAGCCGCAGTGGCAGCCGCACCTTCCTGCTGCGTACTGTGATCGACGCCGGTTCACGGAATCCCCCGGAACTGATACCCGGCATGTCCGCTTCCGCGGTGCTGCAACTGAAAAGCGACAGAGAGGGCATCGCGGTGCCTCGCGATGCGGTGCTGCGCTATCCCGACGGGCGCATTACCGTGTGGGTCGCCGCGGCAGGCAGCGACTGGGGCGTGCCGGTGAACGTGCGCGAGCAGCAGGTGACTACTGGCCTCAGCTTCAACGGTATGATCGAAATCCGCTCAGGCATCGAGGCCGGTGAGCGCGTGATCGTGCGCGGCAACGAGAGCCTGCAACCTGGGCAGCAGGCCGTTCTCAAACCGGCGCCAATTGCAACTTCAGAGGCGGATAACCGCTGATGTTCGAGCAGATCGTTAGGCACGGAATTCTTGTCACCGTGACGGTGCTGATTATTGGGATTCTCGGGCTGGTGGCGGCGTTCCGCATTCCCGTGCAGATGATTCCGGACCTCGAGGTGCGCACCATCTCCATCCGCACCAGCTGGCCCGGCGCGACCCCGCAGGACATTGAAAAGGAAATCCTGATCGAGCAGGAGGAATACCTGCGCAACATTCCCTACTTGCAGGAACTGCAGTCCACCGCCGATCTCGGCTCCGCGGATATCGAGCTGGAATTCCCCTTCGGGGTGGATATCCTTGAGACCCAGATCCGCGTCAACAACGCCCTCACCCAGGTGCCCTCCTACCCGGAAAATGTGGACGAACCACGGGTATACGCCACCTCGTTTTCCTCCAACGCCTTCATGTACTACCGGGTGTCGCCCCTGCCGGGCAACCCGCGCGGCCTGGACATGGATATGCTGCGGGACTATGTGGAAGATAACGTGCGCCCGCGCATGTCCGGCGTACCCGGCGTCGCACAGGTGGATGTGGGCGGCGGTGCCGAACGCCAGATCCAGATTCGTCTCAAGCCCGAGCGGCTCGCCGAGCGCAATCTCACTCTCGCGGAGGTGCGCGCGGCGATTGGTGCGCGCAACCGGGATATTTCCGGTGGCGAAGTGGAGAGCGGCAAGCGCCGCTATCTGCTGCGCACACTGGGGCGGTTCAAGGATCTGGAAGAACTGCGTGCGCTGATCCTGCGCCGCGATGGCGACGGTATTGTGTATCTTCGCGACGTGGCCGAAATCACACTGGATCATTTCAAGATCCGCAGCAGCGCCTACGTCAACGGCCTCCCGGTCATCAGCCTGTCCATCCGCCGCGAGAGCGGCTCCAACGTCATCGACATCAAGCGGGCCATGGTGCAGGAAGTCGAGCGCATCAACCGCGAGCTGCTGGTGCCCCAGGGCATGCAGCTCTCGCTGACCGCCGACGACGTGGGATATGTGCAGGCCTCCATATTCAATGTGTGGAAAAATCTCGCTCTGGGCGCCCTCCTCGCCACCGCTATCATGTACTGGTTTCTGCGCTCGTTTCGCACAACGGCGCTGGGTGTTGTCGGCATTCCCATCTGTACCATTGCCGCGTTTATCGGCCTTCTGATTGCCGGGCGCACCATCAATGTCATATCCCTGGCCGGCGTGGCCTTCTCCATTGGTATGACCCTGGACAACAGCATCGTGGTGCTGGAGAGCATTGAGCTCGAGCGCCGCCGCGGTCTCAATCGGCTGGACGCGGCCATCAGCGGTGTGAAAAAGGTGTGGCCGGCAGTGCTGGCCTCTACCCTTACCACGGTGATGGTGTTCCTGCCGGTGGTATTTATCGCCGAGGAAGCCGGGCAACTGTATTCCGATATCGCCATCGCCATTTCCGCGTCCATCCTGATGTCCATGCTGGTGGCGATCACCGTGATCCCCACCGCCAGTGCGCGCCTCAAATTTGACGGTACCAGCGCCGACAATATCGAGCACAGTAAACTGCGTCACGCGGTCATCGACCGGATTCAGTGGTTGCTAGCCTCACCCGCAAGGCGCCTTTACTGCATCGCCTTCACCGCGGCCACCAGCCTCGCCATTGTCCTGCTGCTGACACCGCCGGCGGAGTACCTTCCGGAAGGTGAAGAGGCGAAAACCTTTGCCAGCATGAATGCGCCCCCCGGCTACAACCTGGCCACCATGAAGGAAATCGCCCTCGAATTGCAGGCGTATTTTCTGCCCTATGTGGAACAGGAGCCGGCAGCGTTCGACCGCGGCGACGCGGAAGTACCGCCGATGAAGTTTTTTATTATCAGCGTGTCGCCCCAGAGCCTGCGCATCATCGCGGAGACGAAAGATCCCAGGCACATCGACGAGCTCATGAGCATCATTGTGCAGAAATACGAGAGCTACCCCGGTATGCGCGCCTTCGCCACCCGCGGTTCCATCATCAGCAGCAACGACGGCGGCACCCGCAGTGTCAACCTGGATATTTCCGGCGCGAACCTCGCGGACCTTTATCAGGTTGCGCGCACCGCCTACAGCCGCGCCCAGGAAATTTTCGACAATCCGAATATCCAGACCCAACCCGCGAGCCTCTCGCTGGCGCAGCCGCTGCTGGAAGTGAAACCGAACTGGGAGCGCGCCGCGGAAGTGGGCATGAGTGCAGAAGACATCGGTTTCGCCGTTGCGGCACTGACCGACGGCGCCTTCGTCAATGAGTTCTTTCTGGACGACGACAAGATCGATATCTACCTGTACAACCGGCAGGGCCCGGAAGCCACCATCGAGACCCTGGAACAGATCTTTGTCTACACTCCCAGCGGCGCCGTGTTGCCGCTGTCGGAACTGGCGGATATCGAGGAAACCGTGGATACCGCCACCGTGCGCCGCATCGATGGCCGTCGCACCGTTACCCTGAACATCATTCCGCCCCGCGCCGTGGCGCTTGAAACCGGCGTGGAAAAAGTGCGTACGGAACTGGTGCAGTTCATGCGCGACAACGGCCAGGTGCCGCTTGGTGTTTCCATGAATATCTCCGGTGCCGCCGACCAACTGGATGCCACCCGCGCTTCTCTCGGCAACAACTATCTGGTGGCGCTTGCCATCATCTACCTGTTGATGGTGGCGATCTTTGCACACTGGGGTTACCCACTGCTGATCATGACCACCATACCCTTGGGCATCGCCGCGGGGATCGCCGGGTTGGCACTGCTGAATTTTGTCGGCGCCAGCTTGCGCAACATGGGGTTTGAAGGCGTGCACCAACCGTTCGACATGATCTCCATGCTCGGATTCCTGATCCTCATGGGCACCGTAGTCAACAACCCCATCCTGATCGTGCACCGGGCCATTTCCAATGTAAAAGAAGACGGTATGCACGCCGTGGCAGCGGTACAGGAAGCAGTGGACTCCCGCCTGCGCCCCATCGCCATTTCCACCATCACCACCATCTGCGGGCTGGCACCGCTGGTGTTTCTGCCTGGTGCCGGTACCGAGCTCTATCGGGGCGTGGGTGTGATTGTGATGGCGGGGATTATCGGCGCAACGGTGGTGACGCTGACCATGCTGCCGGCGTTGACGGTATTCGTACTGGAGTGGCACGAACGACATACCCGAAAGCAGGAACACCACGACCACAGCACTACGTGATGGCAAATGAAATCAAAAATCTGAGCCAACTGCTGCGGCAACTTGAGCAGCTTGCGCCGGAACAGGACCGTATATCCCTCGCTCAGGTTCTTGAAGTACTGGGGCAACGCTCCTTCGCCCCGCTGATACTGATTGCCGGACTCATACTCTTCTCACCACTGTCCGGTATCCCCGGCATGCCCACATTGATGGGCCTGCTTATTCTGCTGGCTTCCCTACAAATGCTGTTACTGCGCCGGCACCTGTGGTTACCCAGGTGGCTCCTGCAAAAATCCACCAGCGGCACCCGCTTTCACAGCACCCTGCTGTGGCTGCAGCGGCCGGCCGCGTTTGTTGACCGCTGGCTGCAGCCGCGCCTGCCGCTACTGGTTTACCGAAGTGGGACTTACCTGATTGCCCTGGTATGCACCGCGATAGCCCTGGCATTACCCGCCATGGAAATATTGCCTTTTTCCGCCACCATCGCCGGTATTGCGCTCACCGCGTTCGGGCTTGCGCTTGTTGCCCACGACGGTGTGTTGGCACTGGTGGCATTGATGGTGACGGCATCCGTCGTGTTACTCGCGTTGCAGCTATGGATCTGAAATGGACGGAATGCCGAGAGTTACCGCGGCTTATCCACCACATCTGGGTATACCCCAAGGCGCTGTGGAAATTTCGCCAACACGCCGAGCGCAATCAGGTCGTACACACCGTGCCAGACGACCACGGCGAGCAGGCTTTCGCTTAACCAATACACCAAGCCGAGAACAAGCCCCATCACTGCAGTAATCAGAAAATAAATGAACGAGGCATAGTGGAGCAAACCAAAAACTACGGATGCCACCACCAGCCCCACGATGGGTGCACTGGGCGTAAACAAAGACGCGATCCAGGGTTGTAAAAAGCCACGGAACAACAGCTCTTCGCAGACACCAGCAGCCAGTGCAAGCACGGCAATCTGCCACCAGTTCAAGTGGCGAAATGCCAGGTGCAATTTTTTGCAGTGATCCCGCAGTGTCGCGCCAAAATCGGAATTGGAAACGGTAATCGCGCGGGCGATCCAGTAGCTAACCAATGCGCCGGTAATCCCGAGCGCAATATACAGCGGTGCGCTACCGATACCCCAGGACACATCAATACGGCTGAAATAAAGACCGGCCCAGGCAACGGCCGCCACGACAGCCTGAATACTGAGCGCCATCACGAGTATCTGCTTCACCGAAACTTCCGTTTGCACCTACCCATGGTGTCCTCGCCTGCGTCTTCCATTTCTGCCTCGATAAATGACCGACTGGTCTCCGTGTGCCGTCAATCCGGCGCTATCCGCTGAGTTTGCCGCATCTGTAAGAAACGACCAAAAGCACCAAAAGCTATGAAAAAGCACTTATCTATCGACCATAGCTATCAGACTCATAGAAATCAATTATTTTTATCAAAAACCGTAAGCTAATAGTATTTCTCCCGTACCCGATAACCCACGCCCCAAACCACGGGGCAAAACTTCTCTCAGGAGATTTGGAAATACCATGGCTAACTACATCAACAGCGAAATCAAACCCTTCAAAGCCAAAGCCTACCAGGCTGGCGACTTCTTCGACGTTTCTGACGCGGACCTGAAAGGCAAGTGGTCTGTGGTGTTCTTCTACCCGGCCGACTTCACCTTCGTGTGCCCGACCGAACTTGGCGACCTGGCGGACAACTACGCCGAATTCCAGAAGCTGGGTGTAGAGATCTACTCGGTCTCCACCGACACCCACTTCACCCACAAGGCGTGGCACGACACCTCCGAGACCATCGGCAAGATCCAGTTCCCGATGATCGGCGACCCCACCGGCACCATCACCCGCAACTTCGGTGTGATGATCGAGGAAGAAGGCATCGCCGACCGCGGCACCTTCGTGATCGACCCGGAAGGCAAGATCCAGATTGTGGAGATCAACGCCGGCGGTATCGGCCGCGACGCACAGGACCTGCTGCGCAAGATCAAAGCCGCCCAGTACGTTGCCGCCCACCCGGGTGAAGTGTGCCCGGCCAAGTGGAAAGAAGGCGAAGCGACTCTGGCTCCTTCCCTGGATCTCGTAGGCAAAATTTAAAGAACTGCCTTCTTGGGTTAATTCAATGAGTTGAACTATCCGAGAAGGTGCTGATGCCGGGTATTGCCTTGTGAGACCTTCCGCGAGAGGGACCTCGCGGAAGAGCCCCCATGGATGGGTTCACGGCGTGTCTCACAAGGCAATACCCGGTAGCAGTACCGCCACAAAACTTCGAATAGAACCACGAAGACTCACCCCCAAATTTCAGGACACACCGATGTTGGACGCAAACGTAAAGAAACAACTGGACACCTATCTGCAGAATATCGTCACTCCGATTGAGATCAGTGTGTCCGCCGACAGCAGCCCCAAGGCTGTTGAACTGAACAACCTCGCCAGCGAAATCGCCGGCCTCTCCAGCAAGATTGAAGTAAAGCAGGAGAGCCGCAAGCGCACCCCGAGTATGGCCATCGCGCCTGTCGGAGAAACCCCGCGCGTCAGCTTCGCCGGCATCCCCATGGGCCACGAATTCACCTCCCTGGTACTCGCCCTGCTCCAGGCCGGCGGCCATCCGTCCAAGGCGGACCCGGCGCTGCAGGAGCAGATCCGCAACATCCAGGGCGAATACCACTTTGAAACCTACATCTCGCTGTCGTGCCAGAACTGCCCGGACGTGGTCCAGGCGCTGAACCTGATGGCGAAACTGAACCCGAACATCACCCACGAGATGATCGACGGCGCCCTGTTTCAGGACGAAGTGGAGCAGCGCCAGATCATGGCGGTGCCCGCGGTGTACCTGAATGGCGAACACTTCGGCCAGGGTCGTATGAGCCTTGAAGAAATTGTGGCCAAGATCGACACCGGTGCCGAGCAGCGCAAGGCCGCTGAACTGAGTGAGCGCGAGCCCTACGATGTGCTGGTACTTGGCGGCGGCCCCGCCGGTGCGGCGGCGGCCATTTACACCGCGCGTAAGGGCATCCGCACCGCGCTGGTAGCAGAGCGCTTCGGTGGCCAGGTGATGGATACCGTGGGTATCGAGAACTTCATCTCCGTGCCCTACACCGAGGGCCCGAAACTGGCCGCGGGTCTCGAGCAGCACGTGAAGGAGTACGGTGTGGACATCATCACCGGACAGCGTGCCGCCCAGTTAAAACGCGACAAGTTGATTGAGCTGCAGCTCCAGAGCGGCGCGACCCTCGCGAGCAAATCCGTGATCCTTGCCACCGGTGCGCGCTGGCGCGAGCTGGGCGTGCCCGGCGAGGCCGAGTACCGCACCAGGGGCGTGGCCTACTGCCCTCATTGCGACGGGCCCTTCTTCAAGGGCAAGTCGGTGGCGGTGGTCGGCGGTGGCAACTCCGGAATTGAAGCAGCCATCGACCTCGCCGGCATCGTCAAACACGTGACCGTGCTGGAATTCGCCGACACCCTGCGTGCCGATGAGGTGCTGGTGCGCAAGGCCCGTTCCATGGCCAACATCGACATCATTACCAATGCGCAGACCACCGAAGTGCTCGGCGACGGCAGCAAGGTGAATGGCTTGCGCTACACCGATCGTGTCAGCGGTGAGAGCAGGCAGCTGGAACTCGCCGGGATCTTCGTGCAGATCGGCCTGGTGCCGAATACTGAGTTCCTCAAAGACAGCGGCCTGGAAATGAACCGGATGGGCGAGATCGTGATCGACGGCCGCGGTGCCACCTCCATCCTTGGCGTGTTTGCCGCCGGCGACGCCACCACGGTGCCCTACAAGCAGATCGTGATCTCCATGGGTGCCGGAGCCACGGCCGCACTGGGCGCCTTCGACTACCTGATCCGCACCTCGGTGGCTGACGAGCCGGCAGAGGCCCTGTCGCTGGCGAGCTGATCGCAACACAGACCCCAAACTCGGATACCGGTTTCCCAGCAGTATCCGGGCCTCCTCCGGCGGCTCCCCGGCCGCCACCCCTGGGAATCTCTCTCTACGAGAGCCATCCTCAACTTGCAGCCGGCCCCGCGCCGGCTTTTTTTGTAAGACGTACATACATAATTCACCATCCTTTACTGGCCTACAGACGCGCCGGCTGATAGTGTTTCTCATCTGGAACTGATTGGCCGTGTCCGGTCGCCCTGCCGTATTCCCGGCACGGGCTCGCGATGCACCCGCTATTAACGATTGGTTGAAACAGGAGAATCACCATGTCCTTCAAGTCCTTTGCTCTGGCGTCCCTGCTCGCCCTGCCCGCTTCTGCATTCGCCGACTGGCAGCTGGCCGGTGACGACTCCAGCGTCAACTTTGTTTCCGTCAAGAAAGCGAACATCGCCGAGATGCACCACTTCAAGAGCCTGAGTGGCAACATCTCCGACGCGGGCAAGGCGCAGCTGGTCATCGACCTGGCAAGCGTGGAAACCAATATCCCCATCCGCAACGAGCGCATGCAGCAGATGCTGTTCGAGACTGCCAAGTTCGCCAAGGCCACCATCAGCGCCGATGTGGATGCGGCCAAACTGAAAGCCCTGAAGCCGGGCCAGACGGCGTCTATCAGCGCGGATATCACCGTTGACGTACACGGCCAGCAGCAGTCCGAAAAGGCGACCCTGCAGGTCACCGGTCTGGAAGGTGGCAAGCTGCTGGTCACCACAGGCTCCCCCATCGTGATCAACGCCGGCAATTACAAACTGCTGGAGGGCATTGAAAAGCTGCGTCAGGTAGCCGGTCTCGACAGCATCAGCCCGATCGTGCCGGTGACGGCAAAGTTGGTATTTGCACAGAACTAAGAACCCTTCAGTTCAATCTGATTTCGTGGCAGTGCCATGCCGGCACAGCCTTGCAAGACACGAGCTAGGCGCCCCCCTCAACCCATCCATGGGGGCTCTTCCGCTCGGCCCTTCTCGCGGAAGGTCTTGCAAAGCTGTGCCGGCAGCGCCACCTTCACATCCGACACCAGAGTTCTTAACTCGTTGAACCCATCTACTGCGATCCTCCCCCGAAATCCGCTAGAATTCCCGCCAGAACTTTCCGATCAGGTATGTACCCATGGCATCACTCCAGGACCAACTGCTCAAGGCCGGACTGGTAGACGGCAAGAAAGCCAAGCAGATCAGCAAGGAAAAGCGCAAGCAGAACAAAGTGGCCAAGAAGTCTGGCGATGTGCAGGTGGATGAAGCCAAGCTCGCCGCCGAACAGGCTCGCGCTGAAAAGGTTGCCCGCGACCGCGAACTGAACGCCCAGCGCGAAGCCGCAGCGCAGCAGAAAGCCATCGCCGCACAGATCAAACAGCTGATTGAGCGCAACAAACAGCCCAAGGGCGCCAGTGGCCAGAACGATATTGCCTACCACTTCACCTTCGACAAGAAAGTGAAAAAACTGTATGTCTCCGCCGCGGTGCAGGACCACCTGATTGCCGGCCGCCTGCTGATTGTCGGGGAAGGAGAACATTTCGAGCTGGTACCGCGGGTGATCGCCGACAAGATCGCCGAGCGCAATCCGGCCATGGTGGTCCAACCACCCGCGCAGTCTGCTCCGGTGGAGGAAGACGATCCCTACGCGGGCTACGAAATCCCCGACGATTTGATGTGGTAAGCCGGGTCAGGTTGTTATGACAGACAGCGATCCGGTCATCGCTCAGGTACAACAGTGGCTGCAGGACGTTGTGGTAGGGCTGAACCTCTGCCCCTTCGCCCGCAAGCCGCTGCGCGCCGGACAGATCCGTTTTGTGGTAAGCGACGCCGCCGGCGAGAAGTGCAACGAGGTGTTGCTGGAAGAGCTGCTACAGGAATTTCAGGTGCTGGACCGCTGCAGCGAAGAGGAAGTGGAAACCACACTGCTGATATTACCCACACAGTTGCGGGACTTTCACGACTACAATTTTTTTCTCGACGACGCCGAGTGGTTACTGCAGCGCCAAGGCTATGAAGGCACCTATCAGATCGCCAGCTTCCACCCGCACTATCAGTTCGCGGGCACGCAACCCGAGGATGCGGAAAACCTGACCAACCGCGCCCCCTATCCGATACTGCATATTCTGCGCGAAGCGAGCCTGGAGCGCGGCCTGAAAAATTACCCCGATCCGGAAAGCATCCCGCACAACAATATTGTGCGGGTGGAATCACTGACCGAGGCGGAACGAAAAGCGCTGTTTCCCTATCTTTTTTCCTGATCGTTTATCGCCCGGCCCGCGCGGAGCTACCAGCCTGCTCAAGATTCGGCACAACCCGAAAAATTTTCCCGCAATTCAGTAAACGCCTGGTACTGGGTAAAGAAAATCTTGCCGGAAATTTCTTCCAGGAAACCGCAGCGCTGCAGCGCATCCATAACAGGCCCCTTCACCTCGGAAAGATGCAGGCAGATACCCGCCTCCTGCAGCTGTTCATTGATGGACTCGAGCGTCTCCAGAGCACTCCAGTCGATTTCATTGATGGCGCTGCACATCAGGATGACGTGGCGCAACTCCGGTGTTGCCGCCACATCGCGATAGATGCGCTCTTCCAGAAAGGCAGCGTTGGCAAACATCAGGCTTTCATCCACCCGAATACTGAGTATCTGCGGCATCGTCATAACCTGATGGCGCTCGACGTTGCGGAAGTGTTCGGTCCCCTCCACCAACCCCACCTCTGCTATGTGCGGTTTGGAGGTGCGGTACAGAAACAATACGATCGACGCCAGTACGCCGCAGGAAACCCCGATCTCCACCCCGAACAGCAGCGTCACCACGATGGTCACCAGCACCGCAAAGAAATCGCTCGGCGAGTAGCGCCAGGTTTTTTTCAGGATGGAGAAATCCACCAGCGACAACACCGCGACAATAATGGTCGCCGCCAGTGTTGCCTTCGGCAGAAAGTAAAGGAACGGCGTCAGGAACATGGCCGCAAGCGCGATGCCGATGGCGGTGAAAACACTGGCGAGCTGCGTTTCCGCGCCGGCATCGAAGTTGACCACGGAGCGGGAAAAGCCGCCGGTCACCGGAAAGCCTCCGGAAATACCCGAAGCGAGATTGGCACTGCCGAGGCCGATCAGTTCCTGGTTCATGTCTATTTTCTGGCGTCGCCTGGCCCCCAGGGTCTTGCCCACCGAGACCGATTCCACATAGCCGATCACGGAAATCATCACTGCAGGCAGTGCCAGCTGCTCCACCAGGGCCCAGCTGAAGTGCGGCCACTGCAGTTGTGGCAGGCCACTGGGAATCGCCCCCACCAACTGCACCCCTTTGCCCTCCAGATCCAGACCGGAAGCCAGCACAATGGTAGCCAGTACCCCCACCACTGGCGCGGCCTTCACTAACAGGGACGCGGTTTCCTTCGACAGGGACACGCGCTGCAATAAGGTCACCGCGCCGGAGCGCGCCCACACCAAAAACAGCACGACCGCAATGCCAAGCAACAGCGTAATGGGATTCCAGTCCGCCAGATTCTGCACCATGCCTTGTATAAGCGCCGGCAGGCTCTCGCCGCTGGCGGAAATCCCAAGCAAATGCTTTAGCTGGCTGAATGCGATCAGAATCCCGGAGGCTGTGATAAATCCGGATATCACCGGGTGCGACAGGAAGTTGGCGAGGAACCCGAGGCGCAACACCCCGAGCAGCGCCAGAAAGCCACCGGACAACAATGCCAGCACTGCCGCCGCTGCAAGATAATCGGCGGTGCCCTGCGCGGCCACCTGCCCGAGCGCCGCCGCGCTCATCAGCGATGCGACCGCCACCGGACCCACCGACAAGGTGCGACTGCTGCCGAACACGGCGTAGGCAATCAAGGGCGTGATACTGGCGTAAAGACCAACCTCCGCCGGCAGGCCAGCCAGCAGTGCGTAGGCCAGCGACTGCGGAATCAGCATCACGGTAACCACTGCGGATGCCAACAAGTCTCGCCGCAGCGCCGCGCCGGAATATCCGGGAAGCCAAGCGAATATTGGCAGGTACCGACGTATCCACTGCGCTGATACACCTTTATTCGTTACCAAACTCGCAAGATGTCTCGCTTTCACGTATTGGGTACCGCCCGCTCTTTGATCAATAAGTCACAAGTACGCCAGAAATGTCATAACCGGCCTTTTGTGCGGCGGCCTGCAGTGCGCGCTTGTCGGATCCCTGAAGACAACGCGCCGCAGCCCACAGGTTGCAGGAGCGATTGCCGGTGCGACAGAAGGCGTGAATGCGCTTGCCGTTTTTTAGTAATTCGGCAAATGCCTCGCTGTGGGTGGGTTGCATCTGACCGCGGGAAAATGGAATTGCGGCAAATTCAAGACCCGCCTCGCGGGCAGCATCTTCAAGCTCTGCAAACGTCGGCAGGTTTTCCGACTCATGCTCTGGACGATTGCACACCAGTAGTTCCACTCCGGCACCGGCCAGGGCCTGAATCGCGCCCGGCGGCAGTTCTTCCGAAACACTTACCTGTTGGTCCAGCATTTTAAATTCCATAGTGATCTCGCTCATTGTTGATCCGGGAGTCAAAGTTTGTTGATCGGCACTTTCAGGTACACGGTGCCGTTGTCTTCGGCAGGCGGCATCTGGCCGGCGCGGATATTGACCTGAATGGAAGGAATGATCAGGCGCGGCATTCCCAGCGTCGCATCGCGCTCGGTGCGCATCTTCACGAACTGCGCTTCGCTGATGCCGTCCTTCAGGTGAATGTTGCTGCGTTTCTGCTCGCCCACCGTTGTTTCACAATGGTGGGGGCGGCTGCCATCCGGGGGATAGTCATGGCACATGAACATGCGGGTCTGCTCCGGCAGCTCCAGCAGCCTGCGCACCGACCGGTAAAGCGATCGCGCGTCGCCGCCGGGGAAATCACAGCGGGCACTGCCCACGTCCGGCAGGAACAGGGTGTCTCCCACAAACAGTGCGTCGCCAATTAACCAGGCCATGTCCGCAGGCGTATGACCGGGTACATAGATCACGCGTCCTTCCAGGTCGCCGATGCGAAAGGTCTCGTTTTCCGCGAACAAATGGTCGAACTGGGAACCGTCTACGAGGAATTCTTTCTCCAGATTGAACACGCTGCGGAAGATGCCTTGAACCTGCGTAATGTGATCGCCAATCGCGATCCTGCCGCCAAGTTGCGCGCGGATAAATGGCGCCGCGGACAAGTGATCCGCATGGGCGTGGGTTTCGAGCACCCACTCGACCGCGAGGTCTTTTTGCCGCACAAATGCGACGATTTTCTCAGCGCCCGCCGTGGAGGTGCGACCGGAAGCCTGATCAAAATCCAGCACCGGGTCGATGACCGCTGCACTGCCACCTTCGCGGTCGTAGACGACGTAACTCCAGGTTTCTGTCATCTCATCGAGAAACGGCTGAACTTGAGGAAGTACTTTGGTCTGGCTCATGGAAAATTTCCCGTAGGCATTGGATCTTCGAACAATATACCTTTCAATATATTATCTTTCAATATATTATCAACGCCCAGAGTGAAAGCCCCACGGATCAACCCATGCCCGACACCACGGATATCAGTCTCGACAAAATGCGCGCTTCTGCCGGCGATGCATCGCTTATGCTGCGTTCACTGGGCAACCAGGATCGATTGCTCCTGCTGTGTCTGCTGAGTCAGGAAGAGTTGTGTGTCGGCGACCTGGAAGAGCGGCTGGACATTCGCCAGCCCAGCCTCTCGCAGCAACTGGGTGTACTTCGCCGTGAGGGGCTGGTTGAAACCCGCAAGGAAGGTAAACGGGTCTACTATCGGGTAGCTGACCCGAAGGTTCTCACTCTGTTACAGACGCTCTATCAACTTTATTGCGCGGAGTAAGCTGCCACCATGACGATCGACTGGAATGCTTTTACCCCCTACACCGCCCTCGGCGGCGGGGTGCTTATCGGCCTGGCGAGCGCCTGGCTGATTCTTATGAACGGCCGCATCGCAGGAATCTCAGGGATTCTCGGGGGGCTGCTTGACCAGACCTCGGGCGACCGTCGCTGGCGAGCGGCGTTCATACTCGGGCTACTGGCCGGACCGGCCGTTTGGGGGTTGTTTTACACCCTCCCCCCTATCGAGATTCGTGCAACTACGCCTGTATTGATTGCCGCCGGGCTACTGGTGGGCATTGGCACCCGCTACGCAGCTGGCTGCACCAGCGGTCACGGTGTTTGCGGTTTGTCGCGTCTTTCACCGCGTTCCCTCGCCGCCACACTCGCCTTTATGGGCGGCGGCTTTGCCACCGTGTATGTCGTTCGCCACCTGCTGGGAGCCTGACCAATGAACAAACTTTCACTTTCCGCCTTTGCGGCCGGCCTGGTCTTCAGCTTGGGGCTGTTGCTTTCCGGTATGGCCAACCCGGAAAAGGTGCTGGGTTTTCTCGACCTGTTTGGCAACTGGGACCCCTCACTGGCACTCGTAATGGGAGGCGCCATTGCTGTCGGCCTGCCGCTGTTTACCATCGCGAAAAAACGAACCACCTCAATTCTCGGTGCCCCGATTCAATTGCCCAGCAAGCGGGACATCGACCGCAGGCTGATCCTCGGCAGCCTGGCTTTTGGTATCGGCTGGGGGCTCGCCGGTTTCTGTCCGGGCCCGGGTATAGTGGCGGCAGGCGCACTCAAATCCGGAGCCTTCGTGTTTGTCCTTAGTATGATCGGTGGCATGTGGGCCTTTCGCTGGCTGGAAAAACGCCATCGGCCAGCAAACTGATGCGCGAGGATAAAGCGGGGATAGCTGCTGGCGTAGGCCAAGCGCCAGCGACTATCCTGATCAGATACATTGGCCTTGAGTTTCCATTGACACGTGATACGGGTAAAAGCCCCTATACCCCTCTGGCTGAAACAGTATCGCCGCCAGAACCTGTCTGCTGATCTTACCGCCGCTTTGGTATCCGGCATGCTACTGGTCCCCCAGGGGCTCGCCTATGCACTACTTGCCGGTCTCCCGCCACATATCGGCCTCTATGCCAGCCTGCTGCCGTTGATCGCTTATGCCATTTTCGGCAGCAGCAGCGCCATGGCTGTCGGCCCCGCCGCAGTACTCTCATTAATGACCCTGTCCGCGCTGTCTTCCGTTGCACCGGTGGGCAGCCCGGAATATATAGCGGCGGCGATCATGCTTACCCTGCTGAGCGGACTGTTTCTGTTCGCCATGGGACTACTCAAGCTCGGCGCGTTCTCCAACCTCCTGAGCCATCCCGTCATCAATGGCTTTGTCTCCGGCGCCGCCGCATTGATTATTGTCGGCCAATTACCGGCGCTGCTGGGCATTGAGGCGGAGGGCGATACGGCATCGATCAAGCTCCTGCATGTGATCCAACACCTGCCCGAGGCCCACCTTCCCACCATGCTGTTTGGCGTGCTCACCGCGCTCACTCTGGTGGTCAGCCGGATCTGGCTGCCCATGCTGTTGTTCCGTCTCGGCGCACCAAAACAAATTGCGCGCCTGACGGCAAGGTTGATGCCGATGTTACTCGTGCTCTGTGCCATTGCCGTGGTGCACTGGCTGGCATTCGCGGACAAGCTGGAAGTGGTGGGCGACATACCGGCGGGCCTGCCCGCGGTCACCGTGCCCGAACTTGATTGGAACCTGATATACCGGGTGATGCTCCCTGCCCTGATCATTGCGCTGCTGGGTTTTGTTGAGAGCCATTCCATCGCACAGGCTCTCGCCACACGTCGGCGCGAGCGATTGAATGCAGACGGCGAGCTATTGGGGCTGGGTGCGGCCAATATTGCCAGCGCGTTCTCGGGGGGGCTTCCCGTCGCCGGCAGCTTTTCGCGCACGGCCGTCAATGCGGAAGCCGGCGCGGCTTCTCCACTGGCAGGAGTATTTGCCGCATTGCTGATGATTCCAATCCTGCTGTTTCTAACGGGGCTTTTTAGCGACCTGCCACTGACCGTGCTGGCCGCTATCATCATCGTTGCCGCCGCGGGGCTGTTTGATTTCAAGGGGTTTATCCACAACTGGCGCTACGATCGCACCGACGGCCTGGCCATGTTGTTTACCTTCCTCGGAGTACTGCTATTTGGCGTGGAAGTGGGGATTGCACTGGGTATCGGCCTCTCATTCGCAACGCTGATATGGCGCAGTAGCCGGCCACATATTGCCGTGGTAGGCCGAGTGCCAGGCACGGAACATTTCCGCAATGTTCTCCGACACGAGGTGGAAACACGGAAAGAGCTCCTGTTTTTGCGTATCGACGAAAGCCTGTTCTTCAGCAACATAAGCGCGGTGGAAGATCGACTACTGAGCGAACTCAAACGGCATCCGGGCACCCGCCACCTGGTTCTTATTCTCTCCTCCGTGAGCCGTATCGATGGCACCGCGCTGGAGCGGTTACAGCAAATCAACAAGGAGCTGAAGACCCGCGACATCAGCCTGCACCTGGCCGAAGTAAAGGGACCGGTACTCGACCGGCTGAGCCGCTCCAAGCTACTGGAGCAACTGAGCGGCCGGATTTTTCTGTCCTCCTACATTGCGGAGCTGGCCCTGCAAAAAGACAGCGAACAGCCTTCGCCTTCCGGAGAGGCCACATAAAGACTGTACCCTCAGGGAACATACTGGCAATATATCCAGTATTTATCAGCTAGCACAGAGTTTCCATGTCCGGCGAAGCCCCCAATCTCACGGAAGAGCAACAAGCCATCGCCAATCATCCCGGTGGCCACGCAAAGATCATAGCCGTGGCTGGCTCCGGTAAAACTACGGCACTTCTGCACTATATTCGCAACCGTCTGTATGGCGGGGCGGACCCGACGCGCATTCTGGTATTGATGTACAACCGCAGCGCACGCGACGATTTTCACGACCGGTTGCGCGCCCTCTGTGACCATCGGGTACCCGCTGTCCAGACGTTTCACAGCCTCGGTTATCGTCTGTACCAGCAGATGATTGCTCGCAAGCACCTAGCCCCCGCCAATCTCACCCCCTTGCCGCAATCGGTTGTGCAACTGCAGGTCTGGAAGTCCATCGAAGCCTGTGCGCCACCGGCGGAACTCGAAGATATCCGCGCACGCAAACAGTCTGAGACCGAAGCCGCGGAATTTTTTATCGACTACACCAAAACCATACTCTCCGGTGATCTGAGCGCATTCCGCCAACTCGGGCTTGGTGATGAGTATATGTATTTCCTCAAGGTGTTCCGCCATTTTGAAGACTGGCGGCGCAAACAGAATGCAGTGACTTATGCCGACCTGATTTACGACCCCGCGATCCTATTCAGCCTGCAACCGGACATTGCCGAGGAGTACGGCAGCTTTTATCAGGACATACTGGTCGATGAGTATCAGGACATCAACGAGATCCAGCACTTCCTGTTACGCACGATTTACGGCAAATCCGGCAATGTGATCGCGATAGGCGATCCGGACCAGACTATTTATGAATGGCGTGGTTCAAAACCGGATTATCTCTTGCGCCATTTCGATGGCGATTTCCCTCCGTCCAACGTATACCAGTTGAGCCGTACCTTCCGCTACGGCCACAGCCTGTCGCTCGCCGCCAATCATTTCATTCACAATAACCGCGAGCGCGCGGAAATTCTCTGTGTATCCGGCAATCCACAGGCGGAAACCAAGCTGCACCAGGTGGCCACCGGTAACGAAGGCAAATGGCTGGTGGAGCACGTGCGTCGCTGTCGGCAACAGGGCCTTCCCCTGCGGGAAATTGCCGTGCTGGTACGGCTCTGGTCACTGGCCGCACCGCTTGAACTGGCGCTGCTGGCCAACAACATTCCCTACCGTTCCGGCAACCGCAATACCGTTCTCTCAAGAAAGGAATTGCGCCCGTTGTTTTGGAGTCTGAACGTTGCCGCCGGCCGATTCGCCGAGCTCACACCCGCACGGCGCAGCCAGGGTCTCTACGAATGGCTCACTACACCCCACATTCGCATTCCGCGCGCAACCCTGGAGCCACTCTGCGACAAACTTGGGCAATACGAAAAAGACTGGGGGAAAAAGCTGCTCGCGCTGATTCCGGAATCCGTGAGCCAGCCACAGAGCAAACGGCTGCGCCAGCGGGCAGACCTGCTGCAGCAATTGGAAAAATGGCGAGGCCTGGGCGGCGAACTGGTGCGCCGGCAACTGGGTGAACTGGACTACCTGAACGGAATTGGTGAAGACGCCTTCAACCGTCAGCAAGCGGAAGAAAAACAGCAGACCATTCTGGCGTTCTGCCAGTATCTCGACCAGTTGCGGCTGCCGCCCAAAGAAACCCTGGAACACCTGCAGCAACTGCAGCAACAACACCAGAGTGCGGGAAACACGGAAGAAGAAGCCCCCACGGACGCCATTCAGATCACCACGATGCATCAGGCCAAGGGCCTGGAATGGGATCAGGTCATCATTCCCTCGCTCACACTGCACAATATGCCGTACCAGCCACAGCGGGATTTCTCCACGCCGGCCTCCACCGAAAGCGAGCGACGGCTGATGTATGTGGCCATCACGCGGGCGCGAAGACAGCTCTACCTGTTGACGCCGGAACCGGGTGCGGTCAACGGGCAATTGAAAACAACGGGTTCGGACCAGGATCAGAAGCCGTCACTGTTTCTGGACGAAATGCATCTATCGCTCAGCAATCTGCTCGGAGATACTCTGCGGGAAAGGCCCGACAATATCACCACTCAAGTTCCCATTACCCGGCTGGCACTCCGCTACCTGGCAGCCTGCGAATACAACCCGGACATCAACGCCCCACCCGCGGCCCAGAGAAAGCCGCAATTGGGGGAGAGCGTTCACCACCAGAAACTGGGCTATGGACGGGTAATAAAGTGGGAGGATTCCAGAGTAGAAATACTCTTCAGCGACCGCCAGAAACGGCGTTTCGAATGGGAAAAACTCGCCCGATTTTTAATGTAATGGCTCTGATGAGGTAGTAACCCGGCGCAGAGTATTGCCCGATCAGCCGCAGGGCGGGAAATAACGTCGTGTTACTCCGTCGCTGTCCCGCCGCTGGCAAACTGCTGGCTTACGTTGAAAAACAGTGGATACTCTTCCCCGGATTCCGGGTCGCGCACCTGCATCTTGTCGTAGATACCCTGCTTATCGTAAACAATAGACTGATCGAGTACCTGCAGCCCCTTGAGGCGCACGAAACCGCGCAGCTCCGAAGTGCTGATAGTCTGAAACGCGCTGGCCTGGCTTTTTCCATCGCCACTGTTTTCAATGGAAGTCATCAGGCCTTCCACCATATACCGGTGCAGATCCTCGCGATCAAAATCTCCCGCCTGACCACTGCAAACCACACCAATCATATGCGCCTCCAGGCTCATATAATTGTGTTCCAACACCTGATCGACACTGCTTAGGCAGGTTTCAAACTCCGCCTGTTCCACCGCGCTGTATGCTTCCGGCAATCCCTTGAGTTTTACACCACCGTAGGGGTTGTACTCCGGGGATGCCACATAGGCCCGGCGCAACCGGTCAAAATCCAGGGTAAAGCTCAGTTGAAACGCCTCTTCCAAGAGTTGCCGGTACTCGCTCTGGTTTTGCTGACGCAGTGTGGTTTCACGCTCCCGCGCATTCTGGGTAGTACCACAGGCCGCCAACGTTAGCGACACGCCCAATACCAGGCCGCGCACGGACATACCTTGCCGCAAAAACTTGAATTCACGAAGGAGGATTGTCATTACTTGCTTCCGTTACGGGTTTGACCCGTATTCCAAAAAGGCTCTTCGGCTGAGTCTCAACCAATTGTGTACGCGGACGCAGAAATTCGCTCAGTTTATCGCGTTCCCACATGGCGTCCTGGTAACCCAGCTCAATCAATTCATCGACGTAAGGTTTTTCAAATAGCAGATAACTCGCCGCCGACCCGCCGCCACCCGATGTGGTGGCGCCGGTGGAGCGAAACAGCCAACGCAGCGCCGGCGGCAAAAAGCGCACCTTGCGCCCAGCGATCCGGTCCAGACTTTGGCTGGGTTCAATTACTGCCGATTCCACCGCGCGCAGGGGCGCCAATTCTTCCAGCGCCTTCCGCTCCACCGAATCCAGTAGCAGATTGACCCTTTCCAGATGCTCAAGATCCCCCTCGAGACTGTCGATGAAGGCTGCATTAAATAACTGGCCGCCGATCTGTGCCAATGAGGGCGGGTGTTTCGCCACCTTGCGTCGTTTGCCCCAGTGCACCGGCGAGCGATTGTCGGATACACCGACCACAAATACGCGGCTCGCACCCAAATGCAGTGCCGGGCTGATGGGCGCCAGCTGGCGCACTGCACCATCGCCAAAGTACTCATCGCCAAGTTTCACCGCTGGGAACAGCGTTGGAATAGCCGCCGAGGCCATCAGGTGATCCACCGTAAGCCGGGCTCGTTCACCGCAACGTCGGAATCGCCGCCACTCTTTCAGCTCGTCGTGCCCCTGGAAAAAGCTGACAGATTCCCCCTGATGATACGACATGGCATTGACGCTCACCGCACGCAGACGGCCTTCGTCGATATTGCGCTGGATATTGGTGAACGGTATCACTTCCATAACCAGGTCCCGCAACGGACGGTTATCCAGTAACGCCAGCGCCCTGTTGCGCACTACACCGTGGGAGAACAGTGAACGGGTAATGGTGAGGATATTCCCCGCCAGGCTGGTCCAGTTACTGCGATAAATCCGGTCTACCGTCAGCCCCATCCACAAGTCGCACAGGCGCACCACCGCCTCCTTGAAAGTTCCGGGATGGCTCGCCAGCAGCAGCGCATTGACCGCGCCGGCAGAAGTGCCGCAGATAATCTTGAAGGGGTTGGGTTCGGCGTCCGGTACCAGCTCCGCGAGGGCCTTTAAAACCCCCACCTGATAGGCCGCCCGTGCACCGCCGCCGGAGAGCACCAGTGCACCGGTATTGCCACTGTATTGACCTTGTTGGGGGGGCGGAGTATTCACCGACAAAGCTAGCTACCAGATCAACAAAAGGAGGGACAGCATTTCGGCAGGATAGTGTTTCCGATCAATCTGTCCCGTCTGCAAATTATTCTCATCACTCAGCATAGCAACTGAGTCCAGCAGGCGAGCCACGCCACGGCGCCGGGCACCCCAACAGACCCACTGCATCACACAATTATGACCTACAAAGCGCTATATGGTCATATCCACCACATAGCGGCCGATTCCGTGCCCACGGTGGAGACGTGCGAGAAATTCCGGCGCCTGCTCAAGGGAGATATCCTCCGCGAGCTTCTGCAATTGCTCGCCGATATACCAGGGGCCCGCCATTTTTTCCCACACTTCAGCCTTCTTGTGCAACGGCAGTTCGACGCTATCGACCCCCAGCAGGCTGATACCGCGCAGAATGAACGGAAACACGTTGGCCTGGAACTGTGCGCCGGACGCCATGCCGCAAGCGGCCACTCCGCCGCCGTACTTAAGGCACTTGATGACGTTGAACAGAGTTTCCCCTCCAACCGTATCTACCGCCCATGCCCACAGCGGTTTGGCGATGGCCTTGTTGGCAAACGGCGCCAGGGTCTCCCGGTCGAGCACTTTCCAGGCACCGAGCCCCGTGAGAAATTCCGCGGACTCGAGCTTGCCAGTCACCGCCGCCACCCGGAATCCGAGTTTGGCCAGCAGCGCCACCGCAATAGACCCGACACCGCCGGTGGCCCCGGTAACCAGCACCTCCCCGTCATCCGGTCCGGCACCCGCCTCCAGTAGCTTTTCGACACACAGAGCGGCAGTCATGCCCGCCGTTCCGAGCACCATTGCCTCTCGCAGTGTGAGCCCCGGAGGAAGCGGTGTCACCCAGTCCGCCGGCACGGCAATACGTTCCGCCAGGCCGCCCGCGGTATTCATCCCCAGATCGTATCCGGTTACCAGTACTTTCTGTCCGGGTTCGAAAGTGCCACTCGCATCCGCAATTACGGTGCCGGCCGCGTCGATGCCGGGAGTGTGAGGGTATTCACGCGTGACCGCGCGATTGCCAAACGCCGACAGCGCGTCCTTGTAATTCAGCGAAGAGTGGGAAACGGCAATGGTGACCGCATTGGGCGGCAAATCCTGTAGACGCCGCACAACGATCGACTGATCGTATTTCCCCGCCGCCACTTCTTCCACCCACATTGCGCGAAAGCTATCGTCATCCATAGCGTTTCCCTGAGACGTTATTGCCATTGTGCCACGTAGGCCCTATTGCGCCTGGTGCCGCCAAGCCGCAAGACGGGAAAACAACCGTGCCATTGCGCTCTCGATCCCGGACTGCGTGGCGAAACCGATTTTCTTGGCAATGTTCTGCCGTTCCTTGTACTCAACCTGGTAGAGATCGGCATTGCGCGCGCACGATGTAAGGTATTCGTCAGAGGTTTTCAGTTCATCAACCAACGCCAGATCCAGCGCGCGCTGACCAAACCACACTTCGCCGGTTGCCACCTTGGAAACGTCCAGCTGCGGGCGGTACTCTGCAACAAAATGCTGAAAAAGAGTGTGGATTTCGTCGAGATCGCTCTGGAATTTCTCTTTTCCCTCCGGGGTATTTTCCCCAAACATAGTAACCGTGCGCTTGTATTCACCGGCGGTAAACAGCTCGAAATCCACATCATTCCGTTGCAGCAGACGATGGAAGTTCGGCAACTGCGCGACCACACCGATAGAGCCCAGCATCGCAAAAGGCGCTGCGAGAATCCGGTCCGCCACACAGGCCATCATATACCCGCCACTGGCTGCCACCTTGTCCACAATGATGGTCAGTTTGACACCCGCGCTGCGCACTCGCGCCAACTGGCTCGCGGCGAGACCGTAGTTCGCCACCATGCCGCCGGGACTTTCCAGGCAAACGACCACTTCATCTTCACGCTCCGCAATCTGCAGAATTGCAGTAATTTCCTCGCGTAAATTGGATAGAGCACTAGCCTTGATATCGCCGTCAAAGTGCACCACAAACAGTCTTTTGCGCGCGTCGCGCTCAATGGCGGGCGCAGACTGTTCGCCTCCGGCCCCCGCTTCGGCATCGGCTTCCGCCTGCTCGGGCACTTTTACCTCGTGTGCGTCTTTCTCCGCGACGTCTTTATTTCTGTGCTTGCGTGCCTTTGCCTCGGCTTTCAACTCGGCTTTGCGTTTTTTTGCTTGCGCCTTGGCCTCAGCCTTCTTGTCCTTATCCTGCTGTTTTTTAAGTTCCGCGTATTCGGCATCGTCCAAGACCGCTGCCAGCAGAGCTTCCTTCATATCGTCATAGCGGTCGTTCAGTCTGTGGACCGCGATGTGTCCGGGCTGGCGATCACGGTGATGCGCCCGGTTGGCCACAACAATACCGAGGATCACCAACAGGGCCACGACGATGGTAACGACCTTTGCCAGAAACAATCCGTATTCACTCAGAAATTCCACTCAACCCCCAAAAATTCCACTTCAATTGTGTATGCAGTTCGACGCGTCAACGCCACTCGTTCAACGCCGACTGCGCCTGCTGATTCAGCGGGCGCGCAAGCAATCCGGTGTGGCTGATTCGCACTTCATATACAGCGCCATCCTGCATCGGCAGGAACGTCGCACTACCGTAAACGGCGTCCACTACCGGTACACTGCTGTCCATCCCCCGCAACAGGTTCCAGACATCAACACCATATTCGCTCTGCCCCAGGGCATACACCGAGCGTTGCTTGTTGCGTTCGTCCTGCAGCGTCAGGTAACGACCGCTGAGGCGGTCCAGACGATAGGCTGGTTCAATTCCCCAGCGCGCCAGCGCGCCTTTCCATTTCAGCATGCGCGCATCCAATTGCCATTGATCTCCATAGAGTTGGAACTCCTGCGAGATGCCATCTTCGTCCGCAAATTTAACCATGAAATGCTGATCACCGAGGCGCTCGAACGACACAGTGCCAACACTGTGCTCATTCGCCAGATTGCGATAGCTGTATACATCCAGCGCCACCAGAACAATCAACAGCGCTCCCGCCAGGAATAGCAGGCCGACCGTACCGCGGAGAAACCCCAGTAGCCAGTTGCCCTTGAGCAACACCTTACCGCCCCAAAACACCAGAAGCAGAGCAACAAATGCAATAACGAAGGTAATGGCGATATACATTATCAAAGCCTCAGATTTGGCGGCGCGTCACCTGGCTCAGCGCTCAATCCATATCCATGAATGTTCTAATCAGTTGACCGGACAGAGTTTCCGCTGGCGGAATGGTTTCGGGAATTTGGCGGCGATGGAACCAGCGCGCCTCCATAATTTCCTCCTGATCTGGGGTCAGGATGCCGCCGCGGGCTTCCGCCAGATATCCGATCATCAATTGGCCGGGGAAAGGCCAGGACTGTGTGCCCACATATCGGGTGACATCTACGTCGAGCCCGACCTCCTCTCGCGCCTCCCGGGCGACAGCCTGCTCTGCGCTTTCCCCGGGTTCGATAAAACCGGCCAGCGCGGTATACAGAGAATGTCGATGATGGGTATGACGCGCCAGCAGGCACTCATCACCGCGGGTGATCAGCATGATGACACAGGGAGAAATACGCGGATATACCGCGAGATTACAGTGAGAGCATACGCGCGCACGGTCGCGGGGATGGAACTCTGTTCGCAGGCCGCAGCGCCCACAATGCTGGTGATCAAGATCCCAGTTGACCACCTGCATGGCTCGGCCAGCGAGGAAAAACAGCGGCTCTTCGACCACACCCAGCAAGCTGCGCAAGCCGCGCCACTCACACCCGGGGAGGTCCACACGAATCGGCAGGTGGTGCACGCCGCAGGCTTTCCCCTGCCATTCGCCCAGATAGTGGCTGACGATCCCGGCTTCCCCTTCACCCGCCTGCCAGACCGGCAGTACATCGTGCAGCGGCCCTGCACCGGTGCAGAGTATTTCGCCATTGGAAACGACCAAGTGCCAATGAAATACCGGGTGCGGCAAGACCCGCGCGGCAGGGTTGAACTCTGTCATAGGACTCTGATTGAGAGGACTTGAATTGCTGACCACGGACTGCTCACCGAAAAATGCGTTCAAGACTGCACCAAGGGAGCGACCTCAGGCAACCTCAACGGGGTAGCCGAGCGCCTCCAGGCTCTCAACTGCGAGATCCAGCGACTTCATATCCGCCTGACGATGCAGTTTCACCTCTCCCAGGTAGTATTCGAGACTGATGATGGCATCCGCGAAGATTTCCAGTGATTGCTCCACCGCCGGCGCAACGGTTTTCTGGTCGATCACCGCATCGACGAAGTGCGCCAGGCGCTCCACAACCGCCGCCGCGCGGCTGAGGCTCAGCACGACCAGCCCTCCGCGGACACTGTTTAAGGTGGTGGACACATTGCGAATATGACCGTGGTCAAAGGACGAGTCTGCATATGCCCCGAGTGCGCGCTTAATCAGCGCCAGTCCGGCTTCCGCCTCTTTCAACACCGCCAGTTCTGCTTCCGCCAGCTGACTGCGCTCCAGCGCGATATCCGCATGGCCGGACTCGTCCAGTTCGATGCTGGAGCTTTGGCGCAGTGCCCGAATGGTACTGTCAACGGCGAGAATTTGATTGGTGAGCTGTTGCAATGCGTTGTCGGCAGCGCGCCCACCCGCGGTGGCACAGCTCTGATACGCCGTCAGCGAACCGTTCAGATTCTCACCGATGCGACGGAAGTTAAGCAGAATCAGCGTGTTGGCGATGCGGCGCAGTGTTTCCACCAGGCCACTCTCTTCACCGAGGTCATTGAAGCCCGCCATCTCGGCGTCGTCGAGAATCCGCCGCACCCCGGAGAGCTCTTCATCCAGTGCGTTGGCCACCGCCGCAATGGCAGTGGCACCGGGCCCACCGAGGCTGGAACGGTCGCGTTCCAACTCCGGCTCCCGATAAGACAACGGGCGCACACCAAACACCTGCAGGAGCTTTTCGCCCTGCCCGGAGGGGCCCGCCAGGGCGAGCCAATACAGGCACTCTTTCACCAGCACCGGAGGCGCCGGCTGATCCAACACCGTGTCGCCATCCCGGCAGATATTGCGCAAGCGACGATCCAGCATGCTGAACACCATCACCCGCTGACGGTTGACCAGCATCTCGCGACTGGCCATGGCACCAATCGCCGCGCCGGCCACGGTCCACAATTTTCCATTTGGACGGCCGGCACACACGCTGGCAATGCGCTGTAGTGCCCTCGCCATCATGGTGTAAGCTGGTGCCCGTGGTTTGCCTTTTAGCAACGCCAGCAAGCCCACTTGGTACATGTGACGGAAACGGCGTACGAAGCTCTTGAGATCCTCGGACACCACCGACGACGAAACAATTCCCGGCACGGTGGCATCCAGCCGGCAACGTAGAAAGTGACTTTCAGGCACGGGAGCCTGGGCACGGGCGAGGCGCAGGTTGTTGATGTAGGGCACCAGAAGTTCGGGACGAACAGTACCCCGATTCTGGACAAAATCCAGGTAACGGGTCAAAACATAAAAGGCCGTGCCTACCCCCTCCAGCAGTTCCATAGGGAATTGCTGGCGGTCCTGCAGAAGATCGGTCATTGCCGTCAGCATTTCCTGGGCGAGCAGCTCCGCAGCGCTCAACTGCACCATCTGCAGCACACCTGTCACCTGGCGCAGGGCCTGGATGCACTGCTCCAGCGACTGCTTGTTGCGGTGATCAGCGGCAAACTGGTCCAGGTAGCCGGTGGCCCCCTCAATACTCGCAACCAATTCTTCCTTGACCAAACTGACGGATGTCAGATTGACTTCGCGCAATTCACTCATTGCCTACACCACTGCAATTGTCGTTATAGTTTTACCGGCCCAGGCAGGCGCATACGCCCCGCATAGCCGGATTCGACACATTTTTCGCAATTTGAACTTCCAATAGCAACCACACCTGTGGTATGGCGGTATATCGGATTCCCCTGTCAGAAAAGCAATTTATACGAAACTGTATAAGAGTCCACCTTTAAGCCATCAATTTCCACCGAATAATCGACAAATCGCGCCCAGAGGCCGCTGAATTGGTAAATCCAATTGAATTTTCCGCCGGAAGTGGGTAGGTTTCCGGACGACCTCCCGGCAGTATCGGGACGGGCCCATTGCGATCCAAGGAAGTTGTCTAAAAATGAACGCTCTCAATGACTCGATGCCCCGAACTGGCGGTGGGCTGGGCCGCGCCTTCAGCGAAAATTTTCT
The DNA here is from genome assembly GCF_005771435.1 of Microbulbifer harenosus. Classification (GTDB taxonomy): domain Bacteria; phylum Pseudomonadota; class Gammaproteobacteria; order Pseudomonadales; family Cellvibrionaceae; genus Microbulbifer; species Microbulbifer harenosus. The sequence goes on from NZ_VANI01000005.1 coordinate 230,373, forward strand.
CGGCGAAGCGCCCGACTGGTACAAACTGACCATCGCTATATTCCTGCTGGCAAATCCGATCCTGCTGCATGTCACCTCCCCATTTATCACCGGTTGGGTGCTGATCGGCGAGTTTATTTTCACTCTTGCCATGGCCCTGAAGTGCTATCCACTACAGCCGGGCGGACTACTGGCCATAGAGGCGGTACTGCTCGGTATGACCAGCAGCGATTCCGTGTTTCGTGAAGTCACGGACAACATCCAGGTCATCCTGCTGTTGATGTTCATGGTAGCCGGCATCTACTTCATGAAGAACCTACTGCTTTATGTATTCACCAAGCTGCTGATCAATGTGCGCTCGAAAACAGCGCTTTCACTGCTTTTCTGTGGCGTGTCCGCAGTACTTTCCGCGTTTCTGGACGCACTGACCGTTACCGCAGTCCTGATCAGCGTGGCGGTCGGTTTTTACGCGGTATATCACAAGGTCGCATCCAATCGCCCTGCACATTCGGATCACGACCACTCGCGGGATGACGAAGTAGTGGAATACCACCGCTCCGATCTCGACCAGTTCCGGGCCTTTCTGCGCAGTCTTATCATGCACGGTGCAGTGGGCACCGCTCTCGGGGGCGTCTGCACCCTGGTTGGCGAACCGCAAAACCTGCTGATTGCTGAAAAAGCCGGTTGGGATTTCGTACAGTTCTTTATCAATATGGCCCCTGTGACACTGCCCGCATTTGCCGCCGGCCTGATTACCTGCATCCTGCTGGAGAAAGTCAGGATGTTCGGTTACGGCGCACGACTGCCAGACACGGTGCGCGATGTACTGGCCAACTTTGCCAGAGAACAGGAACAAAAACGCACCCAGCGAGACGTGATTGAGCTCTGGATTCAGGGAACCGTCGCCGTGATTCTGGTTCTGTCACTGGCCTTCCACGTGGCGGAAGTGGGCATCATCGGCCTGATGATCATTGTGCTTCTGACCGCATTCAATGGCGTTATTCAAGAGGCCCGCATCGGTCACGCGTTCGAGGAAGCGCTGCCATTTACCGCACTCCTGGTCGTGTTCTTTGCGATCGTCGCGGTTATTCACGAGCAACACTTGTTCGAACCGGTCACCCACTTTGTACTAAGTCTTGAGCCACAACAACAACCGGGCATGCTGTTCCTCGCTAACGGCATTCTGTCCATGATCAGCGACAATGTGTTCGTTGCCACCGTTTACATCAACGAAGTCAAGACAGCCCTCACCGCAGGGGACATCACCCGCGAACACTTTGACAAACTGGCTGTTGCCATCAATACCGGCACCAATCTGCCGAGCGTCGCAACGCCCAATGGACAGGCAGCGTTCCTGTTTCTCCTGACTTCGGCATTGGCTCCGCTGATTCGCCTCTCTTACGGTCGCATGGTCATGATGGCCCTGCCCTACACCATTGTGCTTACCGTGGTGGCGTTGGCGTGCGTGGTTTACGCCATCTAGCGATCCACACCAAGCAATCCAGACATTCAAAAACGCAAAAGGGGCCTAAGGCCCCTTTTGTGTTTTTCGCATCTCAAACAATATCGTTTACCAGAAATGCTTGCCTGACGATTTCTCCAACAGAGCGAGAAAGCTTTCGTGAGCTTCCAGCTCTTCCGCGCCCGCACGCACGACGGCAAGGGGTGCCCGGTCCGCACTCAAACGCCGAATGGTACCGACCTCTAGTTGTTGCGCCTCTCGGCCCTCCTCCTGGTCACTGCCACTATCGGCGCCGGCCAGCGCAAGATCCGTCTGGCCGCCGGTCATGATCAGGTAAACGTCTGCCAGAATTTCCGCATCGAGCAGTGCGCCGTGCAAATCCCGCTGCGAGTTATCGACAAAATAGCGCTTACACAAGGCATCCAGGTTGTTCTTTTGGCCAGGATGCTTCTCGCGCGCCAGCGCCAGTGTGTCCAGCACACCGCAGTGGGCCGCCACACTCTGCCAACGGGGATTACCAAGACGCTTGAGCTCCGCATTGATGAAGCCCACATCGAAAGGGGCATTGTGGATCACCAGCTCTGCGCCTTCACAGAACGTCATGAACTCATCAGCGATTTGCGCGAACACAGGTTTGTCCACGAGAAATTCGTTGGTGATACCATGCACTTCAATCGCTCCATCATCCACTTGGCGCTCAGGATTGATGTACTGATGGTAATGGCGACCGGTAAGCTTGCGGTTGACCAGCTCCACACAGCCGATTTCGATAATGCGATGTCCGGACTTGGGATCAAGGCCCGTTGTTTCCGTATCCAACACGATCTGCCGCATGTGTCTATTCCCCCAACTGATCGATTCCGCGGTTCGCGAGAGCGTCCGCGCGTTCATTCCCCGGGTCTCCGGAATGCCCCTTGACCCAGTGCCAGCGCACGTCATGATGCGCTATCGCCGCGTCCAACTCCTGCCAGAGATCGGCATTTTTTACCGGTGTTTTATTTGCAGTTTTCCAGCCATTCCGCTTCCAGTTGTTGATCCAGCCAGTAATACCTTGACGTACATACTGGGAGTCCGTGTGCAGGTCCACTTCACAACGTTGGTTGAGAGCAGTCAGCGCTTTGATTGCCGCCATCAGCTCCATTCGGTTGTTGGTGGTAAGTGACTCTCCGCCACACAGTTCTTTTTCGGCATTGCCGCTCATGAGCAGTGCACCCCACCCTCCCGGGCCGGGATTTCCACGGCAGGCGCCATCGGTATAAATAGTTACTTGTTTCAAACCGGGCTCTTTTTGTTCGATTCGTTGTCCGACCATTGTTCGAACGGGAATTCAGGAAAGCGTTTTGCGTAAACGGCAACGGCCATTTACCGCTTCTGATGACGATCTCTGGCGGCAACCCGCGGGCTGCTGGGCACGGCCCGCAAGGCAGGCTTTTTCTCTCCGCGCCAGTTGATCTTGATGGTGCGCATCCGGGCGACTTCTTTGCGCGCGACTATGATGTAAAACCCTCCCCAGGGCAAGTGGCAACGGCTCCCCATTCGCTCCATCCACGCCGTTCTGGCCAGTAGATCCGCCTGCTGCAGCGGCAGGCGAAAGAAACCGCGCTCCACCGGACCAGCCTGCAGATCCAACAGGTTCATCCAGTCTTCAACCCTTGCAGCTCGCAACTGGTTGCCTCGCTGATAGGGGCTGGAAGAGCGGAATACCCGCACAAGCCCCAGCAAAGAAAAGGGATTAAAGCCAATCAACACCATGTGACCACCGGGTATCATCACCCGCGCTGCTTCCCTGAGTACCTGGTGGGGATGAGGCGAAAAGTCCAGCAAATGGTGCAGGACCACCACGTCGATTGATTCCGAAGGGAGCGGCAGCTGCTCAAATTCCGCCAACGCCGCGCCACCGCCATCCACACAGGGACTGAGGCGAAAACGGTGATTAATTCGACTACATACGGCGAAATCCACCTGCCGGGCGACACTCGCCTGCATCAGGTGATACCCGAACAGCCCCTCAATTAACGGCTGCGCCAGTGCCAACTGCTGGGTGAGGATTTCACGCCCCAGACCCGACTGAAACCAATCACTCAAACCAGAGCAGGACTCCGCCAGCGGCGGCAGCTGATTTTCCCTGCGTGAAAACAGGGATTTTCGATCCGAACGCCACCCCATCTGCCACTCCTTAACGGTTGGATAACTATCGGCTCTTGACACTATGCTCACTTGGCGGGCCACACTAACTCTGCGGGTGATACCCCACGAACCTCCAGTCGGCCCGAGCCGGGTGACTTATGTTAACGTTGCGATAACGACCAGCAAGCGCCAACAGACAGAACCTTTACAGAAACACATCTAGGTTAGCGGGGACCGCCAATGATCACAATCCGCCCGATTCCGGCCTTCAGCGACAACTATATCTGGCATCTTCAACACAAAGATGAACACTGGGTAGTCGACCCCGGGGATGCCGATCCGGTTATGCGGGCCCTTGGGCGCAACCAGCTTACCGGCATTCTGCTTACCCACCACCACTTCGACCATACCGGTGGCGTGCCGGCTTTGAAGCAGACCTATGAATGCCCAGTCTACGGACCGGCTTCCATAGAGTCAGTCACCCACCCGCTGGCGGAGGGCGACCAGTTTTCCGTGCTGGGCGGCCAATGGGAGGTGCTGTCGGTGCCCGGACACACTCTCGACCACATAGCGTTGATACTGCACGCCGACGGTGCTCGGCACCTGTTCTGTGGCGACACCCTGTTCGCGGCGGGTTGTGGCCGGCTGTTCGAAGGCACCCCGGAGCAAATGTTCCGGTCGCTCTCCCGGCTGGCCGACCTCCCCAGCGACACGCTGGTCTATTGCGCACACGAATACACCCTGTCCAACCTGAAGTTCGCGCTGACCGCAGAGCCGGGCAACCCGGATATTGAGGCTCGCATGGCTTCAGCCAGCCGGGCGCGCGCGGAACATCGCCCCACCCTTCCCTCCACTATTGGTATCGAGCTCGCCACCAACCCTTTTCTGCGCACTCAATCACCAGCAATCCAGGCCCAGACCCACGCCAGGGCAGACTCAGAGGGAGACACTCCTGTTGAAATTTTCGCCACTCTGCGCCGCTGGAAGGACGTTTTTTGAGCAAGCTTCATTGACCGGAACCAAAGACTCTCTTTAGAATCAGACCATTACAAATTAAAGCTCAAGCGTATTACTCAATAATAGAGGCGACAGGCGTCCGCACGGGCACCGCCAGACGCAGAGCAGCACGATAACGACAAACTGCGGACACCAAAATGGTTTATAAGAAATTGGCCGCTGCGATACTCGCAGCGACTGTGGGGGCCTGCGCGCAAATTGATTCCGCGCCACAATCTGCAGATACTGCATTACATAGCGAAACTGACAGCGGCAACACCGAAACCGCAGCAGTGAGCAGCATCCGCCAGAACATACTGGACGACACAGAAGCCGCGCTTCCGCCGACAGATATATGGCAGCGACTACGTCAGGGCTTCTCTCTGGATCGCGAACTGCAGCGCCCCAAGGTCCGTGAATACGTCAACTACTTTTCTACCAATCAGGGCTATATGGCCCGTGTTACCGAGCGCTCTCGCCGCTACATTTTCCATGTGGCGGAACAACTGGAGCAGGCAAACATTCCCATGGAATTCGCTCTGCTGCCCATCGTAGAGAGCGCGTACGACCCATTCGCCTACTCCCACGCCCAGGCCTCAGGTATGTGGCAGTTCATCCCCGCAACCGGCCGTTCGTTTGGCCTGCACCAGAATTGGTGGTACGACGGACGCCGGGATGTCGTTGAGTCCACGCGTGCCGCCTCGGAGTACTTCAACTACCTGGCGGCAAAGTTCGATGGCGACTGGCTACTGGTACTCGCAGCCTACAATGCCGGTGAGGGCACTGTAAGAAGGGCAATCGAGCGCAACCGCCGCAGCGGCAAGGGCACCAGCTTCTGGGACCTGAAATTACCACGTGAAACACGCAGCTACGTCCCCCAATTGCTGGCCCTTGCCGAAATCGTCACCTACCCGGAACGCTATCAGGTGCCGCTGCACAATGTCGGGAACGACCCCTACTACACCGCCGTCAATGTCGGCAGCCAGATCGACCTGGCCCAGGCAGCAGAACTGGCCGGTGTGGAAATTGAAGAGCTGTACCTATTGAATCCAGGCTACAACCGCTGGGCAACCGACCCCAATGGAAATCATCGCCTCCTGATTCCCAGTGACAAAGCAACGCGCTTCCTCGCAGAACTGGACAAACTACCCACCGACCAACGGGTTACCTGGCAACGCTACAAAGTGGCGCGCGGAGATTCACTTTCCGTCATCGCTCGTCGTTACGAAACCACCGTCGCTGCGATACAGCAGACCAATAAGCTGCGCAATAGTGGTATCCGCGCGGGGCAGACCCTGCTGATTCCCAGCGCATCTGGTCCGAGCGCGCAATACGCCTACTCCATTGACCAACGGGTACAGCGTCGCCAGTCTGCCGGAAGCGGCCAGAAATCCAGCTACACCGTACGCCCCGGTGATACTCTTTGGGGCATCGCCCGCTCCATGAACGTCAAGGTAAGGGAACTGGCAAGCTGGAACAACATGGCCCCCGGAGATACCCTCCGCCCAGGGCAGACTCTTGTCGCCTATAGCGATAGCGGCAGCAGCAACTCGCAAAACCGCACCACCCGCAAGCTATCCTACCGGGTGCGCAGCGGCGACTCCCTCTACCGTATCGCGCGCAAGTACAGTATCGACATCGGCGATATATTGCGCTGGAACAAACTCAGTAGGGGCAGCTATCTACAACCCGGACAGCGCCTGACACTGTTCGTCGATAGCGCATCCAGTGGCTGATGAAATGAAGGCATAAAAAAACCGGCGCATCGCCGGTTTTTTTATGCCTTGGGTACAGGGGTGTTCACCACCCCTGCATCAGCTGCATCAGTTATTCGCCGCTGGCAATTTCAATCTTCGCCTTACCGGCGAGGAATTGCTGTACGGCCGCCAGTTCGGCATTTCCCTGCATTGAGGCAAGTTGCTGCATCAGTGCATCCCGCTGCTCCTTGCTCTGACGGGAAAGGTCGCCCGGGCGCACTGCGCGCAATTGCGCTACGACCACGTCACCACTCGCCAGTTTGAAATGTTCTAGCGTCTTGGCGCCGGGCTTGGGCGCCTCCATACCGAATACGCGGTCGATTACTTCACCGCGCGCACCGAAGCCGCCGCGGCGAGTGTTGTCGCTGGCTTCCAGCGTCAGGCCCTCTGTATTGGAGACATCAGCCAGCGCCTCACCGGAGCGGACCTTCTGCTCAATGGCCTCGGCCTTACTCGCCAGCTGTTCACTTGCCTTTTCGCGCTTCAGAAGGCTGGCAATTTCCGCCTTTACCTCTTCCAGCGGCTTCACGCCGGCATCCTTGTGCTCAACAACCTTAAGCACCACCGAGTGGTTGTCGCTCAGATTGAGCACATCGGAGGTGTTGCCATCCTCCATCACTTCCGGAGAAAAAGCGGCAGCTATCACTTTGCCGTCAGCGGCAATTCCAGGCCCACCCTGGCGGGAGAATAACGGAGATTTCTGCACGGAAACACCGAGTGCATCTGCCGGTTCAGATAGAGAAGCGGCATTATAGGCGAGATCCCCAAGGCGACTTACGGCATCGACAAATTCGCGCTCCGCTTCCGCATTGCGCAGGCGTGCGGAAATCGCGGCCTTACGCTCCTCGAACGTTGGCGGTTCCGCATCCGCGACTTCAAGCAACTTTATAAAGTGCGTGCCATTATCCGTTTTCACCGGGCCGGAAACCTGGCCCACGTCCAGATTCGCCAGTGCCTCTTCAAAGGATTCAGGGAACACGTCTCCACTGGTGAAACCGACATCACCACCCTCTTCCCGGGAAATGATGTCATCGGAGTACTCTTTTGCCAGCGCGGCGAAATCGCCATTCTCATTAAGTTTGCTCTGAATTTCTGCCACTTTTTTCTGCGCGGCTTCGTCATCACCTTCAATGAGGATATGAGCAGCATGACGGCGAATGTTCGCCTGGAAGCTCTTCACCTCCTGATCATACTGGGCGCGAATGTCTTCTTCAGAAATATCGATGTTGCCGGCAAACTGCTCAGGAGTCAGCTCGATGTACTCAATGGCCACCTGTTCAGGACGCTGGAAGTCCTGCTGGTGGGCCTCGTAGTACGACTGAATCTCGTCATCGGCAATCTGGATAGTTTCAAGCAACGGCGCCGCGGAGAGGGTTACATAGTCAAAATCGCGCTCCTCCATGGACACAGCAACGACCTTTTCCGCCCCGGCACGGGTTGCGAAGGCACTGTCTGAGACGCTGCCCGCAAACTGCTGCATGACCATTTCCTGCTCCAGCAGCTGACGGAATCCGACAGGGCTATATCCCATACGACGCAACCCATCGCGGAACATCTGCTGGTCAAACTGGCCATTGATCTGGAAACCTGGCATCTGCACGATTTCTTTATCAACCGCGGCGGTGCTCATTACCATGCCACTTTTCTGGGCCGCCTGACGCATAACGGCTGAGTTAACCAGCTGCTGCAGTACAGGGCCACGAAGTTGCTCATCGCTCAACAGATCAGCAGGCACATTTTCACCATACTGGCTCTCGATCATGCTGCGGCGGTTCTGGATTGCTCTTTGAAGATCCAGATTGGAAATTTTCTCACCGTTTACTTCGGCCGCCTTGTTGGCCGAGTCCCCACTGGCACCGGTGAAAAAATCAATTCCACCAATCACCATAATGAATCCGAAAAACGCTGCAACAATGATGGCAGCTGTTCCTTTCAGGTTGTCACGCATGGACTGAAGCATATTCAGCTCCGAAATTAACTCTTATCTGTACACAATTGGATCACTGTTTATTGTAATTTCAGCTGAGCAACCTGCGGCCAAATGGACACACTCAAGTGGTTGCCATACTCGCTGAACCCGGCCCAAATCCGTAGATCCAAATGAAAAATCTAGTGGCTCAGAAACAAAAAAGGCGCATCCAACTGATACGCCCCTTTGAAGCATTGCGCGCTACAAAGCCTCTTATTGCACCGCGTCTTTCAAAGCTTTGCCAGCTTTGAAGTTCGGAATTTTTGCCGCGGCGATTTCGATGGGATCGCCAGTACGCGGGTTGCGACCAGTACGCGCAGCACGCTCTTTCACAGCAAAAGTGCCAAAGCCAACCAGGGCCACCTGATCGCCTTTTTTCAGTGCGTCGGTAATGCTTTCTACCATGGCGTCCAGAGCGCGGCCAGCAGCTGCCTTGGGAATGTCGGCAGATGCGGCAATGGCTTCAATCAGTTCGGACTTATTCACGCTATATCCCTCTGTTCTTTTCTGGGTCTAGGTTTAGGTTTCTAGGTGTGTATGTTAGGTTCGTCGCTGCCTCAGGCTGGTGAGGCGCATTCATGCGTTTTCGCATTCGAATTTTAATCGCCTGCGGCTCCCCCGCAGCGCAACAAGCCACGTTTTATACCAACTGCCTGTTGGTGGGTCAAGGAACCACGCGGCTTTGCGGGGAGTTGGACACTTTTAACTCTCGCCTGTTCAGGCAATGCCCTTCGAGTTCATTTTTTAGCCTGCACTCGCGCAGGGTGCGTACTCTACGCGACTTCTATCTCCCTGTTCAATGGTTTTTTATTCGATGCACAAATAAAAGCATTACGCCAGATACGCAGGTTGGAATTCGTGGAATTCCCTGCTCTATCTAGCCGGTATGGCGGTCAAGGAAAGTACAAAAGCTCAAAAAACACCCACAAAAAGAGGGCTCGAAAGCCCTCCTGTTTTCCCGAAGCTATTCGCACAAGTTCGGTTATTTCTCGATCAGTGTGTCTGCATGGAGCGCTGCGAACGCTCTTCCGCCTGTTTCTGCAGTGCAGAGTATTCCTCATCACTCATCGGGCTCGGCATTTTTTCCAGCGCGTATTCAAATACCTGGTCAATCCACTTAACCGGTTTGATCACGAGATCCTGCTGGATATTATCCGGAATATCCTTCAGGTCGCGCTCGTTGTCAGCAGGAATCAGGACCGTCTTGATACCGCCGCGATGAGCGGCCAGCAATTTCTCTTTAAGACCACCGATTCGCAGCACCTCACCACGCAGGGTGATCTCGCCAGTCATCGCCACATCTGCGCGCACCGGGATGTTGGTTAACACGGATGCGAGCACCGTACACATGGCAATACCCGCAGACGGACCATCTTTAGGCGTCGCCCCTTCAGGCACATGTATATGGACATCCCGGGTCTCATGAAAATCCGGAGCAACACCCAGAGCCTGGGCCCGCGCGCGCACTACTGTCAACGCCGCCTGAATAGACTCCTGCATAACGTCGCCGAGAGAACCAGTCTTGATCACTCGCCCCTTACCGGCAACGGCAGAAGCCTCAATCGTGAGCAGCTCGCCACCCACTTCGGTCCAGGCGAGTCCGGTCACCTGGCCGATCTTGTTTTCCTCTTCAGCGCGCCCGTAGTCAAACTTGCGGACACCGAGTAATTCTTCCAGATGCTCCGACTTAACGATTACCTTGCTGGACGCACCTTTGCGCACATGCTCGGTAACCACCTTGCGACAAATTTTTGCCATTTCCCGGTCGAGGCCACGCACCCCCGCCTCACGGGTATAATAGCGGACGACATCACGGATGGCTTCATCGGTTACGTCGAGCTCTTCTTGCTTGAGACCAGCCGCATTGCGCTGTTTCGGAATCAGATAGCGCTGGGCGATGTTCAGTTTTTCATCTTCGGTGTAGCCAGGAATTCGGATGACTTCCATCCGGTCCAGCAATGGCCCCGGAATGTTCATGGAATTGGATGTGCACACAAACATCACATCGGACAGGTCATAGTCGACCTCAAGATAGTGATCATTGAACGACTTGTTCTGCTCCGGGTCGAGCACCTCGAGCAGTGCAGAAGCCGGATCGCCGCGGTGATCCATGCCCATTTTGTCGACTTCATCCAACAAAAACAGAGGGTTCTTAACACCCACCTTCGCAATCTTCTGGATCAGTTTCCCCGGCAGAGAGCCAATATAGGTGCGGCGATGGCCGCGGATCTCTGCTTCGTCGCGCACGCCACCAAGCGCCATACGCACATATTTACGATTGGTTGCGCGGGCAATGGATTCACCGAGGGAAGTTTTACCCACACCGGGAGGACCTACCAGACAAAGAATTGGTCCCTTGACCTTCTTGACGCGCTTCTGAACCGCGAGGTATTCAAGAATTCGCTCTTTCACTTCCTCCAGTCCGTAGTGATCCTTATTCAGAATCTCTTCCGCCTTTATCAGGTCATGGCGCACGCGACTGGCTTTTTTCCAGGGTACACTGAGCATCCAGTCGATGTAGCTGCGCAGCACCGAGGCTTCTGCAGACATCGGCGACATCATTTTCAGCTTGCCTAACTCAGCGCGCGTTTTTTTCTCCGCCTCGGCAGACATTCCGGAATCGGCAATTTTCCGTTCCAGCTCTTCGACCTCGTTGGGCTCTTCGGTAATTTCGCCCAACTCTTTCTGAATCGCCTTCATTTGCTCGTTCAGGTAATACTCGCGCTGGCTCTTCTCCATCTGCTTTTTCACCCGGCCACGGATGCGTTTCTCGACCTGAATCAGGTCGATCTCCGAGTCCATCAGACCGAGCAGGTGTTCGAGACGCTCCTTGACACTGATGGTTTCCAGCAGCTCCTGCTTCTGGGGCAGATCCAGCGACATGTGCGCCGCAATCGTATCCGCAAGACGCCCCGGTTCATCAATACCAGACAGGGAGGTCATTACTTCATTGGGCACTTTTTTGCTGACCGTCACGTATTGCTCGAACTGGGACATGGCGGAACGCACCAGTGCTTCGGCTTCGGCTTCCGGCAAATCCTCAGATTCCAGTGGCGAAACCGTCGCGCGATAATGGCCATCGCCCTCGGTAATTTCTTCCACTTTGACCCGGTGCCCGCCTTCAACCAGCACCTTGACCGTTCCATCGGGGAGCTTCAGCAATTGCAGCACGCTGGCAACGGTTCCCACTCGGTACACATCGTCGGCGCCTGGGTCATCTTCCGATGCCTGTCGCTGTGCCACCAGTAACACCTGCTTGTCACTGCGCATGGCCTGTTCCAGCGCATCAATGGACTTTTCCCGGCCCACAAACAACGGGATCACCATATGGGGGTAAACCACAACGTCGCGAAGCGGTAACAGGGGGTATTCGTTCAAGTTCTCGGATGGCTGGTCCATATAACTCCTCTCGGCCTGGGGATGGCGGCTAACCACCCCAATTTGGCGACTTATCCATCACCGGGCATATGTCTGAGGGTCCCGGTTGAGCGCCAGTCTGCAATCTTAGTGGGGGCTCCCCCCAGAATAACAAGGTCAGTGGAACCCTCGCAGTAAAATAAGTTTAATTCACCGCAACCGGTAGCGTTCTGCAGAGCCGTGATGTTCCGCTTCTGCGCAATTTCAATCCACATAAAGGATCTCTGCCGCAAAGATAGTACCCCATCAAGATCGGGCGGACCTCAGACACAAAAAAAGCCCCAAATTGGGGCTTTCATAGGAACACAATGAGATTTCCAGCGACTCACTCCTCTGGCGCAGCTTTCTGGGCTTCGGCCTGCTGGTACACCAGAAGCGGTGTGGACTCGCCTTTGATGACTGCTTCATCAATGACCACTTTAGCCACGTTATCCATAGACGGAATGTCGTACATGGTCTCCAGCAGCACCGACTCCATTATCGAACGCAACCCGCGGGCGCCGGTCTTGCGTTCCATGGCTTTGGCGGCCACGGCATCCAGCGCATCTGCGCGGAAATCCAGCTCGACACCTTCCATTTCAAACAGTTTGGCATACTGCTTGGTCAATGCGTTGCGGGGTTCTGTCAGGATCTGCACCAATGCGGCGCGGTCCAGTTCCTCAAGGGTAGCTGTCACCGGAAGACGGCCAACAAACTCCGGAATCAGACCGTAGCGGACCAGATCTTCCGGCTCCAGGTCCAACAGGATTTCACCGAAGTTGCCCTTGCTGTCTTTGGATTTCACTTCCGCGGAGAAACCAATGCCACCCTTCTCGGAGCGATCTCGAATCACTTTGTCGAGACCCGCAAAGGCGCCACCACAGATAAACAGGATGTTCGACGTATCCACCTGCAGGAACTCCTGCTGCGGATGTTTGCGTCCCCCCTGGGGAGGTACGGACGCGACCGTCCCTTCAATCAGTTTCAACAGTGCTTGTTGCACCCCTTCACCGGAAACGTCTCTGGTGATGGAAGGATTGTCCGACTTGCGGGAAATTTTGTCGATTTCGTCGATATAGACAATGCCCTGCTGGGCCTTTTCCACATCGTAATCACACTTCTGCAGCAGCTTCTGGATGATGTTCTCGACATCCTCCCCAACGTAGCCGGCCTCAGTCAGCGTGGTGGCGTCCGCGATGGTGAACGGCACATTCAGCAAGCGCGCCAGTGTTTCCGCCAGCAGAGTTTTACCACTACCCGTTGGGCCAACAAGCAAGATGTTGGACTTGCCCAGCTCAACATCCTCTTTGCCCTTTGCACTCTTGGTCGTGCGCAGACGCTTATAGTGGTTGTATACCGCAACCGCCAGCACCTTCTTGGCGCGAACCTGCCCGATCACATATTGATCGAGGATCTCGGTAATTTCCTGGGGGGTAGGCAGGCGGGAATCGTCGCCGTCTACGGCATCCTGTACCTCTTCGCGGATGATATCCGTACAAAGTTCTACACACTCATCGCAAATGTAAACAGATGGACCAGCGATAAGTTTTCGTACTTCCTGTTGGCTTTTGCCACAGAAGGAACAGTAAAGGAGCTTGCCGTTTTCGTCTCCGCTGTTCTTTTCAGTCATCTATGTACTCCGTGGTCAGGGCAGCCAACCGAAATGCGGCGGCAAATAGGGTTGGTAACCAAGATGCGGCCTTTTAGCAGGATTTTCAAGTTTTTTATCCTCTCTCCGTCCAGCCGACCGCAGGTGTCCGGAGAATATTTTCACTCGCGGTCAAACCGATAGGACAACACTCCAGTGCCCCACCGGTCTATAGATATTCCGCATCTAATCAGGTAGAGGGGGACGTCACTTGACCGGCAGTTGGCGACGGGTAAGCACGTCGTCTACCAGCCCGTACTCTTTAGCTTCATCTGCGCTCATAAAGTGGTCACGCTCTGTGTCCCGCTCGATATCCGCCACACTGCGCTCAGCATGGTGCGCCATCAGCTCATTCAGACGCTTGCGGATCTTGAGAATTTCCTGGGCATGAATATGAATATCGGATGCCTGCCCCTGTGCGCCACCACTGGGTTGGTGAATCATGACGCGGGAGTTCGGGGTAGCGAAACGCTTGCCCTTGGCGCCGGCAGTAAGCAGGAAGGCACCCATGCTGCAGGCCTGGCCGATGCACATGGTGCTGACGTCCGGCTTGATGAATTGCATGGTGTCGTAAATAGACATCCCCGCAGTTACCGAACCACCCGGTGAGTTGATGTACAGATGAATGTCCTTGTCCGGATTTTCCGCTTCCAGGAACAACAGCTGAGCCACCACCAGATTGGCCATATGGTCTTCTACAGGACCCACCAGAAAAATTACCCGCTCTTTCAGGAGGCGGGAATAGATATCGAAAGAGCGCTCACCTCGCGCGGTCTGCTCTACCACAATCGGCACCAGACCACTGGCAGCCATAATGTCACTGGATTTCGCAGGGTAGTCAAAATAAGCCATGGATACGATGCTTCCTTTTTCGGCGTATTAGGCGGGCTAAAAGCGTGCCACTGTAAAAAGACACGACCTTCAGAAAAACGGATCAACCTGAGCTTAACTGCTCAGCGGCGATAAAGCCAGTTGCGATGAAAGACAAAATTAGCGCCTCCAAAGGGCAGCGGAAGCGGCAGGTAACGGGGCAAAAAAACCTGCGAAGCGCCCGGGTATGTTTTGCAACAGCCCAGTGCACGGAAAATATGCAGGAGAAAAAACGGCCACCCTGTGGTGGCCGTTTTCCGCAATCTTATGCCTGCTTCTGCGGCTTGATTACGTCGTCGTAGGTGCTTTCCACTTCGCTGACCTTCGCCTTATCCAGCACAAAATCAACAACCTGATCTTCCAACACCACAGATTCAACACCGGCCAGCAGCTCACGGTTGTTGAAGTAGTAGTCCACCACCTCTTCCGGTTGCTGATAGGTAGATGCCAACTCTTCCACTTTCGCTTTGACGCGGTCGCTGTCGACGGCAATCTTGTTCTGCTTGACGATCTCGCCCACCACAAGCCCCAAAACCACACGGCGCTTGGCCTGCTCTTCAAACATGGTGTCCGGCAGCATTCTGGCCGCATCTTGCGGATTGATCTGACCACCGAACTGCTGAACCATCTGTCCGCGCAGGGTGTTGACTTCACTTTTCACCAGAGCTGCGGGGATTTCAACCTGATGCTTGCCGAACAGCTGATCCATGACCTGGGTCTTCACCTTGTTCAGGGCCGCATTTTTGAGCTCGCGCTGCATATTGTTGCGCACTTCCTCGCGGAACTTCTCTTCACCACCGGCATCCACACCGTAAGCGGCAAAGAACTCATCATTCAGCTCCGGCAGTTCCGGCTTCTCGGAATTGGTCACCTTGATGGTGAACACAGCATTGGCGCCGCGCAGATTTTCTGCCTGATAGTCTTCCGGGAAAGTGACTTCCACTTCCTTTTCTTCACCGGGTTTCATGCCGATGATGCCATCTTCAAACCCAGGGATCATGCTGCCTGAGCCAAGCACCAGACGCTGACCTTCCGCCTTCCCACCATCGAATTCTTCGCCGTCTTTGCGGCCAACGAAGTCGATCGTCACGCGGTCGCCTTTCTGGGCTTTGCGCTTGGTTTCTTTCCAGCTGGACTGCTGCTTGCGCAGCACATCAATCATGTTGTCGACGTCTGCGTCGGTCACTTCCGCAACCGGGCGTTCAACAGCCACCTCAGACAGATCCGCCAGCGCCACTTCCGGATAAACCTCGAAAGTCGCTACGTATTCCAGATTTTCGCCCGGGGCAATACTCTTGGCCTCAATGCTGGGCTGCCCCGCAGGTTTTACCTGCTCTTTCTGCACCGCCTCATAAAAAGAGCGGCTCATAACTTCACCCAGGACTTCCTGGCGAACGCCGTCACCAAAACGCTGACGCACAACTTTCAGCGGAACTTTGCCCTTGCGGAAACCGTTGATACGAACGGTTTTGGCTGCTTGCTGAAGGCGTTTGTCCACTTCCTTGTCAACGACCTCTGCCGGCAAGTTGACCGTTAAGCGACGCTCCAGGCCGGAAGTTGTTTCGATGGAAACCTGCATGTTTATCCTCGTGAGACTCTTCTCTTCACAGATGCCGGGCTGAAGGAAACCCATCCCAGCACCGGCGATTAGCGCAGCGCCGACAATCCGGCCGCCAAATACAAACAGCCCGCGCCATCGCCACCTCCCGATCACGGAAGAACAGCGTTTGTGGCACGGACTGATCAAATCTTGTTGGTGGGGACGGGGAGACTTGAACTCCCACACCTTGCGGCACCAGAACCTAAACCTGGCGTGTCTACCAATTCCACCACGTCCCCAACGGTTACCCCGCCGCTAACCTTTTGATTTTGATGGGGTTTTACAAAAAAACCCAACTGGCTTGCAACGAGGGGAGCAGATTGTGCCACAGCGAACACGGGGCTTCAACAGATGCCCGCCGCCAGACACTCATTCAGTCGCATTTGCGACCAAGTCGGATCAAATACGCATCACTGGAACCCGCCAGATGCCCAAGCGATACTTGTCGCAACCCAAAAACAATCGGGGCGCCGGATGGCGCCCCGATTGTTTAGGTGTCGAGTTAGGATCACACCCTCTCCACTATGGTGGTAATCCCCTGCCCCAGGCCGATACACATGGTCGAAACACCGAGATTGCCGCCCTCGTTTTGCATCACCGACAGCAGCGTGCCGGTAATACGCACTCCGGAACAGCCGAAGGGGTGCCCAAGCGCGATGGCGCCGCCATACAGGTTCACCTTTTCGTCCATGGCATCGAGCAGGCTGAGATCTTTGAGCACCGGCAGTGCCTGTGCGGCAAAGGCCTCGTTCAGCTCCACCTTGTCGATATCCTCAATAGTCAAACCGGCGCGCTTCAGTGCCTTCTTGGTAGAAGGTACAGGGCCATAGCCCATGATAGAGGGATCGACCCCCGCGAGCGTCATCTCGCGCACCTTCGCAATTGGCGTCAACCCCAGAGCCTGAGCACGCTCCGCAGACATCACCAGCATCACGGAAGCACCGTCGGTGATCTGCGAGGAAGTGCCCGCAGTGACCTGGCCGTGCTTGGGATCGAAGGCCGGCTTCAATTGCGCCAGAGCCTCTACCGTGGTTTCCGGGCGGATGGTTTGGTCTTTCTCCACCAGTACCGGCACGCCGTCATCGTCGTGACCTTCAATGGCAATGATTTCGCGGGCGAACTTGCCCTCTTCCGTCGCCTTAGCGGCGCGCTGATGGGAACGTGCACCAAACTCATCCATCTGCTGACGCTGGATACCGTGCATCATTGCCAGGTACTCAGCGGTCATGCCCATCGAACCCGCAGCTTTCGCCATATAACGGCCGAGCATCGGGTTCGGGCTAACGTGTTCCATCATATTGAGGTGGCCCATGTGCTCAACACCACCCACCACATACACGTCGCCCAAACCCGCCTGGATATTGGCGGCCGCGGTGTGCAGGGAGGACATTGAGGAGCCGCACAGTCGGTTGACCGTTTGCGCGGGAACGGTGTGCGGCAGGCCGGCACGCAGCACGATCATGCGCGCCACGTTAAAGCCCTGCTCGTCACGCTGCATGACGCAGCCCCAGATCACGTCGTCGATTTCTTTCGGATCGAGCTTGTCATTGCGCTGCAGGAACTTTCTCAGCAGCTCTGCCGACATGTCGTCGGCACGCACGTTGCGGTATACACCGTTTTTGGATCGACCCATGGCGGTACGCGCATAGTCGACAATTACGGCATCTCTAGGTTTCAGACTCATGGAAACTCTCCTTACTTGTCGCCGTAGTAGGTTTTGCCGTTCGCGGCCATTTCGCGCATACCTTCGGTGGGCTTATACAACTCACCAAGATCGCTGTACTTCTCCGCCATTTTCACGAAGTTATCCAGGCCGATACTGTCGAGCCAGGCAAAAATCCCACCGCGGAAGGGCGGGAAGCCGATACCGTAGATCAGCGCCATATCCGCCTCGGCCGGGGAATCAACGATCCCCTCCTCCAGACAGCGCGCCAACTCGGTGGCCATGGGCACCATCATGCGGGCAACAATCTCGTCATTCTCAAACTCGCGGCGGTCGGCCACGTGCGGCTTGAGCAACTCGTAAGTCTCTTCGGAGGCGACTTTCTTCGGGCGACCTTTTTTGTCCTCTTCGTAAACGTAGAAGCCCTTACCATTTTTCTGGCCGTAGCGGCCGGCTTCGTACATAACATCGGAAGCGGCGGTAAAGGTTTTGCCCATGCGCTCAGGGAAACCTTCGGCCATCACTTTTTCCGCGTGCACACCGGTATCGATACCAACCACATCCATCAGATAAGCCGGGCCCATGGGCCAACCCCAGCGCTCCATTACCTTGTCGACCTGCTGGAAGTCGGCACCGTCGCGCACCAGCATGGCGAAACCGGCGAAATAGGGGAACAACACGCGGTTCACAAGGAATCCGGGGCAATCGCGCACAACGATGGCCTTTTTGCCCATTTTGTTGGCGTAGGCCACGACGCGTGCAATGGCTTTATCGGAAGTCTTCTCACCGCGAATCACTTCCACCAGTGGCATTTTGTGCACTGGGTTGAAGAAGTGCATACCGAGGAAATTTTCCGGGCGCGACAGCGGTTCCGCCAGGCTGTCGATGGAGATGGTGGAGGTATTCGAGGCGATCACCGTATCTTCCGATACCTTGCCTTCCACCTCCTTGAGCACCGCGTGTTTTACCTTCGGGTTTTCCACCACGGCCTCTACAACCACATCGACATTGTCGAAACCGTCGTAGCTCAGAGTTGGCTCAATACGATTGAGCACTTCACCCATTTCGCTCGCACTCATGCGGCCGCGCTCAACCATTTTGGACAACAGCTTATTGGCCTCTTTCAGACCGAGGTCGATACCGTCCTGGTTGATGTCTTTCATCTTGATGGCGGTGCCCTTGTACGCGGACTGATAGGCGATACCACCACCCATGATGCCCGCGCCCAACACGGCAGCGCGTTCGATTTTCTTGTCGGCTTTCTTTTCCCACTCCTTGGCGACTTTGCCAATTACCTGATCTCTCAGGAACAGGCCCACCAGCGATTTGGCGGTTTCGGTTTGCGCACTGGCAATGAACTGCTGCTGCTCAATCTTGAGCGCCTCATCGCGGTCCAGCTTGTAACCCTGCTCAATGGAAGTTACCGCGTTGACCGGTGAGGGATAGTTGCGGCCCGCCTGCTGCCCCACAAACGCCTTGGTGGTAAAGAAGGCCATCAATGCTTCGGTGTCGTTCAGCGGAATCGGTGATTTTTTGATGTCGCGGCGGGCTTTGTAGTCAAGTTCACCGGCAATAGCGCGGCCGAGCAGTTTCAGCGCGGCATCTTTCAGTTTCTCTGTTGGCACCACCGCGTCAACGGCGTGAGCCGCGAGCGCCGCATCCGGACGCTGCTCCTTACCCGCGGCAATCCACTCGGCAGCAACATCTACGCCGACAACTCGGGGCAGACGTACGGTCCCACCCCAGCCAGGAATCAGGCCGAGCTTCACTTCCGGCAGGCCGACTTTCGCCTGCTCGCCCATCACCCGGAAATCACACCCCAGACATACTTCAAAGCCGCCACCCAACGCGTACCCGTTGATCGCGACTGCGGTCGGGAATGGCAGGTCTTCAAGGCGGTTGATGTTGTCGTTGTTTTTGTTCATCAGCTCGGCGATGCCTTCCGCGCCAGCGGAGAATGCACCACCAAATTCGGTAATATCTGCGCCGACGATGAATACACTTTTGCCACTGGTCAGCAACAGGCCTTTGATATCGCCCGCCTTCTCAATCGCGTCCAGCGCGTCGGAGAACTCCGCCACAGTGAGACGGTTGAACTTGTTGACGGACTCGCCTTCCAGATCGAACTTCAGTTCCGCGATGCCGTTGTCCAGCATCTGCACGGATAGCGCTTTGCCACTAAATAACATTATTGACCTCATTGATTGGTGACCGAAAATTCACCCGGTTGGATGAGCCGGTCCGGGGGTCGGGGTTGTGCACGACTGAATCAAGGCTTACCGCCCATCAAGGATGCGACACAACTGTAACCAGCTGATGACGCGTATCCCAGGATCAGTCAACGCGACCAAGTATAGCCAGTTTCAAACGTCCGTTTGAATACCATTTCCGCCATATCCACTGTCCTGATCAGTGCGCCGGATGTGGCACACCACGATATGCGATCAAAACATGACCAGATCGTCGGAAGAAGAGTCAACACTGGGGATTTGCCAGACAAGTGTAGAAAGTCGGGAAGAGCACCGGTAAGAGAAACCGGTAAAATTCCGGACCCGCCGATGGCGAGTCCGGAACGTGGTGAAAGTGCGGATTTAGACCATATCCGCGAAGGGATTCTCCACAGGCAGGGAGACCGCACCCGCAATGCCGGGCAGCGTAACAGAGTGGCCTTCCACGGAGATGCCCTCCTCGTCCACCAGGCCCTCGCCGAAACGGTAGATTGCATCCAGGTCGCCGCGGCTGGCGCGAGCGTCATAGGCCGCTGCGCGCTCGGCAACTGCTTCATTACGCTTGCGATACTCTGTAAGCGCGCGGTCACCATGCCGTTTAGCCAGCATTTTCTGTGCGACATGCGGCGCAAGCACGCTTGCGGTCGCATTGTTGCCGCCGAATCCCTTGGAATTCAGGAAGGCGACATCAAGCGACGCCGGATCCCGCTCCACATGAGAAAGCGAAAGGGAGAGATGCTTGTGATAAACGTCATCTGCCACGCGATCGATGGTGGTGATACCGGGAAGAATCCCGCGCGCGAAAACCCCCAGGCTGGAAATCAGCTGATCACCACTAGCGGCGGCAACGGTGTGACCAACAAACGCCTTCACTGCACATACCGGCCAATTTTCGATACCGAATGCTCCCGCGAGGCGATCAAAGATTGCGGATTCCGTTACCCGGTTCTGCGGCGTACTGGACCCATGCGCCTGTACGAAACTGCGCTGGCGCAAACTCTCCTCCCCCAGAATTGCCCGCACCTCAGACATGGCGCGGGCGACGGTCAGGTAGTTGCCGGGACCCGGCGCGGAAATGGATTTTTTGGGACCATCGGCGTTGACGAAAACATTGGCCACAGCACCGTGAATGGGCGCCCCCAGCTCCAGCGCCAGTTCGTCGTCCATCAGCACCGCCCACTGGCTTCCCTCACCCAACGTAAAGCCACAGTTGTCGCCGAAAGGACGGCTCGCACGGCGGAAGTCTATGTTGTCACCAAAGATCTTTCGCAGTCCGTCCAAATTGGCGAGCGCACCCATGGTGGCGTACCCGTCCACCACTTCAGGCACCAGTGGCGCCTCCGCTGCACCGACCACCGCAACCCGCGCGCGGCCACAGCGAATATCCTCCACCGCGGCGCGAAGATTGTAGAGATAAGTGGCACAGGCGCCCGCCACAGCGCCGGTAGTGCCCACACTACCAAGCACATACGCATTGACAAAGTCAGCCGGCATACTGGTCAACCCCAGCGCCAGCTGCTTCGAACTCACGCGACCTCCACGCAAGCGTGACTGCAAGAGACCCCCATTACCATTGGGGTCGAGCTGGCTCATTGCAGAGCTGGCATAAACAGAAATTTTGTCTGGGCCCGCCTTGGCAGTCACCAGGTCCCAGTCGATTCCGAGCGACTGCACGGCATCGGAAGCGCCGAGAATGGCGAGCTGCAGACCGCGCGGATGAAAGCGGGAGTTGTAATGGCCCCCGGGCTCGAACCCGGTGGGCAGCTGGCCGGCGGACGCCACCGCGATTTCCCGATAGCTGTCGAGCATAACGGCAAGCTCCGCGGCGTAAACCCGCACGCGGCCGTTATCCAGCGTTTCTACACGCCACCCCTCCGGCAGTGGTGACGGCAACTGACGGGCGGACATCTCAAAAACGAATCCACCCTCATTGCGCAACTCCGCCGGCTGGTGGAAATGGCAGTGGCGGTAATCGTAAAAGCGCGTTTCCAGCTCGCGTACCAGGGTGCCCTGTAGCACCTGTCTCTCAAGTTCGGTGTCGAGCGCTCCACCCGCGGCATCGCCGGTGCGCAGCCCCATCAACGCCGCGAGATCAGACAGGATATCCGTGCGCTCTGCGGCTCCGAGATTGTCGAGCACCATACGCTTGTAGCCGCGGTGAAATGAGCTGCGACCGGCGGGGTTAAACCCCCCAAATGCGGTAATTACGGGTAGGCGCTGCATCCTGACCTCCTGCCTGATTCGTACTAAACAAGCCGAAACTGCCCCGGCAGATTCGATGGTGGGCCAGTTTAGGGGCTGGCGATTCGGCCTCGTTATGGGCATACTGGCCAGCAATTTTGAGCATCTGGCCAATCACCCCTAGGTGATACCACGCGCCGGGCGCCAGTCGCCGATAACCGCAAAGCAGATGGCCCAGCAGCAGAGAGTTACCTATGCCCACCGTCACATTCATGCTTGTCGACCAGATGCTTTCCACCGGCACCATGCTGCCACTGGAGATGTTGCGAGGCGCAGACAGCCGCGCGCGGGTCGAGGGTGAAAAGATCGCCCTGAAACTGGTCACGGCAAGTATCGACGGCAAACCGGTGAGAACCAGCTCCGGATTTCAGCTGACGCCAGATGTTGCGCTGGCCAACGCACCAGACAGCGACATCATTTATCTCCCCGCACTGTGGCGAAACCCGAGGCCAATCCTACGCCGCAGCGGACCTATCATTGCGTGGGTGAAACAGCAGGCGGAACAAGGGGCGGCGATCAGCGCGGTCGGCACCGGTGTATGCTTTCTCGCCGAAGCCGGCCTGCTGAACGGCAAGCCTGCCACCACCCACTGGCACTACTTCGAGCAGTTCGCCGCGAGCTACCCCGAGGTCAACCTCAAACGCCAGTACTTCATCACCCAGGCGGACAGACTGTTCTGTGCCGCCAGTGTCAACGCACTGGCCGATGTGACCGTACATCTGATACGGCAGCTCTACGGCCCCGCGATTGCCAGCCATGTGGAGCGTAATTTTTCCCATGAAATCCGCCGACCATTCGAGGAAATCGCCTACTCGGAAGGCGCCGTACACCTGCATCCGGATGAAGATATTGTTCAAGCGCAAACCTGGCTGAAGCAACACTGCAGCGAGGATGTCAAACTGAGTGAAGTGGCAAAAACCTTTGACATGAGCGTGCGCTCCTTCAACCGCCGCTTCAAGCTCGCGACCGGGCAGACTCCGCTGCAGTACCTGCAGAACGTGCGGGTGGATATGGCTCGGGAGCTGCTGCAGTCCACCAACCTCTCTGTCAATGAAATCGCCGAGAAAGTCGGCTATCAGGACATGGGGCACTTTACGGCACTGTTCAAGAAGTTCCTGTCAACGACACCCAGCGAATACCGCACTACCGTGCGCGCGAAGCTTTTCCGGGTAAACACCTGAAGAATCTGCGCGCACAGCGCCACACAACCGTCACAGCTTCTTCATGATAATCACATCTGAGCTGCAAATTTCGAGCCCAGCGCGAAAGCGCTGCGCCAGCCAGAGAAAGGTTTCCCGGCTGAAAAAAACGATGTGTGTGGGATCGCGAATATAGTGCCAGCTGGCAAACCGCTCCCGGCTGGCCACCAGCTTGGTCATCAGAACCAGCAAACCACCGGGTTCAATACGTTGCCACAGGTCCATCAGCACCTTAAGTGGCTCTGCAAGATGCTCCACCACTTCCGTGCTGACAATGAAATCAAACTGACGATGCAGCGCGGTGGTATCCGGCTGATAGAACAGATCGTAGGTCGCCATCCTGTGTCCAGCATGCTCCAGCATCCGCGCCAGCAGTGGCGCAGGTCCACAACCAAAGTCCAGGCCGCTGGCGGTTGCGGGCAATCGCTCCAGCAACGGCTGCGCACAACGACTCAGAAAGCGCTGATAACCCTCATCGTGCATGCTGTTTTCGTGGAGGTCGTAGTAGGCTTTTTCCGCCTCAGGAGAGAGATGATATTCCTGCGGAACGAAAACCAGCGCGCACTCAGCGCACTGGTAGTACTCGCGAAACTTGTCGCGATGATAGAAGCGTGCCGCCGGATGGCGGCACAGCGGGCAGGATGGCGCAGATTCCGCTCCATCACGATGCAGCGGCATCTCGCTCACACTCAGGCGGCTTGACCACTCGGCGCGTCGCTCCGAGCCGGCGACGCCGCCACATCCACTTGCGTCGCCTTTTCAGACTGCAGCAGATTGCCACTGGATATTTCAATCTTGCGCGGCTTCATAGCCTCGGGAATTTCCCGCACCAGATCCACATGCAACAGGCCGTTGGCCAATTGCGCGCCGGTCACTCGAACGTGATCAGCTATCTGGAAGCGGCGCTCAAAACTGCGCGCGGCTATTCCTCGGTGCAGAAAGTTGCGGCCGGCCTCTTCCGCGGCTTTTTTGCCGCTGACCGTCAGGCGATTCTGCTCCATCTGGACATCCAGCTCGGACTGTTCGAAACCAGCAACCGCCATCGAAATACGGTAGCTATTTTCTCCAGTCAATTCGATATTGTACGGGGGGTAAGCTGGCTGATTCTGCTCCGTTGCCGACATCGAATCCAGCAGGGAAGCCAGTCGATCAAAACCAATGGCGGAACGGTACAGGGGAGAAAGATCTAAATTACGCATTGTCATATCCTCAATTCAGAGCAATATTCAGAGCTGCGGCATAACACACTGTATGCGTGGAGCTCGGTGTAAAGAGTGCCTGTGTTACGTTTACCAGGTACTCAACCCCACATTTCCCGGCGAAACAGGTATTTAGATACCGGGCCAGGGGTCGCTTCGGGAGGCACCTCTGTCGAGCCTGCCAACCTTACTTTCAGATATGCGGCCACCTATTCCGGCTTCAAGGGCGTGAAAAGAAAAACATGCAGAAAATCCAATCCGAGCACACTGAGGAGAAACGCCCGCCCGGGCGAGATCAGCCGCTGCGGCTGTTTATTGGCGTAGCGCCAGACAGTGCAACGCAACGCTTTCTTGATGCCACCTGCCACCATGTCGCGCAACAGGGGCTGCCTCGCGACCACCGCTGGATTTCACACGCCAACCGGCACCTCACCCTGACATTCCTCGGCGACACAGACGCCACGCATCTTGACCTCATCGAAGATCGCTTGCGCAGCATCGCAGCAACATCACCTATCTGCTACGGAGAAATCGTCAGCACCCACCCCTTTCCCAAAAACCGGGCAAAAATGCTCGCGGCGGAACTGCTTCCCAACCCACCGCTGGCAAGACTGCAGCAAAAGTGCAAAGCCCTGATGCGCGCCGTCGGCAAACCACCCGAGCGCAAAACCTTTCGCCCGCACTTTACGCTGGCAAGAAGCCAGCGGGGATTTGCAGGCCCGCAGCCGGTTACTACGGCATTCACCTGCAGGCTGGACAACCTCACCTTGTACCGCAGCCTGCTCACACCCACGGGTAGCCAGTACGAAGTTCTACTGTCACTTCCCCTGGAAGGCGCACCGGATAGCCAGGGAACGAGCAAATAGCGGAAACAAAAAAGCCCGCTCCGCGGGCTCTTTTGTGCTCAGCTACATCTCAGCCAATTACTGACCGGTCAGTCCAGGTGCGACAACACATATTCCGGATACATCACCAGGCGCGGACGTGAAAGCCGACGCGCGTCAAAGATAAATACATAGCGCACGCCTTCATCGTCCGCAGGGATTGTGCGGCGGAAGCGCCATGAATTGATTTTGTAGGTCTGGCGGCCCGCACTTACCGGTGCTACCAGCCTGTACTGATTCTGCCCCAGGAATTCAAACTCGATTGACTCGCCGCCCGACGGGCGCATCGACAGATTGCGAAACGTCTGCTTGCCGCTGTCATCCTCATCTTCGAGTTCACTCAGGACTTTTTCCAGTCGCTCCTGCTCCCCGCGCACATAGGCCAGCAACTCAGGGTCAATCTCCGGTTGCTCCGCGGCCGGCGTTTCCACGGTTTCATCAGCCGGTGCCGGCGCTTCGAATTTAGGCTCCGCAACGGTCAGTGAAGCCGCACTGGGCTGTGGAATCTCCGGCTTGCCGATCGGGGCAGCCTGTTCAGCAGCACTGTTGGCAGCAACCGGTTTGGCCTTCGCCCTCTTCTGGGTCTCGGCCTGCACCAGCATCGCCTGCACCAACTTGTCAACCAAGGCCTGCTGACTCGCCAAGCGCGCTTTGTTGTCCGCCACGGACGCCTGCGAGGCTTTCAGTCGAGATTCGAGGTCGCCAAAGGTCGACTGGATAAACTCCACCCGGCGATTGCGACTGTCGACCCCGCGCTCGGCCATGGAATGGGCGTGGCGAGCCTTATTGAGCGCGCGCTCGGTATCACTACTGGGCGCCTGCTTGTGCTCCCGCTCCGCCACTTTGAGTTCTTTCAGGCTCTCCTGGAAATGGGTGCGGGCCTGCTCCAGGGACTCTTGGGCGCGTTTCAGCTTGTAGTCATAGCCGAGCAATTCATTCTCCACGTCCTCCAGCTCAACCAGCCGGTTTTCCAGAGACTGCTCCATTCGCGCAAGCCTGTTCTGCTCAACAGTCAGCGAAGACTCCGCCTGCACTGTCGCACACCAACCAAATACCCCCACTACACCCGCAAAAATCAGCGAGCAACCACGGTTTACCGCCATAGTCAAAAGTCCGTTGTTTGATTTTTTACTTCAGAAAAACGCAAAGCTGCAATTGCGCACATCGCGGGAAGCGTCCGGCGCTGCCTCGGGAAAACGGATATCACACAGGTGATACCGGTACGCAAACTGCCCCACACGAGGCCAGACAATGTACCCCAGACGGATATACGCAGCAATGACCGTGCCAACAGGATTCCTATACGCGCAGTGACCTGTGCCGCAAAACAGCACATTTGCAGCTGTCCGAAAAGTTCCCGTGGACTAACAAATATTTGTGACATTTTCTTGATTCGAGAGCTTGATTTTTTTTTTGAGAATCGCATTATGACCTACAGGGAGATAATCCTGAGCGGCATGAAAACCGGCCCGAGCGCAAAACACCTTTGATATTGCCAACCCGGCAATGACCGAACTGCGAACTCCGGTGACCCGATTTTCATACTGAGCAGACTCCCTACAGGGCGCCCTACCTTCTTTCAGCAAACCGCGTATGCGGCCTGCATAGGTCCTTTATAACCGGAGGTATGTGCCCATGAAATCAGCGCCTTACGATAACATTGTGTTCCGTGATATCGACAAGTCCGCCACCCTGGCAGACACCGTATCCAAAAAACTGCACAAGCTGGAACGTTATTGTGGCGACATCATACGAAGCCGCGTAGTCCTTGAAGCCCCCCATCATCACAAGCACAAAGGCAAGCAGTATCGCGCCTCTGTCGAGCTTGCCCTGAGCGGCAATCCGGTCACCATCACCAACGAGAGCGACTCCATTCATCGCGCGGTCAACGGTGCCTTTGACTCCGCCGAACGCTGCCTGAAAGAACGCGGAGATCGCCGCAAGA
Organism: Microbulbifer harenosus; assembly: GCF_005771435.1. Classification (GTDB taxonomy): domain Bacteria; phylum Pseudomonadota; class Gammaproteobacteria; order Pseudomonadales; family Cellvibrionaceae; genus Microbulbifer; species Microbulbifer harenosus. Next base: position 257,536 of record NZ_VANI01000005.1, read on the forward strand.
CCCGTCGGCACCAGATTCCGGTACCCGAGATAGCCGAAGATTGACATTGCCGCGACCAGCGGAAACCACACCACCCAAATATCGAACCCTGGGGGAACTGAAAATTTGCCAGATCGCGCTTCTTGACCACTGAGGCCAGTAAAACGGCAACAGTACGACCGCTACCCTTGGCGAAGCTGAAGCGCAAAATGTTCACACTCACAGCCCGGCAAGGGCGAGGAACGCGCAAATATGAAAAAGCTGTGCCGGAGACCTCTCCGGCACAGCTTTTATATACCCCCTGTTCAGAGGCAACTCCGCCACAACATCACTCCGGGACCGCAGTGCGCATAGTGACAAACTCCTCCGCGGCCGTGGGATGAATACCAATGGTCTGATCAAATACAGACTTGGTAGCCCCGGCTTTCATCGCTACGGCCATGCCCTGAATGATTTCACCTGCATCGGGCCCCACCATGTGCACTCCAACCACCCTGTCACTCTCCTTATCCACGATGAGTTTCATCAGGGTTCGCTCATCCCGGCCGCTGACCGAATGACGCATGGCTCGGAAGTCCGATCGGTAGATGGCGACCGCAATACCCGCCTGGCGAGCCTCCTCCTCAGTCAGCCCTACAGTACCGATATTCGGCTGGCAAAACACCGCAGTGGGAATATTGTTGTAGTCTATTTCCGCCGTTTCACCGCTTTGCCAGTGCCTGACCAGCGCCATCGCCTCCGCCAGAGCTACCGGAGTGAGCTCCGGGCCACCGGTGACATCCCCCAGCGCGTAGATGGAGGTCACGCTGCTGCGGAAATTATCGTCCACGCCGATAGTCCCGTCCTTGTGGGTGACCACGCCCAGGGCGTCCAGCCCCAACCCCTTGGTATTGGGCTTGCGTCCGGTCGCATAGAGCACCGCGTCCACCTCCAGCACCTCGCCGTCGCTGCCTGTAACCCGAAGGGCGCCACCCTCGAGTTTTTCGATGGCTTTCACCTGGTGATTGAAGTGGAGATGGATACCCTTCTTGCCCATTTCATCCCGCACGAATATGCGAACGTCGTTATCGAATCCACGCAGAAACAGATCGCGCCGATAGGATAGATGCGTCTCAGCACCGAGACCGGCAAAGATGCCTGCAAACTCCACCGCAATATAACCACCACCAACCACCAGTACCCGGTGAGGGAATACTTCGAGGGAAAAAACTTCATTCGAAGTAATGACAAATTCGCTACCGGGAAATTCCGGCACAAACGGCCAGCCACCAGTGGCAACCAGTAGGCGTTCTGCCGTGTACGTTTCGTTGCGCACACTGACCTGGTGCCGCCCGCTGACCTGCGCCCTGCCGTCGATGATGTGGACACCTGCGCCGGTGAGCAGGTTGCGATAAATACCATTGAGCCGGGTGATTTCTCTGGCATTGTTGTCCCGCAAGGTCGGCCATATGAAGCGGGCACCGTCCTGCCCCTCCCATCCATAGGCCCGCGCATCTTCAAACGCCTCGCGATAGGCACTCGCATAGACAAACAGTTTTTTGGGCACACAGCCCACATTGACGCAGGTCCCGCCCATGTAGCGCTCTTCCACCACGGCCACACGCATACCCGCAGCGGCGGCCATGCGGGCGGCACGCACACCTCCAGAACCTGCACCAATCACTATTAGATCAAAATCAAAATCCGACAAAACTCACTCCTCAGCTTCCAGGCAAAGCTCCCGCTTGCCGCCTTTTGCACCTGCCGCACGACCATACGCTCGCACTATTGTCAGGTTAAACACATCTGATCAGTACAAAGAAACGCGCACTGGTCCACAATTGGCACAATCGTGACAAATCATACTTAAAACTCGTTGACATAAGACTGGCGTTTCGATATTCATGTGACGCTTATCACAATAAAAAGCCTGATAGCTAAAACAACAGTAGGGCATTCAAAGATGAACACGCCACACTTATCCAAGACACCGTCATTTTCCCAACCCTCCCGCTCCCGCAGGTTGACACCGCTGGTTGCGGCGGCAATTGCCTGCTTTATTGCGACAGGAAAAGCCGGAGCCACCAGCTCCCACCCCGCTTACCTCAATGATGCATATTGCGAAAGCCTTGTTGAGCAATTCGTGGATTCCGGGATGCGAAGCCTGGGGAAATATATCAACGAAAACTTCAAGCCCGAGTATAAAGGTGGCATCCGAAACACAATCAACTTCCTCAATCAACGCGCGGAGTGGCTGGGTGAGTGCGATTCGTACCTGAGCGACACCGCAGACAGTCGTGTTTTCCACGACGAGCAAAACACCAAAGCCATATTTGAAGCGATGGACGCACTGGCCAAGGAATTGCAGCTGGTACGCGAGGGGGTTGAATATCCCGATGCGGCGGGCAACAACAACCCGCGTCCGTTTGTCAAAAGCCGCTTCGACACTCTGGCAAAACTGGTGGACCAACACCACACGCGAATGCTGATGAAAAAACAGTTCAAATAACCAGGGTCGGTCGCGCTGCGCGCAAGTGAGTCGCACGGGGCCGCACCGCAGATTTCGCTGTGCATTCGCCCGGCCTCGATCCTCATAGCCCAATGCGTATTGTAGAAACTGCACGCAATGAGCACCCTAGCCCAGCGGTCAAATGTTTCACCCAGAACTATTTGACCTCCGGGCTAGGAATCGTGTGAGTTCCGCGGCTTAAGGTTTTCCCGGGCATTCTCCTGGACAATGTGGTCCGCATCTCTGACCGTCGCCGCCGCATCCGGCCAGCTATTGCGATCTCGCCCCAGCATCCGCTCTTTCAGACTGACGGCAATTCTCCGGGTGAGCGCGCCAAGACGCGGACGTTGCTTTTCCGAAAAAGGAATCGGACGGCAACTGTGCACTGCAGCCAACCCAATCCTTGCCATGAACAGGCCGGCCCCCATGCCCTGCCCCAGGCGCGCCGACACCGCACTGAGCATGCTGTCACCCACCAGTTCGGGCCACAATTCGCTTACCGCATATTCGCTGGCGCCACTGTAGGCCACCAGCGCAAGCACCTTCTTGAACAGACGCCAGCGCACCACCACTGACGGTCGCACGCCATAAATCTGAGCGACATCGTCAATCATGCGCATGGACTGCCTAAGCGCCACTAAAACATCCAGGGTGGTAAAGGGACTTAATCCCACCAGCGCTCCGGTGGTCGTCGCATGGCGGACAATTCGCCGCAGCGCCTCCTGATCCAGCGCTTCAAAAAAATTCAGTTCCAGATGCCGCAACAGTTCGCTGTTGTCATAGTAATCCGGCATCTCGCCCTGCACCCGCGCGAGTAGCGCACCCTGAGGTTTCCCGGCAAAGAGTTCACTCAGTTGCTGATTGAGCGGGGCCACCGCGTCTGTGGCGCGGCTGTCACGTACCTGCGCCGCCAGCTCCTGAGTTTTCTGCAGCCTGCGCAGCGGTCGGCCCGCACGGAAATACTCCCAAACAGCGCTCCCCATGGTCAGCACCAGTATGCCGATTATCCCCCCAGCCAGCAGGCCAAGGGTCCAGTGCATTTCGGCAGCCCAGTAGAAAAACTGCCGCAGCTCCCAGAACACTGCGCCAAACGCGAGTGTCAGCGCCGCCAGCAGCGCCGGCTTCCATAGTCGCAGACGAAATACCGGTAACCGCAGTTCCGAAAAAGAGATTTTATCCGGCAGCGATTCGCCAGTGGTGATAGAGCGGGGAAGCTGTGCCGGCTCCTCCGCCAGCGGCTCCACCCGGGTACTGGCGCGGTCGCGCGCTGTGGGCTCTTCCGCGTCCAGATTTTCTATACGGGTCTGGCGTCGGGCGCCGGCGTTATGCGAAGCCCCGGTGCCACTCTCAAGACCTTTGCGTAACTCTTCCTGCCCGGAGGTATTTTTATCAGCACCAGCCATCAGACCTTGTCTCCCAACAGCAGATTCAGCAGCGCATCCACGCGGATGTGCGGCATATAACCTTCGCGCCCGATCCCCATGGGGGGCCGCAACTGTGGCGGCAGGCCATCAGCGTAGTGTTGCCATTGGCTCTCCTGTGGCAGGTGCGCGAAGATCTCGGCATTCTCAAACCCGAGATAACGCCCATCCATGGCGTGCCCTACCAGCATGCGACGGCCATCGCGGACGCTTTCATTGGAACAGCGCACCGCCGCAATAGCCTCGCACGAAAGCGGCAAACCGCGGTGACGGGCAGCGGAAAAAACCTGCTGCAGCTGCTGCCCGAGCAACTGGCGCAGAGCGTCGTGATCCGCAGCCAGGACCTGGTCGACCTTGGTCGCGGCGAACACCAGACGGTCGATGCGCGGGCGCCACAGTTTGCGCAGCAGCCCATTGCTGCCATAGCTGAATGTATCGGCGATCTGCCCAAATGCCTTGCGCATGTCTTCGAGCGACGCCTCACCGGCAAACAGAGTGCTGATCAGATCCACCAGCACCAACTGCCGGTCCAGGTGCCGAAAGTGGCTGTCAACAAACGGCACTACCCGCTCTTCCACATAGTGCCGATAGCGGGCCTCCAGCACCTTGTACACACTTCCCTCGGGCAGTGCATCCAATTCCGACTGCGCTCGATGACCGATACCTGGCAGGGGGAAAAATCCATGCTCCTCACCGTCGAGCAGGGCCCGGCCCGGCTGCAGGTAGCTGAGCTTGCGCTCACTGCGGCAGTCGCGCAGAAATTGGCGGTAGTTGTGCCACAAACTGTCGATCTGCCGCAGATCAGCGGCGGCATCCGGCGCGAGCTCCCGCAGTTGCGACAGCAGTTCCGGCGCCAGCGTCGCCCGCGGTTCCTCCTCCAACAGATCCCGCTGGTGACGACACCAGGTGGCAAAGTCCATCCTCAACAGCGGTAGATCCATTAACCACTCGCCGGGATAGTCGCGAAACTCCAGAATGAGTTTCTGCTGGTAATTGCGCCCGAAGCGCCGCCCCTGAAGATGCAGATGCAGCTCCAGAGCAGAAAGATCACGGGTAGATTCCGGCCAGCGCGGTGGGTTGGCGGTCAGCGCACTGAGGCAGCGCTCGTACTCGAACAGAGGCAGCCCGGTATCAAGCGCCGGTTTCAGCTCCGCGCCCAGCAAGCGACCATTCAGCGCGGGGGAAAAACCAGGCAGTTGGGCGCGGTCCGGGTGGCTGAGCTGGTAGATCAAACTCGTGATCAATGTGGATTTGCCCGCACCACTGAGACCGGTGATACCGATGCAGATGCGCCGATCCAGCAGCCGCTCGGCGGCCCAGTGCGACTTTTCCACAGCATCTTTGCGCAGCTGCCGCACCTGCTGCCTGAGCGCGCGCAATCGGCCTTTCCTTTTCCCGGACTGATCGTCAGCAGAACTCATGAATACTCCTGTTTACACGCGGAATCCATCGTGTCTATTGCCCGGATCCTGGCCCTGTGGGCAAAGCGAGAAGGGATGCAAAAACGTTGCTGTATTGCAGCAGAAATGGAGGTCTGTGCGCCCGTTTCAACCCCTGAAGCCCATCGACGCCCACACAAAGTAAAAGCGCGGCCTGAGCCGCGCAATTGCATTAGGGAATCCGGAAGGTATAAATCACTCTACCAGAGCAATGTCTCCGGAGCCCATGACCGAAAAAGACTCGCTCGCCGGGCGCTTGAGCACGATGTCACCGGAGCCCATCACCGCACCGCCGGCGTTATTGGCACTCAGGTTGCGCCCCATGAAATCGCCGCTGCCCATCACGGTAATATTGAGGTTGGCCACCTTGCCACCAATGGCCATATCACCGGAACCCTTGATCTGGGCGGTAAAGTCCTCGCCAATGAAGTTGTCCATGCGGAGATCGCCAGAACCTGTGATACCTGCAGAGCCATGCACTGCCAGCACGGTGCCCAGAATCAGGTCACCAGACCCGGTAACGCTGGTACTAAGAGCTTCGGCAGCGACCTTTTCCACTTTAATCAGACCGGAACCGGTAACACGGAGATCGAGCTTCTCGCTCTCCAGGGTGTCCGCAAGGGCATCCCCTGAACCGGTCACGCGTATAGCGCTCACCACTGGCAGGGTGACACGGAACTCGATTTCCGGCTCACTGCTGACGGTTACCACCCCGAACAGGCTTTTGCTGTCGGTCTCCACCCACAGGGACAGATTGCCACCGCGATCCACTTCAGCGCGGGCATAATCCAGGTCTTTCTCTTCGCCATGCGCGGTCACGGAGAAACTATTTCCCTGTACAACCTTGAGATTGGAACTACCTTTTAGCGCGATGGCGGAAAACCCATCCAGTGCGAAGGTTCGACTGGACGTCTGCGCGTGTACCACGCCGGTGCCCAGCACCAGTAACAGCAGCGAGGCAAAAATAGACATTCTGGAAATCATGAGCCGGTAACCTGTTTTCTTGTTAACTGCCACTGAGACGCACGCCGCCACCGGTTTGGATGCACGGGATGCAAAACTTTTTGTCAGGAAAGCCCTTATGGCGAGGTCGCCTCAAGCGGCGCTGTCGCGATAACCCAGTTCAACCAGCGCCGCGCGCAGTTTCGCCGCCTCAGCCGCCAGCACTTCTGGCGACGCCGGCTGCTGCAGAGCAAAGTCGAGATCGGCGATCTGGTCGATCGGCACCAGATGGTAGTGAGTGTGTGGTACTTCGAGCCCCGCCACCATCACCCCCACGCGCTGAGGTGAGTACACCTTCTTCTGCGCCTTGGCCACCTTGCCAGCCACATCCAGGAGATGCGCGTTGATATCTGCAGGCACGTCGTCCCAATGGTCCACTTCCTCTACGGGGATAACCAGGCAGTGACCGGGCCTGACCGGCGCGATGGTCATGATCGCCACCGCGACGTCATCGCGCCATACAAAGTGCCCTGGCAGTTCGCCATTGATGATCCGGGTGAAAATGCTCGCCATCTTATGCCTCGTGTATTGCCCGGAGGCAACCTGGCCTCAGGGAGTGACAGAAAAAAACAACCTGCTGTCCGCGCGTATTGTGGTCACACTCCTGACCAGAGCGGCCGACCGGGATATTACAGACCAGGAAGTCTAACAGCGCCACTTTCTAGGGCGCCACCCGGGCTGACTGCTGAGGGTCAAGCGCACGGTGAAATTGCGCCTTCGGCAGGCACGAAAGGTAATACACGCCGACGTTCTGCATCAAATTAAACCACTGCAGTACAACCCGTGGAAGGCTGTGACAATTTCGTGGTGATTCATTGGCAGGGGTATTTCCATCCCGTAATCTTGCCGCCCATATCGCGACCGGCAGTCCCAGCCCCTTTCCAGAAGCCCCAAAAAGCACCCGGAAAGATCGACAGATCGAGGCCATTCGGACACCAACGCGACATACCGATTACCGTCTCACAGGGGGAATCCACCAATGCCAAGTGTTGTACCCGCTCTTGTACCCATTCACGCACCCGCCCCGGGGGATGCAACCGCTGCCGCGCCGGAAGTACATGGGTGTCCGCAGGGGCTGCTCGCCGGCCTGGGAGGGCGCCAGTTTCTCAGCCGGACCGTGGGCGAGTTCTACCAGGCGATTGGTAAATATATGTCGAGCGAGGACAGTGCAGAGCACGACAAACAGCACAGCCGCCAGGCCCAGTTCCTGACCCACGCACTGGCCGGAGAGCCTGAGCCCACCCACAGCGCGCGCGCCTGCTTCCTGGCCCGGGGCCTGAATCCGGCACTGTTTGAAGCCCTGCTTGAGTTTCTCGACGCGCGCCTGCTGGAACTGGGCTTTACACCGGCAATGAGTGACCAGTTGGTACGCACGGCCACCGATCTCTTTGACCGCTGCGACGAGCCCCTGTCCATCGCTTGTTGAACTGCGCGTCTCACCCGGTGCGGCCCGCCCCCTTGGGCCGCCCCACTCGCCCTGCCGTAGAACCCCACAACCCACATTATCCGCGCGCACGCCATCAAAGCTCCTTGGTTGCGAGTACCGGGCCCGGCCCATACAATGCACGTTCATTCAGCCTTAAAACCCCCGTTTGCTTTTCCTTCCGTAAGCGGTAAGCGCTACAACTCACTCTCAAGACACAAGAGATTGCCCATGAAAATTGCTAACCACAGCGTTGTGGAGATCAACTACACCCTGAAAGACGCCGAAGGCACCGTGATCGATACCTCCGAAGGTGGCCAACCGCTGAAATACCTGCAGGGCGTAGGCAACATCATTTCCGGGCTGGAAAAGGAAATGCTGGACAAGAGCGCTGGTGACAAATTCAACGTGGTGGTGGCGCCGGAAGACGGCTACGGCCCGCAGAACCCCGAACTGATCCAGACCCTTCCGAAGGACGCATTCGGCGGTGTTGAGGAGCTACAGGTCGGTATGGCCTTCCGCGCCCAAAGCACTGAAGGTCACCCCATCGAAGTGGAAATTATTGATATCGACGGCGACCAGGTCACCATCAATGGCAACCACCCGCTGGCCGGTGTGGAGCTGCACTTCGATATCGAGGTGATTTCCGTGCGCGAAGCGACTCCGGAAGAGATCGACCACGGCCACGTGCACTGATCGATCCGGTTACCGCGGGGTGCACTCTGCGCCCTGCCCACCTCCCCTCCTGCAATCGCCGGCGGGAATACTCCTTGCCCAGCGTAAGCTTTCGCCAACACAATCATCCGCAACGCATCCCGGTTAATCTCCATGCCTCTCAGTGACTCCTATCTGCAACGGTTTGGCGGTATTGCCCGACTCTACGGCACTCATGCGCTCGATGTGCTGCATGCGGCACACGTGGTGGTGATCGGTATCGGCGGTGTCGGCAGCTGGACTGCGGAAGCGCTCGCGCGCAGCGGTGTCGGCAACATCACCCTGATTGATCTGGACGACATCTGTATCACCAACACCAACCGCCAGATTCACGCGCTGGTGGATACGGTTGGGGAGATCAAGGTGGAGGCGATGGCGGAGCGGTTGCGGGCGATCAACCCGGAAATTTCTGTGCGTACCCGGGAAGACTTTATCGCCCCTGACAATTTCGCCGAGCTGCTCGCCCCGGAACAAACCCCCATCGATGTCGTGGTAGACGCCTTCGACAATGCGCGGGTCAAGGCAGCACTGATCGCCTATTGCAAGGCGCGCAAGATACGCCTGATTACCGTGGGCTCCGCCGGTGGCAAAATCAACCCCGCCGCCATTGAGTGCGCGGATCTGGGGCGCACTGTGAGCGACCCCATGCTGGCCAAGGTGCGCCAGCACCTTTACCGCTTCCACAATTTTCAGAAGTCCAGCAAGCGCCAGTTTGGCATCGATGCCATCTACTCCACCGAGCCCATGGTGTACCCGCAGCCGGACGGCCAGGTGTGCCAGCAGAAAAGCGGGATGCTGAACGGAGTAAAGCTGGATTGCAGCGGCGGCTTCGGCGCCGCCACTATGGTCACAGGCACCTTCGGTTTTATGGCCGCCAGCAAGGCGGTGGAGCGAATTCTCAAAGCGCAGCAGAAAGGTTAACAGGACAAAGCCCGCCCCTCCTCAACGGGAGGCTCAGTGGCCGTGCCGCTACCGGTTTTCGCTTTGTGAGGCCTTCCCCATCAACTCAAAGGCGCGCTCGAGCAACGCGTGAAAGCCGTTGGCCCGCGACTCACTCAGCTGCTGCGCCAGGCCCAGCTCCACAAACAGGGACTCCAGCTCCGCACGCGTCACACCGCCGGCTGCCTGCCCATCCAGTTGCGTCAGCAGCAGCGCACCCAACCCTTTTACGATACGGCTGTCGCTGTCGAGGGCAAAGCGGTGCAACCCGTTTTCACGGCGGTGTACCAGCCAGGCGCTGGACTCACAGCCGCGCACCAGGTTTTTCTCCAAACGTATGGCATCCTTGCGGGAAATGGTCTTGGACCAACCCATCAGAGTGCGGTAGCGGTCCTGCCAGTTGCGCTGGGCGCGCAACGCTTCAATGTCGAGCGCGCCGAGATCATCCGGCATCCAAGTTGCAGTTTCGCCACTAATCTGCGGCTCGGTTTGTGCGACGCTTTCATCACCCAGGTGTAGGAAAAACTCTTCCACCGCGGCGACAAGTTTCTCCACATCACTGCGTGTGTTGTAGGCGGCAACGGAAGCGCGCAAGGTGGCGCTGTGGCCACTGGCACGCACCAGGGGCTGGGCACAGTGGTGGCCGACACGCACCGCGATATCGCGCCCATCGAGCCACTGCATCAGGTCGATCGCCGCCGAACGCGGGTGGGTGAAAGCGACAATGCCGAGATTGTTATCCGCCGCACTCAACAGGTTCAGCTCCGGAATCTGGCTCAGGCGGTCGTGCAAAAAATGTAGCAACTGCTGTTCGTGCCTCGCCATGCCCGCGCGATCCTGGGCGTCGAGAAATTCCAGACAGGCGCCAAGTCCGGCGATCGCGGCGAGGGATGAGGTCCCCGCTTCAAACTTGTGTGGCAGGTCCGCGTAATGGCTGGAGAATAGATCCACATCCGCAATCATTTCGCCACCGCCCTGCCACGGCGGCATCGCCCGCAACAGGGATTCACGGCCGTAAAGAAGGCCTACGCCGGTAGGACCGTAGAACTTGTGCGCAGAACACACAAAGAAGTCGCAACCGATGGTTTGAACATCAACAGGTTCGTGCGCCGCCAACTGGGATCCATCCACAATCCAGTGAATATTTTTTCCTGCTAACACCGCCCGCACGGCATCCAGTTCCGTGCGAAAACCCAGCGCATTGGAGCCGGCGGTCAGCGACACAATTTTTGTTCGCGGTGTGAGGACTTCCGCCAGGCGATCAAACTGCGGTACGCCGCGCTGGTCCGGCACGTAGCAAATTTCCAGCCGGAAGCGCTCGGCCATCATCTGCCAAGGCACCAGATTGGCGTGGTGCTCGGCGGTGGTAAGGAGAACCTGATCGCCAGGCTGCAGCTGCGAGCACAGGCAGTACGCCAGCAGGTTCAATCCCTCGGTGGCGCCGCGGGTAAACACTATTTCTTTGGGGGTCGTTGCGCCGAGAAATACGGCCGCACGCGCGCGCACCTGCTCCACCATTTCCGTGGCGCGGCGGGCAAGACGGTGGCTGGAGCGATGGGTATTCGCATTGCTGTGGCGATAAAAATCGGCGATGGCGTCGATCACGCATGCTGGCTTTTGCGTGGTGGCGGCATTGTCCAGATACACCAGCGCACGGTTCTCGGGCTGAGCGAACAGCGGAAACTGTTTTTTGAACGACTCGACGGAAAAGCTCATAACCAGATTGTCACCATGGGGTATTCCCAGCCGGGTATTTACAGATTGAACAGCGCGCGGGCATTTTTTGTGGCCTGGGCAGCAATCTCGTCCACGGAAATACCGCGCAACCCGGCGAGGATTTCCGCCACTGCCGGCAGATATTCCGGACTGTTGCGCTCGCCCTGGCGGCCGGCGTGGGGCATATCGGGAGCATCGGATTCCAGCAAGAGCGACTCCAGAGGAACCGACGTGAAAGTGGCGCGGGTCTTGGCGGCGCGCGGATACGTGATGGTGCCGCCGGCACCGAGGTAAAACCCCAGCTTCCAGTATTCGTCGGCAGTTTCGCGACTGCCGCTGAACGCGTGAATTACACCCCCTTGTGGCGGGCGAACGGATTTAAGCAGGCGGATGACCTCGTTGTGCGCCCGTACGCAGTGCACGATCACAGGCAAATCCAGGGACCGGGCTGCGCGCAGCTGCGCTTCGAAAGCAGCCAACTGCGCGTCCATGGGTGCGTCGATGTTGGCATCCAGCCCGCACTCACCAACGGCGACACAGCGGTTGTTGCCGGCGCGTTCGCGGGCGACGCGCTCCTCAATCGCGCGCTGCAACTGCGCCGGCTCAATCGCCAGTTCCGCCACCCACCAGGGGTGCACCCCCACGGCCCCGTACCAGCCCGTCTGGGCGTTTACCAATGCAAACAGCGAGCGCCACTGGGGAATGCTGATACCGGGGATGATCATGGCCTGCATGCCGAGCGCGACGCAACGCTGCCACACTTCGTGGCGGTCTGCGGCGAAGGCCTCGAAGTCGAAATGGCAGTGGCTGTCGATCAGCGTCATGGGCCTGTGCTTATGGCTGTTATTGCCGTCGCATTTTAGGTGCTGCGGCCGGCAAATTCGACCGCACTGGCAAAAACGATAAACCGACTTAAGACTGCCGCGCGAGCTTGCGGCCCTGTTCCAGCTCCACGCGGAAGTTTTTCACCATCTGCCGCAGGAATAGCTTGGGCGCAAGTTTATACAGATAGGCCCCGAACAGCGACTTGTCGCGGGGGAACAGCCGTTCTTTTCCGGCGGCCAATGCTCGCGCGATCTCTCCTGCCATCCAGTCGGCGCTGCGCACCTGACCTATGGTGCTCTGGGCATGCCTGGCGCGACCGCCGTCACCGGCAAGCGCATTGCTATCTATATTGGTGGCAACAAAGCTCGGATAGACCATGAGCACGCGGACGCCTTCGTCGCGCACCTCTTCGCGGAAGGTTTCGAAGTACTGGTGCAGTGCACTTTTGGCCGCGCAGTAGCCCGCGCGCCCGAGCACCGGCATCCAGCCGGCCATGGAACTTATGTTGACGACACAGCCGGACGCGGCGCGCAGCTCGCCGATCAGTCCCTGGGCCAGTTCCACCGGTGCGTGATAGTCCACGGCCATCACCCGGCGGATGACCGCATTGCTGGTCTGGGTGGAGAGGCTGCGGTGGGTAATACCGGCGTTGTTCACCAGCAGGTCTACAACCCCATAGAGGTTGCGCAGACGCGCGCACAGTTCCGCTACGACGGCTTCCGAGGAGAGGTCGGCAACGAATACGTCGGCACCAATACCCCGCGCCTCCAGTTCGCGCGCGCGTGCGGCCACAGCATCGGCTTCCACGTCGATCAACGCGAAGCGCAGCGGGCCCTTGCCGGCGTAGGACTTTTCCAGCGCCTGAACCAGAGCCCAACCGAGGCCACCGGCGGCACCGGTAACCACGAAGATCTTTTCCCGGCTTTGCGCAGCAATCAGGGATGCATTCATGCGACCTGCCCCTCCGTTGCCGCCGCCGGATCGGCGTGGATGGCCCGCGCGGTGTGCGGGTCTACATCAATACCGAGGGCCTCTTTCGCAAAAAGCGCGAATGCCTCTGCCGAGGTCTTGCGCGGCCGGTAACCCAGTTCGCATTTGAGTCGCGTGTTCAGCAGCACCGGGCGGTATTGCAGAAACATCACCTGCGCCGGCTGCACATTGCCAAGGCGCAGCTTGTAACTAATGGCGAGCAGCGCCTTCAGCAGCCACACCGGCGGGCGGCGCAAGGGTTTGCCCAGCAGGCGGGCGATTTCGTGCGGCGTCAGTGCGCCGTCACCGGCGAGATTGTAGATACCACTGGCATCTTCCAGCACGCCGTGTTCGATGGCACCGATCACATCCTGATCCCAGATGAACACAAACGGCGAGTTGTGCGCCCCCGGGTCGAGAATGCCTTTGCCGGCAAACAGTGCACTAATCTTACTGCTGGTGGTGGCACCGATAATCGAACACGGCCGGAAGATCAGTTGCTTCAACTGCGGGTGACGCCGGCGATAGTCCGCGAGCATTTCTTCCACGAGTCGCTTGTGATCCGAATAGGCAAATTCCGGGTTGCCGCGCAGTGGATCGTCTTCCGTCAGCCACATGGGGTTGTCTGCGTGGTAGCCGTAGGCGGCACCGCTGCTGGTGAGGGTAATATGGGTTACCCCGGCAGTGATACAGGCATCCAACACATTGCGGGTGCCGTCGACATCGATGCGGTATTCCCGTTCGCGGTCGCGCCCGGGGGATACCACGGACGCCAGGTGTATCACGTGGGTAATACGCTCGGCGCGCATCAGTTCGGCGAGGGCGGCATCGCAGATATCCATCAGGAAGATGGGAAATGCGGCCTCGCACCGGGCGATATCCACCCCCACCACTTCCATGCGCGCGGCCAGCGCCTCGCCCAACAGGCGGCCCACATAGCCCGCCGCTCCCGTAATCAATACCCGTTTTTCACTCATGCTCTGCTCTTGTAGTTATTTAGTCCGGCCGCCCGCTGGCATTGGCAGCGAAATGGGATTCACACCGAATCCGCCACCCGCTCCTGCACATCGGCCAAACGCCGATTGCTGTAGTTCCAGAATCCGGCAAGGGACAACCCCGATACCAGATGCCAGACGCCCCAAAAGCCCGCTACCACCAACATTTCTCCGGAGCCCGGATAGAAGGTAAACAGAATGGCGAGCGCCAGCCCGGAGTTCTGGATACCCACCTCCATGGTCACCGCGCGGCGGTCACCCTGCGGCAGGCGTGCGCCGCGGCTCGCCAGGTCACCGATCAGGAAGGCAACAGCGTTGTGCGCGATCACCAGCACCAGTACCGAGCCCGCAATCTCGAGGGCGGTCTGCCAGTGTTTGCTGAAGGAGATGATCACGAACAGCAGGAATACCCCCAACGACGCCGTGCGGAAATGGCGCTCGCTGCGCCAGGCAAAACCCGGAAAGTGCGCTCCCACTACCATGCCCAGCGCCATCGGCAGCGCCAGTACCAGCACCACCATCAACACCATGTTCTCCGCCGGTAGATGAATCGCCTGCAGGGCTTCGCGGGTGTGGGGATTGAGGCTGCCGTAGAGGGCAAAATTGAGCGGCGTGAGTACCACCGCGGCGAGGCTGGAAATGGCGGTCATGCTGACGGAGGTGGCCACATTCGCGCGCCCGATCCAGGTCATCACATTGGAGAAAGTACCGCCGGGGCAGCAGGCCACCAGGATCATCCCCAGTGCCAGGCCCGGGCTGATATCCAATGCCCAGGTGCCAAAGCAGGTAATGGCCGGCAACAACAGAAACTGGGCAACAAGGCCGGTAACCGGCGCCACCGGGCGGCTCAACACCCGACGGAAATCCGCGGTTCTGAGCCCCAGAGACACGCCGAACATCATGAACGCCAGTACCGCGTTCAGGGCGAGCAACGCTCCCGGCGACATCTGAAAGCTGTCAATGGAAGAGGATACGGCGGCGGTTATGACGGAATTCACGTTATTCATCGTCCTGGCGACCTCAGCGGGTCGCCGCGGCCGGATTGATTGAAAAACATGCAGTATCCGCAACCTGACAGTCACTCAGCAAGTCCCGGGTGTGACCGGCCAGTGCTTTTAGATAAGTGTCCTTGTGCACGTAATAAGCCATACGCTCGAGTTTCAGGTATTGCATGCCGCCATCGGCCCGCTGCCTCGCCTGCATCCGCTTCACCTTTTTGAGCTTCTGCGCCGAAGCGGCACCATGGGCCAGCTGACGGATGTACAGGGCCACCATCTCCGCCTGGCGATTGCGCCCCTCCCAGCCGAGGCCGGCGGCTTCCACCATGCCCATCAGGAACAGGTTGTCGTACTCCGGGTGAAAGACGTTCAGGTACATACGCGGGGCAAAACCCTCCCAGTTGAGATGGGCAGACTCGATAAATGGATAATGCAGCTTGTAACCCGTAGCCATCAGGATCAGATCGTATTCGCCGCTGCTGCCATCGGCGAAGGTCACTTTGTGCCCCGCCACCGCCGCAATATCCTTGCGCGCCTTGATATCGCCGTGGCCGATATGGTGCAGGATCAGGGAGTTGATCACCGGGTGCGATTCAAACATTTTGTAATCCGGCTTCGGCAGGCCGTACTGCTCGGGCGACCCCAGCATGAACTTCGACAGCGCGGCGCTGATGCGCTGCTGGATAAACCGCGGCAGCTTGAGCTTGCCACCGACGGCATCGGTGGCCTTGCCGCCGATAAATTTGGGCAGGAAGTAGTAGCCGCGGCGCAGGCTGATATCCACGCTACTGGCACGGTGCGCGGCGTCCACCGCGATATCCGCGCCGCTGTTGCCACAACCCACCAGCAGCACGCGTTTGCCGTCGAAAATGGCCGGGTCGCGGTAGTCGGAGGAGTGCAGCAGTTCGCCGGAGAATGCGCCGGGCAGCTCGGGTATATTCGGGTGGTGCAGCGTACCGTTGGCGATCAGCAGGCCGCCGAATACGCGCGTCTGCTCCTCGCCCCGGCAGCGGGTGGTGATGTGCCAGTCATCGCCGACGCGCGTGCACTGCACCACCTCGGTCTCGAATTCGTAGTGGCGGTAGAGATCAAACGCGTTGGCGTAGGCGCGGAAGTAATCGCGCATTTCGCGGTGACTGGGGAATAGCGCAACATCCTCACCCATGGGAAACTCGGCGAACTCGGTCATGCGTTTGGACGAGATCAGGTGCGCGGACTCATACATGGTGCTGGTGGGGCTGTCGATATCCCACAGGCCGCCCACATCACTGTGTATCTCGAATCCCACACAGGGGATACCGTGTTTGACCAGATTGCGTACACTACACAACCCCATGGGACCGGCGCCGATCACCGCGTAAGTCTTACCATCTAATGGTTTCATTATTTTTTCCCGCTATGGCGCGCCAGGGTGAAGGCGACCTCCCCCGCTGACTTTCTTGTCATCTAACGTCGGCATTCAATATAACGTGACATTCCAACAGGCCGTCGTCATAATCGGGCAGCATCTGGTTAATTTCGGACAGTTGATTTGAACACCATCGACAGTAGAAGCGTTACATTAAGCTATACGCGAGCAGTTATAAGCGCTTTGGAGCGACTTCAGCTAAAACTGCCCGCACGGGCCCAGGCACTTCTGACCGCCATTAACGAAAATGAACGGGTCCCCATGAACGTGCAGGAGGAGATCTGGCTGGCGGTGCAGGATGCGCACCCGGATCCACTGCTGGGTATTCGCCTCGGCCAGGCCATGCAGGGCGCCCAGATGGGGCTGGTGGGCTATCTGCTGATGACCCAGAAGAATCTCGGCGCCGCCCTGGAGCAACTGCTCATCTACCATCCCCTGCTCGGCGAGGGCGGTCAGTTCGAGATGCGCCGCGGCAGCTTTTACGTAGAGCTCTGCTACCGCCCCAACTACCTGCGCTGTGCGCGCCTGCGGGTGGAAACGGTGCTATCCATCTGCTTGGCTCAGGCCCGCGTCATGACCGGACGCGAGTTCCAGCCCCAGAGCGTGCTGTTTGCCTACCCTACCCCATCGCTGGCGGTACAGCAGCAGTACCAGCAGCTGCTGCAGGCACCGGTACAGTTCAACGCCGAATCCTCCGGCATCCGTTTCCGCCCCCAGGATCTGGAGATCCCACTGGTGGCGGCAGACCGCCAGGTGATGGCGCGCCTGAAGCCGGAAGCCGACGCCCTGCTGAAAGCCCTCACCAGTAAAAGCCTGCAACTGAGGGTGGCCCACCTGCTGCAGCAGGAACCACAACTCTCCCGCGAGCAGGTCGCCGCGCGCCTGTGTATCAGCCCGCGCCACCTGGGCCGCAAACTACTGGAGGAAAACGCCAGCTTCCGCGCAATCCAGGACGAGGTGCGCAGCCACTACGCGTGCCAGTGGCTGCGCGAGGGCGAAAAGACCAACGTGGATATCGCCGCCGCTCTCGGCTACTGCGACGAGAGCGCCTTCGGCAAAGCCTTCCGGCGCTGGACCGGCCTTTCCCCCAAGGCGTTCAAGGCAACAAAATCCGCGTAACCGCGCGACGCTGGCGAGACTAGAGTTAGAGGGAGCTATTACACGACTTCTGTGCCGCCACCGGGATATGCCATGCCGCTCCAGCCCGATACTTCACCGCCGATCCTTCTCGGCAAGGATGCCCTCAACGAGGGCATTCCTCCCACGGGCGGGCCGGCGGCAGCCGGCTACCTGCTGCCGACCATGCTGAATCGCCACGGTCTGATCTGCGGCGCCACCGGCACCGGTAAAACCGTGACCCTGCGCTACCTGGTCGAGCAGCTAAGCGCGCGCGGGATAGCAACCCTGGTAACCGACCTGAAAGGCGACCTGAGCGGTCTCGCTGCCGCCGGCGGCGGCAGCGACAAGGTGCGTGCGCGCCTGCCGCAGTTCGGCCTGGACGAGAGTTATTTTCGCGCTTTTCCCCTCACCCTCTGGGGCAGGGGTGGCCTCCCCATGCGCGCCACACCCAGCGAACTGGGGCCGGAATTGATCGGGCGCATGCTGCAACTGAATGACAATCAACAGGGGCTGATGCAACTGCTGTTTCGCATCGCCGATCAGCAAGGCCTGCTCCTCCTGGACTGGAAGGACCTGCTGGCGCTGATCGACCATGCGGACCAGAACCGCAAAACGCTGCTTGCGGAGTTCGGCACCATTTCCCCCGCCAGTCTCGGCGCCATCAAACGCAAGTATCTCGCGCTGGAATCCCAGGGCGCCGACACCCTGTTCGGCGAGCCCGCACTGGACCTGACCGACCTCATTGCCGGCAACAATATTCACCTGCTGGACGCCAGCGACATGCAGCCGGCCGTCTACGGCATCCTGCTGTTGTGGCTGCTCGCCGAGCTGTATGAAAACCTGCAGGAAGTGGGCGACCGCGAATTGCGGTTAGTGTTGTTTTTCGACGAGGCTCACCTGTTGTTCGACGATCTGCCCAAGAACCTCTGCAAAGAGGTAGAGCAGATCGTGAAACTGATCCGCTCGCGCGGTGTGGGAATTTTTTTCGTCACCCAAAATCCACTGGATATACCCGAAGACATACTCGCCCAGCTCGGCAACCGGGTGCAGCATGCGCTGCGCGCCTATACGCCCAGCGAGCAGCGGGCGGTCAGGGCTGCCGCCAACAGCTTCCGGGCGAACCCCGGCATCGACACGGCCACGGCCATCGGCGAACTCGGTGTGGGCGAGGCGCTGGTGTCCTGCCTGGATGAAAATGGTGTGCCGCAGCCGGTTTCCCGCCTACTGATCCATCCACCCGCGAGCCGCCTCGCCCCGCTGGACGACAGCGAGCGCCACGCGCTGTTGAAAAACGACCCACTGAAAGGCAAATACAGCCAAAAGCTGGACCGGGACTCTGCCTACGAACAACTGCAGCAACGCCGCGCGCAGGCGCCGGCACCCGCAGAACCGGCGCACAGACCCACCGCCAAGCGTAAGCCCGGTGCACTGGAAAAGTCATTCGACAAGATGGCGACGAGTTTCGGGCGCCAAATCGGCCGGGAATTGATGCGCGGCATTATGGGGGCGCTCAGCGACCGTAAGCGCTGACGCCGGCGTTGTGAGCGACATTTCAGACGTGCTCGCAAGACAGGAAAAATGCGTCCAGCGCCGGTCGCAGCGGCGCAAGGGATTTGTAGCGGGACTCTTGCGGGGACATCCCCTGCACCGCGACTCGAAGCGCCGCGACAGCGCCAGCCACTGCCAGCAGGTCCGCCAAAGGATTGATCATCACGCGAATGGTAAATACCACCGCTCCGGTCTCCGGCAGCCGCCGCAGAGACTGGCGCTCAACACGCAGAAACAGCGCGCCAGGTTCCGTGCACTCGGCGGTGTTGCCGCCGCGCTGCAACAAATCCGGAGAATTCACCACCGACCAGTTTCCCCGCCACACCGGATACTCCGGCAGCAGGTGATCGAAGAAGCGCGCTAGCTGCGGAGACAGCTTCTGCTGAAAGCCCGGAACCGGGCGGTGGATCTGATCCAGCGGCCGGCCGATTTTTTCCTCCAGCCGCCAGTAACTGGGAGCACACAAAGACGCGGCCGCAAGCTCGTAGCCGTGCCGGCCGGGCAGCAGGATACACAGGTCATCCGCCACCCACTGGCTCGCGTGCCACAGTGGCTCCCCACCCGATATTGCCGCCGCCGCGCCGGGCCAGCTCAGCGCGTTGTTGGCGCGGGACCAGCGCAGCACATCGCCCGCTGCACAGAAGTATTCCCTATGATCCCGGCGCAAATGCCCGGCCAGAGACGCCACCAGCTCACGTTGCGCGGGCAGCGACGCCGGCAACTGCGCATATACCCGCTCGCCCCACTCGCGACGGACACGGAGTTTGTTGTGCAGGTAGTGTGACAGCTGTTCGCAGCGGGGAATCCACTGCGTAGAAGAGAGCCGGTTGAGCCCCATGTGCACGATATCCGGCTCGCGCACAAACGGCAGGCAACCATCGGGGGAAGTGAGATCTTGGGCAAAGCGGCGCAGTATGGATGCCGCCTGCCCGAAGGGTTCGGAAGAATTTCCGTTAAATGTCACCGCAGTGCCGGTGCGCCGCAGAGGCGGCTGCTTCAGCGTGCAGCCGTGGCCTGCAGGCCGGCGCGTGCCTGTTCCAGCGCCACCAGGTCCTGCAGCCATACAATGTCCGTTGCCGCGACCTGAGCACCGGTATACTGGGTCAGCGCCGCACGCACCTGGTCCAGGTTCTGCGCGTCAGTGGTCGCATTACCGTTCACCGCGTCCAGCGGCAATTCGATCCAGGCCTGGCCGTTCTGATCAATCACTTCCTTTGCCTCCGGTTCATTCGCCGTCAGGTGGCGGTCGATGGCAGAGGAACCACCCGCCGGCAGATAAATGGTGCCATTGGTGATATCCACCGCAAACGCCACGATTCCCGGAAGGATGCCGAACAGGAGGCCGGCGCCATCAAGAATGACAACCACTGGGTCTACACGGCCTCCGGCTTGCCCTTTGCGCTCCGGGTAGAGGAAGTAGCCGCAGGCAGTGAGGTTCAGCACCAGGGTCAGAAGACAGGTAGCGGCGGCGCCGCGCTTGACAGATCGGTTCATGAATTTGTTTCCTCTATGGAATCCCGAAGTCGCTTGCATTGGGCGGCAAGAATACCCGATTTGGCGGAGGGGCCGAAAGTGGCGCCTTTTCGATCAATGTGCACCAGTTCGCGAGCGCGATGAGACCCTCTCTGCTTCTTCGCACAAATAGGTCACCGTCTCTGCTTCGAGCAATCCGCACCCACAGTACGGTGATCGCCAAAATGCGGGAGTTTGCACACAGGAAAAGGTCACCAACTTGCGTTGCTGGCGCGGCAATGCAAACCTGAATTAACTGTCTAATAGTTAACCAATCTTCCGCCAAGTTTCCGCTCACTGGAAACAGGCCCGCAAATGCCTGCCTAAACTTTAGACAGCACCTGCTGAGGGATGTCAGGGAGCAGTACAACGTTTCTGAAGGTGTGTTTGTGGTTCACACCGTGCAGTGACCAGGGCAGTGAGAAGTCGTCATTGGTCTGACGCCAGAAATTTCAGGGAGCAGTAGTCTCAGCAGGTGCCGCCAGGGAATGGCAGAAGCGCGGTGTTCGCAAGAGCACCGCGCTTTTTTATTGTGCACGGCTCAAAATAATTCTCTACAAAGCACCCCGCAGAAAGGAAATTACTCCAAGCTGCCTTGAGCTATCCTGAATTTTTGTCGCGAATCTGTATCCTGCTCAACAGAAACTCGCGACAGAATGCCGGATACCCGAGTCTGTCCCGGTCATACCCCTACATCGCCAAAATTACTGCGGAGCTCACGCATGCACATCAGCAGCGCCTTTGACAGCGGCAACATCAAAGTCATCAATAAAGACAGCGACCCCATCGAGCTGGCCATCCGGATCGACAACCAGTCGGATTTCTATCAGTGGTTCCACTTCCGCCTGGAGGGCGACGTGGGCAAGAAATACCCTCTGCGCATCACTAATGCGGGTAACGCGGCCTACCCTGCCGGCTGGGAAGATTACCGGGTCTGTGCTTCCTATGATCGCCACAACTGGTTCCGCATCGACGCGCAGTACGATGGATCGGTACTGGACTTTACCGTTGAACTGGAACAGCCGAGCATTTATCTCGCCTACTTCGCCCCC
This sequence comes from Microbulbifer harenosus, assembly GCF_005771435.1. Classification (GTDB taxonomy): domain Bacteria; phylum Pseudomonadota; class Gammaproteobacteria; order Pseudomonadales; family Cellvibrionaceae; genus Microbulbifer; species Microbulbifer harenosus. Next base: position 279,083 of record NZ_VANI01000005.1, read on the forward strand.
TTCTCCTGGGAGCGTCATCTGGACCTGATTGCATGGGCCCAGTCTGACGAGCGGGTGCGGGCTGAAACGCTCGGCCTGACCCTGGACGGGCGTGACATGACCCTGCTCACTATCGGCAACCCGGAAAAAGCACGCCGCAAGGTGTGGATGATTGCCCGCCAGCACCCAGGGGAAACCATGGCGGAATGGTTTGTGGAGGGCTTCCTTGAAGCGCTGCTGGACGACGCCAACCCCGCCGCCCGACGCCTGCTGGAAACCACCGTATTCTACGTGGTACCGAACATGAACCCGGACGGCAGCGTGCGCGGTCACCTGCGCACCAACGCGGCGGGCGCCAACCTGAACCGCGAGTGGCAAAACCCGAGCATGGAGCGCAGCCCCGAGGTCTACCTGGTGCGCGAGCGCATGCTGGCCACTGGTGGCGACATGTTCCTCGACATCCACGGTGACGAGGCCCTGCCCTACAACTTCGTCGCCGCCTGTGAAGGCATTCCCGGCTACGACGACAAGCATGCGGCACTGGAAAACGTATTCAGGCAGGCATACATGAAGGCCAGCCCGGATTTCCAGACCACACACGGCTATGAACTGCACAAGCCCGGCGAAGCCAACATGACCGTGGGCACCAACTGGTGTGGCCACCAGTTCCGCACCCTCGCGCTCACCCTGGAAATGCCTTTCAAGGACAACGCCGACCTACCCGACCCAGTGGAAGGCTGGTCGCCCGCGCGCAGCCGCCAGCTGGCCAAAGACATCCTGTTCCCGATCCGCGAAACACTCGCGTATATGGATGGAGCCAACTGACCCTGCAAAAATAACAAAGCCGATTCACCATAAATCAATAAAAGGAAACGACCATGCAATTGCCCCACCACTGGCGGCGCCTGGCGCTGCCACTGGCCCTCGCGGGTCTGGCGGCCATCGGCGGCTGCGCCAGAAAAGACGCGGATACAGCAGCGGCAAAAACCGAGGCAGCCGCTCCGCAAGCGAGCGAAACCCAGCCAGCAAATGAAGCGGCAACCACAGCACACGCAAGCGAGCCCACCCTGAGCGCGGAAGAAAAAGCCGAAGTCGCGGAACTGGCCAAAGACCTGCACAGGCACATCGCGGTTCTCGCCTCCGACAAATTCGAGGGCCGCGCCCCCGCCACCAAAGGCGAGGAGTTGACGGTCAACTACTTGGCAGAAGAGTTCAAGAAACTGGGTCTGGAACCCGGGGCCCAGGACGCCGACGGCAACCCCAGCTGGTTCCAGCAGGTGCCGGTGGTGGAAATGAATATCGAAACCACCCCGCTGGTAATCAAGGGCAAGGGGTTCGAAAAATCCCTGCAGCCTCTGACCGATATGGTGACCTTCACCCAGCGCCAGGTACCCGAGAGCAAACTTGAGGACAGCCAACTGGTATTCGTGGGTTACGGTATTGTCGCGCCGGAGAACAACTGGAACGATTATGCCGGCCTCGATATGAAAGGCAAGACTGCGGTGATCCTGGTCAACGACCCAGGCTACGCCACTCAGGACAAGAACCTGTTCAACGGCAACGCCATGACCTATTACGGCCGCTGGAGCTACAAATTTGAAGAAGCCGCCCGCCAGGGCGCGGAAGGCGCGATCATCATTCACGAAACCGGGGCTGCCGGTTATCCCTGGGAAGTCGTCAGCGGCAGCTGGTCCAGCGCCCAGATCAGCCTTGCGGCCGATGACAAGAATACCGACCGCGTGGCGGTGGAAGCCTGGATGACCGGCGATGCGGCAAAGGAGCTGTTCACCGCTGCCGGCCTCAACCTGGCACAGGAAATGGACGCAGCCAAGCAGCGCGGTTTCAAACCCAAGCCGATGGACCTCAGCGCCTCAGTGGAGCTGAAGAGCAAGGTGCGCACCTCCAATTCCCGCAACGTGGTGGCCAAAATTCCCGGCAGCAAGTATCCGGATGAAGCCGTCATCTACACCGCGCACTGGGATCACCTTGGGGTGAACGAGCATGCCGAAGGTGGTGACCACATCTTCAACGGCGCCGTTGACAATGCCACCGGTACTGCCGGACTGCTTGCCATGGCCCAGCAGGTGAAGAAAATGCCACAGGCCCCGGAGCGCTCCCTGGTATTCGTCGCGGTGACCGCGGAAGAATCTGGTCTGCTGGGCTCAAAGTACTACGCGGAAAACCCCGTGGTGCCACTGGAAAAAACCGTGGCGGGAATCAACTTCGATGCCATGGGGGTTCTCGGCCCTATGCGCGATGTGATCGTAGTGGGTTATGGCAACAGCGAGCTGGAAAAACTGCTGGAAAAAGCCGCCGCCAAACAGGGCCGCTACCTGGCCCCGGAAGACCATCCTGAGCGCGGCTACTTCTACCGCTCAGATCATTTCAGCCTTGCCAAGAAAGGTGTACCAATGCTGTATTTCGATTCCGGAACCGACAGCTTTGAGCACGGCCGCGAATGGGCGCAGAAGAAAGGCGAGGAGTACACCGCAGAGCACTACCACAAGCCCGGCGACGAGTACGACCCGCAGTGGAACCTGGAAGGCGCCGCACTGGATCTGGCCCTCGGTCTCGACCTGGGCCTGGAACTCGCCAACAGCCGCGACTGGCCGAACTGGTATGCGGGCAACGAGTTCCGTGCGGCCCGCGACCAGAGTGCGGATGCCCGCAAGTAATCGCACTGCCACACGTTCTATCTTCGGTCTCTAAACATAGGGCGCCATTGGGCGCCCTATGTTTATTTGGGATTAATAAAATTAGGTGTCTTTATCCTCGAGCAGGCTGCGCCGCTCACCGTAGGTCAGTGTTTCTTTCTTTGCCACCAGCCAATAAGTGATGCCGAGCGCCAGTACCGCCGCGGCAATTCCCAGAATATAGATTGGCCCGGTTTCGTCGAGATCCAGCACAATGACCTTCCGCGCGATCGCCATCAGCGCTGTCGCCACCACCAGCTGAATCGGGATCACATTGGACCCCAGGTAAAGACGGATGTTGATGAATATCTCGATAGAGATGAGTACCAACATGATCGCGCCGAATACATCGAACAGGTCGTTGTGATTCAACAGCAGTACAGGTTCGGCGCGCAGACGCTGATACAACACCCACACAACATCGGCGACACTCCAGATGATCACCAGCGCCATCAACACCGCCAAAAAGCGCACAGAAGCGCGAATGATGATGTGCAAGACACGAATCAGAGGATCTTCATGTTCCGCGGGCAATTCTTCGTGAATCAGTGTGTGCCGCCGCTGCTGTTCCGACATTCAGTGCTCCAACCGTATGCATTCGTCTCCTAGTTATAGCGCACCTACGAATTTCACGGCGTCAGCCGGTATTGCATCGCCATCACAAAATTGCCCTGAATAAAAAAACCCGCTGCAAGCAGCGGGTTTTTTTGGGGAAAACAAATGACAGCCATCAGGCGCTGACTTCTGCTTCCACTTTTTTGAGCTCTTCATCGCGCAGCTCGCGACGCAGAATCTTACCAACATTGGTTTTCGGCAGATCTTCGCGGAACTCGATATTTTTCGGAACCTTGTAAGCGGTCATATTCTCGCGGCAGTAGGCGATAACCTCTTCCGCCGTCAGCGAGGGGTCCGCCTTCACCACAAATAACTTGACGGTTTCCCCGCTGCGCTCGTCGGGAATACCCACCGCCGCCGCCTCGGTCACTTTCGGGTGCGCCGCCACGATATCTTCGATTTCATTCGGATAGACATTGAAGCCGGACACGATGATCATGTCTTTTTTCCGGTCTACGATCTTGATGTAACCGTCGTCCTGGATCACCGCCATATCGCCGGTTTTCAGCCAGCCTTCCGCGTCGATGGTCTCAGCCGTGGCTTCCGGACGCTCCCAGTAACCCTTCATTACCTGAGGACCGCGAACACACAACTCTCCGGGCGTGTTGTTGGGGAGGTCGTTGCCATTCTCGTCCGTCACTTTCACTTCGGTACCCGGCACGGCAATGCCCACGGTGCCCAGCTGCACCGCTTCTGCGGGATTGAAGGAAACTACCGGTGATGTCTCTGTCATACCGTAACCTTCGGTCACCACGCAGCCGGTCATCTGCTCCCATTTTTCCGCGGTGGCGCGGGTCAGCGCCATACCGCCGGAACAGGTGGTGTGCAGTTTGCTGAAATCCAGGCTGGCAAAATCCGGGCAACGCATCAGGCCGTTGAACAGGGTATTCAGGCCGCAGAAACCAGTGAAGCGCTTGCCCTTCAGGGTTTTGACAAATCCCGGAATGTCCCGCGGATTCGGGATCAGCAGCGAGTGGTTACCGGTGGTAAACAGACACATGCAGTGAATGGTGAAGGCGTAGATGTGATACAGCGGCAGCGGTGCAATGTAATACTCCTCACCCTCCTTCATGGAATCACCCAGGGCTTCACGCACCTGTTCCATGTTCGCCACCAGGTTGCGGTTGGTCAGCATGGCACCTTTGGCCACGCCGGTAGTACCACCGGTGTACTGGAGCACGGCGATATCGTCCGGGGTGCGCGCCACGTCCTGGTGCGGTTGCTTGGCGCCGGCGGCCATGGCATCACGAAAATCCACCTGGTTGGCAAAATTGAACGCCGGCACCATTTTCTTGATGTATTTCGCCACATTGTTGATCAGCACGCGCTTGAGCGGCGGGTGCAGGTCGGCGATTTCGGAAACGATGACCTGCTCTACAGAGGTCTCCGCAACCACTGAAGACGCGGTATCCGCGATATTAGCCAGCACCACCAGCGCCTTGGCGCCGGAATCATTCAGCTGATGCTTGAGTTCGCGACGGGTATACAGCGGGTTGGTGTTGACCACAACCAAGCCAGCGCGCAGCGCACCAAACACCGCCACCGGATATTGCAGAACATTGGGCAGCTGCACCGCGATACGGTCGCCGGGCTTGAGATTGGTGTTGTGCTGCAGGTAAGAGGCAAAGTTGGCGCTGAGTCGGTCGATGTCGCCAATGGTAAGCGTATGCCCCAGGCAGGTAAACGCGGGCCTTTCAGAATATTTGGCTGCGGCGCTGGTAAACACGTCAAGAATACTGCGTTCGATGTCCAACTTATTTCTCCCAATGTTGTTTTTGTGGTGCTGCCCGCCGGTCTGGCGCCGAACCTTAACCCGTGAATTATCACTCAGGCTACAGAACGAAGAAACCCGCACCGTGCTGATCATCTGGCGAACCCGGTGTCGTCAGATGGCCAGTGCGCATTTCCTTGTCCGTATATAGACGAAATCCTCAGGCCAGGCGTTATGCGGACAGATAATTATTGTAAGTTTTGGTAGTTATCCGATGAATGTGCTTCAACGTGGCAAATCACCCGCCTGAATTTCGCTTCAGCGGGGTACTACACAACGGGTGCCGATTGGATCTTCGCCGTGCACTCGCGGCAGGATATTTGAACATCAATAATGGGCGGTGGCTATTCCGCGTCAGGTAATTCTCTGACTGTGGCGTCTTTGGTTTACGCTCAGTGGCTGGAGAAAAGATCCGCCAGCGATGCCGCCAGTTCGCGGTTACCGGTATAGCGAATGTCTCCCAACAGAAAGGCATGCCGCGCGCTCAACTGGCCGTCGATAATATCATTCAGCGTTTTGAACGACATCTCGAGTTCCAGATCGGCGGCGACCGTCTCCCCCGGAATCTGCACGGCTTCAATGGCGGCTTCCGCGTCGTGATTACCTTGCACCTGCAGGTAGAAATCGCTGCCATCCGGCAGGCGAAACTGTACCCGAGTGGTATTTGGTAAACAAGCCAGCCCCCGCAGCCGCTCGAGAATATTCGCCGGTAGTTGCATCGATGCTCCGGTTTTCCTTTCACCCCACTTTCGCCTCCGTTGGCGGAAGTCGGATTCAAAAACACCGCCACTGTTGCCAGCGGCGGTGCCTCGGTGACGTCAGGCTCAGAATACGAAGTGTTCCGCGTCCAGACTCATCAGATTGTCGGCGCCACTCTGCATCGCGCTGGCGTGCGTCGCCGTGCGCGGCAGAATACGGTCGAAGTAGAAGCGTGCGGTAGCCAGTTTGGCGCGGTAGAAGTCTTCCTCCGCGGTGCCCGCGGCGAGCTGTTCATTCGCCACTTTGGCTGCCAGCGCCCACAGATAAGCCTGTACCGCATAGCCGGAATACATCAGGTAGTCCACGGACGCTGCGCCGACTTCGTCGGGGTTTTCCATCGCTTTAACGCCGATGTTCATGGTCAGCTCGCCCCACTGCTGGTTAATTTCCTGCAGTTTGGCAACGTAGGGGGCCAGTGCCTCGTTATCAACCTCGGCCTTGCAGAACTTGTGCACGACCTTGGTAAACTTGCGCAGCAACTCACCCTGGCTCATCAACACCTTGCGGCCCAGCAGGTCCAGTGCCTGAACGCCGGTGGTGCCTTCGTAGATAGTGGAGATACGCGCGTCGCGAACATTCTGCTCCATGCCCCACTCAGCGATGTAGCCGTGGCCACCGAAGCACTGCATGCCCAGGTTGGCGGACTCATAACCGGTCTCGGTCAGGAATGCCTTGGCGATCGGCGTCAGGAATGCCAGCAGATCATCGGCTTCTTTGCGCTCTTCTTCGCTGCCCACCTGGGTGCGGTCCACCTGTTGCGCGCACAGCATCACCAGCATACGACCACCTTCGGCAAAGGCTTTTTGCGTCAGCAGCATACGGCGCACGTCCGGGTGTACGATGATCGGGTCCGCGGGGCCATTGGGGTTTTTCGGGCCACTCAGAGAACGCATTTGCAGACGATCCTTGGCATAAGCCAGGGATTTCTGGAAACCCGCTTCCGCATGCGCAACACCCTGCAGAGCAGTGCCCAGACGCGCAGTGTTCATGAAAGTGAACATACAGTTCAGGCCTTTGTTCGGCGGACCGATCAGGAAACCTTTGGCGCCGTCGAAATTCAACACCGCTGTGGCGTTGCCGTGAATGCCCATCTTGTGTTCGAGGGAACCACAGGTCACGCCATTGCGCTCACCCACGGAACCGTCTGAGTTGGGCAGGAACTTGGGCACAATAAACAGGGAGATGCCCTTGGTGCCCGCAGGCGCATCGGGCAGACGCGCGAGCACGATGTGGACGATATTTTCGGCCATGTCGTGTTCGCCGGCAGAAATGAAGATCTTGGTGCCGGAGATGGCGTAGGAGCCGTCGTCATTGGGCTCAGCCTTGGTGCGCAGGATACCCAGATCGGTACCGCAGTGCGGCTCTGTCAGGCACATGGTGCCGGTCCAGCTGCCCTCGACCAGTTTGGTCAGGTAGGTATGTTTCTGTTCATCGGTGCCGTGGGCCTCCAGGGTATTCATGGCGCCGTGCGACAGGCCCGGGTACATGCCCCATGACCAGTTCGCAGTACCCACCATCTCACTCAGGATAGTGCCCAGTGACGGCGGCAGGCCCTGGCCGCCGTGGTCCACACTGTGTGCCAGAGAAGGCCAACCGGCTTCCACGAACTGCTGGTAGGCCTCTTTGAAGCCTTCCGGGGTGGTGACTTCGCCGTCGTTCCAGGTACAGCCCTGCTGGTCACCGATCTGGTTCAGCGGCGCGAGGACGTTCTCGCAGAACTTGGCGCCCTCTTCCAGGATCGCATCCACTACATCGGGGCTCGCGTCTTCGTAGCCCAGAGACGCATAGTGCTGGTCCCAGTTCAGCAGTTCACGCATGGCAAAGCGCATGTCGCGCAGCGGAATCTTGATCTCGCTCATCCTGATAACCCTCTTCTGGCAATTTTGTAGTCGGTGGACCTGGGCCCGGTGTTCACAGTGATTACGGACGATACCGAAAGGCAGTACCGGGCCGTCACGCCTGTGACTCAACTTTTGGTTTTATTCATCTTAGTTGCAAATTGCCAAAAGCCACTATGGCGAAAAATGCCCAAACCACTAACAAAATACGGCGCGAGAACGGGGACTTCTGGCCTGACGAACCGGTCAGATTACGTGGAAATATGCACCTGCAACACCGTGTTGTGTCACAGGACAAGTGGAGAAAATCGCTGAGCCGGAAGGAAATCAGAGCCCTACCGCCGTGGAGCGCGGGCTTTTGCGGTACTCCCCAGGGGTAACGCCGGTCCACTTCTTGAAGGCGCGAAAGAAAGCGCTGGCCTCATCGAAACCGAGCATTTCGGCGATTTGGGTATTGGAGAGATCCGGGCAGCTGAGATAGTGGAAGGCGGCCTCCATACGGCATTCATCTTTCAGCTTCTGATAAGACGTATTTTCCTGCTGCAACTTGCGCCGCAACGTCGTCACCGACATATTCAGGCGCTCGGCCACCGCCTCCGCCGCCGGCATGGATTCACTCACGTCCCGGTTGAGAATGGTCTTCACCTTGGTCTTGATACTGTTGGCTTTGCCATCGCTGATCACCAGGTGGTAGGGGGCCGTGCGAATGAAATCCTCCACAGTCTGCGGACTCTGCACAATCGGATAGTCCAGATAGCGGCTCTCGTATTCCAGCGCGTTTCCAGGCTGATCGAACAGCAACTCACCCGCCTCGCTCTGGGCCAACGCGCGGAACTCCTCGGGGCACGGAAAGGAAAAGTGGAGTTTCGCCAGGGGAATTTCCAATCCCACCAGCCAGCAGTAAAAACGGTGCCATACTGCCAAGGTGGTGCGGATCACGCCCGGCGACGTCTCCGCAATCAGCTGGTCGAATTCGCCGGGCGCCAGGGAGCTGATGCCCTGGATGACCACCCTGTCGCGCTCCCCATCCCGGTGCAGCACAGGTTTGACGCGAAAACCGCGACAGATCTCCATGAACTCCGCGCTCAGAGTGATCGCCTGACGCACGGTCGCGCAGTTCACCACCGTGAGACACAGCAGGCGGAAAGAACCCGTGCGCACGCGCCCACCGCTTAACATGCCGAACCATTCATCCTGAGCGAGCCACATCACCCGCTGGTAAAGCCTTCCATACTTAACTGCGGAAAACGCCGCCGTGTCTTCCAGGTCCCGCTCAGTAATACCCACCGAGGCCAGGAGTTCACGGCGGTCACAGCCGTGGTTTGAGGCCTCGTCCAGTAAGCGTTGCACATAGGCAATGGGAATGCGGATGTCGTCGTTGGCGCTTTCCATAATTGCTGATATTTCCCGTCGGACTCCCGCTCTCAAAGTGCTGCTGATCGTATATTTTTCCAGGTCACTTATTTCTGCGATTGCGCAGCCAGCTCAACAGCGCACCAAACCCCAGCGCCAACGCAACAATGACAGCGAGAAACACCAGCATCAGCACCAGGTAACTAAGCACATCTCTCACTGGCAGGTCCCAACTCCAGATCGCCGCTGCGACAAAGGCGATGCATGCGAGCACACTGGTAACGAAGGAACGGCGGCGTTTAATGGCCATAGCAGAAATTCCAGCGAGATATGAACGGGTGGTCGACAGCAGGCGCCAACACTAAGCTTCAGGCATGTCCGTCAGTAATGCTATCCGTAAGGATAGTTTCCGATTGCGGGCTGGACACGGCGCCGCATCCTGCAACATCAGGACATTGGTGTCAACGAAGCCGCCGCCCACGAGACGTTCCCGGCATTTCCGCAGCTACGCCAGGCAGATGCACAAGATGAAAAAAAAGTTGATCTATCGCAGAGAAGACCGCAAGACACTGCGCAAGCTGGCGATATGGGTGGAATGTATGATGCTGCTCACCGGCACGGTACTACTCGGTATTCTGCTGCTCAGCTAAGGGAGCCGCGCACACCGTCGCTCACTGCACGTTTTTACCTTTCGCGCGGCGCACATCCCGCCTCAATCGCCATCGACGATACCGCCGCGTGTCAAACGCGCGGGATCGAGAAGCGATTCCAGTTCAGCGCGCGACAACCCGGTCATTTCCACCGCGACGTCCAGTACCGGGCGGTTACTGCTATACGCGTTCTTGGCAATTTCTGCCGCTTTTGCATAGCCAATCACGGGATTGAGTGCCGTTACCAGGATCGGATTTCTCTCCAGCACTTCGTGCATCCGCTCCTGATTGACAGTAAAACCAGCGATGGCCCGGTCCGCCAGCAGGCGCGTGGCGGCAGTCAGTATCCGCACGCTCTCCAGCAGGGAAAAGGCGATTAACGGCAGCATAACATTGAGCTGGAAATTGCCGCTCTGCCCCGCCACAGTAATGGAGGTATCGTTGCCCATTACCTTCGCTGCCACCATCGCCACAGACTCGGCAACCACCGGATTCACCTTGCCGGGCATGATGCTACTGCCGGGTTGCAGTGGTGGCAGCGCGATTTCGCCAAACCCGGCCAGCGGGCCACTGTTCATCCAGCGCAGGTCGTTGGCGATCTTCATCAGCGCGACCGCCAGGGTTTTCAGCTGCCCGGAAACTTCCACCGCAGTATCCTGGCTGGCGATCGCCGCGAAGGCATTCTCCGCCGGGCGCAGGGAAACCCCACAGGCACTGCTTAGTTTGCGCGCAAATATCACAGCAAAATCCTCGTGGGCATTCAGCCCCGTGCCCACGGCGGTGCCCCCCTGTGCCAGCGCTTCAAGACGCGGCAGCGTGGATTCAATGCGCTCCTTACACAGTTTCACCTGCGCCGCCCACGCCCTCAGCTCCTGAGACAGGGTGATGGGGACCGCATCCATAAGGTGGGTGCGACCGGTTTTCAGCACTAGCTCAACGGTGCCGGCCTTGGTTTCGATCACGTCGATCAGATGCACCAGCGCCGGCAACAACCGGTTCTGCAGTGCCAACAATGTGGAGAGATGGATGGCAGTGGGAATGACATCGTTACTGCTCTGACACATGTTGACGTGGTCATTGGCACTGACCGTTTGCCCACTCGACTCAGTCGCAATATGGGCCAGCACCTCGTTCACGTTCATATTGGTACTGGTGCCGGAACCGGTCTGGAAAATATCCACGGGAAAGTGGCGGTAGTAGTCGGCGTCGTCCAGCTGATCACAGGCCTGAACAATGGCATCAGCCAGATCCGCTGACAAAATTCCCAGGTTGCGATTGGTCTCCGCAGCCGCGCGCTTGATGGCGACAACCGCTCGCAGAAATTCCTTCGGCAGCGGGTAGCCGCTGACCGGAAAATTCTCCACCGCGCGCTGTGTCTGCGCACCGTACCGGGCCGACGCCGGAACACGCACCTCGCCCAGGCTGTCTTTCTCGATGCGAAATTTCTCGGAGCCTTCAGCTGACTGGTCGGGCATTGATCACCTCGGTCGCGCTGCCGATGAAAAGCGGCACAACAAACTGTGCGAGTAGAAAACCGTCACCAATCTAATGTGCGGACTGGCGAATTGGAAATCGGCTATATGCTGACGCGTCCTTCCTGGGTCCACTCACAGCGCACCTGCATGTCACCGCTTCCCGGCTCATGATAGAGGCCGGCGGCTTCCCAGTTGAATGAGTGGGTTCCGGACAGTTCGGTTTCCAGATGAACGGTTGCAGACACCCAGTACATGCTGTGCAGCAGTTCCTCGAATTTTCGTATCCACTGATTCCATTCGTATTCAATGGCGCGATAGGAGGCTCCGAAGTGGATGACATCCGTCTGGTACTGGGATTGTTTGACCTTGATGGTGGGAACCGAAAACATATCGCGACACAGGAGAGGCCATTCGTCGGCACTGGGCAGGGCCAGAATGGCTTCGCGATTGGTCCGGCGGCGTTCGCTGCCGCCAGTCAGGCTGTTGCTGTCTTTGATACAGCCGTAAACGATGGATTCCTGATCACCCTGAATCACGCGGTGCCAACCCCTACACTTCCCTGCGGCGCAATTACATTGGCCGGCAGGCACTATCGGAAAAACGGATTCGCCAACTGTAACGGCGCCTCAGTCAGAAAGCCACCTTCGATTGTCGCCAAATTCACAATTCGATCGCATTTCGGGCAGCGGGCTAACAAGTGCTCAGATTTCGATTCCCTGCTCACGCAGCATCGTCATCAGCCCCTCTTCATCCAGCACCGGTAGATCCAGTTCCCGCGCCTTGTTCAATTTGGAACCTGCGCCGGGCCCCGCCACCACCGTGTGGGTATTGGCAGAGACGCTACCGGCGACCTTGGCGCCGAGGCGCTGCAGATAATCTTTCGCTTCACTGCGGGAGAGCGTTTCCAGCTTGCCGGTGAGCACCCAGGTCTGGCCCGCGAGCGGTTGCGCACCGGCTTCCTGCACTTCGTCCTCCCAGTGCACGCCAGCCTGCTGCAGGGCGGCCACTTCTTCGAGGTTGTGCGGCTGCTCGAAGAACTCGGCTACATAGTGGGCGACCACAGGGCCCACATCCTCTACCTGCTGCAGAGCTTCGGTATCTGCCTGCATGAGTTTTTCCAGCTGGCCGAAGTGGCGCGCCAGGTTGCGTGCGGTGGCCTCGCCCACTTCGCGGATGCCCAACGCGTAGAGGAATTTGGGCAGTGTGGTGGCTTTGCTGCGCTCCAGAGCATCCAGCAGGTTCTGTGCAGACTTTTCGCCCATGCGCTCCAGCGCCACCAGTGGTTCCAGTGACAGGTGATATAGGCCGGACACAGAGTGGAGCAACCCTTCGTCGACCATCTGCTCGACGAGCTTGTCGCCGAGGCCATCGATGTCCATGGCCTTGCGCGAAGCGAAGTGTTTGATCGCCTGCTTGCGCTGGGCGCTGCAGATAAGACCGCCACTGCAGCGGGCCACCGCCTCGCCGGGCGTGGCTTCCACCGGCGAGTCGCACACCGGGCAGTGGCTGGGGAATTCGATGTCCCGCGCGTCCGCGGGGCGGCGGCTTTCCACCACGGAAACCACCTGCGGAATCACATCGCCGGCGCGGCGGATAATCACGGTATCGCCAATTTTCACCCCCAGGCGCTCGATTTCATCGCGGTTGTGCAGGGTGGCGTTAGAGACGGTCACACCGCCCACAAACACCGGCTGCAAGCGCGCAACCGGAGTGACCGCACCGGTGCGGCCCACCTGGAATTCCACGTCCAGTAGCTCGGTCATTTCCTCCTGGGCGGGGAACTTGTACGCGGTTGCCCAACGCGGCGCCCGCGCCACGAAACCGAGGCGCTTTTGCAGTGCAATGCTGTTGACCTTGAACACGATACCGTCAATGTCGTAGGCCAGCTGTGGACGCTTTTCGCCGAGTCTCCGGTGGTACTCGATGCAGGCCTGGATATTCTCCGCAATGGCCATTTCACTGTTGATACGAAACCCCCAGCGGTTCAATTGCTCGAGAATTTCCGAATGGCGTGCGGGTAGCTCACCGCCCTCGACAATGCCCACACTGTACACACAGAGCTCCAGCGGGCGCTGGGCGGTGATGCGCGGGTCCAGCTGGCGCAGGCTGCCGGCAGCGGCGTTGCGCGGGTTCACAAAGCCCTTCTCGCCGGCTTCCCGGGCTTTTTCATTCAAAGCGGCGAAGCCCGCTTTGGGCATATAGATTTCGCCGCGCACCTCCAGCACCGCTGGCACGTCACTGGCGAGCAGCTTGAGCGGCACCGAGTAAATAGTGCGCACGTTCATGGTGATATCTTCACCCACAGTGCCATCGCCACGGGTGGCGGCGCGCTCAAGAATGCCGTTGCGGTACATCAAACTGACTGCAATGCCGTCGAGTTTGGGTTCGCAGGCATATTCCACCGGCTCGGCGCTGTTCAGGCGCTCGCGGATGCGGCGGTCGAAGTCTTCCATCTCCTCGTCGCTGAAGGCGTTGTCCAGCGACAGCATAGGCATTTCATGGCGAACCTGGGTAAATGCCGCGAGCGGCTCCGCTCCCACGCGCTGGGTGGGAGAATCGCCGGTGACCAACTGCGGGTATTCCCGTTCCAGTGCCTGCAGTTCGCGCAGGCAGCGGTCGTACTCTACGTCCGGCAGCTCAGGCGCATCCATCACGTAGTATTGGTAATTGGCGCGGTTGAGAATGTCGTGGAGTTCCAGAGCGCGCTTCTGCGTCTCGGGGGGAATAGTTTTTGTCATTTTTTATCCGCAAAAATAGGGAATTCTTGCCGGTGGAACGAGAAGTGGTGTTTCTGTAGGAGTCTGCTTGCTGGCGAACAACCTCAAAGCTGGAACAGTTCGCCAGCAGGCTGGCTCCTACAAATATTTATCGGGATCAGGCCTGCGCCTTGGCCAGCGCCTTGCGGCGCTGGAACTCCATCACCCGCTGGCGATAGTGTTCCGCGGTCTGCGCGGTAAACACACTGCGATTCTCATCTTTCAGTTCGCCACCCAGCTGCTCGGCAATATAGCGCGCGGTTGTCAGCAGCGTGTTGAACGCCTTCAGCGCTTCCACTTCCGCCGGCAGCGCCAGGAACAGACTGACACCGGGGGTGGTGAAGTCTTCCATGGCGGACATATCGAAGGTGCCGGGCACCACGATGTTGGCCAGGCTGAACAGTACCGGCCCTTCACCATCTTCACCGGTATGGTAGTGGAAGATATTCATATCACCAAAGCGCATACCACAGGCAAACAGGGCTCGCAGCAGGTCATTACCTTCGAAGTAGTCTCCCGCGGGGGCCATGATATTCAGGATCAGCACTTCTTCCACCGGACGCTCCTTGCGCGCTGCGGATTCGCGTTTGCCCGCCTGCCTTTTCGACGGCGCTTGCGACGGCTCGCGGGTCTCCCGCGCAGGCGCGACCGCTTTTTTTAAGTCGGGGAACTTGAGCTCCGGCAGCTTGATTTCAGCGCTGGCCCAGAGTGATTTCGCGGTGCGCGGTTTCTCTTCCGGTTCATCGCCGTGACTGCCCTGTTCTTCCGCACTCGCGTGCAGGGAATCCAGACTCACGGATTCGTCCAGCGATGGCTCGCGACGCCCACTGGACAGCGGTTCTTCGGCAAGATTGGCCAGCGGATCCGCCTCGCGCTGTGTCTCAGCCACACTCTCTGGTTCATCCCGCGGAGACAGGTCATCATCCGGTTCAGCAGATGCCTGCCAGAAGGGTGGTTGCACTTCTTCGCGGGGAGCTTCTTCAGGAGTTGCGGGTGCCTCGTCAGCGACGGAGTCCATCAGCACAGGCACCTGTTCGTCCAGATTCAACGACACCTGTTCCGGCATACGCCTGCCTTCCGGCCCCGGCTCGGCGCGCGTCAGCGATGCATCACCGGCTTCGTCAGATTCCCGGCGATCAGGGCGGCTGCCCGCCAGCGGTTTGCGAGAGGAGTAAAAGTTCTGCTGGACCTGTCGATTGACCTGGTTCGCGTCTTCCGGCTTGCGGCGCTGTACCACACGCACGGTGCCGGGCAGCTCCGCGGAAATCTGGCGGCGTTTTTCCGCCTCTTCCGGGTCGATATATTCCAGCGGCGATTCCGCCAGCGCAGGCCCGAGTTCCGGATCATCGCCGCGGCCACGGTCGTATGCGGGCGAAGCGACATCGGCCCGGGACGCCGGACGCTCCGCATCCTCCACGACCCGGGGGCTGGAGAGAATGTCGTTGTTGTCGTCGTCCAGATCGCGGCGCATGGAACGGGACAGGTTGCGCGACACCTTCATGCTGTCGCGGTGCTTGAGCCAGGCACGGCGCGCGCCGTCCAGCACGGCGACAAACAGCACCAGGGCCAACAGATTGATCAGCCAGTTATCCATTTGTGCTTCCCTCTCCCTATGCCGACATCCACATGTTGCCATTCACCGGGATATTCCACCTGCGGCTTACTCGTATCATTCTCACGCCGATGCCAACTCCGCGGCCTCTTCCACGTTCACGGATACCAGGCGGGATACACCCGGCTCGTGCATGGTTACCCCCAACAGCTGGTCGGCCATCTCCATGGCGATCTTGTTGTGAGTAATGTAGATGAACTGCACGTGTTCGGACATTTCTTTCACCATGCGCGCATAGCGGCCCACGTTGGCATCGTCCAGTGGCGCATCTACCTCATCCAGCATACAGAAGGGCGCCGGATTGAGGCGGAAGATGGAAAATACCAGCGCAATCGCGGTCAGCGCCTTTTCTCCACCGGACAGCAGGTGGATGGTACTGTTCCGCTTGCCCGGCGGACGCGCCATGATCGCGATGCCGGTATCCAGCAGATCCTCTCCTGTCAGTTCCAGATAAGCGTGACCGCCGCCGAACACTTTCGGGAACAGCTCCTGCAGACCGCTGTTGACCTGATCAAAGGTCTCCTTGAAGCGGGTGCGGGTTTCCTTGTCGATACGGCGGATGGCATTTTCCAGGGTTTCCAACGCGTCGTTCAGGTCGCCGAACTGACGATCCAGATAGTTTTTGCGCTCGGATTCCTGCTTGTATTCGTCAATGGCCGCCAGGTTAATGGGGCCGAGTCGGGAGATCCGCGCGGCCACCAGTTCGATGTCCTGCTGTACAGCTTCGACGGTCAGCTCTTCCGGGAGTTCCTCCAACAGCTGTTGCACGTCATGATCGGATTCCCGCAACTGTTCCACCAGGCCATTGCGCTGGGTTTCCAGTGACTTGGACTCCAGGCGCTGCATCTCCAGCTGGGCGCGCACGCCTTGCAGGGCGGACTCCGCTTTCTGGCGCTCCTGTTCGTGGTTGCGCAGGGTGGTTTCCACCTCTTCCAGTTTCTTGCGCGCCTCGACCAGCTCCTGCTCGACGTCGATGCGCTGGGCAAGCTTCTCTTCCAGCTCGCCCTGGAAATCCTGCGAAGGGTCCTGGGCTTCCTCCATCTGCAAATGCAACTGCTCGCGGCGCTCCTGCAGGCGCTCGACCTGCTCGCGCAGTACCTGCAGAGTGCGCTCGAGCGACACCTTTTGCGTGCGCACGGACTGCTCACGCATGGCCAGCTCGTGAGAGCGGTCCTTATCTTCGCGGGCGCGCTGGCGGGCGGCATCGAGGGCTTCACGCAGGGCCTCGCGGCGCGCCAGCATGGTTTCGCGGCGGTCGGTATCATCGCTCATGGCCTCCACCGCTTCCTGCAAGGCGATGCGCGCCTCGGATATGGATTCGGCCTCCGCGTCTTTCTGCTCGCGCACCTCGGCAATTTCCTGCTCGATACGGCGGCGGCGCTCGTCCATCTGCTCCTGGCGCGCGCGCTGGGCCGACAACTGGCTGCGCAGGTCACCGGTGCGGCGGTTCAACTGTTCAGCGCTGTCGCGGGCCTGCTCGATGCCGGCTTCCAGCTCGCCGGCACGCCGGCGCAGCTGTTCGCGCTGCTCAGTCAGTTCTTCGATGCGCACTTCGCACTCTTCGAGAGACCGGGAGAGATCTTCCAGCTCCTGCTTGCGTGCCAGCACCCCGGCCTCCGCATCCGCGCCTCGGCTGACCCGCAACCAGTTGGGACCGATCCACAGACCGTCGCGGGTGACGATGGATTCGCCGCCCTTCAACTGATCCCGTGCGGCCAGTGCTGCGGTCAGATCATCCGCGGTGTAGATGCCGTCGATCAGACCGACAAGAGACACCTGCGCCTCTACCACATCCACCAATCTGGGCAGCCCACCGGCGCTGGATGCGACGACACTGCGACCGTCGACGAAAACCGCCTGGCCGCCCTCGAGGCTGGAGAGGGATTCTTGCAAGGATTCAATCTGATCGATACACACCGCCTGCAGTTGGGCACCGAGCACGGTTTCCACCGCAGTTTCCCAGCCGGATTGCGCACGGATCTGCTCCGCCAGACGCGGGCGGTCCTGCAGGTTGTGCTGTTCCAGCCAACTGGCCACCGCCTTGCCTTGCCCCATGGCCGCCTGCTGCAGCGCTTCAAGGGAGGCCTGGCGGCCGCGACTGGTCTGCAGTTGCAGGCGCTCTCTGTCGAGATCACTGGCAATGTCGGTTTCCTGGCGGCGCAACTCAGACAACTGCTCCACCTGCTCGGCGATGGAGCCGCGCAGCTCTTCGAGCTGCATTTCCAACTCCGCCAGCTCTTCGTTTTGCTGCTCCAGCTCACTGTCGTCGCCGGAGCTGCTGAGACTTTCCAGTTCGCTCTGCAGTTTGTTGATACGGTCGCGCAGGCGCTGGGTAGAGGTTTCCAGATGCTGGATACGGGACTGCTGCACTTCCGCGCGCTGGCGCGAGTCGGACGCCCCCTGGTTGAACTGGTCCCACTCGTTCTGCCACTCGCGCATCTGATCTTCCGCGGTCAGCAGGGTCTGGGCAGACTCCTCCTCTGCCGCCTGGACCATTTCGAGGTCCGGCACGATCACTTCCAGTTCCGCTTCAAATTCCAGCGCGCGCTCCTGGTCTGCCGCCAGCAGCGACTGGGACTCAGCGAATTCCTGCTCGGTGCGGGCCAGATCCGACTGCAGCCGGGAGTTGCGCTCGCGCGCGTGGGAAATGCTCTGCTCCAGGCGGGCAATATCGGCCCCCACCGCATAGAAACGCCCCTGCACTTCGTTGAATGCATCGGAGAGTTCGTGGTAGGCCACGCGCTGTGTTTCGATCCCGGTATCGCAGCTCACCTGGCGGGTCACCAGCTCTTCCACGGTGAGTTCCAGCTCGCCGATCTGTTGCTGCTTGGCCCGGGTCTGATCGTCCAGCTCCCGGTATTTCAGCGCCTGCAAGTGCGCCTTGTGAGTGCGCTCTTCCTCTTTGAAACGGCTGTATTTTTCTGCCGCGGCGGACTGGCGTTCGAGGCGCGACAGCTGGCGATCCAACTCATCGCGGATATCGGTGAGGCGCTCAAGGTTTTCCTTGGTGCGACGCATGCGGTTCTCGGTGTCGCGGCGGCGCTCCTTGTACTTGGAGATACCCGCCGCCTCCTCGATGAACACCCGCAGCTCTTCCGGCTTGGCCTCGATCAACTTCGAAATCATGCCCTGTTCGATGATGGCGTAACTGCGCGGCCCGAGGCCGGTACCCAGGAACAGGTCGGTCACGTCGCGGCGGCGGCACTTTTCACCGTTCAGGTAATAGATGTTCTGCCCGTCGCGGGTTACCTTGCGCTTGATGGAGATTTCACTGAACGCGGCGTATTCGCCGGTGAGCTTGCCGGCGGAATTGTCGAACACCAGTTCGATAGAGGCCTGACCGACCGGTTTGCGACCACTGGAGCCGTTGAAGATAACGTCGGTCATGGAATCGCCACGCAGGTTTTTGGCGGACGACTCCCCCATCACCCAGCGCACCGCGTCGATGGTATTGGATTTACCACAGCCGTTGGGGCCGACCACGGCGCTGAGGTTGGAAGGGAAGTATACGGTGGTCGGGTCGACGAACGACTTAAACCCGGCCAGCTTGATGCACTTCAAACGCATGGTCTTGAAACTCGGTAATACACGGCGCCCGTACGGTCACACTGCACCGCCGCCGAACGCTCTTCGTTGTAATCTCCGGGTGACCCGGCAAAAAATGAATGCCAAATCGCCGCTTTGTCTTTGCAAACCGCCGATTGTACATGGCTGAGGGCAGGGTTTCAGCGCTATTTTTGACCACGGGAGCCAAACCCCGCAGCGCCACACAATCGCCACGGGGCACGCCGTAAGATAGGTCAGATTTCCTGATCGATCGTTATGTGTACGGGTTCTGCCCAGTCGCTGCGGGGCAACCTCTCGACGGCACCCTGCCAGTCTCCCGGCGCGGGGCGGGCGCCGCCACTGATGGCGAGGCGCGCCACCAGCTGCACCTCATCCACCGTTTTGAGGCTGCTTCCAGGCATCATCGCTTTGGACTCATCCAGCACCACTTCCACCGGCAGCTCTGCCGCGGTCAGGCGGACGATCGCCAACGGCATGGGGCTCGCTGAGGTGCGGGCATAGATGAAGACCGGGGTATCGGGCGCGTGCTGGATCCCATCCGACAGGGTCACCTTGACCACGATGCGATTTTCTCCGGCGGCCACCTCTGTTGCTCCCGGCGCGGAGGTTACCGCTGGCTCCGTATGGGCATTTCTCTGGCTTTGCTCGCCGCCGGCATCCGCGAGCGCCCGCTCCGCACGGGCAACACCCGCCGACAGTGCCTGCGCCGCACTGGAACCCGCCGGCATCTGCGCCAACGCGTGCTGCCAGTGCGCCCGCGCCGCGGCAAAGTCCTCGCGTTCAAACGCGGCGATACCCGCCAGACCAAGCGCCGTGGTGTTGTCCGGCTGCACCGCCAGCACCAGATCCACCTCCTTCACAACCTCCGGCGTCATTTGCGAGCCGCTGGCGAAAAACAGTGCCTGCGCCAGCTCAGCGCGGACATTCGCCGCCTCGGGTTCGTGCGCAACTATATAGCGGTAATGATTTACCGCTCCCTCGATGTCATTGCTTACCAGCAGGCGCTGGGCCAGCACGTAACGGCTGGTCAGATCCTCGGGGTGTGATCCTGCGCGCGCGCTCAACTGCTGGGTGATACGGGCTTCCGTCACCCTATCGGTCTCACCAGTGTGGCTGGCGGCGATATCGCGGTACAGGGCGAGGTCGTCGTAGAAACCCCAGTGGGCGTACAGTCCCACCGCGGCCAGTGGCACCAGAACGGCCAGCGCATACAGCAGACTGCGCCCGCCTTGCTGCGCGCCGGTCAACTGATAACCGCCGCCCTCTTCCGACAGCAGCTTGCGCGCCAGTTCAGTCTTGAGCGACTGGTACTGCGCCTCGTCAACGGCGCCGCTGAGATGGGCGGCGTCGAGCTCGGCCAGGTGCTCCCGGTACAGAAGTGTGCGGGTATCCGCGCTGCCATCTGCACCCTGACTGTTAAGCCCACCGGAGCGCAGCAACGGCCAAGCGATGATGGCGGCCAGCGGCAGCAGTAACAGCGCCAATATCAACCAGAGATCAATCATCGCTCTTACTTCCGCCCTGTTCACTCACGTTCAGCAACTCCGCCAACCGCCGCTGCTCTTCGGCACTCAATGCCTGTGATTCCTGATCCTGCCGACCGCCGCGACCATTGCGCGCACGCGCCACGATGACAATCAGGGTCAACAGGCCCAGCGCCGCAAACACACCGGGCGCAATCCACAACGCCATGGTGTTGCGCTGCAGTGGCGGCCGGTAAAGTACGAAGTCACCGTAGCGCGCCACCATGTATTCCTGAATCTCCGCGTCGCTGAATCCCTCTTCCAGCAACCGACGGATTTCACGGCGTAGGTCATTTGCCACCATGGAGTCGGAGCCCGCGAGATTCTGATTCTGGCATTTGGGGCAGCGCATCTCTTCAATCAGTACCAGATAGCGCGCTTGCAGTTCGGCACTGGAAAGCGGTTCCACCTCCACCGACGCCCAGCTCGCACTGGCGTACATGACCACCGCCAGCAGCAGTGTCCATGCGCCGCGCAGCGGCCTGTATTCAATCTTGTTCAGCACTGATGGTCTCCCGCGGCAGGTAGGCGGATTGAAAGTGGCCGGATTATAGCAGCGCCAGGCCACCCCGACACACCCACGCGGAATCCGCTCCAAACCGCGAGAAACAGACATAACTCTTTGAATCACAATATTTTTTTCAAAAAACGTTGACGCCCCAAAAAATATCATTACTATACGCAGCTCCTGACGCGGGGTGGTTAGCTCAGTTGGTAGAGCGGCGCCCTTACAAGGCGTAGGTCACAGGTTCGACCCCTGTACCACCCACCACTTCCTTTGCTCTGCACGGCAGATTTCTTAAAGGGATGTCAGGACTGCGGACCGGTAGTTCAGTTGGTTAGAATGCCGGCCTGTCACGCCGGAGGTCGCGGGTTCGAGTCCCGTCCGGTCCGCCACATACAAAAAAGGCTCATACGAAAGTGTGGGCCTTTTTTGTATGTGCAGATTTACCTGCATGCGTCGAAAAATAAAAAAACAAGAAGGGACATTCAGCCCCTTCCTCTCACATGGCCGCGTACAGTCAGACTGTCAGCAACGCGTTAACCTTCACCAAATACCTGACCGATCAGCACGCTGCCCCGCGCAACCGGATCTTTGCGGATCAACGCTTCCTCTTCACCGATACGGGTGAACAGGGTTGCCATACTGCTATCGACCACGTGGCGCTCTACATCCATGGCGGGCTTGTTGGCAATGGGTAACTTTTCGTATACCGCGAGCATACTTTTGTACTGGTCGTAAAAACCGGTCTTCCGCAGATTGGCCTCCACAATCGGCTGGAACCGCGCGCGCAGCGCGCTTTCGGTTTGCCCGCGGAAGTACTCCGTTGCGGCGGTGTCACCGCCGCGAATGATTCCGAGCGCATCGTTTACACTCATCCCGGCTATCGCCTGCTTGAATACCGGCGCCGCTTCAACGGCGGCCTGCTCCGCACCGCGATTCATCGCCGCTTCGAGCTGATCCACATAACTGCCAAATCCGAACTGGCGCAAACTGTTGGCAACAGGCTGTGCGGACGGGGGCAATTGCAAGTGGAAGGCGCCCTGCTGCGACAACCCGGTACTGGCGCGGTCGGTACTGGCGCTCAGAGTATCCTTGATGGCGCGGGCAAGCCGCGAGTCGGTGTCGTAACCCGCATTCTTGGCAACCTGATTACCAAGGTCCACCCAGGGTGAAACCGCTTCCATATTCTGACAGCCCACCAGCGCCCCCATCACCGAGCCAGTTACCAGCCCGGCCATCATCAATCTGCTCTTCATGGATAAACCTTTCGACCAAGAAAAAAACAAATTCTACCCGTTAACGACTGTCGCGGCAGTGACATGCTCCCGAAACGCACCTTGCCCACCTCCGCAAACAGAATTGAAAAGAATTTTTACCCAACAGTTGCAACTCTCAAAACTATCGTTAATATACGCACCTCCTGACGCGGGGTGGTTAGCTCAGTTGGTAGAGCGGCGCCCTTACAAGGCGTAGGTCACAGGTTCGACCCCTGTACCACCCACCACTTCCTTTACTCTGCACGGCAGATTTCTTAAAGGAATGTCAGAACTGCGGACCGGTAGTTCAGTTGGTTAGAATGCCGGCCTGTCACGCCGGAGGTCGCGGGTTCGAGTCCCGTCCGGTCCGCCACATACAAAAAAGGCTCACA
>NZ_VANI01000059.1 GCF_005771435.1 Microbulbifer harenosus
GCCGAGTAGCCAGGAGCCGTCACCGACTCCCGGCCCTCTAAGAACCGTACGTGCGGGTTTCCTCGCATACGGCTCAAGCCCCTCAAAGGCTCTGTGAACCCGGCGGTTTGACTCGTTATAAACAATTTTGCTTTCCACATTACGCCGCCAGCTGGTATCTGGCAAGATGGGCCCGGTCTGCCTTGCGATTGCTCCGCCCCTGTTGCCAG
The DNA here is from genome assembly GCF_005771435.1 of Microbulbifer harenosus. Taxonomy (GTDB): domain Bacteria; phylum Pseudomonadota; class Gammaproteobacteria; order Pseudomonadales; family Cellvibrionaceae; genus Microbulbifer; species Microbulbifer harenosus. The sequence goes on from NZ_VANI01000059.1 coordinate 210, forward strand.
CGCTTGCGGAAGTAGTTGCCGCAGCCTGGTGTGTAAGGGGTGACCTTTGCCACGATTTTACTATGACGCCGGATTGGCAGGTCGCTCAATTTAAACAGGGTTACCCTTCGGATAATCCCCAGGGCGGTTCGGGCCTGACCAGTGAACACCCGTCTATAGCTGCCGTTGGGCGTGCGTTGTGGACGGGTATAGTGGCCGTAGAGCCAGTGTTTCTGACGGTTCTTGTGTCGCCGTCGCATCCACCACCACAGCGCCCGGTAGACCACGGTATCGATCAGGGCGAAAGTTGCCTTGGATACCCAGGGACGGTAGTAGTTGAACCAGCCTCGCAGCATGCGGTTGAGACGTGTGACGAGCTGGAAAGTGGGTAGCGCGACGCCGCGCTTGATCAGGGTGCGGATCTTTCCTGCGAAGGCCCGGACCTTGTCC
>NZ_VANI01000060.1 GCF_005771435.1 Microbulbifer harenosus
CATAACGCCGTGCTCAGCGGCGGCTTACTTTATGCACGTTTTGCGCGAAAATGGGAGTGTAGCGACCGCGCAAAACGTGCATAAAGTAAGACGTCGGCTGCAGCACTTTGTTATGAGTATGCCTCCAGAGCCTCTTTTTCGTACTTGGCACAATCCATCCCCCAATTGGTTTCTTGAGAAAAATAAACGATCAGCTCATCTAAGTGATTGGGGCAATTTATGATGACTTTACAACTAGGATCAGCAGGTTCCCGGCTTGGAACTTCTGAGTCAAAAACATCTCCATATGAGATGTTTTGCATACATATTTGGAAATCATAAAAATACATTAAAGTATTGTTTGCCAGTTCGACTACTTCTTCTAAGACTTTAAATCTATCCGCTTCTGTTCGAAGTTTGAGTAAGTCATGATGTATTGATTGTAGGCCAAACCTGAACGCCCTAAATAACTTGAAATTTATGATTTCATGAGACTCCACTTTTCCAACAACCACTAGAATTGCGCGACCAAATCTGTTGCAAAGCTCATGAAATTCCGCATGCTCAAGCGGAGCTTTCATCTCCATGTTCGAGTACTTTTTAGAAAAACAGTAAGAGTGGACATCACGGATTGCCGCGCCCTCTAGG
>NZ_VANI01000061.1 GCF_005771435.1 Microbulbifer harenosus
GTGTTGTTAGCACTCAACCTCGCCTTGCAGTGTATTACTACAAAATGTTTCACCTTGTTAAAGAGCATCTGATGTAAAAATCAGGAAGCTAATCTCTCAATCAAGCAAGTACTTAATCAAGAAACCAGGTTTCTGATCTTTGATGTTGTCGTCAGGAAATGGTGGAGCTAAGCGGGATCGAACCGCTGACCTCTTGGATGCAAACCAAGCGCTCTCCCAGCTGAGCTATAGCCCCATCGCAATAAACAGCTAACACTCTTTACTTGTTAGTGGTAATTTTTCTCAGGCTAGGCGTTTGAAAGCGTAGTGTGCGAACAGCACATGAGCTTTTAAACAACGACGCATGAGGAAAATTTGGTAGGCCTGGGCAGACTTGAACTGCCGACCTCACCCTTATCAGGGGTGCGCTCTAACCAGCTGAGCTACAGGCCTTTAAACTTGATTGTTTCTCTTGCGAAAAACTCTCGGCGTTTAATGCCCTGTTCGGACACTAGACCCGCCCAACGGGCATCACTGACACAACATCATCAGTCGATCAAGCAATATGTGTGAGCACTTACGAAGCGAAGGTCGAATTTCGTTTAAGGAGGTGATCCAGCCCCAGGTTCCCCT
>NZ_VANI01000062.1 GCF_005771435.1 Microbulbifer harenosus
TAATTCCTGAGCCCGACAAGACTCGCTACCGGAACCCTTCATTTTTCTTATAGGTTAACCACTTTTACTTTTTGTGATCACCTACGTTAACGCCGCCAGCAGGGGCAGCTTACCTTGTGCGCATTTTGCGCGAAAATGGGAGCGCAGCGACCTGCGCAAAATGTGCACAAGGTAAGCTGTCCCGCGGAGGGCCGAAGGCCCGGAGCATCCTGCCTGGCCTTGTTAACATTGTGCTTTCTACTGTACGCACTTAGGCAAACTAGCCCTTAAATTTTTCTCTAAAAATAGTGAACTACAAGCAACAACGCCCTCTTTAAAGACTGGAGACTGTTGCCCCAAATACTGGCATGTACACTCTTTCTGAATCTCTACACGATAAAAGTAACCGCTATCACAGGAATCTGGATCTGCGCACAGGTCGCTGCCTGTATTTACCAAATATATAGCGACTGCTCCAATTACGAGAGTTCCGAAAAAACCAAATAGTAAAGCGATTATTTTTCGCATGTGACCAGATGTTAACGCCGCCAGCAGGGGCGACTTACCTTGTGCGCTTTTTGCGCGAAAATGGGAGCGAAGCGACCGCGCAAAAAGTGCATAAGGTAAGGCGTC
>NZ_VANI01000063.1 GCF_005771435.1 Microbulbifer harenosus
GGCGTTAGGGCTCCAAAGCTATGAGTATCGTGCCCATAACTGAGAAAGATTGGCAGGATCTGAAAAATATTCGATTGGAGTCACTTCGCGATTCTCCTGACGCATTCGGAATTACGTATAAAGAAGCAATGGAGATTTCCGAAGAAAAATGGAAGTCAATCGCTTCGGGTGAACTTGGGTTAAAATTTTTTCTCGCTCGTAGTGAAAAAGAAAATATTGGGGTAGTAGGCGCTGCACAAATCGATGGAAAGTGCGAGCTGGTTTCAATGTGGGTGAAACCTGAGAAAAGAAGCGATGGTGTTGGAGTTAGCCTCGTTAAAGAACTGCTTGATTATGCCAAATCTAATGGTTTTACCAGCGTAGTACTGAGCGTATCATCAAGGAACGAAGCAGCTTTTAATCTATATTCCAAAATTGGATTCAAGAATTTGGGGGAGGTGGGTGGTAGCTTGGGGCCAGGGCTAAAGAAAATGGTTTGGCACTTCGCCCCCGAGCCCTAACAAATTGCTGCAGCCGACGTCTTACTTTATACACATTTTGTGCGGTCGCTGCGCTCCCAATTTCGCACAAAATGTGCAAAAAGTAAGCCGCCGCTGAGCAAGGCGTTATG
>NZ_VANI01000064.1 GCF_005771435.1 Microbulbifer harenosus
GGCGTTATGCATCATTGACGATGCTCATACTATGGATATATACGAAGAATTAGAGGAGCTTTATAAAAATGGAGCCTCTATTGATAAAATTTACGAATATTTGATCGAGTGTGTCGAAGCGCAACTTAGATTTCGCTCTGGCTGGGTGGTAAAAGACGCTGTGGGAGTTATGAGAAGGTATTTAGATGGTGCTGCGACAAGATCAGAAGTGGCTAATCTCGACTGGTACCTTGAGGCAAAAGCATTTGAACTCGACCATATTCATTGAATATATAGCTCAAGACCTATCAAATGAAACCGTGCAAGATTTGAAGGCAGTTCAGGAATGCCTAAATATTGATCGAAAGCAAGCACTTAACTACCTAAGAGATTTAGCGTTCTTTATTGATGAGGTAGCCTGCTTTGTAGCCTATGCAGAAAATGGGCTCCCAAGAAGGTGCTATAGCCAATTTATGGATGTTGAGCTATTTCGCAGGTCTTTTGCAAAAGATGCATAACAAGCAGCGGCAGAGCGACAGCCAACGCTACGCGCCTTTTGTGTTACTCGCTGGCGCTCAAACATTAACACAAAATGCGCTCCGCGCTGGCTGCGCCTGCGCTGGGCGTTA
>NZ_VANI01000065.1 GCF_005771435.1 Microbulbifer harenosus
CCAAAGCGGCTCAATATTGGATGCTATTTAGTGGCACTGAAGTTTCAGAAGCCACGAAAAGATCAAAAATACTGACCGGCACCATAACGCCGCGCTCAGGGGCGGCTTGCTTTGTGCGCATTTTGCGCAAAAATGGGAGCGGAGCGACCTGCGCAAAAGGTGCACAAAGTAAGCCGTCCCCTGCAGCGCCTAGTTATGGCTGGCCGCACTGCGGACCCGCCTACCGGCACGCTGCCAGCCACGGATTGGCTGGCCACCGCCCGAAAATTACGAGGAAAGAATACCGCACTTTCCCCACCCTATATTTATCTTACTGGCACCCCGCAATACTGCAGCGGAATTGCCGCACCCAATGAACTCAAGCGAACGCTCTAGGAACGAAACTGCTTGAATGTGCCCTGGCAAAAAGCCAAATGCTGGACGCCAAAACTGCGCGCAAAAATTGCAGCGACACAAAAACTATTTTTTACCGACCGGCACCATAACGCCGCGCTTAGGGGCGGCCGGAGCGTAGCGTAGGCCGTCCCGCGGAGGCCCCGCAGGGGCCGGAGCATACTACAGCACCTTGTTATGG
>NZ_VANI01000066.1 GCF_005771435.1 Microbulbifer harenosus
GTGTTGTTAGCACTCAACCTCGCCTTGCAGTGTATTACTACAAAATGTTTCACCTTGTTAAAGAGCATCTGATGTAAAAATCAGGAAGCTAATTTCTTGAATCAAGCAATACGTTGCGATTCAAAAAATCAGATTTCTGATTTCTGAAGTGATATTTGAAGATCTGGTAGAAGTATTCTTTCTCAGGCTAGGCGTGTGAAAGCGTAGTGTGCGAACAGCACATGAGCTTTTACACAACGACGCATGAGTAAGAATTGGTAGGCCTGGGCAGACTTGAACTGCCGACCTCACCCTTATCAGGGGTGCGCTCTAACCAGCTGAGCTACAGGCCTATATAAAAACTCAGGGAAATGGTGGAGCTAAGCGGGATCGAACCGCTGACCTCTTGGATGCAAACCAAGCGCTCTCCCAGCTGAGCTATAGCCCCAACTCGCTGAAGCCTTTCAAACATCAACATCATCAGTCGATCAAGCAATATGTGTGAGCACTTACGAAGCGAAGGTCGAATTTCGTTTAAGGAGGTGATCCAGCCCCAGGTTCCCCT
>NZ_VANI01000067.1 GCF_005771435.1 Microbulbifer harenosus
CCCGGATTCATATACTAACCGCGACACATCACCTAAAACTGGAGGTGATCTGCGATACTAGGGGCATTTTACTCCCGCCAAGAAGTGAATTGCACCAATGAAGTATCAACAGATCACCAGAGAAGAAAGATACACGATTGCCGCCTATCGTGCACAAGGTCTTTCCGTAATCCGTATTGCCGAGCTAACCGGGCGCCACAGGAGCACACTCTATAGAGAGTTCCAGCGTAACAGCTGCCACCGAACCGATGGCGCATATAGACCGAGTAAGGCCGACAGTCGCACACGAGGGCGGCGCAGGCGATCACGTCGTAACCGACACTATTCCGAACGCCACTTCAAGATTGTTCGAGCATTACTTAGGAAGAAGTACAGCCCAGAGCAAATAGTCGGTTACATACGCAAACATAAATTAATGAAACGCCGGCTCAGCCATGAAACCATCTACCAATATATCTGGCGAAACAAGAAGAATGGCGGCAACTTATGGACGCATTTACGTCAGGCATCAAAGCAGCGCCGAAAGCGCTACAAAG
>NZ_VANI01000068.1 GCF_005771435.1 Microbulbifer harenosus
GGCGTTAAATGCCACTAGAAAAATAATGTGCCTCTGTAAATTACAACCAAAACTAGTCGATATCAGTAACTCGCATACGGAGTTCAAATCCAAACTAGACCAGCTTGAAGTCGGCGATTGGGCATTTCTTATGCGGTGTCAAGAGTGCTGTCAACTTTGGAAGGTGGATGAATGGGACAAGTATCAGCAATCCTATGCGGTAAAAATTCCAGATAAAGAGAATTGGAAAAAATTCGATAGTACGGCTCTGATTAAAGAAAAAATCATGGAAAATCGTGGTGGCTTAACCAGCGTACCATGCCAATGGTCAGGCTGTAGTTTTAAGCAGGTAAAAGGTAGCGCGTACTGTGTCAATCATCTTTGGAGTACGGGAGCCCGTGCCTGAAGCATTTAACAAACGCAGGCAGTTTGTTCCGGCCCTTCGGGCCTCCACGGGACGCCCAACGCTATGCACTTTTTGTGCGGGTCGCTGCGCTCCCAGTTTCGCACAAAAAGTGCATAGCATTGGTCGCCCCTGCTGCGGGCGTTA
>NZ_VANI01000006.1 GCF_005771435.1 Microbulbifer harenosus
GGACCGGTAGTTCAGTTGGTTAGAATGCCGGCCTGTCACGCCGGAGGTCGCGGGTTCGAGTCCCGTCCGGTCCGCCACATACAAAAAAGGCTCACACGAAAGTGTGGGCCTTTTTTGTATGTGCTTGCATCACTGGCCCAGACAGGAAAAATCAGAAGATCAAAGGTATTGCACTGGCCCACCAAAACGACACGAAACATGTGTCATGTTTTTGACGGATGGCTACCGGGCTCCGCAAGCAACTCAAAACCTTCGGCCTGCAACTGCGCCTGCAGAGACGGCCAGCGGTCTTCCGGCAGCACCACATCGAGTTCAACGCGAGTGCCGTAACCGGCGTTACCGCAAGTCCCACCCAGCTGTGCCACCAGGAAACGCAGCCGAGATTCTCCGGCAAAATCACAGGCGATACGCAGATCCAGCAATGCGACATGCCGCTTCAGCTCCGCAGCCTGCAAGGCGGCCCCGACCGCACCGCGATAGGCGCGCATCAGGCCGCCCACGCCGAGCTTGGTACCGCCAAAATAGCGCGTAACGATAACACCCACATTGCCGATTTCCTGCTTTAGCAGCAGTTCCAGCATGGGCCGACCGGCACTGCCACCGGGCTCGCCGTCGTCGTCCGCCTGCATGATTTCCGGATTCGCGGGGTTGCCGACGACCAGGGCGGTGCAGTGATGGGAGGCATCGGGATAGCGGGCGCGGATGATTTCCAGCTCGCGCAAAAAAGCCGCTTTATCGGTTACCGGCCCCAGCCAGCAGATAAAGCGGCTCTTTTTTTCTTCCGTCTCAGCGACAACGGGCGAGCAGGGAATCTGATAACTCACCGGCAAACTCATCCCAGGATTGCTGTTGCAGCTTTTCATACAATGGTTGCAGCTTGGTCTGCCACACGCGGTCGTCCACGACACCCACATGTTTGCAGCGAATGGTGCCACCGGCGTCCACCAGGAAGGTTTCCGGTGCACCGAACACGCCGAGATCGAGCGCCAGGCGCCCTTCCACATCCGAGACGGAAAACAGATAAGGATCGTGGAATTTTTCGAGCCACTGCAGCGCTGCGGTATTGTCGTCCTTGAGATTGATACCGACGATAGGCACGCCCTGTTCCGCCAGTTTGTTGAGGTACGGATGCTCCACCCGGCAGGAAATACACCAGGTGGCCCACACGTTCAGCAACAGGGGTTTATTGGGGAGATCGGCCTTCTTCAGCTCGCGCGCGCTTTCCACGTCCCGCAGCGCAAATTCAGGTACTGGCTTATTGACCAGTGCCGACGGCATGTCCTGTGGATTCAGCGAGAGACCGCGCCAGAAAAGTAACGCCAGCGCAGCGAATATAATCAGTGGCAGAAAGAGTTTCAGCCTGGCCATCAGTTGTTTCATTCCTTCTTGTTCGGCCCGCGGAATAGCACACGGGCCAGGTTCCGGATCAGGCGCCAGCCAGGGATCCGTCCTGAGCGGTGGCAACAGCGACTTTGCCTGCGCGCACTGCCTTTACCTTGCGATAGCGTTTGTCGGCCACAGCGATGGCGCCGCCGAGTGCCATGAATGCGGCACCCAGCCAGATCCATATCACGAACGCCTTGTACTGCAATCGCACCGCCCAGTCCCCGCCGGGGTTGTCCTTGTCCATGGGCTCACCCAGAGCCACGTAAAGATCGCGGAACAGCCCCGTGTCGATGGCGGCCTCAGTCATCACATTACCACCAGACAGGTAGCTGCGCTTCTGCGGGTGCAACTCCGCCACCAGGCGGCCACGTTCGCGCACCAGGATCACCCCTTCGGAAGCGCGGTAGTTTGGTCCGCGCGCCTGGCGCACGCCCTCGAAGGTGAATTCATAGCCGGATACCGTCGCGCTCTGCCCGGGTGACATGCGCAGATCCTTTTCCACGCTGTACACCGTGGTAAGCGCTACGCCGAGTACAGAAACAGCGAGGCCAATGTGGCCCAGGTGCATGCCGTAATAGCTGGCGCGCTGGCGCTTGAGCCCCGCCCACAGTGAATCGGCATTGCGGGATTTGGCGAGCACATCGGCCACACTCGCAGCAATCACCCACAATCCGGCGAAAATACCCAGCATCGCACCCCAGTGGAAATCGCCCGCAAGCAGAGTCAGAAGTGGCGCACCGATGGCGGCTACCAGCGCGGGCAACGCCCAGGCGCTCGCCAGCTTCCGCACCTGGCTATCTTTCCAGTTCGCATGAATACCGAGCCCCAGCAGCAGGCACAACACCAGCATCAGCGGCACAAAGAACATATTGAAAAACGGCGGGCCGACACTGATCTTGCCCCAGTTAAGCGCATCCGCCAGCAGCGGGTACAAGGTACCGGTCAGCACCACCGCCATGATCAGGATCAGCAGGATGTTGTTGCCGAGAAGGAAAGTCTCCCGCGCACGCGCGGAAAACACACTGCCCGCGCTGACCGCCGGTGCGCGCACCGCAAACAGCAACAGTGATGCTCCCACGACGATGGCGAGGAACGCGAGAATGAATCCGCCGCGCAGCGGATCGGTGGCAAAAGCGTGTACCGAGGTCAGCACCCCCGAACGCACCAGAAAGGTACCCAGCAGGCTCAGGCTGAACGCGAAAATAGACAGCAGGATGGTCCAACTGCGGAACAAGCCGCGCTTTTCCGTCACGGCGAGGGAATGCAGCAGTGCGGTACCCACCAGCCAGGGCATGAAGGAGGCGTTTTCCACCGGGTCCCAGAACCACCAGCCGCCCCAGCCCAGCTCGTAATAGGCCCACCAGCTGCCAAGCGCGATGCCCAGGGTCAGGAAGGACCAGGCCACTGCCGTCCACGGACGCGCCCAACGGGCCCAGGCGCTATCGAGCCGCCCTTCCAGCAGCGCCGCGATCGCAAACGCAAAGGCCACAGAAAAACCCACATACCCCATATACAGCAGCGGTGGATGAATGATCATGCCCGGGTCCTGCAACAACGGGTTCAGGTCGCTGCCATCATTGGGAGGGAAAGGCAGAATCCGGTCGAACGGGTTAGACGTGAGCAGGATAAACAGGAAAAAACCAATCAACAGCATCCCGAGTACCGACAGCACCCGCGCCACCAGCACCGCGGGCAACTGGCGGCTAAACAGGGCCACCGCGGCAGTCCAACCAGCCAGCATCAGCAGCCACAACAGAATCGAGCCCTCGTGGCCGCCCCACACCGCTGTCACCTTGTAGATCATGGGCAGAATGCTGTTGGAGTTCTGCGCCACATAGGCCACGGAGAAGTCGCTGTTGACGAAAGCCACCGTCAGGCACACGAAGGACAGCGCGGTAAACCCGAGCACGCCCAGCGACAGCGGGCGCGCGGTGTCCATCCACAGCACCCGCCCGCTATAGGTTCCGAGCAGCGGTACCACCGCCAGGGCCAGCGACAACAGCAGGCCGACAATCAGGGCAAAGTGACCGAGTTCCGGGCTCATATCTTGGGGTCTCCGTGGCAACTGGCCCCGCCACTCATGGACTCTGCCACTTCCGGCGGCGTGTAGGATTCATCGTGCTTGGCCAGTACCTGGTCGGCACGCACAAATCCGCCCTCCTGCAACTTGCCGGTCACCACCGCCGCTTCGCCCTCTGCAAAGAGATCGGGGAGAATCTTGTCGAACACCACTTCCAGCTCGGCTTCACCATCGGTAAGCGCAAAGCGCACATCCAGAGAACTGCCATCGCGGACAATACTGCCAGGCACCACGCAACCGCCGGCGCGGATACGTTTGTCGAAGGGTACTTCGCCGGCGGCGAAGGCCTTGGGCGCATAAAAGTAATCCATATTGGAGCGCATGGCATAGGTCACGAACCCTACCGCAGCGGAGGAAAGCGCTACCAGGAGGACCACCAGGATCAGGCGTTGTTTACGGGCTGGATGCATGGTTGTTGTGTTCTCAAAAATAGAAATTCGGTGCCGGGCGAGATACGGATCATTCAGTCGGCGGCAGCAGTCTCAGATGCCGCACGGGCAATCTCTGAGCGGCGGCGCGCTTGTTCCTGACGCAGCTGGCGCCGGAAGGCTTCGCGCATCTGTCGCTGTCGCAGTACCGGTACCAGTACCAGCGCCGCCATGACTGCGATCGTCACTCCGTAGGAGAACCACACGTAGGGGCCGTGGCCGTTCATAGCCAGAAAGCTGGCGAAATTTTCAAACTGGAATTGCATGGCTGTCTTTTCCTTCCGCTCAGGCCTTCGCCGCCGGTGCGGACTGCCCCAACAATTCGCGGACCCACTGGGTGCGCCACTCGCGCTGTAGAATCAGGCCTCGGGTATGCAGGATCAGCACCCAGGCGTAAAACAGATAAAAGCCGGCAATCATGGTGATCAGCGGATAGAACATGCTGGGATCGATGGTACTGGCCTGAGTCAGCTTGAGGGTGGCCGGCTGGTGCAGAGTGAACCACCAGTCCACCGACTTGTAGATAATGGGAATATTGACCGTGCCGACCAGAGCCAGCAATGCGCTGGCCTTATCGCCGGACAGCTCACGGCTGAAGGCACCAGACAGCGCCATCACGCCGAGATAGAGGAACAACAGGATCAGCATGGACGTAATACGGGCATCCCACACCCAGTAGGTGCCCCAAGTGGGTTTGCCCCACACCGCGCCGGTCAGCAACGCGACAAACGTCAGTACCGCACCGATCGGAGCCGCCGCGCGCATCACCACAAAGGAGAGCTTCATTTTCCAGATCAGGCCGATGGCCCCGCAGATGGCCATGATGTAGTAACCGGCAAGCGCCAGAAATGCCGCCGGCACATGGATATAAATGATGCGGTAGCTATTGCCCTGCTTGGCATCCTGAGGCGCAAATCCGAGACCCCAGGTACAGCCTACCGCGAGCAGCAACAGAGCTGCCGCACCAAGCCACGGCAGCCAGGCGCTGGTTTTCTGATAAAACCAGCGCGGTGATCCCAATCTGTGAAACCATTGCCAGGACAATTTCATGTTCGCCCATTTCTCCACGCCCGTATCTCGCCCAGATGGCGCTCCGCAGTCGCCATATGGTGCGGAAACGGGTCAGTTTTCCAAGCTGATGCGGATGGCTCCCGCCGCAGCCAGCGGCGCGAGTGCCGCGGCGGCGGCGAGAATCGCACCGAGAATCGCCAGTTGCGGGCCGTAACCGTACCCATCCAACGCCGCCTGCACCGTTCCGGTGCCGAAGATTAACACGGGCACATACAGCGGCATAATGATCAGTGCCAGCAACAGGCCCGGCCGTCGCAGGGCAACCGTCAAAGCCGCACCGACAGCCCCGATCAGGCTCAGGCTCGCGGTACCCAGAACCAGTGACAACAGCAGCGGCCAGTATCCCGCCTGCCCCAGGTTCAACATCATTCCCAACAGCGGCGACAGCACGGCCAATGGCACGCCGGTCACCAGCCAGTGCACCAGCACCTTTGCCAGTACCGGGAAATACAGCGGTTGCGACTGCAGCGCCAGCTGCTCGAGTGAACCATCTTCATAATCGCTGCGAAACAGGGATTCCTGGGACAACAACGTGGACAACAGGGCCATCACCCAGATCAGCCCCGCCGCCATGCGCGACAACATCTCCGGCTCCGGCCCGATACCAATGGGCATCAGCGCCAGAACCGTGACAAAGAACAGCAGTGGATTGACGATATCCGAGCGGCGTCGCACCGCCAGCGTCAGCTCGGTGCGAAACAGGGTAAAAAAGCCTGGCGCAGCAGCGGGAACGGCGGGCCTCAACACCGGCTCAGCTATCCTCTTGCGGCCGTCGCCCACAGATTCAGACTGCACGGTGCAACTCCTCCTCTACCGCCATCCGCGGTGAAAAGTCCGCGAGATTGACCCGTTGCAGCGGCGCAATATTGACTGGCTGGTGAGAAGTGAGAAGTACGCTCCCCCCACGCCGCAGATGACAGTTCATCTGCGTCTCAAGGCCCGCCACGCCGGTCACATCAAGGGCGGCGAGGGGCTCATCCAGTATCCACAGAGGGGGGGAATCAGGCAGATACAGGCGCGCCAGCGCCACCCGGCGGTTTTGCCCGGCCGAAAGCTGCTGGCACAGCACATCTTCAAAACCGTAGAGCCCGACCAGTTCCAGCGCGCGCATCGCGTCATCTTGCCCCGCGCCATACCAGGCGAGATTTTCCAGAGGCGTGAGGCCGCGCCGGACACCGGCATAATGGCCGATGTACAACAGCGATGCGCGCATCGCCGCGAGCCCTCGGGGAAAGGCCAGGCCCTGCCACGCAATGGTACCAGTGAAGTCGGAGGCACTGCCGATCAGAGTGCGGATCAGGGTGCTTTTACCGGCACCGTTCGCCCCCTCTACCTGCACCGCAGCGCCTGGCGCCAGGGTGAACTCGAGCCCCTCAAACAACAGGCGCCCGTCACGCTCGCAGGCCAGCCCGCTTACAGCGAGGGACTGTTCGCGCACACTCTGGGCATCAGGTACCGGGCTTTTGGAGAGTTCAGACGCCATTGCGCACCGCAGTTGATGAAAAACTGAGCGCGATTATACCGGCACCGAGAGATTTTGTACGACATTCGGCTGCGATCCACCGGATTCTGCCGGGTCAGGCCCCCAGCGAATGACCGCTTCTACCCGGCTACTGCCCGGAGCCAGCTGTACCTCGCTGCAGACCGTCTGCAGCAGCGCAAGACCGCGACCGGCGTAGACGCCTTTGGGTTCTCGAATTTCCGGGAAGCCGGCACCGCTGTCTTCCACCACCAGCTTCAGCTCTCCACCGTCCTCCCCTTCGCGGCAACTGAGCGAGATACGGACCCAACCGGTATCCAGTCGGCTGCGACGCTCTGCAAGCAGGTCGTAATAGCGGATAAAACCGTCGTCGGTGGACTTGATGGATGAATCCAGCTCCAACACGCCGTGTTCCAGCGCATTGCGGAAGAGTTCCCCCAGTGCGATAGCAAGATCCTCCTGAAACCGGGCGGCACCCGGCATCTGCGCCAGCACACTGAGGAGGTGCGGCAGCGGATCGGCGGTGCGCAACTCATGCTGCGACAGCAGAAACTGAATGGACCAGTTACCCATGCGCCCTCCCCTGCGCTCACCGCCGGAATCCGCCGCCGGGCAGGCTCCGTGGAAAAGTGAAGAGTGGGTCAGATCCAGCTCCACCAGTGAAAGATCGTCGTGCTGCTCGGCGGCGTGGGCATTGACGGCCTGCAGGATCTGATCAAATGCCTGCGTGCCGTCGCGGTCGGCTCGCAGCAACTCCAGCAGGCGGCATTCACCAAAATGCTCGCCCTTGGTGTTGCGGGCTTCATGGATACCATCACTCCATAGATAGAGACGGTCCCCAGGCAGCAGCCGCAGATTGACAATGGCACTGTCGATCTGGTCGGACGCCAACACGCCAAATGGCAGGTGGCGCGACTCCAACAGGTGCAACTCGCCACTGGTGCGCTTGAGGCACGGGCTCGGCATACCGGCATTGAGAAGCCGCAAGTGGTTGCGCCGGGGGTCAAGCTCCAGCATGACCAGACAGCAGAACATTTGCCGCGGCAGGATATCGTAGAGCTTGCGATTAATCTCCCGCAGCACCCGCCCCATGGAGAAGCCCCGCGGCATCATGGAGTAGAAAATGGACGTCAATGGGACCGCCCCTACCGCCGCCGCCAGACCGTGGCCGGCGAAATCCCCCAGCATCAATACCAGTTTGCCATCCGGAGTGTGGGTGGCGGCCAGTAGATCCCCATTAAGTACCGCCCGCGGCGACAGCTGGTAGCGAATAGCCGGCGTGTCATCCAGGCAGCTTTCGTTGCCGAGGTTGGAAAAGATCTCACGCGCGTTGGCCTGTTCCTGCAGAAAATCCGCATGATGACGCCGCAGCCGGTCGCGCTGGGCCATCAATGAGCGACTGAATTCGCAGAAGCGGCGGATGGAGCCTAACTTGAGCTGCACCAGCGACGAACTGTAGGGCTTGGTGAGAATGTCATCGCAGTCAGTGGGTGGCGGCGGTTCTGCCGCGCGGGAAAGATCCTGCACAAACAGAATCGGAACCGGTTCGATCCCACCGCTGTGACGCAGATGCCGAATCTCACAGCTGGACACTTCCTCTGCCGAGGTGGGACCAAAGATAATCAGGTTTGGCGGGAACTCGGCATAAGCCTCCAGCGCCATATCCGCGGTTTTTACCGAGTGAATGGAGGCGGGCAGCATACAACCTGTGGAGCTGGCGTATTCCCAGTGGAGGATCAGCTCGCGGAGTTCAGCGGTTTCACCGGCGTCTCGTTCTACTATCAGTATCCGGAAGACTGGCATCATTGGGAGAGAGTTTTCAGCGTATGCTGAAAATCCGGTCGAAGTTGGACACGGAGAGAATATGGGAAACGTGCGCGTTGGCGTTCATCAATTCCACCCCGGGTTGAAATCCGTCGCGTCCCACCTCGACACAATAGTCTCTCAGCAAGAGCAGCATGCCGAGGGCCGCGCTGTCGAGGTGGTCGGTCGCGGACAGATCCACCAGGAACATCCGGGGTGGAGGCGCCACATTGCGGTAGGCGCGCTGGAATTCCCGGTGCATATTGAAATCGAAATTGCCGGCTACGCGGATAATCACCGCGTCACCAGCCTCGGAAATCTCAGAAGTCACCCGGCTTTCAAACCTGTCGGAAACCACCATCTGAAGGTCCCTTTATCCTTCTCTACCCTGACCATTACGGCCAATATACACCCCACCGGCGGGCATGGAAACTGGCCTGTCCATGCGTCTTACCAAAGCATGACGGCAAGCCGCAATAGCAGGCCTACCAAAACAGAAAAGGGTGCCGGTGGCACCCTTATCGTATCCCGGAGCGGGTCCAGGTTATGGAATCGCCGAATATCCCGGCCCCAGGCTTAAAAGTCGTACTGATAGTCCATCAGTTCCCGTCTGAGACGCATCTCCTCCAGCTTGTCTTCGACCATCCGGCGGGCGTCCCTTGGGCTCTTGTTTGACTTCAATACCTCTTCTGCCAGAGGGGGATCAGAATCATCAAAATCAATGTCATTTTCGATAACGTTGCCGCTCATAGAAAACTCCACAATCTCGATCTGCCAGGGCAGAAACTGTCTGTCTGTTGTTGTTATGTTGCCGTCAGGCAATCGGAGATTAGCCAGCTCCGGCTTTTCTGGTCAAGCAACTTTTTCACCGTGGAAGCAACTTTTTCCGGGAGTTACACCCGGTCCAGAATACGGCCGGCAGCCGGCAGAAACCCCGGTCTGGCCAATGGCTCCACAGGCGTCAAAATACCCCCGTTTCATGAACAAATTGCGACAATATTTCGGCACACCTGGACTTTGGCGGACCGGCCAACTGCAACTAATACTGCGTAACGGATCTGCCACTCCCGTTACTCTCGGTTACAGCGAAAGTGAACACACCATGACAGCGGCGGCGCCAGCCGCTAGAATGGCCGCCCTGCCCGTACGGGCAATGCCGTCCCCGTCGGTTAACAGGATAAACCACGGACCTCCTAAGTCCGGACTGCCCGTTCGAGTCGGGCCGGGGACGCCATCTTTGTAAATCCTTCAGCGCGCTGTCATTTCTTCCCGAATATCGCCACCTCTGCCGCTCCGCCGGCTACGCGACTGCCGCGGTACATGCCCACGGTATTGAAAGTGAGCGCAATATTGCCCTTCGCATCCAGCACGATCACCCCGCCGGTACCCCCCACCGGTAGCAGTATCTGGTTAATGACCTCATCCGCCGCCTGGGCCACGGTCTTATTCTGGTAGGCGACCCGGGAGCAGATGTCCGCAGCAACGTTATAGCGAATGAAGTATTCACCGTGGCCAGTGGCGGAGACCGCGCAAGATTTGTTATCGGCGAAGGTGCCGGCACCGATCACCGGGGAATCGCCGATGCGACCATAGCGCTTTGCCGTCATACCGCCGGTGGATGTACCGGCGGCCAGGTTCCCCTGCTGGTCCAACGCCACCGCGCCCACGGTGCCCATTCTGAACGGCGCAGGCAGTGCATCCACCGCTGCGCGGTAATCCTTGTCCTGCCTGTTCTCCCTGTCGAGTTTTTCCTTGGCGCGCTTCAGCTGCTCGCGGCGGTGCTCGGTATCAAACGAGTTGTTGTCTACCACGGGCATTCCGCGGCTGCGGGCAAATGCCTCCGCGCCCTCCCCCGCCAGCATCACAAATGGGGAGTCCTCCATCACCATACGCGCCAGATTGATGGGATTAGCGATACGCTTGACGCCGGCAACGGCACCCGCCTCGCGATTGCGCCCATCCATGATCGAAGCGTCCAACTCGTGGGTACCGTCGTAGGTGTAGACCGCGCCCTTACCAGCATTGAACAAGGGCGAATCTTCCATCACGTTAATCGACGCCACCACCGCATCAAGGCTGGAGCCGCCTTTTTCCAGAATTACATAGCCAGTATTGATGGCCTCTTCCAGCTTTGCGCGATAGGCGCGCTCCTGTTCCGCCGTCATACTCGATTTTTCAATGGTGCCGGCTCCACCGTGGATGGCGATGGCGAATTTGGGGGGCTCAGATGCGTGCGAGTGATGTGCCTGCGCGAGCGCGCAGCCGAACAGCAAAAAGCAAAGTGACTTGGCGAGGGAGGGGCAGGAAATTTTTTTGATGGTGCGTTTCATGGGAATTCTCTGGTCTCTTATTGGAATACTCTTTTACCCGGTTGCGATGTGGGTAACCAATCCTCTTGATAGTGCGAAATACTTCGAAAAGCTGATTCGCCGCACGATCAAGACTCATATAACTCGCGCCGGGTACAACATGAACACCATTAAGCGCCTGCAAGTCCATCGAATCAAGGATGTGGACGCGCAGCGCTACGATATGTACGACTTCTGGACTGAGAAGAAAGCGGTTATGGATCGGTGGCAGGAGCAACTGGAGGGCCCGGGTAGCAGATGCTTGCGCCCCGTCCAAGAGTGAATTGCCCCAACGCAAACTAGGCGTTGTCTCCGTCCCGGGCTCTGGGTAAGATCAACCCTGCCATCTGAGGACATAGCTAAAGAAGGAACTTTGCCATGCTCACGAAGAAATACTTTGAGATGGACCGCGTAGACTGCGCCATCGCAAACTTCGCGTCCATTGAGAACCCCACCCGCGCAGACCTTAATCGAGTCCTAACAGTCGCCCAGGTCGAGTGTGAACTGGACATCTACCGAATAGAGGCATGGGGTGTGTCACGAGACGAGCTTGAGGCTGAGAAGCACGACTCGGCACGCCTGGGCAAGCACATGGAGCTAGCCAACGATCCCCGCCCTCACGAGCTTTGCGATGCCCACGCGATTGTATCCGGGGCACACAAAGAAGCCGCTGGATTACGGGCAGTCATCGCTTGGTTCAAGCTCCGTATAGACGACCCCTGTAACGGGTGCTGGCTGCCACGCAATACAGCGGCAGCGAGCCAAATGCCGGCCCATCTCCGTAACGCAGTGCCGCACAGCCGGATACACAGGAAAAAGTACTACAGATGGCTTGAACGCCTGATCGACCTAGACATTATTGAGGACCTCGCTGACCTGAGGAGGACCCTAAAAGAAGTTGAAACTCGCTTACAAAATGGGTCAATCCGCCCCCAAATTATGGACGCGTCACAATGATTCATCTTATCAGCAATGATGACAGTTACCTCATTTACACGATGTCAACCAGCGATGTTGTCGCCAAACTTGGCGAGGACAACCCGTTCCACATCAAGCGCACCCCTATCCCGTACTCCTCGGTATGGAAAGAGCCCCTGTGCCTGGACTTCGGCCCTGGAGAGGAGACTACCAAAGAGTTGGTTCCTGATGTGGCAGTCCGTAATGGGCGTATGTTCTTCAACGAGAAGGCGTACAGCCTACTCGGCTCCGACCTGACGCAGGACGGAGAGTTTCTTCCCGTAACCTACTTGGGCGGAACGGGATACATTTTTAATCCCCTCACTGTCGCAGAGAAGTACGACGCGTTGGACGAGTCTGTTACCGTGTTCAACGAATACGGCGAGGTCGAGAATCTGGGGTTTCGGGAAGATAAACTCCCCGCCGGCACGATGGCATTCCGCTCTAAAGCGGGCTCCTACTATGATGTGTTCTGCACCGACCAAATGAAGAAGGCAGTCGAAGACTCTGGCCTCGTCGGCGTCTGCTTCCATCCTGACCTCGCAGACATAGGTGGTGGCGCAACTACCCAACACTAATCAGTGCATAACCTGACCAGAGCTCCGGCTAGCGGCTGTTTTACAACCTGGCGAGCGAAGCCCGCGCAGTAACTGAGAAACTACTTCTCGATGTGGACTCATGCCTACTGATCACGATGTAAACGCTTAGTTTTTTTGGGAGAAGATTTGTGCCGAAGGAAATGTATATATTTTTAGGAGCGGCAGTTGGTGCTGTAGTTGGCGCTATAGCCGCATACATAACTGCACGAACAACCGGCAAGAATCAGACAAGAATCGCAGAAATCGGTGCGCAGAAAGATGTTGGTCTTCAGGAGGATAGATTGCTAGATGAGCGCATTAAATCTGAAGTCATACTAGCCCGGCGGACCTCGCCGGTCGCTATGTAGTGCTGAATGTCGCTCATACGCCACCGCACCACTTTACCCATGTGGACGGCCGGCTCTGGGAACCGTCCTTTCTCACGCAACCGGTAGATCGTCTGCTTGGACATACTGGCGATACCCACAACTTTCGAGAGCGGCAGCAAAAGGGAGGGGCAGGAAAACTTTTTAACGGTGCGTCTCATGGAAATTCTCTGGTCTCTTTTTGCAACACTCTTTTACCCGGTTGCGATGCGGGTACCCGATCATCGTAATGGCGTGAAATACATCGATAAGCCGACTCACCGCACAATCAGGACTCTCATAACTTGGGCCGGGTACGACACGAATGCCATTAAGCGCCTGCAAGTCCACATGATCAAGGACGTCGGCGCGGTGCACTACAACATGTACGACCTCCGGACGGAGAAGAAGGCGGCTATGGATCGGTGACAGGAGTACCAGGAGGGTCCGGCTTGCGCCCCCCAGAAGTGAATTACCCCCCAGGTAGAGCGGGCGTTGTCTCGGTGCCCGGCTCTGGATACCATCACTTCACCCAATTGAGGACGCACTAAAAGAGATTTTCCGTTCTGATGAAAATATTGCCCCTATTCGCCGCCGCGCTGACATTCAGCGGTTTTTCAGCTTTACCAGTTTGTGCGACGGCAACTGAATCCTCCAATTTCATTCCCGCCGATGCCGCGGAACTGCAATATACCGGCCGTATCGACTTCAGCAACAAGCTGGCCCCGGTTCTTACCTGGCCGGGCAGTAGTGTGCGGGCAAACTTCACCGGCACTTCGCTGCGGGTGACGCTCGACGATGAGACGGGCTCGAATTTTTACAACGTGATGATCGACGGCAATACCGCTCACCCATTTGTGTTGGAGGCCAACAAGGGCGAGCACAGTTATGAAATTTCCCGTGCGCTGCCACCCGGTGAGCATACGCTGGAAATTTACAGGCGCACCGAGGGCGAATACGGAGCAACGAAATTCAAAGGCTTGCAGCTGTCAGACACCGGCAAACTGCTGCCGGCGCCCCGGAGACCTACGCGGCGCATGGAAATTTTCGGCGATTCCATCAGCTGCGGCATGGGCAATGAAGGTGCGGACAACGGTCGCGACGACCTTCCCGCAGAGCAGAACCAGTACTGGGCCTACGGCGCAGTAGCCGCGCGTGCGTTGAATGCCGAGCTGCACACCATCTGCCGCAGCGGGATCGGTATCATGGTGAGCTGGTTTCCCTACGCTATGCCAGAGTATTTCGATCAGCTGAGTGGCGTGGGCAACAATGACAGTGTGTGGGATTTCAAACGCTGGACGCCGGATGTGGTGGTCATCAATCTGTTCCAGAACGATAGTTGGCTGGTGGACGGGCAGAAGCGCCTGCAACCGATTCCCAATGATCAGCAGCGGATTGACGCCTATGTGAAATTTGTGCGAGATATCCGCGCGCGCTATCCCGAAGCCAATATCATTTGCGCACTTGGCAGCATGGACGCTACCGCCAATGACAAGTGGCCCAACTATATCCGCCGGGCGGTCGCGCAGATTCAGAAAGAAAACGGGGACAAAAAACTGCACACGCTGTTTTTCGATTACACCGGCTACGGCCAGCACCCGCGAGCGGCACAGCATGTGGCCAATGGTGAAAAGCTGGCGACGTTTGTACGTGAAACCATGGGCTGGTAAATCGGCCCAATCCGCTGTCAGTACAGATCCCGCCGGTAACGTCCGGACTCCAGCAGCACCTCGACTAGGTGCTCACCCAGTAACTGGTTGAGTACCCGGTGCACAGCTTCCCCCATACCGGTTCGGTTGCCGCACACATAAATATCCGCGCCCCGGGAAACAAACAAGCACAATTCTTCGCCCTGTGCGGCAAGAAACTCCTGCACATAGCGGTGTTGTGTCTCGTCACCGCGGGAGAATACCCGGTCGCAACGGGAAAGACTTCCCTGTCGAAGCCAGGTGTCGAGTTCGCGGGTTAACGGCCGGTCCGTGTCCGGGCAGCGCTCGCCGAATACCAGCCACACAGCTCCTGCATTTGACTGCCCCGCGCGCTCGGCCAGTTGCGCACGCAAACCGGCGAGGCCGCTGCCGGCACCGATCAGCAGCAGTGGGCGGCTGTGATCTGAGGTGTGGCAATTGCTGTTTTCCCGCAGGCTGCCGGCAAATAATTCACCGGTTTCGCAGTACTCGGTAAGCCAGCCGGAGCCGAGCCCGAGATCACCGCCCGCATTGAACTGCTGCCGCACGATCAATTTGAGCGCTTTTTCTTCCCCGCTGGATGCCACGGAATACTCGCGCGCGGGCAACAGGGGAAATTCGGAAAAATCCCCACGCAGCAGTTTTTCCCGGTCAAATTCTGCTGTCGGCAATACACGGTCGCGCAGCCAGGCCTGCAGTGTCTGGCCGCGGCCGTCCACGGCAATCCATTCACTGGCATCGAGCCGATGCTGCGCGAGCCAGTTCGCCACCACGTTTCGCTCATGGCGCGGCTGCAATACGAATACATCGCCGGCACGCCATTTCGGCCAGTCGTTAACCGCGCGCAGGGTCAGCTCAAACAGCGGAGCACCGGGACTGCCGGGATTAAGCAGCGTGCGCTCAGCCAGCCGCCACCAGATCGTCGGTTTGCTGAGCCTATTGGACTTCGCCGTCGGCGACGGGCCGAACCAGGCAGATATAGCGCTGGCGGTACGGCTGGCATCACCGCTGGCGCTGTCGATTTTATGCAAGGGTTCGAGCGCTCTTGCACCCAGCCGCGCCATACCGTCGAACAACAACTGGCCGAAGGCACAGAAGCGCGCGTAGGTGCTGTCCCCCAGGGCGACAACGGAATAAGAAAGATGGGAGAGATCCAGTGCCGTTACTTCGCCACCGGCACCATTCAGATAAGTTCTGGCAAAACGCTGACCATTGTCCGGCGCCTCGCCTTCCCCGTAGGTGCTGACAACAAACAGCGCCCTGCTGGCGGTTTGAAGTGTCTGCGCGGAAACCTGGCTGAGTGGCAGTACCGTCACCGCCTGCGACTGGCGCAAATACTCCGCGCTCTGGCGCGCCAACGCGGCAGCGGTACCACTCTGACTGGCGTAGGCAACAAGTACCGCGCCGGCCGCGTGTGATTGCTGCTGACGACGGGCGCTGTGTATTTCACGGCGATGCCGCGCAATCAGAACGGCGACCCACAGGAGCCAGATCAGCGTGCACACGAGTGCAATAGCTAAGCGCTGATATTCGGTCACTTTCCGGCTCCCAGAGTCGTTCGTGTCTGCTTCCGCAATTACATCGGCAACACTTCAAAGGTCGCGGAGTAAGCACCACTGCGCACCGTGGCCGGCGCCTTGGCCTTGCTGTCTTCGTATTCTGCTTCCATAAAGTACTGACCGGCACTCGGCCATGTCACACTGAACAGACCGGCGGCATCCGCCTTCACCTGGATTTCTTCCTGGTTGTCGCGGTAGCGGCTGCCGCCGGGGATCAATACAACCTCTGCACCTTTGGCCGGCTCACCGTCGATCAACAGTTTAAATTTGGCAGCTTCACCAGCGTACAGGTCGTTGGGGTGGGTAACCGGCACCAGCTCCAGGCCGACACCTTCCGGCTTCAGCACCGCATCGGAGGGTTCACCGGCGGTAACAAAGGTTTCGATACGACGGGAACTCTGGGTCACGCGCAGCTCCTTGGCATTTTTCGGTACCGCGGTGGCGAAATCGGCATCGTTTGCCTGCTGGCCGCGGCCCGGCCACATGTGGCGCTTGCCTTCAGCGTCTTTCCAGAAGGCGCGCAGACCGGCAGAGGCGAGACCGATCTTGTAGGTGCCTTCCTCTTTCAGCTGCACATCGAAGGTGGTGCGGTATTTGCCCCGGGACGCATTTTCCAGTGCAACTTTTTCACCATTGGGCGCGGTGGCCGTCACCGCATCGGCCCCAAGGGCCACGTGATCCGGAAAGAAAATGGTGTTGGAAACGGCCGCATCGAAGGTCACGTAGGGATCGTCACCGGACAGCACGGTGGAACTCGGCAAAATCCAGGCGCGGTGCGCTTCTGCCTGCATGGCGATACCGGCAGTCATCAGGCTGGCCATCAATACTCTGGCAATGGTCATTTTTTTCATGGGGATTTCCTTATAAACAAGTTAGGGCAATACAGCGATGCGAATACTGCCCAGCTCTTCTTCGCCCCTGGCTGACAACGGCAGGCTGGATTTTTCCAGAGGCCAGGTCAGGGGAATTTCCACCAGCTCGCGACCGCCCACTTCTCGCGCCGCTTCAACCCGCAGGCGGTATTTGCCGGGCGCCAGTTTGGCGAGATCGCTCTCCGCGATGGCCACTTCCAGTGCATGTTCACCGGGGCCGTAGGTGGCGGAGGTGATGCCGTCCACTGGCACGTCCAGGCTGCGGCCGCCACGGCGCCACCACTGGCGCAGGTCCTTCAACCATTTTTCGCCTTCATTGTTGCGCATTTCCAGGTCGTACCACACCGCGATCTGGGTGGCGTTACGGGCTTCATCTTCCAGCCACACGGCCACATAAGGCTTGTGGTATTCCGCCACATTGAGACGCGGAATTTCGATGTTGACCTGCAGGGTTTCCGCCTGCGCGGTGCCCGCGATACAGCTGCCCGCGATCAGAACCGCAGCAGCCAGTTTTCCGAACAACTTCATTTCCATGTCTTTTCCCAAAAAAATCGTTTGCGTCAGTAAGGCGTTAGTGAATGAAAACCAGTGCGATGACCAGGGGAATCAGCACCCCCAACGCGGTGACAGGCCAAGTGGATACTCGCCGCGACGACTGTTTCCACAGCAGCCAGAACCCCGTCAGGCAGAAGACCACACAGGCCACCGCAAACACATCCAGGAACCAGCGCCATACACTGCCGGTATCGCGCCCCTTGTGCAGATCATTGAAGTAAGCGATCCAGCCGCGGTCGGTGCTCTCGAAAATGAGATCGCCCGTCTCCACATCCAGCGACAGCCAGGCATCGCCACCGGGGCGCGGCAGCGCCAGGTAGTATTCACTGCCGTCCCACTCCCCGCGGTGATTGCGCGGGATCTGGATACGGTGTTCTTCCGCCAGCCATGCCACCAGATGTACCGGCAGTTGCGGCGCTTCGGATTCGCTCCCATTCCATGCTTCCAGCAGCTCTGCCGGCACACGGAGTTCGTGATTGATGACCTTTGGGGTTGAAGGGATCTCCGCGGCATGGTTCAGAGTGATACCGGTAATGGCAAACAGCAGCATGCCCACCAGACACACCGCGGAACTGATCCAGTGCCATTGGCGCGCTGATCCGAGAGAAATTGCCACTACTGCCTGATCCCTGTTGTATTCGCAGATACCTGAAGGGCAGAGATGATAATGGATCTCATTACCTGCTTAAAGGGAAGAAATGGACGAAAAGCGTAAATATCTGTAAAGCGGCCGCAGAATTAGCCAGCCCTATACTGTTTGTTTAGAATCCGCGCCTTTTTTAGCCAGCAGCCATCAACTCAGATTCCCAGCGGTACCCATGAATCCACTGTCCACTTCGCCATCGCCCACCTCGCCATCGCCCATCTCGCCCTCAGCCCTCGCACTGCTCCCTCTCACCCTGTTCCTCGCTCTATTCGTCGGCGCCGGGCTCTGGTACCAGTGGCACGATGTGGACATGGCCTTTTACAAGGTCTCGGCGACAGTGGCGATTCTGCCCGCGATTGCGCTGGCAGTACTGCTGGCACGTGGGCCACTCAACCGAGCGATCGAGACGTTCGTCCGCGGCGCCGCCGACAACACCATCGTCACCATGGTGCTGATTTATCTCTTCGCCGGTGCCTTTGCCAGCGTCGCCAAATCCATCGGCGGAGTGGACGCGACGGTGAACTTCGGGCTCAGCGTGATCCCGCCGGCTCTGGTGCTACCGGGGCTCTTCCTCATCACGGCGTTTATCGCCACTGCCATGGGCACCTCCATGGGCACCATCGCGGCGATCGGTCCGATTGCGGTGGGACTCGCGGACGCAACCGATCTCTCTATCCTGCTCACCATTGGCACCGTGGTGGGCGGAGCCATGTTTGGCGACAACCTGTCGATCATTTCCGACACCACCATCGCCGCCACCCGCACCCAGGGCGTGACCATGCGCGACAAGTTCCGTATGAACCTGCTGATCGCCCTGCCCGCCGCGCTCATTACCCTGGCCTGGCTGTGGTTTTCCGGCACTACCGCCCAGATGCCGAGCCCGGGGAACTATGACTTCGCGCGCATTGCGCCGTATATCGTGGTGCTGGTGCTGGCGGTTTCCGGCGTGAATGTATTGCTGGTGTTGTTTCTGGGCATTCTACTGGCGGGCGGTATCGGCTTTGCGCTGGAGCCGGACTATACGGTGGCGCGGTTGTCACAGGATATTTACGCGGGCTACACCGGCATGCAGGAAATCCTGATCCTGTCGCTGATGATCGGCGGACTCGGCGCGATGATGCAGGCCGGCGGCGGTATCGCCTGGCTGGAGCAGATGATCGACCGGCTCAGCCGGCGCGCCAGCCGCGGACAGCCGGGGCGCAAAACCGGTGAACTGGGCATCAGCGCGGCGGTGGCGGCAACCAACGTATGCACCGCCAACAATACCGTCGCCATCCTGCTCACCGGACAACTGGCGAAAGACATGGCCGCGCGCTACGGCGTTGATCCGCGTCGCAGCGCCAGCATGCTGGATATCTATTCCTGCACGGTGCAGGGCATGCTGCCCTACGGCGCGCAGATTCTGCTCGCCTCCTCCCTCGCGAAAATCTCGCCGATCTCGCTGGCGGGGAGCATTCTTTACTGCTGGTTACTGGGTGGCTGCGCGCTGGTTTCCATTCTCGTGTATGGAAGCATTGCCCGCCGTAGCGAGTAATGAGTGCTTAGTCGTCAAGAAACATGTTTTCCGGACAACCAGTGGACGATGGTTTCAGCCAGGACCCGCGGCTGTTCCAGCGGAATCATATGGCCGCTATCGTCAATCACTTGCAGCTCGGCGCCGGGAATCGCAGCGACCAGTTCCTCCGCTTCTTCGCGGGACCGCAACGCGTCGTCCGCGCTCGCAATGACCAACGTCGGGCAGCGGATAGAGGACGCGGGAACGTCCTTTCGCTCCAGTTGTGACTGTGTCACCAGCGCGCTGTACCCCAGTCGCTGGCTCATTGCTTTGATGAACGCAATTTTTTCAGTATCCGCAGCAAGGCGCGGGTGCAGCGACTGCGCAATGGTGGTGTTGCTCAACCCTTTAAAACTTTTTGCCGAAATCGCCTGGAGCGCCTGCCGCTTTACCTTCTTCTGCTGCTCGGTGTCGTCGCGCAGTGAGCTGGCAACAATGATGAGCGCGTCCACACGCTCGGGAAAATCCGCGGCCAGTTGCCTGGCGACATAGCCCCCCAGAGAAAATCCCACCAACACGAATCGCAGGGGCAAACGATCAGCAATATTCGCAGCGATCTCGCGAATCGTCTGCCCGTCGCCCAGGGAGGCATCGGCGGTGGACCAGCCCTCCGGAAGGTAATTTTTGAACGTGTTCCAGAGCGTCTCATCCAGCATATAACCCGGAATCAGCGCGAGCGATGTTGAGGGGGGATTCACGAGACTCTCCATCTTAGAGATAGCTGGCGATGGGTCACCGGCCACCAGAAGCCTTGGTTCACAACCGACTGGCTGCCTGCAGCTCTTCATCCAATTTCGTGGTTTCCACCGAGCGCGGCTTGTGGAAACGCCCAAGGCCCAGGTAAACCACCGGCGTCAGGTAAAGCGTGAACAGCGCCGCGAGGCCGAGCCCACCGAACATCACCCAGCCGATGGCGGTACGCGCTTCGGCGCCCGGGCCGCTGCTCAGGATCAACGGCAGGCCGCCGAGGACGGTGGAGAGCATGGTCATGGCAATGGGGCGCAGACGCACGCGCGCGGCCTCGGTTACTGCGTCGTACACACTGTAACCCTTGTCCCGCAGCTGGTCCGCAAATTCCACCAACAGAATCCCGTTCTTCGCCATCAATCCGATCAGCATCACCAACCCGATCTGGGAAAAAATATTGATGGTGGTACCGGTGAGGAACAGCGCGTAAACCGCGGCGGCGAGTCCGAAAGGTACGGTTACCATCACGATCACCGCACTGCTGATACCCTCGAACTGCGCGCACAATACCAGGAACACCACCAGCGCGGCGATGGCGTAGGTCATGGCCACTTCCCGCGAGCTCTCTTCCAGTGAATCCGCTTCACCGAGGAAGGTGATGCCCACATCCCCCGGCAGAATTTCTTTGGCGAGATTCCGGATTTCCTCCATTGCGGTCGCCAGCGGATAGCCTGGCGGCAGACCCGCGCTGATCTCGATAGCGCGACGCTGACCGTGGCGATCCAGCTCCGCGGCCACACTCTCTTCCCGCAGAGTGACCATGCTCGACAGCGGCAGCAGATTACCGCGCTCGCTTTTCACGTAGAGATTGACCAGGTCTTCCGGCGAGGAAATCGTGCTGTCGGAAGTTTCCAGTATGATCGGCACCGCCTGGTCACCCACGTTCAGATCCACCACGTCCAGCCCGTCTACCACCGTGCGCAGGGTGGTGGCGATACTGGTGAGCGGCACACCCAGATCGGCGGCGCGGCGGCGGTCGATCTCGATGGAGAGCTGCGGCTGGGTCGGACGGTAACTGATATCCGGGCGGCTCAGATGTGGCAGTCGATCCTCCATGGCGCGCGCCATCTCGCGCGCGGCGTCGTAAATATGACGGTAGTCATTGCCCACCAGCGCCACTTCGATACCACCACCACTGCCGCGCAGATTCAGGCTGTTGGGGCTGCCAACATGAATACGCGCACCGGGGATCTGGTCCAGAGGCCCCTGGATTTCCCGGATCAGATCCTGCTGGGAAATACTGCGCTGATCCCACTCCGCCAGCGTGAGTACGATCTGCGCGCGGTTCGGGTCCCACTGGCCAACGCGGGACATGATGTCGGTGGCATCGCCACGCTCCACCAGTGGACGCACCACATCCTCCACATGTTCCGCCTGGCGGGCGATATAGTTCTGGCCCACGCCGTCGGGGCCATTGGCCATGATGTAGATAATGCCGCGGTCTTCCGCCGGCAGCAGTTCCTTGCCGATTGCCAGGTACAGGCCACCGGCACCGACAGCGAGCGACACGGCCACCGCAAAACTCAGCCAGCCGTGGCGCAAGCACGCCACCAGGCTGTTTGAATACATATTGGCCAGGCGCTCACCGATGTTTACCAGGCGCCGATACAGTGGGAAGCCCGGCGTACTTTCGGTGTTGCGGGTGATACGCGCGGTGAGCATGGGCACCAGCGTCAGCGCCACAATCGATGACAGCGCCACTGCGGTGGCGAGCACCAGGCCGAACTCGCGGAACATGCGCCCGGCAGTGCTGGGCAGCAGTGCAATGGGGATGAATACACTCACCAGCACGGCCGTGGTGGCGAGCACCGCAAAAATCACCTGGCGGGTACCGAGCACCGCCGCGGCCCGCGCGCCCAAGCCCATGCCGCGCAGGCGCTGGATGTTTTCCAGCACCACGATCGCGTCGTCCACCACCAGGCCGGTGGCGAGCACAATCGCCAACAGGGTCAGGATATTGATGGAAAAACCCATCATCCAGATACCCGCGAGTGTGCCTACCAGCGCGATGGGAATGGCGGTGCTGGGTACCAGCGTGGTGCGGATATTGCCGAAAAACAGCCAGATGGCGGCAACCACGATCAGCACCGTGTAAATCAGGCTGGTGACCACTTCTTTCACCGAGCCCTTGATAAAAATCGCGCGGTCTTCGGTGACGGTAATTTTCAGATTGTCGAAACGGGCATTGAGCGCGGCAATTTTTTTGTACACCGCGTCGCTGATCTCGATGGTGTTGCTCTGGGCCTGGCGCACCACCCCGAGCCCGATCACCGGGCGGTCATTGAGGAACACCAGCGACTGCACATCTTCCGGCGCAAAGGTCACATGGGCCACATCGCCGATGCGGATATCGCCGCGCACGATGGTATCGCGCACCTGTTCTTCGGTAATCGTGGACGCATCGGTGCGCACCAGCAGCTGCTGGTCCACGGAATTAAAGCTGCCGGAAGGCACATCCAGCGGCGCATCTTCGAGCACCGCGGCCACTTCGCTCACAGATAACCCGAAACTGGTCAGGCGCAGCGGGTCCAGTACCACCCGCAGCACCCGCTGGCGCTGGCCGGAAATCGGAACATCGGCCACGCCGTTGATGGAAATAAGCTCGGGGATGATGTCTTTTTCAATGATGTAGGTGAGCGCTTCGTCCTTCAGGGTGTCGCTGGTCACCGCCAGTTGCATGATGGGGTCCGGCTGGTCCGCGGCCTTCACCACCGTCAGCTGCTCCACATCCTCCGGCAGATTGCGCTCCGCCTGACTCACCGCCTCGCGCACATCCGCGGCGGCGGTATCCAGATCGACACTGGAATTGAATTCGATATGGATGCGGAAACTGTTTTCCTCGCTGGAAGACTCGATGTGCTTGATCCCGGAAACACGCGCCACCGCACCCTCGACGATACTGGCCACTTCCGCGTCCATGGTTTCCGGGGAGGCGCCGGGCAATGTGCCGCGCACGGACACGATCGGCACATCCACGTCTGGCAGCTCACGCACTTCCACCGCGCTGAACGCGGCGATACCGGCAATGGCAATGAGCAGGTTCAACACCAGGATCAGCACCGGCCGACGGATGGCGAGGGAGGCGATATCGCTGCGGAAAATATTCCCGGACTGGATTGGGGTTTGTTCGCTCATCGCTTTACAACCCCGCGATATTGGCAACGCTCAGGCCCTCGCGCATGCGCTGGGTGCCTTCGGTCACCACGTGAATGCCCTCTGGCAAATCCGAATCCACCAAAATCGCGCCCTGCACCCTCTGCACCACGGTCGCCGGTATGCGTCTGACCTTACCCTCTTCAACGCCCCAAACAAAAGCGCCGTCGTTACCCCACTGCAGCGCCACCTCCGGAATCAGCGGATAACGGCCGGCCTCCAGCGCCAGGGATACGCGAAAACTCATACCCGGGCGCAACAGATCCTCTCTGTTATCCACCAGTGCGCGGGCGGCAAAGGTGCGGGTTTCGGGATTTATTCTGCTGTCGATATCCACCAGCGTCCCGTGAAATGGGGGGCTGCCGTTGGCCCAGGTGGCTACGGCGATGCTCTGCCCGTGCTGCATCTGTCCCATGAACAGCTCGGGCACCTGAAACGTGACCAGCAGCTTGCTGCGATCATCGATGGTGGTAATGGCAGTAGCCGTTTCCACCCGCGCCCCCGGATCGAGGTTAGTGATACCGATATACCCGTCGAACGGCGCTTTGATAGAGCGATAGTCCAGCGCCACCCGGGCGCGGTCGAGGTTGAGGCGAGCACGTTCCACTGCACTGCGCGCATCGTCGAGCGCGCTCTCGGTCACAGTGCCGGAACTGCGGGTGCGCTGATAACGGCTTAAAAGTTTTTTCGCATCATCAAGCTCGATACTGGCGATCTCTACCGCCAGACGCTGATCGCGATCGTCCAGGCGTACGATGGTCTGCCCCGCCTTCACTTTCTCTCCCGCAGCGGCGGAAACCTCCACCACTTCACCACTGACTTCGGGATAGAGCGTAACGCTCTTCATTGCCCGCGAGGTGCCCACTGCCTCGATGTTTACCCGGCGCGGCGACCACTCCACTACCTCCATCACTACCGGCTGTGGCGGTACTTCGCGGTGAGCAGGGGCCGATTTGCTATCCGATGCACAACCGGCCATCGCGGCAATCAGTAATAACAGACAGGCGAGGCCCGTCGTGCGGCTTGGGAAGGCGGCAATAAATCTGGAGAAACTCACGGTCGCACCTGTCGGCTTTCGATATTCACAAAAGATAGGTTATGCAGGTTACCGATTCTCATTTGTGGTTTCCATGTTTGGTTAGGCCAATCGGCCGCAAATGGAGCACTGAAATGTAAAGAAATGTTGTGCCCGAGCCTGAGCGGGCCAGCGACCCACTCCGCCCTGTTCATATTTTGTCTCCGCCCTCATGGGGTGGGATGCCACTGGCAAACCTGTGACCTCTAATTCAGATTCCGGTTTTTATGGGCCGTAAGCTGCCTGTCAGTTTGAGGGGAGCCGCTCAAAGCGATGATAAACCGGTGAGCGGCGGCGTCAGATCGCGCCGCGACAGCATAGATAATTTCAATAACTAAATTTCAAAATTCAGGTCTTCAATCATGCATGCACCCTTCCTCCTGCGGGGGCACTTCCGTGCGGCCTCGCTTTTGGCAGTGGCCATCTCGGCATCCATCCACGGCAGCGCCCACGCGAGCAGCAACTCCGAGCTTTCCATGGTGAACATTCCCGGCAACATCCAGAGTGCCATCGGTTGCGATGGAGACTGGCAGCCGGATTGCGCCGCGTCGCAACTCACCTATGATGCCGATGACGATATCTGGCAGGGCACTTTTTCGCTCCCGGCAGGCACTTATGAATACAAAGTCGCCATCAACGGCGGCTGGGATGAGAATTATGGCGGCAACGGCGATGCCAGCGGCCCGAATATCGGCCTGACCCTTGCCTCCGATGGAGCGGTCAAGTTCCTGTACGACCACGAGAGCAAATGGATCACCGACAACACAAGGCATTCTATCGTTACGGCCACAGGCAACTTCCAGAGTGAACTGGGTTGCCCCGGCGACTGGCAGCCAGACTGCCTGCGCAGTTGGATGCAGGATGTGGATGGAGACGGAATTTACACGTTCATCACCAGCGAGATTCCAGCGGGTGATTACGAAATGAAAGCGGCCCTGCACGAGGGCTGGGACGAGAGCTACGGCAGCGGTGGCAACAATATCGCCTTCACCGTAGAAACGGGTAAGGAAGTCTACTTTGCCTTTAACAGCGCCACCAAAAGCGTGGTGGTTAGCACCGACGGCGTTCCCAAAGGTGATCTGACAACCGACAAGGCCCACTGGGTGGACGCCAGCACCATCGTATTGCCGGTGAGCCTGCCACAGGGCGGCAGCGCCAAATTGGTGGCCAGCGATTCCGCCACACTCGTGCTGGGTCCGGACGGCGTTACCGGCGATCTGGAAATCGCCCTTACCCACAATGCCAGCGGCATGTCCAACACCGCAGAAGCCAAATTCCCACACCTGGCCAATTACACCGCGTTTACCCTGCCGGAGAGCACAGACATCACTGCACTGGTGAAAGGCCAGCTCGCGGTGGCCATCTACAACGCCGATGGCAAGATCGTCGACGCCACCGGCGTGCAAACACCGGGCTTGCTCGATGCGGCCTTCGCCTACGACGGCACCCTCGGCGCCACCGTCGGCGAAGATGCCATTGAGTTCGCGCTGTGGGCGCCCACCGCAAAATCCGTCAAGGTGCACCTGTTCAGTACCGCGGATCAGTACGAACCAACCACTTCAATCGAAATGACTTCAACCAACGGCGTGTGGAGCGCATCCACCAGCGTCGACTGGAATCGCAAGTTTTACCTGTACGAAGTGGAGGTCTATTCCTACGCGAGCCGCAAAATAGAAACAAACTGGGTCTCAGACCCCTACTCCCTGAGCCTCTCTACCAATTCGGCCAAATCACAGATCGTCGACCTGAACGACGCCGACCTCAAACCGGAAGGCTGGGATGCCCTGGTGAAACCGGCATTGGCGGCACCGGAAGACATCAGCGTGTACGAGCTGCACGTGCGCGATTTCAGTATCCGCGACGACTCCGTCAGTGAAACGGCGCGTGGTACCTTCGCGGCCTTCGCCGAAGATGGCCGCGGCAGCCTGCACCTGGCAGAACTCGCCAATGCGGGTCTCACCCATGTGCATTTACTGCCGGCGTTCGACTTTGCCACCGTGAATGAAGACCGTGCGGCCCAGCAAACGACTCCGGACCTCGGTGTCTACGCTCCCGACAGCAATGAGCAACAGGCTGCCGTGAATGCCATCCGCGATGAAGACGGCTTCAACTGGGGTTACGACCCGCTGCATTTCACCGTGCCGGAAGGCAGCTACGCCACCGATCCGAACGGGGTGCAGCGCATCCTCGAATTCCGCGAGATGGTGCAGTCGCTCAGCAACATGGGCCTGCGCGTGGTGATGGATGTGGTCTACAACCACACCAGTTCCTATGGCCAGTACGAGCGCTCCATTCTCGACAAGATCGTTCCCGGCTATTACCACCGCCGCAACGACGAAGGTTTTGTGGAAATGAGCAGCTGCTGCGCCAACACCGCCAGCGAGCACACCATGATGGAAAAGTTGATGCGCGATTCCATCAAAACCTGGGCTACCGCCTACAAAGTGGACGGCTTCCGTTTCGACCTGATGGGACACCACAGCAAGGAAAATATCCTGAACGTGGCGACGGATATGCAGGCGCTCACCACAGAGAGTGACGGCGTCGATGGCTCGGCCATCTATCTGTATGGCGAAGGCTGGAACTTCGGCGAAGTGGCGGACGATGCCCGGTTTGTGCAGGCGCGCCAGGGGAATATGAGCGGCACTGGCGTAGGCACCTTCAACGATCGCCTGCGCGACAGTGCCCGCGGCGGCAACCCGTTTGGCGGCTATGACGAACAGGGATTCAGTACCGGTCTGTTCACCGACAGCAACGGTAAATTCGGCGGTATCGACGAGCGCGCCACCCTGCTAACACTGGCAGATAAGGTACGCCTATCCCTCGCAGGCAACCTCTCCGACTACATCTTGACCGACTCCACTGGAACCGAGCTCACCGGCGCGGAACTGGTCTACAACGGTCAGGTCACCGGCTATACCGCAGATCCACAGGAGTCCATCAACTACCTGGCTGCACACGACAACGAGACGCTGTTCGACGGTATCCAGATCAAGGCCAACAGTACAACGTCTCTC
The DNA here is from genome assembly GCF_005771435.1 of Microbulbifer harenosus. Classification (GTDB taxonomy): domain Bacteria; phylum Pseudomonadota; class Gammaproteobacteria; order Pseudomonadales; family Cellvibrionaceae; genus Microbulbifer; species Microbulbifer harenosus. The sequence continues at coordinate 27,364 of NZ_VANI01000006.1, forward strand.
GCTGACCGGGTGCGCCTGCAAAACTTCAGCAATTCGCTGGTACTGCTCGCCCAGGGTGTGCCGTTCATTCACGCCGGCCAGGAGTTCCTGCGCTCGAAGTCCATGGACCGCGACAGCTACAACTCCGGCGACTGGTTCAACGCGCTGGACTTTTCCCTGGCCACCGACAACTGGGGCATCGGCCTGCCGATTGCAGACAAGAATGAAGACAATTGGTCACTGATGGCGCCGCTCTTGGCGAATCCGGCCATCGCACCACAACAGAGTGATCGCGAGTTTGCGTTGGCCGTCTTCAAGGAGTGGCTGCAGATCCGTGCGAGCAGCGGGCTGTTCCGTTTGCCGAGTGCAGAGGCAGTACAGTCTGTAGTGTCGTTCGAAAATACCGGACCGGAACAGATTCCGGGCCTGATCGCTATGCACCTGAACGACCCGACCGGAGACTATGACGAGGAAACCTCGCAGATACTCGCGCTGTTCAACGGCTCTGCCGATACCGTCGAGTTCACGCTCGCCTCAGCCGCAGACCAGCCCTTCGCCCTGCACCCGGTACAGCAGGCATCCGCCGATACAGCACTGGCAGCGGCCAGCGTCGACAATGGCGTATTTACCGTGCCTGCGCGCACCACGGCGGTGTTTGTTGTCAACCGTGAGGATGACTCCAGTGATGTAGACGAAGAACCCGAAGAGGAAATTGAGGAGGACAATCGCAATGGCCGCAAGCGCGGCGGTTCCGTGGGCTTCGGAGTCCTGACTCTGCTGGCTCTGGCCCTGATGCGCAGACGACTTCGCTGACAAGGTGCCCTGAAGTAATGCGGGTGGCATTGCCACCCGTAGTCCTTCTTCTACAGTAGAAAATAACCGAGCACGACAAAACCCACAGCACTTGCGACACCCGCTCTCAGCGCATAAGGCAACTGGGTGCGCACATGATCCATATGCTCGGTTCCCGCCGCCAGCGATGAAACAATGGTGGTATCGGAAATCGGTGACGCATGGTCACCGAACACGCCACCGGACAGGACCGCCGCCACAAACAATGCGGGCTCCGCCCCCAGCGCCGAGGCCACAGGAATGGCGATTGGCAGCATGATGGAAAAGGTCCCCCAGCTGGAACCGACGGAAAAGGCAATTACACCGGATACCAGAAAAATTACCGTCGGCAGCCACGCCAGCGGAATACTGTCACCCACCAGACCCGCCACATACTGCCCTGTGCCAAGTGCTTTCGACACTGCACCCAGTGCGAGTGCCAGCACCAGAATGATTGCCAGCGGCAACATGCGCCCGGCACCCTCCATCCAGGTATGACTAAGCTCGTCCAGCGTCATACTGCGTTGAATCAGCACAAGCACGGAAATTGCAGCCAGTGCCGCCAGTGATGCCCACAGAACAGATGTTGAACCGGAACCCTGAAACAGTTTTCCATCTCCGGTGATCCAGAGCCCCAAAGGCATGGCGGCAATCAGGATGAGCACCGGGATCAGCATATTCATCGCGCGCGGCTTGATATCCGCCGCCTGGCCTATGGACCCGGCAATGTCCAAAGTGTCTTCTTTTTTACTGGATACGCGTGCCTGTACCTCGCCCATCGAACCCGGGTTGTAATCCCGGCTAATGGTGTATGCGGTTAACGCCACCGCAAAAATCGCGTAGAGATTCAGGGGAATACTGGCGAGCAATACCGACAGTGGGTTGTCGACACCAAGGCCATCCAGCAGACCAAGATTGAAAGCCCCCCAGGCGTTCAGCGGGATCAGCATGCACACTGGGGCGGATGTGGAGTCAATGATGTAGGCGAGTTTTTCCCGCGCGATCCGGAAACGATCAAACAACGGGCGCGACACGGTGCCAGCCACGAGTACAGTGATGTTGGACTCGATGAATATCACCAACCCCACCAGCCACGCCATCCACTGCGCGCGCTTGCCATTGGTCACCCAGCGGCTGCGCTCAAGAAAATGCACAAAGCCGCTGACCGCACCACTGCGCTCGAGGGTGATGATGAACGCCCCAATCACCAGGGTGAACATGACCACCCGCGCATCGCCGGGGTTTGCCAGCACCGCCAGCACACCGTCCAGCGCTTCCGCCAGCGAGGGCAGAATGCCGGAGCCATTGAGCAGGAAAAATCCAAGCCAGATCCCGGCAAACAACGCCAGATAAACCTGGCGGGTTAGCAACGCAAGACCTATCGCGAGAAAAGGCGGTAACAACGTGAGCCAGGTAGGGGCCATATTTTATTTATTCTTTTCGGTCGTAAATTGAATGAATCAGGCAACAACTTTGTCGCGCAGCACCAGCGTACCCGCATCGCCGTCCAGCTCTGCCATGGCCCCCACCGGGACCACTGTTTGATCCTCCACATGCCCGATCATCAACCCACGCACTACCGGTACGCCGAGGTTCAGGCAGCGTTCGCGCAACACATGTTCCATGCTGAAGCTGTTGCCCTCCACTTTCGCTTCAGTAAATTTTCCGAATACGATCCCCGCCACCTGCTGCAGCTTTCCTGTCAGCCACAGCTGAGTGAGCATGCGATCGACGCGGTAAGGCGCTTCGCCGACATCTTCGAGAAACAGGATTTTGTTGCGGAAGTCCGGCTCAAAGGGTGTGCCCAGCAGTGTGGTCAACAGAGTGAGGTTCCCGCCGATCAGGCGACCGCGGGCACGGCCGCCAACAAAACGGGTAATGCGGTTTTTGTCTTCCACTCGCCCCGGCGCGCTTTCGAAAGGCGGTGGCGCCCCCAACGGCACGGGGTGCTCGCCGTGCATCAGCACTTTGGAAAATTCGCCCAGAGTGTAATCGGTAAAATTCTGCGCAGCGATGGGACCGTGAAAAGTGATGACACCACTGCGGTGATAAATGGCATTCAATAGCGCGGTAATGTCGCTATAGCCCAGTAACACTTTTGGATTGCGGCGGATATTTTCATAGTCGAGCAGTGGCAGAATGCGCGGGGTGCCGTAGCCCCCACGCAGGCAGAACACCGCATCCACATCCGGGTCGGCAAACATGGCATTGAAATCTGCTGCGCGCGCCTCGTCTGGTCCAGCCAGGTACTGGGTGCGCTGGTAGAGGTTTTGCCCTTCTTTGACCTTGAAACCAAGGGACGCCACCACATCGCACGCAAAGCGGATGTCTTCATCTTCCCAGACATTGCTCGCCGGGGTCACCAGACCAACCGTCATACCGCGCTGCAGGCGCCTGGGACGCAGCAGTTCGCGACCGGGTTCATCGCCGCTGCTTACTGACGGTGGATTCGCGGTTGCCGTTGCCGCCCCCAGTAGAGGGGCGGCCAGCATGGACTTGATCAGCTTGCGCCGTTGCATGGGTTCTCCTCAGGGATCCTGCGCCGTTTCCACATCGCGCCCGGCAGCGACGCGCGAAAATCGCAGGTCGTGAAAATCGTAACTGAAGTCGGTTCCGCGGGATTTCGCCCGCATGGTAAGAATCAGCGCGCCGTTATCGTCGCGGTCGGCCATCAGCCAGGCATCGGCGTTGAGACTGCGGTCGTCCCAGGTCAGCGCCCATACGCCCTCGCCTGCAGAATCGAGCGTACCGGTAAGGCGTGGGGACTTCAGCGCGCGCCAGCGCAGGCGTCCGCCATCGGCAAAAATTTCCATCTCGCCAAACCACGGATCGCGGTAGCGCCCGCGCAGCTCCTGTGCATCGACCGCGACGAGGCCCGCCGGCGGCGGCAGCACTTCCGGCTCTACGGCTTCCGCGGGAGTGCCGTAAAGATTCTGGAAATAGGCCAGCCAATCCTGTTCCGGCGCGCCGAGAAAAGGTTTTAGCAGGCCGTAAATCAGTGCCTGGCGCGCGGCACCGGCGCTGCGGTTCATCAATACCACCAGCGCCAGGTCTTCTTCCGGAACCAGTGCCACCCAGGCGTACATGCCAGAGAGGGAACCGGTGTGATGGATCACCCGCTTGCCGTGCATATCCTGCACACGCCAGCCCAGCGCATAGGCATAGAAATGACCGCCGTCGCGTGTGGCGCGCTCGGGGGAAAATGGCATCAGGGTTTCTGGCCGCCACAAGCGATCACGAGTCTCCTCGCTGAGCAGACGCTCACCGCCAGGTATCTCGCCACCCGCCATCAGAGTGCGCAGCCAGGTGAGCATGTCACCGGCGCTGCAGTGCATGCCGCCCGCTGCCGCGAGCACAATCGGGTCGTCACCCGCGAGGTTGGGTGTATCCACCACCAGGCCCTCTGCCTCAAGCCTGTGGGGATCTGCGAGATTTTCTCTCGCGGTTGCCGGTACCGGGCCCGCGTAACAGTTCTGCAGCCCCATTTTTTGCAGCAGCCGCTGTTGTACGAAGTCTTCGAAGCTCACACCACTGACCGCAGCTATCAGCTCACCGGCGACGATATACAGCAGATTGTCGTAGGCGTAATCCGCGCGAAAACTCCCGGTAACCGGCAGATGCGCCAGCCCGGCCAGAATATCGCTGCGGGAATACTGATTGGGCTGCGGCCACAGCATCAGGTCACCCGCCCCGGGGCCGAGACCGGAGCGATGGGTCAGCAGATCGACAATCCGAAACTCCTGAGTTACCCAGGAATCACCGAGCCGAAATTGGGGCAGATAATCGACAACACGGCCATCCCAGTCGATCTTTCCCTCCTCCACCAGCAGTCCCAGCGCTGCGCTGGTGAATGCTTTGGTGGTGGAAGCCAGCTTGAACAGCGTCTTATCATCCACCGGCCGGGGATGCTCCACATTGGTGACCCCAAACCCCTGTAACAGCAGCGGTTTGCCCCGGTACCAGATGCCCACCGCGGCGCCGGGCACCTGTTCTTCTTCAAGCACACGCTCGACATATTGTGCAGCGCTGTCGGCATCCATGGGCGGACGTTCACAGGCAGCGAGCAACACTACCGCGATCGGGAAAAATGACATCGCCAATGTTCGCGCGGTCATATGCTGCCTCTGTTTATTGTGATTATTTCGCCCTTTTTCGCCCAGGGCTCGTTTTACGGTTGACGCCGCGCAGTCGCGCGAATAATTTATCAATCGTGGTTTTTAATGTATATCATAAATTATTCATTCAATGTAGGCCTGAGGCATCTGCTGTACCTGCCCCAGACCGACGAATCACACGGAGCCCACAGTGCCCCCCAAAAATACCAATCCGTGGCGGTCACGCCTGATGATTTCCATGATGACTGCGACAATATCCCTACCCGGTTGGCCCAGTGAACTGGAAGCAGTACAGCAACAGATCGATAGCGGCCATTACACTCAGGCTCAGCGGCAGATTCACGCCCTGTTAAACCGGGAAAACGCCGGGCAAACAACCGCTGATTTGAGTGCGCTGGCATTTGAGGCCGAGCGCATGCGCCGGATTGAAATGGATTTCCCGCTGACACCAGAGGAACTGCTGCCTGCCATCCAGCGCTACGTTCCCGACGCCACGCAGGAAGACGTAGACCGCTGGAACGCCCAGGGGTTACTGGAATCCATGCTCATTGACGGGCAGCCGCGCTATTTCGTGAGATCGGCCTACAACCTCATGCATCTTTCCGACGAGGCCGTGGCCCGCGCCCGCGACAGCAAACGCTTTACTGATAAAGCGCCGCTCTATCGCCTTCACCCGCACCACCGCGAGATTCTCGAATCCGATGCACCGGTTCGCCAGCGCATACAGGTGACGTATACCCTCACCGTCGACAGCGACGCGGTGCCAGCGGGTGAAACCGTGCGCGTCTGGCTGCCATTCCCTCAGGAAATCCAACGGCGGCAGGTAAATATCGAGCTGCTGGCGACGTCGCCCGCCGCCCATCAGCTGGCACCGGCCACCCAGCCGCAGCGAACCATTTACCTGGAGCGAAAGGCGCAGCGAGGAACACCCACGGAATTTAAGGTTCGCTATGCATACGACAGCCTATCGAGCCATACCGAGATTGTTCCGGATACGGTAAAACCCATCGCCCCGTCGGATGCACTGGCGCCCTACCTCAGCGAACGCGCTCCCCACATACTGTTCACACCGTCGCTGCGCGCACTCTCCGCACAGATTGTTGGCGATGAAACCAATCCCTACCGCATTGCACAAAAACTGTTTGCCTATGTGGACCAGATTCCCTGGGCTGGCGCACGGGAATACTCCACCATCCGCAATATCAGCGAATACGCAGCCAGTGCAGGCCATGCGGACTGCGGCCAGCAGACCCTGCTATTGATGACGCTGATGCGTATAAACGGCATCCCCGCACGCTGGCAATCCGGTTGGGAATTTTCCCCCGAGAGATTCGACACCATGCACGACTGGGGTGAGTTTTACCTCGCGCCCTACGGGTGGATGCCAATGGATGTGACCCACGGCCTGCTCGATAGCGAAAATGAGGCCGAGCGCTGGTTCTACCTGGGCGGAATGGACAGCTACCGGCTGATTTTCAATACCGATTACAGCCGCGAGTTCACCCCGGCAAAACAACACTTCCGCTCGGAAACGGTGGATTCACAGCGCGGCGAAGTAGAGTGGCGCGGTGGCAATCTGTACTTTGACCAGTGGAATTATTCGATGGAATGGCAGCTGCTCGACAGCCCGGAAGCAAACTGACATCACAGCGCTGTGCGGGCTTCACGCTCAAGCCCGCACAAGCCATTTCACTCCTGACGTAACAGGCCGCTCACCAACCCTTCAACTACATGTAGCTGTGCCGAGCGGAACAACAGACGCTGCAGCGACTCTTCGTCTTCCGAGGGCACCACAAACAGGCGAACATCCGCGTGAATACTCGCCGCGTTGTAGTTGTAGCGCGTCAGGCTGAGCACCTTCACCCCCTGCTCGTGGGCGCGGTTGGTCACCTCCACCAGGGATTCCTCTCCGCCGAAATCGCAAAGAATAAGTAACAGATCCTCCTCACCGAGAGAACCGGAAATGCGCTGCTGCAGCTGCCCGCCTTCATCAAACACCGCCCAGCAACCCAGTTCGAGCAGCTGATGGGTCAGATAGCGCGCAACAGAGGCGGAGCCAGGGCAAGCGGAGATCTGGATGCACTTTGCTGCGCGGATCGCCTCCACCGCGGCCATGAACTGCTCCGACTCATTGATACTTGCTGTGTTGTGCAACACCTCAAGTTTTTTCTGCCCCAACAGGCTGAGCGGGCTGTCGCCGTGAGAAAAATGCCCGTTTTTATCCGCCTCTTCGCCCTGGGCCACGGTGCCGGCGTAAGACTCGTACACCGCGAGCTTCAGGCTGGGATAGCCGCGGTATCCCAGTTTCTGGGAAAACTTCACCACGCTGGATTGACTGACCCCTACCGCATCCGCCAACTGGGAAGACGAGTAATCCCGGAGCAACGGCGTGTTGTCCAGAATGAAATCCGCCAGTTTGCGTTCATTAACCGACAACTGGTCGCGCATCGCGCGCATTTTCAAGAGACAGGTCATGGGGTCCTTCACTCACTGCAGGGGAGCGGCATCATGCCAGTGGCTGCAGGCCGTCAATTCTTTCGATACCCAGGCCGGGCGTTTCGTTGAGAATGATATCCGCATCCCTGTAGGTTGCGCCACCAACCACGGGGTCGTACTGGCACAGGGACGGCACGTCCAGGTCGAGCTTGGACACGATGGGAGCCTTGGCCGCGGCCACATGTGCCGCAGCCGATACGCCGATACTGGTTTCGAGCATACAACCCACCATACACTCGATATCGTACAGACCCGCCAGGTCCGCGATCTTCAGAGCGTTGGAGATACCACCGGTTTTCATCAGCTTGATGTTGATGATTTCCGCCGCATGCCGCTGGATTACATCCAGTACTTCGTGCGGCCCGAAAATACTTTCATCCGCCATGATTGGCGTTTTGACCCGCTCTGAGATATACCGCATACCTTCCAGGTTGCCGGCTTTTACCGGTTGCTCCACCAATTCCAGCAGTACCCCGGCCTCCTCCAGGCCGCGAATGGCCATTACCGCCTGCTTGGGACTCCAGCCCTGATTGGCGTCCAGGCGCAACAGCGCACGGCCCTTTACCGCGGCATAGACGGCCTTGATACGCTCAATATCGAGGCCGATATCTTTACCGACTTTCACCTTCAAAATCTCGAAGCCGCGCGCCACCGCGCGCTCTGCGTCCGCCACCATTTTCTCGATGTAATCCACACTGATGGTGATGTCGGTGGTGAGACTGTTTTCGCCGCCCCCGAGCAGGCGGTAGAGCGGTGTGTTGTAGCTCTGTGCAAACAGATCGTAAAGCGCAATTTCCACTGCGGCTTTCGCACTGGTGTTATTGATCATGGCACCCTCAATCTGCCGGCACAGGCGGTTGAGATCTGCCACATCACGCCCGAGAAGCATCGGTGTGTAAATGGTTTTGATCGCCGCAATCACCGAACCGTGGGTGTCACCGGTAATGACCGCCGTTGCCGGCGCATTGCCGTAACCGATGTGACCGGTGTCGGTTTCCAGCATCACGATTACATCTTCTACACACTCTACGGTCCGCAGCGCCGTCTTGAACGGGGTTACCAGCGGTACGCGCAACATTCCGAGTTTTACGTCAACAATTTTCATGGCATTCGCGATCAGATAATGGTTTTAATGGCATAAATACCATCGACAAAGCTCTTCTCACGATTGAGAAGCAGTGGCGTCAACGGCGTAACGGAGACGCCGGAAAGCGTTCCCGTATAGAGTGATTGGTCCTCGGCAAAATACCGCAACCCGGTAACATCGTGAATCACGTAGGGCTCGCCCTCTACACGGCCGATGTACATCATCACATGCCCGGGAATATAGATCAGGTCGCCGACGGAAAGATTTGCCAGCGCGGTCAAGCGCTCTTCGCGGTCGCCGGGTGCAAAGGTCTTGGTGGGTGCGAATCCGCTCGCACCCTGCTGCCCGGAATTTCGCGGCATCAGAATACCTACCGACTTGTACACCTCACCGACGAAACCGGTGCAGTCGCGCGCATTGTAATCGTGTCCCCACCCGTAACGTTCACCCAGAAACTTGAACGCCTGGCGCAGGATATTGGAAGGCCGGTAGGCCAGCGGACCCACGCGGACATCGCGCCCACGACCGATCAGCGCCGGCTCAAATTCCAGTGCTCCGGTATCCGAGCGGACTGGCAGCGAGACAATGTAACTCGCATAGGGGTTCTGACCGTGTACATTATGTCCAACCTCCCTTGCGGTGAGCAGAGGCAGGGAGACCCCCATATCCAGCAAGACCTGGGAAGTGCGCGCATCTTTCGGGTTATAGTTGGTGGTAACACTTGCGCCAGTGACCATCAGGCGCTGCTCGCGGGCGGCCCACCGCTCCAGCTGCTCGCGCGCCGCCAGCGCCACCGCCTGCTTTGGCAGCCAGGCCGCGTAGTGATAATTGACCGCAAACCACCAAAGCCCGTCCGCGCTTTCATGCAGCAGCGCCAGCCTCTGGCCTGGGAACACGCCGGTTTCCTGGAAACGATCCAGATCCCGATCGTCCTGTGATTTCAGCACGCGGGTATCCGTGGGAAAGCTGCGCATGCTTGCGCGCTCGACCACCATACCCCAGCGCACATCTACCTCGGCGGGGACGCGCTCTCGCTGCACCGCCGCCTCGAGCGCCGCGTAATCCTCGGTACTGACAATGCGGCCATCCACATGGTAACGAGGGGAAGACGCGGGCCGACTAACGCCATCAATCCATTTCAGCACCTGTGCGCGCGGCAGCGTCTGCGGAAACTCATCCAGATCGTTGAGGTGCTCGTCCAGTTCAAAACTCGCGTTATTGAAACGCCGGATTGCCGCCGCATCCATGCGCACATCATCGCGGTCGAGGCGCTCGATCCAGTAGGATGCGTCCAGCATGGCTTCACGCACCATGGGCACATCGGTGGTAAAGTCTGACGCCACGCGTTGTGCCGGCGAACGACTATCCGCACCGTCGCAGGCGCAAAGCATCGTGCCGAGCACCGCCGCCAACCAATAACCTGTAATACGCACGTTGTTACCTCTGCTGTTTTACCTCAGGTACGGGAAAGGTCGGTTCATTGTCGATGAAATACAAAAAAATGGGCACCCGAAAGTGCCCGGCAAGTGGAAGAAATCCGCGATTAAAAATCTACCGAGGCAGACAGGCGGACACTTCGTGGGGTCTGAAATGCAGTGGGTGAAAGGAAGTCGTCACTGTTGGTGGCCATGGTGTAGCGCAGGATTTCATCCACATCGGTAACACTCTGGCTGTTCAACACGTTGAATATATCCGCGCGCAGGCTCACGTCCCTGCCTGCCACCTGGGTGCGGTAGGCCGCACCCAGGTCAAGGGTATTGATCCAGTCGAGATCGCCATACTGCCCTTTGTTCAGGCGAGCAAAGGTGCGCTCGGCATTGGTGTAATCACCCGAACAGTTTTCAACACATACATAGTTGAAGTCGTAACTTTCACTGTCGGTGAAGGGGTTGCCCTGGGCGCGGGCGTTGATCGGACGACCGGAAATCATGCTGAAAGATGCCGACAGGCTCAGGCTGTCGGTCAGCGCATATATACCGCGCATTTTCAGTGAATGGGTGCGATCATTTGGCAGGCGGCCGTAGTTACCCAGCAGGTAGGCAACGTTATCGCCCGCTTCGGTCCACCCGGGAATATCATTGCCGGTATCCGAATTCACGCCACCTTCATAGTTGCCGTAGGAACGGGACCAGGTATATGAGGTATTGAAAGACCAGCGATCGGCGAACTGGCGATCCAGAATCAGCTCAATGGCATTGTAGCTGCGCTCTGGCACCGGGCCGCCCAGGGGCTGGCCGTCGAGGCCCGGCATCTGGTTTTTCGCCAGATCGATGCTGATCTGACGCGTCTGGCCATCGTCGCATTCACGGGTCAGGGTAAGTTCGCGCCCGGGGTTGGCGAACACCCAACCGGAAATATTGCCGCAACCGGCCACGTCTACATTGATCTTCATATCCTCGATGGCGTTTTCGAAGCGCCGCGCGATCCCGCGCACACCCAGCTTCCAGCTCTCTGCCACCAGTTTTTCGTAACCGAGAATCAGCTCGTCCTGATAGCTGGCCTCGAGGTCGTTGTCGACTACCGCCTCAGCGCCCGAGAGGCCGGCCGTGGAATTGCCCACTTGGTAAACATCGCCAATCTGGGCACCGAGAATCGGTGTCACATTGGTGTAACCGGACGCAGTTGTCTCTGAGGTGAACCCTTCCAGCTCATGGTATGTGCGCAAGTCCAGACTACCGCCACCCTCACGCGCCACCAGACCGTTGGCCAGAGGGAAATAGTAACGGCCGAGATTTGCAAACAGCTTGGAGGAACCGTCGCCGTTGATATCCCAGGCCACGCCAAAGCGCGGGGAGATCATGTCGTCAACTTTCAGGAAAGAGTTGCCACCGGCATCCTTGGTGTCGAATTCGTCAAAACGTACGCCCAGGGTAGCGGTGATGTTGCTGGTCACCGACCAGACATCTTCCAGGTAAAACGCCGAGGTTTCGGCCTCGAATTCGCCAGTGGAGTTTTTGGTCCAGGCGATCACATAGGCATCGCCGGCAACGGTACCGCCGTTCACCGCATCGCCCGGCGTGGCATCGTAGATCTGGTAGTACTGTTGGTCCGGACCGGTGGTAAGGCGATTCATTACAGTAGTGCGGACTTCGTCGTCCATACCGAAGCGCAGCAGGTGATCACCGAGTGCGTATTCCATGTCGAGGCGGAATGCCTCGCGACCATTGTCACGCGCGTCGAATTGCCGCGACGTGGTGCAACCGAGCTGCTCATCCACGCGGTTGTCATAAACATAGGCACACTCGAAGCCTGAGGTGTCGGACGCGTCGTAGTTGCCCTCACTCTCGCCGTACATGGCCTTAATCAGGAAGTTATCGGTGACCTGACCGGTGTAGGTCGCGAGATAATTCTTGCCACCGCGCTCAACAAAGGCCGTCTGCAGATACTCGCCATCGTCGTAGTTATCGGTTACGGACTCACGCTCGTCGGAAAACGCGATCAGCTCCAGCGCGTGGTCGTCGGTGATCAGCCAGTCCACCTTGCCACCCCAGAAGGCACTGTCATCTTTGGTCTCCCAGGTGGTGCCACCATTCAGGGTATGCCCTTCGCTGCGGTTGTTGCGCGGCTCGTACACCACGTAATAGAACAACTTGTCCTGGATCAGCGGGCCGCTGGCATAGAAGCTGGTGCTGAAGTCATCGCTGTCGGCGAGCTTGTTACTGGATACCCGCTCTCCATTCGCGTTGTAGCCGTCGGTACCACCACCGCGCAGGGCCGCGGGCTCGTAGTAGGTACTGAAGCCGTATTTGAATTCATTGGTACCGGATTTCACCACGGCGTTGGTCACGCCACCGGTGGTGCGACCGAATTCCACGGAATAACCGCCGGTTTTGATCTGGGCCTCTTCGAGGAAGGAGAAGGGTACCGAGCCCGCGCTCACACCGGTCTCCACGTCGCTGACGTTGAGACCGTTGATGAATACCGCATTTTCGCCCACGGAAGACCCGCCAAACGACACACCGCCAAACGCAGTGCCGGAAACCGTGCCCGGTGCCATCAGTGCGACCGACTCCAGGCTGCGGCCAACAGGCAGCATCTCCAGATCCGCCGCGGAAAACGTCACGCCGGACTCAGATGTGGCGGTGTCAATCTGCAGGCGGCCGCGCTGTCCGATCACTGCCACTTCTTCAATCTCACCCTGATCCTCTGCCACTTCCGTGGTGGTGCCGATGGTTACGCGTACGTTCGGCGCGAGGACCTGCGGCTCACCGTCAACCACGATGAACACTTCGTAGTTGCCTACCGGCAAGCGCGAAAAGCGATAGCGGCCTTTACTATCCGCCTTCGCCGTTCGCGTCAGTCCGTTGTCCTTGTTGCGGATGGTGACTTCCACACCGGACACCGCGGCTTCAGTGGTCTCAAGCGTACCAACGATGGCGCCATCGCTGTTTGCCGCAAGCGCCACCGGAGTGCCCAGAGAGGCGACACCGACGGCAGTACCAATGGCCATCGCCAACAAGTGACGTTGAAGCTTGTTCTTTGCAGAAGCGTTTCGATCGAACATGAGAGAGTCTCCCAGGCTGTTATTGTGCTTGTTTCCCGGACGGAGAACGGCTCCATCCATCGGTGGAACTCATCGCTTTTTTCAGGTGCTTCTGTGGCACCTCTACTCTTCCTGCTGATGCAACCCGCAACCACTGGGTTTCATACTTTATAACTGGACTAAAAAATACTTGGAATAAGATATTCCTCCGACATTCTGATGAAAAAATTCGCCGAATGCGATGGCTGACTAATAAAAAATTCAAATAAATTTCGCAAAAGAGACAAAAAGACAGTTAAGTCATGTTTGGTGTCAGGAAAATAGTAAGGAGGGGGATTCTGATGGCCGATTTCCCGGGAGCCGGGAACTACACCAAGCCAGAACTGAGCAAAAAACACCCAAAACTGGGTTGATGGATTTTGCGGAGGCGGCAGTTACATCACCTATACTGCAGGTGCACATAACATTAACGAGGGGGTCGCATGTTTTCAGAAGTTGTCGATGCGCAGGTATCACCCACCGGGCAGTTCGATATTCTCTCCAAGTACGAAATCCACAAACTCAGCGACGAGAGCCGAGGGCCGCAATACCAGGCATTTCGCAACTGTTCCCTGGCGGTACTGAACAGCGGCGGCTACATGGATGACGGCAAGGAACTGCTGGAAAAATATTCAGATTTTGATATTTCGGTTATCCCCACCGAGCGCAGTGTAAAACTCAGGGTCACCAATGCGCCGGCCGGCGCCTTTGTGGACGGCAAAATGATCCGCGGTATTGCCGAGCATCTGTTCGCAGTATTGCGGGATATCATCTACGTCAACAGCGAGATTACCGGGGACCCGCGTTACAACCTGGTATCTGCGCAGGGCGTCACCGACGCGGTATTTCATATCCTGCGCAACGCCGGCACCTTCAATCGCAATCGCACACCGCGGCTTGTGGTCTGCTGGGGAGGCCACTCGATTTCCGCAGAAGAGTATGACTACACCAAGAAAGTGGGTTACGAACTGGCGCTGCGCCATCTTGATATCTGCACAGGTTGTGGTCCCGGCGCCATGAAAGGCCCAATGAAAGGCGCCACCATCGGCCACGCCAAACAGCGCGACCGCCACGGCCAATACCTGGGCATCACCGAGCCCGGCATCATCGCCGCGGAAGCGCCGAATCCAATCGTCAACCAGCTGGTGATCATGCCGGACATTGAAAAACGCCTGGAAGCCTTCGTACGCACCGGCCACGGCATTGTGGTATTCCCCGGAGGCGCGGGCACCGCGGAGGAGATTCTCTACCTGCTCGGCATTCTGTTGCATCAGGACAACAGGGATCAGCCCTTCCCGGTTATTTTTACCGGCCCGGCCAGCGCGGCGGAGTACTTCATCCGCATCGACCAGTTCATTGCCAACACCCTTGGAGAAGAGGCGCGTACGCGCTACCAGATCATCATCGACGATCCGCAGGAAGTCGCGCGGCAGATGGCTGCAGGCATCGAAAAAGTGCGGGAACACCGCAAGGAAACCGGCGATGCCTACTACTTTAACTGGCAGCTGAAAATCTCCACCGAATTCCAGCGCCCGTTCGCGCCGACCCACGAAAACATGCGCGGGCTCGCCCTGCACAAAAATCAGGAACCCTACCTGCTCGCCGCCAACCTGCGCCGCGCATTTTCCGGAATCGTATCCGGCAATGTGAAAGATGAAGGAATCCGCAACGTCGAGAAAAACGGCCCTTACGAGCTGTGCGGCGATCCAACACTGATGCACAGCATGGACACCCTGCTTGAATCGTTTATTAAGCAACAGCGCATGAAACTGCCTGGGAGACAGTACACTCCCTGCTACAGGATCAGTGCGGACTAAGTTCTATCTACTGCGGCTATTGCCAAGACTTCAGCAAGAGCCGCCTCTCTCCCGAATCCTTCGCCAGCGGCGGTCAGGCCAACCGGTCTGATAGTCGTTTCCCTGCCGCTTTGGTATCCTTGCGCGCTTGCCCGATAGCCCGCAATAGGAGGCACATCCCCCTTAGTGCCGGCACACCAGAACAACCAAGCCACTGATTTATAAAGAATTCCTCACCCATGCCCGCAACCGTCAGCACGAACCAGCAAGTCGAACACACCCCTATGATGCAGCAATACCTGCGCATCAAGGCCGAACACCCGCAGGAGCTGGTGTTCTACCGCATGGGGGACTTCTACGAGCTGTTCTACGACGACGCCAAGCGCGCGGCGGAACTGCTGGATGTGACCCTGACCGCCCGCGGCAAGTCCGGGGGGCAGCCGATTCCCATGGCGGGTATTCCCTACCATGCGGCGGAAGGGTATCTGGCGCGGCTGATCAGGGCTGGGGTTTCCGTGGCCATCGCCGAGCAGATCGGCGACCCGGCCACCAGCAAAGGCCCTGTGGAGCGCAAGGTGGTGCGCATCGTCACCCCGGGCACCGTCACCGATGAGGCGCTGCTGAACGAGCGCCGCGACAACCTGCTGGCGGCCACTGTGATGATCGGGGGCAAGTTTGGCCTCGCACTGCTGGACGTGGGCACTGGGCATTTTGCGGTGCAGGAAGTGGACACGCTGGACGCGCTGGTAGAACAAGTGCAGCGCTATAGCCCCACCGAGCTGCTGGTGTCCGAAGACCTGATCCTGCCGGCAGAAATCGAACGCCGCGCCGGCCTGCGCCGCCGTGCGCCCTGGGAATTCGACCTGGAGAGCGCACTGCGCCTGCTGAACCGCCAGTTCGGCACCATGGATCTCGAAGCCTTCGGCTGCAGCCATATGCATGCTGCCCTGTGTGCCGCCGGTTGCCTGCTGCAGTATGCCCGCGACACCCAGCGCACCGAACTGCCGCATATCCGCACCCTGCGCACCGAGCGCAGTGAAGACACCGTGGCACTGGACCCGGCCAGCCGCCGCAATCTGGAGATCGACACCAACCTCAATGGCGGCGATGACAACACGCTGCTGTCGGTGTTCGATGCCTGTAAAACCGCCATGGGCAGCCGCCTGCTGCGCCGCTGGCTGAACAATCCCCTGCGCAACTTAAATATCCTCGAACAGCGCCAGCAGGCCATCGCCGCGCTGATCGCCGACTACCGCTTCGAACCGCTGCGCGAGGCACTCAAGCCCATCGGCGATATGGAGCGCATCCTCGGCCGCCTGGCCCTGCGCTCGGCGCGCCCGCGAGACCTGTCCCGTTTGGGCATGTCTCTGGCGCAGTTCCCGGAACTGCAGCGTCAATTGAGTGAGACGGATGCGAGCCTGCTCGGCCAGCTCTCCCGGGAAATGGGCGAGTGGCCGGACACGGTGGAACTGCTGGAGCGGGCACTGGTAGAGAACCCGCCGGTGGTGATCCGCGAGGGCGGTGTGATTGCCGAGGGCTTCGATGAGGAGCTGGACGAGCTGCGCGGCATCAGCGAGAACGCCGGCGACTATTTAGTGCAGATGGAAGTGCGCGAGAAGGAGCGCACCGGCATCCCCACTCTAAAGGTGGGTTACAACCGCGTGCACGGCTACTACATCGAGATCAGCCGCGGCCAGAGCGACAAGGCGCCGGCGGACTATATCCGCCGCCAAACCCTCAAAAACGCCGAGCGGTTCATCACTCCGGAGCTGAAAGAGTTCGAAGACAAGGCACTGTCCGCCAAGAGCCGCGCCCTGGCCCGGGAGAAGTTCCTGTACGAGGAGCTCATCACCACCCTGAACGAACACCTGGCAGAGCTGCAGAACGCCGCCGCCGCGGTGTCCCAGCTGGACGTGCTGGCAAATATGGCCGAGCGCGCGGACCAGCTGCGCCTGACAAAACCCGAGCTGTCCAAGCAGCCCGGCATCCACGTCGAGGGCGGCCGCCACCCGGTGGTGGAGCAGGTTCTCGACGTGCCCTTCGTGGCCAACGATATCGACCTGCACGACGCCCGCCGCATGCTGGTGATCACCGGCCCCAACATGGGTGGTAAGTCGACCTATATGCGCCAGACCGCGCTGATTGCGCTGCTCGCCCACTGCGGCAGCTTTGTGCCCGCCGACCGCGCGCGCATCGGCCTGCTGGACCGTATCTTCACCCGCATTGGCAGCGCCGACGACCTCGCCGGCGGCCGCTCCACCTTTATGGTGGAGATGACCGAGACGGCAAATATCCTGCGCAACGCCAGTGAGCACAGCCTGATCCTGATGGACGAGATCGGTCGCGGCACCAGCACCTACGACGGCCTATCCCTGGCCTGGGCCTGCGCCCATTTCCTGGCCGACAAGGTGCGCGCCTTCACCCTGTTCGCCACCCACTACTTCGAGCTGACCGAACTGCCCGCGCAGTGCCCAGAGGCCACCAACATCCACCTGAACGCTACCGAGCACGGGGACTCCATCGTGTTCCTGCACCGCATCCAGGAGGGCCCCGCATCCAAGAGCTACGGCCTGCAAGTGGCAAAGCTGGCCGGCATCCCTCAGGAAGTTCTGGACGAAGCCAAGGCCCGCCTCGCCGCCCTGGAAGCGGGCCACACCACCCGCGATTCCAGCCCAGGAGTAAAAGCTGCAGCCCAACAGACCCTCAATCCAGCCCCTGCCCCCAAGCCAGCGCCGGCCGCGCAGCCTAAAGTTGCCGCTCCCGCCCAGGTAGACCTGTTCGGCAGTGGCCCGCACCCGGCGGTGGAAGCGCTGGAAGCCTTGGATCCAGACGACCTGACCCCGCGCCAGGCACTGGAACAGCTCTACGCCCTACGCAAACTGTTATAAGCACCCAACCAATTCGACTCAAAAGCTACTACAATTCGCGCCAGTAATTGCTAAAATCCGCTGCTTTCAGAATCGGGCCCGGCCCCGCCATGGGAACCGGCCCGGCAGCGGTAACGCACAGCACTATTGATAGCACTATCGAGGGACAAGCATGACATTCGTAATTGGGGAAAACTGCATCAAGTGCAAATACACCGACTGTGTGGAAGTTTGCCCGGTAGATTGCTTCTACGAAGGACCCAACTTCCTGGTGATCCACCCGGACGAGTGTATCGACTGCGCCCTGTGTGAACCCGAGTGTCCCGCCAACGCCATCTTCTCCGAAGACGAGGTGCCGGAAGACCAGCAGGAATACATCGAGCTCAACGCAGAACTCGCGGAGGTATGGCCGAATATCACCGAGAAAAAAGACTCACTGCCGGATGCCGAGGAGTGGGATGGTGTGAAAGGCAAGCTGCAGTATCTGGAGCGCTGAGCACTCGTATTCAAATAAAAAGCCGTCTTCACCGACGGCTTTTTACTTTCTCAGGGATTGAACCCCCTCGCGCCGGCTCAATGGATTTATCGGCTGTTCCCCGGAAGTAACCAAGTACCGACTGACTGTTTATGTCCACCATGAAATCCCTCCGCATCCTGTTGCGCCGCACCATGGCCATCGCCGTGCTGACTATCCCGCTGGAAGCCACTTCCGGCGAGGACCGCCGCATCGCCCTGGCGTTCGACGACTTCCCCAGCACCAGCAGCAATGAAGGGTTACTGGACGAACTGGAACGGCTGGATATCAAGGCCACATTTTTTCAAGAAACACCAGCGTTGACAAACGAAGCAAAGAGCGCAAAGAAACGGGGCAAGATCAAAACCCAAAGAAGCCGGGGAAGCACCTCTACCAACACTCAGCGGGAAATCGACGGTGCCACGCGGATTCTGCGCAGCCTGGACGAACACCACCCAAGCCTGCTCACTCCATCCTTTGCTCGACAGCCTGAGAAATTCGAGCAGGGCCAAGCCAACACAAACTACTGGAATTTTCCCGGAGACGCCCTCGCAGATCTGGACGCCCCTCAGGAAATCGCCGAGTTGCTGGCTGAAAATGCCTTTCCCGGCGCCGTGGTAATACTGCACCCGCGCCATAAGCGACGCGAACATATTCTGCGGGCCCTGCCAGTGATCAGCGAAAGACTGAAGGCAGAGGGATACGAGTTTGCCACGCTCTCGGAGCTGATCAGTCCGAAAAACGCTTCGAAACTCGCCACCTGAATACAACCTATCACCGATTAGAAAGGCTGCAATTGCAGCCTTTCTTTTAAAAACCTGGTGTTTTCGCTGCGCCACTTCACTCATGCCGCAATGCGTCAATTGGGTCCAGCTGCGCCGCGCGTCTTGCGGGCATATAACCAAACAGCACACCGATACCCGCGGAGAACAGGAAGGAAATCAAGTTGATCCCCACATCGAAATGGTAGGGCAGCCCCATCAGTGCAGCGAGTGTGACTGAGGCGATGGTGGCGATGAGTATTCCCAATAGCCCCCCCAGTGCTGCGAGCACCACTGCTTCAATCAGAAACTGCAATAGTACTTCCCGCTCCAATGCCCCAATGGCGAGGCGGATACCGATTTCCCGCGTGCGTTCGGTAACAGACACCAGCATGATGTTCATGATGCCGATGCCTCCCACCAACAGACTTACTGATGCGACCGCGCCGAGCAGGCCAGTGAGTACCTGGGTGGTGCCGGAGAGGGTGTCGGCGATCTGGCGGGTGTCCAGCACGTTGAAGTCATCGTCTTCGTTGGCTGCCAATCGCCGCCGCTCGCGCATCAGCGCGGTCAGCTGCAACTTGACGGTATCTATCTGTTCCGCGCTCGCCACGGAAATCATGATGTCGGATATGCTGCGGCGGCTGCCGGCGAGCCGGCGTTGTACGGCGCCGAGCGGCATCACCACTTTATCGTCCTGATCGCCCATGGGTGCCTGCCCTTTGGATTTCAGCACACCGATGATTTCACATGAGAAATTTTTCACACGCAGGCTTTCGCCCACCGGCATAGCCGTAGTGCCATAGAGTTCCTTGCGGATGGTTTCGCCAATCACGCATAGGGTTGCACCGCTATTTGCCTCCTGCTCGTTGAAAAAGCGCCCGGCGGCGAGTTCCCAGCTGCCGGCAAGGAAGTAGTCCGCGGTAGTGCCCACCACTTCCGTGGACCAGTTTTTGGCATAGGCCACTACGGTGCTGTTCACTTCGATTTCCGGAGCCACAGCGGCAATGCCCGGGATGCGCTCGCGAATGGCGTCCACATCGCTCAGCTTGAACGGGGGTGGACCGCTGGCACCGGCACTGCCGGGCGGACCGCGACGAAATCTCGCCTGTCGCAGCATCAGCAGATTACTGCCCAGGTTTTCCACCTGCTGACGCACGGACTCGGTGGCGCCATTACCGAGCGTTACCATGGTGATTACCGCAGATACACCGATGACGATACCGAGCACGGTGAGAAACGAACGCAGAATATTGCGGCGTACTTCGCGCACCGCCAATAACAGACTACTCCACAGCATGATCGCGCTCCTGCAACCGGCCTGCGGCCTGCTCCTGCACTTCGTCGCGCGCTACCAGCCCATCCACGAAATGCACCACCCGGCGGGCGTAGGCCGCCATGTCCTCTTCGTGGGTGACCATTAATACCGTGATGCCATTGTTGCGGTTGAGGGAGGCTAGCAGCTCCATGATTTCATGGCTGCGGCGGGTATCGAGATTGCCAGTGGGCTCGTCAGCAAGCAGTAAGGTCGGATTAGTGACAATCGCGCGGGCAATGGCGACCCTTTGTTGCTGGCCACCGGAGAGTTCCGCCGGGGTGTGGTGCTCCCAACCCGCAAGGCCCACCTGCGCCAGTGCGCGTTTGGCTGCGGCAGCGCGCACATCTGCAGGCTCGCCGCGGTATAGCAACGGCAGTTCGACATTTTCCTGTGCGGAAGTACGGGCCAGCAGGTTGAAGCCCTGGAACACAAAACCGAGAAAATGCCGGCGCAGCAGCGCGCGCTCGTTGCGCGACAGATCCTCGATGCACACATCGCGAAAGCGGTAGCTGCCGGTGGTGGGCACGTCGAGGCAACCAATGATGTTCATCACCGTGGATTTACCGGAACCGCTGGGGCCCATTACTGCGACAAAATCCCCCTCGTTCACTTTCAGGTCTACACCGCGCAGCGCCTGAAAGGCGACGTCGCCCTGGCCATAACTTTTGGTAACCCCGGAGAATTCCAGCAACGCACTCATCCGCGCACTCCCGTCATTCCCGTCACGATTTGCGCGCCCTCTTGTAGCGGGCCGTCAACAACTTCCGTAAAGCGTCCATCACTCACGCCAGTACGCACACGCACGGGCTTGAGCTGGCCATTTTCCAGCACCCAGACACGGCGCGGGCCACGGTTCAGCAGTTGCGGTGCACTCTCACTTTGATTGCGGTTGCGCGGGCCCATAAAACGGCGCGGGCCCGGCATCAGCTGCGCGAGCATGCCGCCTCGTTCTCCGCTGCGTTCGCCCGCGCGATTTCCCTGGCGCTCAGCGGATGGCCCATCCTCCCCGCGCGAGCGACCGCGTGCTATTCCACCCTCACTGTTTTCCGCTTCCGGTATCAACTCCGCCGGCGGCGTAAAGCGCAACGCAGTATTTGGCACCAGCAACACATCCTGCTTGGATTCGGTAACAATCGTGGCGATTGCGGTCATACCCGGGCGCAGGGTCTGATCCGGGTTTTCCACCGACAACAGGGTTGAGTAGGACACAACGTTATCGACAATGCTGGAACCGAGACTCACGCGGGTAACCTCCGCGGGATATTCGCGGCCTGGCCAGGCGTCGACGGTAAAGCGCGCGCTGAGCCCCTTGTCCATTTGGCCGATATCCGCCTCATCCACGCTCACTTCCAGCTCCATTTTTGACAGATCTTCCGCGAGGGTGAACAGGACCGGTGCCGACAGTGAGGCGGCGACCGTCTGCCCGGGCTCCACCACCCGGGACAGCACTACGCCGTCGATGGGCGAGATGATGATGGCCTTGGCGAGATTAGTTTCGGCGGTGGCGAGATCTGCCGAGGCGGAGTCTACATTGGCCTCGGCTACCGCGAGGTCAGCACGGGCGCGACGCTCAGTGGCTTCCGCGGCCTCCAGCTCGGCCTGCGCGGGCAGGCGGCCTTCCGTCGCCCGCTTCAGGTCCCGCAGACGCTTTAGATTCTGGGCGGCTTCAATCTGCGAGGCTTCCGCCTGCTGTTCGCGCGCTTTTGCGGAACTGAGCGCGGCCTTGCTCTTGCGCACCTGGTCCTGCCATTGCACGGTGATCAGCCGCGCCAGTTCCTGGCCCTTCTTGACGTGATCGTTGTAGTCCACGGACACAGTTTCCACCGTGCCGGAAACTTCTGTGCCGATGTCAACCTGATTCAACGGCTGCAGGTTGCCCGTGGCGGTAACGGTGATTTCCAGATTGCCACGGCCGACAACCGCAGTGGAAAACTGCGGGCTGTCGCCACCGGAAAATCCGCTGAGTACCCACACACCCAGTGCGGCGGCACCGAGGGTGCCGGCAATCAGCCATTTTTTGTGGGGAAAACGCACTGCATTCGCAGCGCGTGCGTGGGGTGCATTGTTGTCTTTAACGCGGCTGCCGCGCTTGAACACACCCGCAAACAGTCCGCGGTTACCGGCTTTGTCCAGCATGTCGCGCACGGATTCGTTACTGCCATTCATTGGATTTTTCTCCACAATTCCCTGTTCCCTTTCGCTTGATCGCCACTACCAACTGCCGCCGAGGGCGCGGTAAAGGCCGATGGCCGCCAGGGAGTTTTCTGCGCGAACCTCCAGTAAATTCTGCTCCGCACTCAATACCTGACGCTGGGCATCCAGCACCGTCTGGAAATTTACTGCGCCCGCCTGGTAGCGGGAAAACGCCAGTTGTTGCGCATTGCGGGCGAGCGTGAGATTTTCGCTCAACTGCGGGATACGCTGTTCACTGCTTTCTAGTGTGGCAAAGGCATCGGCCACTTCCGCGAGCGCTGCAAGCAGGGTTTTCTGATAGCTGTTCACCGCTTGGTCGTACTGCGCATCGCGCACAGTGACCTGCTGCTTGAGGCGGCCACTGTTGAAAATCGGCACGCTGATGGAACCCAACAGCGAGCGCGCCATGCTGGCGGAATCGAACAGATCCGCGGCGTCGAGACTGCTGAAGTCCAACCCGCCAGCGAGGCGGAAGCTGGGATAGCGCGCGGCTTCGGCGGCGTCGCGGCGGTAACCGGCAGCGGCTACGTTGTGCTCGGCAGCGCGCAGATCCGGGCGACGGCGCACCAGATCGGCCGCAATGTCACTCTCCGCGGCCAGGGGCTGCGCCACATAAGGCACTCCGGCGGGCTGTTGCAGACGCGCGTTCAATGCATCCGGCTCTGCGCCGGAAAGTATCGCGAGGGCGTGCATAGATTGGCTGACGGCACTCTCCTGCGCCGGTAACTGCACCAGTAGCTGGCCGAGGCTGAGGCGCGTCTGGGTGAGTTCCAGTTCGCTGTCGAGCCCCACCTGGTAACGGGCCTCAATGAGCTCTGCCGTTTCCCGCTGCGCGGCGAGGTTGCGCTTGAGGATATCCGCCTGCGCCTGGGCACGGCGCAGATCGATATAGCTGCTGGCCACTTCCGCGGCCAGTGAGATCTGCGCATCCTGCAGGCTGGCGGAAGAGGCCTGAATATCTTCCCCAGCGGCGCGGGCACTGTCGCGGTTGGCTCCGAACAGATCCAGTTCCCAGCTGGCACTGAGACCTGCGCCGTAACGGCTCTGATCGTCGCTGCGCGAGACTGAACTGCTGCCGCTCAGCTCCGGTTGCAGTGCGGCACCGGCGATAACACCCTGAGCGTGGGCGGCACGCAGGGCGGCCTGTGCACTGCGCAAATCCGGGTTGGCCGCGAGCGCCTCGCCGACCAGGTCCACCATCAAGGGGTCGTCAAAACGCTGCCACCAGTCAGTGGCGGTCGCGGGCAATTCCCCCGCGACGGATTTGCCGTCGATGTCCGCGGCGAATACCGGGCCGACGGTCGCGACACCACCGACGGTGATGGCGAGCAGCACCGGGATGGTTCGGAGTAAAGGGGATTTTTTGTTCACGGCGTAATCAGAGTCATCCATTTTGAATGACCATAGAATGCCGCAGCGCCTTGAAAAAGCCGCGTTAAGAAGGGTTAACTTTGGGTAATTAACTTTAATTGCGGTCCGGCTGAGAACCGCAGGCGCAGCCCACGGCTCAACAGTGAACCAGCGCGCCGGTCAGATTCACGCGCCTGCCGCCACTGCTGAGCGAAAATCCGGTGCCTGTCGCGCTCTGCGCGGACTGAAACAGGACTTCTGCCGGAAGAAATATCGGCTTGATGAAGTCCACACCCAAGGTGAACCGGTCCGGCAGGGTTCCCGCGTAGGCCCCCTCCTCCAACGCCGCCAGGCAGCGCGCTTTGGTCCACATACCGTGAGCAATGGCGCGCGGGAATCCGAATATTTTTGCGGTGGAGGCGCTGAGATGAATGGGGTTGCGATCACCGGAAACACGCGCGTAACGCCTGCCGATATCCGCGGGCACCTGCCAGTTGACCGCGCTCGCACAGCCCTCGTCCACAGGTGCCACCCAGGCTTTCTTGCCGCTAGACGGCCTGGACACTTTCGCTTCCCCGTGAGGCGTGCGGCTCAGCAGTGTGCTGACACACTCCCATACCAGCTCCCCGTTAACACGCACGCTTGTCAGCAACTCAAACTCATAGCCCCGTTTAACCGCGACCGCGGCAGCCAGATCACAGCGTATATCCAGATGTTCACGCTCCAGCAACGGGCGGTACTGAGTAATGCTGTTGCGCACATGGACTACCCCCAACACCGGGAACGGAAATGCCTCACTGACCAGCAGTTTCAGCTGCAAAGGCATGGCCAGTACAAAAGGATAGGTTGCCGGCAGATGCTGCCCGGGGCCAAAACCACAGACATCGCGGTATATCTGCAGATGAACGGGATCAACCGCCTGATTGCCAAGCAATACACTGGCGAGCACCCGCTCCTGCCCCGGAGGGAGCCGGCCCGGTTTGCGGGCAGTCAGGGCGCGGAAATACAACGGCAATATGGCCGGGCGGGTATCGAGATCAAATTGTAACGGCATGGGTGTGTTTACCGCGCGAGGCGCAGTGGCAATCCTGTGCATCTGAACAACAAGCTCCGCATGATAAATCGAATGGATACGGGCAGGTAGCCCGATGCTACGCCATTCTGCCAGTCAACGATGCCGTAAAAATGACAAAACCCGGCAGTTGCCGGGTTTTGCGTTGAATTACGCGAAACGTCCTTTCGGAATCGGTTCAGCCCTGGGGCAATTCGCTAATGCCCATGTTGTACAGGGTAAAACCGAAAATGTCCGCATACTGCTCAATGGATTTCGACACCGGAGTGCCGGCACCGTGGCCCGCATTGGTCTCGATGCGGATCAGGGTCGGTACCGCCCCAGACTGTTTGGCCTGCAGCTCGGCGGCAAACTTGAAGGAATGCGCCGGTACCACGCGATCGTCGTGATCGGCAGTAGTGACCAGAGTCGCCGGGTAATTCACACCCGCCTTCACGTTGTGCACCGGGGAATAGCCTTTCAGGTACTCGAACATTTCCTGGCTCTGCTCGGCAGTGCCGTAATCGTAGGCCCAGCCGGCGCCGGCGGTGAAGGTGTGGTAGCGCAGCATGTCCATTACCCCCACCGCGGGAAGCGCGACTTTCACCAGGTCCGGGCGCTGGGTCATGACTGCACCCACCAGCAGCCCGCCGTTGGAACCGCCGCGAATCGCGAGGTAATCCCGGGACGTGTAGCGCTGCTCAATCAGATATTCACCTGCGGCAATGAAGTCGTCGAACACATTCTGCTTCTGCAGCTTGGTGCCGGCATCGTGCCAGCGCTTGCCATACTCGCCGCCACCGCGCAGGTTCGGCACCGCGTACACGCCGCCCAGCTCCAGCCACACCGCATTGGGGATGCTGAAACTTGGGGTCAGGCTGATGTTGAAGCCGCCGTAGCCGTACAGAATGGTCGGGTTCTTGCCGTTGAGCTTGAGACCTTTTTTGTAGGTGATCAGCATCGGCACCCTGGTGCCGTCCCTGGATGTGTAAAACACCTGCTTGGACTCGTAACCGGCCGGATCGAACTTGGCACCGGATTCGCGGTAAACACTGGATTTACCCTCTTCCACGTCAAACGCAAAAATGGTGGATGGCGTCTTGTAGTTGGTGAAGGTGTAATACAGGGTTTTGTCTTCGCGTTTGCCGTCGGGCGCGCTCACACTGCCCGGGCCAGGCAGCGCGATTTCACGCACCTGTTTGCCGTTGTAGTCGTACTGGTAGACCTTGGACAGCGCATCCACCATATACTCGGCAAAGAAGTAACCACCGCCGGTGGAGGCCGTCAGTACATTTTCGGTCTCGGGAATAAAGTCCTGCCAGTTTTCCGGTACCGGATTGGCCGCATCCACGGTGACGATTTTCTTGTTGGGCGCATTGCGGTCGGTGACCAGGAACAGCTTGCTGCCCTGGTTGTCGATTACGTAGGTGTCGGAATCAAAATCCGTCAGTACCGGCACCAGCGGGGCGTCAGACTTGGTGAGATCCACAATGAACAGGTCGTTGCCGGAGGTGGACGTAGCGCCGGAAATCACCAGATAGCGGTCGTCTTCTGTCACGGTGCCGGATACGTAGCGGCGCTTCTGAGCCTCGCTACCGCCGAATACCAGCGCGTCTTCAGCCTGGGGCTGGCCCAGCTTGTGGTAATAGAGCTTATGCTGGTCGGTCTTGGCAGACAGCTCGCTGCCTTCCGGTTTGTCGTAGCTGGAATAGTAAAAACCTTCGTTACCTTTCCAGGAGATGCCGGAGAATTTCACATCCACCAATGGTGCTTCGAGCACCTCTTTGGTCTCTGCATTAATGATGTAGATCTTGCGCCAGTCACTGCCACCTTCCGAAACCGCATAGGCAGCGATGGAACCATCTTTGGAAAATTCCAGCGTGGCAAGTGAGGTCGTGCCATCTTCGCTGAAGGTGTTCGGATCGAGGAAAACTTCCGCTTCACCATCGCCCTTCTTGCGCCAAACCACATACTGGTTCTGCAGACCGTCGTTGCGGTAGAAGTAGGTGTAATCGCCTTCTTTAAAGGGCGAACCAACTTTTTCGTAGTTCCACAGGGCTTCCAGGCGCTGCTTGAGGGCATCGCGGTAAGGAATCTGATCGAGATAGCTGAAGGTGACTTTGTTCTGGGTTTTCACCCAGGCTTCGGTTTCCGGGCTGCGGTCATCTTCCAGCCACCGGTAGGGATCGGCGATCTCGGTACCAAAATACGTATCGATGACATCGTCTTTGCGGGTCGGCGGATACGTCAACGCCGCCGTCTGTGCGGCGGGTGCCGCCTCTACAGTTTCACTCATGGATTTGGTGTTCTCCGGGGACTCTCCCGAGCAGGCAGCCAGTACTCCGGCCACGGCCAGTGCGGATAGTTTTTTCATTATTCGGGGACCTCCCGGTTGCTCCCAATACATTGGATGGATTTTGCAAAACCATTAGGAAACCCAATTCCCGCGGGCAGATCAAGGAAATGCCGGAAAGCGGAAAAACCCAGGATAATAAGCCACCAAATAAATAAATTAAAAAACAAAAATCTAATCAATAAGCAGCGGACCAACTAATCCGCTAGGACAGCATCACGCCACACACCCCCGCGATCACCAGGGAGGCAAGCACACTCAGCACCGCGCCCTCGCGCACCATTTCCTGAATCCGCACCTTGCCGGTACCGTAGGCGATGGCGTTGGGGGCGGTGGCTACCGGCAGCATAAAAGCGCAGCTTGCGCACATGGCAGCGGGAATCATCAGCACCATGGGGTCGAGCCCGGCGCTGGTGGCGACCACCGCGAGAATCGGCATCAGCAGTGTCGCCGTGGCGGTATTGCTGGTGATTTCGGTAAGAAACGTGACCGAGAGACACAACACCACCAACATCAACCACAACGGCATGTCGGTGAGTGAGACGAGCGCTTGTCCCATCATCTCGCTCAGGCCGGAAACCACAAATCCTTTTGCAATGGCGATACCGCCGGCAAACAGCAGCAACATCCCCCAGGGAATACTTTCCGCCGTCGGCCAGTCCAATAGATGGCCACCCTTGCCGTTGGGAATCAGAAACATCAACACCACCGCGCCGAGCGCCACGGTGCTATCACCGGCCCCTTCCACACCCAGCAGGCCGCTCCAGCCACCGAAAGGCTCGTTGCGGGTTACCCAGAACAGAATCGCCACGGCGAAAACCAACAGAGTGCGCACCTCTTCCGGCCGCCACTCGCCGACCGGCGGTGCCTCCAGCGATTTATTCAGTTGAATGCCGCGGGTCAGCCACAGAGCCATCAGAGGCAGTGTAAGCAATACCACTGGCAAACCGATTTTCATCCAACTGAGGAAGCTGAATTCCCGCCCGGTAAACTCTTCATAAATACCCATGAAAATCACATTCGGTGGTGTGCCCAGCGGGCTGCCGACGCCACCGAGACTGGCGGCATAGGCAATCCCCAGTATCAGCGCCACCGTGAGCCGGTGATTGTCGGCGCGAGACAGGATGGCCAGCGCGATGGGTAGCATCATCAGGGTAGTGGCGGTGTTGGAAATCCACATACTGAGCAGCCCTGCCGCGAGCATAAACCCAAGCACCAGACGCCGCCCGCTGGAAATGCCCACCAGTTTCAGCATGTACAGTGCCAACCGCTCGTGCGCGCCACTTTTTTCCAGCGCCTTGGACAACATGAACGCGCCCATCAACAGCAGGATTACATGGCTGCCGAGTGACGACGCCACCAGTTTGTGATCCCCGACGCCAAACAACGGAAATAGTACGAACGGCACGATGGACGTGGCGGGAATGGGCAGTGCTTCGGTAATCCACCACACGACAGTAAGTACCGTGATGGCTGCGGTGACTGCCGGCAGGTAGGACATGCCGAAAGCAACCATCAGGAAGTAACACGCCACCGCCAGCACGGGACCGAGCAATAAGAATAAAGTTCTGAGCACCATTATTCCTGAGCCTCCGTAGTGAGAGTCTCGGGTTCGCGCTGCGGTTTACCTGCAGTTGCGCTGACCGGTGCAACCGCTGCCGTTACCGCGACACTGCGCCGGCGCAGCAACACGTCTGCCAGTTCCCAGTCACGGGTCAGTTGGCCATCGGCATTGCGCGCATTGACATTCCAGCACCGGACATGGACATTGATGCCGTTCTCTACGCGGGAAAAGTTCAGCGTGGTGAAATTGTTGTCCGACATATGGCCGATCAATTTCTTGCGGTAACTTCCAGTTTTGACATATTCCACCGGCGCTTGGATATCCGCGACGGGTCTGTCGGGAAAAGTTTTCACCGTGGTGTCGGGCCGGCTACCCGCGCTCGGCAGACAGGACAGCGGTGTAGATACCACTTCCACCACCTGCTTTCCGTTCAGTTCCATGCGTGTGAGGCGACTGTAGTGCACATCCCCTGCAAGGATCAAAATATCTTGCGGGCAATCGTGTAATGCCTGTACCAGTGGCTCATACTGGGCGGTGTCGGCCAGCGAGTGGTCGCCCAGTCCCAGTTTCACCAGCCAGGCCGCAAAAGCATTTTTTAACCGCGCTTTGAAACAGCCTCCTTTGCGCCAGTGCCAGTTGGTCAGCAGTGGCATGGGCAGTACCAGCACCCCCGGACAGGTGAGCCCCCGCAGCCAGGTACACGCGCGCTCAAGAGTCGCATCATCGGTGAACCTCGCGTTGTTTCCCCGCTCCCGTTGCAGGTAGGTATCCAGGTAGAAAAACTCAAGCTCATTGCCAATGGCAAACTGGTCCGAAGCATTGCCCTCGGGCAACTGGTAGGCGTCAAACAATGCTTGCGCGCTCGACTTCCAGATTTGCCGGAGGCTGGCAATCGCGAGCCCCCAGAAAAATCCCGGCGGGTTGGGGTAATCGTTCCAGAATTCGTGATCACCGGCGAGAAAATGGTGATTGCCTGAGCGCAGCACCCGGTGCAGACCCCGTTGCCAGTTGTCGCGGTATTCCGCAGCGAAAATCCGCTCGAGTTCCGCCTTACCTTCCGCGGCATACAATGCCGCAAGACGCAGGGATTTGACGATGCTCAGACCCGGAATGGGGGCAAAGCCCCAGCCGGCGGTTGCCACCGCCGTATCCAGATATACCTGATCGCCGCCAAGAAAGGAAACGTCTGGGCGACAGTCTTGTGGGAGGGCGTCAAAGGCCGCCGCCAGTGCGCCCTTGTCTGCCTTGCCATAAAAGCAGGAACCGTACCAAACGTTGAAACCATCCGAGAGACTGCGCGGGCGCGCGCGGAACTCCGCATCGGCAAGTTCAATCGCCCTGCCCTGCTCGTCCAGTGCCCACAGGGAAGCCTGATAGCGGCAACCGGGGGTGACGGGCAACAGCAGCACGGTGTAACGCAGGGAAGGCGCCTCGCGCTCTAATTGCAGCGGAAAATCGCGGCAACCGGCTTCGCAGTGGGACACCGGCCCTGCGCCCTGTGGAGTACACCGCACCCACATCCGTTTGGGCAATTCCTCACAGTGCGCCCCAACCCACAACTGCAACCGGCCCCGCACGCAATAGCCGTGCGGTACCAGCATAAACCCCGAATCGCTCGCACTCATTTCCGGAACCCCAACCCCTGACAATCCTGCCTGTTTTTCATTTTTATTCTGCCCTACCAACCCTGTTTACGGCAGGCGCGCCACATGGTCGCAGAATTTCGGGGGACGTCAACTCAAGCGCCAATTGGGATACACTGGCCGGACAGAGATTATGCAGGTTACCGGTTTGGAAACGTTCTTCGCGATTATCCTGTTCGCCATCCTCATCTGGGTAGTGCCAATGGTGTGGCAGCGTGCGCGCCGGCGCTACCTGCGTTCGCGCCCATTGACGCGGCAACAGACGTCGATACTGGCGGACCGTCTCGCCCTCTTCCGCCACCTGCCGAAGGAACGCCAGGAAGAACTGAAGCGCAATATGAGCTTGTTCCTGCGGGAAAAAGAATTTGTCGGCTGTGACGGTCTCGTCATCACCGAAGAAATGCGGGTGGTGATTGCCGCACACGCATGCTTGCTTTTACTCGCGCGGGACAACAACTGCTATCCCAATCTGTACACGGTGCTGGTGTACCCGGAGGCGTATGTGGCAGAGGAAACCCACTACGACGGCCACATTCAAACCACCCACCTGAGCGCGCGCGCCGGTGAGGCGCACTATCGCGGGCCGGTGGTGCTGTCGTGGTATGACCTGCAACAGGGGCTCGCGCACCCGGAACAGGGCCACAATGTGGCGATTCACGAGTTTGCCCACAAGTTGGACGAAGAGGACGGCTATGTGGACGGGAGACCGCCCTTTGCGAAGAGTGCCGACGGCAAGAGCTGGGCGCCGGTGATGCGGGAAGCTTTTGCGGAATTGCGCCAGCGGATTCACGCGCTACAGGGCGAAGCGGAACTTCAGGATGTCACCGGGGAGCGCGCGCCGTCCGTTCTCGATACCTACGGCGCACAGTCCCCGGCGGAATTTTTTGCGGTGGCTACCGAGGCGTATTTCATTATTCCAACAGCGATGGCAGCCGCTCACCCGGCGCTGTATCGCGAGATGCAAAAATTTTACCGAACAGATCCTGCCGCACTGCTGCGTGGAAATCGTCCGGGCGGTTGATATCGCAGTTGATCGCGGGATCGGGGACTTCCACATCGTAAACGGCGTCACTGTAGATGCGCAGCACCTTCTCTACCCCGCTGCGGCGCAGACGTGAAAGTGCGGTGAGATAACGCCGACCGATGGCGATAGGATAGCCGCGGGTACCGGCGCATACCGGCACACAGATACGATCCTCTCGCGCGGACTGCAGCAGCGTGACCATCGTTTCCGGTTCCACGAACGGCATATCCCCGAGGCACACCAGCACGGCTCTGGGGTTGGCTCCCTGGCGCTGCAGCTGCTCAACGCAAAAGGCAAGACTGGCACCAATGCCCACCGGCCACACGGGTGCATGCAGCACCTGCACCGGCATGTTGCGGAGTCCGTTGGCGATCACCGGGTCGCGCGCGCGGATAACAACCTGTATCTGCGTATCCTCAAGTGTAGAAGCCGCCGCCATGGTGGCTTGCAGAGTGCGCAATAACATGGGCTCACCCTGGATGCTGGCGAGGCGCTTGTCACCGCCAAAGCGATGGGAGTAACCCGCGGCCAGAACGACAATCGAATATTCCATTTCGTTTTCACCCATCCTTTTTAATATCGTCCAGTTTTTATAGTCGGTCAGTAATCCTTCTTCCACTGCAGTTCCACACTTCCGCCGCCGCTTTCGTCGTTATCCGCGGATTTGATATCCAGGCGCAGATTTCTGCGCAGCTCGATCTGCATTTCCGCCCGCCAGGGGTTGAGCGGGTCGGTGCTGCGCTGCAATTCGAGATAGATACGGCTGGTGATGTACTTGCCGAGGCTCAGTGAGTACTGATCGCCCTCGTCCGTGGCCTCGGATTCGAAATCCAGACTGTCCAAGCCTACCAGATCGCGGGTACTGGCAAGCGGGTCAAAGCCGGTGCCGCCCGTCTGTAAAGTGCGCACTACACCGACCAGGCGCACGGCCTGCAGCGGCGAGATATCCGTCAGAGACTTGCCAAACAGCAGCTGCGCAAAGATTTCGTCTTGCGCCGCCGCCGGGTTGGAGCTGAACTCGATTTTGGGGTTATCCGTAGTACCGGAAATTTCCGCGGTAATCTCGCCCTCCGGATAGGTGTGCACGCCCTTTACATAGAGCACCGCAATATTGTTCTGGAACTGCACCTGCCCCTCCTGCAATTCGAACTTCTTGCCCAGCAGGTCGAACTTTCCGCGCACAATGGTCAGTGTGCCGGACGCCTGCGGGTCGGCGGCGGTCCCCGCGATTTCCACTTTGCCCTTGAGGTTGGAATCAAGCCCGAGCCCGCGCACGTACGACTGTTGATCCAGCACGATTTCCAGCGCCAGGGCGATGTTGCCCATCAGCGGGGAGCCCTCTTGCTGCTCGCCGCCGTCCATCTGAACCTCAACCACGTCAATCTCGGGCACACTGCTGCCGATAAAGTGCTCCACCTGTACCGCTAACGGCCGCAGGTTCAAGGAGCCCGCGAGCAGCGCATCCTCGGTATTGCCGGTGAGACGCATTTCACCGGTAAAGGCGCCCTTGGCACCCGGCATGTTGAGCAGGTGCGCATTGCGCGCGGTAACAGAAAAATTCAGCGCCGGTGGCGCGGGCGCGTTGAAGGTCACTGCGCCGGCCAGGTCGATCCGCCCGCGATCGCCATCCCGCGCACTGGCCTCCACCACCTGCCACGCTTCCGGCGTAAGATCAGCGACGAACACGACATTGGTCAGGCGGGTATTGCTGGGGCGGTGCTCGTAGTAACCGTCCTGCAGATTGATCTTGCCGCGGGCATTGGGGGCGACGCTGGTACCATCCGCCACCAGGCTGAAGTCGAGCCGCCCGCGCATGCTGTGAATTTCCGGGTCGAAAAAGGCGCCGAGAGCCGCCAGGTCCGCGGTGCCGTTGGCCTCAAGATCGACAGGCAGCGGCGGCGACTCACCCGCCGGTTTCTCGCGGAACAACTGCTCAAGGATGGGTGCAATGGCCAGCGTGGCCTTGGCGTCCGCGGCAGTGCGATCCCCGTGACTGGCATCCAGACTCATCTCCAGATCGCCATCACTGGTCTGCCATGTGAGCGCCAGGGTCAGTGGCGACTGCACCAGTGCATCGTCCCGCAGTGCGGGCGCGCGGCCGGTAATGCGGAGTTCGCCGGCGAGATCCGGATCTTTCGGGGTGCCGCGCGCGGTAGCCACAAGGTTCAGCTCGCCGCTGTCACTGATGTCTGCACTGATCCATTCTTCAAAATCCGCCAGCACCGCCTGGGCGCGAAGCTCCAGATCCAGAGACTCCGCACTCAGGCTGCCATCAGCGGTGAGCTGGTTGCGTCCGGCCCAAAGTAACTTCACTTCCGACAGTGTGACCTGTGCCTTGCTGTAACTCACATCCCCCTGCATCTGCCAAGGCTCACCACGATATTCGCCAAGACCGAGGAGATTGGCGGTGGCCTCGGGATCGCTGAACGACCCGCTGAACTGGCCGTCGACACTAAGTTCGCCGCGCAGCGATGGCGGCAAATCCACACCCGCCAGACGCGCAAGCCGCAGCGGGATATTACGCGCGGCTACACTTCCGTTGGCACGCTGGGCTTTGGGTTGCAGTACACCGTTGAGTTCGAGCCAGGCGTAGCCGCGCTGGCGCGCCTGCTCAGAATCCGCCGCCAGGGCGGCAACGCCGGCGGCCCGTTGGCGGGATTGTTCCAGCGGGGCACGCGCCTGCTCCAATGGGTAATCCTTGCTCGGCTCGTGCACTTCATCCGGCACCAGCGACTGCTCAGCGGCTGCGGCCGGATCGCCACCATTGACATCGGCTGCGGCATCGGCAACGCCGGTGAAGAGCTCCAACCGCAAGCGGTCGAAGGTGATGGCCTCGGCATTGCCCACCGCACCGCCGCGCAGACGGTAGCGATACTCGCGATACTCGCCATCGGACGACAGGCGCGCAGACATTTTGGGATTGTCCCAGGGGCCATTGACCGAAACCACCGCATCCAAATCGACTTCGGTGCCCTCGTCCACCGGCAGCCCGAACTGCTCCGCGGGCTGCAGGCCACGCGCCGCAACGTCCAACTGGAACTGTACCGCCTTGCGCTCGACATTTACTTCACCGCTGCCACTTACCCGGAGCCCTTCACCTTCCAACACCAGGTCACTCACCGCAAACTTGTTGAGATCACCCACGGCCCGGCCTTGCAGTCGGGTATTGAATTCCAGGTATTGCACGCCGCTATCGAGTGTGACCCCGAGGCGCGGATTCTTCCATGGGCCGGCGGCGGTCACCTGCAGTTGAGCGATGGTACCGTCCAGTTCCGACGGAATTTCCAGATCGCGCGTTTCCTCAAGAGACGCGAGAATTCGCCGGATCTCCGCAAACGGCAATTGCGCGAGCTGTCCCTTCAGATCGATGGCTTCACTGCCAATATCCACACTGCCGCTCACGTCGAGCCGCGCCTCAGCCAGTTGCAGGCGCGCGGTGCGCAGGTAAATCCTGTCTTCGATGGTTTCCACGTCGCCGGTCAGGTGCAGAGGTTGCTGCTGGTAGGATGTTTTGAGTTCCAGCGTGCCGTCGGCATTGGGCAGCGCAAGCGGACCTTTCACTGCAAGATCGGCGCTCAACCAGCCGCCGCGCAGATAGTCCTGAAAGGGATGGGATATGGCGACAGGCAGGCGGCTCAACTGTACCTTGAGGTCCACGGCCTCGCTGTCGATACGGCCGCGAATAGTGTGGCGGGTGTCGTCCACGGTGAGCGTAAGATCATCGGTGGCAACGGACCAGGGCGACAGCATGACGTCTGCATGGCCAACCAGCCCAAAGCGGTGCTCCACCAACGGCAGGGAGAAGCGTTCGACAGCGACGCTCACACGATTTTCGCCCGCGAGTTCCAGCAGGAATTTGCCGTCTGCATCGAGCCCTTCGCCCGCCGGCAACAACAATGTGCGCGGCAAAAATCCACCGGCCCGCTCACTGGCCGACAAGGTGAGTGCATACACCGTATCGCTCTGCATGCGTCCCTCGAGACGCACGTGCATCCCGTGCCCGTTTTCGGATTCAGCAAGCTCCGCAATATCCAGGGTCAACGCCGACTCCCGGCGCGGCCATCGATAGCTGCCCTCACCGTTCACCGCTACCTCGGGAAAATCCTTGAGGCTTTTGTCGATGATGGTGAGCCGTTGTACTGACAAACGCTCAACCCAGATAGCGGGCATCGTGGGATCGTCCACCTCTTCTGCGGTGTCTTCCACTTCCTCTTCACTGACGTGGGCCTCCAGATATTCGCCCAGTAGCGTGTTGTCGAACAGGAAGGACTGCGCGCTCAACTCGGGAATATGGATCTGGTTTCGCCACAGCCGCTGCATGTCCAACTGCAGGGTCAGCTTGCGGCTCTCTAGCAATGGCCTGTCCTTGTAGTGCACCTGCAGCAGGTCGAAATACCAGTACCCCAGCTGTGGGCTACTCAGGCCCCGGGCTTCAATTTCCAGATCGGGCAAGTAGTGACGGGCGATGGCGAGGCCGCTGTTGGTTAGCGCGATACGCCCGGTTTCCGAGCCCACGAGGAAAATCGCCCCCAGCAGTGGCAACAGAAGCACCACCGAGATCAGTGTCAGGCGCGGAGCACGCGGCCAGCGTCTGCGTTTTTCCCGTGCGGAAGTAGTGGAATCAGGTTGCACCGCCATAATCAGAACGCCTGCCCCAGGCTCACATAGATCTGATAACGGCTGTCATCCAGGTCGTCGCGGCGATCCAGCGGGAAAGCGATATCAAAGCGCAGCGGCGCAAAAGACGTCATATAGCGCACACCAATGCCCGCACCCCAGTAGAGATCGTCGAAACTTGGCTGGGGGTCGGCGTAGGCGTTGCCGCCATCCAGGAACAGCACGCCCCCCCAGGTCTCGGTAAAGCGGAAGCGCCCCTCAAACGACACTTCACTCAGCGCCCGCCCGCCGATAGGGTCGGAGAGCGTGGGCGGTTCACCCGCCACGGTCGATGGAATCAACCGTCTCGGCCCCAGCGCCTGATAGGCGTAACCGCGCACGGAGCCACCGCCACCGGCGTAGAAGCGCTCATCCGCGGGGATATCCAGGTTGTCGATGCCGCTGATCACGCCGGCCTTGATACGCACTGCCAGAGTCGGATCGTAGCGAACCTCCTCGGCGGTGAGATAACCGGTGGCCACCAGAGTATTTTTGACAAAGCGGGTGCCGCTGCCCTTGAGATCGAAATAGGGTTTCACCTCCATGGCAATGGTGGCGCCGCGGTGTGCATCCAGCAGGTTGTCGGTTGTATCGATTTTCAGACCCAGGGGAAACGCCAGCAGGTTGTAGTTTTCACTCTCCTCCCCCTCTTCCTGTACGTCACTGAACTTCAGCTCACTGCCGATACTGAAGGTGCGGTGTTTGGTGTGGCGGCGGGAAATGGTGCCGCCGAACGTAATGGCCTCGGCCTGATAGGATTCCCGGTCTTCGTTGGACGCCTCCGCCTTGGCGGTGAAATTCTGATCATCGCGAAAAAAGCGCGGTACCAATAGCTCTCCGGTGAGAGACTGCGTGATTTCGCTGACCCGGGTCTCCACTTCAATTTTTTCACCGCGCCCGAGAATGTTGCGGTGCTCCCAACCGGCGGAGACGCCGGCGCCTTCATCGGACGCATAACCCACCCCCAGGCGCACGGTGCGATGTTTGCGCTCGATCACCAGAAAAGTGATGTCCACCATCCCTTCGTACGGGGCCGATACCTCGGCATTCACACCAGCGATCAGGTTGGTGCGCAACAGGCGCAATTTCGCCGCATCCAGCTTGCTGCGGCTGAAACAATCTCCCGGTTTCAGTTGTACCCGCTTGCGCAGAAATTCTTCGTTTACTGTCTCGACGCCTTGTACCTGTACCTGGCCAATATGCACCTCGGGGCTATCCGCCACCCGGTATTGGACGCGTGCGGCATGTTCGCTGTGAATGACGGTGGCTTTGTAGGTCACATCCACGTTGAGCAGGCAGGCATTTTCCGCGAGATAGGTCTCAATCTTCTTTACGCCCGCAGTCACTTTTTCCGCATCCAGCGGATCGCCTTCCTGCAGACCCACACCGTCAAAGCCCGCTTTCAGGTGCGCGGGCATGCGCACATCCAGCGACTTGATCCGGAACTGACGCCCGGGCACCACCCGGTAGAGAATTTCGCCATCCGTTACCGACTGGCGCACACGCCCGTCGTAGTAACCGCGGGATCTCAGTAATTTCTCCAGCGTGCCGCGCTCGTAGCGCGCGACATCCAAGGGATCGTCGTAGGACTTGAGCACACTGCTGGATTTGCGCTGTTCATTCAGTTGATCGCGCAGCCAGCCCTGCAGTTCGCGGTCTTCCGGCACACGGATTTTGAATTTGGGCAGGCTGTCGAAAAAAGGCAGCGCATAGCCATACTGAGGGCTCAGTAACAGTAGTGCGGCCATCAGGACCACAGTTAAAAATGGAGGGGATACCGCTCTCGGAGCGAACAGGAAATTGCGCAACTCTACAACCCGCTTGCCAATCATCACCACTGCGACGCTAATGGAGAGAGAAAGTTGCGAAGAGAGTCGCAACTTTACCAGTCTTTACACCCGCGCAGCGCTCATCCCGCGCGGGCTATCTCTCCTATCTACCAGCTGTTTACCAGCAGACTCAGCGCCCCGGCACCACCTGTGTGCCAGTGCGCTCCATCAGCGGATTGCAGTTCTTGATGACGACCCGGCCCTCCAGCAGATTACCCTTGGAGTATTCGCTGAAGATGCACTCGTTGGTGCGCGGATCAAAGTTCTCCACCCAGAGATTGTCGTCTTTCCAGGTGGAACCCAGATGTCGCTGCCCATCGGGCACACTAATGTACATCACGCCGCCAAAGCGTTTCACGAACACCTGTTCAAAGTGGAAATAATAAGCGAGCCACGCCGTCAGAAAGATGATGGCAGCGACGATCGCGCCTTTGCCGAGACTGCCAAGACGGCCGCCGATGAACAGGCTCAATACAATCAGAGCGATAACGGCAGCCCAATACAGGTAAGTAATCATGCTTATCTTCCGTGACGTTATTAGTTTACGGGGTTGGCTTACAGGGTAGCGCAGTTTAGCTGGCGCGGCATAGCGCAGAAGACGGGGGACAATGCCGCCAATGCGGCGACATATGGCGGAACAGGTATTCCACTCCGCCGAAAAATGCGCCGCCAACCGCGATTCCAGCACAGGCTTGATCTCGCTCAAGACCACCAGCGGGCGCCACTTTACACTGGAGTCCGTCAAACACAAGCGGTTGCACACTAAAAGGAGGCAATCATGGACGCTATGATCGACCTATTCACCAGTTTTTCCGGCCTGCTGAGTCTCGGGATAATTGCCTTTGTGTGCGTCATGGGCGTGTTTATCACCCGTATGGCGCTGACCAAGATGAATGAAGAGCTGGCCCGGAAAACCAACTGAGCGCCCATCGGCCCGCTCTTCCGTCGGCGCTGGCGGGGATTATCCCTCCGACAGCGTCGGCAGGTTCTCAAACAGTTTCAACGCTTCTGGATTGGCCAGAGCTTCCTGGTTTTTCACCGGTTTGCCGTGCACCACGTTGCGTACCGCAAGTTCCACGATCTTGCCGCTAATGGTGCGGGGAATATCCGCCACCTGAATCACTTTGGCGGGCACGTGGCGCGGCGTGGTGTTGGCGCGGATGGTCGTGCGGATTTTCTGAATCAGCTCGTCATCCAGCGTCAGCCCTTCGCGCAACACCACAAACAGCACCACGCGCACATCGTCGCGCCAGTCCTGGCCGATGCAGATGCTGTCCAGCACTTCTTCCACCTTCTCCACCTGGCGGTAGATTTCCGCAGTACCGATACGCACCCCACCGGGATTCAACACCGCATCGGAACGGCCGTAAATGATCACACCGCCGTGCTCAGTGATTTCCGCGT
The DNA here is from genome assembly GCF_005771435.1 of Microbulbifer harenosus. Lineage (GTDB taxonomy): Bacteria > Pseudomonadota > Gammaproteobacteria > Pseudomonadales > Cellvibrionaceae > Microbulbifer > Microbulbifer harenosus. The sequence continues at coordinate 66,717 of NZ_VANI01000006.1, forward strand.
AGTCGCCGTGAGCCCAAACCCCGGGCCAGCTGTCGAAATAGGCATCGTGATATTTGCTGCCATCGGCATCATTCCAGAAACCGATGGGCATACAGGGAAAGGAAGTGGCGCACACCAACTCGCCCTTTTCTTCCAGCACCGGTTTGCCGTCGTCGCTCCACACCTGCACCGCCATTCCGAGACCGCGGCACTGCAACTCGCCCGGATACACCGGCAGAGTGGGATTGCCGAGCGCAAAACAGGAAATGATGTCGGTACCGCCGGAAATGGAACTCAGACATACATCGGACTTGATGTCCCGGTATACGTAGCGGAAGCCCTCGTGAGCAAGCGGCGACCCGGTGGAGAGCACCGCGCGCAGACGCTCAAGCCTGTGGCTCTCCCGCGGCTTGCAGCCGGCCTTTTCCAGTGCGGCGAGGTATTTGGCGCTGGTGCCAAATACACTGATGCCTTCCTCATCCGCCATATCCCACAGGCATTGGGCCGCCGGGTAAAACGGTGAGCCGTCGTACAGCACCAGGGTGGCGCCGCAAGCGAGGCCACTTACCAGCCAGTTCCACATCATCCAGCCACAGGTGGTGAAGTAGAACAAGGTGTCGTCACGGGAAATGTCCGTGTGCAGGCGATGCTCTTTGATGTGCTGCAGCAAGGTACCGCCCACCCCGTGAACGATGCACTTGGGTACGCCGGTGGTACCGGAGGAGTACATGATGTAGAGCGGATGATTGAACGCAGTCTGTGCGAAGGTCAACGAGCGCACCGGCGCCTTTTCCACAAAATCATTGAGGAGGATGGCGCGGTCCAGGCCGGCAATATCCACTGCGGTCTGCTCCGAAGAACGGGCCACCGGTACCACTACCAACTGCTGAATGGAGTCGATCTGCTCGACGATCTGCGCAAGGCGCGGCAGCGAGTCGATGACCTTGCCGTTGTAGAAATAACCTTCGCAGGCAAACAGGATTTTCGGTTCGACCTGGCCGAAGCGGTCCAACACGCCATTAATACCGAAATCCGGGGAGCAGGAGGTCCAGATGGCGCCAAGACTGGAAACAGCGAGCATCGCCACCACGGTGTCGATGATGTTCGGCATAAAACCCGCCACCCGGTCGCCCTCGCCTACGCCCGCATCTGCCAGCGCTGCGGCCAACCGCTCCACCTGTTCATACAGCTGCTGATAGCTCAATGTGCGGCGACTGCCATTTTCCAGCCGTTCAACCAGTGCAGGCTTGTCATCGCGAAAACGCAGCAGGTTTTCGGCGAAGTTCAGCTGGGCCTCGGGAAACCACTCGGCGCCGGGCATACTGTCTTTGCCAAGAATTTTATTGCCCCGCGCACTGGCTATAACCTCACCGAACTCCCAAAGGTGGCTCCAGAATTGCTCGCGGTGGTCGACGGACCACTGATACAGCGCGTGATAATCCGGCAGCGACTGCCGGTGCAGCTCGTTAATCTGGCAGCGAAACTGGTCCATCTGAGTGGCGGCGATGGCCGCTTGGGTGGGTTGCCAAAGTGGTTGCACAGGATTGCTCATCGCGGCTGACTCTCTCTTGTTCTGTGTTCTGGCTGTTTTGCTGCGTTAATGCTTGCGCTGGGGCTCCATCGCCGGCCGGTAACGTCTGCGGATCGGGTAAATCAATGGTTGACCATTATTCGCGCTCTCGCCATAGGCACAATCATGCCTTGGTCTGACACTTAAAACTAATTTAAACTTATTAACAAATATTAAATTTTACTTAAATGATTTCTGCGCGGGAGAAACCGGTGGGCACAACCGTTAAACAGCTGCGCGCCTTTGTGGCGGTGGCCAGAACCCGCAGCCTCGCTGAGGCCAGCGCGCAATTGCATGTCTCCCAACCGGCCATTTCCGTAGCCATCCGCGCACTGGAAGATTCCCTTGGCGGCGCCCTGTTCAATCGCGATGGCCGCCAGCTCGCGCTGACGCCGGAAGGTGTGGCATTTTTGGAGCGGGCCCAGCAACTGCTGCACAACTGGGACAACACCCTGGACGCGGTACAGCAGCGCTTCCGTCTGCAACAGGGGCAGTTGTCCATCGCGGCCATTCCGGCGTTTGCATTGAATCAATTGCCCGAGCTGTTGCGGGAGTTTCACCAGCGGTACCCGGACATCAATATCGTGCTGGAAGACATCGTGATGGAGCGGGTGGTGAACGCGGTGCAGGAGGGACGCGCGGAACTGGGGATCAGCTTCCGCCCGGAGGATCTGGGCAATCTGCGCTTCACCCCCTTTGGCGATGACCGCTTTGTGGCGGTGCTGCCAGCGGGACATCCACTGCAGCGCAGGAAAGCGTTGCGCTGGCAGGACCTCGCGCGCGAGCCATTTATCGCTATGAACAGAGGATCGGCGGTGCGCCGTTGGACAGACGCGGCGTTTGCACAAAGCCGGGATCAGGGAATACAGCCCCGCCTGCTGTGCGAAGCCAACCAGCTGAGCACTATCGGCAGACTTGTGCAGACGGGGTTGGGCGTGAGTGCGGTGCCAAGTCTGTGTGAAACCCAGATGCGCGCTTATGGACTGAGCTGCAAACCATTGGCCGACCCGGTGGTGACGCAACCGGTGGGGATTCTCGTGCGCGAGGCCGGCGCACTGTCCGCGCCGGCACAGGCATTCTCAAACATGCTTCTCGGCATCTCTCCCTGAGTATGCATGCAGCAATCCGCGAATGTTCTCAAACAGATCCCACGCCGTGATGGCGATAACGACACCTATCGCGACCTGCCAACCACCCTGGCTCGGCTGCCAGAACTCGCCGTTGTGCCACTCGAGCGAAAATGGCGCATTCAAGCCGAGCAGCATCGCCAGCATCACCAGCCAGTAACTATTCAGGGCGGCGTCGGTGAGCAATCGCCGGCGTGTCCAGAACGGGGAAAAGAGCTTATAGAGCGACATCAACACACTGGCGCCAAGGGCGAAATTGAGCCACGGTAACAAGGTAGTAAATTCCACAGACAGTGAGAGCGACGAGTTCCCACCGGTGCCGGGCAACAGCCACATATCGTTCAACCACGCCATCGCCAGCAACGTCACCACAAACTCCAGCGCAGAGTCAAAACGCTTGATACGCCGACCACTGTCTACCACATTTGGCAGAGTGCGGGGATTCCAGTCGGCGAAAACCCTGCGGTAGCTGAGCCCTTCTCCAGCCAGGTAAAATACCAGCGTCACCCAGGCGAAGGCGTGAATACCACTCTCGTACAGGCCGGCAAACCACCCAATGGCGGCAGACACCAGCTTCGGATGCTCGTCCCCATATAGGGACCCTACCGTGCCAACGGCGCCGAGAACCGCTAGCACCAACAGTGTCCATTTGAGCACCTGCAGATACAGGGGAAACAGCGGTTCGCTCACCAGCGTTCGGCGCGGCTGGTACGCCGCAGCCACGGCCATAGGATGCCCTCTCTGCTTCAGCAACTTGAGAATTTCGGACTCGGTAGGCATGCGGCCGAGCGACTCTTCGAGCTCATCCCGCTGATCCTGCAGGTCTGAATAAAGTTCATTCCCCACATCCTCCCGCAGGCGCGCCGGCAAATAGGTGCGGACATTGTCCACGTAGCGCTGCAACCAATCTGTCTGATTTGCCATTTCCTTCGACTCCCTAATCGTTTTCGCGATCAATATTCCGCCGCCAGCTGGTCGATGACCTTGCTGAGATCCAGCCACTCGCGGCGCATCGCAGCAAGTGCAATTTCGCCACCACTAGCGATCTGGTAAAACCGCCGCTTGCGCCCCTCCTCCTGCTGCCAGTGGCTGCCCAACAGGCCCTGCTCTTCCAGCCGGCGCAGCAGTGGATACAGCGTGCCCTCGTCTATCTCCAACCCGCGTGCGGCCAGCTTTTTCCGCAACGAGTAGCCATAGTGCGGCTCGCGCAATGCCAGCAGTACTGCGAGGGTGAGCGCGCCGCGGCGAACCTCCATCACCAGCCTGTCGAGCTTCTCCGGCACTTCCGTCATTTGTTCAACCCATACTGTGTGTCACACAGTAAATACTGTGCACCACACAGTACTGAAGCGCAAGAGAAAAATTCAGCCAAGCTTGTGACTAGCCCCGGGAATGGCAGGAGAAACGACGAGAAACGTGGGAAGGAATAAAAACGGATGGACCAGCGGGTGCCGGAAACAACAAAGCCGGCGGTCAGGCCGGCTTTGTTGAATAGGGAAGCGCTTGACGACTCAGTGCGCGGTGGCCCGCAACATCCAAGCGGTTTTCTCGTGGACCCGCATGCGGTCTGACACCAGCGCAATAGTGGACTCGTCGTCCCCGGCCTGTGCCGCCTTTAGCACATCGCGGCAGGTTTTTACTACCTGCTCGTGCCCCTGGGTCAATATGCGCACCATGTCTTCGGCTGCCGGCACGCCGTCCACTTCCTTGATGGAACTGTGTTCAGCGAACGCCTTGTAAGTACCCGGCGCCACCACATCCAGCGTGCGAATACGCTCGGCGATATCATCAACCGCGACGGCCAGCTCGGTGTACTGCTCCTCAAACATTAAATGCAGCTCACGAAACAGCCGACCGGTTACGTTCCAGTGAAAGTTGTGCGTCTGCAGATACAGAGTGTAGGTATCCGCCAGCAGGCCTTTCAATCCCTGGGCAATTTTCTCGCGGTCTTTGGCACCAATTCCGATATCTATATTGCTCATCAGCAACCTCATTTTGGCTCGGGTTCAATCCTTTAATCGGAGGCGTCAACCTCGCAGGCTCAGCTGGCGTCTCCGGATTCCTCAGATGATGACAGCAATACACTGCCTACACCTGACTTGACTTCCGGGACAGAAGGGACAACGCCCATCCTCCCGGTCAGTACTTAAGGTCAGACAAAATACTAAGGTCAAAACTCCGTATTCAAACCCCGCCCGCTATTGACTGTGAATATTCAGTCAATAGTTTCACCCAATCACCAGCCGCAATCGCGCCCCTCGTTCTGCTCTTGCAGGTACACCATCAGCGGCTGGAAATAATCCACGATGGCAGAGGCGTCGAGTTCACGCTGGCCGGTGAGCGCTTCCATGGCATCCGGCCAGGGCTTGCTGGCACCCATAGCGAGCATGTCGCGCAGCTTTTTACCGGCCGCTTCATTTTTGAAAATGGAGCAGCGGTGCAGCGGCCCGGTTTCACCGGCGGCTTCACACAGCGCGCGGTGGAACTGGAACTGTTGGATGCGCGCGAGGAAATAGCGGGCGTAGGGTGTATTGCCGGGAATATGGTATTTGGCACCCGGGTCGAAATTGGCCTCGCTGCGCGCAACCGGCGCCTGAATGCCCTGGTAGTCTTCCCGCAGTTTCCACCACGCCTTGTTGTAATCGCCCGGCTTTACTTCACCGTTGAATACCTGCCAGCGCCACTTGTCCACCAGTAGACCAAACGGCAGGAACGCGATCTTGTCCAGCGCCTGCTGCATCAGGTAACCGATATCTTTGTCCTCGCCCGGAATCTCATCCATCAGGCCAATTTCTTTCAGGTACTTCGGCGTAATGGACAACGCGATCGTGTCACCCACCGCCTCGTGGAATCCATCGTTGGCCCCTTCCTTGTACAGGAATGGCTGTTGATTGTAGATGCGCTGATAGAAGTTATGCCCGAGCTCGTGGTGCACGGTGATCAGGTCTTCCCCGGTCTTGTTGATGCACATCTTGATACGGAGGTCGTCTTTGCCGTCGAGGTTCCAGGCGCTGGCGTGGCACACCACATCACGATCTCGTGGCTGTACAAACTGGGAGCGCTCCCAGAAGGTCTCCGGCAGCGGTTTGAAACCGAGGGAGGTGAAGAATTTTTCACCGACCTTCACCATGTCCTGCTCACTCATGCCGGAGTCCACCACCAGCTGGGTGAGATCGTAGGGTGCCTCCATGTCGTCATCTTTGACGATGTCATAGATATTGCCCCACTCCTGAGCCCACATGTTGCCAAGCAGATGTGCCGGGATCTTGCCATTTGGCGGGACCACCTCGTCGCCGTAGCGCTCGTTCAGCTTGGCGCGCACATGGCAGTGCAGGGCTTCGTACAGCGGCTTGACCTTGTTCCATTGGGCGTCCATGTCCGCGGCGAAGGCATCCGGTTCCATGTCGTATTTTGAGCGCCACATGACACTCAGGTTGTCGTACCCCAACTCCCTGGCACCGGCGTTGCCGATTTCCACCTGACGGTCATACAGCGGCTTCATCGGCGGCGCCACCTTGCGCCAGCCAACCCAGAGATCCTTGAGCAGTTTCGGGTCGCGGCTGTTGGCCATCAATTGGCCCATTTCCGTCAGGGTATAGCACTTGCCCTCTTCGCCATTGCTGGCTTCCGGGCAGTATTTACCGGCGCCGTACATACCCTGCATTTTTGAACCGATCTGGGCCAGTTCCGCGGTCAATTTGGGGTCGTTCGGCGCGGGGAAGACCAGCCCCTGCTTCAACATGGTGAGCATTCGGCGGGTTTCAGGGTCCAGTTCGACATCGTCGAATTTGGCCGCTTCCTGGGCCAGCTCCACCGCCAGCGACGTGTAGCGCTCCACCGCAAGCGCTTCGGTGTACTGGGAATCCACATTGATATAGGTGGACGCAAGCCAGCTGGCATGGCTCACTTCCTCGGCCATTTTTTCCAGCCGCTCCTGCGCACTCTGCAAAAATGCTTTGGCGTCTTCCGCGTCGAGCGAATCCGCGACGTTCTCCGCGCGGGCCACAGTCCCGGCTACAGTATTGTCTGCGGCGTATGCAACGTTTTCAGTGGACGCTGATACCGGGCCCTGTTGGGCTTCGGATTCATCATTCCCCTTATCACATCCTGCTGCGGCCAAAGCGGCCACGGCGACTACCAACGCGAGCTTTTTCATCGGCATCCTCTGGTCGATTTTTCGAATTATCTGCTGAGCCAGCCCCGGAACCGGGGAGGAAATTTGAATTACTGTCGCGATTTATAGCACACACTTCCGAGCCCACGAGACGATACCGCAGCGCGCCCCGGTACATCGGCACAATATTCCCCTTATGACCGGTGATTTGGAGAAATATTTTGCGCAGACAAGCCGCATGCAAATTCAGTGCGGTAATGGATACGCACAGAACGTGAACAAACCGGGTAACAACAAGGGATTGCAGGAAAGAGGATGAGATAGCGAGAAAAGCAGGGATTGGAGGCAGCCCAACCAGCACACCCCCGGCACATGATGTCACTGCTACCGTTGCTCCCTTCCGGGCCTGGCGGGGTTCACAGCTGATCATTGCGAGGAGACCGGAAGGGCCGCCATCACGCTTGAGCACACAGAGCGATACTGCTGCACTCGAAGAGGGCGCGATTATAGAGACTCAACGCGCCAGGTGCCACCCCCAAAACCAGATTCCTGACGCCCGAAGAGCAAAATGCCAGCAACAAGGTCAATTCAGGCTTTCAAATCGCTATACTGTGCTCCGCCCAGAACCGGGCCAAGATGTCATTGCCAGCCGGAATCAATATGCACCTGTTTGTCGACAGCCTTACCAACGTGGACTTCAGCTATCTTCACCACAGCCGCGGCATCGTGGGCGAGACCTGGCTGGCCAATGCCGCCCTGGATGGCGCGCTGGATCACCAGGGCATGGTGTGTGATTTTGGCATCGTCAAAAAAACGCTGCGCAACTGGCTCGACAGCGAACTGGACCACCGCTTGCTGGTCCCCATCCATGCGCGCAATCTGACACTCACAGAAAAGGGCCAACAGATCGAACTGATCTGGGAGCTCGATAGCGGCGAAACTATTCGCGTAAGCGGCCCCTCCCAGGCCTTTGCGCTGGTAGCTGCGGAGAGCATTACCCCGGAATCCACTGCAACCTGGAGTGTGCAGCAACTGGATGGCATTTTTCCTACCAGTGTCGACCAGCTGAGCCTGAACTTTTCCGCCGAAATTATCGACACTCCTTATTACCATTACAGCCACGGCCTGAAGAAACACGATGGCAATTGCCAGCGCATTGCCCACGGCCACCGCTCGCGCATCCGCATTGACCTGGACGGCGAGCGCAGCAGCGCACTTGAAGCCATGTGGGCCCAGCGCTGGAAAGATATTTACCTGGGTACCCAGGAAGACCTGATCAAACAGGATGAAAACACCCTGCACTTCGCCTACCGCGCGCGCCAGGGAGATTTTACGCTGAGCATTCCAACGCACTGCTGCGAGCTGCTGGAGTGCGATACCACCGTGGAACAGCTGGCCCAGTATATTGCCGAAGAGCTTGCCGCCGCCCACCCCGGAAGCGACGTGCGTGTGCGTGCCTATGAAGGTATCGGCAAGGGTGCCGTTGCCTGCGCCAGGCGCTGACCGCCGTGAACCTGATCATTCTGGAACCCGGGGATTTTCAATCCCCTGCTTCCGAGCCTATTCCAGTTGCTACAATCCGCGGCCGACGCCTGCAGCATGTCCTGGAAGTACATCGCGCAGAAGTCGGCGATGCTTTGAAAGTCGGGCTGCTGAATGGAGAGATAGGTGAAGGTAAAGTCTTGCGGCGCGATGAACAGGGAATCACCCTCGAGATCGCTCTGCACCGCGCACCGCCTCCCCCGCTTCCTCTCACCCTGATACTGGCACTGCCGCGCCCGAAAATGCTGAAGCGCACCATCCAGCACGCCACTGCCCTCGGCGTAAAAAAACTGTACCTGATCAACAGCTATCGCGTAGAGAAATCCTATTGGCAAAGTCCCTGGCTCGCGGAGGACCAACTGCGCGAGCAGTGCCTGCTGGGTTTAGAGCAGGCGGTGGATACCACCATGCCGCAGCTTGAACTGCGCAAGCGCTTCAAGCCATTTGTGGAAGACGAACTGCCAGCAATCGCCGCAGACTCCGTCAGACTGGTCGCCCACCCGGTAACCGACACACCCTGCCCGGTGGATATTCGGCAGCAGACCACGCTGGCAGTGGGGCCGGAGGGCGGGTTTATTCCTTATGAAGTAGAAAAACTGCAGGAGGTGGGTTTCCTGCCAGTGCATCTGGGACCGAGAATCCTGCGAGTGGAAACCGCACTCCCGGTTCTGCTGAGCCGCCTTTTTCCCGCCACATAGCGCGATGCCGCCATAACGAAAAAAGCCGCGCTAAAAAGCGCGGCTGCAAAGGCAGTCATAAACACTGCCGGGTCTCACAGAGCGGGGCGTGGGGACGCCCCAGAAGAGAACCTTTTGTAGTCACCCGTGAGGTTAACTGCGTAATATCTTTCGCCATCAGGCAGCCTGGTCAGAGGTTACCGCGGATTTCTGCAGTGCCAGTTTCGGGTCCACGAATTCATAACCCAGCACATCGGCTACGGCTTTGTAAGTCACCATACCGGCGTGCACGTTCAGACCTTCCAGCAGGTTGGCGTCGTCCAGCAGTGCCTGCTTGGCGCCCTTGTTGGCGAGCGCAACCGCGAACGGCAGGGTTGCATTGTTCAGTGCCATGGTAGAGGTGCGGGCGACACCGCCGGGCATGTTGGCCACGCAGTAGTGCACCACGCCGTCCACAACATAGGTCGGCTCTTGGTGAGTCGTGGCCTTGGAGGTTTCGAAACAACCGCCCTGGTCAATAGCCACGTCCACCACCACTGCACCTTTCTTCATGCGGCTGATATGGTCGCGGGTCAGCAGTTTCGGTGCAGCCGCACCGGGGATCAGTACCGCACCAATCACCAGGTCCGCTTCCAGCGCATGTTTCTCGATCGCGTCGTTGGTGGAGTACTCAGTGCGCACCGCGCCACCAAAAATATCGTCCAGCTGACGCAGACGCGGCAGCGAGCGATCCAGAATAGTCACATCCGCGCCCATGCCCAGCGCCATTTTGGCTGCGTTGGTACCGACGACACCGCCGCCGATAATCAGCACTTTGGCCGGTGCAACACCAGGGACACCACCCAGCAGTACACCGAGGCCACCCTGGGCTTTTTCCAGGTGATGCGCGCCGCACTGTACAGACATACGACCGGCCACCTCAGACATCGGCGCCAGCAGTGGCAGGCCGCCAAAACGGTCGGTTACGGTTTCATAAGCGATGCAGGTCGCACCGGATTTCACCAGCAGCTCGGTCTGCTTGGGATCGGGTGCCAGGTGCAGGTATGTGTACAGCAGCTGGCCCGGGCGCAGCATTTCGCACTCGTGGGGCTGGGGCTCTTTTACCTTCACGATCATATCGGCGGAGGCAAAAATTTCTTCCGGCGTGTCGATGATTTTCGCACCCGCCTGCTCGTACATTTCATCGGTAAAGCCAATGGCAGAACCGCCATCTTTCTGCACGATCACCTCGTGGCCATGGCCTACCAGCTCACGGACGCTGGCCGGGGTCAGACCAATACGGTACTCGTGGTTTTTGATCTCTTTCGGGACACCGATCAACATGATGTTTCTCCTGGGTACTCTGCTAACTTCACGTGAGCGCAATCAGGTGCGCCCCTTCTTTGTTCGATTTACCCAGTATAACCACTCCAAATAAGTGGATTTCAGTACATTTTTAACCACAGCCAGTTGATTCCACTGGCACAATGGCGCAAAGTACGTTTTTTCGCCAAACAGAACCTAACTTCCACCTCGGGCCATGTCAACCCGGCAGATTGAGGAAAATATGAAACGGCGCGCCAACGAACTCAGCACCATTGACCGCAATATCCTGCGTGTCCTGCAAAAAAACGGACGCACGAGCTACGCCGAACTGGCCCGCCAGGTCGGGCTCACTCCCACACCTTGTGTGGAGCGGGTGAAGCGCATGGAATCCGACGGTGTGATCCAGGGCTACACCGCGCTGATCAACCCGGAATTCCTTGATGCCGCCCTGGTAGTGTTCGTGCAGATCAGCCTGAACCGCTCAGCGCAGGACGCTTTCGAAGCGTTCCGAAACGCCGTATCCGCACTACCGGAAGTTCAGGAATGCTACCTGGTGTCGGGAAATTTCGATTACCTAATTAAGGCGCGGGTGGCGGATATGAGCGCGTACCGCAAGTTCTACGGCGAAACGCTGCTCACTCTTCCGGAGGTGCAGGAGTGCACCAGCTATGTGGTGATGGAGCAGGTTAAAGAAACGCTGGAAGTTCCGGTGCACTACAACCGGTGAGCGGCATTGTCCTGCCGCGGTGAATTGCACACGGCTGGATGTACCGCGAGTGAAATCTGACGTAACCTACACACAGGATGGGCAAAGCGAGGCCAGCCCATCCTGCTGACAATTTCCGACTGAGCGAGCGCGATCAGCGCATGCGGTTGCGGGCGCGGTCGATAGAGTTTTTCAGGTCACCCCAGGCGCTTTCGACCCCAGCCTTGACCTCCTCCCAAACCTCACCACTCTGCTCCTGCATATGGTTCACTTTTTCCTGCAGCGCATCGCGTTTGGACCGCAATTCACTGAGCTGGTCGCGATATTTGATTTCCGCATCGGCACCAGCCTCTTCGGCCTTCGCCTCCAGCTTATTGATCTCCGCGGTCCACTCCTTTAATCGCGCATCCATCTTTTTCCGATAGGCCGTTTTCTCTTCACGTTCTCCCATGGAATCTACCTCCAGTTAACGGTATTCCCCTTGAGTGTAGAACTATCCGCCAAATGTCCATAAATCATCTACGCTTTAGTGAGCGGCTTCCGCAATTAACACGAGCGACAACAGTCCGGTCCCACAGCGCCCCGGACTTCGATGGAGGTGATGAATGAATCAGTGCGAGACCTGTGGCAACCAGTACGACAAGACGATGGAGATTACCATCGGCAATGAATCCCACACTTTCGATAGCTTTGAATGTGCAATTCAGGCACTGGCTCCCCGTTGCGATCAGTGCAACACCCGGATTCTGGGGCACGGCACCGAGGCCGGGGGAAAGTTCTACTGCTGCGCCCACTGCGCTGCGCGCGGCGGGCACGATGATATTATCGACCGGGTCTGAGAGACGCGCCTAGTCCTGCAGACTTCGGCGACTGACCAATTCATAACACGGTTTGTAGTGGTGAAAACAGACAAACGATATCCCGGTAGCCCCGGGATATCGGCAAATCAGTAACCCCTGGTCAGTAATTAATGCCCAGCTTGCGGTACAAAAAGCCTATCACCCAGGCGGGGCCGATCAGCAGAAACTGAAAATCCTTGAAAAACGAAGGCTTTTTACCCTCAATGTGGTGCCCTACAAACTGGAACACCCACATCACCGCGAAAACTCCCACGGACCACCACAACACACTCTGCGCCGCCGCCTGCAGCGCACTGCAGACCCACAGACACAACCCAGAAAGCACCGCCATTCCCAGAGCCAGCGGCAGGGACATCGCCAAGTAGAAGAGAATCGCCGGCACCAGCGCCACCACCGCCCAATTCAACCAGGGCAACTGCACCATCCACTGAGGCTGCGGGATAGACCAGAAGAGTCCGATAACGGTCAGGTAGATCAAAGGGACTGCCACCCAGTGGATGGCCTTATTGGTAGGATTCTGATGGCTCTCGCCGTACTCGCTGAACCATTGTTGTGCCGTACGCATGGTTTACCCTCGCCTTGGTTGTTATTGGGATTGGCTTTGGGACGATGGTACTCGAAAACCAGAAGAGACCAAATGGTCACAAAATGGGGCCGGCAAGAATTCTGCGTCCCCTTTCCCTTAGGGAGCATGATCGGGCACATAATTTCGCTCACAACTTCAAGTTGACCATCAAATCCGAACATCATGTAAAGCTACTTACATCTCATTAACTCATCTCTACCAGAGTACCCGGATACGAATTCATCAGAAAAAAAATAAAAATAGTGAGGATTAACCAACTTATCAATAAATTTAAATGGAATTCCCAATTCACCATAAAATGCACCAGCCAACTGGCCATATATAGCTCCAATAGTATCCGCATCACCACCCAAATTGACCGCCTTAATCAGCCCGCTTTCAAATGAATCGGTATTATAGAATGCCCACAAAGCAGCCTCTAGAGAACTCACAACATACCCAGATGAATCAATTTCATCTCGACATTTTTTTTTATACGAACCTTCAGCTACATTTTTAACCCTCTCACAAAGTGGAAAGTATTCCCAATATGACTCTATAGGAGAATACATACTAGAGAGAAGCTCTTCTTTCTTTGTCGCCCTAAAAGCACCAATAATTAACGCAGAAAAAAAACGACAACAGTCAACAGCCTGTTCATTCGCATGAGTTGTCTTAGAACTAACCCCAGAATACTTTATTGCGTTTGAAAGATTACTAAAGTAGAACATTACAACCGGGCATAAGCGCATTAATGAGCCGTTCCCGGCAGAATATTCATCCTCACTTCCAGCATATCCATCCCCTGTAACCGAATACTTTTCGAGTGCAGCACTAACAGTATTCCCAATATCAAAGCATCTACCATTTGAGCTTAGAAAACCCTCCTTCCACCAAGCTGTATACAAATCCATTTGATGCTCAGGATCAAAATATTTTCTTTCGTACAAACTATGGGCCAGACATAAAGCCATGCTCGTATCGTCTGTCCACTCTCCTGCCTTCAAGTTAAACGGTCCTTTCCCGATCATTTCCCGGTGAACTTCGCCGACTGGTCTTTCGGAAAATTCCAACGTTGTCCCAAAAGCGTCCCCAACTGCCAGCCCCAAAAAACATCCTCGAAAACGATTCGCGAGATCGCTATTGTTTTTACCAATAGCGGAAAGAAACCTTTTAGCCAAAAACTCCTGATCACTCCGCGAAGAAATACTCCTTCGATACTCAAAATAGGTTTCAAGCCAAGAATTTTTGCTTACAAAACCTTCGTGCATCCTTGTTGACATGGGTGGAATTAGCAAATCTGGCATAGATCACCCTCTTTCCTTAAGATGAATTTCCCAAGTTTTTCCATCACTGCCAAGCTCTTTTTTAATGATGTCAAACTCAGTGTCCGGTTTAAACAAGACCTCACCTTCCCCATTCGTGGCACTAAAAGAATCAATGCTGATTCCACTGTGAGTTTCCGCCGTTATCCTAACATTCCCTTTAAAGTAGCCATCGAAAGCGACGGAGCTTTCAGTAGACGTACTAGTAAACCCTCTATCTTTGTAGATCTTTCCAACCTCAGGGAAACGATCATGCACTTCAGCCTCGCTCATGCCGGTGCCCCTAAACACCCGCCCTGAATATCCATATCCTGGCACCGTAGACAGTTTTTCAAGAGCCCTGGACGCTGCCCGATTTACCGGTGCCCACTGAGAAATTAAATCAGGTCTTTCTCCCCTAAGCGCCCCATTCATGAGCTCGTAATTCGGTCCTGTATATGCTCGTAACGCTAACAACTCGTGTTCAAATAAATTTTCCTTTAAGGCCGGTGTCGAATCATACACTTCAAGAGAGGCACCTACGAAATTTCCGAAGTTGTTGCGTTCGACAACATTGTTGACCAACATATCTTCGACGACATCAAAGTCATCGGGGATAACCTCTTTGCAACTTAGGCCGTAAGGATCAATCCAACTATTTGGATTGCGAACATATTCGTAGTTGTTTACTCCCCCCAAAAGCCCAACAGGATCTTGCTGAGTAAACTGCCCACATTCCGGATCAAAAAACCTAAACCGGTTGTAATGCAGCCCACTCTCTTCATCAAAATATTGCCCCTGAAACCGAATCGGCTGCTCCACCTCATTGCAGTGCGCCACTGCAAGATTTCCGTAGGACTTGTAGCTGACGCTCCAGGCGACCTTGCCCCTTCCATTGGTCAGCGTGTCCGGCGTTCCCAAGTGGTCTAGGTGATAGTGATAGATCTCATCGTTTTCGCTTAAGGCGAGTGGTTTGAAAGTGCCCGGCTCGAAGTAGTAGCTGCGCTCTTTGAGATCCTGATCTGTACTAGTGTCGCGGGTGGTTTCCTGGAGCAATACATCTCCATCCCACAGGAATTCGATCCGTTTATCGGCATCGGTTTTGGCGATGCGTCTTCCCAGCGGATCATACTGATACTGGGTTTCGCGCTGCAGCTGTGCTTCACCGGCGTCATCCATCCGGTATTGAGCGACGGCAATCAGTTGGTGCTTGCTGTTATAGCGGTAGCGGGTCTGGAGTTTTTTGCCTTTGCCGCGCAGGGCGGCGATGCGGTTGCCGTGGATGTCGTATTCGTAGTGGGTATCACCGCGGAATTTGAGGCGGTTGCCGGTGACCTGGGTAGCGCTGGCCTGCTGTTTTGCTTCCTCCGGGGTTGCGGCCGCGGCGAGGATGTTGTGCGCGGGGTCGTGAATGAAATGTTCCGGGTTGGGGCCTTCTACCTGGGTGAGACGGTCGAGTGCGTCGTAGTGGTATTTGCGGGTGCCGCGCAGGCTGTCATCTATCTGGCTCAGCTGGCCGCTGCGGTTGTAGCCGTAAGCGCGCACCAGCAACGGCTGTCCGGATACAGGGTTTTCCACCGGGCCGCTGCTTTTACCCAGGCGCATTTTCTGCAGGCGGCCCTGTGGGTCGTACTGACTTTCGGTGGCGAGGCCATTGCCGTGCAGACGCTGGGTTTCGCGGCCCAGTTCATCGCGGGATATCTCGGCCAGCAGTTGTTCCACTTCTTCGCCCGCCGGTGTGCGGTGCAGGCTCTGGAACTGACCGGCAGCGTTGTAGCCGATGCGGAGCTTTTCTCCATTCGGCAACAGTGAGGCTATACGATTGCCGGCGGCGTCATACTCGTGGCGGATTTCGGCGCGGTCCTGCCAGTCGCCAATAAGGCGACCCGCAGCGTCGTATTGCCAACGCAACTTGCGGTGGGCATTTTCCGCTTCGGTCATCTGGCCGGCGCGGTTGTAGCGGAATGTGGTAATGCCGTCCGGAGTGGTTTCCTGAAGCAGGCGTCCGAAGGAATCGCGATCAAACAGGGTGTCGACACCCTTGCCGCTCTTGCCGGTGGAGAGGGGATCGGTCACCGCGCGGCTGGCGATCAGATGTCCGGCCTTGCTGTAGGCGTAGCGGGTTACACGGCCATCAAAGCCCACTTCTTCGATCAGGCGCTCACGCAGGTCGTATTTGAGCTGGTATTGCTCGCCTTTCTCATTAACCAACCCGATCAGGTTGCGCTCGCCGTCGTACTGGTATTGCAGCTGGCTGCCGTCGGGATTGGTGCGGGCTTTTACCTGGCTCAGGCCGTCGTAGCTGTAGCGGGTGCTGCGCCCTTCCGGGTCGACAATCTCGGCAATCAGGCCCTGAGGATTGTAACGATATTCGGTACGGCCGCCATCGGGGGCGGTGATGGCACTGACCCTGTCTTGGGCATCGTACTCATACCGGGTGCTGAGCCCAGGCCCATGCTGTACTTCAATCAACCGCTGGGCAACGTCGTAGCGATAGTGTTGCGAGCGACCCGATGCGTCGTGTACGGCAGACAGTTTGCCCTGTGGGTTCCACAGGTAGCGGGTGGTTTGCCCCAATGGATTGGTGATACTGCCGATCAGGCCGATGGGGTTGTAGCTGTAATGGGTAGCCTGTCCGAGCGGATCAATGCTCGCGGTAATTTGTCCGCGTTCGTTGTACTGCCGCTGCCAGATACGACCGGCGGCGTCGGTAACTTTTGCTGGTTGCCCCGCAGCGTTGTACTCAATCTTATGTACACCGCCGCCGACATCGGTTTTCGCTGTGAGCCGACCCAGGTCGTCGTACTCGAAAATTTCGCGGCGGTCGATACCCTCTTCCGATGGCAGTTGCACCGAGACCGGTTGCCCCATCGTGTTGTACGTATAGAGTGTTTCCGCACCTTCCGCATCGCGGTGATAGATGGGCAGTGCGCGATCGTTAAAACGATAGCGTTCGGTACCGCCACGGGTATCGGTGACCGATACGCCCCTGCCGTCGTCGTCCCAGGCAAAGGTGTAATCATAGGTGGCCTTGCCATCAATGGGGTCGCCCCATTGGCGCAGGCAGCGCGCGCCGGGCCCAGTGTTGTCCCACAGGAAATGGAAGGAGTATCCGGATTTCAGAGTCCGCTTCTTGATGAGGTGACCGCTGAACTCGTACTCTTCACTGTGCCCATTGGCATCGGTTGCACGGATCAGGTCACCATGATCGCTGTACTCGTAGCGGGCGAGTGTTGAGATATGGCCATCGCGGGTTTCTTTCTTCAACTCACCGATGCGACCATCCACCGGAGTAATATGCAGCGCTTCGCTGAGGCTGCTCTCCACGCAGATGAGTTGTTTGTTCACATAGTGGAAACGATAGAAGTTACCGTAGCCATCGCGGATTTCTGATAACAGTAGCGCATCGCTATCCGCCGACACTGACCTGAAGTGTTTTTGGACACCCTGCGGGGCACCATAAGGTGTAACTATCCAGTGGTCCGCGCTATTGCGCGTGATGCTCAACTGCTCCACCACGTTGTAACTGCGCCCGCTGCAACCGGGAATGGGCAGACTGATCACTCTCCCTTCGGCATCGTACAGCTCAACAACATCCCGAGATTTCCGCACCACGAGTTTTTCCGCGAGCGTGTGACTCCAGCCAACCCCGAGTCCGGAATCTGTGTGGTTACTGCTGCGATAGGTACGCGCTACGGTCAGTGGCAGCGGACCGTCGAGCACCGCATCAACCAGGGTAAGACGCTCTTCACCGGTCTTCAGGTTGATGGGCTCTCCCCCTTCACAGGCGCGCGCATTGCATTGAGTGGTCTGGCCATCTCCGTTAACGCCAGTTGCACCGCTCGCCTTATCCTCTTCGCTGGCAATGGACGATTCCTGTTCGCCGCTGTCCGATTTGTTTTTATCCGCGTCGTTCTGGGATCTGGATTTTCTCGCCGCCGGGCTGCTTTCCGGCCCGGCCAACGGCGACACTGTAACCTCCTCCGTCGGCAGGGAGTCGAAGGAGGTACCCTCGCCTTTCGCGCTCTGTGCCTTCTGCAACCGTTTGCGCTGCTTCTGGTACTTGGCGAAGTCCAGCATCAGATCACCGACATCCTTGAAGCGGAACATCAGGCGTGCATTCTTGGCCATCGCGGCAGCGCCGCCCACACCACCGGTAAAAGCGGCCAGCACAATGGTGAGGGCGATTTCAAATACACCACCGCCGGCAAATTCGGAAATCTCCAGGCTGTGCTGAGCTTTTACATAGTCTTTGGCAAAGCGACCGATGTCACTGCGCAGGCCGGCATCGTCATAGACCAGATGAGCGACTTCAAAGGCCTGCTCCAACTGCTCTGCGGTGATCGTGGTAGGATCAAAGCCGAGTACGTCGACCACTTCTTTTCTTGCATTTCCCAGATATTCCCTGGTGGAGGCATCGAAGCTTTTGTCGTGCGCGTAGTAGTCGTACGCGGCGTTCAGCATTTCAGTCTGCATGCGGATGGGGTTGATCACCATCGCCACTTCCGCAAGGTCCTTGGTCCATACCGCCAGATTCCAGACCGCCTGTCCGAAGCCTTTGGCACCCTGCGCTATATGCGCGCCAACCTTTTCCAGCTCAGTGCGTTTCTCGTGAACCGCCTGAATGCGGGCAGCTTCGGCCCGCTCCTCGGCGATGATTTTCTGCAGCGCCATGCGAATCTGGTGGCGGATGCCCGACTGGCGATTGTTCAACGCTGCTTCACCAAACGGAGCGGCTTCTACCAGAATCTGATGCTGCCTTACCGCGGCGTATACCGCCTTGTGATCGTCAGAAAAATGTGCCGGAGCACCGGGGAATTGCCGGGTGTGCAGCAAATCGCCGCTGCCAAAAACCTTTTCAAAGGAGTGATTGAGAAGCTTGGGGGCGAGGAATGCCTCGAAAATCTGGTCGAGCGCATCGGTGGGGAAGCTGGCGAGCAGATCCGCTGAAAAGTCATTGTCAAAAATAGTAGGCGCGCTGGCCCAGCCTTCCGTGACCCGAAAACGTTCGCCGCGTTGAGTTTCAACGTAAATCTGCATGAATTTTCCCTTTCGTGCGCCGTAGGCGGGTATATCGCCACGCAATTCCGTAAGGGATAAATTCTAAAAGAAGAGTGACTCCCAGCAAAGCCGGGCGGGGTATAAGTTGTGGCAAATGTGGAATGTTTAAAAGAAAGTCTCGCGCCGGCCACCTGACTGTTACGACAGTACCAAGTAAATCCTTGTACCAGATCTTCGATAATTCAGAAACCGTGCGCGCCGGCTTTACCGGCGCACACAGGCATCCAGCTGCATTCGATACAGCTCGGCCATATTGTCCTCAAAGCAGCAAAAAATGACGTGTCGCGGGCCGCCATCCCGATCCAGATGAACTTGCACCTGCTCTACCGCGATTTCTACGGCGAGTTCGGGAGGGTAGTCGTAAACGCCGCAACTGATGGCAGGAAAGGCGATGGAATGTGCATTTTCGCGCCGGGCGAGATTCAGGCACTGTCGGTAACAACTGGCGAGCAATTCCGGCTCCCCCAGATTCCCCCCACGCCACACTGGGCCTACGGTGTGGTAAATACGCCTCACCGGCAAACGGAATCCCGGAGTAGCGCGCACATCCCCCACCGGACAACCGCCAATCTGGCGACAGGCTTCAAGCAGTTCCGGGCCGGCAGCACGGTGGATGGCACCGTCCACGCCGCCACCACCGAGGAGCCTATGGTTGGCCGCATTGACGATTACATCTACATGCAACCGAGTGATATCACCGAGGTGTACTTCGATCACTCTAATTACTCCAGCCGCGGCACCAACCGCCAATTGCGCATCGCTGCGCCAGTGTCGCAATCAGATTGCTGCTACTGCCCCATTAACTGACGGTGGCGCGTGGATATTCCTTCGGGGCAATGCGTCACGGCACTTACTAAAACAATAGCAGCTGAGGAGAGCACGAACCCCGGCAAAAGCTCGTATATATCGAAGATCCCACCGGAAAGCTGTTTCCAGATCACTACGGTTATACCCCCTACCACTACCCCAGCAATGGCGCCCGCCCCGGTCATGCGAGACCAGTACAGGCTGATCAGGATGGCCGGGCCAAAGGCCGCACCCAGCCCGGCCCATGCATAGGCCACCACATCGAGCACCTTGGAATCCGGCTCCATCGCCACGCCGACGGCAATCAGCGACAGTGCGACAACCGCCCAGCGGCCAACCTTGAGGACACTTTCCGACGTTGCCCTTTCGCCGAACCAGACATGGTACATATCCTCCGCAAGGGCTGCGGATGACACCAGCAGCTGTGAGTCGGCGGTGCTCATGATGGCCGAGAGGATCGCCGCCAACAGAATTCCGGCCACCAGCGGGTGGAATATGGTTTCCACCAATGCCATGAAAATGCGCTCGCCATCCGGCAATGTCTCTGTCAACTCCAGGTGGCCGAACAGCCCGACGCATATGGCACCGAGAAAGCCCGCCAGCGACCACACTGCAGCCACCGTCGCTGCCGCCGGCATGTCATCCGGGTGCCGCAATGCCTTGAAGCGCGCAAGGATATGCGGCTGCCCGAAGTAGCCGAGGCCCCAGGCGAGCGAGCTCAGAACCGCCGCCATACCGAGGGATTTGCCGGTGGAATCGCTCATCCAGTGCGTCAACTCCGGATACTGTGTCTTCATGGTTCCCCAGGCTGCGCCCAATCCACCTTCGTCGGAAATCACTACCACTGGCACGATCACCAGCGCCAGGCTCATCAACAGTCCCTGAAATACATCTGTCCATGACACGGCGAGAAATCCGCCAAACAGCGTATAGGAGATCACTGCCACGGCGCCGATCACCACCGCCCACTGATAATCCCAACCAAACACCGTTTCAAACAGCTTGCCCCCCGCAATCAGACCGGAAGCCACGTAAAACAGGAAAAACAGCAAAATGAAGAAGGCACAGATGATGCGCAGGTAGGGATGCCCCATGTTGAACCGGCGATGCAGATAGGCCGGTACCGTGAGCGAATCGTCGAGCGCATAGGTATAAATCCGCAGCCGCCGCGCCATGGTTGTCCAACTCAAAACAATACCGCTGAACAGGCCGATGGCGATCCAGCCGGAAGACAGGCCACTCGCATAGGCAGCGCCTGGCAAACCAAGCAACAGCCAGCCGCTCATATCCGACGCACCGGCACTGAGCGCAGCCACCGCCGGCGGCAGCGAGCGTCCACCCAGAAAATAATCACTGGCGTCTTTGGTACGCAGATACGCGTAGACGCCAATGACCAGGATCAGGGCCAGGTACGCGACGAAGGTTAAGGCGACAAGCCACTGTCCAGACATGTGAGATTCCCCGTCAGAATTGGCAGATCCTGCCTTCTTTGGCGAAAGAATAGGCTGAATCCATCGTTATTGGTCTTTATTGCGCGCAAATCTACCTATTCGCTGGCGTTTACTCAATCGGCAAACTAAACCAAGGTGGTAAAGACGATATATTTCCAGTGTTCGAAATCCACCATGGATGGTGCTTTCAGGCTGAGAAGTAAGGAAATTGCCAAGCGATATGGGTATATGCATTGACGAACTCCGCTTGCTCGTCGTTCGTCCCACACTCAAGCAACTGCGCGCCTGGTCTCCGGGAATGGAGGCCCTGCTGCTCGGCACCGCGGCCCAGGAGTCTGAACTCGGGTTTCATCTCAAGCAGGGTTCCCGCCACGGCATGGGTATCTTTCAGATTTCGCCCAGCACGCACCGTCAGATATGGGACAAATACCTGATCAACTTTCCCGCGCTCGCGTCCAAAGTCCGCGGACTGGCCAGCCAACGGGACTTCCTGCAGCACCCCCACGCCGAGCTCGCCACTAATCTCCGCTATGCCACGGCTATCGCCTGGCTCGTGTATCGCTCTGCGGGGGTGGAAAACGTGGAGTACAGTGACCTTCCGCGGATGGCAAAACTGTGGAAGAAACACTTCCATCACGGCCCCAGCGCCAGCCTGCGAGATTTTGTCGACAGTTACCGCAAGCTGATTAACGTCATGGAAAATCCCACGCTGCAAAACGAAGCAGCCGCGGTAGATACCGCGGCTGCCAATAAAACCGACACGCTGTTGACCGAAGACGACACTACAGATTGCGCGCCTCAATGTACAACGGCTGGGAAGCCTCAGCCGGCCTCTCTCCACGCTCCGTCTCCAGATCCTCTTCGCGAGCATCTTCCGGAATCCAGGAATCCACATACTGCTCAATCGAACGCGCGTCCACCATCGGCGCGGGTTTAGAGCGGTCCAGCTCCAGGCTCTCGAAATCGTAAAGATCCCGGTCTGCCAGCTGCGAAGGCGACACGCGCGTAAGCGCAGCAAAAATGTTGTCACTGCGGCCGGGAAACTTCTTGTCCCAGTCATTCAGCATCCCTTTGATCGCCTGCCGCTGTAAGTTTTCCTGACTGCCGCACAGGTTGCATGGAATTATGGGGAACTGCTTGTGCTCCGCAAACGCGATCAGATCCGACTCGCGACAGTATGCCAGCGGGCGAATAACAATATTGCGCCCGTCGTCCGCACGCAACTTCGGAGGCATCGCCTTCAGGCGGCCGCCGTAAAACATGTTGAGAAACAGCGTCTCGACGATATCGTCCTTGTGGTGCCCAAGCGCCACCTTGGTCGCCCCAATCTCCTCGGCAAAACCGTACAGAGTTCCGCGGCGAAGGCGGGAGCAAAGCCCACAGGTTGTCCTTCCCTCCGGCACCACCTCCTTCACCACACTGTACGTATCCTTGTTCACGATGTGGTAGGGCACGCCGATGGACTGCAGATATTCCGGCAGAATATGCTCCGGGAAACCCGGTTGCTTCTGGTCCATATTCACCGCCACCAGTTCAAAGTGCACCGGTGCGGTCTTCTGCAGGTTCATCAGGATATCCAGCATCGCGTAGGAATCCTTGCCGCCGGACAGGCACACCATCACCTTGTCGCCCTCTTCAATCATGTTGAAGTCGGCGATCGCCTTGCCCACATTGCGGCGCAGGCGCTTCTGCAGCTTGTTGAATTCCAGCCGCTCGCGGCGGTTTTCCAGATCAGACATGGGTAAATCTCAATCTCACAAACGACGATAAACGTCATTTGCTACGAAGTAATTCATTGGAATACGAAGGTGCTGACGCCGATACAGCTTTGCGAGACCTTCCGCGAGAGGGACCTCGCGGAAGAGCCCCCATGGATGGGTTCACGGCGTGTCTCGCAAAGCTGTATCGGCGGCAGTACCGCCACGGACCCGACTACGGAGTTTTCCCCGGGTGATCCGAAAAATCAGGCGGCGATTGTACGCTTTCCGATCAGGAAGTGCACAGGCTATCGGACTGTGTATTCCCATTGCCTTTCAATATGGTTTCCAGGCAGGGCCACACATGGTCCAGCAACGCCGGCTGGGCCTTGGCGGTGGGATGAATACCATCCGTCTGCATCGCCCCGTCCTCCAGTGCCACCGTCTCCAGGAAAAAGGGTACCAGCGGCACCTGCTCAGACGCCGCCACCTTTGGATACACGGCCGCAAACGCCTGGGTATACGCCTTGCCATAGTTCGGCGGCATCTGCATACCCAGCAGCAACACATCCGCCCCCTGCTCCCGCGCCAGCTGCACCATTCGCGCCAGATTCTGCTGCAGCGCCCGCGGCGGATAGCCCCGCAGGCCATCATTACCGCCAAGCTCCACCACCAGCCAGTCAGGCCTGTGCTCGCTCAATAAGCGCGGCAAGCGCGCCAGCCCGCCGGCGGACGTCTCCCCACTTACACTCGCGTTCACCACCTTCACCGCCAGCTCCCGCTCCGCCAGCCGGTTGCGCAACAACTGCACCCAGCCCTCCCGCTCATCGATCCCGTAGGCCGCACTGATACTGTCCCCCAGTACCAGTAAAGTCCCTCGGACGACATCCCGAACCTCGCCCTGTTCATCCGCACTGGCTGCCGATGCGTATAACAAAACGATCAACAGCAGACTGCGCGAGATAAAACCGGTGGTCAGGTGCCGGAAAAAAACTGCCGCCATGTCATACTCTCCACTTCTGAATACGCACATTTTGCAGAATTTACAGGGACTTGCCATGTCAGTGATGCTCCAAGCCGAAAACCTCCACCATCGGGTTACCACCAGTGAAGGCCAGCTCACTCTGTTGAACGACATCTCCCTGCAGCTCCAGGCCGGCCAAAGCCTCGCCATTACCGGCGCATCGGGCTCCGGCAAGTCCACCCTGCTCGGCCTCCTCGCCGGCCTCGACCGCCCCTCCGACGGCCGCATCTGGCTCGCCGGCGAGGAAATAACCGCGATGGACGAAGAGCAGCGTGCAGCCCTCCGCGCCCGCTGCGTCGGCTTTGTCTTTCAGACCTTTCAACTGCTACCCGGCCTCACCGCCCGGGAAAACGTCATGCTGCCCAGCGAGCTGCGCGGTGAGCGCAATGCCGGCAGGCGTGCGCAGGAGTTCCTGGAACGGGTCGGCCTCGGCCACCGGCTGCACCACTACCCTCGCCAGCTTTCCGGCGGCGAGCAGCAGCGCGTAGCAATCGCGCGGGCGTTTTGCAGTATCGCAGACAACGATGTGTCCTCAAGCAACGGCATTTTGTTCGCCGACGAACCCACCGGCAGTCTCGATGCTCACAATGGCGAGAAGGTCATCGACCTGCTGTTCAATCTCAATGCCGAGACCGGCACTACCCTGGTGCTGGTGACTCACGAACAGCGTCTCGCCGCGCGCTGCGGTGCGCACCTGCGCATGGACGCGGGGGAGATCACCGCCGGCGACCAGCCCGGTTCACTGGCAGAGGTGTCTGCCTGATGCTACCGCTGAAACTGCTGAGCCGCGATTGGCGCGGCGGCGAGCTGGCCCTGATCGCCACCGCCCTGATACTGGCGGTGAGCAGCGTCACCGCCATCGCCCACTTCTCCGATCGGCTCACCCGCGCCATGCACATTCAGTCCCAGAGCTTTCTGGCCGCCGAGCGGGTACTGAAAAGCAGCCGGGAGGTGCGCGCAGAATGGCTGCACAAGGCCGACGAACTGGGCCTGCGGCAGGCCCGCACGGTCACCTTTGCCTCCATGCTCGCCGCGGGGGATGAATTTCAGTTTGCCTCGGTCAAGGCCGTGAGCGACGGCTATCCCCTGGTGGGCCACCTCGAAATGCGGCAAACCGTCGATGGCGAATCGCGCGTCGTGCAGCAGGGCCCTCAGCCCGGCCATGTATGGCTGGAAGCGCGCCTGCTGCCGCTGATGCAGCTCGATATTGGTGACCAACTGCAGCTGGGTGACCGCAGCTTTACCGTCAGCGGCATCATCGACCACGAACCGGATCGCGGCGCCAATCTCTTCTCCATGGGCGCGCGTCTGATGATGCACAGCGACGATCTCGCCGCCACCAACATTCTGCAACCCGGCAGCCGCGTCGACTACCGCTACCTGTTCGCCGGCGATGACAAAGCACTGGAAAACTACGTCAAATGGCTGCGCCCGCAGCTCACCCTGCACGAACACATTACCGACCTGGAAGAGGGACAGCCGCGGGTGGCACGCACCCTGGATCGCGCCGAGAGCTTCCTGTTCCTCGCCGCCAGTCTGGCGGTGCTGCTCGCCAGTGTCGCCGTCGGCCTTGCGGCCCGTCGCTACGGCCTGCGCCACGCCAACTATGTGGCAGTCATGAAAAGTCTCGGCGCCGGCAAGAACAAGATACTCGGCATCTACATCGGCCAGATGACCGCGCTTGCCTTCATCGCCACCGCCGTCGGTCTCGCTATCGGCTCACTGATCCAGGCCCAGGCGGTCAATCTGCTGGCCGGCTTTTTTCCGGTCACGCCACCGCCCAGCGGGTTGCGGCCATTACTGGTGGGGCTCGCGACCGGCCTCGCCTGCGTTATCGGTTTCGCCCTGCCGCCCCTGTTCCGTCTGGCCCAGACCGACCCCATGCAGACCCTGCGCCAGGACTGGAGCAACCCGGACAAACGCGAGTGGTTCGGCCTGATCCCCGGCCCACTCTCCATGCTACTGCTGATCTGGTGGCTCTCCGGCAGCATGGCTATCACCCTCGCCCTGCTTACGGGCCTCGGCCTGCTGGTGGCCGGTGCTGCCGCCATCAACCGTCTGCTGGTGCGCGGACGGCTCGCCGCACTTGGCGGCAGCTGGCGCATTGCCCTCGGCAGCCTGCAGCGCCGCGCCGGCTTCAACACTCTGCTAATTGCCGCCTTTGGCACCGGCCTGCTGGCCATGCTCGCCATGTTCTACGCCCGCACGGCGTTGATCGACGAGTGGAAAATGCAGTTGCCGGAAAATGCGCCCAACCACTTTCTGGTCAACATCGCCCCCTATGAACTGGACGGCGTCAAACAAAAAATTGCCGGCAAAAACCTCGAAGGCACCGAGTTCTACCCCATGGTGCGCGGACGCCTAATTGCCGTGAACGGTACCCCGGTCACCGAGCGGGACGAGAAAGACGGCGCCATCCGCCGCGAACTCAACCTCAGTTGGACCGACACCCTTCCCGCCGACAACAAAATCGTCGCCGGCGATTGGTGGAACGAAAACCTGAAAGAAGGCGTATCCGTGGAAGTCGAAGTGGCCGCGCGCCTCGGCCTCAGCCTCGGCGATGTATTGCGCTTCTCGATCGGCGGCCTCGAAACCGAAGCCACCGTCACCAGCTTGCGCACCCTCGACTGGAACAGCATGCGCCCCAACTTCTTCATGCTGTTTGCCCCCGGCAGCCTCGACAGCTTCCCGGCCACCTACATTCAGAGCTTCTACCTGCCGCCGGCAGACAAGCTGTTCGTCAACGAACTGGTAAGAGAATTCCCCAGTGTCAGCATCATCGAACTGGATAAAATCCTCGAGAACATCCGCGATACCATCGGCCAGGTCGCCATCGCAGTGGAATCCGTACTCGCCCTCATGCTCGTCGCCGGTGTACTGGTCCTCATCGCCGGTGTGCGCGCCAGCATCGCCGAACGTTTGCAGGAAGCCGCCGTCATCCGTACGCTGGGCGGCCGCCGGCAATTGCTGGTTCGCAGCCTGATGATTGAATTTGGATTGCTCGGGATTGCCGCGGGATTGCTTGCGGCCTTTGGAACAGAAGCGACACTGGCTGTGCTTACGCAGCGGGTGTTTGATATGCCGTTCCACTTCCACCCGGGACTTTGGCTGCTAGGGCCGCTTGTTGGTGCACTGCTGGTAGGGACTGCGGGCACATTGGCGTGTAGAAGCGCTGTAAGCCAACCACCCTTGAAAGTCCTGCGGGAACTGGCCTGATACGACTTCGCAACGCTGGATTCCGGCCTTCGCCGGAATGACGGCAGAGCGAATTAAAGGCCTTTTTACGAAGCACAACTCTACAACGCGAAGGCAAGGTGCCGGGGATGGGGTTTCAGGAGCGTCGCAAACAGGATGTTTGCACCGCAGCGCCCATGGATGGGTTGAAGGGGGCGCCTAGCCCGGTCCTGAAACCCCATCCCCGGTGCCTTGCCGCCACCAAACAAGACCAAAGTACCAATTACAAATGATCGATCTGGAATTCGACAAAAAACATATCTGGCACCCCTACTCCTCCCTGATCAACCCGCCCCCCGTCTACCCAATCACCAGAGCAGAAGGCGTAAGGATTTATCTGGAAGACGGCCGCGGATTGATCGACGGCATGAGTTCCTGGTGGAGCACCCTGCACGGCTACAACGTCCCCGAGCTGAATGCCGCCATGCAGGCGCAGATGGAAAAAATGAGTCACGTCATGTTCGGTGGCCTCACCCACGAGCCCGCCATCGAACTGTGCAAAAAACTCGTCGCACTCACCCCCGAGCCACTGCAGAAGGTCTTCCTCGCCGACTCCGGCTCCGTCTCCGTCGAAGTCGCTATCAAAATGGCTCTGCAGTATTGGCAATCCCAGGGCAGACCGGAAAAAAACCGCTTACTCGCACTCCGCAATGGTTACCATGGCGACACCTTCGGCGCCATGGCCACCTGCGACCCCGTCAACGGTATGCACCATCTGTTCGCCAGCCAGCTCACCCAGCATATATTTGCCCCGGCACCGGCACCAAAGTTCGACGAATCCTGTACGGAAGAAGATATTGCTGAACTGCAACAACTGGTCGAACGGAACCATCAGCAACTGGCTGCCGTGATCCTCGAACCCATCGTGCAGGGCGCCGGCGGCATGCGTTTCTATTCCCCGGAATATCTCAAACGCGTGCGCGAACTCTGCGACACATACAACCTGCTGCTGATCGCCGATGAAATCGCCACCGGTTTTGGTC
Organism: Microbulbifer harenosus; assembly: GCF_005771435.1. Lineage (GTDB taxonomy): Bacteria > Pseudomonadota > Gammaproteobacteria > Pseudomonadales > Cellvibrionaceae > Microbulbifer > Microbulbifer harenosus. The sequence continues at coordinate 94,723 of NZ_VANI01000006.1, forward strand.
GCAGTGGCAAACTGTTTGCCTGCGAACACGCGGGGATCTCACCCGATATCCTCACTCTGGGCAAGGCACTAACTGGCGGCACCATGACACTTGCCGCAACACTATGTACAGACGAAGTAGCACAGGGCATCTGCAATGGCGAAGCCGGCGTATTCATGCACGGCCCGACATTTATGGGAAACCCAATGGCCTGCGCCGTGGCCAACGCCAGCATTGATTTATTGTTGCAACGTGACTGGCAACAGCAGGTGAGCGACATAGAGCAGCAGCTGAGGCAGGAACTGGCACCATTGAAAAATGCCGAAAGTGTGGCCGATGTGCGTGTGCTCGGCGCCATCGGTGTGGTGGAAATGAAACAGCCAGTGAACAACAGAACCCTGCAGGAAAGCCTCATTGAGCGGGGCGTGTGGCTGCGGCCATTCGGCAAACTGGTGTACACCATGCCTCCATACATCATCAACTCTTCAGACCTGGCTGATCTGACAAAGGCAATGAACGAAGCGCTGTGCGTAGTTTGATAGCTGTAATGCATCACAAAATGTAAAAGCTGGCGGGGAAACCTTTCCCGTTGTAAGTCGAAAGACGTCCTTCTTGTGCGAGCCAAAGCCTCGCCGGGCAGCCTGCCTGCCCGAAAAAATAATTTACAAGAAGGAATCCTCACAATGCGATTGATCAGAGCCACCAAGCCGCTCAGCGCCGCCATTGCAGCGACGCTGGCCGGTTCCGCACTTGTTTCTTCCGGTGCCTATGCCGCCAACTACGGCGAAGCCCTGCAGAAGTCCATCTATTTCTATGAGGCCCAGCAGTCCGGCCCTATCCCCAGCTGGAACCGCAACGAGTGGCGCGGTGATTCCGCGTTGCAGGACGGCGCGGACCAGAATGTGGATCTGACCGGTGGCTGGTACGATGCCGGTGACCACGTAAAGTTCGGTTTCCCGATGGCAGCGAGTGCCACCATGCTGGCCTGGGGCGTGGTGGAAAATCGCGGGGCCTACGCCCAAACGGGGCAACTGCCGCATATGCTGAATAACCTGCGCTTTGTCGCGGATTACTTCCTCAAAGCGCACACTGCACCCAACGAACTCTGGGGCCAGGTGGGCAATGGCGGAACCGACCACGCCTGGTGGGGCTCCGCCGAAGTGATGCCAATGGCGCGGCCTTCCTACAAAGTGGATGCCAGCTGCCCCGGCTCGGACCTGGCGGGGGAGACCGCGGCGGCGCTGGCTGCGATTTCCATGGTGTTCGAGTCCACTGATGCCAGTTATGCGGCAAACCTGTTGCAGCACGCGGAGCAGCTGTACAGCTTCGCCGACAACTACCGTGGCAAGTACAGTGATTGCATCACCGACGCCGGCAGTTATTACAATTCCTGGAGCGGATACAACGACGAGCTGGTATGGGGCGCGGCGTGGCTGTATCGCGCTACTGGAGAGCAGTCTTATCTGGATAAGGCCAACAGCTACTACGCCAACCTTTCCACCGAGCCACAGTCCACCATCAAATCTTACAAATGGACCCACGCCTGGGACGACAAGAGCTACGGCAGTTACGTGCTCATGTCGCAACTCACTGACAATCCACAGTACCGCGCCGATGCGGAGCGCTGGCTGGATTACTGGACCACCGGTTACAACGGCAGCCGCGTCACCTACACGCCCGGTGGCCTGGCGCATCTGGATCAGTGGGGCGCGGCGCGCTATACCTCCAACACCTCGTTTATCGCGCTCGTTTATGCGGACTATCTGAACGAAGTGGATCCTGGCAATCCCAGGGCACAGACCTACTACGATTTCGCCGCGGGGCAGATGGAGTACCTGCTCGGCGATAACCCGATGAACATGAGCTACCAGATCGGGTATGGCTCCGTGTATCCCACCTCCCCACACCATCGCACCGCCCACGGCTCCTGGAATGACAGCCTGGCCGACCCGATAGACAACCGGCACACCTTAGTCGGCGCTCTGGTCGGTGGCCCGGATACGTCTGACAACTTCGAGAACGATCGCGGCGATTACGTGTTGAACGAAGTAGCCACGGATTATAACGCCGGCTTTACCGGTGCACTGGCGCGACTGTGGCTGGATTTCGGCGGCAACCCGATTGCGGAAGGCAGTTTTCCGGCGCCGGAAAACCGCGACACTGAGTTTTTTGTGGACGCAAAACTGAATTCCAGCGGCCCCCGTCACACGGAGATCAGCGCGCGGCCACATAACCGCAGTGCCTGGCCGGCACGCCTGACTGACAACCTCAGCATGCGTTACTGGATAGATATTTCCGAACTGGTAAACGCGGGTCACTCCGCCAGCGATCTGCAACTCTCCAGCGCTTACAGCCAGGCCAGCGGTTTCAGCGGCCCGCACCCCTGGGGCGACCCGGCAGACAACATCTACTATGTGGAAGTTTCCTTCGCAGGCGTGGATATCTATCCCGGTGGTCAGTCACAAACCAAGAAGGAAACGCAGTTCCGTGTCGCCGTCGGTGAGGGCCTGCCCTGGGACCCGAGCAACGACCCGTCCTGGGACAACTACAACAGCGAGCGCACACCTGCACCGCTGATCGCACTGTACGATAACGGCGAACTGGTCTGGGGCCAGGAACCTGGTGAAGGTTGCGGCGGTGATTCCGGAGTTAACTGCGCGCCGACTGCGCAGGATGTGAGCGTGCAAACCGGTTTTGAATCCCAGGTGATGGTTAGCCTCTCGGGCGCGGACAGCGACGGCAGCATTACCGCCTACACCGTGGAAACAGGACCGGCCAACGGCAGCCTGAGCGGCAGTGGGGCGGAGTTGCTCTACACCCCGGATGCCGGCTTCTTCGGCGAGGACTCATTCACCTATACCGTCACCGACAACGGGGGCGCTGTATCGCCGGCGGCCACGGTTACCATCGACGTGGAGTCCCCTCCTGTGCCCGCGGTCAGCATCACCTCTCCCGCCAATGGCAGTACATTCGAGGAAGGTGAAGACATTACCGTGCAATACACCCTGCAGTATGCGGACGGGGTAAATCTGTATGTCGACGGTGTACTGACATCCAGCGCAAACGGAGCTGTCGACCTGGTGATCCCAGCGCCGAGCCTTGGCGACCATCAGATTGAAGTGCGCGCGGTAGAGGACGCGGAAGAACTCGCAGTCAGCGACAGCATCACTATCACCGTGGAAGCGGAATCCACCGGCGGTGGTGATGGCGTCATCTGTGAAGCGGTCAGCGCAGATACCTGGAATAACGGATTCGTGCTGAACAATGTCACGATCACCAACGATGGCAGTGAGGCAATCCAGGGATGGGAAATCCAGCTTACCTTTGCCGAGCCGATCACTCTGGTGAACGGCTGGAGCGGTGAGTTCAGCCTCTCTCCCGACGGCCGCGTGGTGACCATTTCCAATGCCCCATGGAACGGCGGTTTGGCGCCAGGTGGTTCCACAACCGTCGGGTTCCAGGGTGGCCACAATGGGAACTTCAGCCTGCCGGCGTGCAGTGGCGACTGAATATTTCACTGAGTAGAACTCGCACTCGGAACCACTGTGAACATCAAATGAGGTTCACAGTGGTTCCAACTCGGCAGAAATAAAAGAAAAAAAGCGGAAACAAAAATAACAAGAGAAATAAACGATGAACCGGATACCCAATTTTTTCCGCGCCGGCTTCCATCCCTGTGTATGGGGCGTGGTTACCACCGGTAGCCTGCTGCTGCCAATACCAGCGCTATCGCAGCAGGCCGTCTCCTGCGACGTGGAGTACCCCATCAGCGACTGGAACGGCGCCTACCAGGTAGATGTCGGCATCACCAATACCGGCAGCGCGCCCATTGCCGGCTGGACCCTGGAATGGGAGATTGGTACAGGCGAAAATCACAGCGGCGGTTGGAACGCCAGCATTGTGCAAAGCGGCACCCATATCACCGCGTCCAATACCGCAAGCCACTGGAACGGCACCATCGCTCCCGGCGCCACCCAACGCTTCGGTATCCAGGTAACCGACACAACGCCACCGGCGCAGGTGCCGGGTGCATTTACGCTAAACGGCACACCGTGTAACGGCGGCGATACAGGGAGCTCATCCAGCAGCTCCTCCGGCGGCAGCTCATCCAGTTCTTCCTCAAGTTCCTCGTCGGGCAGCAGTTCTTCGAGCGGCGCCTCCGCAGTTACCCTGCAGGAAAACGCCGCTGGCTTCTGCGGGGTGGACGGCACAATCGACAGCAACAACGCCGGCTTTACCGGCAGCGGTTTTGCCAATACGGAAAACCTGATCGGCACGCGTATTCGCTGGAGTGTGAACGCGACCTCCGCTAGTGATTACCTTCTGGACTGGCGCTTCGCCAATGGTGGTATTGCGCGCCCCGCCAGCGTGCGGATCAACGGTACGAACCTCGCGAACGTGGATTTCCCCACCACCGGTGGCTGGACCAGCTGGAGTCAGGCGAGTGCGGTCGTCTCACTTGAGGCGGGGGAAAACAGTGTGGAACTGGTGGCCGACGGCAGCGACGGGCTCGCCAATATCGACTCGCTTACGGTTACCGGCGACAGCCCCGCAGCGGGTGCATGTATCTCCAGCGGCGCCGGCAATTACCGAATGGAACGCCTGACCCGCGGCGTTACGGTGGTGCCCACCGGTGGCGGTAATTTGGTGAGCTGGCGCATTCTCGGCACCGATGATCCCGGGGTGGCCTTCAATCTCTACCGCGATGGCCAGAAGGTCAACAGCGCAGTCATTAGCGGCGCGAGCAACTTTCTTGATAGCGGTGCCTCGCCCGGTGCACAGTATTCCGTGCGTGCGATCACCAATGGCAGCGAGGGCGCGCCCGCCCCCGCAGAGCTGGTGTTTAATAGCAGTGGCTATTTCGATGTACCGTTACAACGCCCGCCGGGTGGTTCCGGTTACACCTATTCCGCCAACGACGCCAGCGCCGCGGATCTCACCGGTGACGGACAGTATGAGCTGATCGTGAAATGGGACCCAAGCAACTCCCGCGACAATTCCCAAAGCGGCGTCACCGGTAACGTTTACGTTGATGCCTACCGGCTGAATGGCGAACGTCTGTGGCGCATCGACCTCGGTCGCAACATCCGGGCCGGCGCTCACTACACCCAGTTCCAAGCCTTCGACTACGACGGCGACGGGCGCGCGGAAGTGGCCATGAAAACGGCCGATGGCACCGTGGATGGAACCGGGAATGTGATCGGCAATGCCGCTGCGGACTACCGCAATTCCTCCGGCTATATTCTCTCCGGCCCGGAATTCCTCACCATTTTCAACGGCGCGACCGGGGCCGCCATCGACACGGTCAACTACCAACCTGCACGCGGCAGTGTGAGCAGCTGGGGCGACAGCTATGGCAACCGCGTCGACCGTTTCCTCGCCGGCACCGCCTGGCTGGACGGCGAAACACCAAGCCTGATTTTCTCCCGCGGCTACTACACCCGCACGGTAATCTGGGCAGTGGACTTCGATGGCCAGAACCTCGCCACCCGCTGGATTTTCGATTCGAATCAAGCCGGCAGCCAGTATGAGGGCCAGGGCGCCCACAGCCTGTCTATCGCGGATCTGAACGGCGATGGTCGCCAAGACATCGTGTTCGGTGCCATGGCCATCGGCGCCAACGGACAACCTCTGTGGAATACCCGTCTGTATCACGGCGACGCGCTGCATGTGAGCGACTTTGTACCCAGCCGCCCCGGCCAGGAAGTGTTCATGCCAGGTGAACACAGCGACCAGCCCTCTTCACGGTTGATCGACGGCAGCAACGGCTCGGTGATCTTTCAGACCACCGCCGGCGGCGATAACGGCCGCGCCGTAGCCGGCAATGTGTGGGCGGGTAATCCCGGTGGTGAGTTCTGGTCGTCGCGGGTGAGTGGCCTGCTAAACGCCAATGGCACTAGCATTGCTTCCAAACCCGGCTCCACCAATTTTCTGATCTGGTGGGATGGAGACGGTGAACGGGAGCTGTTGGACGGAACCCATATCGACAATTACGATCCATCCGCACGTCTGCTGACCGGTTCCAACGTGGTCTCCAACAACGGCACCAAGGCCACACCATCGCTGTCCGCGGACCTGTTCGGCGACTGGCGGGAGGAAGTGATCTGGGCCACGAGCGACAGCTCCGCCCTGCGCATCTATGCCACCTCCCATGTAACGGATCTACGTATCCCAACCCTGATGCACAACCCGCAATACCGCGCTGCCATCGCCTGGCAGAACACCGGCTACAATCAACCACCACATCCGAGTTTTTATATTGGCAGTGACGTTCAGACTTATCCTTGGCCGGACATCCACACCTCAAGATAAGCCAGAAAAACTATTTCTAAATGACTCTGCAGGGAAAGCCCATGTTGAAAAATATCCGCGTTCTTTCCTGATATTTTTGAACTAGCTTTCTACTTTCCGGGGGAACGTGGCTATGGAAGGCTCGCCCCCAAGAGTCAACAGCGCCAACACCACTCCGAACACCTTTTATTCACCCGGATACCTCCCCCCCAAAATGCGCCATAAATTGATGTGGTAGGAAGCCAGTGTTGTTATTATCGGATGCCTGCGGGCCTGGGCTTGAACTTGAGCACGTAAAAATGTTCGCGCAATCATATTCAGGAAATGCAGTAATGACTAACAGGGAGAGTCAATGCCGTTCGATATATTCAAGCGCGTTTCACGGGCGCCCACCAACCCCAAAGACACACCGCGCTCGCGGACCTTTGATGTTGCCGACCTCTATCAGGGGCCGCTACAAAGCGAATTTGATACCACTGATACGGCGGTTGCACTCGATGAAAAGCTTCGTCAGGCCTACTTCTGGGTCGTCAACAGTGCCATTATCAGTCCCCACTACGACATCGAATACAACGACACCCCACCGCAAAGTTTTGTGGTGGGCGATAGCAAACGCCGCCTGACGCTGCCCTCCGCCCAGAGCTACTCCAGCTATGTACTTTTGCCACTGCTGACCTTCGCAACCCGGCGAAAATGCCTTTTTGTGGGCGGCCCAGGGCGCGGCAAAACCGCCAGCGCCATTCTCATGGGCGTGCTGGCGGGCTACCCGGTTAAGGAAGTGCGCCGGGCCATGCAGCACGGCCATCCACAGATGACCATTGCCGACCTGCTCGGCAACCCCTTGCCCGCCGATCTGGTGGGTGCCCAGCGTATGGAAGACATCCGCATCGCATGGCGGAACTGGCTCGGTATGCGGGTCAAAATCATCGACGAGTACAACCGCATTCCAACCCGCACGCAAAGCGCGCTATTGACGGTTATGGGGGACAACTACGCCGAGGTACTGAACCACATTTATGAATGCCCCGAATCGGCCTGGTACCTGACTGCCAATGACGATCAGGGCGGAGGCACGTATCAGGTGATTGAAGCACTACGCGATCGCATCGACGTTATCGTGCAGGCTCTGGCATTCAATCCACGTTTTCTGAGCGACCTGCTGGTGCGTATTGAGGAAGGTATCCGCCCGGAGGAAGTGGTACCCAAGGAGATCGTGTTCAGCGAAGCAGAAATCGATCAGATGCACGGCGAAATACTGCAGGTGGAGCTGCCTGCCCCCCTGCGCCGGCGTCTCGAATTTTTTACCAGCCAGTTCGAACTTTCCGAGACCGCTGGTGCCCAGTTTGAATACATGACCAAGGACACCGCGCGTTTGTCGGCGGTCGACTGGGCACAGCTGGTCGCTGCCGACAACGGGCGCGACCGTCTTAAGGATCTGGGCTGTCAGACCCTGAATGGCCTATCCGTGCGCAACCTTATGACGCTGCTCGTCTACGCCAAGGCGCTGGCCTATTTCCGTGGTAACAATTCAGTGGAACTGGAAGACCTGCGCCAGATTCTACCCTTCGTCCTCAACGACAAACTCCGCGCCGATCTGGATGCGCCCTTCTTTTCACTGCCACAGAATGCCGCTTACCGTTGCGACAGTATCAGCTGGTTGCGCCATCTCTTTGACCTTTCGAACGCAGAATACGAAAGGCTGGGGCTTGACCAGGAAGATCCGATCACACAACTTGAACAGGAATTCAGCCTCGGCCTGGAGTCCGTCAGCGAAAGCGAAACGCGCACCCGAATCAACAGAATCGAGCGTCTGGTTGCCGAGTGGTGCAAAGGGCGCAAACTCTATGGCCACCTCTACGACGATCTGCTCAAGCTCAAATACCTGCATCAGCGTTATACAAATTATCTGCACTGGCTTCGATCACAGAAATGACCATCAGCTCCGAGTTTCAAGAGGTCCTGCGCGCTGGCCGGCCCGACTTCAATGCCCGGGCTGCGGAAGCCCGTCACCGCTATCCATCCTTCAACAGCGAGCTTTTGGGCCAGTTTCTGACGCACAGCGTCGATCCATTTGTAGCAGCTGCCGCGCCCGAGTGCCGCGGTATTGTCGCCAGTGCCGCTTACGATGTAGCACTCGAGCTCGTGGGGCGTGAGCTTGCCGGTGGCCACACACGGGGCCGGTTGCTGGACCGATTGTGGCAGGAAGTGCTGCCTGCGCTGGTCGGAATATTGCCCGCTCAACCGGCTCCGATGCTGTGCGCTCTCTGCAATGCACTGTTGAATCTGCACGCACAGGGCGCCCGCGCCGAGCAATGGCTGCAGCTGTTGCTGGAGCAGGCTCCCCAAATCAGAGGAGATGTATTACCCGACATCGGTGTTTTGGCGGCATGGCGCGCCGGAGCCGTGCAGTTTCGCTTCGCTGCATTGCGCCTGGCCAGTGCGCACCCGCAAGCAGCAAGCGCGATTCTCGGACTGCCGGAACAGGGGGAGCTGACCAAACAGTTGCCCCTGCTGGAACGCGACCCATGGCTTCTCAATCCGGGCAACGCCAATGTCTTAGGACATGAGGTGGGTAGATTCACAGGCTATGGCGGTCATTTTCCCACCCCCCCGAGCGTGCGCGCTTGTGCTGCGGGATTTATGGTGAAAAGTGAAGACCGCTATTTCCTGTTGCTTGCCGACAGTTTCGGGGCGCTACTGCTGCCCGCCAGTGCGAACGAATACCTTGCCGCAACGGACTATCAGGCACCGGCATCACCTGCCCCAGGCCTGATTGACGGCGGCCTGCACACCCTGCGCGGACGGGTCGAGCACAGCTTCTGCCGGGACGACTTGCAACTGGCCTGGAACGAGCATAGTGCCGCACTGTATTCACCCTACAGTTTTTCAATTTATGTGGTGCCCTGGCGATGAAGCCCGACGTTTCAGAACAATTGCTGACTCGATGGCAAGAAGCCTGGCCCCGGGCACTGGCGGTATGGAGCCAGTTCACGCGCTTGTCCGATCCGCGGCTATGCGCATCTACTGTGGCGGCAGCCGAGGAAGGTTTGACCACGTCGTTTGCCATGATCCGCCTCGCAGACCAGAGCGTGGTGATCGATCTCGAAGCAGTACAAAAGCTCGGCCTCGACGACTATGCAATGGAAATATTGGCACATGAAGTTGGTCACCATGTGTTAGCCCCAGCGAACGCAAGCGATCATTTCCGACTGCTCGCCACTATTCGCAAAGGCCTGCCAACCCTGGAAAAACATGCGGCGATGGTCGCCAACCTTTATACAGATCTCCTGATCAACGACCGATTGCAACGCCAGGGCCGCCTGCAGATGCACACGATTTACCAGAAGCTCCTCGCCGGCCAGCCAGCTATGACCAAAGCGGGCGTTTGGGCCCTGTATATGCGGATTTACGAGCGCTTGTGGACACTAGAATCCGGCAGCCTCGGTGTCGCGGTAGACGATCCGCTGTTTGAATCCCACTCCTGGCTCGGCGCGCGCCTGGTACGGGTTTACGCCAATGACTGGCTCACCGGCGGCGCCCGCTTCGCAGCCTTGCTACTGCCCTATCTCCACGAAGCGGCAGAAGAAGAGGCCGCGGCTCTGGAGCGTCTGCACGACACCCGGGAAGCCGGCCTCGATTGCGAACCCTGCGGCTTGGTTGACTATGGTGATGGCGAATTGCAAGACCCGATTCACCCGGTGGAAGACCCTTTGATCAACGACAACCTCGATAAAAGTCCCGAGGTCCCAACTCCCCAAACGACCGATGCCAACACGCCCGGCCGTGGCCAGCGCCGTGAACCCTTCGAATACGGAGAAATACTGCGCGCCGCCGGCCTCAAACTCAGCGATGCTGATATGGCGGTACGCTATTACCGCGAGGCGGCATTGCCGTACCTGATTCCTTTTCCAAAGTCCAAGGTACCTCAGCGCCAGGAAGCGCAGATGGAGGGACTAGAAGCCTGGGAGCTCGGCGATGCGCTGGATGACATTGACTGGCTCGCCAGCCTCAGCCTTTCGCCTCACGCGGTGCCAGGTGTCACGACAATGAAGCGGCACTATGGATTGGCTCCTGGCAACGAGCCAGCCAGCAAACCTATAGACCTCGACATCTATGTGGACAGCTCCGGCTCAATGCCAAACCCGCAGCAACGCATATCTTACATGGCACTCGCCGGTGCGGTGATCTGCCTGTCCGCCCTTCGCGGCGGCTCGCGCGTGCAGGCGACGCTGTGGAGTGGCAAAAATCAGTTCACCAGTACACCGGGATTTGTACGTGACGAAGAAGCCATTCTGCGTATTCTTACAGGCCACCTCGGCGGTGCCACAGCATTTCCGATTCACAAACTGCGCGAAACCTTCAGCACACGTGCCGAACACGAACGCGACTGCCACATCCTGCATATTTCCGATGACGGCATCACCACCATGTTCGACGACGACGAGCGCGGCAACAGCGGTTGGGAGGTCGCTGCACAGGCGCTCCAACGTGGTCGGGCTGGAGGTACTATGGCACTCAACCTCTGGCAAGACTGGCAGACGAGCAATACAAAAGTCAGCCAGGATCTGCGTCGGGCCCGGATCGAGCAAGGCTGGCAGATTCACATGGTCAACGACCTGCCACAACTGCTCGACTTTGCACGTGAGTTCAGCCGACGCCACTACGGGGACCGCAAGCAGGAGCGCCTTGATGCCAGTCGCGATGGCCCATTCCCTCGGGCTTTCGCCAAACATGGAGCCCGTCCATGAAACTGATCGGACCGCCGTTGCAAACGATCCTGCAGCGAGTCACTGAATGCCCCGCAGATTTTCTCGACGAACCGCGTATTGGTAGCCAGGGGCGGCTCGAGGTCGCCTCTCTGGTTGGCGATTGTTTGCGCCTCGCTGGCTATCGCGCCAGCGCCATGGAATTGAAAGGCTTCGGCAGTAGGTGCAAAAACGCAGATCGAAAACACCTGCAATTTGTAGCGCTGTGCGTATGGCTGCTCGACGCCAAGTGGTTTCGCCAAGCCCAGCTTGAAGGATTTAGTTTACTGAACTTACTGCAGCAAGACATGGCAGAGTTCGCTCAATCCAGCCATGTAGACAAGTGCCTGCATGACGCCGAGCGGCGCGAAGAGTTTTCCCGTTATGTACTGGCGCGCCTGGGCTTTCGCCCGGAAGGCGAAAGTGAATCCCAGGCCAGCGACCGCTTAAGTGCACTGTCTAGTATCGAACGTCAGCGTCTGTTAAAAGAAAGCCAAGAGGCCGAACGCCGCGCCCGCGAGATTCGCGAAGCCCTCGCCCGAAAAGCAGCCGCAGAATCTGCCGATAAGTGGACGCGAGAATGACCACCTATACCGACCCAGAGCGTTATCCCACTCTGAGTGATGCCGGTGCCCAAATGCTCAAATTTCTGCGCGAGCACCCACAGGCCCCCCACTATCGCAATCAAAGTGGCAATCGCCTGCTGCCCCAGGATTTGATTGCCCTCGAGGCCTTTGAACAGGAGATGTCGACGCGCCGCCCGGATTGGACTCCACAACAGCGCCCGCTATGGTTGGACGGCTTCGTCGCGCGGGTCTGGCGCGAAGTGCCCTACTATCGGGCACAGGGGAGAAATCCACACTTTGTTGATATTGCGCCCGTCAGCCGCGCCGACTTCAGCCGAGATATTGCAGCCTTCGTACCCGACAGCGTACCTACCGAACGCATGATCAACTTCCAAACAACCGGTACCAGCGGCAACCCCCTGGTGCTCGCCTCACACCCCCGTGTTGCCGCCAGCTATCTGAGTTTTCACCGGCGGGCACTGCGCCGCTTTGGTATCGAGTTGACACCCGGGCCACAACGGGTCGGTGTAGTACTGGTCGGTTTTCAGCAACAGTGCTTCACCTACGTGTCGGTTACCCCGCAGCTGGGTGAATCCGGGCTCGCCAAGATCAATTTGCACCCCAACGACTGGCGAGACCCTGCAGATCGTGCCGCCTATCTAGACGCACTGAACCCCGAAGTCTACACCGGTGACCCGCTGTCCTTTGCGGAACTATTGAAATTACCTTTAAAGACGCGGCCGCGCGCACTCATTTCCGTAGGCATGATGCTGTCTGAAGGAATGAAAAAAAAGCTTGAGAATCATTTTTCCGCGCCAGTGCTCGATATCTATTCCATGAACGAGGCTGGCCCAATCGGTGTGTACGATGAAGCGCTCAATGGCCACCTGCTGTTACAGCCGGATCTCTACGTGGAAATCCTCGACCCACAGGGTCAGCCCGTCGCCGTGGGCGGGCGCGGCGAAATCACACTCAGCGGCGGTTTCAATTTCTGTCTTCCGCTATTACGCTATCGCACCGGTGATTTCGCCACATTGAGATACCACCCCGAAGGGCCATTACTGGCCGACCTGGCCGGCCGGAAACCCGTCAGCTTTCGCGCAACCAACGGCCGTTGGTTAAATAACATTGATGTCACCCATGCGCTGCGGTTATTACCTTTAGCGCAATTCGCTTTGCACCAGAACAGCGACGCAACATTGCATCTGAGATTGGCACCCGCTTCCATGATCTTTGCCGAAGCCGCGCGTCGCGCATTACAAGCATTGTTAGGTACAGTAGCCATTACCATCAGTGCCATTGATAGCGAAGACAAAGTATTACAGTACACAACCGACCTCAAAGGTGTCCCAGACTAATGACAACGCTGGAAATCGCCGCAAGCGTAACAACAAGTATTTCCATTCTTCTCGCTGGGCGCAACAGCGTGCACACCTGGTGGACAGGAATCATCGGCTGCGTATTATTTGGCATGCTGTTTTATCAGGCCAAGTTATACGCCGACGTGGTTTTGCAGCTGTTTTTTATTGGCACCAGTATATTCGGCTGGTGGCAATGGCTGTATGGTGAAGGAGGGCAGGAAAAATCAATACGTCGGGCAGGTTTCAAGAGGGTCGCGGTATTGGCGCCCACCGGTGTAGTCGTTGCCACCGCCTATGGGATTCTGCTTCACACGTTCACTGACGCCTACGGGCCCTTTCTCGATTCCGGAATTCTGGTTTTCAGTGTCATTGGCCAATGTCTGCTAATGCAACGACAGCTGGAGTGTTGGCTATTCTGGCTACTGGTCAACACCATTGCCGTACCTCTGTATGCCAGCCGCGAGCTCTACCTCACCGCATTCTTATACAGTGCCTATTGGATTAACGCGATCCTTGCCTACTACTACTGGCGAAACCAAATCACCTCAACAGAAAAAATAACGTCTGCAGTTGCCAATGCTACCTGACACTAAGATATTCAAGCGCGGCCTGGTTGTTGGCAAATTCAGCCCCCTACACCTGGGCCATGAACACCTGATCAGCCAGGCGGAAGCAGAATGTGACGAGCTGGTTCTACTCAGCTGGAGCAAGCCTGAACTTCCTGGTTGCGAGAGCAATCGCCGCCGAAACTGGCTGCAAAAACGCTTTGCCCATTTGCCGGCATTGGTATTGGACGATCATGCACTGCAGCAGCTTGCCCAAGACCACAGCATCAATGCACCACGACTGCCTGACAACGACGCACCCGACACTGAATCACGCCACTTTGTGGGCTGGGTGTGCGAAAAGCTCCTGCACTATCGTCCCGATGTGATATTCACCAGCGAAGATTACGGTGATGGCTTCGCTGAAGAACTGACACGATATTTTCTCGAGCGGGAGAATGATACCCCTAAAATTGTGCACCGCTGCGTTGATAAAGCCCGCCAGATCGTACCCATTTCCGGTACAGCTCTTCGCCAGGACCCTCATACACTGAGCGCGTTTCTCGCACCCGAAGTCTATGCCGACTTCGTTGAGCGCATCGTGCTTCTGGGGGGTGAATCAACAGGAAAAACCACGCTAGCTGCAGCACTGGCAAAGGTACTTAATACTCACTGGGCGGCCGAATACGGTCGCGAGCTGTGGGAGGCCCAAAATGGCCACCTCCAATATTCCGATATGCTACATATAGCGCAGAAGCAGATTGCCCGTGAAGAAACGCTAGCGGCATCTGCCAGGCGCTTCTTAGTTTGCGACAGCAGCCCACTCACCACGTATTTCTACTCGCTCGTCATGTTTGAGCGTGCCGAACCGGAGCTGGTTCAACTCGCTGAACGCCCCTACGCACAGGTATTCCTATGTGCCGCCGATTTTGAATTTGTCCAGGATGGGACACGGCGCAACAATGAGTTCAGGCTCACCCAGCAGCGTTGGTATCAGCAACAGCTCGCGGCACGAGGCACTCCCTACACTCTTTTGCAGGGTAATGTCGAACAACGCGTACAGCATGTTTTGATGGTGCTCGACGCACCCCGCTCTCCCAATTTGGCTTGATTCCGACCGTTTCTCTACAGTGCCAGCGCTCTTGCCGCTCAGCGCCGGCACTAGTGGTCCATACGGAAAGTTGTGTTACTGTTCGACAGTCAGCCTGCGGGCTGGATAAAGCGGAAGTCTTTTACATCAATATAGTTTTCCGCGTTCACCTGCGCCGCGTCGTCGGTGCGCACAAACAACCCGACCTTGGCGCCGACCCAGCGCCCGCGGCGGGCCTGGAACAGCTCCGCCAGCGCACGGAAACGACCATTTTCCATCTGGTAACTGAACACCGTCTGCCCGCCGTGACTGACGGTCATACGCAGGGTCAGTTCGCCGGCTTTCACCCGGGCATGCGGCTCAAAGTGTTCGGTACAATCTTTGCGCGCATCGCGGCAGCTCACCTCCCCAATTTCCACCTCACCGGTGCCCGGCAGATTGCGGAAGCCAATCCAGGCGTAATCCTCGCCGAACATCAACAGGCCGCCATCCGCTTCACCGAGCGTCTCGGGAATATCGAACGTGGTTTGCACAATAAACTCCGGAGCCGGCAGTTTCTGCAATAGCAATGAAGGCTGCATCCACAGGTTGTCACCTTCCGGATCTACACTTTGTTGCGCGAACAACCGCAGGTAACCTTTGCGCTCTTCCAGGCTGTACCAGTTTTTGTCGTAGTTGGCATTCCACTGCCACTGCAGCGCCAGTTCATCACCGGAAAACTCGTCCACAAACGGCAGAGTTTTCACCGGGCTCGGTTTGCTCACTTCAGGCTTGCGGTAGCTGGTGACCGGGTTGCCCACGCCGTCACCGTCTTCGTCGACACCGATCACCGGCCAGCCGTCTTTCCACTGCATCGGCTGCAGATGCACAATGCGGCCGTAGGGACCGCGCGCCTGGAAGTGGATGAACCAGTCTTCACCCGCCGGCGTGTGCACCCAGGCTCCCTGATGCGGGCCGTTGGTGATACTGTCGCCCTGCTCCATCACGATGCGGTCTTCATAGGGGCCGTAGATATTTTTAGAGCGAAAAACCGACTGCCAACCCACAGGTACGCCACCGGCGGGGGCGAACACATAGTAGTACTCACCGCGCTTGTAGAACTTTGGCCCCTCCAGGGTACGGTAGCCTTCCAGCTCGTGACCATTGATGACAACTTCACCCTCCACTTCCACCTCGGTGCCATCGGCGGACATTTTGTGCAAAGTCAGGATATTGTTTTTACCCGAACGACTCTTGGCCCAGCCGTGTAACAGGTAGGCCTGGCCGTCATCATCCCACAGAGGTGTGGGATCGATGATGCCCTTGCCCGGCAGTATCAGTTTCGGTTCGCTCCAACCGCGCTTGGGATCGGAAGTGTTGGTCATGTAGATACCGTGATCCGGGTCTGGGAAAAAAATCCAGAGCTTGTCATCGTGGTAACGAATATTCGGCGCCCAGATGCCGTTGCCGTGTTGGGGCTTCGCAAACAGTTCCGCTGGGCTGTTCTTGTCAACCGCGTAGCCCGTCAGCTCCCAGTTCACCAGATCCGTTGAGTGCAGAATCGGCAAGCCGGGGGAGGCATTAAAGCTCGATGCCGTCATATAGAAATCATCCCCCACTGCTACCACATCCGGATCGGAATAATCTGCGTACAGAATCGGGTTCTGATAGTGGCCGTTGCCGAGGTCGGCCTGCCACAGACGATTGGCGGCGGCCGGTCGCGAGACCTGAGTCTCAGCTCGCTCATCCGACGGCGACGGTTTATCGCAGCCAGTAACGAATACACTCATTGCACAGGCCAAAAGGCCGAGAGAGTTTCTAACGGGTTTCATCATCTGTCTCACTCCAGTTTTTATTGCTCTTTATTTTTCCAGCTCCAGGCTTGCGAGAATGAACGGACCCACACCTTTGGGGTCGTTATCCCGTACCGGCTCACTGATGTAATACTCGAAAGAACCGTCGCGATAGGGGTCACCACCGAGGCCCGCCACAGCGCAGTTCTGCATCAAGTGCACTTCGCTATCATCCGCGTCAATGCGGATCAGGTTGTCCAGCATGCCCTGGTAACTCTCCTCGGCCAGGGCCCGGTAGCGCGCCGGCAGATAACCGCGATTTGCGCCCTTGGCCATGGCGTAGACAAACATCACGCTACCAGTGGCTTCCAGATAGTTGCCCTCCCGGTCGCCCTGATCCGTCACCTGGTACCAGAGCTTGGTTTTGTCATCGCGAAACTTCAGGGTGGCGTCCAGCACCTGTTGCAGGTAACCGGAAAGGACCTCCCGCCCCGCGTGTTGCTCCGGGAAATACTCGATCGCATCCACCAGTGCCATCACATACCAACCGATGGCGCGGGACCAGAAGTTGGGCGATACGCCACTGTCCGGGTTTGCCCATTTCTGCTCGCGGCGCTCGTCCCAGGCGTGGTACGGCAGGCCGGTTTCAGGGTCTATGTGGTGCCGCATCACCAGATCGAACTGACGCTGAACATCGTCGAAGGCGGCAGATCCAGCGCTGCTTGCCTGCAGGTACTGGGCGTAGAACGGCGCCCCCATATACAAGCCGTCCAGCCACATCTGATGGGGATAGCGTTGCTTGTGCCAAAAGCCGCCCTCACTGGTACGGGGCTGGCCTTCGAGCTGCGTTTTCAGCGTTTGCAATGCCTTGCGGTAACGGGGGCTGGGGTGCTGCTGCTCCAGAAACAACAGCATCCGGCCTGGCGTCAGGTGGTCGATGTTGTAGTTTTTGAGTGAGTAGGTCGCGATATTGCCTTCTTTGTCGAGCAGGGTATCGGCGTAGTCGCGGATGTAGTCTAGGTAACGCTTATCCCCGGTTTTTTCATATAACCGCTGATAGGCGATCATCATCAGGCCGTGGGTGTAGTTCCATTTGGGCGTTTCGCGGAAGTCGATTTGCCAGGACTGCGGATTGCGCTGCATATCGGACAGGGCCATGCGCTCGGCCCAACTCATATCCTCGGAGCGCGGGACGGCGGCAGCCGTCGTCGCCACCAGGGCTGCGGCCACGATCATCACACCCACAATGAAAACGTTTACATTTCTGATCATACTTCTGCGCCTGTGAACTTATTGTTTTTGGGATTGGTTTGCTCAAGGTGAAAAGGAAGGTGCCGGCACACACCTTATTGTCAAATTGACAACAAAGACAGGCAATTCAGCTCTCTTGTCGGCGAATCACTATATTTGGCCTGACCACAAATGTAAACCGGGCGACCATCGAATTTTGATGGTCACCAGAAGGGGCAAGCCCTGGACAAGTAGTGAACACCGCAACCAGGAAAAGGCGGCGGGCAGAACAGTTCGGCGGTACCTGGTACCGCCGACTAAGTGAATATTCAGTATTTGATACTGCAACCGTATGCGCGGGACGACGCCACTTCTACTGCGCCGCCCGTCAATGAAGCATCCAGCGCAGCCGCCACATAATTGGCAGAGCTGGGAATCACCGCGGGATTGGCTGAGTCGTTATCGTCGATTGCTCCCGCATAAACCACCAGCCCTTCCGGATTGATGATGAACATATGCGGTGTTGTCTTGGCGCCATAGGCGCGACCCATGCTGCCATCGGCATCCAGTAGGAACGGCGCGCTGGCATTGAGGTTGTGACTCGCGGCCACTTCTGCTGCCTGTGCCGGCTCCAGGTAACCCTGCTTGCCCTTGGCCGACGAGATGACCGTCAGCCAATTGATATCCTGGCCGGTGTACTTTTTCTGCAGCGCCTGCATGTTGCCGCTGCCGTAGTGTTTTTTCACATAAGGGCAGTCTTTGTTGAACCACTCCAACACCAGCCACCGGCCCTTGTAATTCTCAAGGCTGTGGGTTTTTCCGGCGGCGTCTACTTCGGAAAATTCCGGAGCCTTGGCGCCGGGTGTTGCGGCGGCCATCGCCAACACCGGTACCGCAAGCATAAGGGCACACACAATGTTGAACAGGTGCCGTGCACGATTGTTTTTCATGATCATAGTGAATTCCTCTTCTCTTTTACTTACCTGTTATCTATTTACCTGTTATCAAACTACTCATTGTCTGAGCGTGACGATTCGGCAAACAGCGCCTCAATCATGCTCGCCTGCAAAATCTGTGGCAGCAGCACCGGCGACTTTTCTCCCGGAGCATACCAGGCATATACCGGAACCGAGTTCCGTCCCAGCTCGGCCAGCGCGGCGGTAATAGCCGGGTCCTGATCCGTCCAATCCGCCCGTACAAGATAGACATTATTTTTTGCAAACAACGCAGCAGTCTCATCGGTATCGAGCACCAGCTTTTTGTTGACCTGGCAGGTGATACACCACGCAGCGGTGTAATCGATAAAAACACCCTGCCCCCGCGCCAACGCCGCGTCAATGGCCGGCCTGTCGTAGGGCTGCCAACCCCGCGGCACGGAATTCCCCACGGTTATCGCCGGCCCACGCTCCCCCTGCAGATGGTCGGCTGCAATCAACCCGAGAGCAACCACCACGAACACCGACAGCCACGCGAAAAGTTTGCCAATCCGGTGCAGGTGTTGCGACAGCCACAGAGCGAACACCACTGCCAGCAGCACCAGACTGCCCAAGAGCCAGCCATCTTCCCCGACGAGACGCCCCAGCACCCACAGCAGCCAGATCACCGTGATGTAGAGCGGGAAGGCAAGAAACTGGCGCAGGGTTTCCATCCAGGGACCGGGCTGCGGCAAACGTCGCAGCAGCCTGGGAAAAAGACACAACAACGCAAAGGGCAAAGCCAGGCCAACACCGAGTCCGATAAAAATTGCCATCGCCGATGGGGTCGGCAAAAGGGTGGCCGCACCGAGCGCCGCGCCCATGAATGGGCCTGTGCAGGGCGCGGCGACGAATACAGCCAGTACGCCAGTGGCAAAGCTGCCACCACGGCTGCGCCCGGCGAGGTTCATCAAGCGGTGGCCGAATTCATACACCCCGCTGAAAGACAGTGCCATCAGCCAGAACAGCAGAATCAATGCCAGAACCACCGGCGCCGACTGCAGTTGAAACCCCCAGCCGATGGCGGCGCCACCGGCGCGCAACGCCAGCAATAATCCGCCGAGCAAGGCGAAGGTAGCCAGTACCCCAGCGCTGTAAAGTAATCCCGTTTTAATACGTTCCGGTGCCGGCGTGCGGCCGCCCATCAACCCGAATAGTTTGATCGACAGCACCGGAAAGACACAGGGCATCAGGTTAAGAATGCCCCCTCCGGCAATGGCGGCAAGAATCAGCAGCCACAAAGGCTGCGCCGGTGCGGATTTCGGCGATGGATTCCGGGTCGACGCCCCGTCGATGGGAATATCATCAAATTGCCAGGCTTCCGATGTCGTGGCCACCACAAAGCCGGTGCTGTCCGTGGCTGGTGCTCCCGGCATCAGGGCGAAGGAGTACGTGATGCGTTCAGCATCGCGTTGAACATCGGGTGCCGACGCCACCAGCAAAGCCCCGTCCAACGGAAACACATGCGGAGTAAAATACTCATCGGAATGGTGACGCAGTGTCAGTCTCAACTGGTCGCTGTCGCGCTGCAGTGTGTCGACCTGCCACGGGCTCTCGGCCGAATTCTTTGGCACCCGCGACAGAAAACGGTCCCGGGCAGCCAGGTCCTGTGGCGACCAGCGGGCGATGTCTCCCACAGGGCGTTCGAGGCTCATGGTGCCAAAGCCGGGGATGCAGTCCACCTTGCATACGAGCCACTCCAGGTTTACATGCAACTTCAGCGGCGCGGATGTCGGCACAACGTCAAACAGATAGGCGACGTCACCCTCGTAGCCCAGATTGGTCAGGTGCTCGATCGGCAATCGCACCGGAAAAGGCCACAGGATCTCGCTGATCTCCGCACTGGCAGAAGAGCGGTCAAACTTCGGCGCTGCCCCTGAATCCCCGGCATTGCGCCAGTACACATGCCACCCCGGATCGACGTCAAAGTAGAGCCCGACAGTATCGCGGCCCTGGCCGAATTGCTCCGGCGCCAGCCAGCGCACGCTGACGTGATCGCCCGCTGCCGTATCCTGAGCCAGTGCCCCCAGCGAAAAACAACAGGTGATCCACAGCAACAAACCGTGAACAATCGTGTTGGATAAGTTCCGTATCAGCACGCGATCCTCGCCTTGGCCCCAGTCTGGGTTGAGATTGCGAATCCCGGCAATCATTCAAATGGATTCCACCTGCGGCTGCAAGCGATGCAATTGTTATGCAAACCAAAAATTGCGAGTAATTCTTATTTTCAAGATGGCGGATTTGAGCGCTCTTCGCGCCATGTCCTCGCTTCTACGTCAGGGCCGTATATCAACAGGAATATCCAGCATGGTCGACACATGGCTGATCTCCGCCGCCAGGCTGGCAACCGCCAGTGCTTCCAGAATGTCCGCATCCGCCACCCCAGTCTCTCTCGCATGGTCAATATATCGTTCACCGTGATCGTGAGGCGACATATTGCCGTGACGGGCGATTTCCAACAGCGCGTGCTCGCGAGGCCCAAGATGCGTGTGGTCCGGATCGGTGCGGAAACGCAGGATTTCATGGGACTCCACCCCCAGCTGCTTGAGTGCGCTGCTGTGCAGGGTGATGCCATAGTCACTGTGCTCGTCGGAAGCGACCATAAGGGCAATCTCTTCTTTTAGCCTGCGGGGCAGATTCCCGGTCAGCATAGTGTGTTGATATCGCCCCCAGAGTTCCGTCAACAGCGTTGGGTTATTGGCATACGCTCTGAACACCGAGGGGATAAACCCCAGTTGAGCGCGGACTTCGTCGAACACGTCGGCTACGCGCTGACCGGTTTCCCGATCAGTTTCACGATATGTCAATGGGACCCTGCTCATTTTTCACCTCCTTAAACCGTCACCGCCCTCAGCGCCGAATCCGCACAAAACCAAATTCAGTTGGCCGCGCCCTAATACTGGATATAATCCCAGCATGAGAAAGATCATCCACTGCGACTGCGACTGCTTCTACGCTTCGGTAGAAATGCGAGACGACCCCAATCTCAGGGGGCGCCCTATCGCCGTGGGTGGTGCAAGCGACCGCCGCGGCGTGATTTCAACCTGCAATTATGAGGCCCGCAGCTTCGGTGTGCGCTCAGCGATGCCCACATCCCAGGCCAAGAAGCTTTGCCCTGACCTGATTGTAGTGCCGGGCAACATGAAAAAATATCGAGAAGTGAGTGCTCAGATACGGGAAATTTTCCTCAGCTACACCGATGCGATTGAACCTTTATCTCTCGATGAGGCTTTTCTTGATGTTACTGATAGCGCTCACTGCAATGGCAGTGCAACTCTGATCGCACGCGAGATTCGCGCACGGGTTTTCAAAGACCTCGGAATCACCATTTCCGCCGGGGTCGCGCCAAATAAGTTCCTCGCCAAAATTGCCAGCGACTGGCAAAAGCCCGATGGGCTCACGGTTATTCGACCGGAGGCAGTGGAGGATTTTGTGCTGCGACTCCCAGTCAAGAAAATTCACGGCGTGGGCCGGGTCACCGCAGATAAAATGCACCGCGAGGGTATTCATACCTGCAGCGACCTGCGGCGCTACTCGCTGGTGGAGCTGGTGCAAAAATACGGTAAATTCGGCAACCGGCTGTACCAGCTCTGCCGCGGCCAGGACGACCGCCCGGTGGCCGGCGACGGATCGCGTAAAAGTGTCAGCGTTGAACATACCTTTACCGAAGACCTGGCCAAACACGCGGAGTGGTTGGAAGAAATGACGGGGTTGTATGGCCGCCTGCAGGAGCGTTTGGAAAAACTCGGCGACCGCTATGAAATTAGTGCCGCCATTATCAAGGTCAAGTATTCCGACTTCACCCAGTCTACCCAGGAACGCGCCAGCCGCGCCGCGCGTATCAGTGAGTTCAAGCAACTTCTGCAGCAGTGTTGGGATAAGCGCAGCGATCCAATCCGACTGCTCGGTGTCGGCGTGAAACTCAAAGATTTACGCGCCGATTTGGGACCGGAACAGTTGCGTCTCCCTCTGCGTGACAGGACCGGTCCGGCAGCCTGAAACTGCTCACTTTTCAGTCTACCCGTGCGCCGGGCCCAATCAGATCCATCCGTGCGAGCAGATAATTCCACGCCACCTTTTGCGCTTATTCACACATGGAACCTTTCCGCCGTACTCAGGTCCAGCGGGCCCGGGCTATACTCCCAACACGGTCTCGAAAGCAGTTTCAACCACAAGTTTCCGATAGCATTTACTGGCACTAAATGAAGCGCGTACTCCCAAGTGCCCTGGTGGGCTGGTTTATAAACTACGCCCGCAGGCTAAAACATCCCCAGCTGTTCAAGTGGATATGCGCACTGTTTTTGATCGACCTGATCGTTCCCGATCTGGTGCCGTTTGTCGACGAACTGCTGTTGGGGCTTGTCACCTTGTTTCTCGCGGCGTGGAAAAAACACTCTCGCGTAGAACAGGAAGGTCCGGCCTCCCGGGATTCTGCCAGACCGGGGAGCGGCCAGAACGAGAAAATAGTCACCGGATACACGGAAGAAGTTACCGACGCAAACAAGACGCCGGAACACCAGGCAGAAAACGGAAAACACTGAGTCAGAGAGTGGTATTCGCTACCGCTGAAACGCGAGCGGAATAAGGTTAACAAACAGTTTACTCGTTTAACGAATTACCTGCGGAACGGAAATGTCCTCGGGGTGTGCAACCGGGTAAGTGGCAATGGGAATTAAAGCCAAGGAGGCAAATCCCATGTTTGCGGACAAGTTGTACAGTCTCAGTGATGAAGACTTGGTCATTCAGTACGGAAATACGCGCAGCCAGAAAGTATTCCGGGAAATCTACCGGCGCTACGGGGATCCCTTGTTCCGCTATTGCGCACAGATGGCCCCGCGTCGATGCGCCCTGCTGATGGAGCAGTTTTGGAATGCCTTTCTACAATCACCACCGCAATTGCACGACCGCCGTTTGAAAAACTGGCTGTATATCCGCGTCAACCGACTGTTGCAGACTTCAGAAGAGTCGCTCCAGACAGCGGAGGCGCAGGACGAATCCCTGTGCTCAGCGCTGGAGAATTCGGAGGTTCTCCGAGCGGTGCAACAGCTGCCCCGCCGCGAGCGCAATGTGTTTCTGTTGTTTACGGAGTGTGGGCTGTCACTGGCGACGGTTGCGGACATCGAAAAGCTACCGCTGGTACTATGCCGGGCTCTGCTGCGGCAGAGCCGCGAGGCAGTCCAGCTCGCGGTGCACGGCAGCGCGCGCAAACCCTGGAAATCCGCCAGTACTATGGCCAGGGAGGCCGCCGCACTTGCCGCCGCGCAGCAGGGCGCAACAAAGCAGGAAACTCAGGGGCCGGCAACGCCGAAAAAACCAGCAACGTTATTCCCCTGGAAAACTGCTCCGGAAATTGCTGTGGCCCATGCCACGCCCGCCGACCGTTCTGTTGAGGTGGTATGAACATGAAACGCGATCACTGGGAGCAGGCCTACCGCCGGGCCAGGGAACAACTGCGCACACCCGAGCCGCTGGAAACAAAAATCCTGGCTGGTATGCGCGCAGTGAAACCTATTCCCAATTCCAACCGTAGAACCAGCCGGCTGCTCTCCCGCACGGCCTCCGGGTTCACTGCGGTGGCCATTGCGGTGGTGTTACTGCACCCGGCGCAGTATCTTGGCGCAACGCCCGATCAACGGATTTCGCCGCAAATCAGCGAGGCCGCTCGTGGTGAACGATTTCGCCAAAAATCCGTTGCGGTTAAAGCCGCAACGGACAGCTGGCAACCACTCCGCCTCGAAGTGAACGCTGGCAATTACATGCAGCTGTGCGCCCACTGGCGTCGCCAACAAGGCGCGGCTACCACCGACGCACTCCCTGACGATCTGGCCGCGGAAGCGCGCAAGCACTGCCGGGTTCTTCATTGATTTACTAACCTGGCCATCGATATTTCAGGCATTATCCGCTATCAATGTGGATCGTGAGCCATGGTCAATACCACCTTGCCTCGCGCGCGGCGCTCACCAATGGCCGCGAACGCCCGGGTAAAGTCGCCGAGATCGTATACTTCGGTCGTCAATGGCTGTAGACGTCCCTGCTGTACATAGCCCAGTAACTCACTGAAGTTCTGCATATTCCCCCGGGGGTCACGCGCCGCCCAGCCCCCCCAGTAAATGCCGAGAATATCGCCGGCTTTGAGCAAAGGCAGGTTGAGCGGCAAGCTGGGAATATCGCCAGCAGCAAAACCGATCACCAGATAGCGTCCGCCCCAGGCAATGGCGCGGTAGGCCTGCTCGGTGTACTCGCCACCCACCGGATCGTAAATCACGTCCGCGCCTTTTCCATCGGTGAGTTCGCGAATGCGGTCCTTCAGACTTTCCTTGCTGTAGTTGATGGTTTCGTCGGCACCCAGATCGCGACAAAATGCCAGCTTTTCATCAGTTGATGCACACGCAATTACCCGTGCGCCCATCAGTTTGCCCAGCTGGATTGCGGTCACCCCTACACCACCGGCAGCCCCCAGTACCACAAGTGTTTCGCCCTCTTTCAACTGTGCGCGCTGTTTGAACGCATAGTAGGAAGTGGCATAGGTGATGCAGAAGCCTGCCGCCTGCTGGAAGTCCAGCTCCGCCGGCATCGGCATCAACAGCTTGTGGTCTACATTGACCGCGTCGGCAAACGCCGCAAGCCCGGGCATGGCGATGACCCGGTCGCCAACGCTAAACCCTTTGACCGATTCACCAATTTCGCGAATGACACCGGCGCACTCGCCACCAGGCACAAACGGCAGTTCGGGTTTCACTTGGTATTTCCCCTGCACCATCAGACCATCGGGGAAATTCACCCCAGCGGCGTGCACCTCAAGCCGCACCTCGTGGGGTTTCAGCGCCGGCAGGGCCCATTCCCGAATATTCAGGTTTTCCACCGGGCCAAAGGCCTCGCATACCAGAGCTCGCATAATTGCGCTCCTTTACTGATTCAGTTTGTCAGACGACTTCAAACAGGCCGGCGGCACCCATTCCGCCGCCCACGCACATTGTCACCACTACATACTTCACGCCACGGCGTTTGCCTTCCAAAAGTGCGTGTCCCACCATGCGCGCACCGCTCATACCATAAGGATGACCGATGGCGATGGCGCCGCCGTTGACATTGAGCTTTTCGTTGTCGATCCCGAGCTTGTCGCGGCAGTACAGCACCTGCACTGCAAATGCCTCGTTCAATTCCCATAAACCGATGTCGTCCATGGATAGACCGGTACGCTGCAGCAGCTTGGGAATCGCAAATACCGGGCCGATGCCCATTTCATCGGGCTCGCAGCCTGCCACTGCCATGCCACGATAAATCCCCAGCGGATTGAGGTTGCGTTGCTCCGCAAGTTTTCCATCCATCAATACCATGGCAGCGGCGCCGTCGGAAAGCTGGGAAGCATTGCCCGCGGTGATCACGCCGTTCTCCCGTACCGGATTCAGGCTGCGCAGGCCGTCGATGGTGGTGGATGGACGGTTGCCTTCGTCGAGCGACAGGGTTACTTGTTCTTGTGACTGCTCACCGGTCTCCCTGTTCACCACAATCTTATTTGTGGTCACCGGTATGATTTCACTGTCAAAAAGACCGGCTTCCTGCGCGGCAGCTGTGCGCATCTGAGATTGCAGGGAATACTCATCCTGCAGTTCTCGAGGGATACCGTAACGTCGTGCCACAATTTCCGCGGTGTCGATCATTGGCATATAAACAGCCGGGTGCATCTCCAGCAATGCCGGATCGGCGACGCGGAAACTGTTCATATGCTCGTTCTGTACCAGAGAGATCGACTCCATACCCCCGGCAATGGCTATGGGGCATCCGTCCTGGGTTATCTGCTTGGCCGCCGTGGCCACCGCCATCAGTCCGGAAGAACACTGGCGGTCGATGGTCATACCGGCAACGGTGGTGGAAAGCCCCGCTCGCAGGGCCACCTGGCGCGCAACATTGGTACCTGTTGTGCCCTGTTGCAGCGCCACACCGAAAATACAATCGTCCGCTTCACCCGCTTCAATGCCAGCACGGGCAATTGCCGCACGCACCGCATGGCTACCGAGACTCGCGCCGTCCAGGTTATTAAACGCACCGCGATACGCTTTGCCAATGGGCGTGCGTGCGGTGGATACAATCACAGCTTCTTTCATGATGGATTCCCTCTGAGTCTCTGTTAATCAGCCGTCCAGTTTGACGCCCATACCCTGGGCCGCCTTCTGGATAAATTTCACGGTCTGATTCAGGCCGCCTACCAGTTCACGCTGCCCCTTCTCATCGGCAATCGCCTCGAGATTGGCAAGCACGTTTTCCGCCGTTTGCTGTTCCGGCGGCAGGTAGATGCCCTCGGTTTCGAGAATCCGTGCTCTGGCGTAAGCACCAGCGCCGGCGCAAAGGATAAATCGGTTGGGTGCGTCCTCAGCCACCAGTGCGATCAGGCCCGCAGTGACGGACTCCGGGGTAAGCAGTTCCAGAGCTTTCGGATCGGGAATGATGTCTTCGGTCATGCGTGTTGCGGCGGTGGGCGACAGGCAGTTCACCTTGATTCCGTATTTCTCGCCCTCGAGATGGAGTGTATTCATCAGGCCGACCACACCGGTTTTAGCAGCGCCATAGTTGGACTGGCCAAAGTTCCCGTACAACCCGGAGGAAGACGTGGTCATCACGATACGACCGTACTGTTGCTCGCGCATGATGTCCCACACCGCTTTGGTGCAGTTGACGCTGCCCATCAGGTGGACGTCCACCACCAGTTTGAAATCGTCCATGGGTGCCTTGGCAAAGGACTTGTCCCGCAGGATACCGGCGTTGTTTACCAGGATATCCACGCGCCCCCAGCGTTCAGCGGCTTCCTTAACCATTTCCTGCACTTGCTGGAAGTCGGTGACATTGGCACCGTTGGCAATGGCTTCACCGCCGGCGGCGATGATTTCCTGTACCACGGTTTCCGCCGCGGTGAGCGAGCCACCGGAGCCATCGCGGGCACCACCGAGGTCATTGACGACTACCCTGGCACCGCGGCGGGCCAGTTCCAGTGCGTGGGAACGACCGAGGCCATTGCCGGCGCCGGTAA
Source organism: Microbulbifer harenosus (assembly GCF_005771435.1). GTDB lineage: Bacteria > Pseudomonadota > Gammaproteobacteria > Pseudomonadales > Cellvibrionaceae > Microbulbifer > Microbulbifer harenosus. The sequence continues at coordinate 122,301 of NZ_VANI01000006.1, forward strand.
CAATCGCCACCTGGCCTTTGAAAGAAATAGACATGGTTCTCTCCATCAATACTTATTGTTCGGAAATATTGCGACTTAAATAAACTGCATCACCAGCCATTCAGCAATCAGCGCAGGCTTGTCCTGGTCTTCAATTTCCACAGTGACTTCCAGTTTGAGTTGGAACTGCCCCGGATTTTTTTCGAGTACATCCAGCACTTTTGCCCGCGCACGTATGCGCTGATCGACCTTTACCGGGCTGATGAACCGCACCTTATCCAGGCCGTAATTCACCCCCATTTTTACGCCCTCCATCACTACTTCGAGCTGCTCGGCAAAGTAGGAAAGCATGGACAGTGAAAGGAAGCCATGCGCAATGGTGCTGCCAAAAGTTGACTTGGCAGCGGCTGCGGGATCGACATGAATGAACTGGTGATCCAGGGTGCAATCCGCAAACGCATTGATCCGGTCCTGGTCGATCTGAAACCAGTCGGTGGCCGCGGTTTCACAGCCGATGGCACGACCGTAATCGGTTGGGGAAATAATGGTTGGCATGGGAACTCCCTCTCATTAAAAAGGATAGAAAATGATTATCGGGTCATTATTCAGAACGCAGATACACCGCCGTCTACGGCCAGGGTCTGGCCGGTAACATAGGTCAATGCCGGCGAACACAGCATCAGCATGGCGCTGACCACCTCTTCCGGTTTACCCAGGCGTTTCATCGGGCAGCCGGAAGCGAAAATGGCGTGTACCTGATCCACCGTAGCCCCCTCCGGCGCCTGCGTGTCAGTGATCATTGGCGTCAGCGTATAAAAAGGACAGATGGCATTGACACGCACGTTGTGACGAGCGTATTCCACCGCCGCAGTACGGGTAAGGCCAACCACTGAGTGCTTGGCCGCGGAGTAAGGCACCGCTTTGGGTGCGCCTCCCAACCCTGCCATGGAACTCACATTCAGGATGACACCGCTGCCCTGGGTGCGCATCACTTTGAGCTGGTGCTTCATTCCGAAAAAAACCCCTTTCACGTTGACCCTGTGTTGCAGGTCAAAGGTCTCTTCGTCCACCTCTTCAAAATATTGCAGCGGCGGGGCGATACCCGCGTTGTTGATGGCGATATCCAGCCCGCCGAAATTCTCCCGCGCCAGTACCACCATGGCAGCACAGTCCGTCTCGGACGACACATCGCAAGCCATCGCCTGCACCTCGACATCGAGTGCTGTGAGTTTTTCCACCACAGTTTGCAGCCCGGCCTCGTTGATGTCCCCAAGCACCAGACGCGCGCCACGACGCCCCAGCTCTTCAGCGATCAACGCACCGAAACCACTGGCGGCACCGGTAACGAGCGCGACTTTGCCGGTGAAATCCAGCATCGGGTCCCGGTGGGATGGCTCCACAATGAACTCCGCCATGATCACAGCCCTCCACAGGATGTCAGGCCGCCGTCGACTACCACGCATTCACCGTTGGTGTAACTGCCGGCATCAGACACCAGATAGAGCACAGTCCCAGCCATTTCTTCCGGTTCCGCGTGGCGGTGCATGGGAATATGGCCGATGGCGGTTTTGTAGATTTCCTCGTGGGAAAAGAGTGCACCGGCAAATTTGGTTTTGGTCAGCCCCGGCAGCAGCGCGTTGACGCGGATATTGAATTGCGCGCACTCCTTGGCGAAGGCCTTGGTCATATTCACCACTGCCGCCTTGGTGATGGAGTAAATGCCCTGCCCCACGCCCGGTTGCAGTGCGTTGATGGAAGCGGTGTTGACGATGCAACCACCACCGTTCTCCCGCATCAGCTTGCCCGCTTCCACCGACATGAAAAAGTAACCGCGAATATTCACCGCCACGGTTTTCTCGAAGGCGCCAATGTCCGTATCCAGAATGTGTCCAAAATAGGGATTGGTGGCCGCATTGTTTACCAGGATATCCAGCTTGCCGTACTGATCCCGGATATGACGAAATACCTGTGAGATATCCTCCATATTGCCGATGTGGCAGGGCAGAGCATCAGCCTTGCCCCCAGCATCATTGATGGCATCCGCCACCGCCTGGCAGCCCTCGATCTTGCGGCTGGAAACCAATACATGGGCGCCCTGCTCCGCCAGTAACTTGGCAATGGCCTCGCCGATACCGCGACTGGCTCCGGTTACCAGGGCAATCTTGCCGCTCAGATCAAATAAATTGGTCGCCATGAATTTCTCCCGACAATCTTTCACTGTTGTTGTTTAATCGCTTTCTTTTTCAATGACATCCAATGCCAACGCCGCCAGCGGGCCGATGAAGGCACCAAGTTTTGCCGCATCTTTGCTGGAGGCATTGCCGTCGTGCGCGCGCTTGACCACGCCCTGAATAATGGCCGCCAGGCGGAAAAAACTGAATGCGAGATAAAAGGCCCAGTTGTCGATGCGCTCAATACCCGTGCGCTTGCAGTACTGGCTCACGTACTCCCGTTCAGTCGGAATGCCAATTGCGCGCCGGTCCACTCCCATCAGGCCGGAGATGTTCCCGCTATCCGCGGGCATACGCAGTTGCATACACTGGTAGGCCAGGTCCGCCAACGGATGTCCCAGGGTTGACAGTTCCCAGTCCAGTACGGCGATAGCTCGAGGTTCGCTGGGATGGAACATGATGTTGTCGAGGCGATAATCGCCGTGTACCAGGGACACGCGACCGTCGTCCTCGGGCAAATGTGCACCCAGCCACTGGATCAGCTGGTCCATGGTGCCGATGGTCTGCAACTCCGATGCCCGGTACTGCCCCTGCCAGCGCTCAAACTGGCGCTCGAAGTAGTTGCCCGGCCGACCGTAATCGGTAAGGCCTACAGCGTCGATATCCACACTGTGCAGCGCAGCCAGCACCCGGTTCATTTCCTCATAAACGGCGCTGCGTTCGCTGTTGTTCAGCTCTGGCAGCGCGGCGTCCCAGAAAATCCGACCCTCGCAATATTCCATCAAGTAGAACATGGAGCCGATCACTTCACGGTCTTCACAGAGGTGCAGCACCCGGGGCACCGGTACATCGCTGTTGGCCAGCGCCTGCATCACCCGAAACTCCCGATCCACCGCGTGCGCGGATTTCAGTAGTCTGCCCGGCGGTTGCCGGCGCAGTACGTAAGTGCCGGCATCGGTCTCGACCTTAAATGTGGGATTCGATTGGCCACCGGAAAACTTGTTGGCTTGTACGGGCCCATCAAAACCCGCTACCCGGCCTCGCAGATACGCCGACAATTTTTCCGTATCCAGCTGATCCACCACCGATGGCGTTTTCACCTCGGACATTCAGCCCTCCTCCGCGGCGTAGCGTGCCGCCAGGTTGCGCCCCAGCTGCATCATGTGCACCTGGTCCGGGCCGTCCGCAAGACGGATGGTGCGCGCGTAGCTGTATGCGCGCGCGAGATTAAAATCCTGGCCCAGACCGGCAGCGCCGTGAATCTGGATGGCGCGGTCGATGACGTTGCAGGCCATCTGCGGCGCAACGATCTTGATCATGGCTATCAGGTCCCGCGCGGCTTTGTTGCCATGGCGGTCCATCTGGTCGGCAGCCTTCAAGGTCAGTAAGCGCGCCTGTTCGATTTCACAGGCGGATTTTGCGATGTCTTCCCGCACGGAACCCTGCTTGATCATCGGGCGGCCGAATACCACGCGATTCTCTGCTCGAGTGGCCATCATCTCCAGCGCGCGCTGCGCCTGGCCGATAAGGCGCATGCAGTGGTGGATGCGCCCCGGGCCAAGGCGGCCCTGGGCGATTTCAAATCCACGCCCTTCGCCAAGAATCAGATTTTCTTTCGGCACCCGCACGTTCTCGAATAGGATTTCTGCGTGCCCTTCCGGCGCGTCGTCGTAACCAAACACGGTCATCGGACGTATCACTTTTACGCCGGGCGTATTCATCGGCACCAGAATCTGGGACTGCTGGCGGTAGCGGTCCTCATTCTCCGGCGCGGTCTTGCCCATCACAATCAGAATTTCACAGCGGCGACTGAGGGCACCGCTGATATAGAACTTGCGGCCATTGATGACGTAGTCATTCCCATCGCGCACGATTGCGGTTTCGATATTGGTCGCATCGCTGGATGCCACATTGGGCTCGGTCATGGCAAAGGCGGAGCGGATTTCCCCTGCCAGCAGCGGCGTGAGCCAGCGCTTTTTCTGCGCGTCCGATCCATACTGGGCGAGCACTTCCATGTTGCCGGTATCCGGCGCGCTGCAATTGAAAATTTCCGAGGAAAACAGCACCCGCCCCATCTCTTCCGCCAGCGGCGCGTATTCCAGGTTGGTCAGACCCGCACCGTGTTCGGCGCCCGGCAAAAACAAGTTCCACAGGCCCGCATCCCGCGCCTTGCGTTTCAGTTCTTCCATAATGGGCGGTTCGCCCCAGCGGTCCTGCGCGAGCTGCTCCATATACAGGGCTTCCACGGGGATCACTTCATCAGCCATAAACTGCTTCAGGCGCCCGAGCAGTTCCTGCACTTTCGGGGAATACTCAAAATTCATTATTGCTTTCCCTTGTTAACTGTAAGTAATGAATTCGCGGCGCTGGCGCGTATCCAGATGGGGCACGTGATTGAAACTGTGCAGGCTCACACCGCTGCGGCCGGCAAAAAAGTGGCTGACCGCGGTATTTTTTATCTGCATATTCAATTGCGTCACGCTATGGGAAGGTGCTCCCAGAATCTGCCGCACCATCATGGCAATAGCACCGCCGGAACTCACCACCAGCGTTCTTCCGCCGCGTGCGCCGGCGGCGAGAATGCCCAGCACTTCTTCGATGCGCTGTTCAAACTGCTGCCAGGATTCCGCGCCGACAATGTCACCAGCGGACCAAGCTTGCATAGCCAGTTTCAGAAAGCGGTAATAGTCCGCGCGCTCTGCTCCAGCCGCCGGTATTGCCTGCGGATTTTTTTCACTGTAGGCATGCATCACATTTTTGAAATCAAACTCGTTCAGTTGCGGCAGTTCTTCCACGCGTTGGCCCGCGAGCCCCAAGCCCTCGCAGATACCGCGGGCCGTTTCTCGGTGCCGCTGCAGGTCACCACTGACGATGTGATCGAACTTCTGCCCGTCTTCCGCCCAGTGCTCCCCCAGCCAACGCGCCTGCTGCCAGCCAAGTTCCGATAGCTGGTCGTAGTTGTCACTGCCAAAAGACGCCTGACCGTGGCGCACTACAAAAATTTCCGGCACTTCCGCTCTCCCATAATTCGCACAGTAAACGATGAATTGGAGGTTTCGAATTACGTCCCGGGTTATTCACTCCCCGGGGTGACTGGGGGATAAAGCTAGCGATTCCCCATAGATCATCAAAGTTTATTATGTAAATATCCAAACATTCACAAGAGTGATAACCAGGGGGACCGGTGGCGATGATTCGAGGAGAGCCCTGACCATGCAGTTGCAACAGATCGATATGAACCTGTTTCCGGTACTGGATGCCATCTACGCCACGCGCAATCTCACCCGCGCTGCGGAGCGCTTGCATATCACCCAGCCGGCGGTGAGCAACGCGCTGGCGCGACTGCGGCGGGCCTTGAATGACCAACTGTTCATGCGCACACCGAACGGCATGAGCCCTACACCGCTGACAGAAAACATCATGCCGCGGGTACAGCAGGCGCTGGCCCTGTTAGGTAGCAGTGTGACGGAGCAGCATCAGTTTGATCCGGCGAGCGCGCAGAAAACCCTGCGCCTGTCCATGAACGATATGGCGGAGACTCTGGTGTTGCCGTCTCTGCTTGAGCACCTGCAGCGGGTGGCGCCAGGGGTGAGTGTTGAATCCTATTACGTACCGCGAGACCAACTGGTCAAAGAGCTTGCGGCCAATAGCTTGGATTTCGCTCTCGACATCCCGATGGTTTCCGCCACCCAGCTCAATCAGCGCCGTCTGGTGGCAGACCGCTACCAGTGCATGGTGCGGCCGGATCATCCGCTCGCCACGGAGGCGACGCTAACACTGGAGCAGTATCTGGAACTGGAGCATATCCACGTATCCAGCCGGCGGAGCGGCCCGGGTATCGCGGATATCGCACTCAATAAACTGGGCCGCCGGCGCAAGATAAAGCTGCGCGTGCAGCACTACCGCGTGGCACCGCTGGTTGTGTTGAAAACCGATCTCGCCCTCACCGTGCCCATCAGCCTCGCGCGCCAGTACCCGTCCCGATGCTTCGAATTGCCATTCCAGATACCGCAGATGGACTGGCACCTGCTGTGGCACCGCAGCCAGGACGAAGACAGCGCCCATCAGTGGCTGCGAGAGCAGGTTATTTCGCTGTTTGGATAACCCAGCAGGAGTACAAGGTCAGAAGATTCGAGCGAATCGGTCAGTGTCATGGCCTTTTTGCACTTGCTATCCTTGAGGCTGAATATGCAACTTTTTGCATAACTTGCTTTTGTGTCGCATCACCCAACCCGGTGTAACCCAACACGCTCCGCTGCCTTCACCCAGCGGAGTCGAACACAATGAGAATGACCGCTATGTCACAGCAACCCTACCCACACCTGCTCGCCCCCCTGGATCTGGGCTTCACCACCCTGAAAAATCGTGTGCTTATGGGCTCCATGCACACCAACCTGGAAGAGCATCCCGGCGGTTTTGAACGTCTTGCGGCGTTTTACGGAGAGCGCGCCCGAGGTGGTGTCGGTCTGATCGTGACCGGAGGTATTGCGCCCAATGAGGAAGGTGGCGTTTTCCAGGGCTCGTCTAAGATGACCACGGCGGAAGAAGCGGCCGAACACCGCGCGATTACCGATGCGGTACACCGCGAAGGCGGCAAGATCTGTATGCAGATATTGCATGCAGGACGCTACGCCTATAACCCCAATCTGGTAGCCCCCTCTGCCATCCAGGCGCCGATCAATCCATTTACCCCGAAAGCACTCAGCGATGAAGAGGTGGAACTGCAGATTGATGACTATGTGCGCTGCGCGACGCTGGCCCGCGAGGCGGGTTACGACGGTGTCGAAGTGATGGGTTCCGAAGGCTATTTTATTAACCAGTTTATCGTCGCCCGCACCAATCACCGCGACGATCGCTGGGGTGGCAGCTTTGAAAACCGTATCCGCCTGCCGATCGAGATAGTACGGCGTATTCGCGCCGCGCTGGGTGAGGATTTCATCATCATCTACCGTCTGTCCATGCTGGATCTGGTGGAAGGTGGCAGTGACTTCGACGAGGTAGTAGCGCTTGGCCAGGCGATTGAAAAGGCCGGTGCCACCATCATCAATACCGGGATTGGCTGGCACGAGGCCCGCGTGCCGACCATTGCTACCAGCGTGCCCCGCGCCGCGTTCAGCGATGTCACCGCCAAAGTCAAACAACACCTGAGCGTACCGGTGGTCACCAGCAACCGCATCAACATGCCGCAAGTTGGCGAAGATGTTCTGGCCGCGGGACAGGCGGATTTGATTTCTATGGCCCGCCCCTTCCTCGCCGACGCCGAGTTCGTCAACAAGGCCGCGGAAAACCGCGCCGACGAAATCAACACCTGCATCGGTTGTAATCAGGCCTGCCTGGACCACACCTTCGAACTGAAGCTCACCTCCTGCCTGGTCAACCCCCGCGCCTGCCATGAAACCGAATTGAATTATCTGCAGGTCGGCTCCGCCAAGAAAATCGCCGTGGTGGGTGCCGGCCCCGCGGGGCTCGCTGCAGCGACAGTAGCTGCAGAGCGCGGCCACCAGGTGACCCTGTTTGAAGCCGGCGACAAGGTGGGAGGCCAGTTCAATATTGCCAAACTGATTCCCGGCAAAGCAGAGTTTGAAGAGACGCTGCGTTACTTCACGCGCAAACTGGAGATTACCGGTGTAGACCTGCGTCTCAATACCTTGGCCACAGCGGATAATCTCGAGGGGTTCGACGAGGTGATCATCGCCACAGGTATTTCCCCGCGCACCCCACCCATTGAGGGCATCGAGCACGCCAAGGTTCTAACCTATCTCGATGTGCTGAAGCACAAAAAGCCGGTGGGTAAAACCGTCGCCATCATCGGCGCAGGCGGCATCGGGTTTGATGTAGCGGAATACCTCAGCCACAGCGAGCAGCACGCCAGTGAACTGATTGCCAGCAGCAAGCAGGAATTCTTCGATGAGTGGGGTGTGGACGTTGCCCTGGAGCATCGCGCCGGCCTCAAACCACAGCAACCGGTCACCAGCCCGCGGCAGATTTTCCTGCTGCAGCGCAAGGCTTCAAAAGTGGGGGCCGGCCTGGGTAAAACTACGGGCTGGATTCATCGAACCAGTCTCAAGCACCGCAATGTGCAAAGTCTCGCCGGGGTGAGCTATGAAAAAATCGACGACCAGGGACTGCATATCCGCCTGGGCGACGAGCAGAAAGTCCTCGAAGTGGACAACGTAATCGTGTGCGCTGGCCAGGAGCCGCTGCGCGCCCTGCATGACCAGCTGCAGGCGCGCGGCCAGTCCAGCCACCTGATTGGCGGTGCATTCGAGGCCGCGGAGCTGGACGCGAAACGTGCAATCGACCAGGGCTCCCGCCTCGCCGCATCTATCTAGTGATCGGCCCATGCGGCGGTGAAGCAGGCTGAAACGACCTGTCCACCGCCGCAATGGAACGTTTCTCACCCACACATTACCCTCAGATTACTATACTTCCTGAAACGGATTGATCTGCCAGGGAAGCGCGCCAGTCCTCCTATCTCGCACCGCCAAGCGTAGAAATCTATGCCCTCCCTGCCGTCACGCCGACAACCGACAGGAAGGTTTCTGCGCTATGGCCACATCCGGCTCCTTTTCCGAATTACTTTCGCGCGCACGGCCCGTCGTGGAGCGCCAGTTGGCGAAACTCACGCCGCCCTATACGCTGTTTTTTTCTGCGAGCGATGGCAAACGGCGAGCGCGGGTATGCCATGGTCGCGGCCAGAGTACCGACGCATTATGGCTGCGGCTGGCCACCCAGATTCGCAAGCTGCTCGCCAGCGAAAAAATGGACGGTCGCTGGTTGCGAATCGACTGGGTAACCGACAGCGAAACCACGACTTGGCGCGCACTGCAGCAACAGTTCGAGAATACCAAGCGCGGATACTTCCGCTACGGCCTGGCTCTGGACGCCAACTGGAAAACGGCGTTTCTTGAACAGGAACTAAACGGCAATGCCATGCTGTATGGCGGCAATAAGGTCGCACATGTGGCGATCAATCAAAGCCAGTTTCGCGCCTATACCGACTTCCGCTTCGGCCGCAATACGCCGCTGGAATTTTCTGACGACCGCCCGGTTACCATCCTTCATACCGAGGGCCTGTTTCTCGATGGCAAGACAGAGCCGCGGTCACTGTACGGACCCGGCCGCAACGCCGGCCGTCGCGTCGTCGATACTCTGGATGAGCCGATCGCCCATCATCTGATAACCACCAGCAGTCGCTACCTGGCCTCGCAGGTGCGGAAGAACGGGCGTTTCGACTATGGCTGGCACTGCTGTTTCGACCGCCCCATTGATACCTACAATACGCTGCGTCATGCCAGTTCCACTTACGCCCTGACCGAAGGGTGGGAAGTCACTGGCGACGAGCAAACCCGGTGTGCGATCGACAGGGCAATCGCATACCTCACCGGGCATCTGATCAAAACCGCTCAACTGCCTTGCGGGACAGAAGCCGCATTTCTCGTGGAAGCCAATGGCGAAATCAAACTGGGCGGCAACGCCGTCTGCCTTCTGGCACTGGTAAAATACTCAGAACTTACCGGCAGCAGCGAGCACGAAGAATTGCTGGAAAAGCTCGCCCTTGGCATTCGCTTTATGCAAGACCAGGGCAGTGGAAAATTTGTGCATGTACTGCAATACCCCGAACTCACCCTCAAGGAGGAGTTCCGTATCATCTACTACGATGGGGAAGCGGCTTTCGGCCTCATGCGTCTATATGGACATACCCGGGATGAGCGCTGGCTGAATATTGTTGAGAAGGCATTCGAGTACTTTATTGCCAATAACCACTGGCAAGCCCACGATCACTGGCTCAGTTACTGCGTCAACGAACTTACCCTGTACCGCCCCCAAGCCCGTTATTACCAGTTCGGCCTCCAGAACGTAATCGGTCACCTGGACTTTATTCTGGAGCGCATCACCACGTTTCCGACCCTGCTCGAACTGATGATGGCCGCGGAGCGTATGGTCGCACGGTTGCGCAAGGACGAGGAATTCTCCTACCTGCTCGCGCAGATGGATCTGCATAAGTTTTACCGCGCACTGCACAGCCGTGCCATGTATTTGCTGAATGGGTATTTCTGGCCGGAGTACGCCATGTACTTTGCCAATCCGGCGAAAATCACCGGAAGTTTCTTTATTCGCCACCACGCCTTCCGCGTGCGTATCGACGATGTGGAGCACTATCTATCAGGATTTGTCGCATTCAGAAAGTATCTGCTGCGAGGGGGGTGCCCGATAGAGCTCTCGGAACAGATACCTGCCATACCACAGTCGGAGAAACACAGTCATCCCACGCTGGCTTGGGGTGGCGATGTCAATCTGGCGCGACGCCAGCATTATCGCGCCGAGGAACTCGGGCATGAAGAAGCGTTTGGGAGAATTCCCGCACTCAGCAACGCCGATCTGAGCGTGATCAATCTGGAGTGCGTGGTCGCCACCACCGGTGAGCAGGGAGTCGAGAAAGGAGAGCGGTCTCCCTATTACTATCGGGCGCGCCCGGATATGCTGCGACTCTTGTGTAAGGCGAAGATTGATGTCGTCACCACCGCCAACAACCACGTTGGTGACTACGGTAACCAGGCACTTCTGGAACAAGGCTATTGGCTAGATTGTATCGGCATCGGCCATACCGGCTCCGGTGTAAACATAGACGTCGCACTAACACCGGTGATTCGTCCAGCCGGCAATCTCAATGTGGCAATCTTTTCTCTGGACGCCACCCAGGAAACCTTTGCCGCGGGGTCAAGGAAACCAGGAAGTGCCTATCTTCCTCTATACGCTCCGGAATCGTGGATGCAGTATTTGCAGCCGAGGATCGCCGCCGCCCGCAAAGCCGCGCATGTGGTGATCGTCGCGGTGCATTGGGGAAACAATCTGGAAGAAACACCCTCCGCTGAAGAAATCAAGGTGGGCCACTGTATTATTGACGCCGGTGCCGACGCCGTGCTCGGTGCAAGTGCGCATATTTTGCAGGGCATAGAAGTCTATAAGGACCGCCCAATTATCCACGACGCCGGAGATCTGCTGTTCGACGCGGTGCGAAAAACGCTGAAAGACAGCGGTATATTTCAGCTTTCCCTGAGCCACCGTGGTGTGGAACAAGTGCGCTTTATCCCGGTGGGGAGTGGATTTGGCTTCAGTCGTCAGTTGAGTGGAGAAGCGGCAACCGCAGCGGCCAGACGATTTATTGCCAAGTGCGAAGCACTCGGCGCAAAACTGCAATTGCATGAAGACGGAAGCGGGTTACTGCAACTCGCACCACCTGAGCGGGCAAAGCCCCTGCCGCCCCCGGCACCGGCAGCGCGCACACGTTATAACCCCAAGCTATTGGACAGTATCCAGCCTCCTCTACACCCCTACTGGCATGTGAGAGAAGTGCCCGAGGACGCGAAAATAGCACCACGGACACTTGGTCCACTCAGGTTGCTCGGTATCCGGGTATCCCCTACTCATATAGAACACCGCCAACCCTTGTGGGTGGAATCATTCTGGACGCTGGAGCAGCCGGTCTCTGACAACTTGCGCCTCGACATCCGCGCCGTACCGACCGAAGCAACGGATATGCCTCACTGGGGTAAATCCATGGATCACGATCCCTGTGACTGGCAGGTGCCAACCAGCCGCTGGCAGCTCGGTGTCATCTACCGGGATTACTACGGACTCAGACCACCGCAACCGGGGCAGCTGAAAAATATCAACCTGCGCCTTGAGATTGGTCTCTCCGGAAAAACGTTGACCATACCACCGCAGCCTTTGGATCTGGGAATCATCACGGTGAAGATTCCCGAACTCGACGCGCGTGCAAACGCCCGCAACAGCCATTCAAACGGCGTGGTTGAGCGGAGCAAGCCGCCGGTTTATCGCAGCGACTTTCCTGCGGTGACCTTCCGCCAGTCACCGGGCAAGACGTGGGATGCGGAGCAGATTACCATGCTCACTGGCGGCACCTGGCTGGTCCCCCCGCCAGAGGACTGGTTTGTGTGCAGCGTAGTATCCGGCCAGGGTTTCATCGCTCAGTCCCAGTCCCCGGTCATGTTCGTTGCGCATAAAAGCCATGACCGTGCGTACCACGAGCGCAGTTCCATCACGAAATACAGCCGGTGGGACCTACATGACCGGCTACCGGAAATTGTCCGCACCGCCGGGCAATTACTTGGTGGGGTAATCGTAGCGCGGCCGGTAGAGGGATTGCCGCCGGACCTTCCGGTACTGCAGGTTGCAGATCCTATCCAGGCCATCATTGAGCTCGGGCTCGCGGCACGGCAACGTTACAGTGGCGAAGTCGTTGCGATTACCGGTACCTCCGGCAAGTCATCCACACTGAAAATGCTCAGCTGCCTGCTGGGCGGTCGGGATAAAGTGCTCACCAGCCTCGGTAATTACAATTCCCGCGTGGGTGTACCCTCCATGCTCGCCAGTCTGAATCAACACCACGACGCCGCGGTGGTCGAAATAGCACAGAGCGCCCTGTGGATGAAGCAAGGGCCGATCACGCAACGGGTGCCCCCCACCATCGCATTGATTACCGAAATTGGCGTTTCCCAGACTACCAGCCGGGTTAAAACTGACCGCGATACCGCAAAATGGAAATCCCGTATTTTCGATGGACTGAGTGGGCGCGCAACCGCAGTGATAGGCGAGCATCTGCCACATTTCGATTACATTCTGGGAAAGGCGCGCCAACACGCCAAACGTGTAGTGACCTACGGCAATAGCGAACGCGCAGAGGTACAGATACGGGAGATTACAACAGATCAATACGGCAGCCGGTTAGCCCTGCATACGCCACGAGAAGACATAGAAATTTACGTGCCCGTTCCCAGTATGGGTATGGCCCGCAATGCCGTTGCCGCCCTGACGGTACTGTATGCCATGGGAAAACCGCTGGCGAACGCCGCCAGCGCTCTAGGGCAACTGACATTGGACGAAGGGCATCTCGACCAGATACCACTGAATTTGCCCCGAGGCAGCGCAATGCTCATAGACGACAGCTGGAACGCCACGGTGAGCTCCATGCTCAATGCCTTTTCGGTATTGGCGCAAACCCCGATGCCATCGGGAGGGCGCAAAGTTGCCGCGCTGGGACGCATTGTTGAGCTGGGTGACCAAGCAGCGGCACTGCACCGCAGCCTGGCCAGGCCATTAATTGAATGCGGTATCGAAAAACTTATTACTCACGGGGAAGAAATGCACTTCCTCAGATCCATTCTCCCGGAAAAAATACTCGGTCCGCACTTCAACACCGCGAAGGACATGGCCTACTACCTGATCGGAGCCCTGCAGGATAAGGATCTGTTACTGGTCAAGGGGTCACGGCGGGATTCAGATTTTGGTGCAGTACCGAAGCTGCTGCAAGAGCTGGCGGCCACAAATGCCCCAACAGAAGTAGCGACTCGTACAGAGTGCGGCACTGGCAGTGCACGCCGTCTTTCGGCCAACCGTCCAGCCGACAACTGTTGGTTCCCGTACTGAAATTCTCAGCTATTCCGACGCTAATGGTCCATGCGGAAAGTTCGGTAACTAAGGAGCAAAGCCAAAGCGCTCAGATCAAGGCGAGAAAGCGCAGGAATAGTGGAACTATTTCAAGCTTTCTCAACGCAGAGCTGGACGCTTTGGCGAAGTGAACCGTTACGCAACGTTCCGCATGGACCACTAGCCCAGCACCGAAAAGCTGCAACGGGAGAAACACGGCGCGGATTCAACCTCTGTGTGCGTTACGGCCGCCGATAAAGGGCCAACTTTGCACTGCTCTACCATTTGCGCCACGGCCCGCTCGGTACCTTCCAACACTGCCTCTACTCGCCCATCCTCCAAATTTCTGACCCAGCCGGAGACTGCATGGCGTACTGCCATCAATTTAAGCCAGCGCCTGAACCCGACGTGCTGCACCTTCCCGCATACCAGCACGCGGCAGGCGACACGTGTTGCAGAGTCTGGGAGTTCGGGAAACAGCTCTCGCAGCAGTACAGCGGCGACGTCTCTTGGTAGACCTTCGTCGGGAAAATGATGTCGCCCAAGATGAGGATTACACACGGCGTTCACCACTTGCCATCGCTGTGAACAGGCATCGCGGCTGATATCCTCCATAAGAAGGTCGATGCCAGCAATAAACGGATCGAAGATAACCTGAAGAGTTCGCTCAAGCACCGACAACACACTAGGGTGAATCAGCTCGCTGACATCCATCCGCGAGACTTGAGTTTGCATCCCCTGGGGAGCTGTCTGCGAATATAACGCCGCCACCACCTTGTTGCCGATGACAAGTACCCGGTAGTGATTTAGTCGTCGCCCAGACTCATCCCCGGCACCCTCGCCCATTCCGGCCTGCTGATGGGGCTCACTGCACGGAAGCACCTCTGCCATCCAGTCGTTGTTCCTGGTGATTTTGCGGGACACCAGTCGCACGCACTCAGGTATTGCACCATGGAACAGGCAGCTGAATTTTCCGTGGCGCAATCTCAACACCGTATCCGAAAGCGTTTCTATTTCGAGATTGTGCGCAAATGCCGCCTGTTTGATCAGATCAGCCTGTCGTCGTTCGCCCTGATAAAATGCACGCGGGAATTGACTGAAACGATATACAGGAGCCAGCGCCACCTGCAACCTGCGCGGGCTCGCCGCAGTCGTAGTGGAAAGTACATGGCGGAGCAATTTTCCCGGTACGTCGACCGCACGCCCATACGAGGGAAAAACCGCATCACAGATTCCCGGATTGGAGTTGACCTCAATGACATAGACCGGCGAGTGAGCGGCGCTCGGCACCACGCCGCAATACATAAGATCCACGCCCACTTGCACAAGGCCGGGGAAACACAGCGCAGCGCGTTCAGCTATCCTTCGGCTCTCCGCATCCAACAGGCCCAAAACCTCTACGGTTTCCCCTCCCGCCGAAGTGTTCGCCACCGAGGCCAGTTGAACTCTTTCTCCAGTACTGGGAATCGTGTCTAACGAGATGTTCCTGCGCTCTAGCAGATCAACGTTTCGAAGGGGGTCATACCGCAGACTCGGATTGTTCCTGCGAATCCGGTTCTTGCGCTCCATTAAGTCGCGAATGGAATGGATGCCATCACCAACCACGTGTGCTGGCGTGCGCACATAGGCGGCCTCTGCCTTTCCTCCGATAACGATGACACGTATATCCTGACCTGTAAGATTCTGCTCAACGATAACCCGTGCACTGTGGTGCCGGGCCAGTTTCCAGGCGCGGTTGAACTCGTCTTCCCCGCCGATCCCGCAGGAGACACCAGCACCGGATGATCCGTCACTGGGTTTTACAGCAACTTCCCCACCGAACTCAAGAAAATACCGCAGCGCCGACGGATAATCCTCGAACACATCTCCTGCTGGCACGGGGACGCCTGCATCCGCCATTAGTTTCTTGGCTATATGTTTTTGACGCGCGCAGTATGCATAAACTGCAGAGTTTTCGGGGGAATTCTGTCGAAAAACGATACTTCTCTGTCCATCTCGCACCTCAAAAATCAATTTTCGATGGCGCTGGACTTCCAGATTCATTGCATTGGCCGCATGACACAGCAGCGAAATGCCAATGTCGTCACGCACGTGGAGGAAGGGTGAGTTTGAGTAGTCGTTCTCTACTGACTCCCGGACAATACTTTCTACGGGGAAAATTTCAGACATTGCACTTATCTACCCTACGGCCTGTATCGTCGCCTTACGCCGCGGAAATTGGCTGCAAAGCGACAGCATGGATAGCCAGGATCAAATACAAAGCATGTGATTTCCCAACTATCTAAACAGCCAAAAAGTTGCAAAAGCCAGATCAGCGTTCGCGAAGCGCCTCTCCCGCCTGGTTAAATGGTTTTACCAGATAGTCATATATGGTTTTTGATCCGGTTTTAACATCCACGGTCGCCACCATACCCGGCACAATCGGAAACTCCTTTCCATCCCGATTAATCAACGCATCGGCATCCGTTAGAATCAATACGTGATAAAAATATTCACCGGGTTTGGTTTCATCCTGAATGGTATCGGGAGATATCATGGTAACTTTCCCATCCAGCCCGCCATATACGCTGTAGTCATATGCAGTTATCTTGACCTTGGCATCCTGTCCTGGGTGAATGAACGCGATATCCCTGGGTGATATTTTTGCCTCAATCAACAGGCGGTCATCTAGCGGAACAATTTCCATCAAGCGGCCATTTGGAGGAATTACACCGCCAATAGTGGTCACTTCAATATCCTTAACGATACCTCGCACCGGCGATTTTAGTGTCAACCTGGTGAGGGAATCCGCGCGCCCCTCGATGATAGAGGACAAGGCCTCAACCTCCGCGCTGACGTTCGCCAACTCTTCCCGTGCGCGCACCATATATTCCGACTGAACATCCTTGATTTTCAGGTCCAGTTCGGATTTCTGCCGACTTAGCCTTAGCACTTCGACATTGCTCGCCGCGCCGGACTTAACCAGATCCCGGGTTATTGAAAGCTCACTCTGGATCAGGTCGCGGGCCTCTTTAAGACTGAACAGGGAATCCTGAAGACTTTTTTGCCGCGTTTGATATAGTCTCTTTTCTTTAAGAATCAAATCCTGATAATTTGATAACGCCTCAGGGAACTTGAGCTCCGTACCATTCACCTCCGCACTAAGTCTGGCGGCATTGGCTAGCGCGGCCCGATAGCGGGCTTCACTTTCTTCGACATTGGAGCGGATTTTTGTCGGGTCCAGTTGCGCGAGTACTTCACCCTGCTCAACAATATCGCCTTCGGCAACATTGAGCCGTGCGAGAATCCCTCCTTCAAGCGACTGGATCACCTGCGCTCTGGAGGTCGGAATTACTTTGCCCGCTCCCTTGGAGACTTCATCCACTTTGGCGAAGTAAGACCAGGTAATGAAGCTGGCAAGCAACAGGAAAAACACCCAAATGACGCGGCGGGACTGAGAGAGTCGCGCTTCGTCTGAGCCCTCGCAGTAATGCGCACCAGCATTGTGAAAATCCGCCTCGAGAATCGCGATGTTCGCAGCCTCCTGAGGTGCTGTATTAGCACGGCTGATCGCGGATTCCGGGCTTTGTGAAACTGGGGGCACGCTGGTCATCCGTTCACCTTTTCACGTCCCTGTTGGGCATTGGTATCCGAGGATTTGGACTCGGATGTGGCAACCTGAGCCAGTTTCTGTAAAGCGACCGCCTTGGGTGCATCAAGCACCACCTGCCCATTGTCCACTACCAGTATCCTGTCTACGAGTTGCAACGTACTGCTTCGGTGAGTGGCAAGGACAAGTGTCCGCCCCTCTACCCAGCGCTTCAGCTTTGTGATGAATCGTTTTTCCGTGACATCATCCAGAGAGGCCGTCGGTTCATCCAGCAGTACCACATTCGGGTTTCGGATAAATAGCCGGGCAAGTAGCAGTGATTGACGCTGGCCGCCGGAAAGCCCAAGACCACCTTCAAGTACAACGTGATCCATGCCTTTGGGAAGCTTGCGTACAAATTCCAGAGCGCCCGACAAGTCCAATGCCGCAATAATTTCCCGGTCGGATGCACCGGGTGCTCCGAGAGTGATATTTTCACGCAGTGTTCCGTGAAACAGGTTGGCATTCTGGGTCAACAAACCGATATCCCGACGCGTATCCGCCGGATCGATATGCCCAAAGCTGACCCCCTCCAGAGTAATTTCTCCGGCACTCGGCTCCAGCAGTCCAGAGAGGGCCTGCAACAACGTGGATTTGCCCGCTCCGTTGCGTCCTAATATGCCGATGCGTTCACCGGCCCGGATCTGCAGCGACGCCACGCTCAATGCCGGGATACTGGCATCGTCGCCGTATTTGAACGCGGCCTGGCGCAACTGGTAATTCCCCGCAACGTAGGAGAGATGCACCTTTTTACTCCCCTCCGGGTGGTCCACTGGCAACTGCATTATCTGATCCAGACCTTTCAATGCATACTTTGCCTGCTGCCAACGACTCAGCACCTGGGTGATCTGCGCCATCGGCGCCATCATGCGTGATCCCAGAATCGAGGCAGCTACCAGCGAACCGGCCGTCATATCCCCCGACATCACCATGGGGGCGCCAAAGAGCACAATAACGGCAAATACAGACGACTGGATATTGTGGGTCCAGGTAACCAGTTTACCAATCAGCCCTCTCAGCCGGAGATTCGACTCGGCGGTGACCGCGTTGTAGTGGTTCCATTGCTGTTGGAATCGCTGTTCCGCCTGCAGCCCCTTGATATCTTCCATTCCCTGCACAGTTTCCACCAGCATGGCATTGCGCAACGAGGATTCCCGAATGGATTCTCCGGCCAGCTGGGCAAGTTTTCCCTGCGCCAGTAGGCCGGGCACAATCAACATCACCAGTGCCACTAGGGGAATCAGCGCGAGAGGGCCGGCCACATACCACATGAACACAAGAAAGAGGAAAAAGAACGGCATATCCGCCATGGCGAGAATGGTGGTTGACGTTACCATCTCCCGAACCTTCTCCAGCTCCCGAATCTGGGAAATAAACGCACCGGTCGACTTGGGCCTGGCGCTGCTGCGCAACCGCACAGCGTGACCGTAAACGAGATCGGACACTCGAATATCCGCCCGCTTACCCAACAGATCGGTAACCTTAATGCGGTTTACCCGCATCAGAAAATCAAAGAACACGGCGATCATGACACCGCTGAAGAGTACATAGAGCGTGGGTATAGATTCCGCGGGTATGACCCGATCATACACCTGCTTGGAAAAGAGGATTCCGGACAGCGCCAGAATATTAGCCACCGTAGTGGCAATCATTACATGAGTGTAGGGCTTAAGGTCCCGCAGGATGATCGACCTGAACCAGTGTTTTTGTTGGGGCTTGATGTAGTCATCCACCCGAACATCGGCCACGTTGTGGGAAGGACGCAGAACCACTACGGCACTGATTTGGGAAGCGATGGCGTCAGCTTTAATCGCCGATGCCGCCCCCTTATCACCGCTGAACACGACCGACAGACTTCCGTTCGCATCGATGGTTTCAATGACACCTATCTGACCACTACGCAGCTGAACAACCAGCGGAAGGCGCCACGGGCTCAACATGCTGGAATCAAACTCGGTAAACCTGGCAACCAGCCCAGCCTGCCGCGCCATACTTCGCACTACGTTTTCAACAGGATCCTCCTTCCCCCAGTGGGACGCAATCCGTATATTTTCTTCTGAAAATTCAAGCCGATAGTGCCTGGCAACACAAAGTACGGCATCCACCCATTGAACATAATCCGCAATTACTTTCTGGGGACTTTCCATTTTACGCTCTTCTGATATACCACCGAAGGGGATCAGGGTAATACCTCAACACCTTGGATAGGGCGCCCCTGAAGATCAAATGCATTTCGGATTTCGCCGACGGTATAGAGGCAATCCACCTGTAACTTATTCAAGTCGTATTCGGTGTTATTTTTTTCTATACGCGCCTGGTACAGCTCCTGTTCCGAATTGAGCAGTTCAACCAGTGTTCTGGTTCCCAGCGCTGAGTATTGCTGCTGGTAAAGATCCCGAGTCTCCGCAATCGCGCGAAGGCGTGCATCAAGTATTGAGACACTTCTCGACAGTCCGTCGCTCTGACTTTGCGATATGCGCAGATCGCGAACCACACCGAGCCGCGCGTTGTCCTTGGCCGCTTCCGCAGCACGCAATGCAAAGCCCGCTGCATCCCGATTCGCAAAAATACGGCCACCCTGATAGATCGGCATGGAGAGGTTTAGAAATACGGCGCTTTCGTGGTCGTTCAGAGCATTGGTATCCACGTATTCCTGATCCAGATAGCTGTTGACACTGCCATCAAGAGAGAGTGTGGGCCAGGATTGAGCTTTGGCTTCCCGTAGCTGTGCCATCGCTTCCGCGCGCTGGGCTTCGGCAAGCAGTACAGCTGGAGCGTAGCTGGCCTGCATAGGATCAATCTGGCACCCGTGCACAACGGATTCAGGAATTCCCGCGGTGAGCACTACCGGCTGTTCCGTCCCCATCAGGTTTTGCAAAACACTGCGCCAGCGCGCCAATTGTGCCTCAAGCTGCTGCCGCGTGGCCTTTGCGGATTCAATGCGGGATTGCGCCTGAAGCACATCGGAACGCGAACTCGCACCACGCTGACTCCTCAGATTCACCAGCCGGGAAATCGCCGACACTCCCTGAACCTGCTCCTCGGCGGACTTCACCAGCGCTTGATAGCGCTGTACTTCGATCGCCGCTTGGGCGGTATCCCGCGCTACCTGATCGATTTGTTGGAGTACCCGCGCCTGAGAAGCCTGGGCGCCGGCAGTCGCAGCGTCCACGCTGCTGGAAATTTTTCCGAAGTCGTATAGGACTTGTGACAGGTACAACTGCACAGCATGACCATCGCCGTTGCCGTCATTCTCGCTGTCATAGCCTCCAACAATCCCGACATTCAGCTGGGGATAATAGCCAGCCTTTGCGGCTCGGATATTCTGTTGCTGGCGATGTAACTCGCCAACGGATTCACCAATCGCGGGATGCCACTCAACGGCACTCAGGACGGCTTCGCGCATACCGACCTGCCTGGCACTGGAACCTCCGGCCTGCGACGGGTTAAGAGGGCGCGCACTATAGAGCGGACTTTCGGCAACTTCTCCATGTAACCGGGCTGGGCTGATCACCTGAAATTCCAGCTCGGAATCCGCCGCATATACAGTCCCGGCAGCAACGAGAAATGTCGCGAAAATCACTGTAAGTGGAATTTTCTTCTTCAGAAAGACCTTGTGGAGTTCACTGCGCGCAGTTTTTCCTGGCCTTGGCTTCGCGTATTCCTGGGTCACTTTTATTCACTTTTTTATGCCACGTCTGATGCGAATACGCTGGCAGAACGCAGCCGGATATTTCCCTAGTACCGCGCTAAGTCTAGTTCAATATAAAGACGCCGGACCTGGGTCCGGCGTCTGAGGCGTGAATATCAACTGAATAATTGAGCGTGAAAAGATTAAAGCTCGTAGACTCCATTCTGTGACCAGAGACCGGCCATCGGATCATACGTATCCGGCGGCAGTATCTCGGCATCATTGGCCGCAGCGGGCTGAATGTCACTGACATTTGCAAGCAGATTGCCCAGTTCTTCCGCCGAAAGGAAGTCACTATGGAAAAAATCAATCAACAAATCTTGCAGTTGGACATACGACCCACCGCCCTCCTGGTTTGTTGAGCCGGAACAGCCACAGTCCGCACCATCACCAATAAGCAATCCTTCCAGCTGTATTGCTTCTTCAAGTGCATTTTCGAGCCTGGCCTCAACCGTATCGCGGAAGGCGGGCGATATCTCTTGCCCGCTCACCGGTACCAGCGACTCTATCGGTGTGTACTGGCTCATATCGCAACTAAGGGTGATATCGGCATCAATGTCGATATCGATATAGCAGCCACCGTCGCCGTTTACAGCGGTCAACGGAAGGTTGCTATCAATATCCATTGCAATATCAACGTAGACGTCAATCCCGTGCAAAGTTACCTGATGGGTGTAGACCCAGTCCCCATTAGAGACCGACACAGGATCATTTTGGGGATCGCATTCAAGACTGATATCTACATCAATATCCACGTTGATATCGCATAGATCATGACAATGATCGTCACAGTCATCGCCATCGTCGGTGTTGTCATCCTCGCCGGTATCAGTGTCTGGATCGGCGTCGGCATCGGCGTCGGCATCGGCGTCGGCGTCGGCGTCGGCGTCGGCATCTGAGTCTGCATCCGCATCGGTGTCGTCCTCCGAATCCGGGGGAATCGGCGAAGGCATGCTCGGGGAGGGTGATAGCGCAGGCGGCGGGGAAACGGCGAAGCCCGCGCTGGAAGAATTGTTACCATCAGACGATGCCACGCCAGCAATACCCAATGCCGATAGCCCCGCCCACAACCCCGAAGATACATTTAGCAAACTACCGGCTGTATTCCCGGATAAAGCGGAGCTGCCCTCTACCGAGGCAAACGATAATGCTGTTCCATCCGCTGAATACTGCGCAATCTGCACTTCACCCGTGTTGGGATTCTCCAGAAAAAGTTCGGTCGGTGTTTCCACCGTATCGGGACCGAAGAAATTCGCGATCATGATGACTTCTGCAGAAGCCAATTGAATGATCAGGTCGCTGCCTGATCGGCTCCACGAAATAATGTCGCTCTGCGACAACGGTAATTTGACAAACCCTGAAGAATTTAAAGCCACTCTAGTGGAATCAAATGATGTCAAGGTGCCGTCCAGTTTATCGACTACCTGCGTTAGCATCCTGCCTACCCTTACTTTTTCATCATCCTATGATGAAGCCCAGATCCAATTGATGAAGGTTTTCTCTGACATCGAAAACCTAAAGAACAGTTTTTGGACAACATGCCCTCTTTTTGATCAAGAACATATGGTATGGCTGAGTTATTCGTTGATTTCAAGCAGATGGCATCAGTACTGGAATTCCTGGGCGCAAAAAAAAGACACCGGGTTTTTAGCCCGGTGTCTGAGTCGCCCATATCAACTGGGGCGTATGAAAGCGAGTATGTTACAGCTCGTGGTACCCGTTCTGCGTCCACAGATCCGCTGTCGGGTCGCTCATGTCTGGCGTCATGATCTCTGCAGTAAGTCCAGGCTCGGACTGGGCTGAGCTCGCGTCACCCAACAGACTGCCCAGAGCTTCCGTCGAAAGAAGATCACTTTGGACAAAGTCTTCCAGCAGATCTTCGAGACTGACGTACGCTCCAGTGTCGCTCTGATGTGTTGAATCGGAACTACCAGGATCGTCACTGTATTCAGCCAGTTCTATGGCTTTCTCAAGCGCTTCTTCGAGCGTGGCGTCAAGTGCTCCCTGGCCACCAAACTCTGACTGAGATGCCATCAGTGCGACTCCGTTATCCGGTCCATAGAGTGGCACCGCCATGAAATCACCACTGGGTTCCTCACCATCGGGCGACATCGCTACCCCATAGTCCGGTGGGCAGTGTCCGAAGTCGCAATCTATGCCGATGTCGATATCTACATAGATGTCGATATAGCAGCCCTTATCACAGCCGTCGGTAGGTGGACCAAACCCTTTGTCGATATCCACCGCGATTTCAACATCGACATCAATCCCATGCAGGCTTATTTGATGGCTGTAGACCCAATCGCTGTCGGAATCTGCATCCGCGTCCGCGTCTGAATCTGCGTCGGCATCGCACTCAATGTCGATATCAACATCCACATTGATGTCGCAGTGGCAGTGCTCGTCGCAATCGGCGTCGGCGTCTGCATCGGCATCGGCGTCGGCGTCGGCATCCGCATCCGCATCGGCGTCGGCATCGGCATCGGCATCGGCATCGGCATCCGCATCGGCATCGGCATCCGCATCGGCGTCGGCATCCGCATCGGCATCGGCATCGGCATCCGCATCGGCGTCGGCATCCGCGTCAGCGTCAGCGTCGGCGTCGGCGTCAGCATCGGCGTCGGCATCCGCGTCGGCATCGGCATCCGCATCGGCATCCGCATCGGCATCCGCGTCGGCATCGGCATCCGCATCGGCATCCGCGTCGGCATCCGCATCCGCGTCGGCATCGGCATCCGCATCGGCATCGGCATCGGCATCCGCGTCGGCATCCGCATCGGCGTCAGCATCCGCGTCGGCATCGGCATCCGCGTCGGCATCCGCATCGGCGTCAGCATCCGCATCGGCATCGGCGTCGGCATCCGCGTCGGCATCCGCATCGGCGTCGGCATCCGCGTCGGCATCGGCATCCGCATCGGCATCCGCGTCGGCATCCGCGTCGGCATCCGCATCGGCGTCAGCATCCGCGTCGGCATCGGCATCCGCGTCGGCATCGGCATCCGCATCGGCGTCAGCATCGGCGTCAGCATCGGCGTCAGCATCGGCGTCAGCATCGGCGTCCGCATCGGCATCCGCATCGGTATCAGCATCCGCATCGGCATCCGCGTCTGTATCTGCGTCCGCATCCGCATCAGAGTCCGCGTCAGCATCCCCGTCCGGGGGCGGTGGCGCGGGGGGCGGGGGTGGCGGCGGGGGTGGTGGGACGTATGGCGAGAAGCTAGGTCCGGAGGAGTCATCATCGTCGGCATTAGCAATCGCGATGATGCCCAACGCGGCTAAACCCGCCCATACCCACGGGCAAACAATTTCCCCCGTAGGAGGAATGATGCCAGCGAAGCCCGTACTGCTGCTCGCCTGAGCCATCGAAAGTATTGAACCATCGGCTCCTTGCTGAGCAAGCAATATCTCGCCAGATTCAGGATCCTCCAAGAAGAGATCACTAGCGATATCGCCCGAATCCGCGAGATAAAAATTCTCGATGGTAATTATTTCCCCGGACGCCAGCTGTATGATCAGATCATCGCCGGATCTGGAAAACGAAATAATGTCATCCTGCGACAGTGCCAACTTGACGTACCCCGGAGCGTTCAAAACCACGTTGGCGGAATCAAACGAACTCAGGGTGCCGCTGGATTTATCAACTACATGTGTTTGCATCCTGCCTACCCTTGCTTATCCGTCATCCCGTGACGGAGCCCCAACTCGATTTGGCGAATTTGTGCTTTGGCGCCCCAAGACCCCCAAGAACAGTTTTCGCACCAAGTGATCATTTTTTGACCACTTATATAACGGTATGGCTGAGTTATTCGCTTATTTCAAGCAGAGCAATGGCATGCTGCCAATTGAGCACATGAATCGGAATTGAATGCCAAACAAGAGGTGTAAAGTTCCGCCACAAAACAAATTACTGCGTCGGAAATGCGAGGTGTTCTCATCATAGTTCGACGCAGTAACCGCCCTGAATTCACAGTGCTGCGGAACGCTCCGTAGACACTGGCGACGGATCAGATGCTGGTGAAGTATCTGTGATCCGACCGCTTCGGAAATACAGAAACAAAACCAGCCCGCACAGAAGAAAGGTTCCCCAGTAGAGAGACGAACCACTCCACTTCTCGATTACAAAACCCCCAACCAACGGCGCACTTGACCAGCCAAGTGTGTAAAAAGACGTCGCGCCAAAATAGCTACCCCTGAGATGATCGGGAGCCATCCGGTCTACCTGGATACTCATTGTCGGGAACAAAATTGTTTCGGCTACGCTCACAACGAAGGTCGCACCCAACCAGCCATAGAACCAGTGGACCGGATTGATCGCAAACCACACCTGCCCTGCCGCGAGAACAAAAATTCCCATCACAATCCGGCGGTTGATACTCAATGCACGCATCAATTTCAGCAATGGAAACTGCAGCAGAATAATCGTCGATGCATTCACCAGAATCATGCTGGAGATCAGCTGTATCAAGTCGGGAGCACTACTTTGTGTAAGGTACTGCACCAGGCTGGAATCCATATGCGCGTAGATAAACAGCGTAAGAATGTTGGCAAACACCACGATCAAAAAAGCTTTGTCACGCCGCAGTACCGTCAAGGTCGCTCGGAAGCTCGTCGGCGGATGCCGCTTCAGTCTCGCTGCCACTCCCGATGTTGTATACCGGAACGCCCATACAAAGCCGAGACAGAGAAAAAGGTAGCTGAGCGCGGTAAGCCCGAACGTGGACTGCTGCGCACTGATCCCGACCCAAACGCCCACGACCGGTCCCAGTGCAGCCCCCACATTGATCAGAAAATAGCGAAACTGCAGTGCAAGCTCACGAACCTGCTTTTGCTTGATCAGATCACCAAACAATGCGCTTGCTGGTGGTTCCCAGATGGCGCGACCAATGGAACAAAGCGTAATGGACACGACAAAGGCAGACAGTGACTCCGCCACGGCGAGTAGCGCAAACGCACAGGTGTTGATCAATGTACCCAGGATTAATATGGTGCGCCTGCCATATCTGTCAGACAGGGTACCCATATAGAACCCGAGCAGAGTCGCCGCCATCGCCGATACACTGAGAATAAGTCCGATATATGCCGGTCCCAGTGAAAATTTCTCATGCAGCAGAATCGCGAGAAATGGCCACACCATAAAATAAGTGCCGCGCCCGAAAAAACTTCCGATCAGAATTATCCATATCAACGGCGGTAAGCCATAGAGTGATTGCCACCACTGCCTGTCCATGCCGATCCTCCCATGTTAACGGCAAAAAAAAACCCGGAGGCCAAGACCATCCGGGTTTTTCCTGGAGAGTCTTGATGAAACCCTCCAGAACACACATTTTGGTAATCTGTCAGGTGATCATACCGCGCACTCGAATAGCCACTGCGGAGGCCAGCACGGAAACGGACAGATGTTTACACAGCATATTAACCAGCATTTCCGCACGAGGGGTATATTCGGCCATCATTTCAGGTAGGGAAGTATGGAGTGAGAAAAGACGCACGCGGGCCATCAGTGCCAGCGCTGCTCGCTGCCAACGATAACCCGATAAGTTCACGCGTTTGATCTGAGAGTTCATTTGATTCCGTACCCGGTTGCACCGAGAGGTTTCTGATACATTTTCCACTCGCCTGCCGTCGGCCTCTATTTGTGCGATTGACAGGAAGGCAACCATCATATCCGACCCGCCATTTCGCGCAACCGATAATTCGCGGATTTTTCGCATTTTTTTCTCCGGAAACAAAATGGTCATGAAAACTGCCGACCCGATCCTGTGATACCCGCTTCTATACTGACTGATGAATCCGGAAAGAGATCGCCTCTGTAGGGTTCGCTCCTGTGTACCCTTTGAAAAGGATGCTGAACGCCATGCCCCACTCCAGAAAGATAAACCCATCCGACGATAAGCTTCATCAGAATGCCGTCCTGATCGAAACGAGCCATGGAATACTCCAAGGGCGGGTCATACCGGAATGCCCCGACGGGCCCGGCGCCGTAAGACAGTTTTTGGGAATTCCCTACGCGGAACCTCCCGTCGGCCCGCTACGCTGGCACCCGCCCCAGCCACTTTCCCCCTGGACCGGAGTCCGGAATGCCAGCAGCTTCGCCATGCCCGCACCGCAAAACCCCAATCATTTGTTTGATATCCGGGGACCGGAAGGACAAGAGCCGAAAAATGAAGATTGCCTCTACCTGAATATCCATGCGCCGCTCTATCCTGCGCACGGGAAACTACCGGTAATGGTATGGATTCACGGCGGCTCATTTTATTTAGGGTCCGGTTGTCAGGCCCTGTATGACGGGCAGTACCTCGCAGGTAGCGGACGCGCAATCGTGGTGACACTCAACTACCGCTTGGGCGCATTGGGATTCCTCCGGCTGAAACAACTGAGCGATATTCCTGCAACCGGTAATGAAGGTATTCTGGACCAGATTGCGGCGCTGCGTTGGGTACAGAACAATATTTCCGCCTTTGGCGGTGACCCGAACAACATCACCCTCTTTGGGGAATCCGCCGGCGCCATGAGTATCGCCAGCCTGTTTGCGGCGCAGGATGCCAACCACATACCTCTGGGCGGCACGCTCTTTCATAAGGCGATAGTCCAGAGCGGCAATCCCGCCGTTTACAGTCAGCCGGAGAAAGCCACGGCGATGGCGGAAAAATTCTGCGAAATTCTGTCGGCCCTGCGGGGTGGCAGGCCCATCAGGTTTCCGCCCACAACCGAAGAGCTGCTCAAAGCCCAGGAGTTACTCCTGAATAATCCTGAAACCGATCGCCACTGGGGCCACCTCCCCTTCAAACCCGTACTTGATGGTGAACTGATTACTTGCCCACCCATAGACGCTCTGCGCGGTGGCGCCAGTACCGGCGTGGCCCTGCTAGTGGGGAGCAACAGCGATGAATGGAACCTGTTCAGTGCGGCGCGACCGGAAACCCTGACACTGAACGATCAAGATATTCGCGACCACCTACTGCCGCTGTTGCCGGACGAGCTGATCCAGCCATTGCTGGAGCACTATCGGCAGCGGGCAGAATGCCTCGGTGACAATCCATGGCCGCTGTGGAGCCGCGCCTGGAACATGTTACTGACCGATATGACATTCACGGTACCCGGGCTGCGCCTACTACAGGCCCACCAGGGTAAGTGCTTTCACTATCACTTTGCGCAACCGCTGCGCGCTCAGCCCATGCTCGGCGCCTGCCACGCCTCGGAGCTTGGCTATGTGTTCGGTACCCACGGCGCGCCGGAACTCCAGCACCTCTATGGAGGTGAGCAGGAGCCGCATATTCTCAGCGAATCCATGCGTAATGCATGGCTAAGTTTTGCCGAATCCGGAGATCCGGGAGACGACTGGCCCGACTTTGCATTGGGGTATAGCCGTTGCTTTGGGCAAACGGACGATAGACAGACAGACACAAGAATCCTGCAGCAGGTGTGGCAGATTCTGGACGACAGCAAACTTGGCGGATTTCTTTAGAGATCAATACTGCGCGCGAAATTCATAATAAAACGTTAAAATCCCGCTGAGGATTTCCAGCCGGAATACCTCACACAAACTTCTAAAAAAGGCTGACGATTTGCATCAGATTTTGTTGATTCGCCATGGCGAAGCCGCCAAGTCCTCTACCGATGACGACCCGGGCCTGACACACCTCGGCCGGCGGCAAGCGGAGATACTGGCAGATGATCTGGACCGACAGTTTCCAGATGGCGGCGGCGTACGGCTGATCAGCAGCCCCAAAGCGCGCGCAATCCAGACAGCAACCCCACTAGTCCAGCGCTGGCAATGCCGCCTGGATAAATCGCCAAAGGTCATTGAGATCCCATCGCCCGCGGGAGTAAAACTGGCGGAGCGCGGCGGATGGATTCGGACGCTGCTCAACAGCCACTGGGACAGCCTCACCCCTTTGCAAACAGAATGGAGAATGGGCATTACCGACTATCTCCTGCAGTTATCCTCCCATGGGGAGAATGAAGAGTTCCACACCACTCTGATTTTCTGCCACTTCATGGTAATCAATTCTATAGTGGCAACCATCCGCAATGACTTGCAGGTGGTGCAGTTTCACCCCGACTACACCTCGCAGACCCGTCTTTTCCTCGAGCAAGGAAAACTGTCGCTTGCAGAACTCGGGCAGGAAAAAAGTATCGACAACCTGATTCAGTAATGCGAAACGGGCTGGGGGAGCCCGCTCGATTAGTCTGAAAAGAAAATAGTGATCCCTCATTGCCCCGTCTGCGGCCGTATCCGAGATCAGTCCTGCCCGAGGCTTTTGCTGACTACTTCGTACAAATCAGAAGACAGTTTGCCACTGTCTGAAATACGCTGCAGTGCCGCCCGAATCTGCCCGGATTCCTCGGCCCGGTATTTTCTCCAGCGTGTCAGAGGTGTGACCAGCCGCGCCGCAATTTGCGGATTGAGCTTATCCAGTGCGATGACCTGATCCGCCAGAAAATTGTAGCCACTCCCGTCTTCCCGATGGAACTGGGTGAAGTTGCGCATCGCAAACCCCGCGACTACGGCGCGCACCTTATTGGGATTCTTCACGTCAAAAGCCGGGTGCGACATCAATTTCTGCACTCGTTCCAGTGTGCCGAACTTCGCGCTGCCGCTTTGCAACCCAAACCAGGTTTCCACCACCTGCGTATCCTGTTGCCACTGCTGATAAAACGCTTCCAGGAAGTTTTCTGATTGCTCTTCCGGACCGAACTCCACAAGGGCGGCAAGTGCGGCGGCGGTATCTGTCATGTTTTCTCCGCGCTCAAACTGCGTTTTCGCCAGTGTCAGGGAGTCGGCATTTCCGGCGGCACACAGATAGGTGAGGCAAGTATTCTTCAGACTACGCTCGGCAATATCTTCCGCCGCGGGGGTATAGGGTTTGCGCCGATCCAGCGCGCGATAACGGGCCAGGAACCGTGCTTCAAGTGCCTTTGCAATAGCGTCGCGGGCAAAGACGCGCACGGCGATGATGGCGGCCGCATCAATATCGCCCTCTTGCTCAGCCAGTTCCTGCGCGCTGGGAAGCGACAGCATCTTTGCGACCAACGCCGGGTCTAGTGTTACATCGTCCAGCACCGCGGCAAAACCTTCTATCAAAGTACCCGGCGACTCCAATGCCGCACCTGCGCGATATTGTTGCTGCAGTTTGCACAGGCTATCCAATGCCAAACGCTGACAGGCATCCCAGCGATTGAACGGGTCTGAATCATGCCGCATCAGGAATTGCAGCTGTGCGCTCGAATAGCCATAGCGAAGTTTTACCGGTGCGGAGAATCCTCGCAGTAGTGATGGCAATGGACGCGAAGCAATACCATTGAAGGTAAACGTCTGCTCCGCTTCAGTGAGATGCAACACCATTTCTTCCCGCCCCGAGGTATCGAGTGGTAGCGGGCTGCCACTTTCATCCAGAAGTCCAATCTTCACAGGAATATGCAGAGGTAACTTGTCATTCTGCCCCGGCGTTGCCGGAGTGTGTTGGCGAATAGTGAGTGAATACTCCCCATTCGCCTCGCTATAGGCATCTGTCACCTCAAGCACCGGCGTGCCTGCCTGGCTGTACCAACGGCGAAACTGTTTCAGATCCGCACTATTGGCATCTTCCATTGCCACCACAAAATCTTCACAGGTAACGGCACAGCCGTCATGGCGTTCAAAATAAAGATCGCTGCCACGCCGGAAAGCTTCCTCTCCAAGAAGCGTGTGGATCATCCGCACCACTTCGGCCCCTTTCTCGTACACTGTGAGCGTATAGAAATTGGAAATTTCCATATAGGAATCCGGCCGCACCGGATGGGACATGGGACCGGCATCCTCGGCAAACTGGGAGGTGCGCAGCAGGATGACGTCTTCGATGCGCTTGACCGCCCGGGAATTCATGTCCGCAGAAAACTCCGCATCACGAAATACCGTAAAGCCCTCTTTCAGACTGAGCTGGAACCAGTCACGGCAGGTGACACGGTTCCCCGACCAATTGTGGAAGTACTCGTGAGCAACAATGGCCTCAATTCTCTGAAAAGCGGCGTCGGTCGCGGTTTCCGGGCTGGCGAGGACACAGGCGGAATTGAAGATATTCAGCCCTTTGTTTTCCATTGCCCCCATGTTGAAATGATCTACCGCGACGATCATGAAAATATCCAGATCGTATTCCCGGCCGTAGACCTCTTCATCCCAGCGCATAGCGTGCTTGAGAGACGCCATCGCGTGTGCACACTTGCCGATGTTGCGCGCCTCGGTAAACAGTTGCAGTTTCACCGTGCGGCCACTGCAGGTTGTGAAATGGTCTTCCACATGCTGTAAATCCCCCGCCACCAGTGCAAAAAGGTAAGAAGGCTTGGCAAACGGATCTTCCCAGGTCACCCGCAAGCGACCGTCCTCGGTGGTCGTGCTGTCGATCCTGTTGCCATTCGACAGCAGGACAGGGTATGTGGCGGGCGCGACAATCGTAGTAGTGAATATCGACATCACATCCGGCCGGTCTGGATAAAAGGTGATTTTCCGAAAGCCCTCGGCCTCGCACTGGGTGCAATACATGCCATTGGAGAGATACAGCCCCTCGAGTGAGGTATTGGCTTCCGGGGCAATGCGGGTCTGCACTTCCAATTCGAACGCCGCTCGGTCAACGCTCAGTGCCAGTCCACCGGGTTTTTCCTGATAGCGCTGGGCCGGGAGAAGCTCGCCATCAACCGATACAGAAAGCAACTCCAGATCTGATCCATCGAGCCAGAGCGGCGGCAGAGTCTCCTCAGCGCGGGCCACAGCCGGATTGCGCCGGACCTTTAGACGGGACGTCACAAGGGTGGCATGGGGATCGAGATCAAAGGTGAGGTCCGTGCGATCCACCAGATAATCCGGAGCCTGATAATCCTTCAGGTAAATCGTACGCGCTTGGGAATCTTTCATTGACTAAGGTCTCTTTCAAAAATTGGCAGGCCTTTTTCTATGGGCCCCCGTATAAATCGTAGCGAGCGGTCCTCCTTCACCAGGTGGCGCGCAACAGGTTTCAAGTGGGGCCCGTCAATAACCGGCAGCCTGCCCGTCTTTGCGGCTTTCAGAGGCACCGTGATACACACCATTCGCGTCTTTCAGGATGGCCTGGTAACCGCCATAAGGGCCACTTTCAAAACGTATCTGATGGCCCATCTGCACCAGCTTGCGCCGCGTTTCCATGGGAAAGCCGTCTTCCAGGCTGAGATAGCCCCCATCCTCCATCAGTTCATCTGTGGGTTGGCTGGAACCCGTGTGCAGTATACGCGGCGCATCGCCCGCTTCCTGCACGTTCATGCCGAAATCCACCATGTTGATGATAACTTGCGCATGCATCTGCGGCTGGGTCGCGCCGCCCATGACGCCAAAGCTGAGCCAGGGTTTGCCATCTTTGGTCACGAAGGCGGGGATGATGGTGTGGAACGGACGCTTCCCCGGCTGGTACTGATTGAAATGACCTTCTCTGAGGCTGAACATCTCCCCGCGGTCCTGCAGAATAAACCCCAGCTCTCCGGGAGTCATGCCAGAGCCCATCCCCCGGTAATTACTTTGGATCAGCGACACCATATTGCCGTCTTTATCGGCGGTAGTGAGGTAGATGGTATCGCCGTGACGCAGAGCCACGGTCCCGGCATCGTAACGTTTAGCGGCCCGTTCCGGGTTGATAAGCTTGCGGCGTTTGTCGGCGTAGGATTTCGAGATGAGCTCTTTGACCGGCAGAGTATTGAATTCTGGGTCCGCATAGTATTTGGCGCGGTCTTCAAACGCGAGTTTCTTGGCCTCCGTGAACAGGTGGATATATTCGGGGCTGAGGCGCCCCAGCTCAGCCAGATCATAGTCCTCGAGAATATTGAGGATCTGTAATGCTGCAATGCCCTGGCCATTGGGCGGCAGCTCCCACACGTCGTAGCCGCGGTAATTGGTCGACACCGGTTCCACCCACTCAGATTTGTGACTGGCCAGGTCGTCATAGGAGAGAAAACCTCCGTTGGCATTCATATAGCGGTCGATTTCCCGTGCAATGTCCCCTTTGTAGAAGGCATCGCGTCCGTCATCCGCAATTTTCTGTAGCGTATTTGCCAGACGGGGATTGCGAAAAATGTCGCCTTCCCTGGGCGCGCGGCCGTCAGGCATGTAGGTTTCGCGGAAGCCCGGGTATTTTTCCAATACCGGTACAGATCGGTTCCAGTAGTAGGCCACCAGCTGCGTTACCGGAAAACCGCTGTTGGCATAATGAATGGCCGGCGCCAACAGGTCTTTCATTGGCAGCCGGCCGAACTTTCCATGCAGCTCGAACCAGCCATCCACCGCGCCCGGCACGGATACAGGCAGAGGACCATGGGAGGGGATCTTCTCGAGATTATTGTCGGCAAAATAACGGAATAACAGTGATTTCGGCGAGCGCCCGCTAGCATTCAAGCCGTGGAGCTTTTTGTCTTCGGCACTCCACACAATGGCAAACAGATCACCACCAATGCCATTGCCAGTCGGTTCCATCAGCCCCTGCACCGCATTGGCGGCAATAGCGGCATCTACTGCGCTGCCGCCCTTCTTCAGGATATCCAGCGCCACCTGGGTCGCCAGCGGCTGGCTAGTGGCGGCCATTCCCCCGGTGGCCAGTACCGGTGAACGGCTGGCGAACCCCTCACCGTTGATGCGGTCATATGCTTGAACTCCCACAGCTACCGACAGGGTCCCCGCCAGGGAAATCGCGGTCACTGCCAACATTTTCCTCACCTGACTGGCTTTACCGCACAATACTGTCATCACGAATTTCACAATTTCTGCCCCTGTCGTTATTCTCACAAACAAGTCTCTACATTTGGTGGTGAATTCTCAAGTCGGTCAGCCGAGGTTTTTGTGCGTTTTGTCTCCCGCTCCCTGAAGATCGCTGCAGTTGCCCTGGCGCTATTGCTACTGGCTGCTGCCGCCGGCTGGATGGCGAGACATTCATGGATACCCGGTGCACTGAACTGGCGGCTGGATGGGATGCGCGTTACGGTATTCCAAGGGCTGAGCCTTTCCCGCTCGGACCGCGGACTGGGCGCACATCTTGACCACCTGCGCCTTGTCACCTCGCGCGGGTACTTCATTGATGTGAGTGATATCCACGTCAGCCGGATTCCCGCCCTCATTCGCGCCCTACTGAGTTCGAACACGCGCGTCTTGCCGGAAGCAGAAATATCGGTCGAACGCCTTGCGATCAAATCTCCCGAGCCAGTGGTCGACGCTCAGGAAAACGCTCTGCCGAAGTTCCCGCCGGAAAATCCAGCGTCGAGCGCACCGCACGGAGCTGACGTATTCGCGAAAGATACGGAGGCAGCCACTGAAATTTCCGTAGACGAAGTACTCGATAACCTGCGCAATCTGCCAATTCGGAAACTGCAGATCCAAAAAATCCAGTGGCCGCAGAGATTAAATGGCGAACTTTCCTTTTCCGCCACCCAGTTCCCCGGACACACCATTGAGGGAGAGCTGCGCAGCGACCGCTGTAGAGCATGCCGCCTGGAGCTGAAAGTGCATATCGAGGAGGCACTGACAAAGTCTGCCCTAAAACTCGACAACGGTGCCGTGACCGTGGGACAACTGGACACCCGCGTATATCGTCAAAGGCCGGTCAATAGCGAAAGTCCTTCACGCCGCTGGCGGTTGGAAGGCAGTCTCAATCTTGCTGCCGGTCAATTGCCTCCACTGTTCCAACAAGTCGGTTTATCCAGCCGTGAACGCGGAGACTGGCTCGACCTAGCGCACTCCCTGCAGGGGGAGGCGTCGCTTACCTTCAAAGGCGGGATCCCGGATCGACTTTCGAATGCAGGTGATCTGCGCGATATCAGCGCGGCGATTGAAACCCGAGCGTTTTCCGCGGTATTGCCCGAGGGACACGCCGGCCTGCCAGTGGCCGCGGAAGTAACGACGACAAAACCGGTCCACCTGCAAATACATTCTGCAGTACCCCTGTCCGTCGCTTCCATCGAAGGAGAGCTGCAGATTCGCACAACCATTCAACCGGCATCGGAAATGCCCGTAGCAGTGCCGCCGCTAGTAGACAGCAATATTGTATTGTCGACTCAAAACGGCATTCCCCAAGTCCTGTTTCGCGGCGAGACCCACCTTGATGAAGCATCCCGCCTTTGGAATACAGCGAGATGGCAACAAGTGCGCGAGCAGATTCCAGTGACAGATATGCGGGGCATTCAAACATTTACCGGAACCTTCTCACTTCCCGGACTCAATGGAATACTCAGCGGATCTGATGCACCGAAGATCCATCAGTTTTTCGCGGAAATCCGGCTCAATGACAACGCGACGTTCCTGCTGGAGCCTCCAAGCCACAATAATCCGCTGGCAGCATTGGACTGGCAGAAACTGCGGCTAACGCTGAGCGGCAGCCAAGCGATAAAACTTTCTTCCGCGAAATTTCCCGGTGAAATGGATCTGGAATTCCCACAGCTTGAGCTGGCAGCCAAAGATCTAAGAAAACTGCAAGATGAAAAACAGGGAAGCCCCGAACTCCGGGGAGAAGTCGGCAACCTGCGCTGCGCCGGATTACCTGCGGTCAACTGCACCCTGCAACTGAAAATGGCAACCCCACAGTTGAGGCTGCCGGACACAACGACCAGTGTTAGCAACCTAAACCTGACCGTCGCGGAAGCCCACCTTGCCTCAGGGCAGGATGGCTCATTTTCCATAGCCCTGAAAGACCTGAACCTGAGCGCCGATCAGGGACATTCGGGAGAAGTCAGTATAGGTAAACCGGAGGTGTTTACGCAGCAGGCCAAATGCCGGTGGCAGAATACGGCGATTTCCTGCAGCAGCCCACACCTTGCCATCAATCTCGACCCACTGCGCAGTGGCGACAATCAATTGCGTGGCGTTGTGTTTCTCGAAGACTTGCTCATTGTCCATTCCGGCGACAAACCTGGAGATTTTCAAGCTGCTGCCAGCTTCCATGCTGACAACCTGAATGTCTCCATACTGAAGCAATATAAGGCCGGGTTTTCCTCACGTGGGAAATGGCAGATTGCCAATCAGGAGATCACCGGCAGCAGCGATATTTCAGGTGGGCCGCTCGCACTGGCCACCAAATGGCAGCACAGCCTGAAATCGGGACAAGGCACGCTGACGCTCGTCCTTCCGCAAGTCGAATTTACACCCACGAATCCCCTGACCCGCGCTGTAAGCGGGCTACCTGTGGATATTGTCGGCGGCAAGCTGCAGGCGGACGCCAGAATTCACTGGCCGGAATCGGGGACGAGTCAGTTCCAGCTGGGATTCATTGACACTGCCCTTCAGTACAACGACAGCTTCGCCGTAGGCGTCAACACCGAGATTGCCCTGCAGCAGCACAATGAAAACTGGGTCACAATAAAGCCAGTCCCAGTCTCCGTAAAATCGGTAGACACTGGGATTGCCGTCACCAATGTGAATTTTTTACTGTCACTGGCCGAAAATGGCGACCTCACCCTCCGGAACTTCTCCGCCGAGCTTCTGGAAGGCGCGCTAACCGCCGAAAACCTCTACTGGAACCTAAGCGGTGAGGAGCGGCAATCCCACCTGCAGTTCACTGGCCTCTCGCTTGGCGCCCTGGCAAAGGAAATGGAGTCCACCAACTTCGCCGCCAGTGGCCTGATCGACGCAAGTATTCCCATCACCACCGACCGTCAGGGCGTCACTGTGGACAACGGCACCGTGCAGTCCCGTCCGCCCGGGGGCAGGTTGCGCTACTACGGGGCCTTTTCGCCCGGTATGCTCGGCAGTAACCCCCAGTTGAAGCTGCTTGCCGGTGCTCTGGAAGATTACAATTACCGGGATATTTCTGGCACCATGAGCTACCCGTTGAGCGGAGATCTGCAGCTGAACCTGAAGTTGACCGGACGCAGTGCCGCCATTGATGCCAACCGGGATCTGATCATCAACCTGAATCTGGAAAACAATATCCCGTCCATGCTGCGATCCCTGCAGGCGAGTAGAGATGTTACCGATGTACTGGAGCGCCAGGTACAGTAAGCTGGCCTGAGTTCCGTTTTAACCTCGGTTTATACGGCGGCCCGCTGCCGTTCAGTTACGCCCCTATTCAGCTGCGGTTAATGGACAAGATCTATAGTAAACATCAATAGCTCCCAGGTGACGCGGCGTCCGCCGCATTGCTACTTACAAACCTGTAAACCTGAGAGACACAGGAGTATTCAGTGAAACAGCCAGGAATTGTCAAACAGACCGCGGTATGCCTCGCACTGTTGTGCGGGTGCGCCTTGATGGCCGCCTGCACCCCGACGGTAGCAGTACAGGCCCCCAGTGAGCCGATCACCGTCAACCTGAACGTCAAGATCGAACACGAAATCCGCGTCAGAGTCGACAAGGAGCTCGATGACCTGTTTGAAGACAAGGAGGGGATTTTCTGATGCCAACCGGCAACAGAACCGTTCACCCCAAATGAGAAAAGGAAAACAGACTATGCCCGCATTCGTATCCATGAAAAAACTGTTGAATGGTCTGCTCGCAGTGACCCTGCTGATCGCCCTGCCGGCCAGCGCCATCACTCTGGACCAGGCACGCTCTCAGGGACTGGTTGGCGAAGCAAACAGCGGTTATATCGCCGTCGTGCAAGGCAGTACACCAGAACTCGAAAAACTGGTGGCGGAAGTGAACAACAAGCGCAAGCAGGAATACGCGGCCATTGCTCAGCGCAACAACATCGACATAGCCCAAGTGGCTGCCCGCGCAGCGGAGAAACTGGAATCCCGCCTCGGCAAAGGCGAGTTTTACCAGGACAACCTCGGTCGCTGGCAGCAGAAATAACTGCCTCCCCAAAAAACAGAACCCGCAACAAAGGTTGCGGGTTCTGGTGGGGGATTGTCGCAAGAAAGGACCTTCAATCCATTCCCGCGAACGAATCAGAGATTGGCGAAGAGTGACATACCGTCAAGCCCCTGGCTCTCCATGACTTCGCGCAGACGCTTGAGCGCGTCTACCTGTATCTGACGCACACGTTCACGGGTGAGACCGATTTCACGACCGACTTCTTCCAGAGTGCTGGCCTCGTATCCTCGCAGACCAAAGCGGCGGGACACCACTTCACACTGCTTGTCCGGCAGTTCACCCAACCAGCGGTTGATACTTTCGAACAGATCCTCATCCTGCAACAGTTCCGCAGGATCGGATTCATGCTGATCGGGAATGGTATCCACCAGGGTTTTTTCAGACGATGGGCCGATGGGGGTATCCACCGAAGTGATACGCTCATTGAGGCCGAGCATACGCTCAACGTCTTCCACCGGTTTTTCCAGCAGATTGGCAATTTCTTCCGCAGACGGCTCGTGATCGAGCTTCTGTGCCAGTTCGCGGGAAGCACGAAGGTAAACATTGAGTTCTTTGACCACATGAATAGGCAGACGGATGGTGCGCGTCTGATTCATGATGGCCCGTTCGATAGTTTGTCGGATCCACCAGGTGGCGTAGGTAGAGAAACGGAAGCCGCGCTCCGGATCAAACTTTTCTACCGCTCGAATCAGACCCAGGTTGCCTTCCTCAATCAGATCCAGCAACGCCAGGCCACGACTTACATAACGTCGGGCGATTTTCACTACGAGACGCAGGTTACTTTCGATCATACGCTTGCGCGCGGCGACGTCACCGCGCAGCGCCTTGCGTGCGTAGTAAACTTCTTCTTCCGCGGTCAGCAGAGGAGAAAAACCGATTTCGTTGAGATACAGCTGGGTAGCGTCAAGATTCTTGTTTGCGTGGGGATCATCCATCCGGCGGATGGTGGTTTTCGTTGATGTGCTTTTTGTTGTAGATCTAGGTGAGATGGTTTCGGAGCTTTTCTTGGCCGCCTTTCTCCGTGGGCGGCTGGTCTCTACTTCTTCATCTTCTGATAAGGAATCGTCTTCATCCAATTCCAGAGAGTCATCATAGGAATCGTCATTGTCCATTGAGTCGATTGAGAGATCGGCTCTGGCATCGTATTCCAGATGTTCACGACGTTGTGCTTCCATTTCCCCAACTCCTTGTACTTTGCCTGTTTCAGCCGCCTCGACAGTTCGCGATCGCTGAACCGGTCGCTGTCAGATGCGACAGCCTCCGTTCCCGGCAACCCGCCTTCATTGGCGAGCAGTGTCACTGCAGGGCAGTTAATGCCGATCCCGGTGACTACCTCAAGTGGTTATAAAATAAAAGTCCATTTTTATTGCGCAACAGCGTAAAGACACGCAGATCATTGCGTCGGCTAAGGCAGGTAGGCCATGGGGTCTACCGGCTGACCATTGCGGCGAATTTCGAAGTGGAGCATATCGCGGTCGGTACCACTCGAACCCAGATCCGCTATCCTTTGCCCCGCCTTCACCCTCGCACCCTCGCCCACAAGGAGTTTGTCGTTGTGGGCGTAAGCACTGAGAAATTCCTCACTGTGCTTGATGATCAGAAGCTTACCGTAACCTCTCAGTGCGCTTCCGGCGTAAATCACTGTGCCATCCGCTGCTGCCAGAACAGATTCCCCCTTTTTACCCGCGATATCAACTCCCTTTCGCAAGGGGTCTCCGTGCCGGTACGTGGCCAGCACCCTGCCACGTACCGGCCACTGCCAATTTATGTCAGATTTGTGTCTGGCCGAATTTGACGATTTTTTAGTGGTTGCCGGAGGGGGTTTACGAGCCCTGGTTGCGGCCTTTTTGGCCGGGGGTTGTGGTCTTTCTGCGACCGCAACCGCCTTAGTGGCCACTTGCGCGGGCGCACGCCCGGCGAGCTGCAGACGTTGGCCAGGGAATATCCGATAGGGCGAAGGAATGCCATTGATCGCAGCTAACTCTTTGAAATCTCTACCATATCTCCAGGCAATGGAATACAGGGTTTCACCTCGGCTGACCGTATGGTGCTTGATTTTATGACTGGGTGGCTGTTGGAGGGTCGAGGTGGGAGCCAGATTACTGGAACAGGACGCGGCGCACACACAGAGTGTGAGAACCCAAAAAACCCTGCGCAGGGAATAGTAGAATTGGCACAATTTACCTTCTGCGAATTCAGAATTTACGCTGCTGAACTGTCGATAATTGCGCCGTTTCATTATTCTCTTTTTACATCAAAGGTGTGCATTTATGGAAAAAGTGTCTAAAAAATATCGTGGATTTCGCATCACCGAGAGGCAAAAAAAACCGGTCTGATTCGCAGCTGGCCAACACCGCCCTTCAACGTGGCCCCCCGCTGTCGCAAGTCCCCCAAATCACCCGTAATACGTCAGAAATCATCCGGTAGTCTTCCGCCCCACCCGGCTGTAATCCCCAACTTATTTTTCCTGTACGACATTTCCTACATGGCGCAAACTCAGCCACTCAACAGCGAGCACCAGAATCACTGCTGCCATCATTGCGGCCACGGCCCCCAGGAAATAGGACGGATGGCCGGATGCACTGGCAAATTCTGCAGGTAGAACGTTGGACATCATCGGCGCGAGTTTATCTCCATCGAGCCCGACCATTTCACTGGTTGCCAACTTCCACGGCCAGACAATTTTCAGGCTGCCAAGCAAAATGCCCACTAAAAATGACAATGTCACCGACGGGAACCGATGCATCAACCAGGAGAGCAGACGGCTGAATAGCAACAGACCACTTCCCGCACCGGCGGCGAACCACACAAGCGCGCTCAATTGGAATTGATGTACCGCCGCAATCACTTGCGGATAGATGCCAATCATCAGCAAGATAAAGGAGCCCGAGATGCCGGGCAGGATCATGGCGCAGATCGCCAGAGCACCGGAAAAAAACAGGGTGGTCGGCGTGGCGGTAATTTCCGTGGGGCGCATTTCACTCACGAGAATCGCGAGCGCAACCCCCAGAATCAGCGCGCCCCAGCATTGCCAAGTCCATCGGCTAACACGCCGTGCAATAGGCACTACCGACGCGAGAATCAAGCCAAAGAAAAACGCCCAGACCACAATGGGGTAGTTATGTAATAGAAAACTGATTAACTTGGCGAGACTGAAAATACTGGTAAGAATGCCCGCAAACAATGCCAGTAAAAAAT
Source organism: Microbulbifer harenosus (assembly GCF_005771435.1). Classification (GTDB taxonomy): domain Bacteria; phylum Pseudomonadota; class Gammaproteobacteria; order Pseudomonadales; family Cellvibrionaceae; genus Microbulbifer; species Microbulbifer harenosus. The sequence continues at coordinate 163,211 of NZ_VANI01000006.1, forward strand.
TGCCGTTGATTTGACGCCAGGCTGCAGCAATACCGTCTTTAACAAGGATGGCGAACGTATGTGGCCCGATACGACTCAATGAATCCAACAGCTCCTGATAGATTCCCGTAATAAATGCGATGGTGCCGCCAGATACACCGGGCACGACATCTGCGGCACCCATGGCGATACCGCGCGCCGCCACGCCCCAGTATCGGCTGCGAAAAAACATCTGTGACATCAACGCACGACTCCGCTTAACAGGGGAACGAAGCGCACCGGCTCCGCCTTTTCCACATCAAAGCGGCTGCCGTCTTCACTGCGGGTAACGATGGTAAGAAACTGGCTGTCGCTACCCACAGGAATGACCAGAACTCCTCCTGGAGCCAATTGCTCCCGGAGTTCATCGGGCACGCTGGCTGGTGCGGCGGCACATAGAATGGCATCAAAAGGAGCCTGCTCCGGCCAGCCGAAACCGCCATTACTCAAACGCATCTCCACGTTGAAAATCCCCAGTTCCCGCATCCGCTGCCGCGCCTTGGTGAGCAGCGGCTCGATTCGCTCGACGGAATACAGCTTATCGACCAGGCGGGCGAGAATCGCGGTCTGGTACCCGGACCCCGCACCCACTTCCAGCACTCGAGCCCGGGAGCGCGCGCGGCTGATCAGCAATTCCGTCATGCGGGCAACGATATAAGGCTGGGAAATGGTCTGACCGTAACCGATGGGCAGCGCGGTGTCTTCATAGGCGCGCAGCGCCAGCGCCTCATCAAGAAACAGATGTCGGGGGGTGGATGCCATGACATCCAGCACCTCCTCACTGCGAATACCTTCCTCCCGCAAACGCTGAATCAGGCGGTTGCGGGTGCGCTGGGATGTCATTCCCAGGCCTTCGTGTCTCAAACGATCCATAAGGACGCATTATCTCCCTGCAAGCAATTCGCCGGAGCGCTATTTCCAAGGTACCTAAACCCCTAGGATATCCAGCGACTGGCCGGAGTCACAGATGCGCCACCGGTCACACTTTGTTGTCGTTTATTTTATTGCGCGGTCGGACCGATTGGCCAGTTCAGCCACCTCGCGCAGGACCGCCGTAGCGAAAGTACCTGGCGGCAGGGCAAAAGCCAACGTCAGGTCATCCCCCTGCCACTGGAACTGGAAGCCCTGCGGCTGCAGCACCAAAGACCGACGCTCCTGGCTGAGACCGCAGTGTTCCAACCAATCACACCAGGACCGCCAGGGCTGCATCGCGGCACTTTCCAGATCCAGCTGAGTACCAGCGGCCAGATTGCGGCCTCGCCCCCACAGCGGTCCGCTGGCGACGGGTTCCGGTTCACCTTCAAGCTGAACCTGCCAGTTGCCCTGCTCCACCCTACGCGCCAGAACCTGATTGAACAGCCAGCTGCGGGCAGCGGACATGGCGAATGCCTTCTGACTGCGTGGTGTACGCCTGCGCTTGCCCGCCCCCTGCTCTGCCAACATCGCCTCTACCAGATCCAGGTTGCCGCCATTGTGGCCAAAGCGCTGTTCGCCGAAATAGTTCGGCACGCCCTCCGCAATCCGCCCCAACACCGCCTCTGCCGCGGCGCGGTCCCCTTCCGCGTTGCGAAGACGAATCTGAAAACGGTTGCCCAGGTGTTCGCCGCGGCGCAGCTTGCGCTGGCCGCGGAAGTGCTGCAGCAACTGGACTTCTGCATTTTCAAGCTGCTTCCAGTCTGGTTCCGGCTTCTGCGCCAACCACACACTGAACCACTGAGTGGTAACAGCATGCCGGTCCTTGAGCCCGAAAAACCCTACATCATTGCTGTGCACTCCAGCCAGCTGCGCCAGCTGCTGGGCGACAAAGCCGGTATTGGCGCCGCGTTTGCGGATGTGCAGATAAACGTGTTCGCCATCTCCCTGCTGCGGCGCGGCGAGTTCATCTACCACAAAGTCTTCAGGTTCGGTGCGAAAGTCCGCCCGAATAGCGGTGCCACCCAGCGCGCGGGGCCAATCGAGATTCCATGTCGGCTCATGTTCGCTCACGGGGCACTTCCTGCGGCTCGGTCCAGCAGCACCACCGCTTGTGCGGCAATCCCTTCTTTGCGACCTGTGAAGCCGAGTTTTTCACTAGTAGTCGCCTTGACGCTGATGGCATCGGTACTCACCTGGCAGTCTGCAGCAATGTTTGCGCGCATGGCGTTGATGTGCGGTGCCATCTTGGGAGCCTGCGCGATCAGGGTGGCGTCGGCGTTGACCAGGCGGTAACCACGCTGGTGAATCAACCCCATCACATGGCGCAACAGCACGCGGCTGTCGGCACCGGAATAGGCATCGTCGGTGTCGGGAAAGTGCTGGCCGATATCCCCGAGCGCGAGGGCGCCAAGCAGTGCATCTGCCAGTGCGTGCAGCAGCACGTCACCATCGGAGTGCGCGACAAGGCCTTGTTCGTGGGGGATGGTGACGCCGCCGAGCACGACGCAATCGCCTGGGCCGAAGGCGTGCACATCAATGCCCTGGCCGATTCTGAGGTTCATAGGTTGTTTTCCAAAGAAGATTCGACGGCCCGGTGTTGCAGCAGGGCCTCCGCCAGCAGTAGGTCGGCGGGATGAGTGATTTTGAAGTTGCTGCGGCAGGCAGCTACCAGTTCAGGATGGAAGCCTGCTCGTTCAAGGGCGCTGGCCTCATCGGTGATGGCCGTGGAATTTTCCGCGAGCCCCTGCAGCAGCGTTTCACGCAATTTGCCGAGCGGTGCTTTCTGTGGCGTCTGCGCGAGCCAGATCTGGTCTCTCGGCAGGGTTTCCCGCACTTCCGTTTTACCGCCGCGCGTTTGAGAAAGTTTGACGGTGTCGCTCGCGGGTTGGGCGAGCAGGGCCATAGGTGCAGCGGCAAGCAGTTTTCGTATATCGGCGACTCTGACCAGAGGCCTGGCGGCGTCGTGGACGAGAATGGAGGTTTCCGGCGCTTCGCGCTCGCTCAGGTAGTCGAGGGCGGCGAGTACGGAGTCTGCGCGTTCGGCACCGCCGGTAACGGTCTGGATTCTGGCATCCTGCGCGCAGCGGAGTGTTGCAAATTCTGTATCGTCGGCGGCAATGGCAACGACGATGCCCTTAAGCCCGGGCCAGTGGAGTATGTTTTCCAGGGTGTGGGCAATGAGGGGTTTGCCGCTCAACGGCAGATACTGCTTGGGTTTGTCTGCGCCCATACGTTTGCCGGCGCCGGCGGCGGGGACGATGACCCAGTAGGAGGTTTCAACCGGGTTTACTGCAGTGGTCATTCTTTTTCCCGCGGTGACTGCTCAGGATTTTTTTTGTCCTGATCGAGAAAAATAAACAGGGTTTCGCCTTCTTTGATGAGGCCGAGGTCGTAGCGGGCTTTGGCTTCTACGCCGTCAGTGCCTTCTTTGAGGCTGCGGACTTCCCGCAGGAGTTGGCGGTTCTCGCGCTCGAGTGCAGAGTTTTTCTTCTGCTGATCATCAAGCTGCCGTTCCAGTCTGGTCACGTCCGCGAAACTGCCCTCGCCAACCCAGAGTCGGTATTGGGTAACCAGCAGCATTGCGGTGAGGATTGCCAGCAGCCATTTCATTTTGTGTGTTCTCTCTGGCCTTTGTTTGTACTGCGCACGGAATGAGGTCCGTGGCGGCGCAGCTACCGATGGCCCTTCCCGGGACACGCCGTGAACCCTTCCATGGGGGCTCTTCCGCGACATCCCTGTCGCAGAAGGTCCCGGGAAGGGCCATCGGTATCAGCGCCTTCGCTTCGGAGACTTAGCTACGAAGCGAGTTTCAGCCAGTTTACTCGGCCTGCCGAATTACTTGAACTCAGCGATGCCGCGGTAAGGCGCTTTGCCTTCCAGCTCGGCTTCGATACGCAGCAGACGGTTGTACTTGGCAACGCGATCGGAGCGGCACAGGGAGCCGGTTTTGATCTGGCCGGCGGCGGTGGCAACAGCGAGGTCGGCAATGGTGGTGTCTTCGGTTTCACCAGAGCGGTGGGAGATGACCGCGGTGTAGCCGGCGTCTTTGGCCATTTTGATCGCGTCCAGGGTCTCGCTCAGGGAGCCGATCTGGTTGAACTTAATCAGGATGGAGTTGCCGATACCCTTTTCGATACCTTCTTTCAGGATCTTGGTGTTGGTGACGAACAGGTCGTCGCCCACCAGCTGTACCTTGCTACCGATTTTGTCGGTGAGCACTTTCCAGCCGTCCCAGTCGCTTTCGTCCATACCGTCTTCGATAGAGATGATCGGGTAGGTTTCTGACAGTTGTGCCAGGTAATCGGCGAAACCGGCGCTGTCGAATTCCTTGCCTTCGCCGGCGAGTACGTACTTACCACCTTTGTAGAATTCGGAGGAGGCGCAGTCGAGGGCGAGGGTGATGTCGTCGCCCAGTTTGTAGCCGGCGGCTTCAACGGCTTCGGCGATGACTTTCAGGGCGCCTTCGTTGGACGGCAGGTTGGGGGCAAAGCCACCTTCGTCGCCGACGGCAGTATTGAGGCCCTGGGCAGACAGGACTTTTTTCAGGGAGTGGAAGATCTCGGCACCCTGGCGCAGGGCTTCGGCGAAGGTTTTGGCCTTAACCGGCTGGATCATGAATTCCTGGATGTCGACGTTGTTGTCGGCGTGCTCACCACCGTTGATGATGTTCATCATCGGCACCGGCAGGGTGTACTGGCCCGGAGTGCCATTGATCTCGGCGATGTGCTGGTACAGGGGGATGCCCTTGGAAATTGCAGCGGCTTTGGCGGCGGCCAGGGAAACAGCCAGGATGGCGTTTGCACCCAGTTTGGATTTGTTGTCGGTACCGTCGGCGTCGATCATGGCCTGGTCGAGGGCGCGTTGATCGGTTGCGTCCATGCCCACCAGCAGCTTGGCGATTTCGCCGTTGATGTTTTCAACCGCTTGCAGTACGCCTTTGCCCAGGTAACGGCTCTTGTCGCCGTCGCGCAGTTCAAGGGCTTCGCGGGAGCCGGTGGAAGCGCCAGACGGTGCGCAGGCAGAACCTACCGCGCCGCACTCGAGAATCACATCGGCGTTAACGGTGGGGTTACCGCGGCTATCCAATACTTCAAATGCTTTTACAGCAACAATCTTGCTCATGTTTACAACGGGCTCCTTGTTTTTCGGGAATTGGTTAATCGGGAAAACAGGTCTGTGAGGTTTGGATTTGGTGGCACATTTTCTGGGCCACTCATTTTGTCGTTATTCGGTTTCCGCTTTACTTGGTGTCGAGGTGTTCGAAACTCTTCACCACATCATCCACGGCTTTCATCTGCGCCAGGAAGGGTTCCAGCTTTTCCAGAGGCAAAGCACTGGGACCGTCGCACAGAGCCTTGTCCGGATTCGGGTGCGATTCCAGGAACAGCCCCGCGATGCCGATCGCAAGACCTGCGCGGGCGAGCTCGGTAACCTGGCTGCGACGGCCACCGGAAGCGGCACCACCGGGATCTCGCATCTGCAGTGAATGGGTTACGTCAAAAATCAACGGTGCGCCGCCGGTGGCATCAATCATGGTTCGGAAGCCGAGCATGTCGACCACCAGATTGTCGTAGCCGAAGCAGGCACCCCGCTCACACAGAATGATCTTTTCGTTGCCGCCCTCGGCGAATTTCTCCACCACATTCTTCATTTGTGGCGGGCTCATGAACTGGGGCTTTTTCACATTGATCACGGCCCCGGTAGCCGCCATCGCGGCGACCAGATCGGTCTGGCGGGCGAGAAATGCGGGCAGCTGGATCACGTCAACGACTTCCGCAACGGGCGCCGCCTGGTGCGGCTCATGGACGTCAGTGATCAGGGGGATACCGAAAGTTTTTTTGATTTCAGCGAAAATCTTCAGCCCCTCTTCCATGCCGGGGCCGCGATAGCTGTGAATGGAGGAGCGATTGGCCTTATCGAACGATGCCTTGAATACATAGGGTATACCGAGCTTGTCCGTCACCGTGACATAGTGCTCGGCCACCCGCATGGCCATGTCGCGGGATTCCAGCACATTCATGCCGCCAAAAAGGGTAAACGGATTGTCATTCGCAACCTGCAGGTTGCCCACCTGGATGGTTTTCATCGCTTTCAATATCCTTGTCGCGCCTCCCTTGAGAGGCGCAGGTATTCAATTTCTCAGCGCCGACGGACTGAATGCATCCCGGCGAAATTTATTTCGCCTGACTGTGCTTCAGTGCCGCAGCCACGAAACTCTCGAACAGCGGGTGGCCGTCGCGAGGCGTAGAGGTGAATTCCGGATGGAACTGACATGCGACGAACCAGTCGTGCTCCGGCAGTTCGACCATTTCCACCAGGGTATCATCCGCGGACCAGCCACCGATTTTGAGACCGGCTTTCTGCAGGCGGTCAACGTAGTTGTTGTTCACTTCGTAGCGGTGACGGTGGCGCTCGACAATAACATCCTGGCCGTAAATCTCGCGGGCTTTAGAGTCTTTCTCCAGCCGGCACTCCTGGCCACCGAGGCGCATGGTACCGCCGAGATCGGACTTCTCATCCCGTGTCTCAACCTTGCCGTCGCTGTCGATCCACTCGGTAATCAGGCCGATCACCGGGTGCGGGGTTTTGACATTGAATTCGGTGCTGTTGGCGCCTTCAAGGCCCAGCACATTGCGCGCGTACTCGATTACCACGGACTGAAGGCCGAGGCAGATGCCGAGGAACGGAATATTGTTCTCGCGGGCATAGCGCACGGATTCCAGCTTGCCTTCCAGGCCGCGCTCGCCAAAGCCGCCGGGCACCAGAATAGCGTCGGCACCCTTGATCAGGTCGAGGCCATTTTCCGCTTCCACGTCTTCGGCATTGATGAAGTCGATGTTCACCCGGGTGCGATTCTTGATGCCCGCGTGCACCAGGGATTCAATCAGGGATTTGTACGCGTCCAGCAGTTCCATGTACTTGCCGACCATGGCGATCTTGATTTCGTGATCAGGGTTCAGCTTGCCGTCGACCACCGCGTCCCACTCGGACAGGTCCGGCGCCTGACATTCCAGCTGCAGCTTTTCGACAACAATGTCGTCGAGACCGTATTCGTGCAGCATACGCGGCACGCCGTAAATGGTTTTGGCATCGGGCAGCGGCACCACCGCGCGCTCTTCCACGTTGGTGAACAGCGCGATCTTGCGACGGGAATCGTCGTCGATGGCGCGCTCGGAACGGCACAACAGGATATCCGGCTGCAGACCGATGGAGCGCAGCTCTTTTACGGAGTGCTGGGTCGGCTTGGTTTTGGTTTCACCGGCAGTGGCGATATAGGGCACATAGCTCAGGTGCATCAGCAGGGTGCGATTACTGCCCATTTCCACGCGCAGCTGGCGCACGGCTTCCAGGAACGGCTGGGATTCGATATCGCCCACGGTACCGCCGATCTCGACGATAGCCACGTCCATATCGCGGCCGCCTTCGATGACACGGCGCTTGATCTCGTCGGTAATGTGCGGGATCACCTGCACTGTGCCGCCCAGATAGTCACCGCGGCGCTCTTTGCGCAGCACGGTTTCGTACACCCGGCCGGTGGTGAAGTTGTTGCGCTTGGACATGCGAGTGCGGATGAAGCGCTCGTAGTGGCCCAGATCCAGATCCGTCTCGGCGCCATCTTCGGTTACGTAAACCTCACCGTGCTGGAAAGGGCTCATGGTGCCCGGGTCTACGTTGATGTAGGGGTCTAGCTTCAGGATCGTGACCTTGAGACCACGGGCCTCCAGAATAGCGGCCAGAGAGGCGGAGGCGATACCTTTCCCCAACGAGGAAACCACGCCGCCAGTGACAAAAATGTAGCGCGTCATGCAAAACCTTGGTCAGTTGAATGCCCGACGGGTTCGGGCGTGCGGGACTGGCTCAGGGGGCGCAGCCTCGCGCAACCTGGTGCCATTGAGATGGGACGCCAGACTACCAGAAAGCGGTTTTCTGCTCAATCGGAAAACCGCCATTGAGGGGGGCCGGCAGGTCCCTCCGCGGTGACGAAAAGATCGCCAACCGCCACCAGAACCCCGCCCTGGAAAATGAGCGGTACGCGATCCCGCAACCACGGCACCAGTCTGTACTCCTGCAGCAGCCTTTTCAGGGTCTGGGAGTGATGGCGCTCTCTCGGTTTCGCCCGCTCTCCACCGGCGCGAAAGCGAACCACGTAGTCGCCAACGGGCCAGTCCTTTCCAGGCCTCAGAGTCCAGCCGCCGAGCAGACGCAGTTCGCTTACCCCATTCCACCGCCATTCACCTTCACTGTCCCGGTTCAGAGGATGCAATTCTGGTGTGAGATAAAGGCGATCGCGATAGCGGCGCAGTACGCGGTCGCCCAGGGGGGCCTCCGGTACGGCATCCTCAGTGGCCTGCGCCTGCCACAGCGCCTGCTGCAGGTGTGCCGCTTCCGGCATTTTTGCCCCCAATCGCGCCAGCCAGCCCCGCAGCAGGTTTCTGCGCCGCGCTTCTGAGAGCGAGAGGAAAGCCGCAAGCTCGATGCTTTCCCCAAAGGTTTCCCGCCGGCAGTCACAGCGCGACAGATCCTCCACCGCCAGTTCGCCAAGCAACCCGGCGGCCTCGCCAAGATTGTCCGCTGCCCGGGCCACGCGTTCGCCAATCGGCCAACGCGCCGACAGGGCGGGGATCACCTGACGGCGGAGATAGTTGCGTGTCAATGCCAGGTCCGCATTGCTGTCGTCTTCCACCCAGCTGAGCCCTTGCTCAAGGGCATACCGCTCCAGCTCCGCGCGGCTCGCCGCTAACAAGGGGCGCAACAGGGATCGCATACCGCTCGGATCCCCCAGAGACCGACGCTCCGCCATGGCCGCAAGCCCACGCACTCCGGCGCCGCGAACCAGTCGCAGTAAAAACGTTTCCACCTGATCGTCGGCATGATGGGCGAGCAGAATCTGATCGCCGGGCGCCATGTGCTGCTCGAACGCCCGATATCTCGCGTTGCGCGCCGCCTGCTCCAGCCCGCCGTCCCTGCGATCCACCCGCACCCGGCATACGGTCAATGGCACCCCCAGCGCACCCGCTACTGCTTTGCAGTGGGCCAGCCACTCATCCGCGTGCGCGCTCAGGCCATGGTGTACGTGAAGGGCAGTAAACGGCACTTTCGCGCACACCAATAGATGCAACAGCACCGTGGAATCCAGCCCTCCGGAATAACCCAGCCACAAACACCCCTGCGCGGGATGGCGCTGCAGGCAGTTCGCCAACCGCTGCGGGAGCTGGGATGTAGCGTTTCTTTCAGGCATCAGGCTTAGGGACTTAGCAGGCTTCGAGACGGCCATTATACCCGCCCCGCAATCCATCCGAGCGCCGCCGGCTCCGTAGACATGTGCGACAACATAAAAAGAAGCATCACAACAGGAGGTGGAGTTCGCTCACAGTTTATTCATTTTGACCCCACAGTCTGTTGCCGCGGCTTGCGGCTCAGATACCATACAATTAATAGTCATTAAGACTATTAACGGCCGCGATACGGCAACCTTGTTTTTCTGCCCGGTCGCTGCCACCCGATAAGCGAGATAAAGAGAGAAACAGGAAGTTAATATGAAACAGATTGAAAAAGGCCCACGACCCGCTATGCGACGGCGCCTGACCGGCATCCTCACTGCAATGCTGCTCGGCGGCGGCGCCCACACCGCCGTTGCCAGTTGCGAATACAGCGTGAACAACGACTGGGGTTCAGGCTTCGTTGCCAGCGTCCGCATCACCAATAACACGGCCAGCCCGGTGAGCAACTGGCAGGTGCAGTGGCAGTACAGCGGCGACAATCGTATCGTGAACCATTGGAGCTCGGACATCAGCGGCAACAATCCCTATGTGGCCAGCAACGCGGCGTGGAACGGCAGCCTGCAACCCGGGCAGACCGCGGAATTCGGTTTCCAGGGAACCGCGGCGGCCGGCGCTGAGATCCCGCAAGTGGCCGGCGCCCTGTGTGCCAGTGGCAGTTCATCATCAGGCGGCTCCAGCTCCAGCAGTTCATCGGGTTCGAGCAGCTCATCCTCCAGCTCCAGCAGCTCATCGAGCTCATCCGGAGGCTCGTCCAGCAGCTCCTCATCGTCCGGAGGCTCCACCGATCATCTTTACAGCCTGGCGCCCTTCCCCATTGGCGTGGCGGTGTCTGCCGGCAATGAGAACCGCAGCTTCCTCAGCATTCCCGAGAAGCAGGCGAGCATCACGCAGCACTTCAGCCAGCTTACCGCCGGCAACATCATGAAGATGAGCTATCTGCACCCGGCAGAGAACACCTACGATTTCGCCAACGCCGACCAGATGGTGAACTGGGCACAAACCAACGGCATCGGTGTGCACGGCCACACGTTTATCTGGCACTCCGACTACCAGGTGCCATCGTGGATGAACAGCTACAGCGGCGATTTCGAAACAATGCTGAACAACCACGTCAGCACCATCGCCGATCACTTTGCCGGCCGGGTCGAGAGCTGGGATGTGGTGAATGAGGCCATCGATGAGAATCAGTCCAGCTGTTATCGCAATTCGTTGTTCTATCAGCGTCTCGGCAGCAGCTACATTGCCAACGCATTTAACGCCGCCGATGCCGCCGATCCCGCTGCAGACCTTTACTACAACGACTACGACACCGAGGGCGGCAACAGCAACAAGCTGAATTGCCTGCTGCAGATCGTGGACGGCCTGCAGGCGAACAATGTGCCCATTGACGGCGTAGGCTTCCAGATGCACGTGCAGATCGACTGGCCGTCAACGTCGCAGATCCGCAGCGCCTTCCAGGCCATCGTCGACCGGGGCCTGAAGGTGAAGATCACCGAGCTGGACGTGCCGGTGAACAACCCCTACGCCTCCACGCCCTTCCCGCAGTACACCAGTTATACCCCGCAAGTGGCAGCACTGCAGAAGGCCCGCTACAAATCCATCGTGCAGGCGTACCTCGACGTGGTGCCACCAAACCTGCGCGGCGGCATCACCGTGTGGGGACTGTGGGATGGCGACAGCTGGCTGCTGGATTTCGACAACCGCCAGGGTGTCGACGACTGGCCGCTGCTGTTTGGCGGTCCGGCCAATGGACCCTATGAGGAAAAAGCCGCGTTTGATGGGGTCGCGGAAGCACTGCTTGGACAGTAATTCAGCAGGCCCTGTGTAATCGGATGCCCGATTCCCCGCGAGTCGGGCATCCCCCGTTTGCCGCCCCATATCCCCTTACCCGTCCCACATATTTCCATCATCCCAGCCAAACTGGGACTGCCCACTTGCGGAAACTGCGCCCACCTTCAGCATTTTGTCCAAAGTAGGACGCTTTTCCCCATTCCGAACGTCACCATAGAGATACCCATGTATTCGGGTGTCCGTGTGCAGAATCTGTACGCACAAGCAGAACAAATAACTGAAAGACTGGGCGTCCATGCCCTCCCCACAATAAAAAAGCAGGTAGTCACTCATGCAAGCGATTGAGAACTCCATCGACGGTGTCCAGGGCGCAGCCCAGAGCCGTCAAGACGCTCCACCACTCCCGTTCATTGTCCTGATTTGCGGTGTCGCCACCATCGGCGGATTCCTGTTCGGGTTCGACAGCGGCGTGATCAACGGTACCGTTACCGGCCTGCAGCAGGCGTTCAACTCCAATACCGCCGGCACCGGTTTCAATGTGGCCTCCATGCTGCTGGGTTGCGCAGTGGGCGCCTTTTTCGCCGGGCGGCTGGCGGACCTGTGGGGCCGCAAAACCCTGCTGCTGATCTCCGCGGTACTTTTCGTAATCAGCGCCTGGGGCTCGGGTATCGCCACCAGTTCGCCGGAGTTTGTGTTCTATCGCATCCTCGGCGGTCTTGCGGTGGGCGCGGCCAGCGTGATGTCACCCGCCTATATCAGTGAGATCGCCCCGGCAGCGATCCGCGGACGCCTGATCACAATTAACCAGATCGCGATCATTTCCGGCCTGTTTGCCGCATTTGTCAGCAACTACTGGCTAGCCAATGTAGCCGGTTCCGCCGTCAACGAGTGGTGGATGGGCTACAACGCCTGGCGCTGGATGTTCTGGATCGAGATTGCGCCGGCGACCCTCTTCTTCCTCGCCCTGCTGCTGATCCCCGAAAGCCCGCGCTATCTGGTGCTGTCCAAACAGACATCCAGAGCCACCGCAGTTCTGCGCAAGCTGTACGGCGAGGCGGCGGTCGCACAAAAACTGGAAAGCATCCGCGAATCCGTGGCCGGCGATCACCGCCCGCGCATGTCGGATCTGCTGGAAGGCACCGGCCAGCGTCTGGGCAAGGTACGCAAAATCGTATGGGTGGGCATCGGCCTCGCCGTGTTCCAGCAACTGGTGGGCATCAACGTAGTGTTCTATTACGGCGCAGTGCTGTGGCAGGCGGTGGGCTTCTCCGAAGCAGATGCACTGATGATCAACATCATCTCCGGTGCCGTCAGTATTGCCGCCTGTCTGATCACCATGGCGCTGATCGACAGGATCGGTCGCAAGCCGCTGCTGCTGGTGGGCTCCATTGGCATGGCCGTTACCCTTGGCCTGGTGGCCTTCGCCTTCGCCAATTCGTCGCTGGTAGATGGCAAGCTGCAGCTGTCCCAGAGCATGGGCCTGCTTGCGCTGATCGCCGCCAATGCCTACGTGTTCTTCTTCAACGGCTCCTGGGGACCGGCGATGTGGACCATGCTCGGGGAAATGTTCCCCAACCAGATCCGCGGTTCCGGCCTGGCGGTATCCGGCCTCGCGCAGTGGGTGGCCAATTTCGGCATCACCATGACCTTCCCGATCATGCTGACCGGCATCGGCCTGGCGGGTGCCTATGGCATCTACACTCTGTTTGCCTTGCTCTCTATCGCCTTCGTGATCTATATGGTGCACGAAACCAAAGGGCTGGAGCTGGAGCAAATGCGCGGCTGATCCGCGTCCGATCGTTGAATTGTCTCTCCGGGGGAGGAGTCATTCCTCCCTCGCCCCATTCCCTCCGGTACCCCGGACGCAGGTACACCTTGTCGGCCAGCGGATTGGCGAACGCTTTGCAGGGACGCACTTTTTTCTGAATTGACTGACATTCCGGGGCCCGATCCGGCGCCTCGCACGTCTTAACAGCGGGGACGTGATGCGCTAGCCAGATTGCGCCAGCTATCGCTTCACTCACCATTTCCTGAAGGCCGGAAGGCCTGAACTTGTGGGCGCTTTCGTTCTCACCCTTTCTCGGGAGCGCCCACTTTTTTTTGGACCAACAAGAATTCCAACCCGGAGTGACCATGACTCAATCAACCGGTAACCTGACCGGAATACATGCCAGGCCCCTTACCGGGCTGTACGCCAAGCGCCTCGCTGTCGGTATCGCGCTCGCTATGGGTCTGGCGGCCTGTGGCAAATCCGGAAACGATCACACAGCCGCCGCCAAGTCAGAAACTGCAGCACCGGTTCAGGCGGCAGCCGTTGCCGAGAGTGCGGAAGGCCTTTCACTGGAAAACTGGCCGGCGCTGAAGCCCGCATTACCCCGTGATGAAAAACTGGAGGCCCGTATTGCCGATCTGCTCTCGCGTATGACGCTGGAGGAAAAGGTCGGGCAGATGATGCAGGCGGAGATCAAATCAATAACCCCCGAAGAGGTGAAGCAGTACCACATTGGCTCCATCCTCAACGGCGGCGGCACCTTCCCCAACAACGACAAATTCGCCACCCCGGACGACTGGCGCAAGTTGGCGGACGCTTACTTCGCCGCATCCATGGACACCAGCGATGGCGGCGTAGCCATACCCATTATCTGGGGCAGTGATGCCGTACATGGCCACAACAATGTCATCGGCGCAACCCTGTTCCCGCACAATATCGGCCTGGGCGCCGCACGGGACCCGGAACTGATCCGCCGCATCGGCGAGGCCACCGCCCGCGAAGTGGCGGTGACCGGCGTCGACTGGACCTTCGCACCCACCATCGCCGTGGTGCGTGACGACCGCTGGGGTCGCACCTTTGAAAGCTACTCCGAAGACCCGGATATTGTCGCCGCCTACGCCCGGGAAATGATCAAAGGCATCCAGGGCGACAAGAACAGTGAAGAATTCCTCGATGGCCGCCACCTGGTTTCCGCCGCCAAGCACTTCGTCGGCGACGGCGGCACCACGCGCGGCATCGACCGCGGCGACACAGAGGTAAGCGAAAAAGAGCTGGCCGAGATTCACGCCGCCGGGTACTTCACCGCCCTGGAATCCGGCGTACAGTCAGTAATGGCATCGTTCAACAGCTGGAATGGCAAGCGCCTGCACGGGCACAAATACCTGCTTACCGATGTACTGAAGAACCGCCTGGGCTTCGATGGCTTCGTGGTGGGTGACTGGAACGGCCACCGCTTCGTGGAAGGTTGTACTGTCGACAGCTGTGCGGCTGCGGTCAATGCCGGCCTCGACATGTTTATGATCACTTCCGAATGGAAAGCACTGCTCAAAAACACCATTGCCCAGGTACGCAACGGCGAAATTCCAGAGAGCCGCATCGACGACGCGGTGAGCCGAATCCTGCGGGTAAAAATTCGCGCGGGTCTATTCGAGCGCGACCGCCCACTGGCGGGCAAGACCGGTATTATGGGCAGCGAAGAGCACCGTGCTATCGCCCGCGAGGCCGTGCGCAAATCCCTGGTACTGCTGAAAAACAATGATCAGCTGCTTCCAGTAGACGCGCGCAAAAATATTCTCGTAACAGGTAACGGCGCCGACAGTATCGCCAAGCAGAGTGGCGGCTGGACCATATCCTGGCAGGGCACCGGTAACACCGCGGAAGATTTCCCCGGCGCTACATCTATCTATACCGGCATCAAACAGGCAGTGGACGCCGCCGGCGGCACGGTGGTGTTGAGCGAAAACGGCGAAGTACCGCAAGACGCCTTCGGCAAAGGTGGAAAGCCGGACGTCGCCATTGTGGTCTACGGCGAGGACCCCTATGCAGAATGGCATGGAGACCTCGCCAGTATCGAATACCAGCTGGGCAGCAAGGAAGATCAGGAACTGCTGCAGAAACTGCAGGCACAGGATATTCCGGTAGTCAGCGTGTTTCTTTCCGGCCGCCCGCTGTGGGTGAACAAAGAGTTGAACCTGTCCGATGCCTTCGTGGCCGCATGGTTGCCGGGCTCCGAGGGCGCGGGAGTTGCCGATGTGCTGTTGACCGATAGCGAAGGCAACAAGCGCTACGACTTCACCGGGCGCCTGTCGTTCAGCTGGCCCGAGCTGGTGCACCAGACGGTGATCAACCGCGATGACGCCAACTACCAGCCGCTGTTTGCCTACGGCTACGGGCTCGATTACAGCAGCGACGCCCAGCTGGCCAACAACCTGAACGAAGATGGCGAGTCCTATGTCGACGGCAATCTCGAAGACGCCTGGCTGATGGTTTCGCGTCCGCAGGCTCCCTGGAAACTGTTTATCGCCGACGGCGATCAGGAACCTCTCTGGGTCAGCGGCAATCTCGCACGCAGCGACGACAACAATATCACCGTCGCATCCATCGATATGCTTTCCCAGGAAGATGCCCGCGCGCTGACCTGGAAAGGACTTCGCGCCGGCAGTGTGGTGCTAGAGACCCGCAAACCCCAGGATCTCAGCCGCTATCTGGACGAGGGTGCCGCCCTCACTATGGACATCCGCGTGGATCAGGCACCAGAGGCAGCCGTGTTCGCACAGATCACCTGTGAGGGTCCCGAGTGCAACGGCAAATTGCCCCTGCAGAATGCATTGAACGCCCTACCCAAGGGCGACTGGTCGCAGGTGTCCATCGACCTCCAGTGCTTTGCCGACGCGGGTACGGATTTCACCAGAGTGTCCCAGGGCCTGTCGCTGCACAGCGAAGGCAAACTCGCGATGGCGGTGGCAAATATCAAGTTTGTACCCGGCGCTGGCGATCAGGCACAAATTCGCTGCGGGAGCTAAGGCATGCTATTTGAACGTCCACTGAAAAAATCGGCCATTGCTCTCGGGCTCTCTGCGCTGCTGGCGGCATCCGCCAGCAGCGCAGAAGACGACACCATCCGCCTCAGTAAAGATTCCCTGAAGCTCGCGCTGGACCCCAATTATGGCGGCCGTATCACCGAGCTGTGGTACGGCGACCGCGACCTGTTGGCAGTGCCGGAGCCCGGGGAAAACAGCTTTGGCTCCACCTTCTGGCTGAGCCCCCAGACCCTGTGGAACTGGCCACCGATCCCTGAGCACGACACAGCGCCCTACGCAGTGACTGCAAAAGACAAGCATTCGGCCACTGTCACCAGCGCCTATGGCGGCGGCGCTCGCATCAGCAAGACGGTTACAGTCAATAATGGGCAGAGCGCCACCGTGCACTACCGCATCGACGCGGACAAAGATTTCCCGGAAATCGCCGCCTGGGAAATCACCCGGGTACCCAGCCGCGGCCTGGCCTTCGCCCCGGTGACAACCGACAGTGTTAAAACCGTGCGCGGCCGGATGGCCTATGAACTGGAAAATGACGCACTGTGGCTGCCGATGGAAGCGGACGCACCGCTGGTGGAGGGAAAGGTCGTCGCCAACGGCACCGAGGGCTGGCTGGCCTACGCGGTAGATGGACTGCTGTACCTCAAGCTCTACCCAAAGGTCGCCATGCGCGAAATGGCCAGCGGTGAAGGGGATATTGAACTGTACCTTTCCGGCGAACTACCGTTTCTGGAGCTGGAAGTACAGAGCGCCGCCCGTCGTCTGCAGCGCGGCCAGGGGTTGGATTGGTCGGTGGAATGGCTGCTGCTTCCTCTGCCCGAAGATCTCAAAATCCACAGCGGGTCGCCGGACTTGCTAGCCTTCGTGCGCGAACAGATCAAACTGGCATCGCCTACCCGAACTCCCTAAAAACATGCACTTGCGCCGCAGCCACCGGCTGCGGCTTCTTTATTTTCTGACACAGCCGTGAACGACCGGTCACCACACAGACAGGAAAACATCAATAGAAACTGTTCCAAATTGTGACGAAATGCTAAATTTGCCGGCAATTACTTCCGACATTGAACCGAACAATAAGAGGTACTCCCATGGTTCAGTTAGTCGTCGACTCCGGCTGTGACCTTCCCGATGAGTTCCTGCGTAAATTCAAGATTCCCGTCCTGCCTCACCGCGTGAGTGTGGGCAATGAGGTCTTCGGCGATCAGCGCAACCCTGCGCAGATGAACCACTTTTATTCTCTGTCGCTGGTAGATCGCTCCCGTCAGGTGAACTCCGGCCCTGCCGGTGAACCCGAGATCGAGCAGATTCTGGCTAGGCTGGTGCAACAGGGTCAGCAAGACATTGTCGTCCAGACCATCAATGCCGCTAACAGCCCCACCTATGCCAATGCGCAAAGTGTCGCCGGCAGGCTGAGCAGCGATTCTGTCAGGATTCACACCGTGGACTCCCACACACTGTTCTCCGGTCAGGGACTGCTGGCACTGTTCACCCTGTCGCTGATGCAGAAAGGACTCACGGGCGCACAGATCAAATCCCGCGCGGAAGAGTTCGGGCGTAAGATTGTCGGCTACGCCGCGATCAAAGATGTGTACTACCTGCGCGAACGCGGACGACAGAAAAATGAAAAAAGTGTGAGCTGGTTGAAGGCCTTTATGGCTAAGTCGCTGGACCTTCACCCTATTCTCTCCATGACCTGGCAAGGTTCCGCGGTAGCCGATACGGTAAAAACCTACAGCGCGTGTAGCGAGCGCCTGTTTCAGCTGGCAGAAGAGAAAATCGCCGACAAAGCATTGCTGATGCCGGCCGTGGTGGTGAGCATTGCCGGCGCCCTTCAGGATTTGGATCAGGTGCCCGGATTCAAAGCGTTTGAAAAGATTGCCGCCGCGCACAAGGTAAAAATCTATCGTTCGGTAATGAGCCTGTCCGGTGGTATCAACCTCGGCCCCGGTACTGTAGCCCTCGCAATCGCTGCCCGTTAATTCCTTCCTTGCCGATCAGGCGCACCCACCGGTGTCGCCTGATTACTCCGTGCGACCTGAAAACACCAATTCTGCGTTGAGCACCGCGACGCAGAGGAACAATCACTTCCCGGTACCGCTAGACTGAGAAAAACCGCTTTACGCCCTTTCCTGCCTGGTGAAAAAGATGTACCGCAATTTCGCCGTTTTTTTTGCGCTGATTTTCGCACTGTCCAGTGTCAGCGCGCGCGCAGATTCCGACCTCGCCAAACAACTCAGCAATCCCGTCTCAGACCTCATCAGCGTTCCCTTCCAAAGCAATTGGGACAATCGCGTCGGTCCGCTGGAGGCGGGGCGTAAATACACATTGAATATCCAGCCGGTAATTCCGGTTTCAATCAACGACAACTGGAATCTCATCAGTCGCACTATTCTTCCGGTAATGAACCAGGAAGACATTTTTCCCGGCAGTGGCGATCAGACCGGGCTTGGCGATACCACCCAAAGCCTGTTCTTTTCCCCCAAGAAGCCAACCGCAGGCGGGATAATCTGGGGTGCCGGCCCAATACTTCTCGTCCCGACTGGCACAGAGCCACTTCTCGGCACGGAAAAATGGGGCACAGGCCCTACCGGCGTCGTGCTAAAACAGACCGGACCCTGGACCATCGGCGCGCTCGCCAACCACATCTGGTCTTTCGCCGGCAGCGACAATCGCGCCGATGTGAACAGCACATTCCTGCAGCCTTTCCTGGCCTACAACACACCCAATGCCTGGACCTTCACACTGCAAACCGAATCTACCTATGACTGGGAAGCCGAGCAGTGGAATGTGCCCGTACATTTTCTGATAGCAAAGGTGTTCAAGGTGGGTAAGCAGACCTATCAGATTCAAGCTGGTCCGCGCTATTACGCAGAAAGTCCCGAAAACGGTAGCCAGGACTGGGGCTTCCGGCTCAACTGGGTAATGTTGTTTCCCAGTGCCAGCAAATAACCCCTTGAATGCTATTCAACCGAACTGATCCACTATCGTCATCCCCAGAGGGAACCGCTTATGACGAGCCTACTCGGCAGACCTCACCCGACCGTCAGAAATGTTCTCGCCATATTCATCATTGGATTAATCGCACCAATGGCCCACGCTGGTGGAGTGATGCTGTGGGAAATAGGCACGCCCACACTCGGCACCGCAAGTGCCGGTTGGGCGGCGATGCCGGAAGACGCGTCAACGGCCTTTACCAATCCCGCAGGAACCGTGTGGCGCAGTGATACCCAGGTGCGCGCCGCGGGGCAAATGCTCTATGGCGACGTGGGCTTCACCAACGGCGGCGAGTCGAATGTGCCCGGCAATGACGGCGGCAACCCGGTTGGGTGGTTTCCCGGTGGCGGCGCCCACGCTGCGGGTGTTTTTTCCGAGAGATTTGGCTGGGGAGTGGCGATGACGGGCAACTTCGGTCTCGGACTGGATTACAACGACGACTGGGCGGGGCGGCGCTTTGTTCAGGAGGCAGATCTCATCGGTATGAGCCTGATCCCCTCCCTGAGCTGGAAAATCAACGACTGCCTTTCCATCGGCGCTGGACTGAATGTGATGGGTGCCTTTTTTGAGTATGTCTCCGCGCCCAGAGCGGGACTGATTCCCGCAGATGCCCATCTTAAATACGAGGATATTGACGTGGGTTACGGCGGCAACGCGGGCATTATCTATCGCCCGGTCGACAGCACCACGTTCGGCATTACCTACACCTCAAAAGTGGATTTGACCTTCAGCGACAATCTACGGCTGAGCGACTTCGGCCCTCTGTTTGAGCCGGCCGTCGCACGCCTGAACGGAACCCGCACCCAAATCGACATGACGGTCCCGGCCACAGTGACGGCCAGCCTGCAACAGCAGTTGACCCCCTATACCACGCTCTACGCAAATCTCGCCTGGCAAGACTGGTCGGAATTTGCCGGCCTGACCCTGGCGCTAGATAACCCAAATCAAACTTCGATATTCGTGGATCAAGGTTACCAGGATACCGGCCATTTCGCCCTCGGCATCCGCCACAGATTTTCGCAAGGCGCTCTGCAGGACTGGAACCTGTCCACAGGCTTCGCATTTGACAGTTCAATGCAAAATGAATCCGACCTCACCGCCAACATGGCCACCGGCAAGGCGTATCGATTTGGCCTCGGTGCCGGCAAAGCCTTATGTCCCGGCGTGACAGTGGATGTAGGCTACACCTTCCTCTGGTCTGGCAATCTCGATATCGATCAGCAGGGACGCCCACCATTCAACCCGAGGCTGCAAGGCACCTACAAAGACACAGCAATGCATTTTATTGGTGGCTCGGTGCAGTTCGAATTCTGAACGAAACAAAACCGTAGCCGTGGACTCAGGAAGACGTATTCAAGGACGGAAATTATGATTCGACGATTCTCTCAAGTGGTTATGCGGCCACTGGTCGCCGTTGGCATTATTGCATTTTCATCTGCTCTGGCCCTCGCGCAGAATGCGGCAACGAACACAACCAAAAACAATAATGCCGCAGTCAAGTCCGAACTTCCGTTTAGTAATACGCAAGACTTTGAGGACGTTAAAAAAGGGTTTATCGCTCCACTGCCTGACAACGGCATCATTAAAAATGCAAAAGGCCAAACAGTGTGGGATCTGGGTGCCTATAGCTTCGCCCAGGGCAAAGAAGCGCCGGATACGGTAAACCCGAGCCTTTGGCGGCAACTGCAGTTGCTTTCCGAAGGCGGCCTGTATGAAGTGACACCGCGTATTTACCAGGTGCGCAGCGCAGACCTTTCCAATATCACGTTTATCGAAGGAGATAGCGGCGTCATCGTTATGGACCCGCTGATTTCTGCCGAAACTGCCAAAGCCTCACTGGATTTGTACCGCAAACACCGCGGCAACAAACCCGTGGTGGCTGTGATTTACACCCACAGTCATGTGGACCACTACGGCGGTGTGCGCGGCGTGGTGGATGAAAAGGATGTGCAATCCGGCAAGGTGAAAATCATTGCCCCGGAAGGTTTTCTTGAGGAAGCGGTGAGCGAAAACGTGTTTGCCGGCAATACCATGGGGCGTCGCGCCTCCTATATGTACGGTAACCTCCTGCCGAAAGATCCCAAGGGGACGCTGGGCACCGGTCTCGGTCTCGGCACCTCCCCGGGAACTATCACCATCATTCCACCGACCGACACCATAACCAAAACCGGACAGCAACTTAAAGTAGACGGGCTCACTTTTGAATTTCTATTGGCACCGGGCACCGAAGCTCCCGCGGAAATGCACTTCTATATCCCCGAACTGAAAGCCGTAACCGCAGCGGAAAATGCCACCCATACACTGCATAATCTGTACACCTTGCGCGGCGCCAAGGTACGCAATGCCAAAGCGTGGGCGAATTACCTGAACGAAACCCTGCAACGCTGGGGCGATAAAGCGGAAGTGCTCTATGCCCCGCACCACTGGCCCACCTGGGGCAATGAAAAAGTGGTGGACCACCTGAAGAAGCAGCGCGATCTGTACAAGTACCTGAATGACCAGACCCTGCGTATGGCCAATCACGGTTACAACATGGTGGAAGCTGCGGAGATGATGGAACTGCCTGCGGAGTTGGCGCAATACTGGGCCAACCGCGGCTACTACGGCAGTGTCAATCACGATACCCGCGCCGTGTGGAACTACTACCTCGGATTCTTCGATGGAAACCCCGCGCGACTCTACCCGCTGCCTCCCACAGAAGCCGGCAAGAAATTTGTGGAATACATGGGCGGAGCAGACAGCGTATTGCAGAAGGCCCAGAAAGATTATGATGCTGGAAACTATCGCTGGGTGGCACAGGTGCTGGACAACCTCGTATCAGCGCAGCCAAACAATCAGAAAGCGAAAAACCTGCTGGCCGATGCTCTGGAACAGATGGGTTACCAACAAGAAAATGGCCCATGGCGAAACTTCTTCCTGAGCGGAGCCAAAGAACTGCGTGAGGGGGTAAAAAAACTGGCGATGCCCGTTACCGCGAGCCCCGACACTATTGCCAATATGCCGATTGAAATGTTCTTTGACTACCTGGGTATCCGCCTCAATGGTCCCAAGGCTGCTGGGAAAAAAATGGCGTTCAACGTTTCACTGCCGGATATCAAGGGCAACTACTCTCTGGTAGTGGAAAATGGCGTATTGAACTACGGTCCACCGGTGGACAAGCCCGATGCCACCGTCACCATCAACCGTACATCACTGGATGATGTGATCATGGGCACCGCAGGCATCGACGACAAGGTAAAAGATGGCTCCGCAAAACTTGGTGGCGACGGCGCCAAGTTCAAAGAGTTTCTTGGCATGCTCGATACGTTTGATTTCTGGTGGAATGTTTCCACGCCGAACCCACCCCCTTCCGAGTGATATTCAGTTTCGTATGGATTAATCCGGCCGGTGTGCACAGCCCACCGGCCTTTTTCTCAGTAATTGCCATCATATCTGGGACTCCACCGGTAACCAGGACAGAATCCAGGAAAGCCAACGCTGCCACACGGTCGTTTCCGGATCTTTGGTTTCAACCAGTGCTTTGCCGTCGCCATCCCGTGCGCGCCAGCGTATCTTTCCCTGTGCATTGAGTGAAAGATGCCAGGCAGAATCACCCGCTACCCAGTCTTCAAAAAACGCACTCAACTCCTGATTGATGGACTCATTTTCCATCAGCAGGCCGATTTCCGTGTTCTGCAAGAGCGATCGACTATCGAGATTGATGGAACCGACGAAGCCAAGACTATCGTCTACTACAAAGGTTTTCGCATGCAGCGTCGCGCGGGACTCACCCTGAAACCAGCGTTTGCGCCGCTTTTCGCCCGACGCCTTACGCAGCTCCCAGAGATCCACGCCCTTGCGCAACAACTTTTTTCGGTAGCGCGCATAAGCGCCGTGCACGATCGCCACATCATTGCTGGACAGTGAATTGGTGAGAATGTCCACATTCACTCCGCGCTGCTGCAACCCAGTGAACAGTGTCGTACCTATATTACCGGGAATGAAGTAAGCAGCGCTGATCCTCAGATTAGCACTGCTGTTGCGGATGACCTTCTCCAGTTGATACCCGGGAAATTTCTCGACCGGGATGCGATCTCGGTGGAGAGCTTTCTCCGGAGGATCGGCAAACAGCGTGCCTCGCCCCCACTGAAAGGGAATCGCTCCCGCAAGGATTTCGCCAGCCATTTGCGACTGCCTCAGAGCATCAGTGAATTCAGACTTCGCCTCATCCTCAAGGAAGGCCTTCACCTTGCGGCGGAGGTCATCCAGGCTCTGATCTTCCAGGTTATCGAGCGACAGTTCGGTGACCGGCACCGACACCGGATTGTTCCAATAATCATCAAAAATCTGTTCCGCATCCGGTAGTACCCCACCTAGGGCCATCACATCCACATCAAGAAATTCCACATCCGAACGGGAAAAGTAACCGTCGGCGATATTCCGCCCACCGGTAATCATCACCAAGCCATCGGCGACAAGCAGTTTGTTGTGCATGCGATGATTGATCCGGCCGAGGTTTGCCGCCTGTTCCAGGGCACGGCGGAGTCCGGAGCGCCCCTCTACCGGATTGAATATACGAATCTCGATCAGAGGATGCTCATCCAGAGTCAGCACCAGCGGATTGACTACGCGGGTGCCCAGGTCGTCCACCAGCAGGCGCACCCGCACACCGCGATCTGCTGCCTTCAGTAGGAGGCTCATGAGAATGCGCCCGGCACTGTCATCTTCGTAAATGTAATACTGGAGATCCAGGGATACAGTGGCGGCTTCAATCAACACGGTCCTGGCAACAAAGGCCGACAGACCATCCTGCATCAAATAAAAACCGCTGGTTTCTGCCGGATGATTCTCCAGCTCGCGCTGCACAGCGCGGGCAAGAGGACTGTTTTTCGGTGAAGGCCGCACATATGACGCCGGAAATTTCGAGGAGCTGGATGGATATTGCACGCGAATCTTTTACCGTAAATGTGCCCTTTGTCCGCCACGCAGTTGCGCCTCGTAATACTGGGCCTCTTGCATATTCCCCTGCTCACGGTTGAGAGAGATCAGCAACTGCAGAATGTCAGGATCGCCGGGAAAGCGCTTCAGGGCGGCCTGCTGATACACAATCGCCGCATCCGGCCGACCGACGGAATTGAGGGCAACACCATACACATACGCATAGCGCGACGAAGTACTCTGGCTGTCCGCGGACTGACGTAAAAACTCCAGTGCATCCGCCATTCGTTGCTGGCGCACCAGAGAAAGGCCCAGGGCGTGCTGCAACGGCGCCTTGTCGATTGCCCCCTCCAGCGCACTGCGCAATAGCTCTTCACCCCGCTGTTCACGACCGCTACTGCGGTAAAGGTCGGCGAGGTTGACCAGTGCAGGCGTGTAATACGGTGCGCGTTGCACTGCCAGGTGGAGCAGTGACTCCGCGGCAGATATATTCCCTTCGCGCCCGCGCAGCCCTGCCAGATTCAACAGGCTCTCCGGACGGTCACCGTTGAATTCGGCAGCGGCAACATAATCCGCCAATGCCCTGTCGAAGCGCTGCCCCACCGACTCCGGGTAGGCATCCATCGGTGCACCGGCAATCGCATTCGCGGCGAGCGATGCAATGACCCGCTCATCTTCATACAGCAGTGGAATGGCCAGCGCCGGACGCACCTGTTGCGGAATCTGGTCGAGAGCTTGCGCCAACCCCAGATGCAGCAGTGCATTGTCTCCCTGCGCGATGATCTGCAGCAGCTGTGCGGACTGGCGGGAGAGATAACGGGGCAGCAGCGAGATGGCGGTGGCTCGCACGATGTCGGGCTGGGACTCGTCCATGATCAATGCCTGTAGCGGTTGATCGGCACCGGGAACACCTGCGCGTCCGGCGTGGATTACCTCACCATAGTGGGGCTCCGGTGCGCCAAATTTTCTCTCAAGGATGTCCGCCGCCCAGATACTCGGGCGATCCGTATGGCATCCATTGCAGGCATTGGGCGAGCCAATCTTCTCCGATAAATCTGGGCGAGGCACGCGGAAACTGTGGTCGCGGCGCGCATCCACCTGCATATAAACTTTCTCGGGCATATGGCAATTGACGCACTGGGCGCCCTCGCTACCCGCAGAATGCAGATGATGCTCAGTCGCATCGAATTTCGATGGTAGGTGGCACTGGGCGCAGATAGCATTGCCCTCCGCACGTAGTTTTAGGCTGTGGGGGTCGTGGCAGTTGCTGCAGGTGACGCCGGCGTCGTGCATTTTACTCTGCGCAAACGAGCCCCACACGTAGACTTCGTCTTTAATCTGGCCATCCGCGTAATAGAGATCTTCACTCAGCAGCGCCGGGTGAAAGAAATCGAGAAAGTCGTCTTTTGGCCTGACGCCGGGATGCTGGGTGCCGCGACGGGAGTGGCACTGGGCACAAATGGAAATTTCTTTCTGGGTCTGCTTCGCGGAACCGACCTTGAGATATGCGATGCCATTTTCCGCATTCATTTGCCAGCCTGTCTGCTGGCGTTCAGCGTTGGAAATCTCCAGGCCGCGGTCGGGTTCCGCCTTGCGCCTCTCCTCACTCAAGCCGGCCCACTTCACATGTTGCGAACCAGGACCGTGACAGGATTCACAACCCACATTGAGCTCCGACCAGCGGGTAGCGAAGGTCCCCGAAGCCATGTCGTAATTCTTTTGCAAATTCGTGGAGTGGCAGTCGGCACACTGGAAGTTCCAGTTCTGATTGATACCCGTCCAGTGCAGCGGATCTCCGGGTTTGATTTCCTCATCTGGATAGAGATGGAACCATCGTTGCCCACCCGCTTCTTTCGGGCGGGAATCCCAAGAGATGCTCAGTGCCTGCAGGCGGCCACCGGGAAACGCAATAAGATACTGCTGCAAGGGGTAGATACCAAAGGTGTAGGCAATGGGAAACTCCTGTAGCTCACCGTTGGCTCCATCGGTGCGCACGAAGTATTTTCCGTCGCGCCGGTAAAAAGTAGACTCGGTGCCGAAGTAGTTGAACGTTGCATTCTCGAAGTTGCCCACCACGCTTTGCGAATCCGGCGTTTTCATGGCCAGATCATGGTGAGATTTCTGCCAACTTTTAAAGGCACGCTGATGACAGTTGGCACAGGTTTCCGCGCCTACATAACCGGTATTGGCATCATCCACGTGCGCCGACGGTGATTCGCTCTTACTTGTCTGACGGTGCGTACGCTCTTCTTGGCCCTGAGCTCGATTGGGTTCCGGAGATGTCGCGGTATTAATCGCAGAGGGGGAACTAACCGGAACACCAGTTGTTGGCGAAGCATTTCGGTCGCAGACGCCAACTAAAACGCAGAGCAGCAGGATACGTAAACTCGGGTGCATGGACTCACCAACGCTCAGGCGCCAACCGCATGAGGGACCGGCCTGCAGTTATAGATTATTCCTGGTTGTTGCCCAGGTGCATAAAGTAAAGCCCAGTAACGCGCCGTGCGCAATGAGAAAAAGCCCGCCGCCATAACCGCGCGGCGGGGTTCAGTGTGTCTGGCTATCGGCAATCAGTTTCCAGAGGGCAAGGGAAGGTTTACACCATTTTTTTCCAGGTTTTCGCGGACATATTTTAAGCGCTGATACTGCGTGAGGGTGATCGGACCACTGTAACTCTCACTCTGCAGTTTTCGCGGCGGATACTTCACGTAAGTTTTCATCAGAGCACTGATCGCATCGTTGAATACAACCATGGTCCAGGTGTGCTCGGTATAGTTATTCATGAATACGTCGTAGCGTTCCTGCGGGTCCTGCCACAAGTCGAAGATCTGCGGCACGGTGGCCACATACTTTTGCGGCCCCTTCCAGCCGAGGTTGCTATCAACCGCCAGCCCGCCGGTGTGCGCACCGTCGTCCCCTCGCAAATTAAACACGGCCTTGTAATTGCCGACCCGCGCGGCGCCGGGAGTCAGCTCATCTTCGGTGAAGTAAAACCAGGAGTCGCGTGTACTCTTTCCGTTTCCGAACAACACCGGTGACATGTCGATACTGTCGAAATAGATCGGAGCGCCACCGCGGTCTTCTTTGGGCAATTCCAAACCTGCCAACGCCGCAAAGGTAGCCATCAGGTCCAGGCCACCGAGAATATCGTGATTGCGAATGCCTGGGGCAATGTAACCGGGCCAAACGGCGATAGCCGGCACGCGGTTGCCCCCCTCACGTACTGTACCTTTGGTGCCACGCAGTGGTGTATAACCAGCATCCGGGTATACATCCTGCCAAGCGCCGTTGTCGGTGGTATAAAATACCAAAGTGTTTTTATCCAGGCCCAGTTCGCGCAACTTGTTCATTACATTGCCGATATGCGCGTCCAGCTCCACCAGCGAATCGGCGTATTTGGTTTTCGACATCGACTTATGTTTAAACTCCGGTGCAGGCAGATTTGGCTGGTGCACCTTCATGAAGTTGATATTGATAAAGAAAGGCTGCTCGGGGTTTCTCGCCGCCTCCTCAAGAAATCTGATCCCAGAGCGCTCAATATAGCTGTCCAAAAAAGGCAAACCCACAACACCTTTGTCCGGGGTGTTGACATACTCACCGTTGACCTTCCAATCTTCACGCGGCTTTTCACCGGCCAGCCCAGACATGGAACCTTTGGTCACATCGTTGAACATCTTGCGCAGCTTCGGATCCATATCCGGAAACCACTCGGGATCGCCATAGGTGTACGCATTGGCGTGATACAGGAA
The DNA here is from genome assembly GCF_005771435.1 of Microbulbifer harenosus. Classification (GTDB taxonomy): domain Bacteria; phylum Pseudomonadota; class Gammaproteobacteria; order Pseudomonadales; family Cellvibrionaceae; genus Microbulbifer; species Microbulbifer harenosus. Next base: position 190,686 of record NZ_VANI01000006.1, read on the forward strand.
CGCGTGTTCCATTACATCGTAACCCTGGGCATTCGGCAGTGCATAGTCGGATTCGCCCAGGTGCCACTTGCCGGTGAAATAGGTTTTATAACCCGCCTTTTTTAGCACTGACCCCAGAGTCCATTCCTCCTTCGGCAGGCCACCGCCTTGCCCCTGAAATGCCACCGTGGTCATGCCGCTGCGATTGGGAATGCGTCCGGTCTGCATGGCCGCGCGGCCGGGAGTACAACTGGGTTGCGCGTAGAACGAGAAAAAGGTCATGCCATCTGCCGCCATCCGGTCAATATTCGGTGTGGGCATACCGCGCCCGACACCACCGCCGTAGGGACCGAGGTCACCAAAGCCGGTGTCGTCGGAAACGATCAGCAGGATATTGGGTTTGGTGCCGGCGGGGTTCACTGCCGGCTTCGAAAGTGTGGCCTGAGGGGGAATGGTTGGTGTCACTGGCGGGCGATTGATGTCCCCATCCTGTTGCGTGTTGGCAACGGCCTGCTCGACGCCTGGCAGCCGTACTTGGGCTTCCTCATCTTTCTCACTGCAACCTGCCAGTACCAGTAATAACGTCAATACAGTTACATAGATACGCATAGACACCCCATTTCAGCGTTTTATCACTGCGGATCCATTCACCCATTTACAGGCGGAAAAAATAACAACACCGGGAAATATGGAGAACTCCGCTTGCCAACCATAGGTAAAAATTTGGAGGCATGAGTGCAGATACATGCCATTCTGGATACGATCATTCAAGGTACCGGCCGGTACGCACCGTAGGATCCAGGGCCGCGGAGAGTTAAACAGGCGTCTTGCGCCGCCCTGCTAGCCGGCGGCAATATTCTGGAGAAGTCAGCAAGGAGTGACACGTCACCAGATGCGGTAAAGATCAAAACCTGGGATTCAGATTCCGCTACCCATAGCCTCTGGAAAACTAACACCCACAATTCACTGAAATGAACATTGCGAACTAGAGTTTAGGTAGCGTCAAATTCAGATAAGCACCTCACCAAAGTACTCAGGGGAATCTTATGTATATTCGGTACAAGCTGCGCCTGTTGCTCGCAGCCGGGCTCTTGCTACTTACCTCCGCTTTCAGCGTCGCCGATCCACTGAGTTCCTGGAATGACAGTGACAGCAAAAAGGCCATCATCCGTTTTGTGGAAAAAGTCACTCGCAAAGATTCACCCGACTTTATTCCAGAAAGTCAGCGCATCGCGACTTTTGACAACGACGGCACACTGTGGGCGGAACAACCGGTCTATTTCCAGCTGATCTATGCCCTGGATCAGGTTAAGAAGATGGCACCGAAGCATCCGGAATGGAAAACTCAGGAGCCATTCGCTTCCGTACTCAGGGGCGACACCCAAAAAGTCATGGCGAGTGGCAAGGAAGGATTAATGAAGATCCTCGCTGCCACCCACGCGAATATGACCGCGGAAGAATTTCACGCAAACGTCAGCGACTGGCTTAAAACCGCCCGTCACCCGAAAACCAATCGGCCCTACAACGAGATGATCTACCAGCCCATGCTAGAGCTACTGGATTATCTGCGCGCCAATGGTTTCAAGACATTCATCGTCTCCGGTGGTGGCGTGGATTTTATGCGGGTCTTCGCAGAGCAGACCTATGGCATTCCACCTGATCAGGTGGTTGGATCAAGTATCAAAGCCAAATACGAAGTCCGCGATGGCACACCGGCGATCATCAAACTGCCCGAGATCAACCTGATCGACGACAAGGAGGGCAAGCCTGTGGGCATTCATCAATACATTGGACAGCGTCCCAGTTTTGCCTTCGGCAATTCCGATGGGGATTACCAGATGCTCGAATGGACCACAGCGGGAACCGGCGCCCGCCTCGGTCTGTTACTGCACCACACCGACGCCAAACGGGAGTGGGCCTACGATCGCGATTCTCACATCGGCCAACTGAGCAAAGGCCTGGATGACGCCGCTAAAAAAGGCTGGACCGTGGTCGACATGAAGAACGACTGGAAAGTAGTCTTCCCATCCCCGCGATAGGTACTAAGGCTGTAGCCACTTCCGGAGCGGATAGAACAGCTGGCCGACAAAACCACGCGGCAAACGCACCGTTGTACCGTACTCCGCAGGCCAGTGCTTATCCGGCATATGATAGGTATTGAAAAGCCGATCAAAAATTACCGTGTGCGCGGAATAGTTGGTGTCAATTGCCGGCTTTTCGGAACTGTGGTGCCAGTGGTGAAATTGAGGTGTAACCAGGAGATACTTCAGCGGCCCGAAGCGCAGGTTCACATTAGAGTGGATGAGTACCGCCTGCAGCGCAGCAAAAGTGACGTAAATATCCAGTGCCGCTTTGTCTGCCCCCAACAAATACAGTGGGATCATCACCATTGCGCGTTCGGAAAACACCTGCACAAAGTGACCGCGGGAGCCCGCCAACCAGTCCATCTGCTCCACCGAGTGATGCACCGCATGTACCGGCCACAACCCGCGTACCTCGTGATACAGGCGGTGCTCCCAATACAGCACAAAATCCGCGCACAATACAATCAGCACCACCTGCAACCATACAGGCATCGACTGCACTGTCGTCTGCACCGATTCGCTGAGGGCCCAGTGGAAATGACTCGCATGAAAGTTGGCGTAAATCAGGATCGCCGATATCATCAGGTGGTTGAAGCAGAAGTAAAACAGATCCAGGCCCCACTCGCTGCGCAATATCACCTGATTGCGATATTTGGGGAACAGCTTCTCCAATGTCATGAACACACCGACCGAGCCGAGAAACGCAAGAATCAGCCAGTCCACGCCAAGTGACATCCGCACAGGCTCCACCGGTCCTACGGGAATGTCGTAGCCTCCCAGGGCAAAGCCGGTCAGAGTAAGACCGATACCACAGGCTCCAAGCCGCTTGTGGCGATTAAGCACAAACGTAAGCGCACCAAGGAACAGTGAGAAGTACATGCCGTATTTGAGGATCTGTTGCAAAAACTCAGCATCATACGCCTGACGCAATTCGATAGTGGTCAGATAGGCGGGATAACGGTAAGCGAGCACAGCCAGCAAACATAAGAGCCCCAATGCCACGCTGGCATAGGCACTGATTTTTCCCTCGCCGAGCCGAAATTCCCGGCTCCGATCCAGCGCCACCCTGCGCTTGCGGTACTGGTACCCTGTTTCCACTGACAGACTCTCCTTGTGCCACGCCCCTTGAATTTAGCGCGCAATACTACCGAAAACCGGCTTGGTGTTTCCAGCGCCAATGGCTATAGTCCACCTCGCTTTCGCAATGAGTGAGTTTCCGCGCCATGAATTTGACCCGCAAATGGATAATCGGGCTGCTGCTCGGCCTTTTTACCGCTTCCTCCACTGCTACCGGTTATCAGCCAGTGCCCACCACCTGTGACGGCCCACCAAAGCTGCCGGTGGGAACCATGCCAGGAACCTGCCTTGGCCTTGTGGCGGACGCCAGTATTGGCGCGGCATTTGTCAAACCTCGAAAAGCTCTGGAGATTCCACAGCACCGGCAGATACTGGTCACCGACATGGGGGGCTGGAACCCACACAGGGGAATCCTGTGGTTGCTGGAATTTGCCGACGACCGCTACAGCCAGTTACTGACCGCGCGCAAACTCGCCACCGGGCTCAATCTTCCACACGACATCAAACTCGGGCCAGACGGCTTGATTTATCTGGGGGAGGCACATCGCATCACTCGATTCCGTGTGCGAGATGATGAAATAGCCGATCAGGAAACGGCTGTCGAATCGCTCCCCTACTCGGCCGGGGACCATCTGCACCCCCTGACCAGTTTTGTCTTCCTCCCAAACGGGGATCTGTTAGTCAACGCGGGCTCGAAAACGGACGATTGTAAGCTCAGCGCAGACAAGCAGGCCTGCGAAGAAGCCACTTCCGTCGGCCTCCGTCACTATCGCTATATCCCTGAAGGCAATCGCTGGGAAAGCGCGTTCTCTATGTACGCCACCGGCCTGCGCAATTCCATGGCGCTAGTCGTGCATCCCAGCGGCACGATACTGCAAGGGGAAAACAGTGCGGATTTTCATGATCCCGAGGAACCATACGAGGAAATCAACGTTATTCAGGCCGGCGGTTTTTATGGCTGGCCTTTCTGCTTTAACAGGACACTGAGCGCAAAAGAAGTTGCGGCGGGCTGCACCCGCCCGGATTACATCCAACCATACAGTCTGATGCCGCCCCATGTGGCCCCCCTGGATATGATCTATTACAGCGCCGACCTGTTGCCCAAACTCAAAGGTCACCTGCTCGTCAGCTGGCACGGCTACCGTGTAGTGGGTAACCGGGTCGTCAGCTATCCCACCTCTCCAGAAGGCCTGCCGCTGCTGCAGCCCAGCGTCACCTTCAACCGCGACCCCATCCCGCCCGCGCAGAAATTCACATCCCATGCTATGGCGCCACGTGGTGGCTCCCATGCCGATGCGCAGCATACCGAAGTCATTGGGCAGTGGAATCAGGTCGAAAACCTGCGTCCTGAAGGCGCTCCGGTCGGGTTATTGCAACTGCAGGATGGCGCCTTACTGATTGTCGACGACAAAAACAGGGCCGTGTTGCGACTGTCCCGCGGTGAACCCTACATGGCAATGGAGAATATTCAGGCCGCTGCGGCACATGCCATCCCCCGTGTGAATGACGTCCAGCTCGCAGAGGAGCCGCGGCGGGTGCTGCTGACACACTGCGCCGGCTGCCACCAGGAACTGCAGCATACACCCGGTACATTGTTAAGTCCGGAGGGCCGCTGGCTGCAAATGGCCGACGGTGTAACCCTGCTGGAACACAAGCTCACCAGCGAAAGCGGATTCATGCCACCGACCGGCAGATTGGATAAGCGCGATATCACCACAATACTGAGCGCGCTCAGCCAATCAGACTGAATTCACCAGCGCAGCTGAACTCAGGAGAGGCCCAACATCACACTCAGGCGCAACCCACTTTATATCGGCTTTTGCACACATCTCCACCAAACCGACTTGGAGGTGTGCGCAAAGCGGATTGAATATCGAATGAACTTGAGCGGTCTGTCAGAACACAAAACCACCAGTATGACTAATGGTGTTGAAGAACATTGATGAGTTTGCCAAATGGGTCGCGAACATAAAAGCGGCGCACGCCCCAGGGTTCGCTTTCCGGCCCATATTCTACGGATATCCCAAGCTCCTTGGCCTTTCGGAGCGCAGCAGATAGATCATCGACCTCGATGGATAAGTCGGGAACCGCCGTGCCCGAGCCACCTTCCGACGCTACGCTGACTTGCAACGTCATTTTTTCACTGGAGCCGAAGGTTTTGATCCAGCCATGATCCATCAGGATATCAAGACCGAGAAACTTCCCATAAAACGCTTCGGCCTTTTCCAGATCTTTGCTATCTATATTGGTGACAATCCGACGAACTTTCACTGTACCCCCAAGGATATTCTTTGTGTTCTAACGCCCAACTACAGGGCGAAGTTGTACCGCGAGGCGCGGAAAAGCCGCGCTCCCTGCGCAGCGAAGATAGCCGTTGCTAGTTAGGTTGACCCAACCTCTTGACAGCCCTTTCTAGCGACTATAAATACCGATTCATGGCTAGCCTGCCATTCTCGCTCAATAGTAAAACCTGAATTCAGCAACTTGGAAATAAGCTGACTTTTTGATAAGCGACTGACATAAGGTGCTAAACGGAGAAGCTGCATGCCAGAGACCAACCATTGATAAAAAATACTTATCTCCGCTAATAGCGAAGTGCTTGATATAAATACTCCATCATGTTTTAGCAGCCCATGAATTTTATCAATCGCCCCGTCTACATCTTCCAGAAGATGTAGCACATTTAACCCGAGAACAGCGTCAAAACTTCCATTCCTTAACGCCAAGCTGTCGAGCGTTCCCTGCTGAAAAACAATGTTCTTTACTCCGGCTTCGACCGCTTTTCTATGTGCCGCGTCTATCATGTTTTCAGATATATCTGTAGCAAGGACATGTTTCACATGAGGAGCATGAAAAATCGCGGTGGCGCCACTGCCGCAGCCAAACTCCAACACATTCCAATCCGACCTCAGGAACTCTTGAGTAATGGCCAGTTTCCGCTGATATGTAGCTTCATTTTTAATGGGGCTTTTAATATATTTTTCAGCAGATTCTTCCCAAAACTGTTTTGAATCCTTCATGATTCATACATTCCAAAATTACTCTTGAGGGCTACGATTCACGTCAACTCTAAAAATCGGTTTTTACTGAGCAGCTTGAATGCGCGATTGAACCTGGCGACCCCAAGAATGATAGCGCCACTCATATCCTGATTTCCGCGATTTTATCATCCAGCTTCTTTCAACGCAGAACTCGGTGACGCCGCGGCGTTTATTTGGGTGGCAGGGAATTGGCAAACTCTGCGCCTTTGGTTACCCAGCCATCCAGGTTTTCGGCGATAGCATCCTCTTCAACATACACCATGCCCTTTAACGGCCTGCCCGTGTAATCCATGGGACGGGTATACCGCTCACTCAGGGCATTGTCGTAGTTTTCCGGACCCACACGCACCATCAACTCTTCACCGACGACGCCACAGGCCATATTGCCATTCAGCATGAATGCTAGACCGCCGAACATCTGCTTTTCAGTCAGGCCTTCTTTTTCCTGTAGCAAGTCGCGAACCTTTTCCACCAACTCTTCGCTGTAACTCATGGTGCTCTCCTTTTTAATTCATCCCTGGATTTTCAATTAGTCGCAAACTATTCATAACAGCACGAGGCGCGGAATAAAACGCGCTCCAAACGGCTGAGGGTTAATCCAGTTCTTCTGAACCGATTCTAAGTAAAAGAGGGGAAACAGCGCCTCGGCAGGCGCACTGCACGGCGGGATCTGTGGGCTGATGTACTCAGCCAGTGATTGTAAAATGGCTGCCATACGTAAAAATTTATTGCCGTTATTGATTAAAGTGTAGCAAGGAATACAAGATTTGCCCGCCTAACTGAAACAAGACACCACAAAAACCACCTCAAGAACATTTGCGCGCCACCAGCTAGAAGCGGTTATGGAAACTCCTTCGTACTAGCGGAGCTATTCTCTTGCTCAAAATACAACCAGCCTCTAAATCCAAGCGTACCTATACAGGTGTCAACTTATCGTGGGTAAGACCAGTATAAAAAGTCGCTACTAATTGCAGCTTTGTAGTTGATTGTTTTCTGGTAGCGCAGCGTTACAAAAATAACTGTGCTTTGAGGCATGCTCTATTGTGCTGATCGTTTAAGTAATAGATGTAGCCGGCCACAAAAAATAGAATTAAAACTATGAAAAACTATTCTCAGAATATCAGCTCTGAACCTACCACATATAACCTCACGCTCAGTGGAAAATTTATAGCACAGCAATAAATTCTCCCAAAAGCAGGACTTTGTTCAACGATCTGATTTGGCCGATGGGATATACCGAAGTAAACATTAATCCACCCAGCCAATGGCATCGAAAAACAGCTTCCTAAGATGTCAGGAATCGTACTGCGCGACCGGTTCAACCTTTATTGGTGGCTCTCGAAGAGCGAGCTTCCGTGCTATTGCGGGAATCTCCGGATCCGCGAGAAAACCCTCGTAGTCTTCTTGTGCCCAGTCGAAAAACACCCATACCCGATGGTCGTCATCAGGGTCCCGGACGACATAAGCACCCTTGCACCCGTGTTCCCTTCTCTTCTTGACCCCCTCGTTTGAAAAAGTCCGCATGAATTGATCGAAGTCTGTAACGTTGGAGATGGTGACAATCACTGCGCTTCTCTATGGTGAGGCATTGGTGAAAGGTCCTGGTGCGAGCATAAGTCGAGACAATCCAAGATGGTGAGGTGATGCTGCTATTCTGTCAGCGGTATATCCTTGGTCATTCGGCCTAAACACCGCCGGCAGGGGCAACCTGCAGAACAAACGTCCTCCTCCAACAATTTGTTATGCGGCGCCGTTACTTCACCCTAATCTGCGGAGTACTGTGCAAAGACCTCAGCCCCGGTTAGATTCTTGGTCTTTTCCGCAAACGAATAAAACGAAGGCTTCTGATCAATAAATATCTGCTCCGCGAATGTCCACTGATCACCACCGTCAAACAGTCCAACAGGAATAGCGTAGTGTCTCTCCTGCTTTAGCCGGTAAAACAAATGGGTGCCACATTTTTGACAAAATCCGCGTTCGGCCCATTCCGAAGAACTGAAGATAGATATGTATTCAGCGCCCTCAAAATGCACATCACTTTCACACTCAGCTGCAAAAAGAGGACCACCGCCCCATTTTCGACACATCGAGCAGTGACAAGCACCAACACTATTGTTTTTTGTCTTGGCTGAGATGCGGACTACACCGCAAAGGCAGCTTCCCCTAAGCGCTGATTCAGACCCCATACCTTTCTCCTCAAGATGTATAACGCTGCGTTCAGCCGCGGACAATTGTTGGCGTTTTATGCGCACCGCAGCGACCGCGTATACAGTGCTAAAACTTGATACTAAGTGCTTCGCGGCTAGGATTTTCCGTAGCTGCTCACTCTCTTGATTACTACACATTTTGCACTTGTAAATTCTATGAAGTGGCAAAAGTGAAGTATCTTGCCTTTCTTATCTTGGACATGCCCATTTGCTGCCCCGGATTTTCCATGTGAAATTACGTGGTCAATTTTTACTAGAGTAACGTCCTTTCCACACCGTTGAATATGAGATCGAAGGCTATCTCCTTCCATTACACTTCTATCCGCGAGTTCCCAGACAGCGCCGTCAGATAGAACTTCACCAAGAAACTCCAAATCACCAGTTTCCAATGCAACGGTTATTTTCTCAACAAACTGATTTTTTGGAGAATTACCGCAATCTTTACTTCCTATAATTTCGACCATGCTCTAGATTCCTGGTTGCAACTAGCGCCGCAATCAGACGCAGTTTACCTTGTGTGCTTTTTGCACGAAAAATGGGAACGCAGCGACCGCGCAAAAGGTGAGCAAATTAAGCTTTCCCACGGATGGCCAAAGGTCCGGAGTAAATTTCCCGGTCTTGTTATGAGCTTTGCTTCCGCGCCTTTTTATTTTCACGTCTTTTTCGCCATTGGATAGAAAATGACTTTAGCTTACCACGCAAGCCATTGAATTGAGGCTTACCTGGTATGTTTAGTTTACGCCAGTAAATTAATGCTAAAACTAGCTGTACAAGAAGTAGAACCAACCATACAAGTGCTTCCACTAATAGGATCAAGAAGGGTGCCGCTACTTCCGCCGCTGGTGTAATAAGTGCCGCTAGCACTTCAACAACAGTCATAATCAATGCCATGACTGCCTCTGCAATTAACTCCACGAAAGCTACCAACTCCTCTTAACTCGCCGAGTAGCCAGGAGCCGTCACCGACTCCCGGCCCTCTAAGAACCGTACGTGCGGGTTTCCTCGCATACGGCTCAAGCCCCTCAAAGGCTCT
>NZ_VANI01000007.1 GCF_005771435.1 Microbulbifer harenosus
TTGCTCGGAATGCTGTACCTAGCCTCAGGATAAATCCTGAGATTTGGCGTAATTCATTGACATGAGTTACTTGCTTCCGATAAATCTTTTTCTGGCCCTTCCCAATTAAGGTCAGGGGCAGATGTTCGATCCATCACTCCGCAAGCACCCACACATATTGCTTGATCGAATTTTTAAACAACTCAGCGTGACGCTCGGTCATCACTGGGGACGCGTATTCTACACATCCGATCTGCTGAAGCAAGTGCTTTCTGGCAGACTTTTTTTGGCTTCGAAAACGTTAAACCTCAACGCTTTCGAGCACCTCGGCCACCGCTTCCGGCGACCTTCGAAGTGGCGCGCATTATAGCGACCTCTTCGACCTTGGCAAGCGCTTTCTGAAATTCTTTTTCAGGGAAAACCCTTTGAAGATCAACAGCTTACTTTGCCATCCCGCCGCGCTTTGAGTTGCCTCGTCAGCGGCGAGGGCGCGAACTATACGAATCCGACCCCGCCGGCGCAAGCACTTTTGTGACAAAACTGTAAAAAAGATTTTCCGCTTAAAAAACACTCAAAAACTGATCAGGCGGAACGGTAGAAGAGGTGGTATTTCTTTTTCCCCAGGCGAACAACATAGAAACGTTCGTGCATGGCCCTGCCACCTGCAAATACCTCTGCAGGAACGCCATTGCTGTCCATACCCACGTCAGCCCCATTCACCAAAACCGCATTGCGGCCGAGGGCATCTTTCACCTGCTTTCCTGACGGTGCCATGCCGGCATCCACCAGCAACTGAATCAGACTTTGTTCAGCGGTGAACTCGCGTGGCAACTCTGAGCTGGGCAGGCCGTCAAGGCGCAGCTGCTCCAGATCGCTCTGAGAAAGCTCTTCAATACCGCCGGAGAAAAGCGCCTGGGATATACGCTCGGCAGCCTGAAGCCCCTCCTCACCGTGAACCAGACGAGTCACCTCTTTGGCGAGTACGCCCTGCGCTTCCGGGCGCCCCTGACGCTCCGCATCCGCCTTTTCAAGCGCGTCGATGGCGTCGACACTCAGGAAAGTAAAGTAGCGCAGGAACTTGTACACATCCGCGTCCGCCGTATTCAGCCAGAACTGGTAGAAGGCGTAGGGTGATGTGCGCTTTGGGTCGAGCCAGATGGTACCGCTTTCGGTTTTACCGAATTTGGTGCCATCCGCCTTGGTGACCAGCGGCAGGGTAAGGCCGAAGACTTTTCCGCGGTGCTGGCGACGGGTGAGATCCACGCCACCGGTAATATTGCCCCACTGATCAGACCCACCGATTTGCAGGGTGCACTGATAACGCTTGTACAGCTCAGAGAAATCCATGGACTGCAGCAGGATGTAGGCAAATTCGGTGAAGGAAATACCCTCCCCTTCCCGCTGAAGCCGCTGCTTGACGGACTCTTTGTTTACCATATTGTTGACGGAGAAGTGCTTACCCACGTCTCGCAGGAAGTCGAGCACACTCAGGTCTTTGGTCCAGTCCAGGTTGTTGACAACAATGCCGGGGTTTTCAACAGCGTCGAAATCAACAAACGCGCTGACCTGCTGCTTGATTTTCTCCACCCAGCCAGCGACCACTTCCGGCGTATTGAGTGAACGCTCCTGCGCTTTGAAGGAAGGGTCGCCAATCAGGCCGGTTGCGCCGCCAACCAGTGCGATCGGTTTGTGACCTGCCGCCTGAAACCTCTTGAGTGTCAGCAGGGGAACTAGACTCCCTATGTGAAGGGAATCCGCAGTGGGATCAAAGCCGCAATAGAGTGTGCGACTCGCTTCTGCCAGGTGCTGCTCCAGTTCGCCGTCACCGGTGGCCTGATTGACCAGCCCGCGGCGCGTAAGATCTTCCAGCAGTGTCGCATCCACTCCGGCCATTGTATCCCCTTGCAGTAAGTTCATTTGCACTCAAAAGCCCCGGCAACTGGTTCCGGCGGCGAAAAATTGGGCTGCAAATGTACCGAATCCTGCGGCAAATACAAGCGCGGCCGGACGCTGGCGAACAATGGCCAGCCCCCGGAGGCGGTGGCAAAAAACGCCGGCAAGACAGAGGAACCGAATCATGGACAGACAGGTCAATTACCCCGTGAACCACGGCGGGAATTTTGTTATAAAGCCCTCTTTGTGTTCGTTTTTTAGGCATGATCGCCGGGATCACATAACAATGACTATCAGCGCCACCACCGTATAAAGCCATGCAAAATCACCGCAAAAATCCACGCCTGCTGGGCGCCCTGGGCAAACATTTCCCGAGAACCCACGCACTGGCTGCCGGTGCCGCAAGCTTCGCGCTGGCGCTCACCCTGTTCGTATCCCCTCCAGATGTAGAGGCCAAGCGCACGGCGCTGGAAGTTTCCCTCAGCCTGCCCGAAGAAGCGGCTGCAGCACCGGCACCCCTAGCACCTCAGGACACTGCCCCTCAAAGCGTGATGGAAGGGCTGCGCATCGTGCAGGAAACCGTGCGCAACGGAGACACCCTCTCCGACCTGTTCCAGCGCGCCGGCCTCAGCAATGCGGAGATGTACCAATTGCTGTCCAGCGGCAAGGAAGCCAAGCAACTGGCCAAGCTGGTACCGGGTGAAAACCTCACGTTCCAGATCGACGGGAGTGGCAGCCTGCAGAGTCTCGAGCTGCACCGCGATCGCCTCAGCAAGGTGGAGTTCAGCCGCGACAGCTCCGACGAATACAAGTACGCCCTGCATCAACGCGAAGCGGAGCGCTACACCGCGTTCCGACAGGGTGAAATCGAGAGCTCCTTGTTCGTAGACGGCAGTAAAGCTGGCCTCAGCAACAACCTGATCATGGAAATGGCCGATATCTTCGGCTCCGACATCGACTTTGCACTGGACATCCGCAAAGGCGACAGCTTCAGCGTGGTGTTTGACGAGGAGTTTCTCGACGGCGAGAAGATCGGCAACGGCGCCATTCAGGCGGTGACCTTCACCAACCAGGGCAAGACGTTCAGTGCGGTGCGCTACACCGACAGCAACGGTGACACCAACTACTACACGCCGGAAGGCAAAAGCATGCGCAAGGCGTTCATCCGCACTCCAGTGGATATTGGCCGCATCAGCTCACATTTCAATCCGCGTCGCCTGCACCCCATTTTCAAGACGCACCGCCCGCACAACGGCACCGATTACGCGGCTCCGACGGGAACACCGGTGTACTCCGCTGGTGACGGCAAAGTCATCAAGTCAGGGTACAGTAAGGCCAACGGCAACTATGTGTTCGTACAGCATGGCGAGCGCTATGTAACCCGCTACCTGCATCTGCACAAGCGCAGTGTAAAGCAGGGGCAGCGCGTGAAGCAGCGCCAGGTCATTGGCACCGTGGGCTCCACCGGTTACGCCACCGGCCCGCACCTGCACTATGAATTCCTGGTGGACGGCCACCACCGCAATCCGGCCACCATCGTGCGCCAGCTGCCGAAGGCAAAGGCGATCGCCTCTTCAGAAATGGCGCGCTTCCAGGCCCAGACCCAGCCGCTGATGGCGCAGCTCGAGCGCTATGAGCAGCCGGCACTGGCCAAGAATGAAGACGACAAAAACAAAGACAAGAAGGACTCCGTAAACTGAATGACGGATCTCTATATCGGTCTGATGTCCGGCACCAGTATCGACTCCATCGATGCGGTGCTGGTGGAGTTCTCTGAAACTGGCGACGCCCTGCAGTGCCAGACCCGGGCGGCACTCGGGTACCCTATTTCTTCGGAAATGCGCGAGGCGATCCTCGCCCTCTGCGCGCCGGGGCCCTCGGAATTGGACCGGGCCGGTCAGCTCGACCGACAGCTCGGCCAGGAGTTTGCCGCCGCCGCGCTCGCCGTTTTAAAGCAAGCCGGAGTCGCGCCCTCTGCCGTCACTGCCATAGGCAGCCACGGCCAGACCGTGCGCCACCGGCCACCGGGCAGTGTCTCCATCCCCTTCTCCCTGCAACTTGGCGACCCCAATACCATTGCCGCCCTGACCGGCATTACCACCGTAGCGGACTTCCGCCGCCGGGATATGGCATTGGGCGGTCAAGGAGCACCGCTAATGCCCGCCTTCCACAATGCGGTGTTCCGCGCCGACCGCGACCGCGCGGTAGTAAATATTGGCGGCATGGCAAACATTACCGAGCTGACAGCCAGCGGTGGCGTGCGCGGCTACGATACCGGCCCGGGCAACGCCCTTCTGGACTACTGGATCAAACTGCACCGGGGCACCGCATATGATGCCGACGGCGCCTGGGCCGCCAGCGGCAGTGTGCATCCTGAGCTTCTCAACCGGTTGATGGCCGATCCTTTTTTCGCCGCGCCAGCACCCAAGAGCACTGGCCGCGAAGCGTTCAACCCTAACTGGCTGGAGCTGGCCTGCGCCGGCATGGAACTGGCCCCCGCCGATGTCCAGGCGACACTGGCGGAAGTAACCGCGGCATCCATTGCCAACGGGGTGCACGAATTTGCCCGCGGCGGTGAATTACTAGTGTGCGGCGGCGGTGCCCGCAACCAGGATCTGATGGAGCGCCTGCGCCGGCGTCTCCCCACCTGGTTGGTGGCAGCCACGGATCAGTACGGCATTGACGCAGACTGGGTGGAAGGCGCCGGCTTTGCATGGCTGGCGCGCCAGACCATACATGGGCTCAGCGGCAACTGCCCGGCAGTCACCGGCGCGGAAAAAGAAACTATCTTGGGAGGAATCTTTCCCGCCTGACGCGGCTGTGAATCGCGTAACCGATGGGAAAGGATGGCGCCCAATACAGGATTTTCCGGGCGCTCTCGATCTATCAGATTCAGGTCTCAGATAGAGAAGGATGAACCGCAACCACAGGTGGAGGAGGCATTCGGGTTCTGCACCACAAAGCGGGAACCGGACAACCCCTCTTCATAGTCCACACTGGCACCCACCAGGTATGGGTAGCTCATGGCATCGACCAGTACCTGGATGCCATCTTTCTCGATCACGGCGTCATCTTCCGCAACCAGCTCATCAAAGGTAAAGCCGTACTGGAAGCCGGAGCAGCCGCCGCCGGTCACAAATACCCGCAGCTTCAGATCGGGATTGCCTTCCTCTTCCAGCAATCCCCTGACCTTGGCAACGGCCTTTTCGGTCACCTGGACCGGATCGGGAGAAAAGGAAACAGCTTCAGACATAGATAACTCTCGAAACAGATTCTCAGCCCCTGCCTGGGGCTGCCCACCACGAAAGGTGGTGGCGCGGGCGCATTATGGGTAAAACCCAGCAAATGGGTCAAGTATTGCCAAATTTCCCGGGTTTCACCAATGGCCGCGAATTATTCCGCTTCGGCGCTGGCTTCGGTGGAATAGCCCAACATCCGCGGCTCGCCGGCGTTGTCGACATCCACATTGGAAACCAAAGAGCCGTTGACCTGGGCACCCTTGACCATCTCGATCAGTTTGTAGTGCACATTTCCCTCGACAATAGCTTTGGAGGCAAGCTCCAGGTGGCCGCTGGCGTGCACGTCGCCTTTCACATTGCCGTTCACCACCACGTTGGGCACCCGGATCTCACCCTCGATGATACCGCCATCGACGATCTGCAGGCGCGCTTCGCTGTCGCTGTGGGCAGAGACATTGCCATTCACCCGGCCCTCGATCACCAGGTTACCGCGAAAATGCAGATCACCGGTCACCTCGGTGTGGCGGGCGATCAGCGTCGTATTGTTACCGCCGGTGTTTGCCATAATTTTCTCTTTCTTTTTCAACATGATTCAACCAAAACCTCTTGAATGGAGCGGAGCCTGGTAACTCCAGTGACGCGCAGCTGCGCCCTCAGCTTCAGCAGCTCAACTCTGCTGCACCAGCCAGCCGTAGCGCTGGTCGATATTGAAACCATTGCGCTTGCTGGACTTGAGCGACAGTTCCACACCTTCCGGCACAAAGCCCTCAGGCAACTGCAGCTCTCCCTCGATATTCTGGAAATACTTGAACCGCAGGGGGATGGATTCGCTCTCTACCTGCGGCGACAAATCCGCCAAAGCGTAGCGGCGTGACTGACCGTCCAGCTGTCCGACAATGGTGAACTGCACCGCGCCGGTCACCACCTGATGACTTGCCGCGGACTGCTGCACCAGTAACTTGTATTGATAGCGGCGCTCACCGGCATCGGAAATGCTGAAACGACCGATGGAGACACCATCGCCGCCCTCAGACGGTGCCATAATCCCGCGGTAAAAGGAGATTTCCTGGCGCAGCTCGGCGATCTGGTTTTCCTTCGCCACCAGCTCCCCGCGCAAGGACTCCCCGGCCTGCTCGCCGATAGCCACGGACTGCTCGGCCGTGGCGGCACGCACCCTCAGGGCCTCGATCTCCGCGCGCAGGTGCTCCACCTCATCCAGCGTTTTGGCATGAGCACGGGATTTTTCGTCCAGATTCCTGCTCAGCTGGTACTGGCCCGCAAAAAAGGCTCCGGCACTCGTAGAGAGCACCAGCAGGGTCACCCCCAGTACAGAGAAAACACCGTGAATGATGGGCCTGTGGGGCACCACCTTCATACGGTACTGTTTGCTGCCTTTCACTTTGCGTGTCATTGGTCTGGAATGTACTGCCTGGGTGTCGTGTATTTTGTTGTTGCCTGACTGCGCCGATTCTAAGGCAGCAGTGCCGGGCTCTCTAGCCCCTGGTTCTCATTTAAACCAAACATGATGTTCATGTTCTGGATCGCTTGTGCGGATGCGCCCTTGGCCAGGTTATCGATGACCGACAGCACCACCACAGTATCTCTCCCCTGCGGCCGCAGCACCGCCAGCCGGCACATGTTGGTGCCGCGCACGCTGCGGGTCTGTGGATGGCTGCCCGCGGGCATCACATCGACAAAGGGTTCGGACTGATAGCGCTGTTCGAACAGCTGTTGCAGCGATTCCTGGGCGGATTCCGCCGCTGCGGGATTCTCCAGTGTCGCGTACAGGGTGGCGTGAATACCGCGCACCATCGGTAGCAGGTGCGGCACAAACGTCAGCGCCACCGGGCCTCCGGCGGCGCGACTCAAACCCTGCTCGATTTCCGGCAGGTGGCGGTGGCCGGAGGCACCGTAGGCGCGGAAACTATCGTTATTCTCGGCAAACAGCAGATCTGTCTTGCCCTGGCGCCCGGCGCCGCTGGCGCCGCTGGCCGCATTCGCGATCAAACCGGTGGGTTCAATCAGCCCGGCCTCCAGCAGCGGCAGAAAGCCCAACTGAATGGACGTCGGATAGCAACCGGGGCACGCAATGAGTTGCGCGCTGGCGATCTGCGCACGGTTCACTTCCGGCAGTCCGTATACCGCCTGCGCAGCGAGTTCCGGACAGGCGTGCTGCTGGCCGTACCATTTCTCCCACGCGGGGATATCCTGCAGGCGGAAATCCGCCGACAGATCGATGATCCGCACACCGCGCGCCACCAATTCCGGCACCTGCGCCTGGGCGACACCGTGGGGAGTGGCAAAAAACACCACATCGCACTGGGCCAGCTCGTCCACTTCCGGTGCGGTGAATTTCAGATCGTAATGACCGCGGAGGCTGGGAAAGAGTTCCGCCACCGGCGTACCGGCTTCCGCGCGGGAAGTGATCGCGGTGACCTTCACCCCCGAATGCCCGGACAACAGGCGCAACAGCTCCACACCTGTATAACCTGTTCCCCCTACGATTGCCGCTTTGATGACGCTCACGCTCGCTCCTCGCTGATCATTTTCCCCAGGCTCGACGCCAGCCCCTGCTGGCGGGCGGTTGCCCCTGTATACTGAGCCGTGCACTCTACCATAAGCCAACCCGTTGACAGCCAAACACAAGTAAGGACACGCCGTGCGGCGCAGCAAGCAGCCTGATTCTTCCCCGTTTTCTCACACACGGCGCCGGCACGCCAGGCTGCTGGAGCAGCTGCAATTGCAACTGTCCTCGCAGCAGGCGCTCTCAGTGCTCATTCTGCTGGCGCTGATCATCGGCATCTGTGCAGGGCTGGTCGTCATTGGGTTCCGCCAACTGAGCGAGGCTCCCGCGATCCTGTACCTGCCGAGGGTCGACGATTTTGAATCCCTACCGGACACTTGGCGCTTCGGACTACCCGTGCTCGGCGCCCTAGTACTTGGCATCATATTTCACTGGATGGCCCCCTCCGGTCGCCCCACCGGTGTGGTCCACGTGCTCGACCGCCTGCACAATCACCAGGGCAAGATGCCGATGAAAAACGCTTTGCTGCAGTTTTTCGCCGGCGCGCTGGCGTTGCTGAGCGGTCAGTCCGTCGGCCGCGAAGGCCCCTCGGTACACCTCGGGGCCGCCACCGGCAGCTGGGTGGCGCACCGCCTGCGCCTGCCAAACAACTCGGTGCGCACTCTGCTGGCCTGCGGCGTGGCCGCAGCCATCGCGGCCTCCTTCAATACCCCGCTCGCGGGTGTGATTTTCGCAATGGAAGTGGTGATGCTGGAGTACACCGTGGCCGGCTTCCTGCCGGTGATGATCGCCGCCGTCAGCGGCACCGCGGCCAGCCGCCTGGCGTTCGGCCACCAGGCCGCATTCAGCGTACCCGCGTCGCAACTGGAATCCCTGGCGGAGCTGCCAATTCTATTCGTCTGTGCACTGGTGATCGGCGCGCTGGCCGCGTTATTCATCATCAGCCAGCGCTATCTGGTGCCACTACAGCAGCAACACTCTCCGCTGCTGCGCTTCACCCTGGTGGGCATCGCCACCGGCATTCTCGCGCTGTGGATTCCGGAAATCCTCGGCACCGGCTACGACACTTTGGAGCTGACAATGCTCGGCCAGTTGGGCGTCGCCGCGCTCGCCGTCATCGTGCTGGCGAAGCTGGCCGCCACTGCGCTCGCCACCGGCCTCGGAATTCCCGGCGGTGTCATCGGTCCCAGCCTCATTCTCGGCGCATGTATTGGCGGCGGTGCCGGGCATCTGGCCAATCACTGGCTGGGCGCAGCCACCGCAAGCCCGGGGCTCTACGCCATGGTCGGCATGGCGGCGATGATGGCGGCCCTGCTGAACGCCCCATTGGCGGCCCTGCTTGCAATCCTGGAACTCACGTATAACCCCAACGTACTGTTCCCGGCAATGATGACCATCGTGGTGGCATGCCTGGTGAGCCGACAGATCTTCGCCACCGAGGGCATTTACCAGGAATCCCTGCGGGCGCTGGGTAAGAGCGGTACCCCAAGCTGGCGTGCGCAGCTGCTGAGCCGGGTAGGCGTCACCAGTGTCATGGAACGCGCGGTGGCCATCACTCCGCCACTACTCGAGCGCACCCAGGCCGAGCGGCTGATCGAGCGGCAGCCCGCGTGGCTGCTGGTGGGAGGCGAGGACACGCCGCAGGCGCTGCGCACCGCGGATCTGGCGAATTTCCTGCAGCGGCCGAAAAAGGACAGCGAGGACGCAGAACCGGACGGCAACAGCGAGGAAAAAATCGACTTGTTGCGTCTGCCGGGCGAACGCCTGCAAATGGCCCCGATCAGTTGGCGCGCCACCCTGCTGGAAGCCCAGCAACGGCTGGAAAAGCGTGGCGCCGGCGCTCTGTATGTCGGGCGCGACTATGACCAGGGCAGCCCAGGTGTACTGGACAGCGACGTGGCGGGTATCATCCTGCCGCAACACATCGAGCATTATTACCGCCAGTGACATGCAACCAGGCACCACTGGCCACAAAAATCACAAGCCTTTAAGCCGGTTCAAATACCGGAACAGGAGCCTCCATGCTTTGGGTAAAAGCCTTCCACATTGTGTCCATGGTCTGCTGGTTTGCTGCGCTGTTCTATCTGCCACGCCTGTTCGTTTACCACGTGGATGCCACCGATGCCCTGAGCAGAGACCGTTTTTCGATCATGGAGCGGCGCCTTTACCGGGGCATCGCCACCCCATCGATGATCGCAACCATTGTCTTCGGCGGCTGGCTGATCAGCTACAACGCCGATTACTACCTGTCCGCCGGCTGGCTGCACGCCAAACTCACCGTGGTGGTGCTGCTGATCGGTTACCACCATATTTGCGGCCGCTATGTGAAGAAGTTTGCCGCCGGTACCGTACAAAAGAGCGGGCGTTTCTTCCGGGTGTTCAACGAGCTGCCGGTACTGGCGTTGCTGGCCATCGTGATACTCGCCGTGGTCAGGCCATTCTGATTCACCCGCTGGCGGGCGCGGCAGCTCTCGCAATTCTGTAACAGGGGCGCGCGAGGCCACCCGCCAATGTCCCCCTGCAGAAGTACGGGGGCTAGAATTAGGAAACCCGCGCAACACTCCCGAAAGTTCATGGATACACGCCAACCGATCGTCCTTACCGTTACCCATCACGACCCCAGCGGTAGTGCCGGTATCACGGCGGATACCGAAACAGCAGCCAGTCTCGGCTGCCACTGTGCCTCTGTGGTCACAGCGATTACCGTGGGCGACACCCGCGAGCTGATCGGCGTGGCACCGGTGGACGAGAATCTGCTGGTGGAACAGGCGCGTGCGGTGCTCGAAGACATGCCGGTGGCCGCGATCAAGATTGGCTACCTCGGGTCCGTGGAGAATGCACATGCGTTGCACAGCGTGCTGCGGGATTATCCCGACATCCCCATCGTCATCGACCCGGATGCCACCCTCGCCAACAAAGAGAGCCTGCTGGCGCCCCCCCTCTGGAAAGCCATGTGCGACCTGCTGCTGCCGCTGGCGACTCTGGTGGCGCCAAACAGACGCGAAGCGCGCGCCATGGCGGGTGAAGCGGACGTGCACGACGCACAGGCCCAGGAGCTGCTGGAGAGCGGCTGCCACTACCTGCTCTTAACCGGTGTGCCCGCCTGCGACCAACAGCTGGAAAACCGTCTGTACGACGTGCGCGGGCTGGTGCGCGAGTTCCGCTGGCAGCAGCTGCCGCCGGCCGCCTATGGTGTTTGCGGCACCCTCACCACCGCCATCGCCTGCCACATCGCCCACGGCCTGACCATACTGGAGGCAGTGAACCGCAGCCAGCAGTTCACCTGGAGCGCCATCGCCGACAGCCGCCGCCTGGGCATGGGGCGCCCGGTGCCCAACCGGTTATTCTGGACCTGCAAAGACTAGCGCGCAGCGCTCAAACCCTCTCTGCACCATTTTGCCGGCCGCACCGTTTGCGACTGCGGGCGCCGACGCGGATAATGCGCGCACATTCCATCGCGGAATTTCCCGTCACTTTCCAATTCCCAAGCGGTTTCCGAATCTTTATGAGCAAATCCGAATCCCTCTTTGCCGAAGCCCAGAAAGTCATCCCCGGCGGCGTCAACTCCCCGGTGCGCGCCTTCCGCGCGGTGGGCGGAACCCCGGTATTCATTGAGCGCGCCGAGGGCGCCTATCTTTTCGATGCCGACGAAAAACGCTACATCGACTATGTCCAGTCCTGGGGCCCGATGGTGCTGGGCCACGCGCACCCGGATGTGATCGAAGCGGTCATCGAGCAGGCCCAGTCCGGCCTCAGCTTCGGCGCGCCGACGGAACTGGAAACCGAACTGGCGGAAGAACTCTGCCGCCTGTGGCCGAACATGGAGCTGGTGCGCTTCGTCAACTCCGGCACCGAAGCCACCATGAGCGCCATCCGCCTGGCCCGCGGCCACACCGGCCGCGACAAGATCGTCAAGTTCGAGGGCTGCTACCACGGCCACTCCGATTCCTTGCTGGTGAAAGCGGGCTCCGGTGCCCTGACCATGGGTGTGCCCTCCTCCCCCGGCGTGCCGGCGGCACTGGCGGATCACACTATTACCCTGACCTACAACGATATTGAGGGCGTGAAGCAGTGCTTTGCCGAGATCGGCGAGCAGATTGCCTGCATTATCGTCGAGCCGGTGGCAGGCAATATGAACTGTATTCCGCCGGTGCCGGGCTTTCTGGAAACCCTGCGCGAGGTGTGCGACCAGTCCGGTGCGGTGCTCATTCTGGACGAGGTCATGACCGGTTTCCGCGTGAGTCTCACCGGCGCCCAGGGTTACTACGGCATTGAGGCGGACATCACCACTCTGGGCAAGGTGATCGGTGGCGGTATGCCGGTGGGTGCCTTCGGTGGCAAGCGCGAGATCATGGAAAAGATCGCACCGCTCGGCCCGGTATACCAGGCGGGTACTTTGTCGGGCAACCCGATGGCGATGGTGGCGGGCCTCGAAACCCTGCAACTGATCCAGCAGCCAGGTCTGTACGATGAACTCACCGCCAAGACCGATCGCCTGGTGGACGGTGTGCTCGCGGCCGCCAAAGAGGCCGGTATTCCTCTCACCGCCAACAAGGTGGGCAGCATGTTCGGTTTCTTCTTTACGGATGCGGAGCAGGTGAGCAACTACCAGCAGGTGATGGCCTGCGACACGGAGCGTTTCAACCGCTTCTTCCACGGCATGCTGGACGAGGGGGTGTACCTGGCCCCGGCCTCCTACGAAGCCGGCTTCATGTCCGCCGCCCACAGCGATGAGGACATCGACAATACCATCGCCGCCGCGCGTCGGGTGTTTGCCTCCCTATCCTGACAACTAGCAACGTTTCTTAAGGAGCCCCGGTGGCGGTGACGCTACCGGGTGGGGCCTTGCGAGACACGCCGTGAACCCATCCATGGGGGCTCTTCCGCGAGGACCCTCTCGCGGAAGGTCTCGCAAGGCCCCACCCGGCATCGACACCTTCACACAGCCTTCTCTGCCACCACTACCTATAAGTTTCCCAAGCCTCCTGTTGCGCAGGGAAATTGTTCCCGCTATAAAATGTATACATTTTTAACAGAGTATACATTTTATGGAGCAGGTCGCCCAACGCTCCCTCAGAGCCGATACCACACTTTCCGCCGTCAGCGCCGGCTTTGCCGCGGTGCTGGTGGGCTTTGCCAGTTCCGTGGCGATTGTGCTGCAGGCGGCGGCAGCGGCCGGCGCCAGCGAGGCGCAGATGGTCTCGTGGATCGGCGCCCTCGGCCTGGGGATGGGGCTCACCTGTATCGGCTTTTCCTGGTACTACCGCGCACCCGTAGTCACCGCCTGGTCTACACCCGGTGCAGCCCTGCTGATAACCAGCCTGAGCGGGGTCTCCCTGCCAGAAGCGGTGGGGGCGTTCCTGTTCAGCGCACTGCTGACACTGGTGCTCGGACTCTCTGGCGCTTTCGAACGCATCGCGGCGCGGGTGCCACAGCCCATTGCCAGCGCCATGCTGGCGGGCATTCTGTTGCAGTTCGGACTGTCGATTTTTACCTCGCTGCAGGCGAACCCGCCGTTGGTTGGGGCAATGCTGGTGGCCTATCTCATCGGGCGGCGTTGGCTGCCGCGCTACAGTATCCTGTTGGTGCTGACCATGGGTTTTGCGACCAGCTGGCTGCAGGGTGAGGTTCACGCGGAACAACTGGACTGGTCCATCGGGCAACTGCAGTGGGTAACACCGGCATTCAATCTCCAGGTATTGCTGGGCGTGGGCCTGCCGCTGTTCATTGTCACCATGACCTCGCAGAACCTTCCCGGTATCGCGACTCTGCGCGCCAGTGGTTACACGCGGGTACCGGTGTCACCGGTGATCGGTGGTACCGGCCTGATGTCCCTGCTGCTGGCGCCCTTCGGCGGATTTGCGTTCAATCTCGCCGCTATTTCCGCCGCCATCTGCACCGGCCCCGAAGCGCACCCGGACCCGGCGCGGCGCTATACCGCGGGAATCTACGCGGGGATTTTCTATTTGCTCGCGGGACTGTTCGGCGCCAGCGTGGTGACACTGTTTGCCGCACTGCCCCAGGCGATGATTGCCGGTGTCGCCGGGCTGGCCCTGATCGGCGTCATCGGCGCGAGTCTGGCCGGCGCCACCGCCGATACGGAGGGCCGCGAGGCCGCGGTGATCACCCTGCTGATCACCGCTTCGGGCGTCAGCTTCCTCGGCATTGGCGCCGCCTTCTGGGGGCTTGTCGGTGGCCTCACCAGCCACTGGCTACTCAAAGGAAAACGCTGATGGACCTGTATTCGCAGCTCAAGGCCGATCTGCAGCGCGGGCGCTTTGCCCCGGGCTCACCGCTGAAACAGAGCGAGCTAGCCGAGCACTACGGTGTCAGCCGCATTCCGGTGCGGGATGCGCTGGCGCGTCTGAAAAGTGAGGGCTGGCTTACCGGCCACGGCAAGCGCGGGGTGGCGGTGCCGAGGTTTGATCCACTGGAAGCCGAAGACCTGTACCTGATGCGCATGCACCTGGAGCCTTTACTGCTGTCACTTGCCGCCCCGAGCCTCAATGGCGAGCTACTCGGGCGCGCGCAGGATATTCTCGATGCCATGGAAACAACACCTCCGCTCGACGCGGCGACACTTGGCCAGCTCAACTGGCAGTTCCACACCGGCCTTTACCGCGCCGCCGGGCGCCCCACCCTGTTCAAGACTGTGGAACAGCTGCAGCGTCAGTGCGAGCGCTATATCGGCTATCAAAACCGAAGCCTCGACTACCAGAGCACCAGCCAGCGTGAGCACTATCAGTTACTGGCACTGCTGCGGCAGGGAGAGACCCGGGAAGCCTGCTCGTTGCTGGAACAACATATCGCCGCCGCCGGCCGTGTTCTCGTCGAACATCTCAAGGAACAGCAAGGCGCGGACGTTGACATGAAATAGGCGACCGATCAGGCGGCCTTCAGTGCCGCCATGATCAGCAGGCACCAGAATGCAACAGCCATCAGAGCAACTCCCGTTTTGGTATGATTGCCGCCAGCTTAGTCGCCGCCACGTGCGCGCGCCATTTCATTCTGCCCATTCGCCGGAGCATCCCCATGAGTTTCAGCCCCAATCGCGGCCCCTACCCCCACTCCCGTCCGCGCCGTCTGCGCGCCAGTGAATTCTCCCGCCGCCTGGTACGGGAAAACCGCCTGACCAGCGACGACCTGATACTGCCGCTGTTCGTGATCGAGGGCCGCGGCGAGACCCAGCAGGTGGCCTCTATGCCGGGGGTCGAACGCATGACCGTGGATCTGCTCACCGCCAAGGCGAAAGAACTGGTGAAGCTCGGCATCCCCGCCGTCGCCCTGTTCCCGGTGGTGGACGCCGCGCACAAGTCCGACGATGCCCGCGCCGCCTATGCCGTGGACGGCCTCGCCCAACGCGCGGTGCGCGCGCTGAAAGACGCCGCGCCGGAACTCGGCGTCATCACCGATGTGGCGCTTGACCCCTTCACCAGCCACGGCCAGGACGGACTGATGAACGACGCGGGTTACATCGTCAACGACGACACGGTGGAGGTGCTGGTGCAGCAGGCGCTGTCCCACGCGCAGGCCGGCGCCGATGTAGTGGCGCCGTCGGACATGATGGACGGTCGCATCGGCGCCATCCGCGTGGCGCTGGAGCGCGAGGGCCACGCCAATACCCAGATCATGTCCTACGCCGCCAAATACGCGTCCAGCTACTACGGGCCCTTCCGCGACGCGGTGGGTTCCGCCGGCAATCTCAAAGGCGCCAACAAATTCAGCTACCAGATGGACCCGGCCAATTCCGACGAGGCATTGCACGAATGCGCGCTGGACCTGGCGGAAGGCGCGGATATGATCATGGTGAAGCCGGGCATGCCCTACCTGGACGTGGTGCGTCGGGTGAAGGACGAGCTGAAGGTGCCCACCTTCGCCTATCAGGTGAGCGGAGAGTACGCCATGCACTGCGCGGCGTTTGCCAATGGCTGGCTGAATCGGGAGGCGGTGATCCTGGAATCCCTGCTGGCGTTCAAGCGCGCGGGGGCGGACGGTGTGCTGACCTATTTCGCCGAAGACGCGGCGCGCCTACTGCAGAACTAAATCGCAGCAGACCCAGGTTGATCAGACCAGGCCGAGCACGGTACAGCGGGTGATCAGCTGCCCGGCATTGCGGCAGCCGGACTTGCGCAGGATGTTCTTGCGGTGGTTCTTCACCGTGTGCACGGAGATGTGCAACTGCCCGGCGATCTCCACACTGGTGGCGCCGGCTGCAATCCGCGCCAGAATCTCCAGTTCCCGCACACTAAAATGAAGGGGCTCCGGCCCAGTGTACGGCGCAGCCATTACACCCTCCGCGCAGCGCTCACGCTGCGCCGGCGCATTGGCGGCCGGCGCAGCCATCAGTGTCTGCACGCGGCACTCCAGCGAGTTTGCCGCAGGTTTCCGTCCAGTCCCCTCGGCATCGGGGTAAAGCACCAGCCCGGCCAACCCTGTCCCCAACATATCTAACCTCTGCCTTTTCGATTTTCCCGTTCGCCGTGGCTTGCGTAAAAGCACCAGCGCTGCCGTGCCCCGCGTCGTCCCGGGCACTGGTCGACCACCGCAGTTGGCAACAGGAAAAAGGTACCGGCTCGGCGCCAGCGAAGTCTTTGAATGCTTGTGAATGTTTTTGAAGTCCCGAAATCCGGGGGCTGGCAGGCAGTCAGGAAAAATCTGGCGCGGGCCGATCAGCGCCCAGCGGGCGCGGCGGAATCTTCCGCAAACAGCGGCAAGACCAGGCTGAAAAGCTCATCAGAGGTTACCGCCACGCCGTTGCCACCGCGCTGCTGGACCAGCTGCCGCTGGGTGTCAGAGGGCATGATGGTGTAGAGGAAATACGGGGTCTCGTCGCGGCGTGCGCGCATGCGCTCCATCAGTTTGAAACCGGCGAGTGGTTCGTCGCCGCGCCCCATATCCGAGATCACCGCCTGGTAGCGATACATGGACAGCAGCGTCAGTGCATCTTCCGTATTGGTGACGATGTAAACCGCAATACCGCGGGCTTCGAAGTCGTGACGCTCGGCCAGATTGTTGCCGGGATTGTCGTCCACCCACAGAATCCGGCCGCGCACATCCGCCGCCTCGCCGATAACCAGTGGCACACCCTCGTCGGGAATCCGTCGCGCGGTGATGAAATACACCGTGGCGGCCGTGACGAGCAACAGCAGGCCCATTACACCGCACAGACGCCAGAACGAAGCGTGCGTGGTTACCGGTCGGGTTTCGGCGGCGACAGGGTGCGCTGGTGCGGTATCCGCCGCCGGAGAATTGATCGCGGGGCGCGCGGATGCCGCCGGCACTTCGCGCAGCTGGGCTACCAGTTCCGGCGCCAGGCGGTAGCCGCGCCCATGCAAGGTCTGAATCAGAGGCCCTTCATAACCCAGGTTGCGGAACAGCTTGCGGGTATCCGATACCAACCGCCCGGCAGACCAGTGCGATACCACCGTGTCTGGCCACAACCTCTCCAGCAACAGCTGCTGGCTGCAGGGTTCGGGATAGGAGTCGATCAACAGGCGCAACAGCTGCAGTTGGCGGGCATCTGCATCCACGGGGACACCGCTGGCAGTGAGATACAACTGCGCCGTATCCAGTGTGAAATTGTAGAAGCGGTATTGCATGGAACTGCCCGACTCACCCGTTTCCCGACCGGGGGCCTGTTATGCCCCGGCAATGCGCAATGGATTATGCCCCAATTGCGCACGGGACCGGAAAACCGGTAACACGCCCGGCCTGCACCGCGGCGGTTGCCTTCCCGCCGTCGAGACCGGGCGGTGTTATTGCGGATCGCTTTTGTCGCGAGATTTAGCCCGCCGCCATGACATGGCATTACAGTGCGGGACACAGCGGATGGGTTCGCCAACGGCGTGCAGATAACAAATGGCTGCTAAGGCCACTGGTCGTCGGCTTGCGGTGACCAGGGCTGGGCCTCTTCTACCGGCGCGCCGCGGCGCTGTTCTTCCTCCCTGCGCAGACGCTCTTCGAGTACGCGCCGCTCCTCCTCCGCACGGCGCTCCTCTTCAAGGTAGCGCTCCTCCTGCAGACGGCCGGATTCCTCCAGCCGGCGCTGCCGCTCTTCCTCCATCTGGGGTACTTGCTGCGGCTCTTCCCGGTAGTCTTCCCGGTACTCTTCCCGATATTCTGGCGGCGGCTCCTGGGGAACGCCCTGCTCGTCCTGCCACTGCTCCTGCTCCAGCTGTTCGCGCAACTGGCGCTCACGCTGGCGCTGCTGTTCCTCCCTGCGCTGCTGTTCCGGGTCTATGCCCCAGCCGGGAGTCATATCCTCCCGCGGCGCCACCTCCCTGTCGTCGCGGTCGAACCAGTTGCGGAACCAGCCGCGGCTCTGGCAGCGGGGGTCGGTCTGCAGGCGGCTTTCGTCGGAGATCGGCAGCTCGCGGCCGCCCTGGCAGTGCTTCGGGTCCATGTATTCGCCCTTGTCGTTCAGCGGCTTCCACTCCACCCCGCGCGGGGGCTGGATGCGGCCGTGGCGATGGGGCAGCTTGCGCATAATGTCGGTCCACACCGTGAGCGCGCCGGTGGCGCCGGTGAGGCTGGTGCGCTGGTTGTCGTCGCGCCCCAGCCATACCACCGCTGTCACTCCGGGGCTGAAACCGGCAAACCAGCTGTCGCGATAGTCGTTGGTAGTGCCGGTCTTGCCGGCAAACGGCACGCTGTTGGGCAGGCGCCGGTAGGCGCTCTTGGCGGTGCCCTCGCGCATCACCTGCTCGAGGCCGTAGCGCAACAGGTACACCGGCACCTCATCTACACCGCGGTTGGATTTGGAGCGGAAACGCTGCACCTGGGATCCGTCGGCATCGGACACCGCCAGCAGCGTGCGCGGTTCCACATGCTCACCGCCGTTGGCGAGGGTCTGATACATGCTGGCCACCTCAAACGGGGTCAACTCCGCGGTGCCGAGAAACAGCGACGGCACCCGCGGCAGGTCGGACTGTACTCCGAGCCTGCGCATGGTCTGGCGCACATTCTCGATACCGAGATCGAGACCCAGTCGCGCGGTGGCGAGGTTGTAGGAGCGCGACAGCGCCACATACAGCGGCACCAGACCGTGGCTGCGGTTGCCAAAGTTGGACGGCATCCACACCTGGCCATCTGCGGCCACTTCGCGAATCGGCGCATCGTCGATCAAGGTACCCAGGTTGTACTGGTGCGCCCGCTCCAGGGCGGTGAGATACACCGCGGGTTTGACCAGCGAACCGATCTGGCGACGCGCCTCCAGCGCGCGGTTGAAGCCCGGGTAGTGCGGGCGGCGGTCACCCACCATCGCCAGTACGTTGCCGGTGTGGTTTTCCAGAATCACCGTGGCGGCCTGCAGGGAATCCTTCTGGATGCCGCGGTCTTTCTCCAGTTGGCTCACGCCCTGGCTCACGGCTTTTTCCGCCAGATCCTGGATCGACGGTGCCAGCGTGGTGTAGACGCGCAGGCCCGCGGTGCGCAGTTCCTCTACGGAATAGTAGGGGCGGAGCTCCTCCAGCAGGCGCTCGGTGAACGCCGGATAGGGATTCTGCGCGGTGTCGCCGGCGGAGACCACTTCCAGCGGTTTCTTGATCAGGCGGGCGTGCTGCTCGGGAGTAATCAGCTCCTGCTCCAGCATCACATCCAATACGGTGTTGCGACGCTCCAGTGCGCGCTTGGGATTGCGCCAGGGATTGTAATAGGACGCGCCCTTGGCGAGGCCCACCAGCAAAGCAATCTGGTGCGGCTCCAGCTGGTTCAGGGGCTTCTGGAAATAGAACTCGGAGGCGAGGCCAAACCCGTAAATCGCGCGGCTGCCCTGCTGCCCCAGCCACACCTCATTGATGTACTCCTGCAGGATATAGGCCTTGTCGTAATGGACCTCCATCAGGATCGCCATCAGCGCTTCATTGAATTTGCGCCACAGGCTGGGTTTGTGGTCGAAGAAAATGTTCTTCACCAGCTGCTGGGTGATGGTAGAACCGCCCTGTACCACGCCGCCGGCCTTGACGTTGGCCACCATGGCGCGCGCGATACCGCGGGGCGACACCCCGAAGTGGTGCACGAAATCCTGGTCCTCCACCGCGATCAGGGTGGCGCCGAGCAGCGGCGGAATCTCCTCGATCCGCACCGGATTGCGATCGTCGCCGCCGCCCAGCAGGGTGCCGATGGGCGCCGCGTCAAGGCGGAACTCCTTGATACGGGCGCCGCTCTCGTCGCGCAGGTTGCTCAGTTCGTCATTGCGCAGGCGGAACTGCACCTTGGCCGCAGCCTCGCGCTTGTCCGCGTGAATAAAGTCCCGGCGCCATACCAGGTATTCCATGCCGTCGCGCTGCCACTGTCCGGGCTCCTCGACCTGCGCGACTTTTTTGTAATTGAGCGCGGCAAACTCGGATTCCAGTTCGTCCGGGCGCATCACCATACCTTCCCGCAGGACCAGCGGGCGCGCGAACACCCGCGCCGGCAATTGGTATTGGCGGCTGTCGAGACGCTCGCGCAGCTGCACATCCAGCCACACCATATACGCGGCCAGGGCCAGCACCCCGAGCAGGGCCAACACCGCCAGGCGTCCGATCCAGCGCCGCAGCCGGCCAGAAGAATGATTTTGACGTTTCTCGTTAGAACGTCGCTTGTTTGATGCCATATCGCTACAGATTAACTCTTTGCTATGAATTCAATATAGATGTGCGGCAGGTGCGAAGTGACCGCAACCGGGGCAGTTATAGCCGGCATTTATAAGGTCGGCCCCGTACAAGTCAAATCCGACCGGTCACAGACCGTGAGCGGCACGCACTTGCACTGGCCCCATCCCTCGCCATAATGCGGCGAACGCCCGCAACCCGGGCCAGATATCGCAACAGTTCAGAATCGCAACGGAATTACTATGCACCAGTACGACCTCTACGGCATCGGCGCCGCCCTTCTCGATACGGAAATTGAAGTCACCGACAGCGACCTCGCGTCCCTCGGCGTCGACAAGGGAGTCATGACACTGGTGGACGACGCGCGCCAGCAGCAACTGGTGAACGACCTCAGCGACCACATGGTCACCGCCAGCCACGCCTGCGGCGGCTCCGGCGCCAACACCGTCATCGCCGCCAGCTACTTCGGCCTCAGCACCTTCTATTCCTGCAAAGTGGCCGACGACGACAACGGCGACTTCTACCGCGACAACCTCGCCGCCGCCGGGGTCGACTACCCCAAAGCCCTGCACAACGCCGACACCGGCACCACCGGCAAATGCCTGGTACTCATCACCCCCGACGCCGAGCGCAGCATGAACACCTACCTCGGCATCAGCGCCGAGCTCTCGGTAGCAGAAATCGACTCAGACGCCCTCACCCAGTCCCGCTGGATCTACCTCGAAGGCTACCTCGTCTCCTCCCCCACCGGCCGCGCCGCCGCCATCGCACTGCGCAAGCAAGCCGAAACCGCCGGCGTAAAAACTGCCCTGAGCCTATCCGACCCCATGATGGTGCAACTGTTCCACGACGGCCTCAAAGAAATGATCGGCGAGCGCGTCGACCTACTGTTCTGCAACCGCGACGAAGCCCTCAAATTCAGCCAGACCGATTCCCTAGACCAGGCCGCCCAGACCCTGCGCAACCACAGCCGCGCCTTCGCCATCACCCTCGGCGCCGACGGCGCCCTGCTGTGGGACGGCGAACAGGAATACCGGGTCACCGCCCCCAAGGTCAAAGCCATCGACACCAACGGCGCCGGCGACATGTTCGCGGGTGCGTTCCTGTACGGAATCAATCGGGAAATGGGTTTTGTGGAAGCCGGCGAACTCGCCTGTCGTGCCGCCGCACAGGTAGTCAGTCAGTATGGGCCGAGATTGCGCCCGGAGCAGCACAGGGAGCTGCTGGCGCAGGCGGTAAATATTTAAGAAAGATGCTAACGAAGTAAAAACTCAAAAGCGAAGGCAGAGTGCCGGGTAAGGGTTTTCAGGATCGTCGGCAACAGGGATGTTGCCGACGAAGCGTACAGGGATGTATTCACAGCGGTCCTGAAAACCCTTACCCGGTGCTCTGCCGCCACCGGGCCAGCTTCAAAAAACACCCAAAAGTCAGTTCACGGAAGAGGAAGGCCGGGGCCCACTGATCTCAGGCAGACAGGCGGCAGCGGCAATACCAAATCCCTGCGCATAATCCACCCCCATCAAGCGCAGCTTCTCCAGCAATTCCGGCGTCTCCGCAAACTCCGCAATGGTGCTGATCCCCATGCGCTTCGCCAAGTGATCCACCGTACTCACCATCGCACTGTCGATCTCATCCTCCAGCATATTGCGCACAAAGGAACCGTCGATCTTCAGATAATCCACCGGCAACTGCCGCAGATACGCCAGCGACGACGCCCCGCGGCCAAAATCATCCAACGCAAAACTGCACCCCGCCGCACGCAACTTGTGAATAAACACCAGCGCCCGATCCAGATTATTGATCGCACTCGTCTCAGTAATCTCAAACTGCACCCGCGACGGCGCCACCCCAGCCTCCGTCAGCTCCCGCAACACAAAATCCGCAAACAACTCATCGCCGAGACTAATGCCCGAAATATTAATCGCATAATGGAAACCCGCCGCCCCACTGCTCTGCTCCAGCGCCATATAGCGGAAAATCTTGCGGATCACCCAGCGGTCCACCTCATCGATAATCCCATAGCGCTCCGCCGCCGGCAGGAACAGCCCCGGCGAAATCACATCGCCATCGCGCCCCTGCATACGCACCAGCACTTCATAGTGGTGCACCCGATTCTTATCCTGCAGCGCCACCACCGGCTGGCGGTACAGCAACAACCGGTCCTCGCGGATCGCAGCGTGTATCTCCGCAAGCCACGTACTTTCACGCCGCTTCGCCAGCGCCTTGCGCGAATCTCCGAAAAACTTCACCCGGTTGCGGCCCTGATCCCGCGCCGCGCTGCAGGCATCATTAGCCGAAGCCAACAGCTGACTGGCGGGCGGCGCGCGGTGATCCACGCTCACCGCACCAATCGACAGCGCCGGCCGGGTTTCGCTGTCTTCCCACTGGAACACAAACCCGTTCACCGCCTCGCGTAAACGGGTGACGATGCGCTTGGCCTCCTCCAGAGTGCAGTCCCTCAATAGCAGAGCGAATTCATCACTACCGACGCGGCCGAGCAGGTCGCCCTCGCCCAGACAGCGAGTGAGAATTTTCGTCAGCGCGATCAACAGCGCATCGCCGGCGCTGTAGCCCAAGGTATCGTTGACCACCTTGAACTGATAGACATCGAGATACAGCAGGATATGGTGCTGGCGGGGACTGGCACCGGAACCGAGCAGCTGTTGCAACGCGTGCTCGAACGTCTGTCGATTCGGGAGATGGGTTAACGCATCGTGGCTGCTCTGCCAGCTGAGCCGGGAGGAAATGCGGCGCACTTCCGAGGTGTGGCGCAACACCAGCACATAACCTTTTAGATTTACCCCCTCCCGCAGACAGTGGATCACCACACTCACTTCAAGCAACGTGCCGCCTTCCCGGCGAATATTGCCGCGCAGCTCGCGCCGGCTGGGAATGCTGCCCGCCGCCACGCCGGAATCCAGCCCCAGATCCAAGCGCTCACCGCCATCGCCATAGAGCAGCAGACTGCTGGCGAGCAGCTGCCCCGGCAGCAACCCCACCAGACTGCCACACAGTTCACTGGCCAGAGGATTGCTGTAGCGGATGCGGCCGTATGGGTCGGTGACCACCACGCCATCGGCCACTTCACCCAACGCCAGCTCTGCGGCCGCAGGGCAAAGATAGCCACCGTCAGGCTCACCTTCATCAGTGTCTGCCAGCAGGCTGTGAAATGCGGCGTTTTTCGGTGTGAACTCAGTCAATGGAATTCCATCAGAACCGGCATTGGCGTCCGGTCTTTGCCGTGGCGGCCCCAGAGGGGACCGCAGATTTTTTTGTCACCAGGAACATTGTTTTTCGTTGCAGAAAAATAATAACGGCATATTCGCTGGCGCGGAAACCTCTCTGATTACCCTGCGGCCTTTTGTGATTCGAGTCACAGCCGCAGGGTTCCAGGGGCCTCATCCGCGCCACTTGCGATTACAGGTGCTGGCGCAGGAAGGACTTCAGTTTTTCATCTTCAAAAGCACGCTGCAGGGTAGCACTCAACAACTGGTTGAGGTTTGCTTCCACTTCCTCGCGGCTCGGCTTGATCAGGTTGCGGTCCTTGCCACTGGTACTGTAGTTGCCGTAGAAGGTCGCCCCTTTCACCGACACCTGCAGCTGAATGGACGCACCGGAGTCCACCTTGGTGGTATACAGCTTGTTGGGACTGTCGTAGCTCAGATCCGTCAGATTCGCCACTACCTGCACATCGCCGCCGCTCTGCACGCCGCGGAAAGACCAGGCCTCCAGCCCCTGATACAAAGCCGTGGCCATGGCCTGCTCGATATCGTTGCCCAGGGTGACATTGGAAGAATCTGCGTAAATGCCGCCGAGGGAGCCGAGCCCACCACCGGCCAGCTGGTTGGCACCGCGGGCATACACCGTGTAGCCGGCACCGATATTGTCCGGAGCCACCTGCACTTCCGGTTTCACCACAACCTGCACCGGGCTGTGGGCACAGGCGCCGAGCATGACAGCAAAACCCGTCACCAGTACTGCGGCCAGTTTTTTCATGATCAACTCTCCCCTACTCCTTAAATGGTTCACAAATTCGACGCTTAATCCCCGTCACGGTCATCCGTGGTGGTGTCCGCGATGGTGTTCTTCCTCTTTTCCATTGGCCGCCGGCGACTTATCTGCCTGTGCAAGTCCGTGCACCGGCAGCGTCACCTCGCGGGCGGAACCGTCGGCAAACACCAGGCGCAGGGTCAGGGATTGCCCCGCCCTCAGCGCTACACCGCGGATCATCAGATGGGTTGCGCCGGGGCGCATTTCAATGGCGCCATGTCCCGGCAGAGGAATTTCCTTCAGTGCGCGCATGCGACTCACCCCCGCCACCTCCTCGGTGGTGTGCAGCTCGACACTGGCCTGCGGATGTGCCGGCAGCTCCACCCGCCGGAGCACCCGCGCCCGCCCGGAGAGTTCGCGCAGGGACAGATAAGCGGCCCCCATGGGCGCACCCGGGGGCATTTCGCGGGCATAGCCACTTGCCTCAATCTCCCCAACCAGCCCGGTTTCCGCAGCCGCGACGCCCACCCCAGCGAGCAGGCTGCACAGCAGTAACGTGCACATTTTTTTCAACACCGCTGTTTTCTGATCCGCGGAAATTCTGCTCACTGCCGCCCCCTTTTCAGTTTGCCGTACGGCTGGAAGTCACTGGCTCTTTTGTAACAGTAATCGCGGCGCATTGCCGAGCTTTATATCACCGCGCACCCGGTATCCGGGCACCGCCTCGCGCAGCTGGCTGTACACCCAGCGTCCTTCGGCATCATTGCGGGCGACGATGATGACCCGCAAATCGTGCGCGCGAATGCGCTCCGCCACGCTTTTCAGCATCTGCACCATCTCATCGGAGCGCGCGGTTAACGGCGCCACCGGCAGCGTCACGGTCTGTGCGCCCGGCCCTTCAAGGGCGATATCCTGCTCCGCGCGGCGCTGTTCCCGCTGCAGCTGGCTGCGCACCTCTTTCGATAATGGATTGCCGGGGGCAATCTGGTCCGCGGTGTTGAGTAGGCTGCCCGCGCGCCCGAACGCGCGCTGGCGCAGCGCGTCGCGGGCCTGCTCCACCAACTGCATCACCAGAGTCTGGATGCCGGCGGCGGCCTGGGTATTGCCCGGATCCAGCTGCTGCACCTGCAGATAGAAGTCATAGGCGCTGGCACCCGCGGGCATGGTGATAAAGCCTTCTCGCTGCGCCTCCTCTGCGCGCTGCAGGAAATGGCGCACGGTGCGTTCACGGATTTCCTCCGGTGTCGGCCCCGCCGGCCGCGAGGGTTCGGGCGGCGGTAGTACCGGTGCCGGGGCGGGCGGCGGCGTGGTGCAGCCGGCCGCCAGGGTCAGCAACAACGCCCCAGATACTGAGACCACGCACCGCCACCGCTGTGGGCTTACGCGGGCTACACCGAGTCTTTCGACGGAGAATCGGTTATTTACGGAATATGCGATCGGATTCACTTTTCTGACGTCTACCTTCACGCTGCAGACCGGCTGCCGCCAACTGTTGTTTTTTTGTACCGCAGGCACCGCTATACTGCGCCTACGCTGGAGCCACCAGGGAACGGCAGCCCGCAAAACCAGTCCAAACTCGCCTGACTATAAAGAATTTTGTTGCCAATGACTGCGAAGACTTCCGGCTTGCGAAAAAAATATCTCCCCGCACGGCCAGCCAATCCGCTGCCGGTACTGCTCTGTGCGCTGCTGTTCGTGGGCGCTTGGCTGAGCACCCAGCCGGTCAGTGCGAGCAACGGGCTCTCACCATCATCTTCATCTTCGTCGCCCTTTGGCGCCGCAAGTTCCGGCCAGGATGATTTCCTGCCGGTGGACCAGGCCTATCAACTGGATTTCCTGTTCAGCGACGCCGGCGCCAGTGCATTGTTCCAGATTGCACCTGAATACTACCTGTACCGCGACAAATTAAAGCTGCTGCTGATCCGGGACGGCGAGAAGTCCACCCTGCCCCTCAACCTGGAGCCGGGCGAGGTGATCTGGGACGACTACTTCGAAAAGGAAACCGAGGTCTACCGCTGGCAATTGGAAATCCCACTGGACACACCATCGCTGCCCGCGCGGACGGCACAGATCCAGGTGCACTACCAGGGCTGCGCCGACGCCGGCCTCTGTTACCCGCCGCAGGTGCGCAACTTTGCGTTGGATTTCACCGACAGGACCGCCACCCCGATTGACGGCACCGGTGGCAGCTCCGGCCCCCTGGGCAATGCCACCTCCAGCGGAGCAAAGCCCGGCACGGTATCCGCAACCGCGTCCGGCAGCCTGCTGCTCGCGCTGGCGCTGGCGTTCGGCGGCGGCCTGTTGCTGAACCTGATGCCCTGTGTATTCCCGGTGCTCTCGATCAAAGCACTCGCCATCACTCACGCCGGCGAACGCCAGCGGCTGCACGGCTGGGCCTATACCGCGGGAGTGATCGCCACTTTCGTGCTGATCGCCGCGGTCATGCTCGGCCTGCGCAGTGCCGGCGAGGCAGTGGGCTGGGGCTTCCAGCTGCAATCGCCGGTGGTGGTGGCAGCACTGGTATATCT
The DNA here is from genome assembly GCF_005771435.1 of Microbulbifer harenosus. GTDB lineage: Bacteria > Pseudomonadota > Gammaproteobacteria > Pseudomonadales > Cellvibrionaceae > Microbulbifer > Microbulbifer harenosus. Next base: position 26,747 of record NZ_VANI01000007.1, read on the forward strand.
GTTTTTCGCCATGGGGCTTAGCCTGTCCGGGGTCACCGAGTTCGGCGGCCGTTTGATGGGACTGGGCGCCGGCAATGCGCGAAATAGCGGACTCGGCGGCTCTTTCTCGACCGGTGCCCTGGCGACGGTGGTGGCAAGTCCCTGCACCGCGCCACTGATGGGCTCGGCGCTGGGTTTTGCGGTAACCCAACCGCCCTTCGTCGCGCTGTCGGTGTTCGCCGCGCTCGGCGCCGGCATGGCCGCCCCCTTCCTGCTGCTTACCTATATTCCAGCGCTGGCGAACAAACTGCCTCGCCCAGGTGCCTGGATGGAAACCCTGAAGCAGCTGCTGGCCTTCCCCATGTACCTCACCGCGGTGTGGTTGTTGTGGGTGCTGGGGCGCCAGACCGGCAGCGACGGCGTGGCACTGGTGCTGGCGGGCGCGGTGGCCGTGGCCTTCGCCCTGTGGCTGTGGCCACGCCCAACGGATAGCGTGGGGAAAACGCGCTGGCTGCGCAGCGCCTGCGCGATCTTTGCTCTGGTTGGCGCCGCCTGGGCGCTGCCACAACTGGACGGCAAACCGCGGCAGCTGGCCACCACTGGCGCCAGCGACTACTGGCAGCCCTACTCACCACAGGCACTGGACGCGGCCCGCAGCCAGGGGCAGCCGGTACTCATCAACATGACGGCGGCCTGGTGTATCACCTGCCTCGCGAATGAGAAGGTGGTGCTATCCAGCGACGCCGTGCGCGCTGCGGTGGGCGATCTCGGGATCGTCGCCCTCAAGGGCGACTGGACCAACCAGGACCCTCAGATTACCGAGTTGCTGAGCCGCTACGGCCGCTCCAGTGTGCCGCTGTACCTGCTGTTCCCAGCCGATGGCGGCGAACCCCAGATTCTGCCGCAGATTCTCTCCCGCGACGGCCTGCTCACCGCCATGCGCGGTGCCGCCGGCCGCGAGGCCCTGGTCGACTCCACCGGGAAATAACGGGATTGCGGCGAACGTGGTGGCGGGTCGCACAAAGAGGGCACCCCGCCATCGCCAGCGGCCCACTCACTTCCCGCCCTCTGTATATCTTATGCAATCCGCCTAGTTGGCCATTCACACAGGTGAAAAGGCCATCTCGCACACAACTTTGCGGCAAATTGGGCGTTAAGTTCGGCGAACTGCGCGCAACGTCTCTATTTCTCAATTTGGGGCATGGACAGAGGGTCACTTTTGCGGCAAACTCGCGCCCAATTTCGGCAAATCCGCTGCTTGGCGCCGTTTACCGGCACGTTATCTGACTTTTAGCGGATTTTAGTCACAAATTCGCGCGCCTACTCCAACACCTAAGGCGAGACAAAGAGCGAGGCACAGAATGGCTAAACTACTGCTGTTGCACGGCCCCAATCTGAACCTGCTTGGCACACGCGAGCCCCAGATTTACGGCTCCACCACCCTCGACGAGATCAATGCGTCGGCCCGCGCCCAATGCGCCGACGCCGGCTGCGAGTTCGACTGCCTGCAGAGCAACAGCGAAGCCGAACTGGTGGAGCGCATCCACCGCGCCTACGCCGACAAGGTCGATTTCATCGTCATTAACCCCGCCGCCTTTACCCACACCAGCGTCGCCCTGCGCGATGCCCTGGCCGGCGTTGCCATACCGTTTATCGAGGTGCACCTCTCCAACCCTCACGCCCGCGAGGCTTTCCGCCACCACTCTTACCTGTCGGATCTGGCAGTGGGGGTTATCTGCGGGTTCGGTGCAGATAGTTACACTTTGGCGCTGCAAGCGGCGCTGAAACGGCTTTAACAACTGAATTTTTCATTCGCGGGCTGCGCGTCCGCGAGCGTGGTTACACAAGATCGAGAGTGACAAAATTATGGATATCCGCAAAATCAAGAAACTGATCGAACTGCTTGAAGAGTCCGATATCGGCGAGCTGGAGATTAAAGAAGGTGAAGAGTCCGTGCGCATCAGCCGCGGCGTGAGCGGCGCCTCCTTTCAGATGCCGCAGATGATGCAGATGCCGATGGCACCTGCGGCCGCAGCTCCGGCCGCCGCACCGGCACCTGCGGCCGCGCCGGCGGAAGCCAAGGCGGAATCCGTGCCCGCAATGACCGGCCACCCGGTGAAATCCCCCATGGTGGGCACCTACTACGCCGCCTCCAGCCCCGGCGCCGAGCCCTTCGTGAAGGTCGGCCAGCAGGTAAAAGCGGGCGACGTGATCTGCATCGTCGAAGCCATGAAGATGATGAACCAGATCGAAGCCGACAAGGCCGGCACCATCGAAGCCATCCTGGTGGAAGACGGCCAGCCGGTAGAGTACGACCAGCCGCTCGTGATCATTTCCTGAGCAGGGTGAGTACGCATGTTTGAAAAAATCCTGATTGCCAACCGCGGCGAGATTGCACTGCGCGTGTTGCGAGCCTGTAAAGAAATGGGCATCGCCACCGTGGCGGTGCACTCGCAGATCGACCGCGACCTCAAGCACGTTCGCCTGGCGGACGAGGCCGTATGCATCGGCCCCAACCCGTCCCCCCAAAGCTACCTCAACATCCCCGCCATCATCGCGGCGATGGAAATCACCGATGCGATGGCAGTGCACCCCGGCTACGGCTTCCTCGCGGAAAACGCCGACTTTGCCGAGCAGGTGCAGAAGAGCGGTTTCACCTTTATCGGCCCTGATGCTGACACCATCCGCCTGATGGGCGACAAAGTGTCCGCGATTGCGGCGATGAAGAAGGCCGGCGTTCCCACCGTGCCCGGCTCCGATGGCCCCCTGCCCGCGGACGGCGACAAGTGCCTGGAAATCGCGCGCAAGATCGGTTTCCCCGTGATCATCAAGGCCGCGGCCGGCGGCGGTGGCCGCGGTATGCGCGTGGTGCACAGCGAAGGCTCGCTGCTGAACTCCATCTCCGTGACCAAGTCCGAGGCCGCCGCGGCCTTCGGCGACAGCACGGTGTACATGGAAAAATTCCTGCAGAACCCGCGCCATGTGGAAATCCAGGTGATGTCCGACGGTCAGGGCAACGCGGTGCACTTTGGCGATCGCGACTGCTCCCTGCAGCGCCGCCACCAGAAGGTGCTTGAAGAAGCCCCGGCGCCGGGTATTCCCGACAAGGTGCGCAAGGATGTGCAGGATGCCTGTGTACAGGCATGTATCGACATCGGCTACCGCGGTGCGGGTACTTTCGAGTTCCTGTACGAGGACGAGCGCTTCTACTTCATCGAAATGAATACCCGTATCCAGGTGGAGCACCCGGTGTCCGAGATGGTGACCGGTGTGGACCTGATCAAGGAGCAGATCCGCGTGTGCGCGGGCGAGAAGCTGTCATTCAAGCAGGAAGACATCGTGATCCGCGGCCACGCCTTCGAGTGCCGGATCAACGCCGAGGACCCGAAGACCTTCTTCCCGAGTCCGGGCAAAGTGGACACCTTCCACGCCCCCGGCGGCCTGGGTGTGCGGGTGGACTCCCACCTCTACTCCGGCTACACGGTACCGCCGAACTACGATTCCATGATTGCCAAGATCATCACCTACGCCGAGGACCGCGAGACCGCGCTGGCGCGTATGCGTGTGGCCCTGAGCGAGATGATCATCACCGGTATCAAGACCAACATTCCTCTGCAGGAGCAGTTGGTGCGGGATGAGGCGTTCGCCAAGGGTGGGGTGAATATCCACTATCTCGAGAAGAAGCTTGGGATGGAGTGACTTTCTCCCTCCCCTCTTACAGAACCGACTAAGCCGGCTCTGTGGCGGCAAAGCACCGGGGATCCGTTTTTGAAACCGCTGTGAATACGTCCCTGTACGCTGCGTCGCAAACATCCCTGTTTGCGACGCTTTCAAAAACGGATCCCCGGCACTTTGCCTTCCGCACGACCTTTCCTACCCTGTTAGCGTTTCCGAAAGTTCTTTATACACTCAGGACTTTGATTTGCAGGTGCCGCTGCCGGTAAGGCTTTGCGAGACCTTCTAAAACAGGGATGTTTTAGAAGAGCCCCCAGGGATGGGTTCACGGCGTGTCTCGCAAAGCCTTACCGGCAGTGGTACCGCCACGGACTCGCCAAGAACCACCCTTCAAAAAAACCCGGAATAACCACAAGTGCCCTGGCTCCAATTACGCGTAAACACCACCCGCGATCAGGCGGAAAAAATCGAGAATGCCCTGCTGTTCGCCGGCGCCGTCTCAGTAACCCTGGAAGACAACGCCGACCAGCCGATCCTCGAACCGGGCCTAGGCGAGACCCCGCTGTGGGACCAGACCCTGGTCACCGGCCTGTTCGACGCCGAAGTCGACACCGGCGTCACCGAAGCCAAAATCTCCTCCTACCTGTGCGAACTCTTTACCGGCGCCCGCTGGGAACAGCTCGAAGACAAGGACTGGGAGCGGGAATGGATGAGCCACTACAAGCCCATCCAATGTGGCGACAACCTGTGGATCTGCCCCAGCTGGTGCGAGCCGCCGGCGCCGGGCGCCGTCAACCTCATGCTCGACCCCGGCCTCGCCTTCGGCACCGGCACCCACCCCACCACCTTCCTGTGCCTGCAGTGGCTCGCCCGCGAACCGGTACAAGGCAAGACCGCCATCGACTACGGCTGCGGCTCCGGCATTCTCGGCATTGCCGCACTGCTGCTCGGTGCCGATCGCGCACTCGGCACCGACATCGACCCCCAGGCCCTGCTCGCCAGTCGCGACAATGCCGTGCGCAACGGTATTGATCCCGAGCGCTTCCCAGTCTACCTGCCCGAAAAAACCCCGCCGGCGAGTGAAGCGAGCGCGGACATCATGCTCGCCAACATCCTCGCCGGCCCGCTGGTGGAACTGGCCCCGCAGCTGATCGAGCGCACGAAAGTAGGCGGCCGGATCTGTCTGTCCGGCATTCTTGCCAGCCAGGCGGAGCGGGTGAAATCCGCTTATAGCCAGTGGATCGACTTTGACGCGGATGCGGAGAAGGAAGAGTGGGTGCGCCTCAGCGGCACCAGGGTCAGATAAGCGCACTACGCCCGACGGCGAGGGACTGATAAACTCCCCCGCCAAAGCAATAATCGTCGAATACCATGTCGCAACTGGTCACCCGCTGTCCTCACTGCAGCACCTCGTTCCACGTCACCGAGCAGCAACTGCGAGCCGCGCGCGGCGCCGTGCGTTGCGGCTCCTGCCTGCAGGTGTTCCGCGCAGACGAGAATATCGTCTTCAATGAGGATGACCCGCAGCCGGCCGGCAAAAAGGCCATCGAAGAACTGCTTGAAGACGACGATTTCCTGATCCACGACGACATTGAGCTGGAAGGCGAAGAGGCGCGCGACGACGAACTCCCCAGGTCCCGCCCGAGCCGAAGTCAGGAGGACACAGCAAAACACGATCAAACCCGCCAAAGCCCGCTGATTGACGACGCCTTCGGCGAACAGCAGTGGCAGGATCTCGGCAGCGAGGACGCACAGCAAGACCTGGATCTGCGACGTGAGCTGGAATCCGAACTGGATGAATTGAGCGGCGTGGACGACCCCTGGGCTGCGGAAATTGCACAAGAGGAATCCACCGGCAACCGGAAGTCCGCTGGGCACCGCAACCTGGAGTCCCCGGACGAGCGCGAGGAAGACCTGTTCGCCGCGGACCTGCTGAGAGAAGAGGAGAGAGACGAGGGCGACACCACTCTGGTGGCGGGCAGCGCTTCCGCGGACATCGCCGGCGACCAGTTCACAGCGGAAGATATGCAGCGTATTGCCGGCAGCGGCGCCCACAGGGGCGCCAGGCCGAACGCGACCGACAGCCTGGACCCGCACCAGTTGGACGAGGCACCGCTGCTGCCCCGCGACCAGCTGATATCCGCCATCGGCCCCGCCCCCATCGAAGTCACCTGGCAACCCAAACGCCACCGCCGAGTGCCGACCTGGCTGTGGGCGCTGGGTGCACTGCTGCTGGCGCTCGGCCTGGTGGCCCAAACAGCCTACTTTCGCTTCGACACCCTGAGCAAGCGCGAGCCCTGGCGCCAGCTGTACGCGGCGGTGTGCCCGCTCGCCGGCTGCAAACTGCCGGCACAGGTCGACCTTACTGCCATCCACACCTCAAACCTTGTGGTGCGCAGCCACCCACAGACCGCCAATGCGCTGGCAGTGGAAGCCGTGCTGCTGAACCGCGCCCCCTTTGACCAGCCTTTCCCGACGCTGCAGCTGCGCTTTACCGACCTCAAGAATGCACCCGTGGCCAGCCGTCGCTTCGGCCCAGCGGACTACCTCAAGGGTGAGCTGTCCGGGCGCCGACTCATGCCCGCCGGCAACCCGGTGCACATTGCATTGGAAATCGTCGACCCGGGCAGTGAAGCGGTGAACTACGAGCTGCGCATCGTGCCGCAGTGAGCCAGTGGCCATTTGCCGCTGGCGTCCATCACCACACAATATTGCACAAAGTTCACCCTAAACGGCCAGCCATCGAACAATTTGCGCGCTTTTTCGCTTTTCCAGTGGCCGACCAGCCGCTATCATAGCCGCTCTTTGACACCCATGAGACCAGACCCGCGGGAGGGCGAGTTGCCCACGGAATTGCCAAGCAGCTTCGCCATCGGCCCCTATAACATCGGCGCGCCCGTCATTCTGGCGCCCATGGCCGGCGTTACCGATCGCCCCTTCCGCAGCCTGTGCCGCGAGCTCGGCGCCGGTCTGGTGGTCTCCGAAATGGTCACCTCAGATACCAGCCTGTGGGACAGCCGCAAATCGAGAACGCGCCTGGATCACGCCGGTGAGAGCGGTCCGATTTCGGTACAGATTGCCGGCGGCGACCCGGAGATGATGGCCAATGCGGCGCGGGAAAACGTCCGGCGCGGCGCCCAGATCATCGATATCAATATGGGTTGTCCGGCAAAAAAAGTGTGTAAAAAAGCAGCGGGTTCCGCCCTGCTGCGCGACGAAAAACTGGTCGCCGACATTCTGGAAGCGGTGGTTTCATCCGTCTCAGTACCAGTGACGCTGAAAATTCGCACTGGCTGGTGTCCGGATTCCCGCAACGGTTTGACGGTGGCCAAGATGGCCGAGGATCTCGGTGTCTCCGCCCTGGCAGTTCACGGCCGCACCCGCGCCTGTGGCTACCATGGCCAGGCCGAATTCGATACCATTGCCGAGATTGTGTCGGCGGTGAAGATACCTGTCTTTGCCAACGGCGACATCACCGGCGCGGAAAAGGCCCGCAAGGTGTTGGACTACACCGGTGCTGCCGCGGTCATGATTGGCCGGGCGGCTCAGGGACGTCCATGGATTTTCCGGGAAATCGCTCACTACCTCGCAACGGGGGAGCAATTGCCGGAGCCCTCACTGGATGAAGTCAGGGACATATTAATCACTCACTTGAGTGAGCTACACCGTTTCTACGGTGCGGTTATGGGGGTACGTATCGCCCGCAAACATGTGGGTTGGTACGTGAAAACACTCGCGGACAGCGACGACTTTCGCAAGACCTTTAACCAACTCGATTGCGCAGAAGCACAACATGCCAGCGTTCGTGAGTGGTTTGAACGCCGAATAACTAGAGGGGCAAAAGCGGCATGAATAACGAAGCACTGATTCCGGACACCAGCGATGTGGTGTCCGCTGGGGGACAGGTTCAATTGCAGCAACCGCAGGCACTGCGCGATGCGGTTGAACAGGCGATGGAAAACTACTTCCGTCACCTGGATGGTCAGATGGTGACCGAAGTCTACGATATGGTGCTGTCTGAGATCGAAGCGCCGATGCTGGAAGTGGTGATGAAACACACCCGCCACAACCAGACCCGCGCCGCGCAGCTGCTGGGCCTCAACCGGGGAACCCTGCGCAAGAAGCTCAAGCGCTACGGTCTGCTGTAAGGCGACATGCCGCCCCGGGCAACACAGTACAGTGACGACCGGGCGGTAAAATTTCAGCGAGGGGGGATGGGTTGAACCCATCCCCCCTCGCTACTTTCTACCTATGATGAAATGGCTCGGTCCGGCCGCTTCAACGCGGCGCCTTCGGCCCATGATCCATTTCATCGTCGCCCCCGAAATGCTGGCGCAGATGTGTGAATCTTCTGGCATTCCGGTGGCTCGCGCGGCTTAGGCCGCGGCGGCACATCCATGTGCCGCACCAGCTCTTTTTAAACTTCAGATGGACGATGCGATATGACTGACAAGGTGGCCGTTCGCCGCGCGCTGATCAGCGTTTCTGACAAAACCGGGATTGTGGAATTTGCCCGCGAACTCTCCAACATGGGCGTGGAAATCCTGTCCACCGGCGGCACCTACCGCCAACTCGGTGAAGCCGGTATCCCAGTGGTGGAAGTCTCCGACTACACCGGCTTCCCGGAAATGATGGACGGACGCGTAAAGACCCTGCACCCGAAAGTGCACGGCGGTATTCTTGGCCGTCGCGGTAAAGACGACGCGGTAATGACCGAACACGGCATCAAGCCCATCGACATGGTCGTGGTCAACCTCTACCCCTTCAAGGCCACCGTCGCCAACCCCAACTGCGACCTGCCCACCGCCATCGAAAACATCGACATCGGCGGCCCCACCATGGTCCGCTCCGCCGCCAAGAATCACAAAGACGTCGCCATCGTGGTCAACGCCCACAGCTACGACACCGTGATCGAGGAAATGAAAGCTAACGACGGCCAGCTCGGTTACGAGACCCGCTACGACCTCATGGTGCAAGCCTTCGAACACACCGCCCAATACGACGGCATGATCGCCAACCACTTCGGCGCGCGTAACACGTCCAACGAAGCCCGCGAGTTCCCCAACACCTTCAACGTCCAGTTCGAAAAAGCCCAGGACATGCGCTACGGCGAGAACCCGCATCAAAAAGCGGCCTTCTACGTGGAAGCAGACGCCGAGGAAGCCTCCGTCTCCACTGCCACCCAGCTGCAGGGCAAGGAACTCTCCTTCAACAACGTCGCCGACACCGACGCCGCGCTTGAGACCGTCAAACTGTTCGACGAGCCCGCCTGCGTCATCGTCAAGCACGCCAACCCCTGCGGCGTCGCCGTAGCCGCAGACATCAAGACCGCCTACGAACTGGCCTTCGCCACCGACCCGGAATCCGCCTTCGGCGGCATCATTGCCTTCAACCGCGAACTGGACGCCGAAACCGCCCAGCTCATCGTCGACAAGCAGTTCTCCGAAGTCATCATCGCGCCCAAGGTATCCGAAGGCGCCGCCAAAGCCGTATCCGCCAAGCAAAACGTACGCCTGCTGGAATGCGGCGAATGGGGTAGCGAACGCCCGGCGGCCTTCGACTACAAGCGCGTCACCGGCGGCCTGCTGATCCAGGAAAAAGACAACGGCATGGTTGCCAAGGAAGACCTGAAAGTCGTCACCAAGGTCCAGCCCTCTGACGAGCAACTGGACGAACTGCTGTTCGCCTGGAAAGTCGCCAAGATGGTCAAATCCAACGCCATCATCTACGCCAAAGACGGCCGCACCATCGGCGTCGGCGCCGGCCAGATGAGCCGTGTCAACTCCGCCCGCATCGCCGCCATCAAGGCCGAACACGCCGGCCTCGAAGTAAAAGGCGCGGTCATGGCCTCTGACGCCTTCTTCCCCTTCCGCGACGGCATCGACAATGCCGCCAAGGTAGGCATCAGCGCGGTCATCCAGCCCGGCGGCTCCATGCGCGACGACGAAGTCATCGCTGCAGCGGACGAGCACGGCATGGCGATGGTGTTTACCGGCATGCGTCACTTCCGTCACTGATCTGTCACTGACCTAGCGATTTAATATTCGCGCGTTATATGGGAAGGCCCTGTGGCTGGGGCCCCTTCCCGAGACCGTCTGCGGCCCGGATGGCCGCAGCCGAGCCCCCATGGATGGGTTTACGGCGTGTCTCGGGAAGGGGCACCAGCCACAGGGCCGCCACAGGACCGGCTTACGAAGCACTCAAATTTGCCCGCCTCCCCCGGTTACTGCCCAGCAATACTGCGCGCGATGCTAAACTAGCCCACCTAAATAACAGGCACGGGGAAACTCAAGAATGAATATCCTGGTAATCGGCTCTGGTGGCCGCGAACACGCACTGGCCTGGAAGGCCGCGCAAAACCCCGCCGTAGACACCGTCTTCGTCGCACCGGGCAACGCCGGCACCGCCCGCGAACCCAAACTCCAGAACGTCAACATCGGCACCGACAACTTCTCCGCCCTGTCTGACTTCGTCGAAGAAAAAGGCATCACCCTCACCATCGTCGGCCCCGAAGCCCCACTGGTGGACGGCATCGTCGACTTCTTCAACAGCCGCGGCCACAACATCTTCGGCCCCGAAAAAGCCGCCGCCCAACTCGAAGGCTCCAAAGCCTTCACCAAAGAGTTTTTGGAACGCCACGGCATCCCCACCGCCGCCTATCAGAACTTCACCGAAGTCGAACCGGCGATCGAATACATCCGCGCCCAGGGCGCCCCCATCGTCGTCAAGGCCGACGGCCTCGCCGCCGGTAAAGGCGTCATCGTTGCCGAAACCATCGAACAGGCCGAGCTGGCCGTGCGCGACATGCTCAGCGGCAACGCCTTCGGCGACGCCGGCTGCCGCGTCGTAGTCGAGGAATTCCTCACCGGCGAAGAAGCCAGCTTCATCGTCATGGTCGACGGCGAACACATCCTGCCCATGGCCACCAGCCAGGACCACAAGCGCGTCGGCGACGGCGACACCGGCCCCAACACCGGCGGCATGGGCGCCTACTCCCCGGCACCGGTAGTGACCCAGGACGTGTACGAGCGCGTGATGAAAGAAGTCATCGAGCCCACCGTCAAAGGCCTCGCATCCGAAGGCATGCCCTACACCGGCTTCCTGTATGCCGGCCTGATGATCAACGCAGAGGGGGCGCCCAAGGTCATCGAATACAACTGCCGCTTCGGCGACCCCGAAACCCAGCCGATCATGATGCGCCTCAAATCCGACCTGGTGGAGCTGTGCATGGCCGCAGTGGAAAAGCGCCTCGACAAGGTCACCGCCGAGTGGGACCCTCGCCCGGCGCTGGGTGTAGTGCTTGCCGCCCACGGCTATCCCGGCAGCTACCGCAAAGGCGACGCCATTTCCGGCCTGGACAAGGCCGATGGTGAAAATGCCAAGGTATTCCACGCCGGCACCGCGCTCGACGGCGAGCGCGTGGTCACCAGCGGCGGCCGCGTACTCTGCGCCACCGCCGTGGGCGAAACTGTGGCCGAAGCCCAGGAAAACGCCTACGAGTGCGCGCGCAAGATCTACTGGGAAGGCGCCTTCTACCGCAAGGACATCGGCTATCGCGCGGTAGAGCGGGAACAGTCCGAAAACGCGTAGTCAGTCTTTGAGGAATACGCCGATGAGCAGCCAACGCCAATTGACCGGACTCGACCGCCTGCTGCTGCAGGCGGATCGCGCCCTGCGCACCCTGAGCCCCGGCTCACCCTGTCACGAGCGGCTGTCGCCGGCCAGATCCGTCGATGAAGCGGAACTGTCGGACAGCGAGCGCCGCCACGCGGCAGGCCTGATGCGGGTCAATCACAGCGGCGAGGTGTGTGCCCAGGCGCTATACCAGGGGCAGGCGCTGACCGCCAAACTGCCGCAGGTGCGCGAGGAAATGGAACACGCGGCCGACGAGGAGATCGATCACCTGGCCTGGTGCGAGCAGCGCCTGCGGGAACTCGACAGCCGCCCGAGCCTGCTCAACCCTCTCTGGTACAGCCTGTCCTTTGGGATAGGCGCCGCGGCGGGCAAGATCAGCGACCGGGTCAGCCTCGGCTTTGTTGCGGCCACCGAGGAGCAGGTGTGCAAGCACCTGGAGAGCCATTTGCAGAAGCTGCCGGCGCAGGACGAGAAAAGCCGCGCAGTGGTGGAGCAGATGCTGGTGGACGAGGCCAGGCACCAGCACGCTGCACTGGACGCCGGCGGCGCACGCTTTCCCGGCCCGGTAAAAGGCCTGATGACCCTGGTCTCCAGGGCGATGACGTCGGCCAGTTACCGGGTTTAGCTACCGGGTCTAAGTCCCCGCCGCCAATAAAAAACCCCGAGTCTCAGCGAGGTTCGGGGTTTTCTGTATCTGGTCGGGAGGAGACCTGAAACGTCAGATCTCTTCAATCCGGTAGGAGTGCACGATCTCCACTCCCGCCTTGCCCAGCATGATGGAGGCGGAACAGTACTTCTCCGCGGACAGCTCCACCGCCCGCGCCACCTGCGCCTCCTTGATATTGCGACCGCGCACCACAAACTCCATCTCGATCTTTTCGAACGGCGCCGGGACCGTGTCCGGGCGGTGTCCCTTGAGTTCCACATGGCAACCGATCACGTCCTGGCGGGCCTTCTCCAGGATACTCACCACGTCGTAGGAGGCGCAGCCGCCCACGCCCAGCAGGATCATTTCCATCGGGCGCACACCGTTGTTCTTCTGGCCGCCTTCCATTACCACGGCATTGCCACTGCCAGATTCGCCCAAGAATGTCAGACCATTCACCCAGGTCACCCGACCCTGCATAACACCGCCCGCCATGGAACTCTCTCCTTCAGATTTGATGAGGGCCGGGAGCTTATCACACCCGTCGCCGGATTCCGCGACACAGCGTGTTCCTGGACTATCGTACTACCTTCTGCACCATAGTAAGCCTTTACTTACGGTGGTTGTAAGCGCCGTCTACAACCGCTATAAACAACACCCGACCCAGCCCTTCGCAAATAGTGGCCCAGATCACATTGCGGAGCTTTGCCACGCCCAGCCCCTGTTGGCACCGGTGTTTTAGCGGGATAATCATTTTTTACCCGGGATCAGGCACAAAAAATTCTAGAAAAGGAGTAGATCCGTGACGGTCGCTACCGAAGATACCCTGTCTACTGGCAACATTGAGGACTTCCTCGCCCATTGCCACCGCCGCCGCTACCCGGCCAAGAGCACCATCATCTACGCCGGTGATCGCTGCGAATCCCTGTATTTCATCATGCGCGGCTCGGTGACCGTGCTGATCGAAGACGACGAAGGCCGCGAAATGATCGTCGCCTACCTGAACGACGGCGACTTCTTCGGTGAAATGGGTCTGTTCGACCAGGACACCCGCAGCGCCTGGGTGCGCACCAAGACCGAGTGTGAAGTGGCGGAAATTTCCTACAACAAGTTCCAGGAACTGAGCCGTCAACATCCGGAATTCCTGTTTGCTCTGGCCACCCAGATGGCCGGCCGCCTGCGCAACACCACCCGCAAGGTCGGTGACCTGGCGTTCCTCGATGTCACTGGCCGCGTGGCCCGCACCCTGCTCGACCTGTGCAACGAGCCGGACGCGATGACCCATCCGGAAGGCATGCAGATCAAGATCACCCGCCAGGAAATCGGCCGTATCGTCGGCTGCTCCCGCGAGATGGTCGGCCGTGTGCTGAAGACCCTGGAAGAGCAGGGACTGGTGTCGGTAAAGGGCAAGACCATGGTGGTCTACGGCACCCGCTGACCATAGCGCGCTTCCGGGTACGAAGGCGATCCACTGGGATCGCCTTTTTTGTATCCGTCGCCGGTGGGCTCCAAGACCGTGGCGGTGACTCACGAGCCGCGACACTAGAATTCCGTCAAGGAAGTCCGAGGGACTCATCTATGCGGAATCGTTACGGGTCTGTTCAACGGTATTGCGCTGTATCGCTTTTTGCGATGCTCATTCTGCTACTTGTCTCCGCCTGCGGCAGGCAGGCGGAGACAGACAGACCCGCCTACCCTGACGGTGTCCCCTTTATCAATTACATCGAGACCGGTGATCTCAGTGAGATCAAGAAGCGTGGGATTATTCGCTTCGTCAATATATCCGGTCCCGAGGAAGACATGCTGCCGCGCGACAGTATAGTCACCCTCAGGAGTCTTGAGCTCGCCAACAAGCTGGCGGAAAAGTTGAAGCTCGAACCTCAGTGGGTCAAAGCCGATTCCCCCCAGCAAGCGCTCGAACTGGTGCAGGCCGGCAAGGCCGACGTGGCGGCCTATACCCTGACCGACACACCGGCGCACCGGGAGCTGGTGGATTTTACCGTGCCGCTGATGCAAGCCCGCCACAAACTGGTTACCGGTAAAGATGGTCCGGACATCAACGATCCCAAGCGGCTCCACGACGTCGAACTGATCGTACATCCGGGCTCTTCCTACGTGGATACCGCCAACCGCCTGCTTGCGGAGTTACCTCAGGCAAATCTGTCCATTGTGAAAGTGGCGACCTATGAGAATCGCGATGTCCTGGCGGATCTACTGAACGAAAAAGACAACCGCGTAGCCATCCTCGATGACTTTATCGCCGATGATATGCGTAATTATCGAGACGATGTACGCATCGGGGCCAACGTCTCGGAGAGTGAAAACATCGCCTGGGCAGTGCGCAAGGATTCAAAGCAACTGCTCGCTACCGTCAACAACTTCCTCACCAGGAACCTGGTCAAAGCGCCGAATGATCGCATTGCCAATTGGAAAGAGATCAAACAGTCCGGCGTCATCCGTTTTCTGACCTATAACCGCCCCTCGGTGTACTACCTCTGGAAAGGCGTGCTGATGGGCATTGATTACGACCTCGCCAAGGCCTTCGCCGATAAACACGGGTTGCAGCTGCAGGTGATCGTCGTCCCCTATGACGAAACACTTATCGACTGGCTGAAAGCCGGTCGCGGGGACTTTGCCGGCGCCCTCAAAAATATCACCCAGGAGCGCATAGACCAGGGCATTGCTTTCACCACGTCCTACCGGGAAACCCCGGAACAGGTGGTGAGCAACCGCAAGAAACCCAAGATCGAACAGGTCCAGGATCTGGCCGGGCGCACGCTGACCCTGCGCGCCTATTCACCGTTCATCGCCACCGGTCGCGCGCTGGAACGCAGCGGCATCGACGTGAACGTCGAAGTTGCGCCACCGGAAATGTCCATTGCGGAGATCGTCGCCAAGATTGCCGCGGGGGAGCTCGATGCCACCATCATCGACTCCGACGACATCCTGATGGCCGCGTCACTGCAAGCCGATCTGCTGCCGGGCACCCTGGTCAGCGACCCGAGACCCCAGGGCTGGATGGTGATGCCGCAGAACCGGGAGCTGCTGAAAAAGCTCGATATCTTCCTGGCCAAATACCGCAAGACAGAGCAGTACCAGCAGAAAATTGCCGCCTATTTCGAACCGAATAAGCGATTTACCCAACGGGTTTCCGCGCGGGTTATTCCGGGCAAAGATCTGTCGCCCTACGACGAGCTGGTAAAAAATTCCTCCGTGGAGCACGGATTCGACTGGCGCCTTCTCGTCGCGCAGATGTGGCAGGAAAGCAACTTCAATCCCAAGGCCGTCTCGCCGGTGGGTGCACAGGGCCTGATGCAGGTAATGCCGGCAACGGGAGAGGAAATGGGTTACCCACCGCCGCTGTTCGAACCGGACCGCAATATCCAGGCCGGCGTTAAATACCTGCACTGGGTGCGCGATCGCTTTGAACCGACACTGCCGACCATCGAGAAACTCTGGTTTACCCTCGCCTCCTACAATGCGGGCTATGGCCATCTGCTCGACGCCCGTCGGCTGGCGGCGGAGTTGGGGCTGGATCCGAATGTATGGTTCGGCAATGTCGAGGTGGCGATGCTGAAACTGTCTGAGCCCCAATACTTTACCAAGGCCCGCTACGGCTACGTGCGCGGTGCGGAACCGGCCCAGTATGTGCGCAATATCAGCGGTCTTTACAACGCCTATGCCGACATCGCCAGTGGCGACATCAGCGTACATGAACCTCAGCCTTTCTTTGGCGCGCCGACAGTGACGCCCCCATGGCGCTCCCAACGGCAACAGCCTTAATGACAGCCTTAATGGATGGACGCTGCGGTACCTGAAAAGTAGCAGGCCGGGCGTGGGTGCCTCTCAGCGTTCGCCGCCTCATCTCCAGCCGCAGGTCGCAGAAACGATAACAACAATTGCCATTTGCAGTGGCGTTGCCGCCTCACAAGTTGATATGATGTATCATATTTTTAAATCAACGGCGCCACCAATGTCCCAACACGTGCAATTTTTCCACTTACCAACGATGACCACCGCCGCTCTTCTCCTTGGCCTCTGGCAAAGCGCCTGCGCCCAGGAAACAGACAACGACGACAGGGTTGAGGAAGAAGTTGTCGTCATTGCGCAAAAGCAGCCCTACCGCGGTGACGTTAACCCTGAGTCCCTGCCGCAGTCTGTGCAGATCCTTTCCGGCGACTTGCTCGCCGCGCAGGGCATTACGGACCTGCAGTCCGCCCTGGATCTCGCGGGGAGCGTGGCGCGGCAGAATGATCTCGGCGGCATCCAGACCACCTATGCGATCCGCGGATTTGCCGGGGATGAAAGCATGCCCAGTGGTTATCTGGTCAATGGTTTTAGCGCGGGGCGCGGCTTTAGCGGACTCAGAGACGTCTCGAACGTCGAGCGGATGGAAATAATGAAAGGGCCGGGATCCGCGCTCTATGGACGCAGTGAACCCGGTGGCACCATCAATCTCGTCACCAAGAAACCGCAGTTTACAACCGAAGGTTACCTGCAGGCTTCAGCGGGCAGCTACGACAGCTACCGCCTGGAAGGCGACTATACCGGGCCGCTGAACGAGAACATCGCCTACCGTATCAACGGTGCCGTTGCCGATTCCACCGGTTTCCGCCATACCCAACCGCGCAAATACGCACTGGCCCCCTCCGTGCTGTTCCATCTCTCCGAGCACACGACACTCTCCTACGAACTGGAACTGGTGCGGCAACAGGCACTGTTCGACCGCGGTATTGTCGCAGTCGGTGGCGACCCGGATGTATTGCCGGTCACCCGATATCTTGGTGATCCGGAAAACGGCCCCTCGGAAATCCGTGCGGCGGGCCACCAGATGGTGCTTCAGCACGAACTGCAAAACGGGTGGACGCTGCTCGGCGGCCTGGGCTACCGGGATTCAACGCTGACCAGTTACTCGGCGGATGCAGAACTTTCCGACGGCCGGCAGCTCCTGTTGACCGATGGCCGCACCCTGACCCGCCAGCGCCGCTCGCGAGATTACGCCGCGGACGATCTTTCCGGCAGACTGGAACTGACCGGCAGCCTCGCCACCGGGCCGTTGACCCACCACCTGCTGCTGGGCGCCGATGCCTATGAATTCGAACTCGACTTTTCCCTCGGCCGCTGGCGCGTGGATTACGGATCCATGGATCCCACCTATGCCATCGATATCTTTAACCCGGACTACACCGGTGTGCGTCCACAGCCGGCACCCCAGATCAATCAACTGCAGGTGCAGCGCACCCGTGGGATCTACCTCCAGGACCAGATAGACCTGACGGACCAGTGGAAAATGCTGCTGGGCGTACGCTTTGATGATTTCGACCAGAGCATCGACGACCGCCTGAGTGGGCTGCGCAGTACCATGGCACAGACCGCTACCAGCCCCCGCGCCGGACTGGTGTTTGAAGCCACACCCGAGCTGTCGATTTACGCCAGTTTCTCCGAGGGATTCCGCCCCAACACAGGCTCCGATTACTACGGCACCGCGTTCGATCCGGAGGAGAGCAGTTCCTATGAAACCGGAATCAAGGCCGCCACCGAAGACGGCCGTACCACCGCTACCCTGGCCCTGTTCCGCGCCAAGAAATCCAATGTACTGACCGCGGATCCCGCTAACCCGGGTTTTTCCGCCGCGCTGGGTGAGGCCCAGAGTGAAGGGGTGGAAGTGGATCTGAGTGCAGAGCTCGCGCGCAACCTGAACCTGATATTCTCCTACGCCTATGTCGACGCAGAAACCAGTAACGATGTGGTCAATCTGGACTGGGGTGTGGAAATTCCAGCGGGCAGCCGCCTGATCAATATTCCACAGCACGCCGGTCATCTGTCACTATCGCAGGACTTTACCATTGCCGGCGCGCCGGCTTCCGTGCGCCTGGGTGTGCAATATGTAGACGAGCGCCTGGGGGAAACTGTGGATCCGGATTATGTGCTGCCGGCCTACACACTGCTCAACCTGTCGGGTTCGTACACACCCGCCGCCAAGGTGGCGCTGTTTGCCCATATCGACAACCTGCTGGATGAGCGCCATTACGTCAGTTCCTATCACAAGTTGTGGACCATGCCGGGAGCACCGCGCACATTCAGCGTCGGCATCCGCTACGATCTGTAGACCCGATTTCGAAACAACGGTACCAAGAAGCTCAAAATGACCGCTGTATCCACGTTTTCTGCAAGCACCGGTGCTGGCGCAGTTGTGAATAAATCGCGTATTGCCTCTATCGATATCATGCGCGGTCTGGTGATCGTGCTGATGCTGATCGACCATGTGCGCGAACGGTTCTATCTGCACATGCAGGTATCCGATCCCATGGACGTGCCCAATACCGATCCCGCGTTGTTCTTTACCCGGCTGTCTGCACATATCTGTGCGCCGACCTTCGTATTTCTGACCGGACTCTCGGCCTGGCTGTATGCCCATCCGAGCCGGGGTGGGGTGCGCTCGCCCAGCGGGTTTCTGTTCAAACGCGGATTGTTCCTGGTTTTGCTGGAAGTGACCCTGGTGAACTTTTCCTGGGCCGGAAGCTTCGGCACGTTCTGGCTGCAGGTAATCTGGGCAATCGGCCTCAGCATGATGGCCCTGTCCCTGATCGTGAAATGTCCGCGCTGGGCAATCGGGGCAATCGGCTTCGCCATCGTGTTTGGCCACAATCTGCTTACACCGGTTGGCTTCCAGCCCGGTGAGTTTGGCTACAGCCTGTGGACCATACTGCACGACCGCGGTTTCCTGCTGGACACCGGGGCACTGCGGATCAAGATCAGTTATCCGCTATTGCCGTGGATCGGGGTGATTGCGCTGGGGTACTTTGCCGGACCCCTGTATGCGCGTACCACAGATGCGTTTGCCCGCCGCAAAACGTTGGTAGCCATGGGATTGGGTTGCCTGGCACTGTTGCTGGTGTTGCGCGGTTTCAATATTTACGGTGAAACCCTGCCGTGGGTGGCCGGCGAAACCGCTCTGCAGACCGCAATGTCGTTCGTCAACTTCACCAAGTATCCACCTTCCCTGGACTTCCTGTTGCTGACACTGGGCATTGCCTTCCTGTTGCTGGCCTGGTTTGAAAACCGACAGGGCAAATTGATGGACGTGCTGGAAGTGTTCGGCTCAGCCCCGATGTTTTTCTATATCCTCCATCTCTATGTACTGCTTATTCTCTATCAGATAGTGATCGCGGTAGCCGGACCCAATCACGGTGACCTGTTTGGCGTCGACCATATCTGGTGGGTCTGGATCATCTCCGCGGCGCTTACTCTGGTGCTCTATTTCCCCACGAAAGCCTTCGCGCGCTTCAAACACTCGACCAGTATGGGCTGGGTAAAGTACTTCTGAGCGGTGACGATTAGCGATCCGCGCGGAACGCTCGGTAACAACGGAAAAAACCAAAGCCTTCACGCCGAGCGTTAAAAAAACAGCCTGTTAAAACCGCTGAACCGGGCCAGTGGATCGCGCCTCACCCTTCCCGGCGAGGCGCGAGTTCCAAAGTAAAAATTAAGCGACCCTGTCGATCACCGCCAAATCCGCTTCGACCCTTCGTGAGTGGTGCCGCTTCGAAACCGCGCCACTGGCGTCTAACCAACGCAGGCGCGCCATCCCGATCAAGAACACGATCCCCCCCAGCAGCATTACCCCCAGCAACTGTGCGCCAATGGATACCGTATCCGTTGCGCGCGGCGCAAACACCGGGCGCGAGGAGAAGTCCTCTCGCTGGAGAGGTTTATCGGTAAACAGATAGCCGTAGAAAAATTGACGAATCTCCCGGTGAAATTCCGCAATTCGATCCTGGTAGGCCAGTTGCGCTGTCAGGTCTGTTGCGGCTATGCGATGCAAAGCCGCCTGTGCGCCGACGCTCGGCAACAGCCAACCAAGATGCTCGGTCCACCGCTGGCGCGCTTCCAGGCCAGTGCGGTAGGCCCGTACTTTTTCCGCGACGCTCTCGTCCCCCACCTGATGGAATGCCAGATACCATTTCCAGTGAAAACCCTCCGGTAGCGGAGCGGTATCTCGCCACTGCGGGTGGTGCTCAAAGAACTGCTGCATCGTCTCCTGCCGCGGTACTTCCCAGGCACCGTGCACAGTTTCGCGTTGCGCAAGCATCAGATCGACCCCCTGCTGTACCGGGATACTGCGGGTAATCGCCATATTGGCAAGGGTCGGCAGCACAAGGGTCAGCAGCGTCCAGGCGCCCATCAGTGCCGTGGCATTGGCGGCGGAGGACCAGCCGCGGGACGACACCCACAGTGACAACCCGACACAGAACG
This sequence comes from Microbulbifer harenosus, assembly GCF_005771435.1. Taxonomy (GTDB): domain Bacteria; phylum Pseudomonadota; class Gammaproteobacteria; order Pseudomonadales; family Cellvibrionaceae; genus Microbulbifer; species Microbulbifer harenosus. The sequence goes on from NZ_VANI01000007.1 coordinate 46,938, forward strand.
CCAGGTAACTGGCCGTAATCAACAGCGCAACAGCGATGGCAACCGTGGCGGTACCGGATGCCAGTGCGCCCACGAGTAACGGTAGCGCCAGCGCGGCAAACAGCAATCCATAGCGCAGTGCGGCGCGACGCCGCCACAGGACACCCGCGCCAGGTATCGACAGCAATAGGCGGAGGCGCCCGGACTGGCGCTCGCCGGAAACCAGGTCGTGCAACAGCGCAATGGCGAACAGCGGCGACAGATAGATCAGCACGAAAGCAAAATCGAACCGGCCCGGCAGGGCGAGTTCGGGGTTGAATGTTTCGCCATCGTAAATCTGCGCCTGCAATCCCAACGCACGGATGCGCAGTACGTAGGGCGCCACGTCGCGCATGCCCATTGCCATATACGCCGCATCCGAGGGCGGATCCCAGGTATTAAAAAAGGTGTAGTAGGCAAAGCTGCCGGCATCGCCACTGTCCGCGTAACGATCCGCAACCGCTTCGGCGTCTTTCTGTTGTAATTCCGCCAACCGCTCGATGGTGTGGCGCTGCTGCGCCACCTGCTGCAGCCCCAGCCACACCGCCAGCGAGGATAACAGCAGCAGTAACAGCAGCGCGCACGACGAGAGTCGCGAACGGAAAATCAGTCGCAACTCATTGGAAAGTAATTTCATCTTGCCATCCTCCCCAGGCGAGTACCTGCCACGCGAATCAACATCGCAAATGCCATCAGCCAACACAACAACACCAAGCCCGCCGGCAGTGCGCGGTCGAGGACATTGCCTGGCGGCGCAGGACGAAATTCAAACTCCGGGAATGCCTGCCAATGAGTATGTGAAATGCGATTTTCTTTCTTCGGATTGGTATCGTCGGCGTAAACCAGTTCATCCACCTGCAGCTGGTTGAGCCCCTGGATCAGCTGGTAACGGTAATCCTCTCCCTGGCGGAGAAACCGCTGGAAGTTTTCCAGATCGGTTCCCGCAGCCGTCATCGACAACCGGCGCAAGGCCAGCGTCGGGCTAAGCCAGGAAAAGTGATCCACCAGTGCATTCTGCTGACGCTGAAGTTCGAACAATGCCTCCGCATAGCGGTTGAACAGCGCGCTGGAAGCGCGCTCCCCCTCCATACCCACCAGTCCCTTGTAGTTGACTGGAAGATCCTCAATGCGCGTCACCCCGTATTTTTCCAATACCTGTGCGCGAAAAGCGGAGAAGTATGGATCGTCGGGATTGTGAGCGTCACCGAGTTCCTTGTACTCGCGCTCGGCGTTGATCGCGCTTTCAAAGCGCGTCGGCAACGGCACGCTAGTATTCACCAGATCCGGAAGCCAGCGAGGTAACAGAATCACCAACACGGCCCAGGCCACCAGCAGAGCGAGCAGCGCATCGCGACCCCGCTGGAACTGGCTGGAAACTACCACGACCACCAGTGCCCACAGCAACAACCAACCGACATAGGCCACAGCCAGCAACAGTGCCTGCTCCCACGGCGCGTGCCCACTCACCCCAAGCCAGCCCAGTGCAAACAGGGCCGGCAGCACCGCCAGGCCGGCAAAGCCGCTGAGTGCAAGCAGCTTGCCTGCGACGATCTGCCTGCCAGCAATGCCCTGAGCCAGCAGCACCCGCAGTGTGCCGGACTCCCGTTCGCGCGCGACCGAGGCATGGCCGACAAAAATCAACAACAGCGGCGCCAGTACCTGCAGCACAAAAGCCGGACTCAACAGACCGAAGCGCAGCAGCAGCGAAGACTGGCGGACATCGCCAAAGTTCGCCGTGTTCTGCCGATGCCCTTCCAGAAACAACGTATTGCCGGTGTACGCATCAATGCCGGGGTCGAAGGCCGCCAGCGGATTGACCGGACGGAACACAAAATGTCCGTAGTGCACGACCCGGTGCGGGTGCCGGTCCGGTTGCGCCTCAAACGCATGATTGGCCTGCGCCTGGTAATGGGCGCGCTCTGCGTTGGCACTGCGCTGATGCTCGTAGGCATTCAGTGCCGCGACCAGTGTCAGCAACACCAGGAGCAACAGCCCTGAAATTGCCACCCTGTCACGCAGCAGTAATCGCCATTCCTCGCGGGCGATACGCGTCACCACCGTCATGCCGCCTGCCCCGCGTAGCGCCGGTGCAGGTTGCGTACATCAAAACGTTCGCTACCTGTCGCGCCCTGTGCCGCAACCTCTTCCTGCAGAATTCCGGCATTGAGGAAACCGATACGGTCCGCCACCTCCGAAGCACTGAGCAGGTCGTGGGTTACCATCAGTGTGGCAATGCCTCTCGCTCGCAACAGCTCCAGCAGGCGATTAAATTCGTAGGTCGCCTTCGGGTCCAGACCCGATGTGGGTTCATCCAGAAGTAATGCCGGTACTCGCCGCGCGAGCGCCAGGGCAATGGCAACTTTTTGGCGCATCCCCTTGGAAAAGCCACCCATACGGCGGTCGAAAGCTGCGGCATCCAGTCCAGCGGCCAGCAGCGCCTGGTCGATTTCCCCGGAGCCTGCACTCTGCCCTGCCAGATCGAGCAGATAGACCAGATTCTCGCGGGCACTAAGCTGCTCGTAAAAGGCCACATTCTCGGGAATATACGCCAGCTGACGCCGTGCGTCGGCCGCGCGCGCTACCGGATCAATACCGTTGACCCGCACACGTCCCGAGTCCGGCACCAAAAATCCGAGAAACAGGCTCAGAGTGGTGCTTTTGCCTGCGCCGTTGGCCCCCAGCAATGCGTAGACCTCACCGGGGCGAACGCTCAGGTCAAGCGACTGCAAGATTGGGCGGGCCCCATAACTCGCGGAAACCCCAGCGGCTTCGAGGACATTCGAGGGCGTGTCGAGCGGGACCTTTTTCCCCGCGGTAAAAGTCGAGTGCTCAGAATTCATGATGTTGCGCCTTTGTTCTCCGTGCCAGCACGTTGGTATTGCATTTACTCAATCAGAAATGTTATATCATATCTTAATCGCGACAGGCCATACCTGAGTTACCGGCTCGAAAAATCACGCCTCGCCGCAACCATCGAAAATTTACAGGGATGTTACATACATGCAGGTGCGCGCATATCTCCCCCAACTACTGCTGGCTGGTGCCATTTCGACGAGCGTGACCGAGTTCACCCTCGCACAGGATACAACCGGGGAACTGGAAAATGTCACCGTCACTGCCACACCGTTGAATGACGCCTTTCAGGTCAGCGCCGGCGCCTTCGGCGATAAAGGCACTATGGAAGTGCCGCTGGCGATCAAAAGTTATGGTGCAGACACCATCGCCGAAACCTCACCGCGCACAGCGCTCGATCTGCTCGCGGTAGATCCCTCGGTGCTCAACTCCTCCTACGGTGGCGGTTTCGACAATTTCCGTCTTCGCGGCTTCGTGATGGATAATTTCAACACCATTCGCCGCGACGGCCTCGCGCTGGCACCGCATTACGACATGCCACTGGAATTGATTGAGCGCGTGGACGTACTCAAAGGTCCCTCGGGTTTTCTGTACGGTTTCAACTCGCCGGGCGGCACCATCAACTACATCCCCAAGCGCCCCACCCGCGATCCCTTTACCTGCATCACGTTACAGGGTAGCTCTCTACAGGATCGCTATCTCACGGTAGATACCAGTGCCGCTGTGGCCGAAAACACTATTGGTTACCGACTGAATGCGGGTTATCAAAAGACTGGCGATTTTGATCACCTGGGCGACCTGGAGCGAAAATTCGCCGGCCTGGCGGCGGACTTTCGTTTGAATGAGCGCGCATTGCTGCAGCTCAATACAGACTGGGCACTGAAAAGCGCGATGACCGACCCGCTGCTGCGAGCCGACCAGAGCGGCCGCACGGACCCGCTGGACCCGTCGAGTTTTGTATTGCCTCCCGAAGTGGATCGCCGCGACGGGCTGTCGCCCTCCTGGTATCAGCACGAGACCGAGGCCCACAATCTTGAAGCCAAGCTCGACTACCGACTCAACGACGACTGGACCTCAATCACCCAGGCCAACTACTCGCGGGTAGAGCGCCACGGCGGCTACGCCGATATTTTCGATGTGCAGCCCAATGGCGATATCGGCTATGCCGATCTCTATGCTTCACGCGGCGAAGTGTTCACGAACTGGTCCGTGCAATCCTACCTCGCCGGCGCGTTTGTCGCGGCCGGGCTGCAGCACGATTTGTTCGCGGGTGCAGCCTACCGACAATTCCGCGACCGCAGCCCCTTCTGGGATTTTGTCGACAGTACCGGCGGTATCAGCGTCGGCGATATTTCCGTAGGCAATATCCTCGAACCGATTCAGCCGCCTCGCTGGAATTTCGGCCCCGAGCAGGAAATCGATTTCAATGCCAGCATCCGCGAGCGCTCCCTGTTCGCCAGCGATCTCATCACCCTCGACGAGCGCTTTCAATTGCTGCTGGGAGGCCGCCAGATTTGGTACTCCGCGCGCGAACTCTCCGCAGCGGCACCACCACAGGATGAAAGTGTATTCGTGCCCACCGGAGCACTGATGTACCGCCCGGCAGCCCCGGTTATGGCTTATGTGAGTTACTCGCGCGGCTTCGAAAAAGGAGAATACTCTCCATACAATGCCAACAACCCCAACCAGCCAACCGATGCCATAGCGTCGGAACAAGTCGAGATCGGTCTGAAGGTAGGTTTACACCAGGACTTCAATGCGGGCGTCGCGCTGTTCGATATCCGGCGCGACGCCAGTTACCTGAACACCAATAATGATTTCGTCAGCAGTGGCCGCTTCCATCACCGCGGCATCGAACTGGATGCCACTGCAAATGTGAACAGCAACTTCACCCTGCTCGGCAACATCGCCTATCTGGATACCGAGCTGGAAGATGTGATCGACCCCGCCACGTTGGGCAAGCGCAGTGAGGGGGCGCCGCGTTGGAAAAGCACACTCAGTGCCCGCTATGCATTCACCGCGCTACCCGGATTTTCGCTGGACTCGACGCTCAGATACGTCGGCAGCCGCCCAGTAGATACACAAAACAGCGGCTTTATCCCCGGCTACACACTCTGGGATGCCGGCGCCAGCTACGAAACCAGCCTCGGCGATACCCCGACGACCTTCCGCCTGCACGGAAAGAACCTCACCGACAAATATTACTACCCCGGCGTTATCTACAGTGGCGGCCTGGAAGTCGGGCGGATGCGGGAAATATTCCTATCGGCACGATTCGATATCTAGCGATCGGAACGATAACCCCAAGGGAAAGGAAATCCCGCACATGGACAACATTGAATATCTTGAGAGCGCAGAGAGCAATCGGCACGCGACACCGCCATCACCTTTCGGTGCGGTGCCTTCGCGCCCCTTCCCGCTAAGCGCCCGCCAGCACCCCGCGGTCGCCGCGCTTCTGCGAAAACATCCTTGTTTCCTTAGCCGGCTGGCGGACGGTCTCGGCTCACCACTGCACGTATTGCTGCCGCAGGTATTTGCCGAGAATGTCCGCTGCATGCGCGAGGTATTCAGGGAACACGGGCTGGAAAACCAGATCCTTTACGCCAAGAAAGCCAACAAGGCCGACTGTTTTGTACATACCGCCGCACAACTGGGTATCGGTGTGGATGTCGCCAGCAGCGGTGAATTCGCGCGGACGCTGGCCGCCGGCATCCCCGGTGACAGGATCGGCGTGTCGGGTCCAGAGAAAGATGATGCCTTGCTGACCCTGTCGTTACAGCACCGCGCCCTGATCGCCATCGATACTCCGGGCGAACTGGAGCGCCTGGCACAGTTGGCCTATCACAACGGTACCGTCGCGTCGGTATTACTGCGCTGCCGGATCGCTAGCCAGAGTAACAGCCGTTTCGGATTATCGCCCGCGGAACGCAATGCCGCCGTCGACCTGTGCCTGTCCCACAGGGGTGCGGTGCAACTGGAGGGGTTCTCGTTTCACCTGGGTGGCTACGCTACAGACGAGCGGGCGCGCGCGGCAAACGCCATGATCGACCACTGCCTCGACGCGCGTTCACGCGGCCTGACGGGGTGCAGCCAGGTAAATATCGGCGGCGGCCTGCCAGTGCAGTACGTGGATCCGCAGCAGTGGGCCGATTTCCTGCGCCGCGACGCCCGCGATCACTATCATGCACACAAGGTCTTTGGCGGCTTCTATCCCTACGGCGCGGCGCGTGCCGGCGCGCAGGCGCTGCACGACATCCTGCAATACCGCACCAACACCGGGGAGAGTCTCTCGGCGCGGGCTAAGCGGCACGGCATCTGCTTTATTGCCGAACCCGGGCGCGCGCTGCTGGACCAGGCGGGTTTTACCCTGTTTCGGGTGCAGGCAGTAAAGGATCGTCACGCTGCCGAGGGCTACGCGATCCTAAGCGTGCAAGGCAGCAGCCTGAGCCTGTCCGAGCAGTGGTTCAACAGCGAGTACCTACCGGACCCGGTTCTGTTGAAACCGGGGCAGCCTGCCCCCGAACCCTTTGTTGCCTGCGTCGCCGGTTCTACCTGTCTGGAGAGTGACATGCTGACCTGGCGCAAGATCGGCTTTCCGCGCGCCGTGTTGCCGGGCGACCAGCTGGTGTACATCAACACGGCCGGCTACCAGATGGATTCGAATGAATCCCCATTCCACGAGGCCCGCCTGCCATCGAAGGTGGTGCTTGATTATCGCGAAGACGAACAACAGCCGCAGTGGCGACTGGACGGGATCTGAGTATCCAACAACAGCGAGTTGAGAAAATGGAAAAGCATTATGCGGAACCGGGGGATCTGTGGCTCCTCCCCCAGGCCGAACTCGAGGGCCTGGGTGTGCGTTATACCGAAGTACTGCAGATTGTAGAGCGCGCTTTTATCGCCCTGCGCAATGGCGACTCCGAGAATCCCCTCAAGACCGTCGTGCAGCCCCGCGATCTGCGTTCAATCGGCTATTCGATGGTAGGCCGGGACGGCGCCAGCAATACCGTTGGCTTCAAGGTCGTCTACGAGTTCGACCCGCAACGCAACCGCGATGCCTACAACTTCCACTCGTTCCTGTTTCTGTGCGACGACACCAGCGGCAAACCCGTCGCACTGATGGATGTGGTCAAGCTGGGTCCGCTGCGCACTTCGGCCACCTCCGCGCTGATGGCGCGCGCCGCACACCCGGACGCCCGCAGTGCGCTGGTGGTGGGTACCGGCGTGCAGGGACGCATCGCACTGCCCATGCTGCTGGCAGCCCTGCCGGATTTAGAACATCTGCGGGTTTACGGCCAACACCAAGCGGGCCTGCAGGCGGTGCGCGAGGAAGTCCGCCGCATGTACCCGGATCGCGACGTCGAGATTGTATCGGATCTGCCCCGCGCCGCCGCACAGTCGGATATCGTCATCGGCGCCGCCGGTCTCTCCGCGCGGCAACAGGTCAAGCGCGCTTGGTTAAAGCCGGGCGCGGTCGCCGTGCTGCTCGGATACGGTGTGGATGCCGATGTGCTGCACGGTGCCGACTACCGCATTACCACAGATAGAGCGCAGATGAGCGTCACCTGTGGCGACCTTGCCGATGCCGACGGCAATATCCCGCCGGTCGACGCAGAGCTGCCGGATATCCTGCTGGGACAGGTGCCGGCGCGACGCAAAAAAGACGACCTGGTGTTCGCCTACAACAGCGGCATGGTGGTTTCCGACGTGGCGTTGGGACGCTACCTCGCGGACCTGGCACTTGCGGAGGGGCGCGGCATGAGGACAAGGCTATGGTGAGCACAGCGCAAAAAAGCGCGCCCCGGCTACCGCACTGGCGCGGCGAGGCCCGCACCATTGCGATACTGGCATTGCCACTGATCCTGACCAATTTCGCGCATGTGGCACTGACCACTATCGACATCGTGGTGCTGGGCACCCTGGGTACGCTTGAAATTGCCGCGGGCGGCCTGGCGATCGCGTTGTTCAATCAGCTGCGTACCACGGGAAGTGGCCTGGTCACCGGCGTTAGCAACCTGGTGGCCGAGGCACAGGCGCGCGGTGAACAGCAGCGCGTTCGCGACCTTCTCGTGGCCGGGTTCTTCTGGGCCACGGTAAGCGGCGTCGTTTTCGCGGCCACCCTGCCACTGATAGAGGCGCCATTGGTGTGGCTGGGACAGGATCCGATTGTTGCGGCTGCGGCCGTCCACTTTCTGCAGATCGCCGCACCGGGGCTGGTTCCCTGCCTCTGGTTTCAAGTACTGCGGCACTTCACCGTGGGCCTCAAGCACCCGGGCCCACTGCTGGCTATCACACTGATTTCCATTGCCCTCACTGCCGGACTGAACTACCTGCTGGTGTACGGCAAGTTCGGCCTGCCAGCGCTGGGGCTCCTCGGTGTCGCGCTGGCTACCAGTGCAGTCTTTTTGTTGTCGTTCCTGATGTTTCTGACAGTGGTGCTCAGAAGTCCGGTATTGGGGCCATATTTTTCCCGCTCCGGGCTGCGCTGGTCCTCGGATGCGGTGGGCGCAGTCTGGCGGCTGGGATTGCCGATCGCCGGCACCTACACGTCAGAAGCGGGCTTTTTCAGCGTGCTGACACTGCTGATCGGTACTCTGGGTATGGAGGCTCTGGCCGCGCAGACGGTGCTTAACCAGATCATCTACATCGTGTTCATGATTTCCGCCGGCATTTCCCACGCAGCTTCGATCCATATCAGTGAAGCCTGCGGTACCGGCGATTTCCGTCGGGCACAGAGGCTGGGACTCGTCAGCCTGGCTCTGGGCATCGTCGCCATGCTTGCTATCGCCCTGCCCTACATGGTGATACCAGAGACCATAGTGTCTCTGTTTATCTCCGCCGACCAGCAGGCGAACGCCACCACCCTGGCACTGGCTGCCTCCGGCCTGTTAATCGCCGCGTTACTGCAAATCTTCGATGCCGGTCAGAACATCGGCAACGGCCTGCTGCGCGGTACCGGCGATACCGCGGGCCCCTTCCGCATCTCGCTTGTCGGCTACTGGCTGGTGGGCCTGCCGGCAGCCTACCTGCTCGGTATTGCCGCTGATTACGGCATCTACGGCGTGTGGATCGGCCAGACATTTGGCCTGGCTTCCACCGCCGCACTACTGGTGATCTCGTTCCGTCGGCGCCTGCAACATTTGGCGCTGCGAACGACACCGAACCTGGCCGCATCCAATCCACTGTAAAACCAAGGAACGGAAATGGAGATGGAAACAGAAGGCGTAAACAGTTATTCGCCCGCGGTGCGGGCGCTGGTGCGCCCGGAGGTACACCGCCTGCCAGCCTACGATCCCGGCGCCGATCCCGAAGCCGTGGCGCGTGACTTTCACTTGCCGCGGGTCATCAAATTATCCAACAACGAGAATCCCTACGGCATCTCTCCCGCTGCCGCCGCTGCCATTCATCGACGACTGGCCAAGGGCATGGGCCGCTATCCGGATCCTGCGGGAGAAGCGCTTTGCACGGTTTTAGCGGATCGTCATTGTGTCGAACGGAAGCGAGTGCTTATCGGCAATGGCTCAGAAAACATTCTTGAACTGTTGTGCCAGGCATTTATCAACGCCGGCGACACAGTGGTTACCCAATCACCGTGCTTCGGCCTGCACGAGATATTTCCGCTGATGATGGGCGCACGGCTGCATAAGGTCCCATTGCGCGCAGACTTCCGCTTCGACGCGCCGCGCTGGCGGGCAGCGCTGGACGGGCCGGTAAAGCTCGTGCTGGTCAGCCACCCCTGCAACCCATCCGGAACGGTGTTCAGTGGTGATCAATTGGAGTATCTGATCCATCACACACCAGACTCCGCCCTTCTCGTTGTGGACGAGGCCTATTTCGAATACGCGCGGGTGGACGCCTGCTACGCGGACGCGCTCGAAGCGTTGCGTCACCGCAGCCGCCCGTGGCTGGTGTTGCGGACCTTTTCCAAGGCCTATGGACTCGCGGGGTTACGTGTCGGTTACGGCATCGCCTCCCATGTCAACCTGATCGAGGCCCTGCATCGCGTGCGCACGCCCTATAACGTCAATCAGTTGGCCCAGGACGCGGCCATCGCGGCACTGGACGATAGCGCCCACCTGCAAAAAAGCGCGCGTCTGGTCAGGGGCGAGCGCACCCGGATCACGGCCGCGTTGCGCGATGCGGGTTTTCGGGTCGCGCCCTCACTGGCCAATTTCCTTTTTATCGACACCGATGGCGATGCCTTGAGCATCGTGCGGGACCTCCAGCGCGTGGGCGTTATTGTCAAGGCCTGGCGCGAGCCCGGCTACGAAAGCTACATCCGCGCCTCGCTGGCGCTGCCGGCAGAGAACGATGCCTTTCTGCAAGCACTGCTGCGCACCCGGGTCGGTGCGTAACTCCCGCAGACTGTTTGGAATCCAGACATAAAGAAAACCGATTGTGCCCATGTGAATTGCGAATTTTCAGGAGACCAGTCATGCCCCCTATTGCATCCCATTCCCCGATAAAAACCCGTATATCAGATTTGATCGGTCAGTCGCCGCTGCTCGAACTGCCTGTGGCTGCAAACGGTGCTCGTGTGTTGCTGAAGCTTGAGCAGTTTAACCCCACTGGCAGCGCCAAAATCAGGATGGCACGGCAGATGATAGAAGAGGCCGAAGCACAAGGGAGACTCGGGCCCGGTGGCTGGATCGTGGAATCGACCTCGGGCAATACCGGTCTCGGTCTCGCGCTACTGGCGGCGGAACGCGGCTATCGTTTTACCGCAGTGGTCGACCACCACGCCAGTGCCGACAAACTGCGCGGCATGCGGGCCTACGGTGCCGAGTTAATACAGGTTGGCAGTGCCGACGGCAGCCTGGCGACCGCGGATCGCGATGCCACCGCCGAACAGTTAGCGCAGCAGCACGACGCCTTCTGGACCCAGCAGCACAACAATCCCGGCAATGCGAATGGTTACCACGGGCTCGCCGATGAACTGCGTCAGGCGCTGGGCGACGATATCCATTTCCTGTTCGGCGCGGTGGGCACCGGTGGCTCCCTGTGCGGCACCGGCCGGGCACTCAGGCAGCATATTCCGAATTTGCGAATTGTCGGCGTTGAACCTGAGGGCTCGGTAATTTTTGGCGGTGACGGCGCTCCCTATCACCAGTCAGGTACAGGCACTCCGGCTGGTGCGGAAATCGGCGGGTTGATCGACTACGAGCTGATCGACGAGGGACTCAGGGTCAGTGACGCGGAAGCGTTCGAAACGGCTCGCTATCTTGCGCGCCGGCACGCCGTTCTGGTGGGAGGCTCTGCCGGCGGTGTGATTTACAAGGCATTGCAACACGCCCGAACTTTAGATGCGGGCAGCACGGTCGTAGTGCTGGTTTGCGACGGGGGCGAAAAATACCTGGATACGGTCTTTAACGACGAATGGATGGCGGCAAACGATCTCTACAGTGAAAGGGTGGTGAGGGAGCTGGATAGCCTGCTGCAGTCGCCGACATCGCGGAAGCCGCCGACAACATCGCCCGCGAATACGCAACCCGCGCTGGCACAGGAGGTTTAATGCGAAATATGGGCGATATGCGCTCAGACAGTGCGCTTCCCTGCGCACAGCTCCGTTATTACTTGCTTTCTGGTTTCAGCCCGCGGCGGATGAGCAGGGCATCGGTGCTCGGTTCCTTGCCCCGGAACTTGACGTAGGACGTCATCGGCGGGCGGGAATTACCCACTTCAAGGATGTGCTTGCGATACAGGTCACCATTCTTCCGCGTCAAGCCACCGCGATCACGCAGATAGGCGAAGGCGTCGGCGGCCAGAATTTCACTCCACATATAAGCGTAGTAACCGGCGGAGTATCCGCCGCCAATGGAGTGGGCAAAATACGTAGACTTGTAACGCGGCGGCACCGCCGGCAGGTCGACGCCGTGCTTCGCCAGCGCCTCGGCTTCAAACTGCTCTACATCCTGCTGCGGCGCATCGGCTGGCAGTGAATGCCATTCCATATCCAGCAGCGCAGCCGACATATACTCCAGGGTGTCGAATCCCATATTGAAGTTCTTGGCCCTCAGCACCTTGTCCAGCAGCGCTTTGGGAATGGGCTCTCCCGTCTTGTAGTGGTAGGCATAATTGGCCAGCACTTCTGGATCGCTCGCCCAGTCTTCTTCAAAGGTGGAGGGGAACTCAACGAAATCCCGGGATACGTTGGTGCCAGCAAGGCTCGGATAATGCACCTTGGAGAACATGCCGTGGAGTCCGTGCCCAAGCTCGTGAAACATGGTGGTGACATGATCAAAGCTGACCAGCGTCGGTTCACCCTCGGGGCCTTTGGGAATGTTCATCACGTTGACGACTACCGGCTTCTGTTCCAGCAGCTCCGACTGCCCCACAAAGGAACTCATCCATGCGCCACCGCGTTTGCCCTCGCGCGCAAAATAATCCGCATAAAATATTGCCAGACTCTTGCCGTCGTGATCGAACAGTTCATACGCTTTTACATCCGCGTGGTAAACCGGTAGATCCGGGCGCGGCTCAAAGCGCACACCGTACAAGCGGTTCATGGTGTAAAACAGTCCGTCGTTCAGAACCCGGTTGAACTCGAAGTAGTTGCGTACCTCACTTTCATCCAGATCATACTTTTCCTGACGGACTTTCTCTGCGTAGTAGGCCCAGTCCCACGGTTGTACGTCAAAATCACCGCCTTCACGCGCGATCAAGGCCTGAATATCGGCCTGCTCGGCTTTGGTATTTTTAACCACGGCTGGCACCATGGAGTTCAACATGCTGAAGACGTTTTCCGGCTTCTCCGCCATAGTGCTATCCAACTGGTACTCGGCCCAGTTGTCGTATCCCAGCAGGTCCGCTTTTTGCGCCCGGATCTGCACCAGGCGCTGGACCAGCGGGCGGTTGTCCAGCTCACCGGATGTGCCGCGCCGGGCAGAGGCTTCCCAGATACGCTGACGCAAGCCGCGATTGTTCAATGAGGCGAGTACCGGCTGACGTGTCGTGTTGGTAATGCTGATCAGGTACTTGCCTTCGTAACCAGCATCGGCAGCCGCCTCTGACGCAGCTTTGATTTCGCTTTCCGAAAGGCCATCCAACTCGTTTTTGTCTTCCACAACCACAGCGATCTCTTTGCTGAGTTTCAGCAAATTCTGGCTGAATTCCGTGGTGAGCTTGGAGTGTTCTTCATTCAATGCACGCAGCGTAGCTTTCTGCTCAGCGGAAAGCTTCGCGCCCGCCTTGACGAAATTATCGTAGTACTCTTCCAGCAAACGTTGCGACTCCGCATCCAGCTCTTTAGCGACGCGCTGCTTGTAGAGCGTTTCAACTCGCTTAAACAGCTCGGCATTCAGATAAATGCTGTCGGAATGTGCCGCGAGCATCGGGGCCAATTCACTCTGCAGAGTCCGGCGGGCTTCGTTACTATCGGTACCGACCATGTTGAAGAAGACGCGGGATACCCGTGTCAGCAGCGAGCCGGCTTGCTCCATCGCCACAATCGTGTTGTTGAAACTGGCAGGTTCAGGATTTCCGACAATGGCCTGGATTTCCCGCAGGTGTTCGGCCATGCCCTGCTCAAAAGCAGGTTTAAAGTGCACATCTTCAATCTGGTTGAAGTTCGGCGCCTGGTATTGGAGGGAGCTTGAACGCAGTAGCGGATTATTTTCTATTACCGGAGCGGTTTGATCTCCAGCCATCTGTGTCTTCTCGGATGCCGGTGCCACTTTTTCGGAGCCCGTTTCAGACGGTTCTGAACACCCAGCCATCGTTACTATGGCTACCGCGAGCAGGGATTTGCGCATTTCATTCTCCAGAATTGAATTTCGACCGTTGCGTCAAAAACCAAAACGGAGTCCTTGCCAGTTCGAAGATCAGTCCACTCGACGGGAAACAGGTTTTTGTGATACACAACTTCACATGACTGCATGTCATCGCAACAATATATCATCCCGGCGCTCAGCGGAAATTCCGCCTTCCACCATTTATCGCGCTAATAGGGCGATTCATCTCGGCAGTGTACTTGCGAGCTTTCAGTCACCTACGCTGCCGAGCGGCCAAAATGCAGGTGTAGACGAACCGACCAGTCAATCAGCGCTCAACGCATTGAGCAAGGCTGATTCCAGCGCGCACCAGTTCCGAGGTTCCTGAACAATTACTTCCACTCGGCTGTCAATTGCATCATCCAAATCCATGACACTCAGGACGTCACCGGATTTATTAAAGCCGAAAACACCCTGCCCGGTAATGAAGACACCTTTTACCCGCTCTGCATCCGCACCACTAATCAGTGCAAACAGCTGATCGTAATCAAATACCATCATCGGATCAAAACGCCAACCACAACTGTAGTAGCCGCCTCCCCGGTTTTCCTTGCGCAAGTAGCCGCACTCGGGAAGCGTTTCATCTTCAACAGAAGGTAGCGATTGATGTATGTGAGGGTAATTTTCTTCAACTTGAAAATTACTGGGCCCGTGTAACCACTCCAGTTGGATACGACCCTGTTCAACGGTTAGCAGTGACTCCTCAGCATCCTTTCCCAGAAATCCGAGAAAGCGGCTGAGATTTTCCAGCTCCCGCTCACCGTAGAGATCCACTTTGTTGGCAACCACCAGATCGGCGACCTCCAGTTGCTGCCGGAAGGTGTCGCTCTTCAGGTAGCGGTCGTCCTCGATGCAACGCGCATCCACCAGGGTGAGCGTAGCGCGCAGATCCAGAACGCCGCTCGCTACCTGGCCGGCGAGCGTACCCAGCACTTCCTGCGGGTGACCGAGACCAGTGGGTTCAATCAGTAAACGGTGCGGCCTGGCTCTGGTCAGCAGCTGATTCAGTGCAACCTGCATTGGCAGGCCGGCGCTACAGCACATGCAGCCGCCGGGCACTTCCCGGATAAAGAGTTCTCCATCCCGGGAGGAACCAAACAACCCGCCATCGACACCCACCTCGCCGAATTCATTGACGAGTACCGCCCAGCGCTCACCCGAAGGCTTTTTGTTCAGCAGATGACGGATGGCGGTAGTCTTGCCGACCCCGAGAAACCCGGTAATGACATTGACCGGTACGCCACGAATCGCCTCCCGTTTCTGCACTAGGCAGCACTCCGCTCTGCACAGTCGTCGCAGAGGCAATCCAGCTCCAGTTGCGATGTCTGCAGACGATAGCCAGCCCCCTCGACGGTCTCCCGCAGGGCGGCGATTACTTCGGGCTTGATACCGATTTCCCGCACTTTGTTGCAGCGACTGCAGATCAGGAACTGCGGCGTCTGGTGGCTGTGGTCACAGGCAATATGAGCACAGGCGAGGTACTTGTTTTCAGAATTGAGCTTGTGGGCCAGATTCTCTTCGGCCAGAAAGTCCAACATTCTGTATACCGACATAGCGGGGATAGACTCACCGTAATCGCGACCGTACTGCTCCGCGATTTCGTAGGCGGAGAGTGGTGTCTTGGAGCGCAGCAATATGGCGAGCACATTCTTGCGCTTCTCGGTCAGACGGGCGCCGGAGGTACGGCAGCTCTGCTCGGCAGCCCCCAGGGTGCGTTTGAGTTGGGATGCTTTCATGGGCTATTTCAGTTGCAGCTGGTTGTGTTGTGCGGTGAGCGTGGTGGCTCCCTGTCTCTCAGGGGTCAACCACTGCACCTTGATCTCGTGAATGTCGGGAAAGCTCAAAAACAGCGCCATATTGACACCACTGAGCTGCGCCAGATTATCACACTGGAAGCGGTAACTGACACGGAAACTGGCGTGTCCGCCCAGCCCCCTGCCAGCGAGAGGTACATCTACCCGGGCACACCACAGGCGACCGCCGGCCCGTTGGCTCTAAGCAGGCTGCCCCTCGTGTTTAATCGCTACACAGCAGGCGGCGGTTTGCCCAGTGAGCAGCCACCAACAGACTGGCGCCGATTGTGCTGACCACCAATTCCCAGTGCCCTTCAAGTCCCAAGGCCACCGCAAGCATCAGTATCGACACCCCGGAAAAGCCAGCAATCATCACTGCGGGACGCCGATGTTGGCGACAAGCCGCAGGAAAGCTCACCAAAGCAATGAGTACTGCCAGCGCCAGCAGCACCAAGTGCAGCATCTCGTCTTATACAACGGCACTCAGCACTCCCGCGCCTCCCAGCACAACAAGTAGTGGCGCTGTCAGGCAGTGCAGCAAGCACAGACCTGTAACAAAAATGCCCGCGGTATCTTTCATCTTCATTTCTCCGCTTAGCAATGGGATAACAGGGCTTGGTGTAGATCGGGCGTTACACGATGATTCCCACACAAGTATGATACAGTGTATCATATCAATCAGGAGATGAAAGCGGTCTCGGCGTCCCCCCTCTGGACATCGCCGAGACTGCCAATAAACACGTGGCGACGCCACCTTCAGCCCAATATGGAGATCCCCGCATGCGAGAGCGCCTGCCCGTCACCGTTCTTTCCGGCTTTTTAGGCGCCGGCAAAACCACCCTGTTGAATCAAATTCTCAACAATCGCGACGCCCTGCGCGTAGCGGTAATCGTCAATGACATGAGCGACGTCAATATCGATGCCGGGCTCGTCAACAATGAAATACGCCTCAACCGCACAGAGGAAAAGCTCGTCGAAATGAGCAATGGCTGCATCTGCTGCACACTGCGGGAAGACCTGCTGGTAGAGGTCGCGAGACTGGCGGAAGAAGGTCGCTTTGACTGCCTGGTAATTGAATCCACCGGCATTTCCGAACCTCTGCCAGTTGCGGAAACCTTTACTTTCGCGGATGAAGAGGGGAATAGCCTCTCCGAAATTGCACGGCTGGACACGATGGTCACAGTAGTCGACGGGGCGAATTTCCTCCGGGATTACCGCGCGGCGCAGTCATTGAAGGAAGCTGGCGAATACCTGAGCGATGAGGATGAGCGCAATGTAGCCGATCTGCTTGTAGACCAGGTTGAGTTCTGCGATATCCTGCTCATCAGTAAAGTCGATTTGATTGATGCACAACACCTGGAGGAGTTAAAGGCGGTGCTGCGCGGCCTCAATACCCGCGCGGAAATCCTGCCGATGGAGAAAGGCAATATACCCATCGACAAAGTCGTGAACACCGGAAAATTCAATTTTGAACAGGCGCAACAGGCACCGGGATGGCTGAAAGAAATGCGCGGAGAACATATTCCGGAGAGTGAAGAATACGGAATTACCAGCTTTACCTACCGCGCGCGCCGTCCGTTCCATCCGCAACGCGTGCACGACTTCTTTACCAATCCGCAACTCAGTGGTCGACTGCTGCGCTCCAAAGGTTTTTTCTGGCTGGCCAGCCGCCCGGATTACGCGGGTTCGTGGAGCCAGGCCGGCGGCATCGCCCAGCACGGGGCAGCGGGGTATTTCTGGAGCGCGGTGCCGCGAAATGAATGGCCAGAGAATACGGAGCAGCAGCAGTACATTCTCGACCACTGGCAGGAACCCTTTGGCGATAGACGCCAGGAGCTGGTATTTATCGGTCAGAACCTGACACCGGACTGGCTGCAGCGAAAGCTCGATGAATGCCTGTTGGACGATGTGGAAATGGATGCAGGAGAAGTTGTCTGGCGAACCTTTGCGGATCCGTTTCCCAGCTGGGATTAGCCGTCGACAGCCGGTCGATGCGGCATATGTCCGTACACCTTATGTTTCAACGCAACCTCAACTCAGGTTTCGATAAAATCCCCTCCATTCGGGTGAACTACCTGGCCGGTGAGATAGGAAGCGTCTCTGCTGGCCAGAAAGACAAAACAGGTGGCAACCTCACAGGGCTGGCCAGCCCGCCCCATTGGGGTGCCGCTACCAAAGTCCGCCACGTCTTCTGCAGAAAAGGTCGCAGCTATCAGCGGTGTCCATATCGGTCCCGGTGCCACACCATTCACCCGTATGCCACGATTTACCAAGGACTTCGCCAAAGAGCGGGTAAACGTGGTGACCGCACCCTTAGTGCTGGAATAGTCAATTAAATGCTGACTGCCGCGGTAGGCCGTTACCGATGTGGTATTCAGGATCACACCGTCGCTGGGCAAATGCTTAAGCGCTGCCTGGGAAAAATAGAAAAAATGAAAAAGGTTGGTTGCGTAGGTGTCCGTTAGCTGCTGAGCAGAGATATCTTCAATATCTTCGGTCGGGTGCTGCTGAGCGGCGTTGTTCAGCAGAATATCCAGGCGACCAAAGTTCTCGACGGCACGTTTGACACAGTCCTGGCAAAACGCTTCGTCACGCACATCGCCTGACAACAACAGGCACCGACGTCCCTCACTCTCGACCAGTGCTCTGGTTTCGGCCGCGTCTTCGTCTTCATTCAGGTAGACGATGGCCACATCCGCCCCCTCACGGGCGAAGTGCACGGCCGTAGCGCGGCCGATACCGCTGTCGCCTCCGGTGATCAGCGCGACCCTTCCTACCAGCTTGTCACTTCCTCGATAATCATCGCGAATAAATACCGGCCGCGGTTCCATGGCGTGTTCGCGCCCTGGCTGTTTTTTCTGACTCTGTGCTGGCCGCTTTTTCTGCTGCCTGCTAAAATCGTCCGACATTTTTCTTCCCTGACATTCTCACTTGAATCTTACCTTAAGCTGATCGCGCAGCGGCTTTATGGATCAATGCCTTTTCTCACCAGGTCGCCCATAGCCTGCTTGCCTTTTCCAATCGCGCTGCATCCGAGATAGCGCAAAACACTCGGATTCTTGAGAAATTCAATTTCCGAGTAGTCTACGATTTGCCACTGATTGCCGGATGGATCGTAAAAATTCAGAAACTTTCCTTCAGCGATATCGATCTCTTGTTCATTCAGCAACTTTTCGACCCTATCCTTGTCATCCACAACAAGACCGAAATGCCGATGGTTGTCTTTGGCATCATCGGAGGATTTCATCAGGGCAATGAATTGATCACCCAGTTCAATAAATGCCATTTCATCACTTTTCGACCTAAGAGAGAAATCAAAAAAACGCTCCAAAAATTTTAACTCTTCCTCGATATCCCGAACTTCCAGTGCTACGTGATTGATACCGATCAATTTCGGCTTGCTGTCATTTGCCATTACCAGGTCCTGTGTTTATCGCACGTCCTGAAGTGCACTACGGTATTTTTCAGGAAGGTCGCCCTCACGAAACTGAATGTTTTCTGCATTTTCTGGCAGTTCAACAATCTGACTAAACTGGGAGCTACTCTCTTCGACTCTGGTAGGTTTTACTTCGTACTCGGTGCCGGTATCACTGCGCTCGGCGGTGTACCCGGAACGATGATAACCCTCTCTGGTTCGCTCATACTCGACTTTCACACCGAACACCTTTGAACCAGATTGCTTTTCGAAGTGGCCGACGTCCCGGCCTGTAACATCCCCTGCGATGTAGACACGCTTTACCTTTGGATATGTCGCAGAACCTTCCCCGCGGGTCGCCTGCTCCAGATCGTAGGTGACATACATCTCTTTCGCGCCGCCTTTGTATTTTGACTCTGTGGACTGATATCCGTTGGATTCACCTTCACTGCTCATTAGGCGTTCCCCCAGGATTCGTCGTAATCCGCTTCAGTGTCAATCTCTTCCGCACGCCGATTAATCTTGCGCGCCGTAATTCCAAATTCCTCTTCTGCGGTTTGGCGAATTTCACCAATGTCATCACCGAATTTTTCTTTCCAGGAGTGCGCGTGAGAGAGGGTGACCAGATAACCAGCACGCCGATACAGCTCGGTAAGTGCGGCCCGGTCACTTGCATCATCTACGTCATCGCGGATTTTAAGTGCCACTTCCCGCAAGTCGGTTTTGTTGTCAATGCCTTCATATATGTGCCTGTCATCTGCCATCACCTTGCCCTCAGTTTTTGCTTCCCAGCCTGTTCCGGTTCTTCCAATAGTAGAGGAACCAATTGGGCGATTAGCGCCAATGGACTATCTGAAGTCGATGATCCCGCCCCTTTCCCGTTCAGCGCCCTATCAGTTCATCGAGAAAATCCAGCAACAAGCGCACCTTGGGCGACAGATGGCGGTTATGCGGGTAAATTCCCCAGATGCCGTCATCTTCCTCGCGGTAATGCTCCAAGAGGGATACTAGCCGCCCCGCCCGCAGATCCTCGTCTACGTAATAATCCGGCAACTGCACAATACCGATCCCCTTCAGCGCGGCATCCACCAGTGCGCGTCCGCTGTTACAGCGGATACTGCCGCTGACGCGGATATTCCGGGAGCGGCCCTGTTCGCGGAAGCGCCAGTAATCCAGAGTGCCGGGCAGGCAATTGTGCTGCCCCAGCTCCGACAGACTCTGGGGCTCGCCGTGAGTAGAGAGGTAGTGCGGGGAGGCGCAGACGTAGAGGGTGCGCGAGCCCAGTCTTCGCGCCATCATGCTGGAATCCGTGAGCTTGCCGAGGCGGATGGCGAGGTCGTACCCCTCTGCCACCAGGTCGAGTTTCTGGTTAGTCAGCTCCATCTCCACCTGCAAATCGGGGTAGCGCAGGGCAAAGTCATTCACCAACGGTGCCAGAGTGGCCTCGCCATAGGTAACTGGCGCTGTCAGCCGCAATCGTCCCCGCGGCACCTGCTGCAGATCAGTCACCGCGCGCTCCGCCTCCGCGAGCGCATCCAATACCTGGCGGCAGTGCTGGTAGTACACCTGCCCCACTTCCGTCACCGATACCCTGCGTGTGGTGCGGTACAGCAGCTTGGCGGAAAGCCTGGTCTCCAGCGCACTTACTTGGCGACTAACCTGGGCGGTGGATATCCCCAGCTTGCGCGCCGCACTGGTAAAACTGCCAGCCTCTGCCACGGCCACGAATTCACTCACGCCTTCCCAGTTGCCCACGTTCACTCTCCGCTCCGTTCTCCAGTCACACCTTATGGCCCGCTGTGGTGCCATCTTATCTTTACCTATATGTAAAGATGAATTTCGATTTCGCATGATTATAAGCGGTATGGAAATAGATAGACTGCGCTCCATCCGGCGGCAGAACGCCGCCTCCAATGAACAGGAGCCCGCTATGAACGAGACCATTAAATCCAGAGCCGCCGTCGCCTGGGGCCCGGGCAAACCGCTGTCCATCGAAGAAATCGACGTCATGCCGCCCCAGGCCGGCGAAGTGCGTATCCGCGTGATCGCCTCCGGTGTTTGTCATACCGATGCGTTCACGCTCTCCGGGGACGATCCGGAGGGCATTTTCCCGGCGATTCTCGGCCACGAGGGGGGCGGTATCGTCGAGTCCGTGGGTGAAGGTGTGACCAGCGTTGCGGTGGGAGACCATGTCATTCCGCTGTACACCCCCGAGTGCGGCGAGTGCAAATTCTGCAAATCCGGCAAGACCAACCTGTGCGGCAAGATCCGCGATACCCAGGGCAAGGGGCTGATGCCAGACGGCACCACCCGTTTTTCCAAAGGCGGCAAACCCATCTACCACTACATGGGCTGCTCCACCTTCTCCGAGTACACCGTGCTGCCGGAAATCTCCCTGGCCAAGGTCAACAAGACCGCGCCGCTGGAGGAAGTCTGTCTGCTGGGCTGCGGTGTCACCACCGGTATGGGCGCGGTAATGAACACCGCCAAGGTAGAGGAAGGTGCGACCGTAGCCATCTTCGGCCTCGGCGGCATTGGGCTGTCTGCGGTGATTGGCGCGGCGATGGCCAGAGCCGGACGCATCATTGCGATCGACATCAATGAGAGCAAGTTCGATCTGGCGCGCCAGCTGGGCGCTACCGACTGCATTAACCCGAAGAACTACGACAAACCGATCCAGGAAGTCATTGTCGAACTGACCGACGGCGGTGTGGACTACTCGTTCGAATGTATCGGCAATGTCAACGTGATGCGATCCGCGCTTGAGTGCTGCCACAAGGGTTGGGGTGAATCGATCATCATCGGCGTCGCGGGTGCCGGCCAGGAAATCTCCACCCGTCCATTCCAACTGGTCACCGGTCGGGTCTGGAAAGGTACCGCCTTTGGCGGAGTGAAGGGGCGCTCCGAATTACCGGACTATGTGGAGCGCTATCTCGCGGGAGAGTTCAATCTGAGTGATTTCATCACCCACACCATGGGACTGGACGGTATCAACGACGCTTTCGAGCTGATGCACAGTGGCGAGAGCATCCGTTCGGTGATTCATTTCGACCAGTGATTACCCGCTGCAATTGCGACGCCGTGAAGGTTACGACCAAAGCGACAGCTTCATCGAAGAGCACCCGCAGTTTCATGCACGTACCTGAGTATTTAATTCACGCGCGAAAAAATAAAACGCAAAGTAAAAAGCCGGGCATTAGCCCGGCTTTGCATTGCTCCAGCTGGATCTCAGTTAAATAATTCCATCAGACGACGCCCTGGCTCCGGCTCGCGCATAAACGCCTCCCCCACCAGAAACGCATCCACATTGTGTCCGCGCATCGCGGCCACATCGTCGGTGGTATGGATTCCACTTTCCGTTACCACAATGCGGTCGTCCGGAATCAGTTCCAGTAATTTAAACGTGGTTTCCAGCTGCACCTCGAAAGTGTGCAGATTGCGGTTATTGATACCGATCAGGCGGTTGGGTAACTTCAATGCGCGTTCAAGTTCAGCGCGATCGTGCACTTCCACCAACACATCCAACCCCAACTCCAGCGCCAAGTCATTGAGCGCGGTGAGCTGGGCGTCATCGAGACACGCGGCAATCAGCAGAATACAGTCTGCGCCGATGGCGCGGGCTTCATACACCTGATAGGGATCGACGATGAAGTCCTTGCGAATCACCGGCAGGCGCACCGCGTTGCGCGCCTGCTGCAGGTATTCGTCACTGCCTTGAAAATAATCCACATCGGTGAGCACCGACAGGCATGCGGCACCACCTTTTTCATAGCTGGTGGCAATTTCTGCAGGAATAAAATCCTCGCGAATGACACCCTTGCTGGGTGACGCTTTTTTGATTTCGGCGATCACCGCCGCCTCGCCCGCGGCAATCTTGCTTTCGATCGCACGCACGAATCCCCGGCAGGGTGGCTGCTGCAGAGCGCGCTGCTGCATTTCGTCCTGGGATACCGTCTGCTTGCGTTCGGCAATTTCTTCCCACTTGCGCTCGACGATGGTTTTCAGAATCGTTGGCGTATCCATGACTTCACTCTTTGAATGCGCTGGTAAAGGCTGCCAGCTCATTGATTTTCTCTCCGGCCAGGCCGCTGTAGATCGCGTCCTGGGCCATACTCACGCCCTCAGCGCGACTCGCGGCTACACCGCTCACATAGATGGCCATACCGGCGTTCATGGCTATGATATCAGCTGCCTTGTCACCAGCGGCGGTTTCGCGCTTGCCGAGAGCATCGCGGATCAGGGCCAGCGAGGCTTCTGAGCCGTCCACACAGAGGCCGTCGAGATTCTGGCGTTCGATGCCGAAGTCTTCCGGGGAGATGGTGACTTTTTTCAGCTGGCCATTCTTCAATTCCCAGCCGCGGGTATCGGCGGCGATGCTGATCTCGTCCAGACCGTCATCACTGTGCAGTACCATAGCATGCTCCGCCCCCAGGCTCTGCAACACTTCGGCGAGCACCCGGGTGTAGTGGGGATCGTAAACCCCAATTACCTGGCGCTTGACCCCGGCGGGGTTGGTGAGCGGCCCCAGCAGATTGAAAATAGTGCGCAGCCCCAGTGCTTTGCGAGCCCCGATCGCGTGGCGCATGGCGCTGTGATAGCTGGGTGCAAACATGAACCCCACCCCCACGCCGTCGATACAGCGGGCAACCTGCTCAGGGGTGAGCGGCAGGTAAATACCGGCTTTTTCCAGCAAGTCGGCGGCGCCGGAAGACGAGGAGACAGAGCGGTTGCCATGCTTGGCCACCCGCGCGCCAGCGGCGGCGGCAACAAAACTCGATGCGCTGGAAACATTGAACAGGTTGGCGCCGTCACCGCCGGTGCCGACGATATCCACCGCGTGGGTGTGATCGATCTCCACCCTGGTGGCGAGTTCGCGCATCACTTCCACGGCGCCGGTAATCTCTTCCACCGACTCACCGGCCATACGCAGCGCCACCAGAAACCCACCGATCTGCGCGTCTTCGGCCTCGCCCTGCATGATCTGGCCCATGGCTTCCCGCATTTCTTCGCGGGTGAGATGTTCGCCGTCCACCAGTTTGCCGATGGCCTGTTGGATATTCATTATTTTTGCTCCCCTTCCCTAAGTATTCGTACCCGGGGTTCGCAATTTCTCCGAACGTCAACGCGAAGGCGCTGATGCCGGTATCCGTTTGCGAGACCTTCTAAAACAGGGATGTTTTAGAAGAGCCCCCATGGATGGGTTCACGGCGTGTCTCGCAAACGGATACCGGCGGCAGTGCCGCCACCAATCCACCTACGAAGCACCATGAACTGGCAGAGCACTCAGGCTCAGCTCTCCAGAAAATTCCTCAACATATCGTGCCCGTGCTGGGTCAGGATCGATTCGGGATGGAACTGCACGCCTTCGACCGCCAGCTCGCGGTGGCGCAACCCCATAATCTCGTCGATCTCACCGTCTTCTGTCTCCGTCCAGGCGGTGATTTCCAGGCAATCCGGCAGGCTGCCCTTCTCCACCACCAGTGAATGATAGCGGGTGGCCTCAAACGGATTGGACAAGCCGTGAAACACACCGACATTGCTGTGCACAATCGGCGAGGTTTTGCCGTGCATCACCTGACGGGCGCGCACCACGCGACCACCGAACACCTGACCGATACTCTGGTGACCGAGACAAATACCCAGAATCGGCAGCTTCCCCGCATACGCGCGGATAGTATCCATGGAAATACCCGCCTCATTCGGCGTGCAGGGCCCGGGAGAAATCACGATTTTTTCCGGACTCAATGTTTCGATATCCGCAACGCTGATTTCATCGTTGCGCTTTACCACGACATCCGCACCCAGCTCCGCCAGATACTGCACCACGTTGAAGGTGAAGGAGTCGTAGTTGTCGATCATCAGGATCATGATTCAGTTCCCTTTTCTTGCGGCTTACCGTCTCCCAGGTCGCCCAGGCGCTTCTGCAAACGCGCGAGGGACTCCTGGGTTGCGCGCAGCTCGCGCAGAATTTCAGTCTGGCTCGGCGGCATGGAAAGTTCATCCAACCTCCGCAACTTGGCCTCTTCCAGATTGTTCAGCACCACCCCGATAAACAGGTTGATCATCACGAATGCACCCATCACCACAAAGCTGATGAAGTACACCCAGGCATAGGGCATGGACTCCATCGCGGTGTACATGATGTCTGTCCAGTCCTCGAAGGTGACGATGCGGAACAGGCTCAACAGCGCGATGGGCAGACTGCGCCAGTGGGTGGGGTCGATTTCGTGAAACAGGAAATAGCCGGCCACCGCGTAAATATAAAAGATGATGCCCATCAGCAGGCTGATATGGAACATGCTCGGCAGACTGCGCAGCAGCGTATCCACCAGCAGCCGCAACTCCGGAAAGGCGGACACCAGGCGCAACACCCGCAGCACGCGTACCAGTCGCGCCAGCGTCGCCATCGGCCCCGCGGCGGGGATCAGGCTCAGCACGATGATGGAGAAATCAAAACAGTTCCAGCCATTGGCGAAATAGCGCCAGGGGCGGTTGCCGTGGGCCGCGATCTTGATCGCCGCCTCCACCATGAAGGCCAGCAGGATCAGCTGATTGATGCCGTGCAGCACACCGCTGTAGCGCTCCAGAATCCATGTGGACGTTTCCAGCCCCACCACCAAGGCATTGACCGAAATCAGGGCAATAATGATCTGATTGAACAGCGGCAGATCCACCAGCTGGCGGCACTGATCCGCAAAACTTTTCTTGGCCGCTACTGAGACTTCATTCATCGGGAATACTTCTTCCAATGGTTACACAGCAAAAGTTATTGACCGGTGGCGATGGCCACGGCGCGGAATAGCGCCCGCGCCTTGTTCATGGTCTCATCCCACTCGGATTGTGGATCGGAATCCGCCACCAGGCCGGCACCGGCCTGCACGTATACTTTCCGGTCCTTGATAACCGCGGTGCGGATAGCAATCGCGGTGTCCATATTGCCGTTCCACGCCAGATAGCCCACGGCTCCGCCGTAGACCCCGCGTTTTTCCGGCTCCAGCTCGTCGATGATTTCCATCGCGCGAATTTTTGGTGCCCCCGATAAAGTGCCCGCCGGGTGCGCCGCACGCAGGGCGTCGATGGCACTGAATTCCGGGCGGATTCTGCCGGTAACGTTGGACACGATGTGCATCACGTGGGAGTAGCGCTCCACCACCATTTTTTCCGTGACCCGCACACTGCCGGTCTCGGCCACACGGCCCACGTCATTGCGACCGAGGTCGATCAGCATCAGGTGTTCGGCAACCTCCTTCGGGTCTGCCAGCAGATCCTGCTCCAGTGCCAGATCCTGCTCCTCGGTGGCTCCGCGACGGCGGGTACCGGCGATCGGGCGCACGGTCATATCGCCGTGTTCGAGGTGCACCAGGATCTCGGGGCTCGAGCCCACCACCTGGTGGTCGCCGAGGTCGAGGAAATACATATACGGTGAGGGGTTGAGGCTGCGCAGGGCACGGTAGAGATTGAGCGGCGGCACCGTGAACGGCGCCGACAGGCGCTGCGACGGCACTACCTGCATCACGTCGCCGGCCAGAATATATTCCTTAACCCGGTGCACCCCCTGCTTAAAGGCCGCTTCGCCGAAGTGGGAAGTGAAGGCGTCCTCGGCGGTGTGGTCACCATCAATGCCCAGCGGGTCAACTCTGGTCAGCGGCTGCGCCAGCTGCCCTACCAGTTCATCGAGGCGGCGCTGGGCCTGTTCCAGCGCGCCGGCCTGTGCCGGGTCCGCGTGCACGATGAAGATGACCGCGCCGGCGAGGTTGTCGAACACCACCAGCTCGTCGCTGACCATCAGCAAGATATCGGGGGTGCCGAGGGTATCCGGGGGGCAGCTGTGGGCGAGCTTGGGCTCCACGTAGCGCACGCAGTCGTAGCCGAAATAGCCGACCAGGCCGCCGTTGAAGCGCGGCAGGCCGCCGATTTCCGGCACTTTGTAGCGCTCCTTGAACGCCTCCACAAAGGCCAGCGGGTCTTCTACCCGGGCCTGTTCGATCACTTTGCCGTCGCGCTCGATGCTGACTTCATGGCCGATGGCGCGCAGCACGGTGCGCGCAGGCAGGCCGATGATGGAGTAGCGCCCCCACTTTTCCCCGCCCTGCACGGATTCGAACAGGTAGCTATAGCGACCGCCATCGCGGGCGGCGAGTTTCATATAGGTTGTTAGCGGGGTTTCGATGTCGGCCAGTACACGGCGGACGAGTGGTATGCGGTTGTATCCTGCAGACGCAAGTTGGGCGTATTCGCTGGGGGTCATGGCGACTCCGATCTGTGCAAAGCTTCGTTTTTTGTCGTGGGGTGTGGATTGCGCATCGTTTGAGGAATCCTACCCGCGGGAAAGGCGCCCGTCGGACCGGTTCTTGGTCTTCAGGCTGGCAGGATCAGTGGCGCCATCGCCAGCTGTTGATGTGGGGGGCAGTGCAGTTCAATGTCACTTTCTCGCAGCGTCGAGTTGCTTCCCGGTATTCGGTCGGCAAGTGTACAAATCTCTGGTAGAGGCGGCAAGCACCAGATTTTGTTGCTCCATTGCGGCCCTCTGCAGGCCTTTATGACCGAATGACAGGGAGTGGCGCCGGAGCGCCACTTACTAAGAACTTCAGACCTGCGCCAGTTCCGCCCGCATGGCCCGGATTACGTCAGCGTAGTCCTCGGCATTGAAAATCGCGGAGCCGGCGACGAAGCTGTCGGCACCCGCCTGGGCAATTTCACGGATGTTGTCCTTGGTGACGCCGCCGTCGATTTCGAGGCGGATGTCGAGGCCGGAGTCGTCGATGAGTTTGCGGGCCTCTTTGAGTTTGCCGAGGGTGGCGGGGATGAATTTCTGGCCGCCGAAGCCGGGGTTTACGGACATGAGCAGGATCATGTCGAGTTTGTCGAGTACGTATTTAGCGGCGTCGAGGCTGGAGGCGGGGTTGAATACGAGGCCGGCTTTGCAGCCCAGCGACTGGATCAGTTGCAGGGAGCGGTCGACGTGCCGGCTGGCTTCCGGGTGGAAGGTGATGTAGGTGGCGCCGGCGTCGGCGAACATGCGGATCATGTCGTCGACGGGTTCGACCATGAGGTGGACGTCGATGGGGGCTTCCACGCCGTGGTTGCGCAGGGCCTTGCAGACCATGGGGCCGATGG
Organism: Microbulbifer harenosus; assembly: GCF_005771435.1. Classification (GTDB taxonomy): domain Bacteria; phylum Pseudomonadota; class Gammaproteobacteria; order Pseudomonadales; family Cellvibrionaceae; genus Microbulbifer; species Microbulbifer harenosus. The sequence continues at coordinate 74,903 of NZ_VANI01000007.1, forward strand.
TGAGGTTGGGGACGTAGTGGTTGTCCATTACGTCGAAGTGCACCCAGTCGGCGCCGGCGGCGAGGACGTTGTCGACTTCTTCTCCCAGACGGGCGAAGTTGGCGGAGAGGATGGAGGGTGCAATTTTGTAGTCCGGCATTGTTCTCGTCTCGGTGCTTTGGTTTTTTGTGTCTCCGAGCTACTTGCTTTGTTTCAGCTCGGTAGCGGCCGGGCACCGGGGGAAGCTTTTCGAAACCGCTGTGAATACATCCATGTACGCTGCGTCGGCAACATCCCTGTTGCCGACGCTTTCGAAAAGCTTCCCCCGGCACCCGGCCTTCAATTCGGGTTTTCGTACTTCGTAAGCCGCTGTACTCCGGGCTTCGCGATTATTCAGCCCGCAGCCTTTCTTCCAGATTGTTCAGTCTTTCCGGCGTACCCACATCACACCAGTCACCCTCATACACTTCCGCCTGCATCAGGTCTTCATTGTGGGCGAAGACTTCGCCCAAGCCATAGCGCTCGCGCGCATTGGGGTAGCCGGTCAGTATTTCCGGTTTCAGATAGCTGATGCCAGCGAAGGTGTAGCGCGGTTTGGTGGTGCCAGAGAGCAGGCCGTTGTCGATTCCGAAGTCGCCCTCGGGGTTGTGCGGCGGGTTCGGCACCATCAGCAGGCGGCCCGGGCAGTTTTCCGGCAGTGGGTCCGCAATCCAACGGGAGAAGTCGAAGTCGCACCAGACATCGCCGTTAACCACCAGAAATGGCTCTTCCCCGAGCAGGGACAGCGCTTTCGTAATACCGCCAGCAGTTTCCAGCGGTTCGTTTTCCTCAGAGTAGCGGATGTCGAGTCCGAAGCGGTCGCCGCTGCCGAGGTGGTCGCGGATCCGGTGGCCCAGGTGCGCCAGGTTGATGACGACTTTGTTGACGCCGGCGGCAGCGAGGCGCTCGAGGGTGTATTCGATCAGGGGTTTGCCCAGCGCCGGGATCAGCGGTTTGGGCATGTGGTCGGTGAGCGGGCGCATGCGCCTGCCGAACCCGGCGGCGAGGACCATGGCCACGGGGGCGGTTGTCGGTGTTTTGCTCGGCTTGGCTGTCATTGCTGCTTGCTTCAGGAGGGCTCAGTTTCCGTGGGGCGGCGTTCGCCGGCGGTGCGGTAGTCGCGATACCAGTCCTGCTGCTCGATCAGCGGCAGTATTTCCGCGCGGAACCAGTCGGCGAAGGGTTGCATTTCCGGGTATTTGTCGCTGACTTCCAGGGTGTAGCGGATCACCAGGGGTAGGTCCGGCAGGTAGCCGTGTTTGCCGTCGCGCAGGTAGAGGCGCGGGAAGAGGCCGAGCACCTTCAAATGACGCTGCAGTCCAATCCAGTCAAACCAACGCAGGAAAGTTTCCGGTGCCACTTCGGGAATGATTCCGGCGTCGATGGCAGAGGAGGCGTAGGCGAGCGCCCAGTTTTCCACCTGTTCCCGCGGCCAGCGGATATAACAGTCCCGCAACAACGAGACAACGTCGTAGGTAACCGGGCCCCACACGGCGTCCTGGAAGTCCACCACCCCTGGGCGTTCGCCGTTGCGCAGCATCAGGTTGCGACTGTGGTAGTCGCGGTGTACCAGTACCTGCGGCTGGCTGCTGGCGCTGTCGAGCAGGTGGGCGAAGGTGCGCTCCAGCAGCTGGTGTTCCTCGGCGCTGAGTTCGCGCCCCAGCAGCTTGCCGATCAACCACTCCGGCAGCAGCGACATTTCCATGTGCAGCAGCTCGCGGTTGTAGGGCGGGAACAGGCCCTCGGCGCGCGGGATCTGCTGCAGGCACAGCAGTTCATTAATGACTTCGGCGTAGAGTCCGGTGGCGCTGTCGGGATTGAGCATCCGCAGCAGCTGGGTATCTCCCAGGTCTTCCAGCAGCATGTAGCCATGCTCGATGTCGGCGGCGATGACCAGCGGCGTGTGAATACCGTGCCGGCGCAGGTAATCGGCGAGGGCAACAAAGCGGTTGATGTTGGTCCTGCTCGGCGGCGAGTCTACGGCGATCAGCGCCGGTGTGGTATCGGTGCGGAAATAGCGACGGAAGCCTGCATCACCGGAGAGCGGGCTCAGACCGAGGACGTTTTCCAGCGGCGGCACACGAAGAACCTCATGCCCCGACTGCAGGGCGCGGGCAGCCCACTGGCGCAGCGCTTCGCGGCGCTCGTCGGGGGCCTGGGTTACACATTCATTCATCCGCCACCTGCTTTGTTCGGTACTGCCGGGATTGGTACTGCCGCTATGACGGGGGCACTCTCCACCCGCCTAAAAACTGTGCATTGTAACTGCGCTGGCGGCACGGATCACCCGCTATTGTTTCCATGGTTACGGCCATTCAAGTAGAATCGACCGCTGATTTTCGCGCACCGGCCTGGCGGCGGCGCCGTAAATTTCAGCCGTTGTCACAGGCTATGCCATTTAGCGCTACAACACTGGCTGAAGATACCAGGCGACATCGTCGCATCAGGATTGCGCCACTCGCCAACGGAACAGACCCTAAAGATAGCCGGAACCAATCATTCGATGCTGGAAGCTTCCCGCTGGCGCCGCCTCGCGCTGGCCATTGGACACGTAACACACCCGCGCACTCTCGCTTTCGGCCTTATTGCCGCCAACCCGCTGTGGCCGATGGCGGCGACCGCCGAATCGTCTTCCGGTGTCGTGGATGAACCCCAGCTGGTATCGCCATCGGCAAGCAATCCGTACCTGTATCTCGACTGGTTCCCCAGAAGCCAGTTGGACCCCCTGGAGCGCAGCCAACTGCCGTCGGTTTGCGGCGGCATGTTCATCGAGCCGCCACGCAACTACCCCAATGCCAACCTGCTCCCGGAGGAAGCACCGCTGCGTGCCACCTCCGACAGCTCCAACTGGCTGGAAGACGGAACCGCACAACTGCGCGGCAATGTGCACATTACCCAGGGCTACCGCCAGCTGTTCGCCGATCAGGTAGATGTGAACCGCGAGGAGAGCACCGCCTACCTGAGCGGCGCGATCGAGATGCGCGAGCCCAGCCTGCTGGTGCGGGGCAAAGCTGCCGAGATTCACACCGATAGCAAGGCGGCGTCCATTGAAGACGCCACCTACGTGGTGCACGACGAATTCGTGCACGGTTCCGCCCGCTTCGCCTCCCGCGAGGCCAGCGGTGAGTTGATTCTGACCGAAGGCAGCTACACGCGCTGCGAACCGGACGACGTTTTCTGGCGTATGACCGGTGGCGAGATCACCATCAACAACGTCGAGCGCCAGGGCACCGCGCGCAATGTGCGCCTGGAAATCGCCGATGTGCCGGTATTCTATTTCCCCTACCTGCGCTTCCCGGTGGGCAGCGAGCGCATGTCAGGTTTTCTGTTCCCGAGCGTCAGCAACAGCGAAGAAAACGGCTGGGATATTGCCATCCCCTACTACTGGAATATCGCCCCACAGCTGGATGCAACCATCATCCCCCGTTATATACAGTACCGCGGCACCGGGCTGGAACTGGAAACCCGTCACCTGAGCCCATGGTTCAGCACCGAATTGCGCATGGCCGGCCTGCCCGACGACAAGGGTGGCAACGACGATGATGCACAGCGCCTCATCAATGAAGGCTTCCCGGAGGATCTGGTGCTGCCCGCCAAGGGCGAGGATCGCTGGTTTGTGAACCTGGATCAGCTGGGTGGCAACGGCGGCCCGTGGCGCACACGTATTGACTACACCAAAGTCAGCGACGCGGACTACTTCCGCGATCTGGACAATGCCGAGCTGGAAACCCCGCGAATCACCAGTCCGCGTACGCTCACTGCGCTCAATCAGTCCGCCGAGGCCAGCCTCGCCAGCGAGCACTGGTTCGCGAGCGTGCGCGCTCAGGAATACCAGCAACTGGTCAAGGATCGCTTTGATACCTTCAGCCAGCTGCCGCGGGTCAATTTCAACGGCAACTACAAATGGGATGACTGGCAGCTGCTGATGCACCACGAAGTCACCAGCTTCGATCACGCCGATACCCAGACCATCCGCTTTATTGCCGATGTGGACAACCCGAACAGCGAAACCTCGCTGACGCGGAATTTCGTCAATGCCAGACGCGCCCGGGTCGATTACAGCTTTGGCTGGGACAAGCAGTGGCTGTGGGGCTTCTTCAACCCGAAAGTTACCGGTATCTATCTCGGTTACGAACTGGACGAAACCTTCCTCGCCGATCCCGCCCACAACACGCCGGAAGCCTCTGCCGCCCAGTTCACCATCGACAGCGGCCTGTTCTTCGAACGCTACGGCACTCTGCTGCAGCGGGAATATGTGCAGACGCTGGAACCGCGCCTGTTCCTGATGGCGAGCAGCGACGCCGACCAGAGCGATTTCCTGAACGTGAGCACCAGCAACAGCGATGGCGGCAACGACCTGCTGTACGATACCTCGCTGTTCACCTTCAGCTATGACCAACTGTTCCGCGACAGCCGCTTCAACGGCAATGACCGCATTGATGACGCCGACCGCGCCGCCTTCGGCCTCACCACCCGCTTCATCGACCCGCGCAGCGGGCGCGATCTGTTCGCCGCCAGTGCCGGGCAGATCTTCTACTCCGAGAGCAGCCGAATCGAACTGGCGAATTTCATCCAGGACGTTCCCCGCTCCGAGTTCGCCGCGCGCCTTGAGAGCCGCCCCACCGATGCCCTGCGTATCAGCAGCGAAGTGATCTACCACGACACAGACCACACCATCAATCGCGGCAACGTCACCCTGCGCTATCTGGACAACGATTTCCGCCTGTTCAATGTGGGCTATCGCTACCTGCGCAAGGAAGAAATTTACGACACCACCGACTCCTACCTGATACAGGGCCCAGTGAAGCAGGGGGATGTATCCGCGGCCTGGCCCATTAACAACAGGCTGTCCATCCTCGCCCGGGCCGCATACGATTTCACCTTCGACCGGGAACTGGAGTACCTGGCGGGACTCGAATACGACACGTGCTGTTACCGCACCCGGCTGCTGTGGCGCCGGGAGCTGGATAACGACCTGGCGGACGTGGTGCCCCCGGAAGAGCTGCAATTCGACGAAGGCATCTATATTGAACTGCAGCTGAAGGGCCTCGCCGGCATCGGCGGTTCCGTGACCCGTATGCTCAGCCAGGGCATTGCCAACTTTGACCAGAGAGAAGTACTGAAACAGTGATGACAATAATGCAGATGTTCAACTTCCCCCGCCGCGGTGCACTTGTCGCCGCCGCCCTGTGCGCCTGTTGCGCCCTCGCCCTGCCCGCCCAGGCACAGGTGCAGAAGCTCGACCGGGTGGTGGCGGTCGTGGATGACGACGTGGTCATGGCCAGCGAACTGCAACAGCGCATGAACACCATCACCCAGCAGATCGCCGCCCAGAACGTACAGGCCCCACCCATCGATATTCTCCGCCGCCAGGTGCTGGAGCAGCTGATTATCGAGCGCCTGCAGCTGCAGATGGGCGCCCGCGCCGGCGTCACCATCCCCGAGGAAGAGTTGGATCAGGCCATCGCCCGGGTGCAGCAGAACATGAACGTGTCCCCCGCAGAGTTCCAACAGAAGCTGGAAGCAGACGGCATCTCCAACAATGCCTTCCGCCAGCAGATCCGCCAGGAGATGATCATCCGCCGCGTGGAGCAGGGTAGCGTGGCCCGCCGTATCCAGATTACCGATCAGGACATCAACAACTTCCTGCGCTCCAAAGAGGGCGAGTTCTGGAAGTCGCCTCAGTACCAGCTCGGCCACATCCTCATCCCAGTCGGCTCCAGCGCACCGGCGGAAGAAGTGGCCGCGGCCCGCGCCAAGGCAGACGAGGTGTACGAAAAAGCCACCAAAGGGGAAGACTTCCGCGCGCTGGCCATTTCCAACTCCGCCGGCCAGAACGCCCTCCAGGGCGGCGATCTGGGGTGGCGCAAAACGGTGGAGCTGCCCACGCTGTTTTCCGACGCCCTTGACGGGGTAAAAGTGGGCGAGACCACCAAGCCCTTCCGCAGCGACGCCGGTTTCCACCTGCTGAAAATTCACGAGCAGCGCGGCGCCACCGAGCAAGTGGTCGAGCAAACCAAGGTGCGTCACATTCTGGTGAAGACCTCCGCCATTCGCGACGACGATGCCGCCTACAAACTGTTGGTGGACCTGCGCAGCAAGATCGAGGCGGGCGAGCTCAAGTTTGAAGACGCCGCCAAAGAAAACTCCGAGGACATAGGCACCATGCTCCAGGGCGGAGACCTGGGCTGGTCCAACCCCGGACAGTTCGTCCCGGAATTCACCCAGGCCATGGACAACACCCCCGTGGGTGAAATCACCATGCCCTTCCGCAGCCAGTTTGGCTGGCACATTCTGCAGGTCGAAGGCCGCCGCCAGCAGGACATGACAGACCAGTACATCCGCAATCAGGCCGCCAACCTGCTGCGCAACCGCCGCTACGAGGAAGAGCTGCAGAACTGGCGCCAGGAAATCCGCGACCAGGCCTACGTGGAAATCAAACTGCCGGAGCTGCAGGACCCATCCCAGTCCGCAAGCGACGACGCCAAAGGCACAAGCGAACGTCAATAACCGGTTTTGAACCCGCGATGATCCCCCGTATTGCATTCACTCCCGGCGAGCCCGCCGGGATAGGCCCGGAACTCGCCGTCAAACTGGCGAGCTCCCCGCGTACGCCAGACATCGCCGGTGCGCAGATCATCGCCATTGCCGACCCCGAACTGCTGCAGCAGGAAGCCGCCCGGCAGGGTAAACCCCTGCAACTGCTGGCGTTCGATCCCGCGCAGCCCGCCGAGGCCACGCCGGAAGGCAGCCTGCATATTCTGGCGGTTACCCTCGCGGAGCCTTCCAGCCCCGGGCAACTCAACCCAGCCAACGGCCCCTATGTGCTCGAAACCCTGCGGGTCGCGGCCGAGGGCTGCAAGGACCGAACCTTCGACGCCATCGTCACCGGCCCGGTGCACAAAGGTGTGATCAACGACGCCGGTATCCCGTTCAGCGGCCACACCGAGTATTTCGCCGAGCAAGCCGGGATTGAAAAAGTGGTGATGATGCTCGCCGCCGACGACCTGCGGGTGGCACTGGCCACCACTCACCTGCCCCTGAAGGAGGTGAGCGACGCCATCAGCGGGGAATCCCTGCAGCAGGTGCTCACCATTCTCAACCGCAGCCTGCAGCAGCAATTCCGTATTGAGCGCCCGCGCATCGGCGTTTGCGGCCTCAATCCCCACGCCGGCGAAGGCGGCCACCTGGGGCGCGAGGAAATCGAGATCATTGAACCGGCGCTGAATGCCCTGCGCGCACTGGGCCTCGATCTCATTGGCCCGCTGCCCGCCGATACCCTGTTCACCCCGCCGCAACTGGCGCGCTGTGACGCAGTCCTTGCCATGTACCACGACCAGGGGCTGCCGGTGTTAAAATTCAAGGGTTTCGGGCGCGCCATTAATATCACGCTGGGGCTGCCGCTTATCCGCACCTCGGTGGATCACGGCACCGCACTCAATATTGCCGGCCAGGGCATTGCCGATACCGGCAGCCTGATCGCCGCCCTGAGCCAGGCCATCGAACTGGTCCAGCTGCGCCATATCTAATTACCCCTTGTAGGAGCCTGCTCGCAGGCGAACAACCCAATCCATGGACAACTTTTTCCAACACAAGGCGCGCAAGCGCTTCGGCCAGAATTTTCTCGTCGACGAGAACATCATCGAGCGCATCGTGCGCGCCATCGGCCCCAAGGACACCGACAAACTGGTGGAAATCGGCCCCGGCCAGGGCGCCATTACCGCGCTGCTGCTGGACAAGTGCCCTTCGCTGACCGCGGTGGAACTGGACCGCGACCTGATTCCGATGCTGCAGTTCAAGTTTCGCGATTTCCCCGACTTCACCATCATCGAGAAGGATGCGCTGAAATTCGATTTCGGTAGCCTCGCGCAGGGCGAAGGTGAGCAACTGCGCATCGTCGGCAACCTGCCTTACAACATTTCCACACCGCTGCTGTTTCACCTGCTGAGTTTCCGCGGCAAGGTGAAAGACATGCATTTCATGCTGCAGAAGGAAGTGGTGGACCGCCTGAGCGCCGTACCGGGCGCCAAGTCCTACGGACGCCTGAGTGTGATGACCCAGTACCACTGCCGTGTGCAGGGACTCTTCCCGGTGCCACCGCAGTCTTTCCGCCCGGCTCCCAAGGTGGATTCCGCCATCGTGCGCCTGATTCCCCACCAGACACTGCCGCACCCGGCGCAGGACGAAGCCCTGCTCGAACGCATCGTCAGCGTCGCCTTCCAACAGCGCCGCAAGACCCTGCGCAATGCACTGAAACCGCTGTTCCCGGAGCTTGACCCGGAGCAGCTGCCAGTGGACGCCAGCCGTCGCCCGGAAACCCTGAGCGTGAAGGAGTATGTGGAGCTGGCGGACTTCTGCGGCAGCCTCACACCGTCACCGGATCAACCGCAGTAAACGGGGCAGACGTTGGCAACTTACGCAATCGGCGATATCCAGGGCTGCCTGGAACCACTCGAGAGACTGCTGAAAAAAATCCGCTTTGACCCGGACAGGGACAAGCTGTGGCTGGCCGGCGACATGGTGCACCGCGGCCCCGACAGCCTCGGCACCCTGCGCTTCCTGTATCGGCACCGTCACCAGATCACCGCGGTGCTCGGCAATCACGACCTGCACCTGCTGGCCATCGCCCACGGTGCCAAACGCCTCACCGACAAGGAGTACGACCTGGCAGAAGTACTGCGTGCAAAAGACGCGGACGTTTTGCTGGGTTGGCTGCAGGATCAGCCGCTGATGGTGCACAAGAAAGTCGCCGATAAATATTTTTCCATGGTGCACGCCGGCATCCCCCCCATGTGGAGCATGAGCAAGGCGCTGGAACTGGCAGGCGAAGTGCACCGGGCGCTGCGCGACCCGGCCATGACCAAGGCGTATTTCTACGGCATGTACGGCAATGAGCCCCACAAGTGGAGCGACCACCTGATCGGCGTCGAGCGCCTGCGCTCAATTACCAATTACTTCACGCGCATGCGTTTCTGCAAAGCCGACGGCACCCTCGATCTCGTCACCAAACAGGGACCGCTGGCAGCACACCACGACTACAAACCCTGGTTCAGTTTCAAAGAGCGCAAAACAAAGGACGACCGGATCATCTTCGGCCACTGGGCCGCGCTGGAAGGGGAAGCGCACACCAGGAATGTGTATGCGTTGGATACGGGGTGTGTGTGGGGTGGTTATCTGACCGCGATGCGGCTGGATGATGAGGAATTTTTCTGTGCGGATTGCACCTTCTGAATCCGTAAAGAAAAACGGGCCCGAGAGCCCGCTTCGAATAAACAATCCAGGGTAACGACTTAATCGGCATATCCCTGCGGATTCTGCGACTGCCAGCGCCAGGTGTCTTCTACCATGCGCTTCAAATCGAATTCCGCCTTCCAGCCCAGCTCTTGTTCTGCGTAGGCCGGGTCGGCATAGCACTCGGCGATATCGCCCGGGCGGCGCGGTACGATGCTGTAGGGGATTTTCCTGTCCGCAGCCGCGGCAAACGCGCGCACGATTTCCAGCACCGAGCTGCCGCGACCCGTGCCCAGATTGTAGGTGTAGCAACCGGCATCGGTTTCCGCCTTCTGCAGCTTGTTCAGCGCGGCCAGATGGCCTCGGGCCAGATCCACCACATGGATGTAATCGCGTACGCCGGTACCGTCTGGCGTAGGGTAATCGTCACCGAAAACCTGAAGTTGCGGCAAACGCCCCACTGCCACTTGGGCCACGTAGGGCAACAGGTTATTGGGAATACCCGCAGGATCTTCGCCGATGGCACCGCTCTGGTGCGCGCCAATCGGGTTGAAATAGCGCAGCAGACTGATTTTCCAGGCATTGCCCGGCGCCTTGCACAGGTCGCGCAGGATGTCTTCCACCATCAACTTGCTGGCACCGTAAGGATTGGTGGCGCCGGTAGGAAAGTCTTCGCGGATAGGCACGCTGGCCGGGTCGCCGTAGACGGTGGCGGAGGAACTGAAAATCAGCTGGTGCACGCCGAACTCCTGCATCACCTCGCACAGAGTAAGCGTACCTGCAACATTATTCTGGTAATAGCGCAGCGGTTGGGAAACCGACTCGCCAACGGCCTTGAGCCCGGCAAAATGGATCACGGCAGAGACGGTATGTGTGCGGAAAACTTCCCGCAGCGCTTCGGCATCGCGGATATCCACAGGGTGAAAATGCACGGATTTGCCGGTAATCATTTCTACCCGTGCCAGAGCCGTTTCACTGCTGTTACACAGGTTGTCTACCACCACCGGCTCTATGCCGGCCTCCAGCAATTCTACGCAGGTGTGACTGCCGATATAGCCGGCGCCTCCGGTTACCAGAACCTTCATAATCTTCCTTTTTTGTTCATTTCATTCCGCAATATTGCGGCCCCAGGCCAGCCCCGGTTTACTCCGCCAGTCTGACAGACAGGGATGCGATGTATTTTACGCGGCAAACGCCCTTCGCAAAACTGACGCCAGTTTCAACCCATCTTTTGCCGATCTGCCGTGGAAGGTCCCAGCGCTGACTATCCTGAAGGTGCGGGGACGACTGTCCCCCTGTTGCGACAGCAGCATCGTCGCGCAATCAATAGGTAATAAAGTTAGCGTTCTCGCGCGCCGGCATTCACTGGCATTCGTTGCGGGATGTTTTCGCGGTCATTACACGCTGCAGCGCAGTCGGCCCTCCACGGCAGGAGACCGATTACTGGCGCGGTACGCTACAGGGAGTCGTACACCATGTCGATATTCAATCACTACCTGGAACGCTACGAGTCGATTCAGGAAGAAGAACTCACCATCCAGGAGTATCTGGAGCTGTGCAAGAACGACCGCAGCGCCTATGCCTCTCCCGCGGAGCGCATGTTGATGGCCATCGGTGAAGCCGAGCTGATCGACACCTCCCGCGACCCCCGACTCTCGCGCATTTTCTCCAACAAGGTCATCAAGCGCTACAAGGCGTTCAGTGAATTTTATGGAATGGAGGAGGCCATTGAGCAGATCGTCTCCTTCTTCCGCCATGCGGCCCAGGGACTGGAAGAGAAGAAACAGATCCTGTATCTGCTGGGCCCGGTGGGCGGCGGCAAATCCTCGCTGGCGGAGCGCCTGAAGGCGCTGATGGAGCAGATCCCGATTTATGCGATCAAGGGCTCGCCGGTGTTTGAATCCCCTCTCGCGCTGTTTTCGCCCAACGAGGACGGCCAGATCCTGGAGGAGGACTACGGCATTCCGCGCCGCTACGTGAACACCATCATGTCTCCCTGGGCGGTCAAGCGCCTGCACGAGTACAAGGGCGACATCAGCAAATTCAAGGTGGTGAAGATCCGGCCGTCCATTCTCGATCAAATCGCAATCGCCAAAACCGAACCCGGTGATGAAAACAACCAGGATATATCGTCCCTGGTGGGCAAGGTGGACATCCGCAAGCTGGAAGATTTTCCACAGAATGACCCGGATGCCTACAGTTTCTCCGGCAGCCTGTGCCGTTCCAATCAGGGCCTGATGGAATTCGTGGAGATGTTCAAGGCGCCCATCAAGGTGCTGCATCCGCTGCTGACCGCCACCCAGGAAGGTAACTACAACAGCACCGAGGGTCTCGGCGCCATTCCGTTCAACGGCGTGATCCTCGCCCACTCCAATGAATCCGAGTGGCAATCTTTCCGCAATAACCGCAACAACGAAGCCTTCCTCGACCGCATTTATATCGTCAAGGTGCCCTACTGTCTGCGGGTTAAGGAAGAGATCAAGATTTACGACAAGCTACTGGAACACAGCTCACTGGCCAAAGCGCCCTGCGCACCGGACACACTGCGGATGCTGGCCCAGTTTTCAGTGCTGTCGCGAATCAAGATTCCGGATAATTCCAGCGTCTTCTCAAAGATGCGTGTTTATGACGGAGAAAACCTGAAAGACACAGACCCGAAAGCAAAAACCATACAGGAATACCGCGACAACGCCGGTGTAGATGAAGGCATGAATGGCCTGTCCACCCGTTTCGCGTTCAAGATCCTGTCCAAGGTGTTTAACTTCGACGCAACCGAAGTGGCGGCCAACCCGGTGCACCTGTTGTATGTTCTCGAGCAGCAGATTGAGCAGCAACAGTTCCCGCCGGAACAGCAGGAAAATTACCTGGGTTTCATCAAGGAGTATCTGGCACCACGCTATGTGGAATTCATCGGCAAGGAAATCCAGACCGCCTATCTCGAGTCCTACGCGGAATACGGTCAAAACCTGTTCGACCGATACGTAACTTACGCCGACTTCTGGATTCAGGATCAGGAGTATCGCGATCCGGAAACCGGTGAGATTCTCGACCGCGCCGCGCTGAACGAGGAGCTGGAAAAAACCGAGAAACCCGCAGGTATTTCCAATCCGAAAGATTTCCGCAACGAGATCGTCAACTTCGTGCTGCGCGCCCGCGCGGGCAATCAGGGAAAAAATCCCGACTGGCGCTCTTACGAGAAACTGCGCGCGGTGATCGAGAAGAAGATGTTCTCCAACACCGAGGATCTGCTGCCGGTTATCTCGTTCAACACCAAGGCGTCGGCAGACGACCAGAAGAAACACGCGGACTTTGTCGCACGGATGGTCGAGCGCGGTTATACCGAGAAGCAGGTGCGATTGCTTTCCGAGTGGTATCTGCGGGTGCGTAAATCTCAGTGATCCAGACAGATGGTTCCGGCGAAATTCAGTGGCGGCGCAGGTGCCGATAAGGTTTTGCGAGACACGCCGTGAACCCATCCATGGGGGCTTGTCCGTCGGGTCCCTCCGACGGACAGTCTCGCAAAACCTTATCGGCACCTCCACCTTCGCATCCGCCAGCATCGCCCCGAACTTCTCCGGAAACTGGTTCTTGATCAATGAATTCAGGTAAAAGAGAAGAAGTTAAATGCGAAGGCCCTGGTGCCGGGGGCAGTTTGTGAGACCGTCTGCGGCCTGGATGGCCGCAGCCGAGCCCCCAGGGATGGGTTCACGGCGTGTCTCACAAACTGCCCCCGGCATCAGGGCCGCCACATATCGACCTTATAACCAATAGGTCTAAGGCAGTACTATGAGCTACATCATCGACCGTCGCCTGAATGGCAAGAAGAAAAGCACGGTAAACCGTCAGCGTTTTTTGCGGCGCTACAAAGCCCATATCAAAAAAGCCGTCGGTGAAGCCATGAACAGCCGATCCATCACCGACATGGATAAGGGCGAAAAAATCAGCATTCCCTCTCGCGATCTCAATGAACCACTATTTTCCCATGGCCGCGGCGGCCATATGGAACAAGTACTGCCCGGCAACAAGGAATTCATCACCGGTGATCGCATCCCCCGCCCCGGGCAAGGTGCCGGCCAGGGTGGCGCCGGGGGCGGTGCCAGCGACAGCGGCGAAGGGATTGACGAATTTGTATTTCAGATCTCCCAGGAAGAGTTTCTCGACTTCATGTTCGAAGGCCTGGAACTTCCAAACATGGTCAAACGCAAGCTCGCTGGCAATGAATCCTTCCAGGTTGTGCGCGCAGGCATCTGCAACGAAGGATCACCCGGGCGCTTGAACGTGGTGCGCTCCATGCGCGCTGCCAACGCGCGTCGCATCGCGCTGAGTGGCGGCAAGCGTCGCAATATAAAAGTGCTGGAACAGGAACTCGAGCTCGAGGAAAGCAAAGACCAGGCGCTGAAAGACCAGCGCAAAGTGGACGAACTGCGTCTGAGAATCGAAGAGCTGCGCGGTCGTGTCAACCGCATTCCGTTTCTCGATGATTTCGACCTCAAGTACAACCTGCTGATTAAGCAGCCAAGACCGCGCTCGAAGGCCGTGATGTTCTGCCTGATGGATGTATCCGGCTCCATGAACCAGGCCACCAAGGACATGGCTAAGCGTTTTTTCCTGTTGCTGTACCTGTTTTTACAGCGCAGTTACGAATACACCGAAGTGGTGTTCATTCGTCACCATACCAGCGCCAAGGAAGTAGACGAGCAGGAGTTTTTCTACTCACGGGAAACCGGCGGCACCATTGTTTCCAGTGCACTGAAGATGATGCGCGACATTATGCGTGAGCGCTATCCGGCCAGCGAGTGGAATATTTACGGCGCCCAGGCTTCCGATGGCGACAACTGGAACGACGACTCCAGCACCTGCCACAAGATTCTGATCGACGACATCATGCCCCACGTACAGTACTACTCTTACGTGGAAATCACACCGCGGGACCATCAGGCGCTGTGGGACGAATACCAGAGCGTGGCCATGGCCTTTCCCGAGCACTTCGCTATGGAACAGATCATCGACGTCAAAGATATCTACCCGGTGTTCCGTCAACTATTTAGCCAGAAGGTGGTCGCCTGATGTTAGATACTGCCATCAACAACAAGCAGCCTATCTCGACCACGTCCGAGTGGACCTTCGAGCTGGTTCAGGAGTACGACCGGGAAATTGCGCTGCTGGCCAAGGAATTTGGTCTCGACACTTACCCAAATCAGATTGAGATCATCTGTTCCGAACAGATGATGGATGCCTATTCTTCGGTGGGCATGCCGGTCGGCTACAACCACTGGTCGTTCGGCAAACAATTCATCAGTGTCGAAAACAATTATCAGCGCGGGCGTATGGGGTTGGCGTATGAAATTGTTATCAATTCCAACCCCTGCATTGCCTATCTCATGGAAGAAAACACCATGACGATGCAGGCACTGGTGATCGCCCACGCCTGCTATGGACACAACTCTTTCTTCAAGGGCAATTATCTTTTTCGCACCTGGACCGATGCCAGCAGCATCATCGACTACCTGTTGTTTGCCAAGAACTATATCGCCCGCTGTGAAGAGCGCCACGGTGTGGATGAAGTCGAATCCCTGCTCGACAGCTGCCATGCACTGATGAACTACGGCGTCGATCGCTACAAGCGCCCCTATCCGATTTCCGCCCATGAAGAAGAACGCCGCCAAAAGGAACGCGAAGAGTACCGGCAGCGCCAACTGAACGATTTGTGGCGCACCATTCCCAGACCTGGCGGCGGCGAGGAGCAAGCAAAAACACACCGCTTCCCCGAAGAACCCCAGGAAAACCTACTGTACTTCATCGAAAAAAATGCGCCGCTGCTGGAGAACTGGCAACGCGAGCTGGTACGCATTGTGCGTAAAATGGCGCAGTACTTTTACCCGCAGCGCCAGACCCAGGTAATGAACGAAGGCTGGGCCACCTTCTGGCACTACACCCTGCTGAATGAACTCTATCTGCGCGGCAAAGTAACCGATGGATTCATGTTGGAGTTCCTGCAGAGTCACACCAGCGTTATTTATCAACCACCCTACGATAGCCCCTATTACAACGGCATAAACCCCTATGCCCTGGGATTCAATATCTTTACCGACCTGCGCCGCATCTGCGAAAACCCGACGGAAGAGGATAGGGCCTGGTTCCCGGACATCGCCGGTAGCAATTGGAAAGAGACCCTGCAGTTCGCCATGCGGGACTTCAAAGATGAAAGCTTCATCCTCCAGTTCCTGTCGCCGAAAGTAATGCGGGATATGAAGCTTTTCTGTATTTCCGATGACGACCGGGAAAAAGAAATTCTGGTGAATGCAATCCACAATGAGGATGGCTACCGGGAACTGCGCGCGAAACTCGCAGGGCAGTACAACCTAGGCAACCGCGAACCAAACATTCAGGTGTACTCGGTAAATACCCGCGGGGATCGCTCGATGACTCTGCACCACACCCAGCACCAACGCCGGCCGCTGGGCAAAGAGACCACAGAAGTGCTGAAGCACTTGCACCGCCTGTGGGGATTCAATGTGCACTTGCACAGCCTGAATGGCGATGAAATTACCGCGAGCTACCACTGCCCGGAAATGGGAAGAGACAGAACGGAAGACGAAGAATCCATGCTGGTACCCAAGCCGATCTGACGAGCGGCCGGGGCACCAGATAGAAGCAAAAAAACACCGGCAAAAGATCAGGCATCCAACAACAGATTGACGCGCCCCACCAGTTCACTGCGATCACAGCTCGCCGCAACTACCGCATCGGCACCGGCATCGAGCCAACGCTGCTGGTTGGTTTCCCCTTGTGGCGCAATCAGCAGCACACACACGGAAGAAAATTCCGCCCGCGAGCGGATAGTATCCAGAACCTGAAAGCCATTAACGCCATCCAGATTGGTATCCAGCACCAGCATGGTGGGCTTGGCCGTTGCGAGCAGCGCGCCGGCGCTGAAGCTGTCCCCGGCAATTTCCACGTCACACCCCGCCTGCTGCAACAACTGGCGGGCAGCCGCGAGCTCTGGTGAGTTGGCGACCAACAGGATTTTGCGCGTAGCGCTGCCAAGTTCCGCAGGCACCGGCATAGCGTTGTCGCGCAGAAAGCCCACAAAGTCTTCCACACAGATGCGGTGATCGCCGCGCCCCGGAAGCTTGTACGCCTTCAACTGGCCGCGCTCGATCCAGCGGATCACGGTTCGAAAATTCACCCCACAGTACCGGGCGGCCTCCCCGGTAGTGAGAACATGCACCTCGCTCATTTATAACTATCCCCCACGAATCGCGCATTTCTTTATTAATTATGCTGAATTAAACCAAATAAACAGGCTTTAATTCTATGCCTATATATATTTAACGAACCAACCGACACTTCCCTCAATAAAAGTTTGATAGCCAAGGTTGACAGCTAAGACAGGTTAAATAGAATGGACAGCAAGTTGTCATGGGTCAGTCAACCATTGGCAAAAATCGCCAATTTTCTGTGATTTGCGGGCTTTTGCAGCCATCTCCAGAAAAAGCCGGGAAGCCGGAATGCGAGCTTGTTGGGTTTCTCTCTCTTCACGAATACCCTAAGACCCTGGGCCCCCTTGTATTTTCGGGGCCTTTTTTTTATCTTCCCGCCCCCTGATTTCCCAGTTTTTACTCGGCAAGCGCGACGCTTTGTCGGGAGTGGCGGCATTTATGGCAATCCCTGCCCCCCTCTACCCCTCGTCCACAACCGGCAACACCCGGGGAGCACGGCAGTGAAAATCTATCTGGTCGGCGGTGCCGTTCGCGACAAACTGCTTCAGCGCCCGATTCACGAGCGGGACTGGGTGGTAGTCGGCGCCACCGAAGCCGAAATGCTCGCGCGCGGCTTCCGCCCGGTGGGCAAGGATTTTCCCGTATTTCTGCACCCCGACAGCCGCGAGGAGTACGCCCTGGCTCGCACCGAGCGCAAGAGCGGTCACGGCTACGGCGGCTTTACTGTTTACGCCAGCCCCGATGTCACTCTTGAGGAGGACCTCCAGCGCCGCGACCTCACCGTCAACGCCATGGCGGAAACCCCGGACGGCGAGATCATCGACCCCTATAACGGCCAGGCGGACATCCGCGCGCGCAAACTGCGCCATGTCGCCCCCGCTTTTGCCGAAGATCCACTGCGCATCCTGAGAGTGGCGCGATTTGCTGCCCGCTACGCGCCACTGGGATTTTCCGTGGCCGACGAGACTATGACGCTAATGCAGGCCATGGTGGATGCAGGGGAAGTGGAACATCTGGTGCCAGAGCGGGTTTGGAAGGAAGTGAGCCGCGCTCTGACCGAGCCGCGGGCAGATATCTTTATCCAGGTACTGCGGGACTGCGGAGCCCTCCGCGTGCTATTGCCGGAGGTGGACCGCCTGTTCGGCGTACCCCAGCCGGCGCTGCATCACCCCGAAATTGACACCGGCGACCACATCCTGCGCGCTCTGCGCCAGGCGCCGGCGGACCTGCCGGTGCGCTTTGCAGTACTGGTGCACGACCTGGGCAAGGGGATCACTCCGGACCACGTGCTGCCCAGCCACCGGGGGCACGAAGCCGCCGGCCTGCCACTGGTGAAGGCGGTGTGCCAACGGTTGCGGGTACCCAACCCCATCACCGCGTTGGCACTCGGGGTGTGCGAGTACCACCTGCACTGCCACAAGGCGTTTGAACTGCGCCCGCAGACAATTCTCAAATTATTGCGCGCTCTGGACGCGTTGCGCCGGCCGGAGCGTTTCGAACAGTTCCTGGAGAGCTGCGAGGCGGACGCGCGTGGCCGCCTGGGCCTGGAAGACCGCGAGTACCCACAGGCGGGCTATTTGCGCGCTGCCCGCGAGGCCGCCGCCGGAGTAGACCCACAAGCACTGATGGCGCAGGGGTTCGAGGGTGCGCAACTGGGCAAGGCCCTGGACCGGGCGCGCCTGGAGGCACTGGCCAACCTGAAGCAAACCTACGGCGCCCCCGGGCAGAAGTGACCTCAGCGCCAGCCCATCCAAGCAAACCGGTTTTATGGAGGCCACCATGGCAACAGCCCTGATCACTGGCGCCGCCGCCCGCCTGGGCCGCGCCATTGCCGAAGAACTGCACCTTGATCACCGGGTCATCATCCACTACCGCAGCGCCGATCAGGCGGCGCTGGCGCTGGTGGAGGAACTGAACCGACGGCGCCCGGATTCTGCCGCGGCAATCCAGAGTGACCTCAAGACCGCCGCGGACTGCCAGCAACTCGCCGAAGCCGCGCTCGCCTGCTTCAGCGAGATCTCCGTACTCGTCAACAATGCCTCTGCATTTTTCCCCACCCCCATCGGCAGCGCCGATGAGCGACAGTGGGATGAATTAATGGGCAGCAATCTGAAAGCACCTTTCTTTCTGAGCCAGACATTGACGCCCGCATTGACCAAAGCCAGAGGCAGTATCGTCAATCTTGCCGACATCCACGCCGACAAGCCGATGCCCAGCCACACCATTTATTGTGCCGCCAAGGCCGGCCTGGTAATGCTGACCAAGAGCATGGCGCGAGAGCTGGCACCCGATGTGCGAGTCAACGCCGTAGCGCCCGGTGCAATACTGTGGCCGCAACAGGAGAGCGAAGGCTATAACAAGGAACGGATTCTGGCGCGCATCCCCATGCAGCGCAGTGGCAAGCCGTCGGACATTGCCCGCACCGTGCGTTTCCTGGCGACCGATGCCCCCTACATTACCGGCCAGGTGATCGCCGTGGACGGCGGTCGCAGCCTGAACATCTGAGAATTCAACGAGGCCTTACGTGAGCGACAAGCAATTTATTTCTGCCCAGTCCCTGCTGGATGATTCCTACAGCCTGGCCCTGAAAGTGGTAGAGAGCGGTTTCCGCCCCGACTATATCGTCGGTGTCTGGCGCGGCGGAGCACCCATCGGTATCGCGGTGCAGGAGATGTTCGACTTTCTTGGCTTCCATGCCGATCACATCGCCATTCGCACCTCCTCCTACGCGGGGATTGGCCAGCGTCAGAAAGAAGTGAAGGTGCATGGGCTCACCTACCTGATCAAGCAGGTGGAGTCCCATGAAAAAATGCTGATCGTGGATGACGTTTACGATACCGGCCTAAGTATCCAGCAGGCCATCAGCGATATGCGCAAGGCGTGCAAAAAGAACACCCCGGAAATCCGCATCGCCTGCCCCTATTTCAAGCCCAGCCGCAACCAGACCGAATTCGAGCCCGATTACTACCTCCACGAGACCGACAAATGGCTGGTGTTCCCGCACGAACTGAAGGGACTCACCATGGATGAAATTCTGGAAAACAAGGAAGAATTGCGCAAGCATGAGGAACGCTTGCGCGCGCTGAAGAACAAGGCATAAATCCGGGGCCAGGGGTCAGCCCATCTTCTCCAAGGGCCGCCCCTCATCATCCACAAACAACACATCCCGCACGCCCAGCACCACACCCTGCACACTCTGGACGGCCACAGGGGCAATGGGCTTGCCGCTGCTGCGCTCCACCAGTTGCATGTCATCCCGGTTGCCATTCCAGCGTTCACTCCACTGGCGCAGCGCCACAACCACCGGAAACAGATCCCGCCCCTTGTCGGTCAGGCGATACTCATAGCGGGTGCCATGCTCGCCCACATCCACGCGGATCATTACGCCGTTGTCCACCAGGCGGGACAGGCGGTCACAAAGAATATTCTTGGCAATCCCAAGCTCACCCTGAAAATCCACGAAACGCCGGGTGCCCAGCATCGCCTGCTTGATTACCAGCAGGGACCACCAGTCACCGACCTCATTCAGTTCGCAGGCCACCGAGCAGCCCAGATCATCAAAACGTTTACGTGCCATGGGGCGCAGTATACGGGAAAAGGGTTGCATTAAAAAACCAAATCCGGTTTCATTACGCAACCTTATTTCGGGCCACCGGCAG
This sequence comes from Microbulbifer harenosus, assembly GCF_005771435.1. GTDB lineage: Bacteria > Pseudomonadota > Gammaproteobacteria > Pseudomonadales > Cellvibrionaceae > Microbulbifer > Microbulbifer harenosus. Next base: position 95,034 of record NZ_VANI01000007.1, read on the forward strand.
CAAAGCCGCGCAGGTCCATCGAATTCCAGAAATCGGGAGACCGTTATGAGTGGCACCCTGGACAGCCTGTTACGTCCGTTTGAACACAAATCCCTGAAACTCCGCAACCGCGTGGCCATGGCCCCTATGACCCGCACTGCCTCCCCGGGCTACGTACCTAATGACCAGGTCGCCGGCTATTACCGCCGCCGCGCCGAGGGCGAAGTGGGCCTGATCATCACCGAGGGCACATTTGTCGAGCCCGCGGCCAATGGCTACGAAAACGTGCCAGCCATCTACGGTGACGAGGCACTGGCGGGCTGGAAAAAGGTTGTTGCCGACGTGCACGCCGCGGGTGGCCAGATCATTCCGCAGCTGTGGCATGTGGGCTCGGTCCGCAAGGAGGGCACAGGCCCGGATAAATCCCTACCCGGTTTTTCCCCCTCCGGCCTGTTCAAGCCCGGCAAACCCAACGGTCAGGCCATGACCAAAGCCGACATCCAGAACACCATCAAGGCATTTGCGGACGCGGCGAAGGCCGCCAAGGAAGTGGGCTTCGACGGCGTGGAGCTGCACGGTGCCCACGGTTACCTGCTCGACCAGTTTTTCTGGGAAGGTACCAACGTGCGCGACGACGAGTACGGCGGCTCACTGGAAAACCGCACCCGCTTTGCCGTGGAAATCATCGAAGCCGTGCGCGATGCGGTGGGGGAAGATTTCGCCATCGTGCTGCGTTATTCCCAGTGGAAGCAGCAAGACTACGACGCACGCCTGGCAAACACCCCGGACGAACTGCAGCGTTTCCTCACCCCGCTAGCGAATGCCGGTGTGGATGTCTTCCACGCGTCGACAAGACGCTTCTGGGTGCCTGAGTTCGAGGGTTCCGATATGAACCTGGCGGGCTGGACCAAGGAACTGACTGGCAAACCGGTCATCTCGGTCGGCAGCGTAGGCCTCGACGACGACTTTATCGGCGGCAATAACCAGGGCATGGGCGGCACCGCCAACCCAACCGGTCTCGACGAGCTGGCCCGCCGCATGGACAACAATGAGTTCGACATGATCGCCGTGGGTCGCGCACTGCTGCAGGACCCGAACTGGCTGCAGAAAATGAAGGAAGGTCGGAAAGAAGAGATAGTGCCGTTTACCAAAGAGGCATTGGCAAGCCTGAGCTAATCCGCACCTTGCAGGAGCCGGCCTTGCAGGGCCCAATCAGGCGTTTAGCGAGCACTGCTTGGTTTGCTGGTCAGAATTCGCCTGCAAGGCAGGCTCCTACAGGTGCAAAGTAGCCAACCTTCGGATCAAGCCATATTTCACTTCAACTTCACCGGCAGATTGTCACAATGTCCAATTCCTCGGATAAGTGGACAGGCAGCTGCCGGTGAACAGACTCAAAATTCTTCTGGTTGAAGACAATCCCACGCTCGCCCGCCAGACAGGTGAATTCCTGGAAGGGCACGGCTGGCAGGTGGATTTCGCCAACTGCGGGCAATTCGCTCTGCAGCTGGCCCTGACAGAAATCTACGACCTCATTCTGCTCGACCTGAACCTGCCGGATATCGACGGTATCGAGGTTTGCCGCCAACTCCGTCAGCAGGCTCCCACCGCCACCCCGATTCTTATGCTCACTGCCCGTGATGCCTTTGCTGACAAAGCGCAGGGCTTCCACTCCGGCGCCGATGACTATCTTTGCAAGCCCTTTGACCCACGCGAGCTGGCCCTGCGCTGCGAAGCGCTGGCACGACGCCGGGAACTGCATCGCAACGATGAGATTTGTATCGGTACCCTGCGCATCTCCGGGCGTCGTCGCGAGGCAACAAGAAGCGGGCAACCGCTAAAGCTCACCGCGATTACATTCAATATTCTTTGGGAGCTCGCCTGTGCTTACCCGGAGCCACTCAGTCGCAGTGAACTCAGCCATCGTATCTGGGGCGACGATCCACCGGATAGCGACGCATTAAAATCCCATATTTACAGCCTTCGACGCCAGCTTGACCGACCATTTCCCGAGCCAATGCTGAAAACCATCAGCAATATTGGTTTCAAACTGGAGCAGCCGGGTGCGAACTGAAATGCTAAAAGGAAGCCTGAAACTCTCAGTGTTCACACTTTTCGGGGGATTCACACTGCTGCTTTGCCTGATCTATTCGGGCATTGGCGTACTCGCCGCCTACGTGATTGAAGACCAGCTGATCGACAACCTGATCACCAACGAGGTTGACTATATCGAGCAGCACTTCCAGCAACACGGTGAACTGCCACCGCCCCGACTGCCACACTTCACACTCTACACCTCACCAGCCGACACGCCCGCGGCGTTTACGGCCACACTGGATGGCGATCGACGCAAAGCCGAGTTATTTGTCACCGGCCATCAGCATTACCACCTGCGAGAACTGGCACCGGAAACCGGCACAATACTCGCGGCAGAGGTCGGCAGCCTACTTACCGTATCCAACCAATCGGGGCGACTGCTCTGGCTGTTGTTTGCCGCGTTCCTGTGCACAACCGGCATGGCAGTCTGGCTTGCCCATGGACTGGTTACCGCCAGTATCCGGCCGATACTCTCTCTCGCACGGGAAGTCGAGGCACAGACTGGAAGCGAGCAGCCGCTGGAGCTGACCACCAACACACGCAACGATGAAATCGGCTTTCTCGCCCGCACGCTTCAGCGCAGCCTCAACGATCTTCGGCAGGCGCAGCGCAGGGAGGCCGAGTTCACGCGCGACGTCAGCCACGAACTGCGCACTGGCCTGGCTATTGCCACCAACACCCTGACCCTCGCTCGGAATCGCAGTTTGAGAGAGATGGAATTGCAGGAGCTCCGTTCGATACTGGCGACAATGAACAGAACCGTCAGCACACTACTGACACTCGCGCGTGCTGAATCATTCGAATTCAGCACGTTCAATCTGCGCGCACTACTCGAACAGCGGTTGCTCATTCGCCCTGAAATTTCCGATGGGAAAAACTTCCAGCTGGAGCTGATTCTCCCTGAGTCAATGTCGGCAAACGGCAACCCAAACCTCACCGGCCTGCTCTTGGATATTCTGCTGGACAATGCCATCCGACACGCTTCAAAACCCGTATTGCAGGTTTACACCTTGAGCAATGCACTGGTGTTCGAGAATCCGGTTGACGCTATGTTTGATACTGAGCCCTTGTTCAATGCGGGTATTCGCGGAGAAAACAGTGAAGGCATTGGCCAGGGACTTTACCTGGCACGACGGATTCTCGCGACACAGCGTTGGGATTTTTCGGCGCGCTGCGATAAAGGGGCGTTCTCCATTTCGATCTTTCCCGCGCAATCCCCCACTGACGCACTGCAAATTTCCGCATAAAATTCACCTTCCCTTCACGCGCGCGCAATCAGGATGCCCCTTTCTAAAAAGGGAGAACCATCATGCTTAAAAAAATCCTGGTCACCGCGCTGTGTAGCACCCTGCTTATACTGGGTTGCGGCTACTGGCTAAAGGGACTCATACCGCCGGCGCCGGACCAGCAGTTAATGGCGCGCACTCAAGTCGAAGATATCCCCTATCTGCAACAGAGTCCGTCAACAAACGATCGCGGACGCATCCTGATGGTCGTCACCAGTACGGCGACAATGGGTAAGTCCGGCAAGAAAACGGGGTATGAGTTCACCGAGCTTACACGCCCCTATTACGTATTTCGTGCCAACGGTTTCGAGGTCGATATCGCAAGTCCACTGGGCGGCGAGCCACCGGCAGTGATGGACAAGGACGATATGGGACCGTTCGATTATGCGTTTCTCAATGACATCGTCGCCATGAAAAAGCTGCGCAACAGCATCGCCCTGGCAGAGGTCGAAGCGGAGCAATATCGAGGCGTATTCTTTGCCGGCGGCAAGGGCGCCATGTTCGATTTCCCGGGCAACCCCGAGATCCAGAATCTGGTGGCTTCCATCCACAGCAACAAGGGTGTGATCGGCGCCGTCTGTCACGGCCCGGCCGCACTTGTAGATATCACACTGGATACAGGTACGAGACTTCTTCAGGGCCGCCGAGTCAGCAGTTTTACCAATGAGGAAGAGCTGTTCCTAATACCCGACGCCGAGCAAGTCTTTCCGTTTTTGCTGGAGAGCCGCCTGCGCAGCAATGGTGCAATTTTTGAAGCTGGCCCGCCCTACCTCCGTCAGGTCAGCATCGACGACAGGCTGGTCACTGGGCAGAATCCTTGGTCTTCCTGGCAAGTCACCGAGGCCATGGTAAAGGCGCTTGGATATCAGCCAGTGCCGCGTGCGAAAACGGATTCCGAGCGGACCGTGGAGGTTTTACTCTCTTATGAGCGAGCTGGCTATACCGGTGGTGCCGCTAAAATTGAGGATTTTTTCCGGCTAGAAAATGGGGAACAACAGGCCATCGACCGTCGCCTGTTGGCGATGCATGGAATTGTTGCTGTCATGCAGGGGCAGCTCGGCAAGGCACTATCTATCGTACGACTGCTCTCTCTTGCCAAAACATTACAGCACCGGGAACAGACATAACCCACCATCTCGGTCGCAGTCGCTATCGTCAGGCAGGCGTTAGCCGAATTGCGACCGATAACCTGAATCAGGCTTCAGGCCAGTCAAATACTACGGGCCACAATTTCTGCGAAGCCTGATCATAATCTTCCCACAACTGCTGATAGCTTTTCCCTTGTACCGGATGCACAAGATCCGGAGCAAGCTCTGAAAGCGGTAGCAGAACGAACGCGTTTTTGAGAATTTCCCCGCGCGGCAGTTTTACGCCGTCCACCTCTCCAGTGAGGTCGTCGTAGGTGAGAATATCGATATCCAGCGTCCGCGCGCTGAACTTGGGGCCGCTGCGCACACGGCCGTTTGCATCTTCGATATTGCGAAGACACAGGGCCAGTTCCGCCACAGAAAGATCGGTTTCGATGGCGGCGACGAGGTTGTAAAAATTGTCGCCGTCGAAACCCACCGCTTCGCTCTCGTAGACCTGCGACATGCGCAGGTCGCCAAACGCCGCGACCAGAGCATCCAGCCCGGCACTCAGGTTTTTTTCGCGATCAATATTGCTGCCGAGGCTCAGGTAAACGGTTGCCATTTATCAGGCCTCCACCGTCTTTTTTTGCCCGCGCTCAATGATGACGCCGACATCGCGCGCACCGCGCACCGCGCCGGGCTTTGAAAGCCGCAGGCGCAGCCAGCTTACATTGAATTCGTCGCGCACAATGGCCGCGGCCTGTTCCGCCATGGTTTCCACCAGCAGGAACTCACTGCCCTCAATAAACGCTATCAGGCGCTTGGCCACCGCCTTGTAGTTCAGGGTGTGCTCGATATTGTCGGTGCGCGCCGCCTTACTGATATCGAATGCCATTTCAATGTCCAGACTGACCGTCTGCTTCACCTCCCGCTCCCAGTCGTAGATGCCAATGATGGTTTCCACTTTCAGGTCGCGGATATAAACGATATCCAAACCGGTTCTCCTTGCTTCCCGTTTTTACTTTTGGGCGCCCAGCGCACCGGTTAATTCCGTCAACGGCCAGCGCGGGCGAACCTCGATGTCCAGATCCGCGCGCTGGCCGGATTGCAAACGCAGGCAGCCGGCGTAGGCGATCATGGCGCCATTGTCGGTGCAGAACTCATGGCGCGGGTAGTACACACTGCAACCGTCTTCAGCGAGGCGCGCCTCCAGGCGCTGACGCAGCAACCGGTTGGCGGAAACACCACCGGCGATAACCAGTGTTTTACGCTCAGCCTGTTTCAGTGCGCGGCGACACTTGATTACCAGCGTATCGACCACCGCCTCCTGAAAGGCAGCGGCAATGTCGGCACAGGTCTGGTCGTCCGGGAGACCGTCTTTCAGTGCGTGCTGCTGTACGGTGGTGAGGGTATAGGTTTTCAGGCCGGAGAAGCTGAAATCGAGCCCAGGGCGGTCGGTCATAGGGCGCGGAAAGGTAAAACGCAGCGGGTCGCCCCGCTCCGCCAGTGCCGCGAGGCGCGGGCCGCCGGGGTAGTCGAGATCGAGCATCTTTGCCGCCTTGTCGAAGGCCTCGCCGGCGGCATCATCCAGGGATTCCCCCAGCAACTCGTATTGGCCAAGTCCCTGCACATCCACCAGCTGGGTGTGGCCGCCGGACACCAGCAGCGCCACAAACGGGAAAGCCGGCGGGTTGTCCTCCAGCATCGGCGCCAGCAGGTGGCCCTCCATGTGGTGCACACCCACAGCCGGCACGTTCCAGCCGAAGGCCAGTGCGCGGCCGGCGCAGGCGCCCACCATCAGGGCGCCGATCAGGCCGGGACCGGCGGTGTAGGCAACACCGTCTATGTCTTTGGGGCGGGTATTGCTCTCGGTCATGACTTCGCGGATCAGCGGCAGCAGTTTGCGCACATGATCGCGACTGGCCAGTTCCGGCACCACGCCGCCGTAGTCCGCATGCAGTTTGACCTGGCTATAAAGGGTGTGACCAAGAAGTCCCAGCTCGCTGTCGTACAAGGCGACGCCGGTTTCGTCACAGGACGTTTCTATTCCGAGTACTCGCACAGTCTTCTCACGCTTGTCAAAAAATCCCCATCGACAGCAGAAACGGACAAATGACCGCTGCGATCCGGGCCGAGGGGGCGCTATCATACTCTTTAAGCGCACCTGCGTGCGCAACGCCAGGCGGAAAGGTCCGGGATCTGGGCGTCCCGCAAAGCACTGGACGCCCGTCCCGCCAGCTATAGTTGGTCACCCGCACCGGGATACCGCCACAAGGCTTGCGAAGGCCAAATCATCTGTATAGAATTTGCGCCCTCGCTGTGAACCGGCCTCCGGATTGCATCTGCGAGAAGAGCAATTTGCCGGACAGGCCACCGCCAGAAGTCCTCAGTTTGGACGCTGGCAGAGAGAAACGAATTTTACAGGTAATCTAATGCCCTCAGTACGCATCAAAGACAACGAGCCCTTTGACATCGCTCTGCGCCGCTTCAAGCGCTCTTGTGAAAAAGCTGGTGTACTCTCCGAAGTACGTCGTCGCGAGTTCTACGAAAAGCCCACTTCCGTTCGCAAGCGCAAGGCTGCCGCTGCTGTTAAGCGTCACGCCAAGAAAATGCAGCGCGAAAACCGCAAGTTCCAGCGTCTCTACTGAGTTAGAGCTTAATCTCTCGCTCACAGCAGGACGACGCGAACCGCGGTTCGCGATCTGAAACGGCGCCCGAGGCAACTCGCGCGCCGTTTTTTGTTTCTCAATACAGCGGGCTTTGCTTCAACGCGTCGATCCGCCACTATTGGTCAAATTCTCCGTCCTCATACCCGACAGCACGCCGGATGACACAACCCTGGATGACATCATGAGTACACTCAAGGAAACCCTCGCCACCGCCACCAAAGACGCCATGAAAGCCCGCGAAAAGGCGCGCCTGGCGACCCTGCGCCTGATCAATGCCGAGATCAAGCGAGTGGAAGTGGACGAGCGTATCGAGCTGGACGACGCCCGCATCCTCGCCCTGCTGGACAAGATGACCAAGCAGCGCCGCGACTCCATCACCCAGTTCGAAAAAGCGGGCCGCCCGGAGCTGGCGGCAGTGGAGCAGGCCGAGATCGACGTGATCCAGGAATTCCTGCCGGAGCAGCTGTCGGAAACCGAGATCCAGGAAATCGTCACCGCCGCCGTCAAAGAGACCGGCGCCAGCGGCATGGCGGATATGGGCAAGGTGATGGCACTGGTGAAACCGCAGGTGCAGGGCCGTGCGGACATGGGCGCCGTCAGCAAGCTCGTGAAAAGCGCGCTCTGATCGTCGCCCCGGCAGCAGTAAATGGCAGGCAAGATCCCGCAGTATTTTATCGACGACCTGTTGGCCCGCGCCGACATAGTTCCGGTCGTCGACAGCCGGGTAAAGCTGCGCAAGACCGGGAAAAACTATTCCGCCTGCTGCCCATTTCACGATGAAAAAACCCCGTCTTTCACGGTAAGCCCGGACAAACAGTTCTACTACTGCTTCGGCTGTGGCGCCAGCGGCAACGCGGTCGGCTTCTTAATGGAGTACGACCGCCTGCCGTTCCCGGAGGCAGTGGAAAAGCTCGCCGCCAGCATGGGCATCGACGTGCCCCGCGAGCAGCTCGCCCCCGGCCAGGTTAAACGCCAGCAGGAGAGCCAGAGCCTCTATCAGCTGACAGAGAAGGCTGCGGAATACTTTCGCGACCAGCTGAAGGATCACAAGATCGCCGCCCGCGCCATCACCTACCTGAAAAATCGCGGTCTCTCCGGTGCGGTGGCCAAGGAATTCGGCATCGGCCTCGCGCCCGCCGGCTGGGACAATCTGCTGAATCACCTCGGCACCAGTTCGGAGAAGGCCGAACAGCTGGAGCTCGCCGGTCTCGCCATCCGCCGCACCGACAGTGACGGCAATCCGGGCAAGCATGAACCCGGCAAGCGCCACCACTACGACCGCTTCCGCAACCGCATCATGTTCCCGATCCGCGACCAGCGCGGGCGCACCATCGCCTTCGGCGGCCGCGTACTCGGGGACGAAAAGCCCAAGTACCTGAACTCCCCGGAAACCCCGATTTTCCACAAGGGCAAGGAACTGTACGGACTGTGGGAGGCGCGCCAGGCCAATCGCGAACTCAAGCGCCTGATTGTGGTGGAAGGCTACATGGACGTGGTGGCGCTGGCCCAGTACGGCATCCGCTGCGCCGTCGCCACCCTCGGCACCGCTTGCGGCGAAGACCACATCCAGCTCGCGTTCCGCCACACCCAGGAACTGGTGTTCTGCTTCGACGGCGACCAGGCCGGGCGCACCGCTGCGCGCCGCGCGCTGGAAGCGGCGCTGCCCTACATGCAGGACGGGCGCAGCCTGCGCTTCCTGCTGCTGCCGGAAGGCGAGGACCCGGACACCCTGGTGCGCCAGATCGGCGGCGAGCGCTTCGACCAGCTGATCGACGACCAGGGCCGTCCGCTGGAGGACTTCCTGTTCGACCTGCTGGGCGAAGGCATCAACATTCAGACCATGGATGGACGCGCGCGTCTGTCCAAGGCCGCCGCGCCCCTGCTCGACCTGCTGCCCGCGGGCGTCTACCGCCAGCTGATGTTCCAGCAACTGGCCCGCCGCACTGGCCTCGAACAGGACATGCTGGAAGAGATCATCGCCGCGGAAAAGGCCCGCGCAGCGAAGCTCGCCCAGGACGCGCGGCCGCCGGCGCCAAACCCGGCGCCCGCACAGCCCAAGGTCGCTGCAGCACCCACACCGCCGCCGGAATTCCCCGGTGCGGACGACTATCCCGCCCCGCCGCCGGACTACGACTACGGCAGCGAACCACAACCCTACCCCGAAGAAGATGTGCCGCCTCAGTCAACATCGCACCGACGCCGCGGTGGCCAGTACCGCCTGCCCGCCGAGCGCATGTTGATCGCCCTGCTGCTGCACCACCCCCAGCTGGCGCAACTGATCGGCGACAGCGCGCGCTTTACCGACAGCAGCGACGCCGACCTGCAACTGTTCGGCGACATCCTCAAGGTCATGCATCAGAACCCCGCCCTCAACAGCAACCAGCTGTTCGGCCGCCTGATGAACCTCGAGAGCCGCGACGCCCGCGAACTGATACCGCGGCTTGCCATGAGCCACCCGATTGTCGGTGGCGCCGGCCAGAAGCTGGAATACGACCCCGAGACCGAATTCCGCGATTGCCTGCAAAGCCTCAACCTCGCCGCCGAGCGGCAGCGCAAACGCGACCTGGTGGACCAGCTCAAAAGCAGTGGCAGCACCCTCGGCGCCGAACAACTCGCCCTGCTGGCGCAATTCCGCAGGAAATCCGACTGACACCCCTTGAATTCCATAGTGCCATCACCATATCCACAACCCTGCTGCAAAAAGCGGCAGAAAACTGGTCAGACAAACGCCCGGAACCCCCGAAACCACTCACCTGTCTAAACGGCCACAGTGGTTATTGCTTACGCGAATACGCTATAATCCCGCGTCTTTGTCCGAAGAAAAGCCCAGACAAAAGTCCCGACTATCAATCCCCAGAATTCAGGGTTGTGCATGACCGACAAAACCCAACAGCAAAAGACCACCTCCCGCATCAGAGAACTGATCGCCCGCGGTAAAGAGCAGGGCTATCTGACCTATGCGGAGGTGAATGACCACCTGCCGGAGGACATCTCCGATCCCGATCAGGTGGAAGACATCATCGGCATGATCAACGACATGGGTATCAAGGTGTTCGAAAGCGCACCGGATGCCGAAGAACTGTTGATGGCCGAAGGCGACAGCTCTGCCGATGAAATCGCCGCCGCCGAAGCCGCCGCCGCCCTCGCCGCGGTAGAGTCCGATGTCGGCCGTACCACCGACCCGGTGCGCATGTATATGCGCGAAATGGGTACCGTGGAGCTGCTCACCCGCGAAGGCGAGATCGCCATCGCCAAGCGTATCGAAGAGGGCCTGCGCGAACTGATGGCCGCCCTCGCGTACTGGCCGGGTGCCGTGCAGCAGGTCATCGACGAGTATGCGCTGATCGAGAAGGAAGAGCGCCGCATCCCCGACGTGGTTGCCGGCTGGCTCGACCCCGCGGAAGACGTGCCCCCCGGCGCCCAGGCCGGCCAGGACAGCGACACCTCCAGCAGCGACAGCGACGACGACAGCGATTCCGACAGCGATGACGACGACGATGACGACTCCTCTACCCAGGATGAGGAAGAGAGCACCAGCGGCATCGACCCGGAAGAGCTGGCCGCGCGCATGAATGCGCTGATCGCCGCGCAGAAGAAAGCCGACGCCGCGATCAAGAAGCACGGCCGCGATTCCAAAGAGGCCGGCGAGGCCATGGAAGCCGTGGGCGAGATCTTCCGCTTCTTCAAACTGGCCCCGCGCCAGTTCGACCCGCTGTACAATCAGGTACGCAGTATTCTCGACGAAGTGCGCGAACAGGAGCGCATCGTCATGAACCTGTGTATCAAGAAAGCGAAAATGCCGCGCAAGACCTTCATCAAGGAATTCCCCGGCAACGAGGTGAACGACGACTGGATTCCGTCCATCGTCAAGAAAAAGCGCGATTACTCCGACGCCCTGCGCCAGGTCGCGGAAGAGATCCAGCGCGCCCAGCGCAAGCTGACCCAGGCCCAGGACAAGGCCCAGCTGGAAATCGGCCAGATCAAAGAGATCAACCGCCGCATGTCCATCGGTGAGGCCCGCTCCCGTCGCGCCAAGAAGGAAATGGTCGAGGCCAACCTGCGTCTGGTGATCTCCATCGCCAAGAAGTACACCAACCGCGGCCTGCAGTTCCTGGACCTGATCCAGGAGGGCAACATCGGTCTGATGAAAGCGGTGGACAAGTTCGAATACCGTCGCGGCTATAAGTTCTCCACCTATGCAACCTGGTGGATTCGCCAGGCGATCACCCGCTCCATCGCGGACCAGGCGCGCACCATCCGGATTCCGGTGCACATGATTGAGACCATCAACAAACTCAATCGCATCAGCCGCCAGATGCTGCAGGAAATGGGCCGCGAGCCGACTCCGGAAGAGCTGGGCGAGCGCATGGACATGCCGGAAGACAAGGTGCGCAAGGTACTGAAGATCGCCAAGGAACCGATCTCCATGGAGACGCCCATCGGCGACGACGAAGACTCGCATCTGGGAGACTTCATCGAGGACCAGAACCAGTCGTCCCCGGTGGACACCGCGACCGCCACCGGCCTGCACGATGCCACCCGCGCCGTGCTCTCCGGGCTGACGGCACGGGAAGCCAAGGTGCTGCGCATGCGCTTCGGTATCGACATGAACACCGACCACACCCTCGAGGAAGTGGGCAAGCAGTTCGATGTGACCCGCGAGCGTATCCGCCAGATCGAAGCCAAGGCGTTGCGCAAACTGCGCCACCCCTCGCGCTCCGAACACCTGCGCAGCTTCCTGGACGAGTAAGCCTTTATCTTGGCGATCGTCGTCCATACTGAAAAAGCCCGGCTCGCCGGGCTTTTTTATGGATGGCAGAATTGTTGCAAACCGATGAACCCGCGGAGACAGTCAGAGAACAATGGAAGAGCAGTTTGTGAACAAGCCCGGTAAAACCGGCATTTCCCGCCTGATCGATGCCACTGAATACTCCCGCCAGGGACTCCTCGCCACCTGGCGCAATGAGGCCGCCTTCCGCCAGGAAGTCACCCTCGCCATATTCCTGATCCCCGCGGCCCTGTGGCTCGGCGAAAGTGGTGTGGAACGCGCCCTGCTGATCGGCACCACGCTGATGGTAATGATCGTCGAACTGCTGAACAGTGCAGTGGAAGCCGTGGTGGACCGCGTCGGCCCCGAAAAGCACCCGCTGTCGAAGATCGCCAAGGACACCGGCTCCGCCGCCGTCTCCATCTCCCTGCTGCTTTGGCTCAGTACCTGGGGATGTATCCTGTTGCCGCGCTGGATCGCATGATCCCGGCCGCAGGCATACTGCCAGCCTCCAACTGCGGCGCAGCTTAACCCGACAAAATTCGCCCCTGCCGCGCCGAATGCCCGGCAGGAATCTCCCCCTCGACTAAAATTCCGAAACCATCGTACCGATTGGTGCGCGCAATGGATCTGCGCGCTCAGAACCAATAACGAACCAGGGACGGAATCATGTCGTACCCCCGCCATGCCGGTGTGCCCGACCCCAACGCACCGACTCTGAACAACGTCGCACTGCCACCTCTGCTTCTCCTACTGGTTTCCATAGGTGCATCCGCCCAAAGCGCGGCAGCGCCGCTCAGTTTCGGTGCCGGAAACGACCGTTACACGCTGACATCCAACAGCCCCCCCGGCAGCGACTCTCAACTATTGATCGACGGCGGTAATGGCAACGACACCCTGGCAATCCACAACTTCGATCTTGCCAATCCAGCGCGACTGCAGCACTGGGAGACCATTGAGCTGACAGGAACCTCCCGCCTCACCCTCAACACTCACCTGACGTTCGGTGGCGAGGACCAGCTGCCCGGCCAACTGGTGATTCGTAGCGGCAGCACCCTGTTACTCCCCTATTACAGCGCCGGCATATCGGCGAGCGGCGGCCAACCCCTCACCGTGACCAACCACGGTCTCGTCGATATGAGCGGCAGAAGCGCCAATCTCATGATGATTCAGGGAGACTATGTGGGGATCGGCCGCGGCAGCATCCGCATGGATATGGTGGCAGGTGGCGACGACAGCCTCGCCGACCGGCTCGTGATCAGCGGTGGGCACGCCAGCGGCAGCACTCAGCTGCTGTTCAACCGCCTTGCCGGCAGTGGTGCCGACACCCACAACGGCATCCTTGTGGTAGAAACCCGCCACGGCGGCAGCACCAGTGCCGGCGCCTTTTACATGCCCGAACCAATCTCCGCCGGCCCTTATGAATACTTCCTGTTCCGCGGTACCGGCGACCCGGCCAACGCCGACAACTGGTACCTGCGCTCGACCCTGCGCCCCGGTGACAAGCCCGCCACCAGCCCGAACCCGGACTTCCAGTCCGTTGCCAGTTTTGGCGGCCTGTCAGCCGGCACAATCAGCGGCCCAGCCACTAATATCACCAATGCCAATACCGGAAGTGCCGGTGCCAGCCTGGCACCACCGGCCAGCACCTCCGATCTGTTGGCCGCGGCGCCGCCCGCAGGCAGCGCCCCCGTCCCCATTTACCGCCCGGAAATCCCCCTCTACGCCCAGGCAAAATCCCTCGCCCGCCTCACCTCCCTGCAGGAAATAGGCAGCTACCACAAACGCCGGGGCGAGCAGCGCAGCTGGTTCGACGGCCTGAACCAGGACTGGTTGCGCGTGCACCACTTGAACGCCGACTACAACTGGACCGGCGACGTCAGCAACCGCTTCGACGGCAATATCACCGGCGTGCAACTCGGCACCAACCTCTGGTCCGGCCCCACCTGCACCGGCGGTGCCCGCGAGATGGGGTTGTTCATCGGCAGCACCCGCGCCAGCGGCGATGTCAGCGGATTTGCCCGCGGCTTCGACGATTACAACGCCGGGCAGAACCAGCTCACCAGCCACCATATCGGCTACTACTTCAACGACTACCGCCCGGACATGGGCTACTTCGACTTCACCGCCAAGGTTGCCTACCTGAAGCTGGAAAGCCGATCCTCCCGGGGCATCGGCGACACCATCTCCGGTGCCCAGCTCACCCTCTCCGTCGAGAAAGGATTTACCTGGCAGGCAGCGGAGCACGTCAATGTGGAACCTCAGCTGCAGGTCATCGCCAATTACAGCAACTTCAGCGCAATAGACGACGGCATCTCCTGGATGGAGGTAGACGTAACCCCCGAAGCCAACTTCCGCGCTGGACTGCGCGCCTACAACACGGATACCCCCTGGCTCGACGGCCAGCTGCGGCTCTATGTATTCGGTAATGTGTGGCATACCCTCGGCGGCAACGACCAGTTGCTGTTTGACACCGAGCTGCAAACCGATCTCGAGCGCCAGGCCACCTGGGGGGAAGTCGGCGGCGGCGTGGTACTGCTGGAGCATCCGCTCGGCAGCGCCTTTTTAAATGTGGGTTACCAGCGCTCCCTGGACAGCCTGGACTGGTCCGGCGGCAGCGCCAATCTCGGCTTCAACTGGGCCTGGTAACACTGAGGCAGACCGCGCCAGCGGCCAAAGCCGTTGATCTGAAAGGGGAAATCAGGTAATTTGCCAACCCGCTCGCGTATCGTCGCAAGCACTCCTCTTGGGGGCCTTTAGCTCAGTTGGTTAGAGCATCCGACTCACAATCAATAGGCTAGGTTGAAAAAAAAAGTTTAAATGGGCCTGTAGCTCAGTTGGTTAGAGCACACGACTCATAATCGTTAGGTCCTCGGTTCAAGTCCGAGCAGGCCCACCATTTAAACCTTTAAAATCAGTATGTTAAATGGATTTGGCGGTTTCCGGTGCTTCCCTCTGGGGTTCAAAAATGCGCAACCCCAACTAGTCCTCTCTAAGCCCTGCTCGCCTTAGGCTATCGTTAATTTTTCCGGGGTTACACCGGGGCTACGCGAAACCAGGCAAGCACCCTCAACACCAATCTTGATCTTCAATGTACCGGTAAATAAACTGTACATATATACAGCCATGCCTAGTGCTTGTAGATTGGGAAAGAAACATTAAATACACTGCTTGGTTTGCTTGGCAATGTATAAAGAAAACGCCCGTACGGAGAGAAGCGCCCGACGATAGCTAGACATAATAGGAGACGCCCCTGCTTACCATCAGAAGTTTGACTAACCAAGGGGCAACATCATGGCCTCAATGAGCAAAATAGAGTGGACAGAACAGACTTGGAACCCGGTTACTGGCTGTACAAAAGTTTCGCCAGGGTGTAAGCACTGCTATGCAGAGACGCTTTCAAAACGTTTGCGCGCCATGGGCACACCAGGTTACGAAAAAAAGTTTAGTGAAATCAACTTGCTGCCTGAAAGGCTAACTCAGCCTCTGGAGCGTAAAAAGCCAACAATGTATTTCGTGAACTCCATGAGCGATTTGTTTCATGAAGAGGTGCCCTTCGAGTACATTGATAAAGTTTTTGAAGTTATTACCCAAACGCCCCATCACATATATCAGATATTAACCAAGCGCTCAGAACGCATGAGGGATTATTTTAAAAATCGCACAGTTCCCAAGAATGCATGGATCGGTGTATCAGTGGAAGATAGAAAATATGGCCTACCTAGAATACCTCACCTACAAGAAATTGACGCTGAAACAAGATTCTTATCGATAGAGCCCTTGTTGGAAGGCTTGGGGCGAATAAGACTCAAAGGAATTCACTGGGTTATTGTCGGTGGAGAATCTGGCGCTAAAGCGCGGCCTATGAACGAGCAATGGGTCCTATCAATCAGGAATCAATGCAATAAAGCTGGGGTCGATTTTTTCTTCAAGCAGTGGGGGGCCTGGGGGGCAGATGGTGTAAAGCGCTCCAAAAGTGCCAATGGCCGTAAGCTCGAAGGAAAAACCTGGGACATGATCCCCACTATACCGGTGTAACTAAGGAAGGGCCGATGGGAAAAAAATCAAAAAAATATGAGTGGGAAATCGGTCAGCCCCTACCATCGCTGGACGAGCACAGTCAAACCAAGCACCACATAATATCCGACTATTTAAAACGATATGTAGAAGTGGTGATGGCGCATTACGCGATGGAAAAGCTCTCAATGACTATTGTTGATGGCTTCGCCGGAGGAGGAAAGTACGTAGATGCGCTGAGTAAAACTCCCGTCGACGGATCTCCTTTCCTTATTTTGCGCGCCATAAAGGAGGCTGAAGCCACTATAAACATTGGCAGTAAGAAAAATCGGTGCATTGATGCTGAATACCATTTCATTGAGAAAGAGCAGACCCACCTTGATTTCCTACGCTATGAAATCCAGCAATCTAATTTTAGCGGCTTACTTCAAAACAATGCCCATCTTCATGATACTAGTTTTGCAGAAGCGGCCACCGGCATAATAGAAAGGATAAAGAAACGAAATCCCCGCACTCAAAGAGCTATATTTATTCTTGATCAATACTCATACAAAGATGTCCCGTTTTCAATTGCCCGAAAGGTTTTAACCGAACTGTCCAACGGAGAAATCATACTCACTTTCAATTTTGACGCTGCGCAAAGTTACATATCGGATACCCCAAGCAACAGAAAAGCATTCTCGAACATTCAGCTCGACGAATACATATCGTGGAAACGCCTTGCAGAGTTTAAAGAAGCTGGAAATTGGCACGCCGCAATTCAGGAGCAGCTAGCAAACGCCATTTTCAGAGCATCAGGCGCCAAACATATTACTCTGTTTTTTATACATCCTAAGAAAGGGCGCGCATATTGGCTTGTTCATTTATCAAATGTATACCGTGCACGTGATGTTATGATGGATATTCACTGGAAGCATGCGAATAACCAGCCTTATTTTTCTCATCACCTCGGTGCAGGCATCTATGGCCTTGGCTATCAAGCATTTCAAATACCCGGCCAAAACAGCTTAGAACTGTGCGACGAAAAAGTTCTAAATGAAGAGACAGAAAAGCGTTGCGTAGAAGCTCTGTCTGAGGAGCTACCCAGACGTATATTTGAAACGAAAGGCCCCATTTCTTTTTCCCAGCTCACTGATGAATTGGGTAGTTTCACCGTTGCATCTGAATCTCACATTAAGAATGCACTGCAATCTGCTATTGAGACAAAAGAGCTGGTTATCCGGACAAATAAAGGGGGAATTAGAAGGTCTGCAACACAGATTGTCAGCACAGACTTAATCGAATACAGCCAACTACCACTAATATTTTCACTTGGCTGAAAGTATATATCTTATGATGCCCGCTCCGGTTTTCACCAACCTGTAACTGCGTCTTAGTCGTCAGGGTCTATCGGGCAAACCTCAGAAGTGGATTCTTCCATAGACAATCCAGAACGACAGGTAAAGTTGCGAATCAGGCTTTCTAGCCCGGATTTTGCACGAGTTCAGATACAAGAACGGGGGAAAGTCTTATCATCTCTGGTGCTTAAATCAGTCCGATAAGAAATTCCGCCGTGGTGATCAAAAATACACGGCGCCTCCGATTTATGTTGCCTACATCAATGCCGGACAGAGAAATCTTCTGTATGGCAGCGGCGAGACTGATACCGATATAGGAGAAAAAGTGCTGCTCCGGCATGGGATAAAGAATGGGGCAAGGGGAAGTTGCGTCCGACAAAAACCAAGAAGGTTAAGTCGTGATCGAATGGGTCAATTCATATCCTTCGAGCGAGGCTCTCGGAGCAACAGAAGAAAATACTGTGCTATCTGCAGGCTCATGAAAAATCCGGGTTAGGACGGAAATGGGCGCCTGGGGCGTATGCCCATTCCGCTGATTCTGGTCGCAGCTGGCGTGCTCAGCCAGCCTCTGCTATACGTTTCCGTTTTCTTCAAAAAACACCGCTAGACCTACTATGACCGCCTGCTACAGGTGCGACTGACCGGCGACTGGGAAAACTGACTGCTGTTTTTTGTGGATGCCGCGTCTGAAACCGCCACCCAGGCCGTCGCTACCGCCCAGCAGCTGCACACTCTGCGCGCAGCACACCGTGAGCGCGCCGCCACCCTTGGGCGTCAGCCCCCCCTCAGCCCTGCAGGTACTGGACGTATTGTTCGAGCACCCCATCGCCAACATCGGTACCCTCGTCAAACAAAGCGGCCTCACGCCCACCACTGTAGGTAAAGTGCTTGAGCGATTCGCGCAGCCTGAACTGGAACTTGTGCGGGGACTCTTGAACCGCGACGACGTAGTGCGCGACGATGACGCCAAACTATTGAACGGCAAAAAGAACTTCCGCGGCTAATTCACAGCCCAGAGGCTTGAGCATAACCAGAACATGATCAGCGGTGACGACCGCCCAGCCGCCCTGCTTGCATACATCAAGGCTGAACCCATGACCATTCATGCGTGCCCTCAAGCCATCGACGTCAAAATTCCAATATGGCCACGTGGAGATTACTCACAAGAGGAACAGAATCTTCGCCATTATTACTGCCCACTTTATGGCGAATTTTCCGGCTATCAGTCTCCACGGCTTTTGCTCCGCCAGATTTCAGCGCCTGGTGCAGTTCAGGCTTCGGAATTTTTGGATTTATATTGGAACTGTATACGTGAATTTTGATACCAGAGTGAATACCGAAATGCCGACAGGCATCCGCTATCGCCTTGGTTGTATTTTCATACAACCCCATGTTTAGCCTGACCAACAACGGCATATTCCCTTCATGCTGGCCTTCCGCGTTCATGTTTTTGATATAGATATTACTGAGGATATCTCTGGGATTGACCTGATAAAACTGCGTAGCGACCTTTACGGCATCAATGATATGGCTGGAATTGGTTCCATCGACACCGAAGACCCATATTTCATTATCAATCAACGCAGCCTCTTTAATTGAGGTTCTCAACCGCGGATAAAAGGGTGACACACTCACGGCATACTTGGCCTTCCAAACCGAAAGCTGGTCGTACGCCGTTCGCAATACGTACTCTCTCGCCTGGCTACCATTCAACACCAATGTGGCATCCGTTTTGAACTTATCTTTCTGGCTTCCTTCCGCTAATGTCATCGCTCCTTTTGACATGATCATTCACGCTCCAAATACATTCCCGATGCAAATACACCGGTTACCACTTCATTTTTTGCTTTTGATTTTTCATAGGATTCGACGGTGTCATACAAATCGTCGTCATCTGAATCCCAGTTCTTCTGTGTGTAATCAACAACAGCAAGGACCGCCTCTATCTCAACATGCTTATCCCGCAATGCCATTTTTAAGATACTTATTGCATCCTCTGCGGACCTGGCAGGAACTACCGAACGACCGTAATACCATTCACTGCCGTCCTGCTCATAAGAGCTCTCTGACGAAATTTTCGCCTTCGTATCGACCACCCAAAATTTGTCCATATTTAATTTTTCCGTGCCATGAATCCAAACCCCAGAGGGTAATGCTATAAATCTAACCAGACCTGTATTCTCAGATGCAAGTAAACTACCTCTAAAAGTACAGCTAGGCAAACCAGACATATACATTTTCCGAGCTCACAATACTCTCCACTAAAAGTGCAATAAATCACGCCAAAATACTGATACACGAGTACCATTAACTCGACTTTTGATACAACCCAAGCTCAGAATTCGAAAAGCCCTGGAAATGCCAATGTCACCCGTTTTGATAATTGACACCAACGTCTCAATTGCGCTGGAAAGCTTCAAACTAGAATGTTTTCTTCCGATATTGGAATGATCAAACTGGGAGGAAACGATCATGCCCCGACATAATATTTTCGCCATGCCCTTCTCCCGGGTTTACCCAATGTATGTACAGAAGGCGGAGCGCAAGAACCACAGCAAAGCAGAAGTCGACGAGATCATCCGCTGGCTGACCGGCTACGACCAGCAGGGGTTGCAACGGCAGATTGAGCGGGAAATCGATTTCGAAACGTTCTTCGCCGAAGCACCGGCGATGCATCCGAACGCCTGCCTGATCAAGGGCGTGGTGTGTGGTGTGCGGGTGGAGGAGGTGGAGGATCCGCTGATGCAGAAGATCCGCTATCTGGACAAGTTGATCGACGAGTTGGCCAAGGGCAAGGCGATGGAAAAAATTCTGCGGCAATAATTTGCCGCAGGATTTTCAACGTTTCCTTTCTGTGTCCGCTATTGAATCCCCATCGCCGCTTTCTTCATTCCCGCCTCCAGCTTTTTGATGTCTTCCGGTGACAATTCCGGGCGGTCGATGTTGATCGTCAGCTTGTTCAGCTTCGCGGTCAGCGGGAACGGTGGCAGGTAATCGCGGTCGTCGATGCCGGTGATGGTGTCGGAGCCGATGTCGAAGCTCTCGTCCCACTGCAAGATGATCGGGATGGTTTTCTCCATGCGTTTGGTGGCAACAACCTTGCCGTCCACTTTCAAGGTACCGGTACCGCCCTTGCCGACGCCGGCAAAACTGTTGTATTTGATGGTGCCCAATCCGAGGCCGTCGTATTTGAAGTCGAACACGATGGTGTGCTGGCCGGGCGAGAGTGCCTGCGGCGCCTCCCATCTCACCCAGTCGAGGTTGAGCAGGTTCCAGTTGAATACCGGCTTGCCCTTGAGCAGATAGAAACCCCAGCCCGCAAAGCGTCCGCCAGACGTGGCGATCATGCCCTCGGCACCGCCCTCGGGTACGGTGATGTCCGCGGTGATGGTGTAGGAGGTGTTCAGCAGGAAGGGGGCATCGCCCTGGGGCGTACCGGTCATGGGATGGGTGTAGACCAGCTCATTGCGACCGGCGGTAAGGCTCGGGCGCGCGGCTGCGACCCGCGCTGCCACCGAGGCGTTCATCGGGAACACCTGATATTTTTTGGCCTCCTCAACAAATAATTCCCGCAACTGTTTGACCTTGTCCGGATGCTGAGCCGCGATGTCTTCCGACTGGTTCCAGCTCTCGTTCAGGTTGTAGAGCTGGAAGGTCTGGTTATTGAGCGGGTCTGTGTTGGCCTCGCCGAAGGCATCCCAGGGCGCGCGATTAACCTTGGTACTCAGCAGCCAGCCTTCGTGGTAAAGCGCCCACTGCCCCATCATTTCGAAGTACTGGGTTTTGTGGCGCGACTCGGCCTTGGCATTTTTTGCGTCGAAGGTATAGGCGAAGCTGGTGCCCTCGATGGGCTTCTGCTTGATGCCATCCACATATTCCGGCGCGGGTATGCCGATGACTTCCAGAAGTGTGGGCGTGACATCAATGACATGCATAAACTGCTCGCGCAGCCCGCCCTTGTCCTTGATACGTTTGGGCCACGAGATGACCATATTCTGGTTGATGCCGCCAAGCCGGGAGGCGTTCTGCTTGAACCAGTCGAACGGGGTATCGAAGGCCCAGGACCAGCCCGCCGACATATGGTTGTAGGCAAACTCGGTGCCCCAGGCATCGTAATACTTCATCTGCACGTCGATCGGCGGCAGCACGTCATTGAAAAATGCGACCTCACTGAAGGTCCCCTCCGGACCGCCCTCGGCGCTGGTGCCGTTGTCGCCATTAATGTAGATGACGATGGTGTTGTCGAGCTTGCCCAAATCCTCGAAGGCCTGAATCACCCGGCCGATTTCATGGTCGCTGTAGGCCACGTAGGCGGCGAACACTTCGGCCTGGCGGATATACAGTTTCTTGGCATCTGCACTGAGGGTGTCCCAGGGTGGAAGTATGTCTTTGGGCCAGGGAGTGAGTTTCTGGTCGGGCGGAATCACCCCGAGTTTTTTCTGGTTTTCGAAAATGCGCTCGCGCAGTTTTTCGTAGCCGTCGTCGAACAGGTGCATCGCGTGAATTTTATCAACCCATTCTTTGGTGGGGTGATGGGGCGCGTGGGTTGCGCCGGGTACGTAGTGCAAGAAGATCGGCTGGTTGGGATCGGTCTGGTGGATACGCGTCATCCAGTCGATGGCATCGTCCGCCATGGCGGTGATCAGGTTCCAGGAGGGCTCTTTCCCGGTGACCGGCCAGATCTTCGCATTGGGGTCCGAGCGGTCCATCTTCAGGCTGCCCTCGTGACCGATCCAGGGGTAGATTTGCGTGGTGTTGCGGAACAGGTTCGGCCCCCACTGGTTGGCGTCGCCACCGACAAAACCGTAAAAGTAGTCAAAGCCCATGCCCGTGGGCCATTGCGTGAAGGGACCCACCTGGCTCGCCTGATAGGTGGGCGTGTTGTGGTTTTTACCGAACCAGCTGGTGGCATAGCCGTTGTCGCGCAGGATGCGGCCTATGGTGGCGTTGTCCACGCCGATAACGCTGTCGTAACCGGGAAAGCCCGTGGCCTGCTCGGCGATAACGCCGAATCCCACAGAATGATGGTTGCGCCCGGTGATCAGCGCCGCACGTGTGGGCGAGCACAGGGCAGTGGACATGATGCGGTTGTAACGCAGTCCGTTTTCGGCAATGCGCTCCATGGAGGGCGTGGGAATCACACCGCCAAATACACTGTTGATGGCAAAGCCGGCGTCGTCGGTCATGATCAGCAGGACGTTGGGCGCGTCTTTCGGCGGTACCACCCGTGGCGGCCACCACGGCGTGGATTGCAGTGCGCCCTCCTTAATGACACCGCCGAATTTTGGTGCTGGGGGCGGTAGCTGGTCACCGGGAATAGTGGTGGTGGCACTTGGGGAGCCGGGCTTGCCGGTCTCCTGCTGTGCCATCACTGGAATGGTGATTGCGAGCGCGGCAATAGCCGCCATCCATGACATGAGCTTCATGAGCCGTCCTCGAAACCTGTTTACCAACATATGAAAAAGGGTTGGCGGTATGCGCCCCCTATAAGGCTAGTTAACAGATTGCCTGCTACTACCAATCGGGCACGATACCGTCGCAATGGTCAACGAGCAGGGAGCGGACATGGCGGAGAGAAAACCCTGCGGCAGTCATCCACTACAGGGTCCGTTTCAGCCGACGGGTTCCGCCGGAGAGGGAGTGGGCTTGGCGCGCAGCCGCAGTATCGCGAGCGCGATGACGGTGATGGCGAGCGGCGGGAAAGACACCCACAGTACGGTATTCCACCCATACACACTCAGGATGCCGCCGGAGGCAAACGAGCCGAGGGCCATGAGGGTAAACACGATAAAGTCATTCATAGACTGCACCCGGGTCTTCTCCTCGTCGCTGTGGCACTCCAGCACCAGCGCCGATGCACCGAGGAAGCCGAAGTTCCAACCCAGCCCCAACAGAATCAGTGTCCACCAGAAGTGCGGCACCTGCGCGCCCATAAGACCCACCGCCGCGGAGACGCCGATCAACAGTAACCCCAACAGCATCACACGCTCGGCGCCGAAGCGCGCAATGAATTTGCCGGTGAAAAAACTCGGCGCGAACATCGCAATCACATGCCACTGCAGCCCGAGATTGGACGACGCGGTGGAGTGTCCGTGCATGTGCATGGCGAGCGGGGCGGCGGTCATGAGAAAGTTCATCAGTGTGTAGGAGATGGCCCCGCAGGTGGCGGCGGCGATAAAGCGCGGTTGCCGCACGATGACAGCCAGAGGACGCCCGCCGCGGTGCGCCGTGGCGACCGGCCTGGGCAGGCGCACCCCAATCAAAATGAATGCTGATAGCGCCGCAACGGCGGCCTGCGCATAAAAGGTGGCGACAAACATCGGCTGTGGCATCAGGTCCATGGTCCAGTTGACCAACTGCGGACCTACGACGCCCGCGGCCACGCCACCGGCCATTACCATCGACAGCGCCTGTGCCTTGCGCGCGGGTTCCACCGCATCCGCCGCGGCAAAGCGGAAAGACAGCACCACCGCGGCATAGGCGCCACCGAAAAACGTCGACAAACAGAACAGCCAGAAGCCGCTCGCCCCATCCACATACACTGCAACCACCGCCAGCAGCCCGGCGAGTACACCGGCGCCGGCGCCGCTCAGAAACGCGGCGCGGCGACCGTAGCGCCCGGCAATTGCCCCCACGGGTAAAATGCACAGGGCCATACCCACCACAAAGATCGACAGCGGCAGCGTTGCCAGCAGCGGCGTCGGCGCCAGATTGTTACCGACAATGGCACCGGTGGCGTAAGCAACCACGGAGTTCGCCCCAGCCAGTGCCTGAGCGACAGCGAGCCGCCAAATGTTATTGCGCTGTTCGCGCGCGCTTAATTCCTGCATATCAGTTTTCTGGCTCGGACAGATAGGGTTCGCGAAGCAAGCCTGTAAGCTTTTCCCGCGGCAAGGTCAGTTCAATCTCGCCCATGGAATAGGGGGCGAGGGTGTAAACGCCATAGAGCAATTTCAGCCCGCTATCGGTGAGCCGGAAATCGTCACTGCGCACAAAGGGCCAGTTCTCGCGGAAGTCCACGTCTACCTCCTGCGCCTCCATCCACTGCTTGTGGGCAGTCTGCGCCAGCGACCAGAACCGCTCCTCCGCACCCGGTGCTATCACATCGGCAAGCGCAACTTGCCGATTCTCCGCCAGGTCCCAGTTTAGCCAGTGGGTTACCGGCATTCCATGGGCGCCTCCGCTGTATATATAACTGCTGATGGCAACGGTGAGCAGGTTGTCGTGCAGCGCAAGCTTCTTGGCATCGCCGGTCAGCTGCCAGGCCGCGCTGGATATTTCGGAGGCCTCCGCAGCGTCAGCGATAAATGCTTTCGCCACTTGTTCGAAGTTGCTGGCAGTGGAGCCCGGCGCCTCGCCATTGCCCTGCAACTGCTCAAGCAATTGCACGCGCACCGCATCGTTGAGCGCTGGGCGCTCGGCAAACACTTCGCGCTTTATCACTACGGAAGTGCAGCGCTCTTCGGCATCGCAGCCCGGTGTGCGCCATTCCCGCGTCTCTACATTTGAGGCCAGGGGCGCCGCGCGCGCGGGTTCGCGTTTGTCACAGGCGATCAGCGCCAGCAGGGCCCACAGCACGGCCGTCGTAGTGGCAAGCCGAGATTGCATCCCAAGGCGATTCAGAGTGTCCATTCAGAGTTCCTCATTCCTGTTGGCGGACGCCACAGCATACTCCTTTGCACAGACGCATCGAACCCCGCTACCGCGTTCAATCCCCCTGCGCAGCATGGTAGAGTGCGCGGTTTGCAATCGGGGCCGAGCGCAATTGCGCAGCCCCTCCCCCGCGCTTGCGAAGTTTTCTTCCGTATTCCCGGAGTGCTGCTTGATTACGTTCACCATCAGCGATATCCGCAAAATGACCGATCCCCGCACATTTGCCCGCGGCCAGGATTACTTTGATCGCGGGCGCGTGCTGAACGCGTCTTATGACGACGAAGCGGATATTTATCGCGGCACAGTGAAGGGTTCGGCCCGGTATGTGTACCGGGTGGAACTGGACGTGGAGCGCGGCCTGCTGGTAGGCCTCTGTTCCTGCCCGGTCGGGCTCAATTGCAAACACGCCGTAGCCACGGCGCTGAAGCTGCATCAGGATGCGCGGATTGCCGAAAGCACACTGGACCTGTTCGCCCCCGCGGCGCCGCCGGTTCCCGGCGTACAGAAGGCGCATAGCGCCGAAGGCTGGCAGCAGTGGCTGGCGGATCTGCCGCCGGCACCGCAGCGGGAGCCGGAGCCACTGGAAAACGGGCGCCACTACCTGGTGTATTTTCTGGAACCCGACACGCGCTTTTCTCCGCCGCGGTTGCGGCTCAATATCCGCAAGGGCTACCTGAAAAAAGACGGCAGCTGGAGCCAGTTGCGCTATTACCAGCCCGATACCAGTAACCTTAGCTGGAACCGCCCCAGCCACCTGCGCGATGACGACGTCAATATCCTGCAACTGCTGTCCCGTGCCAATGCGACCGGGCAGCTGGAGCTGCGCGGCGAGTCCGGCCATCGCGCGCTGGTGCACCTATTGAACTGCGGGCGCTTCTATCTCGACGAAGACGCCATCCAGCGCGGCCCCGCCAGAACCCTGCAGTGGCACTGGCGGCAACTGAAACACCAACAGCGGCAACTGACCGCGGAATTGGAAGGAATGGCGGACGCCGCGCACTGGCTGCCCATTCCGGTCACGCCGCCGTGCTATCTGGATATGGAAGGCGCAACCATCGGCGATATCCTCACCCCGGTGGCCAGCAACCAGCTCCCTCACCTGATGGCCATGCCGCCGGTGGCGGAAACCGAGTTCACCCGGATGTCGCTGCAGCTGCGCCAGCTGATCCCACAGGACCAGCTGCCGCTGCCGGTGGAACCCGCGCTCACCGAGGTCAACACCTTCACCCCGCGGATAACACTGGTTGGCTGCGAGCTGCAGAATTTTCGGCTGCCGGCCCTCAAGCTGCAGTTCGATTACGCGGGAATCAGCCTGCCAGCCCCGTACAGCCACGCGTTTACCGGCGGGGAAGAGCTTCTGGAACGCGACGGACACCACTACCTGATCCACCGCGACGTCGACGCGGAGCACGCCTGCTGCGACGAAATTCACCAGATGGGCCTGGTCCTCATGTACGAGGAGCTGGGTGGCCATGAGGAAATCTGGTTTCCCGATGCCCACGGCCCCGACGAGGTCCCGCCACTGTGGAATGCCTTTCTCGACAACGGATTGCGTGAGCTGGAGCAGCGCGGCTGGATCATCGACACTGATCCCAGCTACGCCTTCAATATCAAGCGCGCGAATTTCGCCTTCAGTGTCGCGGATGCGCCCAACCACTGGTTTGAGCTCGGACTGGATCTGACCCTGGCCGACGGCACCCGGCTGCAGACGGCCGCCCTGCTTGAGCACTGGTTGGAGTCCGGCACCCCAGACGACCTGACCTTGAACATGAACGGGGACTGGGTGCAGATCGACACCCGGCCACTGCAGAGCATTCGCACCCTGCTGGTGGATCTGCTGCAGCAGAAAAAGCTCGATGGGCCAATAAAGCTGCCGGCCTTCCAGGCGGCGCAGCTCGCAGAACTCCCCGACCTCGACCAGCGCAAGGCGCCCCTCACCCGCAAACTGGCGCAATCGCTGCGCGACTTCTCCGGCCTGGAAAAAATTCCCGCCCCGCGCGGTCTCGATGCCACCCTGCGCGGCTATCAGCAGGAGGGCCTGAACTGGCTGGCGTTCTTACAGCGCTACGGATTCGGCGGCATTCTCGCGGACGATATGGGTCTCGGCAAAACCCTGCAGACGCTGGCGCTGATCCAGCATATGAAAGAAGCCGGCCAGCTGAAGAAGCCGGCAATGGTGGTGGCGCCCACCAGCCTCACCGGCAACTGGATGCACGAGGCGGCGCAGTTTGCACCTGAGCTGAAGGTCACGCTGGTTCACGGCCCGAACCGCGATCCCGCCTTCAAGCAGATCGCCAAAAGCGATCTGGTCATCACTACCTACCCACTTCTGGTGCGCGACAAGGCCCGCTACGACAAACGCAAATTCAGCCTGATGGTGCTGGATGAAGCCCAGGCCATCAAAAACCCCACCACCAAAATCGCCGAGTGTGTGCGCGCCATCAAAAGCACATTCCGCCTGTGCCTCTCCGGTACACCGCTGGAAAATCATCTGGGGGAACTGTGGTCGCTGATGGACTTCGCACTGCCCGGGCTGTTGGGCGGGCGCAAGACATTCAACCGACTCTACCGCAATCCGATCGAGAACGACGGCGATGTGGAGCGCCAGCGGGAACTGGCGCGCAAGGTCAGCCCGTTCATGCTGCGGCGCACCAAGACCGACGTGGTGAAAGAGCTGCCGCCGAAAACCGAAAGCATTCAATACGTGGAATTGGCAGACAAACAGCGCGCACTGTACGAAAGCGTGCGCGCGAGCATGGAAAAGCGCATCCGCGATCTGGTCGCGAGCCAGGGCATGGCGAAAAGCCATATCGAGTTTCTCGACGCACTGCTGAAACTTCGCCAGGCCTGTATCGACCCGCGCCTGGTCAAACTGGACAAGGCCGCGAACATCCGGGAAAGCGCCAAGCTGGAATGGCTTGCCGAAACCCTGCCGCAGCTGCTGGAAGAAGGCCGCAGCATCCTGATCTTCTCCCAGTTCACCCAGGTGCTGAAGCTGATCGAGGAGCAGCTCGCGGCGCAGAACATCGACTACACCAAACTCACCGGCCAAACCCGCAAACGGCAGGACGCCATCGACCGCTTCCAGAGTGGCGAGGTGCGTGTGTTTTTGATCAGCCTCAAGGCCGGCGGCGCCGGCCTCAACCTCACCGCCGCCGATGTGGTCATCCACATGGACCCGTGGTGGAACCCCGCGGTGGAGAACCAGGCCACCGACCGCGCCTACCGCATCGGCCAGGACAAACCGGTATTCGTCTACAAGCTGGTGGCGGAAAACACCGTGGAGGAGCGCATCAATCAGATGCAGCAACAGAAACAGGCACTGGCAGACTCCCTGTTTGACGCCACCAAATCCAGCAAGCTGCCGGGCAGCAGTGAGGATTTACTGGCGCTATTGTCGTGACCCCTACTGTTGAGACCGTGCGCCATCGGCGCGGCGGATCGGTGGGGCAGCCCGGGCCTGGCGCATCCACAGCACTAACCCCAGCAATGTGCCGAGCAGTGCCCCGAGCAGATGACTGGAAATCGCGACTTCCGCCTCGATCAATGCGCCGGTCGCCGCGCTCGGACCCACAACCCACTCCCACGCCACCTTGAGTGCGCAGCCCGCCAGTAACAGTGCGCCGGACCAGCGGCGCTGGGACAGATCGCCCACCGCGCCAAGGCAGAACACCCCGTGCAGCGCACCGGAAAGACCGTAGTAGTACTCCACATCGGGAAACCACAACCAGAGCCCGGCACTGATCGCTATCGACAGCAGAGCTACGAAGCCGAGATATTTCCCTACCGCGTAGCGCGCGCCCAATAACACACTTCGGCCGAACACAAACCAGAGTGCAATCACCCCGGCACCGTTCAACATCAGGTGCGCCGCATTGGTATGGACCAGATGCCCGCTGAGCAGGCGCCACCACTGTCCATGACTGATCGCGCCGCGATCGTAGAGGAACCAGTCCGGGTACATTCCCTGCAGCATCTGCAGCAGGCCACAGATCAGCACCAGCAGCAGCGGGCCGCCAAAGCCACGGCCGGGGAGAAATGGTTTCGGCGGTCTGGTCATCGAGTCAACGTATCGGGCAGTCAGTGTCGATACGCACTATCGGCGAGCGGCGCCGGAATAGCAATTTCCTTTCCCGCCTCCTCCCCGGGCTCCCGCAGCAGTGCATGGTTGTTCAGCGCGCGCAGCAGAAGCCTGGTAACCAGCCCGGTTACGGCTTTTTCAGCACACACACCTGATCACCGTAGTAGTTGTCTGCGTAGTTGCACTCAAGCACCGGCGTTTGCGCGGCTTCTGCGTTTCGACTTTTCATCCTGTTTTTCCTATTGGTTGTTGAGGTACGGGGAAAAGGTAATCCGGGGGCAGACATAGTTGAAATCAAATAAATCTCTGGCCCAGATCAACAATAACTATCGAAAACTATCAAAATGACCTCACTGATAGATGTGATCGTTGCGCATTATGAAATCCCGCACCCTCTTCCTCTGGTATTCCCGCCTCAGCTGGGGCAAACTACGCAAAATGAAAACGTTTACATTTCTGGATTGGGAACACCAACCGGAATTGCGCGAGAGATGGGGAAAGCAAATAAATCATGGACAAACTCAGTCAATTGCGGGCAATGACCGCTGTAGTGGCGGACACCGGTGACATCAACGCCATCCGCCAGTTCACCCCGCTGGATGCCACCACCAACCCTTCCCTGCTGCTGAAAGCCGCACAACAGGCGGAATACCAACCGCTGATTGAGCGCGCCATTGCGTTTGCCGCAAAACAGGGTGGCAGCGACAGTGAACAGGTCGGGCTCTGCTGCGATCACCTGGCCGCCAGTATCGGCCGCGAGATTCTGCAGATCGTGCCCGGGCGCATTTCCACCGAGGTGGATGCCCGGCTCTCCTTCGACAGCGCGGCAACGCTGGAACGTGCCCGCCGGCTTATGGACCTGTACGCGCAAATGGGCGTGGCACCGGAGCGGGTGCTGATCAAGATTGCCTCTACCTGGGAGGGTATCAAGGCGGCGGAAATTCTCGAGCGCGAGGGTGTCCACTGCAATCTCACCCTGCTGTTCAGCTTCGCTCAGGCGCGCGCCTGCGCCGATGCCGGCGTTACCCTGATCTCTCCATTTGTGGGACGGATTCTTGACTGGTATCTGCACAACACCGACGCCACCAGCTTCGCGCCGGAGCAGGATCCGGGCGTACAGTCCGTGCGCCGCATTTACCACTTTTACAAAGAGCACGGTTACCGCACCACCGTCATGGGAGCGAGCTTCCGCAACACCGGTCAAATCGAAGCGTTGGCCGGCTGCGACAGCCTCACCATCAGCCCCGATCTGCTGGCACAACTCGCCGAAGACAAGGGACCGTTGCCACGCGCGCTGACGACAAGCGCAGATGCGGGTTGCGCCGCGGCGCCAATCTCAGAGTGCGATTTCCGCTTCGAACACAACGACGATGCCATGGCCCATGAAAAACTCGGTGAAGGCATCCGCAAATTCGTAGCCGACCAGTACGCACTGGAAAGCCAGCTGCAGGCCCGCGCCAAAAATCTGGAGGCGGTGTAAATGCGAGCGCAAGAACAGGTATTTCTGGGCATAGACGCCGGTACCCAGAGTCTTAAGCTGCTGGCCTACGACGCCGGACTGAAAAAAATCCTGCACGTTTCCGCCGCACCCCTGGAGCTGATCAGCCGCGATGACGGCAGTCGCGAGCAGCTGGCCGAGTGGTGGCTCGCCGCTTTGCGCCAGTGCATGAGCGAGCTGCCGGATGACATCAAACGCCGTGTGCGCGGCATTGGCGTATCCGGACAACAACACGGTTTTGTGCCGCTGAACAAGAACGGAGAAGTGATCGCGCCGGTGAAACTCTGGTGCGACACCAGCACCATCGCCGAGTGTGCGGAAATTACCGAGCGCTTTGGCGGCGTGGAGCGCTGCATCGACGCGGTGGGCAACCCGATACTGCCGGGTTATACGATTTCCAAGATCCTGTGGCTGAAGAAAAATAATCCACAGGCCTATGGGGAGCTCGCGCATATCCTGCTGCCCCACGATTATCTGAATTTCCATCTCACAGGAAAAATCTTCACCGAGTACGGCGACGCCTCCGGCACCAGCTACCTGAATATTCTGCGCCGGGAATACGACCGCGATATGCTGCAGGCACTCGACCCCGAGCGCGATCTACTGCCAATGTTGCCGCCGCTGCTGGAAGCCAATGCCACGGTTCCACTAGGCGAAACCGCGCGCGCCGAATTCGGCCTGCCAACCGGTGTAAAAGTCTCCACCGGCGGTGGCGACAATATGATGGCTGCGTTTGGCACCGGTTCAGTAACCCCCGGCGTGCTGACCCTGAGTCTCGGCACTTCCGGCACCCTCTTCGCCCACAGCGACGCCCCGGCCATCGATCCGGGCAGTGAACTCGCCGCCTTTTGCTCCTCCTCCGGCGGCTGGTTGCCGCTGCTGTGCACCATGAATTGCACCGTGGCCACAGAGCGCACGCGCAAGGCGCTGGGGAAATCCATTGAGGAATGCGAGGCGCTGCTGGCGGCATCCACACCCGGTGCCGGCGGCATACAAAGCCTGCCGTTCTACAACGGCGAGCGCATCCCCAATCTGCCTCACGCCCGCGCCAGCCTGCACGGCCTGAACGACAGCAACATGACGCCGGCCAATCTCTATCGCGCAGCGATGGAGGGCGCGACGTTTACCCTGCGCCGCGGCCTCGATGCCTTCGCCCGTGCAGGGCAGACATTCACTGCCATCCGCCTCACCGGCGGTGGAGCCAAAAGTCCGCATTGGCGGCAGATGATCGCGGATGTGTTCAACCTGCCGGTGGAAGTACCTGCACAGCAGGAAGGTGCCGCCTTTGGCGCCGCCATGCAGGCACTTTGGGCCTGCAGCGAAAACGCGGACCTCGCCGCGCTGACCGAGGAACACCTGGCCGTGGATACGAGTCTTGGCTGCGCCCCGGATGCAGAATCCTCAGCGGCTTACCAAACCCACTACCAATCATTTCTGGAACTGCTCAGCCAGCAGTATCCGAGCGTACAACCAGTCGAATAACTCTGGAGAACATCATGAGCAGAAGCCTTTTCATCGGCGACAAAGAATACTTCCCCGGTATCGGCCAGATTCCTTTTGAAGGCCGCAACTCCGACAACCCGCTGGCGTTCAAATTCTACGACGCCAATAAAGTGATCGGCGGCAAGACCATGGAAGAGCACCTGCGTTTCGCGGTGTGTTACTGGCATACCTTCTGTGGCAAGGGCGCCGATCCGTTTGGCCGCAATACACAGGTATTTGCCTGGGATGACGCTGCCGATGAGCTGACTGCAGCGCGCCAGCGCATGGACGCCATCTTCGAGTTCTCCACCAAGCTGGGTGTACCCTACTACTGCTTCCACGATGTGGATATGTCACCGGAAGGCAACTCCATCAGCGAGTACGAAAGCAACCTCGCGAAAATGGTGGAGCTGGCAGCGGAGCGGCAGAAGGCCTCCGGCATGAAACTGCTGTGGGGTACCGCCAATCTGTTCTCAAACCCGCGCTATATGAACGGCGCCGCCACCAACCCGGACTTCAAAGTTCTGAGTTACGCCGCTTCCCAGGTGAAAGCCGCACTGGATGCCACCGTGGCACTGGGTGGTGAAAACTACGTGTTCTGGGGCGGCCGCGAAGGCTATATCTGCCTGCAAAACGCCAACACCAAACTCGAACAGGAAAACCTTGCGCGCTTCCTCACCGCAGCGCGGGACTACGGCCGCTCCATCGGCTTCAAAGGCACCTTCCTGATCGAACCGAAGCCCATGGAGCCCACCAAGCACCAGTACGACTTCGATGCCCAAACCGTGATCGGCTTCCTGCGCCACTGGGGTCTGGACAAGGATTTCAAACTCAATATCGAAGCCAACCACGCCACCCTGGCCGGCCACACCTTTGCCCACGAACTGCAGATGTGTGCCGACGCCGATATGCTCGGTTCCATCGATGCCAACCGCGGCGACTACCAGAACGGCTGGGACACCGATCAGTTCCCCACCGATCTGTACGATGCGGTACACGGCATGATGGTGGTGCTGGAAAACGGCGGCTTCAAGTCCGGCGGTCTTAACTTCGACGCCAAAGTGCGCCGCGAATCCGTAGACATGGAAGATATCTTCCTCGGCCATATCGGCGGCATGGACACCTTTGCCCGCGGCCTTGAAGTGGCCCACAGAATTCTCACCGAATCGCCCTACCAGAGCTGGAAGGCCGCGCGCTACGCCAGCTACAGCGAGGGCAACGGCAAGGCGTTTACCGAAGGTAAACTGAGCCTGGCAGACCTGCGCAACCTGGCGGCGGAAAGCGGCGAACCGCAGCCCGCGAGCGGCAAGCAGGAGCTGTACGAGAACCTGATCAATCAGTACCTCTGAGAATCACTATAAATCTACTGCGCGGGCACCTGGTGGCGTCCGGCAGTGCTCAGAATGCTCATGTACTTATGTACACTGCGCTTCCTGCGCGCTGGCGGACACCGCCAGGTACCCGCTCGTTACGATTTCTAGTAATCCCAGATTTGATTGATGTTCAACCTAAACGTCAGATGACTCTGGTTTGGGCCTGCAATTGCAGGCCCTTTTTTATATGTGGATACCATTCGGCCTGCACAGGCGCTACCATCTTGCGCTTCGCCTGCCAGGACACGCTGGTACCATCAGAACGACAAATCAGAGGACTGACCAGTGTCCATAAAAAAAGTCGCCAAGCTCGCCGGTGTCTCCACCGCCACCGTCTCCCGCTACCTCAACAGCCCCGAGCAGGTTAAAGAGAAAACCCGCAACAAGGTGCAGGCGGCCATCGACGAGGTGGGCTATGCCCCCAATGCCCTGGCGCGCAACTTCCGTCGCGGCAAGACCAGCCTGATCGTAGTGGTACTGCCGGCTATCGGCGATCCGTTTCTCGACAAGGTGATGCGCGGCATCTGGAGAGTGGCGGATGAGCAGGGTTACAGCATCCTGATCCGCGATACCCAATCCAACTCCCACGAATTCGACGAATACACCGAAATGGTATTCTCCAAGCAGGCGGACGGTATCCTGCTGCTGGCCAGTATCTCGCCGTTCCACGAGGCAGCCCCTAACCGCGGCGGCGAGCGTGCGCACCCGCCTCTGGTACTGGGGCTGGAAAGTGTAAGTGCGGAGCTCAGCCACTTCCCCAGCGTGCGTGTGGACAATATTACCGCCGCCGCCGACGGCACCGACTACCTGATCCAGCTCGGCCACCAACGCATTGGCTTTATCGCCGGCAAGCGGGATTCCCTGCTCACCAAGGACCGCGAGAAGGGTTACCGCAAGGCCATGCGCAAGGCCAAGTTGGCGATCTCCAGTGACTGGATTGTGGAAGGGGAGCAGACCATCGACGGCGCCCGCCGCGCCACCCGCCGCCTGCTGGAGCTGGACCAACGCCCTACGGCGCTCTTCTGCGCCAACGACGAAATGGCCTTGGGTGCCCTGCACGAAATCAAGAGCGCCGGCCTGAAAATCCCCCGGGATATCTCCGTCATCGGCTTCGACGATATCCGTTACGCGGAGATCGCCGATCCGCCGCTGACCACCATTGCCCAGCCGGCGGAGGAGATCGGCGAGCGCAGCATGCGCCGTCTGTGCCAGGCCATCGACGCTGGCGATGGCGACAGCACACCGGAGATCGTTCCGCACAATCTGATTGTTCGCAAGTCCACCGGCAAGGCCCCCGGCTGACCATCTCACTGCGGGAACTTGCGCGGTGTCTCACGGCGACCGGAATTTGCGCGCAAAGTTCACAAAAGGCGGCGGATTCAGCCGGTTTTACACTACAGTTAAATCAGTAACCGCGCCGAATCCAGCCCGCCTACCGGGCCCACCGCATTACTCTGAGATCAGCAGGGATATAAACAGCAGCGTATACGCAGTCGAGGTCGCCACCATGAATACGCATTTGTCGGTAAAACCCGAGAGTTCTTCCAAACCCGTTTTGCTCACCGCGCAACAGAAATCCGCGCAGGAGCAGCAGAACTCGCAGACCAAGACCGGCAAAAGTGCTGCAAACGCTGGCCTGCGATATCCGAAGGACCTGGAACGCTGTTTTGTGCTGGGGAATAACTGAACAGCGCTTGTCCCGGAGCCCCGAGCGGCTCCGTATCGCTTTACAGTGATTTCGACTCCCATCTGTCCGTTTTAAGCAAAAACTCTCTGCAACGCGGGGAGTTTTTGCCACGTCTGGCCGTCCTAATCTCAGCCGCGCTTTATGGGCGCCTTCAAAATCAAAGGCTTTAAAGCGAGATCCGTCATAAACGATGTGAATAACAAATTTCAATCATCGTTTTAATAACAAATTTCGATAACGAAAAATCCTCACCAACCATGACCGATTCCAATAAAAAACCGTCTGTTCAGTTCCGTAGCGCACGCTGGTTCGACAACCGGGAGCACGCGGATCACACCGCCCTGTACCTGGAGCGCTATTTCAATTTTGGCCTCACCCGGGAGGAGCTGCAGTCCGGCAAGCCGATTATCGGCATCGCCCAGACCGGCAGTGATCTCACCCCCTGCAACCGCCACCACAGGGAGCTGGCGCAGCGGGTGAAAGACGGCATCCGCGATGCCGGCGGCATTCCCATGGAATTCCCGGTGCATCCCATTTTTGAGCAGGGCCGCCGCCCCACCGCAGCGCTCGACCGCAACCTCGCCACCCTGGGGCTGATTGAGACGCTGCACGGTTACCCGATAGACGCGGTTGTGCTCACCACCGGCTGCGACAAGACCACGCCAGCCACGTTAATGGCCGCACTACAGCTCGACATTCCCGCCATCGTTTTTTCCGGTGGCCCCATGCTGAACGGCTGGCGGCCGGTAAGTTGTGAAGGCGGCACAGACAATGACAACAGGGAAGAGCGCGTCGGTTCCGGCACGGCCATCTGGCAGAACCGCGAGCGGCTGGTGAGGGGGGAGCTGGACTATGCGGGGTTTATGGACGCCTCGGCGGAGTCCGTGCCCAGCGTCGGTCACTGCAACACCATGGGCACCGCACTCTCTATGAATGCACTGGCGGAGGTGCTCGGTATGTCCCTGCCGGGCTGCGCCGCTATTCCCGCGCCCTACAAAGAGCGCGCGCAGATGGGTTATCACACCGGCCGACGGATTGTGGAAATGGCGTTTGAAAACCTGAAGCCATCGGACATTCTCACCCGCCAGTCCTTCCTCAATGCGGTGGTAGCCTGCAGTGCTCTGGGTGGCTCCACCAATGCCGTGGTGCATCTGCTGGCACTGGCGCGGGGGCTGAAAGGTGTGGACTTCAGCATGGACGACTGGCAGCGATACGGTGAGGACGTTCCGCTCCTGGTGAACTGTATGCCCGCGGGCAAGTATCTAGGCGAAGAATTCTACCGCGCCGGGGGCGTGCCCGCGCTGTTAAACCAGCTGATCGGCGACGGCCTGATCGACGGCAGCCAGAATACCGTCACCGGCCACTCACTCGCACACAACTGCGAACCTTTCCCTGTGCGCAATCGCGACGTGATCTTCCCGACCGACAAACCACTGATGCAGAAGGCCGGCTTCGCCATCATGCGCGGCAATTTTTTCGACTCGGCACTGATGAAAAAATCCGTTATCAGCCCGGCCTTCCGGGCAAAGTACCTGGTCAACCCCGAACACCCGGAATGCTTTACCGCCCGCGCCATCGTGTTCGAAGGCCCGGAGGACTACCGCGCGCGCATCGACGACCCGGCGCTGGATATCGACGAACACTGCATTTTGATCATCCGCAATGTCGGTCCGGTGGGTTACCCGGGCTCCGCAGAAGTGGTGAACATGCTGCCACCCAGGCGGCTGGTAAAGCAGGGCATCACCTGCCTGCCCACCATGGGCGACGGTCGCCAGAGCGGCACTTCCGGTAGCCCGTCGATCCTGCATATAGCACCGGAAGCGGCCACCGGCGGCGGCATAGCCCTGTTGCAGACCGGCGACAGAATTCGCGTAAATCTCGCTGACCATCGGGTCGATGTACTGTTGACGGAAGAGGAACTGGCCGAGCGCCGCAAACACGTGAAGGCACCCTCGTTGGTCAACCAGACCCCGTGGCAGGAGATCTATCGCCGCACCGTAAGCCAGCTGGACACCGGGGCAGTGCTGGAAACCGACGAGGAATTTGTGCGGATTCTCGATAACCACCCGGTGGGGCGCCACTCCCACTAGAGCCCCTTCTGCAGCCGGCGGTCCGGCGCCAGGCTGCTATCTTTGAGGTTCGTCCACAAAACCACCTCGGGAGCAGCCATGGCATCCACCCCACTCAAGATCCTCGCCATCTCCGGCAGCCTGCGCAAAAGCTCGTTCAATAGCGCCGCGCTGAAAGTGGCGGAAGAACTCGCCGGTGACGGTGCAACCTTCACCTTCGCCGATCTCTCCACTATCCCTCTCTACGACCAGGACTTGCGCGACAAACAGGTACCCGAGGCGGTGCAGACTCTGAACGACCAGATACTGGCCGCCGGCGCCATCCTGTTCTCCACACCGGAATACAATTACTCGGTGTCCGGAGTGCTGAAAAATGCCATCGACTGGCTCTCCCGCCTCGACCCGCAGCCCTTCGCAGACAAACCGGTGGCGGTGATGAGCGCCAGTATGAGCGCGTTCGGCGGCGCGCGGGCTCAGTACGATCTGCGGCGTATCCTGATTTACCTGGACGCGCATTTTGTGAACAAACCAGAAGTGATGATCGCCTTTGCCCACCAAAAATTCGACGGTGATGGTAATCTCGCCGATCAGGATACTCGCGCCTTTATCGGCAAACTCGTCAGCGCGCTCATCGATTGGGCGCGGCGCCTGCAGCGCTGACAAGGCACACCCAAGCTAATACTGACCATCGGAGCAATAATAATGAGCAATCTGGCACAGGACGCGATTCAGGCGTGCGACGTGATCTCCGGT
This sequence comes from Microbulbifer harenosus, assembly GCF_005771435.1. GTDB lineage: Bacteria > Pseudomonadota > Gammaproteobacteria > Pseudomonadales > Cellvibrionaceae > Microbulbifer > Microbulbifer harenosus. The sequence goes on from NZ_VANI01000007.1 coordinate 132,850, forward strand.
TGCGGAGCCATCGACATCATCATTGAGCCGCGGGAAAAAGACCTGGGCGGCTTCTCTGTGCGCCGCGCGCTGCCCACCCGCGAGCGCAAAATGGTCGGCCCGTGGATCTTCTTCGACCATATGGGCCCCGCGGAATTCGCCGCCGGCAGTGGCATCGACGTGCGCCCGCACCCGCATATCGGCATCGCCACCGTCACCTATCTGTTTGAAGGCGAAATCCTGCACCGCGACTCGCTCGGCAGCCTGCAGGCCATCCGCCCGGGCGATATCAACCTGATGGTCGCGGGGCGCGGTATCGTGCACTCGGAGCGCGAGACCACACAACTGCACAATTCGGACCACCGACTGCACGGCCTGCAATTGTGGCTGGCGCTGCCGGAAGCCGATGAGGAGCTCCCGCCCGCGTTCTACCACTACCCCGCCGCAGAAATCCCCACCACCGACGTGGGCGGCGTGCCAGTGCGAGTCATGATGGGCAGCGCCTACGGCTGTAGCTCACCGGTAAAAACCTTCGCAGAAACCCTGTATGTTGAAGCGCACCTGAAACCGGGCCAGCGTCTGACGCTACCTGATTCTCCCGAGCGCGGCGTGTATGTCGCCAGTGGCGCGCTGCGCGCACGCGACACCGAAATTCCGCAATATGCCATGGCGGTATTCGATCCCGAACCAGGTGTGGAAGTGGAAGCCGTGGAAGAGTGCCGCATTGCCATTATCGGCGGCGAGTCTCTGGGGCAGCGTTTTATCGACTGGAACTTTGTATCCAGCCGCAAAGAGCGCATCGCGGAGGCAATCGAAGACTGGAGGGCCGGACGCTTTGATAAGGTGCCCGGCGATACCGAGGAATTCATTCCCTATCCCGGGGGTTGATACTCAAGGGCCGGACGTGCCGGCCCTCCCTCCCGGTGTAGAGGGCACTCCCATTATTTATTTTTTAATAAAGCTGAACCGATAGGTTTCACCAGCGCTGGTGGAAAACTCAAGCTCTTGAACATCAGGCGGAGCCACCGTCTCCAGAGTGGCTTCCGCAACGATCCTTGGGTCGCGCAGTTCCGGTACCGAAAAGAAGAAATTTGAACTAGCATTTTTCCGATCCACTTCACGCACATCCACTTTTCCCTTTGCGCTCAGTGATGAAGGCAGGCGAAGTCGACAATCGCCACCGAGGCGCGAAGTGATGGCGAGGCTTTCTACGGCTCCCGATTTCCAGGTCATGTCTACAACGAATCCGCCGCGGGTCACTAACCCCTTTACGCTACCTTCTGGCCAGGCGTCCGGTAATGCCGGTAGCAGGTGAATGGCGCCATCGTGGCTCTGCACCAGCATTTCAGCTATCCCAGCGGTAACACCGAAGTTACCGTCGATCTGGAACGGCGGGTGAGCATCAAATAGATTGGCATAGGTGCCCCCCTTCTCGGCTATTTCCTTTCCCTCAGCCTCAACCAGAGTCAATTGATCCTGCAGCAGCTTGTACGCACGGTTGCCATCCAGGAAACGTGCCCAGAGATTTACCTTCCACCCCATGGACCATCCGGTAGAAATATCCCCTCGGTATTCCAATGAGGTTTTCGCGGCAGAAAACAATTCCGGGGTGCGGAAAGGAGAAATCAGGTTACCGGGATAAACTCCATACAGATGAGAAACATGTCGATGACGGTCTTCTGGATCGTCCCAGTCCCACAACCACTCCTGCAATTGACCGAGACGCCCGATCTGTAAGGGCGGCAACTGTTCACGCTTCCGCAAAAGTTCTCCGGCAAACTCTCGATCGACTTCAAGTATGGACGCCGCACTGATCACGGCAGAAAAAAGGTCGTGCACGAGCTGATTGTCCAGACTGGTACCCGCAGAAACCGAAACAGGGATTTCGTGATTCCGGTACGCGTTCTCCGGGGAGTTTGATGGTGCCACCACCAACCACCCCGTCTCAGGCTCTCTCTGCAGGCTGTCGGCAAAATAGAGTGCGGCATCACGTAATACCGGATAGTAGTCGCGTAAAAATTCTCTGTTGCCGGTATACAGGTAGTGCTGCCAGATGTGCTGACTCAGCCACGCACCGCCGCCTTGCCACTGGCCGTAAAAGGCGGGATCCACCTGCCCGGTGATACGCCAGATGTCGGTATTGTGGTGCATCATCCAGCCGCGAGCACCATAAATTTTGCTCGCACTTTCACGCCCGGTTTCGGAAAGTTCCCGCAACATGGAAAACAACGGTTGGTGCAACTCCGACAGATTGGTAACCTCCGCCGGCCAATAATTCATTTCGGTATTGATGTTGACTGTGTACTTACTTTCCCAGGGCGGGTTGACGTGAGGATTCCAAATACCCTGCAGGTTGGCCGGCTGGGTGTTGGGCTGGGAGCTGGAAATTAACAGATAGCGTCCAAACTGAAAGTAGAGCGCTGCCAGTGCCGGGTCATAATCCTGAGAAAATCGTTTTACACGAATATCAGTGGGCAGTGTGCTGTTCGGCGTATTTCCGAGATCCAGTGTAACCCGCTTGAACTGCGCGTGGTAGAAATCGGTGTGGGCGCGCTTTAACTGACCGTAACTTTTTCCTATTGCCGATTCAATCTGAACTTTAGCGCGCTCCAGATCATTGCCGCTGATATCCTGATAGTTATTGAAATTAGTCGCCGTAGCGATAAATAGCGTCAACGCATCTGCGCCGCGAATTCTAAGGGTCTTAGCCGTCGCATCCAGATGCCCCCCCTCCATCTTGGGCCGCACGATAGTACTGAAGCGAATTTTGCCTTCCAGGCCCTCGTGATCGCCGCCACGTCCACGCACCAACAACTGCTTCCGGTCAATTTCGACACCGTGTTGCTGCGGGCTATCAAAGGACAGATCGAGGTCGATTTTCGACGGTTTGTCCGCGGTCAAACGCACCACAATCACCGAGTCGGTCAGAGACGAAAATACCTCGCGTGCATATCGAACATCTCCCACACGGTACGAAACCTTGGCCAGCGCGTTGCCGATATCGAGTTCCCGGTGGTAGTCGAGGTATTTATCGTGACCGGGGAAATTCAGCCGCAGACTGCCGACCGTTTGATAGGGCATGCCGTGATTGGCTTTTGAATGCAGATGTGCATCGGCCAAACGCTGAGCCTCAGTGAATTCGCCCTTGAAAAGCGCCTCGTTCACTTTGCTGATATAAGGGGCGATTTCCGGGTTCACGTTATTATTCGGCGCACCGGCCCAGACAGTATCTTCATTTAACTGCAATTCTTCGCGGGCCACGCCACCATAAATCATTGCTCCCAGGCGGCCATTACCTATCGGCAGGGCCTGATTCCAGTTATCCGCTGGACGGTCGTACCAGAGGGTAAGAGATTTATCAGCCGCCGTTCGGGACTCCGGAATACCGGCAAACGCACCCTGAGACAAAACGGATCCCAAGCTGTAGAGCAATACAACAAACCAGACCGAATGCCTTATGACTTGAACAGTTTTTCTCATAATGCGCTTACCAATCTTAGACCGGAGAATACAAAGCCCAACCACAAACAATCAGCCGGGAAAGGAGGGGAGTGTCTGCAACGATAATCTAGCCACTTACGATTGCCCTGACCAGCGTCAGTCGTAGCTGAAGGTCAAGTGCTTTGGCCTGGGTGCACGAAGTTTCTTAGCCAGGGGGTGCCCCATCTTTTTCATTTCCCGCAGAGCCAACTGAGCAACTTCCCGTGCGCCCAATTGGTTCAGATGCGTGTCATCGCGCACGCCATTGGGGTAATTAGGGTGGGTATCAGGCTTGATATGTAGAAATCGCAGTGCCGAGTTCTCGTCGCCTTGCTGCTGGAAATGCTCCCGCGTGACCAGCTCCATATCAATGAAATCCACTTTCTCTTCTTTTGCCACCTCCCGGCTTAGCGGCGCATAAGGATGCGTATGTTTAACGGTGCCATCCTCATTGAAATAGCGCCGGGTAATAGGGCTCATTAACAGCGGCTGAGCTCCTTTGGCGCGAGACTCGCGAATAAAGCGCGCCAGATTGGCTTTGTACTGCTCCGGTGAGGTGTAGCGGTCTTTTTTGCTTTCCGATTCGTCATTGTGACCAAACTGGATGATAACAAAATCCCCGGGCTGCAGCGCCTCTTCGATACTAGCCCAGCGCCCTTCTTCAATGAACGTGCGTGTGCTTCGACCATTCTTCGCCCGGTTTTCCACTTTTATACTTTCATCAAAGAAACGTGCGAACGGCATACCCCAGCCATTTTCGGGAAAGCTCATCTCTGGTTTTATCGCCATAGTGGAGTCGCCGGCCATATAAACAGTCTGGGCGTTGGCAATAAAAGGAAGTAATGCCGCGACGAAGAAAAATACTTTTCTCATTCTATATACCTCTCTTGTTGGAGCCCTTTAGCCCATTTTCGAGCGTATGGGCTCCAAACCTGAAAACAACTCGCGTTAGTGGTATCCCACGCCATCGGCGTAGCTGATCAACGCGCTTCCATAATTGCCGCCCCACTCGTAGCCGTAGCGGCGCTCCGGCTCGATGTCCATGATGTCGTACTGCTTGCCAGCCCCGCCCTCTTCAACGGAGCGGCCACTGAAGAATCCGACATCTTGGCCCAGGTCGTAGAAACGGTACCACATAGTACTGCCGGCTTTGGCCTGGATGGGATTATACGTGTCGTCGTCGCTGCCACTGGAGCGCTTGATGTAGGCCGTATCCACCTCTTTCACCACTTCACTCCGATACCACGCCAGCGCGGCACGCACTGCGGCCTCCACCTCAGCGGTTTGCGGCTGTGACATCAGGAACGCGGTCACCAGCATGGATTCCTTGCCGCTCTTGGAAGCCAGCTCGTAAGAGCGCGCGGGGCGCGGGGCGTAGGTCACCGGGTCGTGCTGGGCACACCAGACGGTCTTGGCATCTGCCTGCACAATCTGCGCGTTGAGAATAAACTCAACACCCTTGTCGATGGCGGTAGCCACGCGCGCGCGCTGCTGATCGCTGAACAGATCACCGTTCAACGGCGCCTCCTGGCGTTGCACGTAGTCCAGCAGGATCAGCACCCTAGCCATAGCACCGTCGTTGAAGGTGACGTAGTTCGAGTAGGTAGTGCCGGTGCGCGCGGGATAGACCTGCGGCCAGCCGCCCGATTCGTACTGCATTGTCAGCAGGAATTCCAGCGCATTGCGCGCGGCATCGCGGTAGCGGCTGTCATTGCTGCGCTGATAAACATCGGCCAGGAACATCAACTCGGTCACGGTGGCATCGTTGTCGATGGTACCCAGCTCAACACCGTCCGCGCCGGTCCAGTCAGAGCGGGCACTGCTGCCATCCCAGGCCGAGGCGTATTTGGATACACCGTATTTGTAAAAACCCCCATGCGGCATCTGCCAGGTGATCATGTTATCGGCCAGAGTCTGGTCGGCCGCCAAGCTGCTGCCAAGCCATGACTTGTAGTTGTTCAGTTCGCCGTAAATTGGGTTGCCGGCTTGCGACAGTGTCGGTGCTTCACCACCGGACGAGGAAGAACTGGAACTGCCGCCGGAGGAGGACGAGCTGCTAGAAGAACTGGAGCTCGAGCTGCCTCCAGAAGACGAACTGCTGGATGATGAAGAGCTGGAAGACGAGCTAGAACTCGAAGAACTGCTGCCGCCATTTGCAGGCGGAATCGTCTCGTTAGAATTACCACCACCGCAAGCAGCCAGTAGCAGAGAAGTCGTGAGAGCCAGCAGGGCCGCTGAACACTTCATGGGAAAACCCTCAGTAAAACGATTATTTTTTTGGGAAAAAAAGCCCCGCTGAGCGGGGCAAAAATGGCAAAGAGGAAATCAGTGCTTAGAAGTCGATATTCAGGCCGACTTGCACTGCGGGGCCGTACTGCTCGACGTTGAACAACATACGGCCACCGGAATCTTTGTTACCCGCGAAGTAGTACTGATCCACGTTGTCGGTGAGGTTGACCGCGTCGAAGTAGGCACGCACACCATCCATCACGCGATACGTCGCCTTGATGTCGAAGGTGAGCGCCTCATCCTGGTACATATCGCCCCAGGTACGGCAATTGGCCGCATAGCCCTGCGCCGCATCCTTCGCGATGTCGTCGGCAGTACAGCCACCGATGCGCTTCAGAATCTCGCTGGTGTAGTTGGCGATAAAGCGGATGGAGAAGTCGTCATTCTCCCAACCCAGCGTCAGGTTAGCCGCGGTATCGGCAGTTTCCGGCAACTGGATAGAACCCACGCGCACACTGTCGCCCACCTTGCCGTCACTGGTCTGCAGGGTGAGGTTGGACTGGATGAAGATGTTGTCCAGCCAACGACCGACATTGTGGTTTTCCCAGCGGCCTTCGAAGTACTGGCTGTAGCTCAGTTCGAGACCATACACCGATGCACCTTCACCATTGAGGTAGGTATTGACGTTGGTAAAAGTGGTATCCGCCGGAATCTGGAACGCTGTGATCTGATCCGTCGGCAGCACGAACGGTAGATCGCTGTTGATGTTCACGCTCACACCGTTGGCATCGACGATAAAATCAGAGATGTCCTTATAGAACAGCGCAGCTTCCAGAAAAGTATCTTCACCGTAGTAGCTCAGTGACATATCCAGGTTGGTCGAACGCATGGGATCGAGACCGGGATTGCCGATACGGACGGTATTTTCCGGGGAAACGGTGAACCACTGGGCCTGGTAATCCAGCTCGCCGCGCGCGCCACCGATCTGATTGGGATCATCGGAACACTTCACTTCACCGGTATAGGCCGGATCGGTGTTACAGAACTCCACCCGATCGGTCACTTCGAAGAAACCGCGACTCTTGCCGAAATCCGGACGGCTAAAACTGGTCCAGATTGATGCACGACCCAGCAGGTTTTCACTCAGCTGGTGGCGGTAATGCAATGCCGGCAGGAACAGCCCGTAGTCGTTTCCGGTTTCTTCCAGAGGTACGGCAATGTCCAGAGACGCGAGGCCATCAGACTCTTCATTGCGGTCATTGCGCAGAGCCATGTAACCAGTGGAAGCGAACTTGGTGTGCTCATAGCGGGCACCGGCAATCAGCGTGGCCTCCGGCAACACCTGTAGTTCGGCCATCAAGTAGGCCGCCGCGGTGTCTTCGCTGAGCTCATAGTCGAGTTTGGTGGAATCGATTTCCTTTTGGTCGACGTCGTAGTTGTCGCCGATCGCACGGGTGGCTTCGATAAGACGCTCCGCCTCGGCACGGGTAATAAATGCGTGATCGAAACTGGGATTCTCCGTGACAAAGGTCGCGTAATCACCCAAGGTGGATTTGGCGAGATCCAGACACACCGCATCGCCATTACAGCCGGCTTCTTTGCGATCATCGGGAATGATACTCACGCGGTTTTTGTCGTTGCTACGGCTACGCTGGTTGGCCTTGATACCACCCTTCACGTAATTGAGCATGCCGCCATTGTCCCAGTCCTTGCGCAGGTTCAGGGAGAACTGATCCACTTCATCTTCGCGGAGGTTATCCTCCAGGAAGAGGTTGTCGTAGATCATATTGGCCTGGGACACCTCGCCGTACTGGTAACCATTGCGACCTGAAATCGCACCGGAGGAGATGCTGCCGGTCTCCACCAGCTCGGCGAGCTGGGCATCGGAGATGATCTGCCCGTTCAGAGAATCCTCACCAAACTGCGCAATGGCAGCGGGAATATTCTGCAGACGGAACTGTACCCGGCGTCCGTCGGGCTTCTCGTTGGTACTGCGTGAGGAAACCACTTCGTAGTCCACTTCCCAGCCTTCGCCAAAGCGGTTCTCGCCGCCGAGTGCAAAGGTATTGGTCTCTACCTCAGATTCCTGGATAAAGTACTGCTGCTGCAGATCGACATCACCGCCACCGAATACGCGATTGTCTTTATCGATGAATACCAGGTCTTCGTCGCCGTCGGCGTAGTTGAAGCGATAGTACTCGCGCAATGCGATGTCATCATCCGAATAGCTGGTGTGATTTATCTTCAGGTGATAACGGCTGTTGTCATTGGGTTGGTATTCCAAATTCAGCAGACCCGCCACGCGTTCCCGCTCGGCATTTTCCTGGAAGGTGGTGAACTCCCACGGAATAATCATCTGCTCGCCACCCATCGTCACATAACTGGGAAGTGTGTTGCTGTGGTGGCTGGTCTGAAAGCCCTGGGTTTTACGTTTTTCCCAGGAACCGGTGAAGGCGACACCAATGGTTTCGTTCAGGAAAAGGTTGGTGCCCTGCAGAGTCGCCTTGGGAGAATTCTCTGCCACTTGGTCTTGATAGTAGTTCTGCAACGTGAGCTTGTAGCTGTCCCTGCCACGGTCCAGTGCGGAAAGGGTTTTCACATTGATGGAGCCACCAATCGCGTCCAGGTCCATATCCGGCGTCAGGGATTTGTTCACTTCGATGGACTGCAGGACATCAGACGGAAGGCTGTCGAGGGAAAAGGCCCGGTCTTCCAGGGTTTCATTGGTACCACCGCCGGCGTTCGCCATGACGCCACCGTCCATGCGCACACTCACCATACCAGCGCCGAGGCCGCGCAGGTTGACGAACTTGCCCTCACCTTCGCTGCGCTGCAGGGTGATACCCGGCATACGCTGCAGCAGTTCCGCCACGTTCTGGTCGGAGAAGTTACCGGCATCGTCCTGAGTGACGACGGAGCTGAAGTTGTCCTTACTGCGTTCCGCCGCGCGCGCGTTGATATCGGCTGCGCGCACCCCTTCTACCTGGACCTCTTCCATGGCCGCATCGTATTGGGCATTTTCGACTTCTTTGTTTTCTTCCTGGGCGAACGCCGGGGCACCGGCTAACGCGATGGCCAAGGCCAGAATTTTTTTGCTATGCATTTTCATTATTTGTCTCCCATCTTTTTATTGTGTGGCGCAGGCCAAATTATTTGGCCTGCGCGCATTCCGTTACTGGCGCTCGATTACCAGGTTGTCGATGGTTATGGGGCCGGCGCCGTTTTCGCAGCGGAACAACAACGATGAGTGATCGGTGCCCACACTACTTTCCACGGTGACGGTGCCGACGGCGATGGAATCCGCTTCAACGCTGTATATACGGGATGCGCTTTCCTGCCAGATTGAGTTGGCCGCACCGGTAGTGTTGTTATCCACTTGGATCTGGCACTTCTTGCTGCCGGTTTCACTCGGAGTACTATTGGCCAGCACATCGAAACGAATACGGTAGGGCTGACTCAGATCCAACACACCATCAAGAGCGGCTTCGGTGTCAGTACTCGCCGTGGGGGTTTCCGGTGACTTGTCACCAATTGTGAAACGCGCATTGGTCAGGCTGAGGGCACCGCTTGCGATGAGCATGTTTGAGCCCCCACCGCTCACTGCGTAGAAAGGCACTTCAGTAGTGCTGTCGACACTGATGCTCTTGTAGGCTGTGGTGAAGAAGTTACTGGACGAGCCATCGCCATCCGTAGCTGCAAAACTTTCACTGAGAATCACATTGGAGCTGCCGTCACCACTGCCCGCATAAGCACCCAGCTCGCCGATTGTGGCTGGTAGCTTGCCTTTAAGTTCTGCAGGGCTCATGGCCGCCACCAGCGGATCGGCGCTCCAGAGCATCCAGTCCACTTCGGCGAAATGACCGGAACTGGAGTCTTCTCCGATGCGAATGCGGTTTGCACCTCCGCCACCGGCGCGGCCGGTACCCTTGATTGCGGCGTCGACGACGCCGTCATCGGAGGGGGTAAACAGGTCGGTAATGTTCTCACCATCGCGGTAGATCACAGCGGTAATGTTGTTCGCGCCGGCTACGGCGGGATCTTCCACCGTGTAGCTCACGTGATAGATGTGGTAGCGCTGCTTTTCACCGTCTGCAAGTGTCATTCTCACATCCGCCTGGGCGGTTTCACCAGTGCTGGAGTCACCGGCCACACCATTCAGGAAGCGCTCCAGTTGAATACGACCTTTACCGCCATCCTTGGGGGTACCGTCATTGGGACGCAGCAGCAGTTTTACGCGGCTGTCACTGGGGCTTGCGAACACGGTTTCCACTTCAATACCGCGGTCAGTGCTTTTGGACACGTCCACACGCGCAATAAGAGTGAAGTGCTGCGGATATTGCTCGGCGAAGATGCCGGTCAGATCGCCCTTACTGCGCGCACCAGCGTCAGCAGTGGTGTTGAGTGTCGATGTACCGTTTTTGTTACTGGCGAACAGCACGTTGCCGTCCGGATAGCTGAGCTGGCCAGCACTGGCAGCATTCAATATCAGGGCACCACTGGTATCCGGAGACACACAACCGTCCCACACACTCCAGGCAACATCCGCACCTATGTCACTGGTGGTGGTGAGTTTGCAGCCCAGGGGCTCAACGGGAGTGGCACTGGCCGAGGTGCTCCAGTCGCTGTCACCAACGTTATTGGTCGCACGCACCCAGACGTAATAGTCCGTGCCATTGGTCAGCCCGGTAAGGGTAGTGCTGGTTTCGGTCAGGCCTTCCACCAGGGTTGCGCCAGTGATGTCGTCGCTGGTGCTGTAGGCGAGATCGTAGGTGGCTGCACCCACGATGCTGCCCCAGCTGACACCGAGCTGCGCATCCCCGGTCAAGACGGTGGGGGCTTCCGGGGCGTCCGGCGCGGTAGCCGGGGTGAACACGTTACAGGCCGGCAGCGCCGCCTGGCCATTCTCGTCCTGATATTCCACCAGCAGGTCATCGATGATCACCGTGTTACCACCCTCGACACGGAACTGCAGGAAAGAGGTGCCCTCGCCAACCAGTTCATCGACCGAAGCCCAGTCACTTATCACTTCGCCGCCCATACGGGGGCTGCCGGGCACGTTGATCTCCACGCGCTTGCCGGCTTCCAATTGGCTGACTGGTGCCTGGAAGATGCGCGAGTTGTTGCCGGTCCACAGGGAGTTACCTGCGTTGGAAGTGTTATTGTCCACGAACACCATCATGTTTCTGCCGCCGGATACGGCCTCCTTCACACAGAAGGAGATGCGATAGGGGCGGCCCAGATCCAGCTCACCCCAGGTGGCCAGGTCGCTACTGCTGGTGGTGTCTTTCTTCGGATCCTTGGCATCCTTTTCCGGCCGCGTCTGGCCGGCGGTGAAACGGCCAGTGTCCAGCAGCAGCGCCGGGTTGCCGTTGTCGCTGACGATCCCCATCTGCGCAAGATTGACCGCGGGGCCGTCCGTCGGCGTGTCGTTCAGGAAGAAACAACAAGTGGGATAGTAAAAGGACGGGAAGGCATCATTGGAATTGCTGGCGCTGAGTGCCTTGTATTCCTGACTGAAGAAAAACTCCGTATCGGCCTCGTCGAAGTTTACAAACAGGCCGTCACCAAAGTTTTCCGAGAGAATCGGGCCGGTGCTGCCACCGCCGGAAGAGCTACTGCTGGATGAGCTGCCACCGGAAGAACTGCTGGATACCGGTGGCGGCGTGGTAACCACATCGCCTTCATTGTTCGCATCGGTGCCACCGCCGCCACAGGCAGTCAGTGTTCCCATAATGCACAACGCAAGTGCAGATTTCGCCCAAGGTAAAGGTTTCATACTTACCCCTTCTCTCTCTTTTTTAAATCGTTATTTTTATGAGCCCGGGTCATACGCCCGGAGAGCTTCCTGATGGCGGCACTGTTTGAATTATTGAGTGCGCGGTTACCACCCAGGCCCAGCCTTGACACTTATTGGTTTGGCAATGAAAACAGATTGGTTAGGCATATTCAACCATTTGTACCAACTAGAAATGAACAGATTGGTAACCGGTCTTACAAGAATCATTTGGCGCCAAATGTGTTCAAAAAACACTCAAACAAGAGGGTTTTTGTAGTTTTCCTACAAGGATTGTGATGCATATCGCAGGGGATTTGCCGCTGCAGCGGCGCGGTAAGTTTCAGAAAGTGGCCAGACCAGATAGCGAAGTCCTGGCCCCACTTGCAGTGAGGCCAGGTTGCGCCCGGTCGTCTAGAACCGCGGCACGAGTATCGGTGGCCGCCATGATCAACAGAAAGGCCAGGCCGATCACCCAACCTTTTCCTTCGGGTATTTTTACTGGAATCACTATCTGCTCTGGAAAGACAGGGCCCTGCGCACGCTTGCGCAGGGCCTGTGTGTTTACTGGGTCAGTTGAATATCTTCGAAGGTGAAGGACTGATCGTCGTAATACGGCGCCGCGAACAGGCCGACCTTGATCGTATCTGGCATGTCGGTGAAGGTGTTGCCCCATCCGCTGGAGTAGGTGACACCGCCATCGGTAGAGTAATAGGCCTTGTACTGCTGCCCTACCCGCTGCAGTTTGAAGTAGAGATTGTCACCCGGGGTTAGTACAGTCCCATCACCGCTTTTGCCCCAACCACCACCATCGGCCAGGACATGACCGTATTGGGTTACCCATTCGGCGCCCAACATGTACATGCCAACATGTGCCAGCGGTGAGTTGCTGCCGCTGCTTACATCGCATTCACACATCATCAGCCCCACCGGGAACTGATTGGCCGCATAAGGTACGCCTGCACTTTTCAACTTCGCAGTAAAGGTGAAGTCGCCGGTTACCTGCTGGGAAACCAAATAGAAAGACATACCACTTTCAAACTTACCGTCGCTCGCTGTAAAGGTAACAGCGGTGTCCGTTTGCTTGGTAATACTGCCGCTCGCCGGAGTAATCGAACCCTGAGTGCCCAGCAGCAGGCCGGCGCCGCTCCAGGACTCTGACGGTAGTTCGGTCACCACGCAGTGATCGTCACCGGTGTCTTCCGGGTACGGATCCCAGCCTTCACCGCTGTTCCAGCTAGCAAAAATCTGCGCGCGGGAACAGAAGCGGCTCAACATCTCCTCTTCAGTCAGTTGATAACAGCTGCCGGAAGTGCCACAGCGGCTGCTCATATCCAGCGGACTGCCGGCGAGATCAGTGCTGCCGTATTCACGCCAGCCGGAATCCGCGCTGGCAATTTTGGGATTGGGCGCGGGCTGGCTGTTGATTCCTTCATACGCCCACCCCTCCGCGGACACATGGGTGTCCATGGCGGTATTGATGAACGTGACATTGTCGTAGTAGCTGCTGCTGCCGCCACTGCGTGCCAGGTAGGTGGTGCCGGGCTGGATGGTGACACCTTTGGGGCCCGCTCCCTGGGTGAGCTTCGAGTTCAGGAATACGAAGCCGGGTGCGCTCGGATCTGGCGTGCGCGCCTGCAGCAGGTAGCCTCCGCTGCTGGTAGCCTCGGCGCTTTTGGAATCACCAACCGAGCGAATTTCCGAATTTTCAAATACGGTGGCGGTGCTGTAGCCCCAGATGAAATCCACATTGCCTACGATCAGCGCATTGTGAAACCAGTTGTAGCCTTTCAGCAGTAGTGTGTCCTGCTCGGAATAGAAGGCAGCATCACGCACAACCAACCGCCCTTCACTGTTGAAGTACAGGGTTTCCGCCTGATCACCAGCACCGGTGCGCAGATGTGTATTCTCGATGCTGAGATTCTGCAGGGTGAGCATGTCACCGCCTTTCACCAGGAACAGGGTGCGACCTTCACTGCCGCCATTCAACCCTTCATAGTTCTCGTAATGAATACGCGTCTGGTCAGCCCCGGCACCCAGAATGGTGAGATTGTTTTTACTGGAGAGATACAGCATTTCACGGTAATCGCCCGCAGCGATCGTGATGCTCGCCGCTTCGTCCGCCGCGACATTCTCCATCACGTGATTGAGAGCGCCCTGCACGGTACGAAAATCTGCAGCGCCGTCGTCGTCCACCGTGACATCGGCACCGGTAGGCAGTGCCGCGCGGGTGGTGAAGGTCCAGCCGGTGGCTTTACCTAGTCCGATAAAATCGCTGCCATTCAACTTCGCGCCCTGTACCAGGTCGGAACTGATCGCCACGAAGTATTCCACACCGGGTTCCAACACATCGGTGTGCGGCGCTATGGTGAGCGTATTACCGCTGACGGTGAAGGGTGTAGTGTTCAGTGTGCGGGTTTGGGTCTGCCCTTTGTAACCGAGGGTATCGGTTTCACCACCGGCGCGGATAGCATCCACCTCGGCATTATTGTCTACGCGGAAAATCCGTACGGAACCAACGGCTTCATTCAGGGCCGGCGCATTGTCGAAGGTGATACTGAGGCGGGTATCCTCGTACTCACCGGTAGCGCCGGGTAGCGGTGAAACCCTCGCACTGATATCGCCATATGTCGCAGTGGGCATTTCAAATGCCTTGGCCACTTCTACGCTGATGGTCCGCTGCAAGCTGCCGTCGGAACCGCTACTGAAGGTAATTTCCGCAGAGCCCTGTGACTGCGGCGATAGCTTTACAAGGTTGCCAACGACCTCGACAGAAACCACATTGGTGTCACTGGATACCGCTTCAAAGGTATCCGGAGTGACGCCATCGCTCTGTATCGCGGTGACATTAATTTCCAGGGCCGGATCACCCGCCGTGGCGGTCCAGGTGGACTCGGCATAATCGATGGTGAGCTGCACTGGCTTCACCGCGGGATCTCCCACTTTCACGTAGTCCACTTCGAAGGAGCGGTTGTAAGTGAAGAAGCCAATACGGCCCGCGGTAGTGTATTTGCTGTCGGCATCCGTATATGTACCAAGCTCCTCGCCGTCTAGATACACGGTTACTTGGTTGCCCACCATATCGTAGCGCACGGTGTACCAGCTGCCGTCAATGGCATCCTGGGTTCCTAGAAGCAGCGGCTTTTTGACCTGCACTTCACGACTGACAGAACCAGTCGCACCGTTGTCATCACTGCTGGCGTAACCCGCTTCCACCTGCGTGGATTCGGGGCTGCCCTGCATGTTCAGGCCACCGAAATACCACTGCAGAGGTCCCTGATAGCGGCCAATACCGTATATCTGTTTATTGCCGTTATTGCTATTGGCGCGCGGACGAATACGGTACTCTACAAAGTAATCCGCAGGCACACTGCCAAACGCCCCCTCTTTCACCAAAATCAGTTCGCCCTCCCGCAAGTTTTCTCCGCGGATCCCGGCAGTGAACATCAAAGACTTGCCTTTGTCGCCCTCGTCAAGAATGTCGAAGACGCCCGGGTCACTGAGACCGTAGCCATCGATCACCGCGTCCCAGGTACTTTCAAATTCACCGTCTTCAAAGTCGTCACAGAAATACAGGCCGGTTTCCGGACAGGTGAATACACTGGACTGAGGCTCTTCCGGATCAACAGGATCTACCGGGTCTGTTGGCTCTTCGGGTTCGGTGGGCTCTTCCGGATCTGTTGGCTCCTCGGGTTCTGTCGGCTCCTCGGGTTCTGTAGGTTCTTCCGGCTCTGGCTCCGGTGTCACGATTGGATTGAGTTCCACCAGTTCTTTTTTGCTGCCGTCGTCGCTACAGCCCGCCAATAGGCTGCTGAGCAGCGCGGCCATCAGTGCGCCATGTACTCTCATCAAATACTCCTGATTTGTTGTTTATTGTTGTTACCCAACGGATTCAAGAACCGCCGGTACATCACTCATTGCCGAACCAATCCCTAATAAGACCTAAGGTAAGACAAATGATCTTTTGCACAATTAAAACCGGGCCGTAGACACACTCAACTACGAGCCCGGATTTTTACCGAACTATTTCCCGACCAGTTTTCGGATTTTCACCGGACACCACGGTACACAGGCGATCCCATACCTCAGTAGCCAACACTCTCGGCATAGGAAATAATTTTTTCGCCGTAGGCACCGCCCCAGCTGTATCCTTCACGCCGCTCTTCGGAGATATCCATGAGGTCATAGTAGGTTCCGCCATCACGATCGCTGAAAAAACCGGTGTTTGTGTAGAGGTCGTAAAAGCGATACCACATTCTATCGCCAGGGGAATAGACGATTTTCTCCCTGGTAGATTTATCGTAGGTATGGTCTTCCAAAATGGTATTCGGGCTGCGATACCAGGCCAGGGCCGCTTTCACTGCCGATTGGATTTCCGGCGTCTGCGGCTGGGTCATCAGGAAGCCGATGATCTCTGCGGATTCGCTGCCGCTGAGCGACGCCAGTTCGTAGGCGCGCGCGGCCTTGGGTTGATAATCCGTAGCGCCGTGTTGGGCACACCAGGCGGTCAAGACACCATTCTGTTTCCACTGTGCGCGCAGGATGTATTCCACCCCCAGATCGATCGCCGCGCGGAACTGCGCGCGATCACTGCTGCTAAACACGTCAGAGTCAAACGGGGCTGCCCCCTTTTCTGCGTGATAAAGCACAGTCAGTACACGCGACATGGCATCGTCATTGAAGGTGACGTGATTTGCGTAGCCTCCCGTCCGCGGGTAGAACTGCGGCCAGCCACCGGATGGGTACTGCATGTCCAGCAGGTAATCCATCGCTCTTCGAGCGGCATCGCGGTAGGCGGCATTTCCCGTGCGTTTGTACATTTCCGCCATGTACGTCATCTCTGTGGTGGTCGCACCGTTATCGATGGTGGCGGAACCGCTGCCGCCATTGCCCGCACTGTTGTAGGCCTGGTTTTTCGGCCAGCCACCATTGTCGTACTGATGGGAGAGAATGATGTCTGCCTGCGTCGAGCTGAGGCTCCACTCCGTGAGATATTTGTTGAACCGGTTGTGCACCGGATTGCCTTCCTGCGCGAGCAGTGGCGCAACACCGCTGTAGCTTGGCACCCAGGAACCAAACAGATTTTCCACGGTGTAACTTTGCGCTTGCGCGTCGGACAGCTGACTGGACTGGGCAACACGCTGGGCGATATCTGCACCGGGGCCGGTGTTCTGGTATTCGGCAAAACGCGCGGTATCCAGGGTATTGCCGCCCATGGCTCGCCAGCCGGCCGGCAGTATGTGTTCACCGAGGTTGACACCGAGATACGTGGTCGCGCCGTAGGGCCGCCAGTTTCTGCCAAGGGCGACACTGTCTGCGCTGACGGCAGATGACGCAGTTACCTGCCCGCCGAGAAACACGATGCCGTAGGGCTGGGTCTGTTCGGTACTGGGAGCGGTGATCGCGCTGCCGTTTCCTACACTGCGAATTTCACAGTTGTCGAACACGGCGGTGGCACCACCGAAAATGTAATCCACTGTGCCTTCTACATAACAGTCCTTGAAATACTGCGAACCGCTGTGCACATACAAAGTATCCTGGTGACCGAGGAAACGGGTATTGCGAAACTGCACCCGCTCGGCAGCAATGCGCGCCGCTACGGCCTGAATTCCCGGGCCGTGGCTGTTTTCCATGGTGAGGTTTTCCACCGAAATATCATCGGCGGTAATCGAGATACTGGTACTGCCGGAGGTGCCCAGCGTACCGCCACTGCCATTCGATGTATCGGCGGTGTCGTTGTAGGTCAGCACCGTCGCGGCAGCCTGCCCCTTTTCCCCGCACAGTGTGAGTTTAGGTCTATCGATCAGCAGCTTTTCATAATAAACGCCCGGCCGAATACGAATCTGGATCGGCTGGCTGTTGGATGCGGAGACACTGTTGATCGCCGCCTGCACGCTGCTGAATTGCCCACTACCGTCTTTGGCAACGGTGATGACCGGCACACCGGTAATGTCATTGCAGTCGCGAACGGTATCGTCCGTCACCCCGCAGGCGCCGACCACCAGGCGGCTGCCACTTGCGGTCAGCGAATCTATATTGGGCAGGCCTCCGGCGGTTTGTGCCACCAGACGAATCCGGTTGTTGCCCGCCTGCAACGGCACCGCAACGCTCTCATTACTCCAAGTGGTCCAGGCGCCTGAGCCATTGAAATAGGCGTTCGCGACCACTGTACCATTTACCTCAATCGCGGCGGGCCGGCTTGTGGTCGAGGCATAGCGAATATCGACCAGTGCGCTGTGAGCGTAATCAGCATCGATACTGTAGCTGGCTGCGGCGCCCGTCACATTATCGGTATTGATAAATCCGCTGCCGCTATATCCGGCGTGGTTGTTGTCGATAGTTCCATCGGCACCACAGAAACCATCACTCTCCTGCAGCACCAGAGTGGTGCTGGTTGATATTACGGCATCATCGGCATTGGAATTGAATACGCTGCCATCGGTGTCGGTTATCTTGATCCAGTAATAGTAGGTACCATCAGCGAGGTCGTTGTCTGTGTATGAGTTGCCCGAAATACTGGCAACGATGCGGGTACGTCCTTGTGGATTTGGGTCTGTGTCGCGATAAATCGACTGGTAGGCAACATCGATATTGCTTGCATCCCACGTCAGGCCGGCATCATTCCCCGCAACCGTTACCGCCAGGTTGACGTTGCCGGTTACCGGGGTAGAACTGCCCGCGTAGGTTTCAAACTCGGCAACCGCCGGAGTTCCACTGCTGCTCAGGATTTCAAAATTGATCTTGGTGAGGCTGACACTTGCGAAACTTATGATGCCTGCGCCTGTGCCCTGGGCGAGCACATCACCGGTCTGGTGATTGACCATCTGCCAATCGCCGATGTTACCCTCAAAGCCCGAGGCCTCGCGAATCACAGCGCTGCTGACGGTGGTTGCACTGGACCACTTAACCGAAATGCGGCCGGTGCTGTCCTGTGGTGACCAATAGGTTGCCATATCGCCATCTACGACATTCGCGAAACTGGAACCACTTTGCTTCGAAGACCCGTCTGCTCCAGCCGTCAGCGACAGGTTGCTTTGCGTCTGTGCGTTGGCGCAGACAGATCCAAGCAGAGAAAACCCCACTCCGATGCCCAACATGGCATTCTTTCCCAACTTGATCATTCTCTTCTCTCTTTATCGTTATTTATTAATGTCTCGCGCCTGCCTGAGGGAACAATGCCGCTCCGCGGCCGGACAACACAGAATGGAGATCACACCCACATCAAAGTACATGCAAAGCACCCAGCCTCGCGCGGGAGGCTGGGTGCGAACACTAATTGCGTTGCGCTTTCAGAGTGTTAGTTGCCACCCGCCATTTCTCAGCTTCCACTGCAGTTAGCGGCAGCAGGTGCCGCGCCGGTAATGGACATGCTGTCGATATTCCCAAGACCACTACTGCCAGTGGCTTGCAGACGAATGCTGTTGGTGCCGCCGTTCAGCCATACGGTTACCGCACTGCTATCGCTGTAACTGCTCCAGGCGCCGGTGCTACCCATACTGAGCGACGCTTGGTTTCCGCCGTTCACCAGCACTGCCGCCGGGCGGTCGCTGCCACTGTTGGCGTAGCGCCATTTCAGGCTGTAGTTGCCGGCAGCCGGCACAGTTACGGACCAATCGACCCCCTCGCCGCTGGCGTTGTCGGTGTTGGCATAACCGGCTCCGGTGAAACCGCTGTGCTCGGATTCAACCGCGCCATCCACACCGCAGAAGCCGCTGGCATTTTCTTGCAGGGTGACGCTGGCACTGCCACCGGAAGAACCTCCGGACGAAGACGAACCGCTGCCGCTCGCGTTGTAGACTTCAAATTCGGCAATCTGCGGTGCGCTGCTGGCGGAGTCGATCATCAGGTTGATCTTGCTCATGCTCACATCGCCGAGATACACCTGCAGTGCGGAGCCGATGGTGGTGCCGGAAGCCAGTTCCGCGCCGGTGTCGTGGTTCACCAGACGCCAGGACTGCACGCGGTTGCCGATTTCTCGGATCACCACGGTATTGAAGGTGCCGCTCAGGTTCTTGACGGAGATGCGCTCTCCGCTGCTGGAGGCGGGCTGCCAATAGCTCGATGTGTCGCCGTCAATGGCATTGCCGTAGCTCGAGCCGCTCGCCTTGCTGCTGCCGTCCGCGCCGCCGGCAAGCGCCAGGTTCGTGCCGAGATCGCCGCCGCCACCGGAGGAACCACTGCCGGAGCCGCCGGAACTGCTGGAAGAGCTGGAGCTGGAACTCGAACTTGAGCTGGAACTGCCCCCGGACGACGAGCCGCCAGAACAGTTGGTCGCGCGCGCCAGCCCCTTGTTGGCGCCAGCGGTAGACGCAACGATCTGCGGCACCAGATTGGCATCACACAGTGAGTAGCTGTAGGGAATACTGATGGACGTGGTAGAGGTGGGATTCGGGCCGGCGGGGTGATTTTTGTCGCCCTCGGAAGTCCACTGGATATTGGACCAGACATTGCCGCTTACCTGCCACGAGCCCATGTCATTGGTGTAGAAGGTACCGAGCGGATCTTTCGAATCCTCGAAGTAGTTGTTCTCCGCACGCATCTTGCCGCCGATCCGCGGGTTCATCCCTGAGCTGTTGATGCTCACATAATGGTTGTTGTACGCGTGCGCGGTGGCGCCGCGCAGCAGCGGCGTGCGCGAATCAATGTTCTGGTACAGGTTGTTGTGGAAGGTCACCGGGCCATTGTTCAGGTCGCTGTCGCTGGAACCGACGAGGCCACCGCGGCCGGAGTTGCGAAGAATGCTGTACGACAGCGTGACGTACTTGGTGTCAGCTTTCATATCGAACAGTGCGTCGTACCCCTCGCTTTCACCACCGGAGGCCTCCAGTGTCAGGTGATCCGCCCACACATTGCTGACATTGCTTTCCATACCAATCGCGTCACCACCGTTGGAGGTTGGCGAACCGGATTTTTTCACATTCCGCACATGCAGGTTCTGCAAAATGATGTTGGAAGAACTGCGGATGTGGATGCCCAGCTGATCAAACAGCGCGCCGTTGCCGACACCAATCAGGGAAACGTTACTGATCTCCTTGAGCTCAATCACGCCGTCGGCGGTATTGCAACTGCTGCCGGATACCTTACTGGTATTGCCGTGATTAATGGTGCCCTCGACGTGAATGATGATCGGAGTGCTGCTGGAAGCGCGGTTACACAACGCCTGGTGAATCTGGGTTCCGGTGGTGGCATACACCACATTGCCGCCGGCACCGCCGGTGGTGCCGCCGTTCTGGGTGGCAAAGCCCGTGGCCTGCGCGGAGACATCCGCGGCCGCGAAACTGCCCAGCAATGCGGCCAGCACTGCTGTTCTCTTGAGTCTGAATTCCATGTGACCTTCCATATTTATGTTTATTAGAAGATTGAAGTCAGACGACCAGTCACAGGCACAACACCCGGAAACAACGCCCTATTGCTCACCCTTCATTCGGGGCTAACGGGAACAACAAAGGGACTAATCATCATCGCTATTTGCCGCCAAGGGACAGGCGGCTTCGATATTGGTTTGCCATTATTGTTTTGTTCGGCTCAATGAAAGCCATAATTGGCAATACCAATACATCGAAAGAGGTTAGTCACAAAAAGATTTTATGTAAAGCCTGTTGCAGCCCATTGTGGGGCATACGGCGTGATTCCCCACGTAGCATGCACCGATATGCCGCAGAATCGCGCACCGGATTCATCTGCGATTCGGTTTGCTCACGTAAAGCGGATTGCAAAAAGCCCGCGCATCGGCCGATGCGCGGGCTTTTAATTAAGTTAAGTCAGGTTAGTGCAGAACCTTATTGGCAGGCCACTTCGCCCAGTCCAATCACGTAATCCTGGCTGTAACCAAGCGGCGAGCTGAACGGAATCTCACCGTTTTTACCCGCGGTCGCGATGACGTAGTCCGCCAGTGCCTGGCCGGCCGGGCGGCGCTCGGCGGTGATCACATCGCGGGAGTACTGCGAGTAATCCTGCTTCAGATCGGCGACGGAACCGGACGCGTTGGCAATTTCATAAACCAGGGATGGATCGAGGTTGCACGCCGCGTCGGAGAACCACACCTTGCTGCCCTCAGAGCGGAAGTTGCCGTCGTCGACATCGCGCGCCAATTCATCGCCGCGCTCGTTCAGCGCCTGCACCACGTCATCTTTCTCCTGGTGGATGCTGTTCATCAGGAACATGTTGTCTTCCCACAGCACGCTCGCGCCGACACGTACACTCAGGATGTCTTTGCGATAGTTCATGAAGAAGTTGTCGAACATGTGCGTGGTGCCGCGACGGATCAGCGGTATGCGGCGCAGGGTGTTGCCCAGGCTGCTGTAGCTGTCGTCGGTGGTGATGAACGCGTTGTGGTGCATGGTGGTGCGAATCTGCTCGTTGATGGTCCGGCTGTCGCTGGAACCGTGCAGGGCCGCGCGCTTCACATTGATCAGTTTGTTGAAACTGATGGTGATGTCATAGGCACCCACTTTCACATCAAACGCCGCGTCACCAGTGGTGTCGAAGGTGTTCTTGTGAATCCAGATGTCGTGCGACGCACCGGTGTTGCGGATCATGTCCGGGTCGAGACCGTGGTCTTCCGTGTGGCCGGCGCCGCGGAAGTCCAGATGCGTCAGGATCACATGCTCGCTGGTCATAGTCGGAGTGCCGCTGCTGTCGGCACCGATGGCAAAACCATTGAAACGGAAGTAGCCGTTGCTCATGCGACCGTCGAGGGTTTTGTGCGAGCCGATCTTGGTGTTGCGGATCGGCAGGTTTTTGTCGTTCAGGCGGTCGTTGAAGAATTCCACCGCACAGTTCGCCTCGGACACACCGTTATCGGCACACCACTGCCGGTAGTCGATACACTGGGCTTCGCTGCCACCGATGGCCGCCTGCACGGAAGCGTCGGCACAGTGATTGCGGTGCATGGAGATTTCGGTTTCGGTTGCGAAATCGAACTTGTCGAACACGATCCAGTTCGGTTCATTGCCGGTTACCGCATCCAGGAGCTGCTGTTCAACGGAGCGGCCCTGGCTGTCGTTTTTGGTGATGACGGTCAGCTTGCTGTTGCCATTCGGGTCGTAACCGCCCATGGCGTTCTCACCGTAGCCCACCGCACGGCCAAGGGTTTTGAACAGACACTCGACAATTTCCTGATCGGTATCCAGCTCGCTGGAGTCGCGCCAGTTTACGTTCGGGTCAGCGGCCAGGGTGTAGCAGGCCGTACTCACTTCCGGGGATGGGAAGGCGCCACCAGAGGAAGAAGACGTGCCGCCACTGGAAGACGAACTGGAGCTGCTGCCGCCGGAAGAGCTGCTCGAAGAAGAGCTTGTGCCACCGGAAGACGAGCTACTGCTGGACGAGGAACCGGAAGAAGAACCGCCAGAGCTGGAGGAAGAACTGGAAGACGAAGAGCCCACATCACCGGTGGCGTTGTACACCTCGAATTCCGCGATGTACGGCGCGCTGCTGGCGCTGTCGATTTCCAGGTTGATCTTGGACATGGACACATCGCCCAGATACACCTGCAATGCGCTGCCAATTCCACTACCGGATGCCAGTTCCACGCCGGTGTCGTTGTTCACCAGACGCCAGTTTTGTACCGCGTTGCCATTCTCGCGAATGATCACGGTATTGAAGCTGGTGGCGCTGCTCCACTTGATGGAGACGCGCTCGCCACTACTGGAAGACGGCTGCCAGGCACTGCCGAGATCGCCATCGCGCACGTCACCGTAACTGCCGCTGCCCTTGCTGGAACCGTCGGAACCTGCACCGATGGACAGGTTTGCCCCCAGTTCGCCGGGAACGGAACCGCCGGAACTGCCGGTGCCACCAGAGCTGGAAGAACTGGAAGAGCTGGAGCTGGTGCCACCGGAGCTGGAAGAGCTGCTGGAGGAACTGGAGCCGCCGCCGGACGATGAGCTGGAGGAACTGCCGCCGCCGGTCACCTCACAATTGCCGTCATCCACCAGCAGGCCGTTGTTGGCACCGGCGGTCGCGGCCACGATCTGAGGCACACAACCGGCGTCGCTCAGCTGGTAGCTGTAGGGGACGTTCAACGTGGTGGTGGACACCGGGTTGGGGCCCGCCGGGTGAGAGTCGGAACCCTCCGGGCTCCAGGTGATGTTCGACCAGACATTGCCGCTTACTTCCCAGTAACCCATATCGTCGGTGTAGAAGGTGCCGAGTGGATCCTTGGAATTTTCGAAGTAATTGTTTTCCGCCTTCATCACACCGCCGATGCGCGGGTTCATGCCGGAGGAAACCAGGCCGGAGTAGTGGTTGTTGAACGCATGCGCGGTAGCGTGGCGCAGTAATGGGGTGCGGGAATTGATGTTCTCGTACAGGTTGTGATGGAAAGTCACCGGGCCGTTGTTGTCGTCGCTGTCGCTGGAGCCGACAAGGCCGCCGCGGCCGGAATTGCGCAGAATGCTGTACGACAGGGTTACGTATTTGGTGGTGGCCTTCATGTCGAACAGCGCATCATAGCCTTCACTCTCACCGCCGGACGCTTCCAGGGTCAGGTGATCGCCCCAGACGTTGTACACGTTCGATTCCATACCGATGGCATCGCCCCCGTTAGAGGTCGGCGAACCGGATTTCTTAACATTCCGCACATGCAGGTTTTGCAGAATGATGTTGGAGGCATTGCGCAGGTGAATACCCAGCTCATCGAACAGCGCGCCGTTACCGACACCGATGAGGGACACGTTGCTCACATCCTTGATTTCAATTACACCGTCGGCGGTATTACAGCTGCTGCCGGAGACCTTGCTGGTATTGCCGTGATTGATGGTGCCTTCCACGTGAATGATGACCGGGGTATCGCTTGAGGGGCGATTGCACAGGGCCGCGTGGATTTCGGTACCGGTGGTGGCATACACCACGCTGCCACCGGCGCCGCCGGTTGTACCTCCGTTGAGGGTAGCGTAGCCAATGGGCTGCGCTGTCGCGCCCGCGGCCATGACGCTGCCCAGCAGCGCGCTGAGCACTGCCGATTTCTTCAGCTCAAATTGCATGTGACCTTCCGTTATTTTGTTATCGAGAAGATTTTTCAGACGACCGGCCACGGCGAACCACTCCGCACTGGAGTCACCGCAGATCTACTGTCCGGAATACAACTTGAGGGATAGCAGGACCAATCATCATCGCTGTGGGTGGCGGATACCGCGATACCATCCCGACTGTCCGGCTTGCCATTATTGTTTTACCTAATGATTAATTGGCAATACCAAAAAGCGATGAGAGGTTAGGCAAAGTTAGAGCTGAAGTAAACGCGACACTTTGGTGCAACATTCTGTTTTGTGACTTTGTGCGAAAAATACCAGCAATTACCCGCACCTTATGGCGCAAAAAGCATTTCCAGATACCACAAAAGGATATTGTGCGCCAAAATTCTGCAAAGCGGATTTACCAATTTCGAGATGAAATCGTCTTGTGGTCATCCGCGCAGCTCGACCAAAATCTTGCATTCCGGATCAGGCCTTGCGCCTACTCACGGTTCACCAACGGTCGTTCCGATCATCCAACCATACGGTGCCAGCTTGGCGCCGGCGTCGTCCCAGCCCTGCGCATACAGAGGTTTGGCCCGCGCTAGCCCGGCGTCGAAAGCCAGGGGCGATGGCGATAAGTTGGCCAGCACAAGGATGCGCTCGCTCTCATCATGACGAATGAAGCCGACGCCACCGGCGGGCAAGCCATCCACAAAGACGGTGCCGCCGGTGCGTAGCGCGGCGTGGCTGCGGCGCAGGCCGATCAGCGTTTGGTAATGTGCGTAGATGTCGCCGTCAAAGGCCTTCCAGTTGAGTTGGTAGGCGTCGAACAGCACGGACCAGTCAGTCCAGGTCGGCTCGTCGAATTCCTGCCCCATCAGGATGTGCGGTACCCCATCCATGGCCAGCAGCACCGCCGCCGCCGGGCGGTGGGCGGATTGCCCCAGGAAGGCAGAGACGCGGCCCTGCTCTTTTTCTTCCAGCCAGCGCATACGCAATGCCCCGCGCGGGAAGCTGTAGGTCGACTCACGCCAGTAGCGGCCGAAGGCCGCGCCATCGGCCTGGCCTTGAGCGCATCGCCGCAGCATCTCGCGCGTGCCGCCCTCGTACGTCAGGTCGCAGGCAGCCAGGTGGTGAAACTCGTCGTAGGCCTGGGAGATGAGCGCGATATCCGGGCGCACCGCTGCCAGCGCGGTCCGGATCTGCTCGAGGAAATCGCACGGCGTGATGTCGGAATCGTCGAAGCGCAGGCCATCGATGTCAAAACGTTCGATCCAGCCGCGCATGCTGCCGATCAGGTAGCGCCGCAGCTCGTGCTCGGCAAAGTCAAAACCGGCGAAATAGTCGCGGTTGGGGACGGCGTAATAGATGCTTCCGTCGGCGCGGCGCGTGTACCAGTGCGGATGTGTGCGCGTGAAGGGGTGGTCCACGGCGCTGCGGTTGAGCGTCCAGTCCAGGATCACCCGCATGCCGCGCGCGTGCGCGGCGTCCACCAGCGCGCGCAGGGAGGCGGCGTCGCCCAGGGCGGGATCGATGGAATCGAAGTCGCGCACCGCGTAAGGATCGCCCAGTGTGCCGCGCCGTCCCTCTATGCCGATGGGATGGACCGGCATGATCCAGAGCACATCGACGCCCAGCTCACTCAGATAAGCGAGTTTGGCGCGCACGCCGTCAAAGTCGCCGCCGAAGGCGGGTACCGACAACTGGTAGATCACACCGTCGCGCAGCCAGTCCGGGCTGGCCAGCGCCGGGCGCGCGTGCAGGGGGCCCGGTGTGGCGGCGCTCAAACCGGGCTGGCGCATCAGCACCTCGCCCGCTTCATCCACCGTCAGACAGGAGTTGTTCTGGCCGTCTTCCGAGATCCAGGGATTGGCGGGGTCGACAATCCAGTCCGAGCCGTCGATGACAAACTTGTAGAGGTGACGTCCGGCCGGCACCGGTAGCGTGGTTTGCCAGCGCGTGGCTGAAATGCGTTCCAGCATACAGGCGTCGCCCACCCAGCTGTTGAACGTGCCCGCCAGCGCGACACTGCGGACGCCGGGTGCGGCATCGTAGATAAAGCGCACGCCGCCGGATACAGCGCGTGGCAGCTGGGATGGGTCAGTGCGGAATTGTAAATCCATGGATGTCTAAATAGACGCCTCCCTTTCAGCGTTACCAGACACGTGATTCGGGCTTTTTCATTACCCGTGCGACTACACCGGATACCGACATAGCCGTGAGGATCACCGAAGGTAACGGATTATGGCGATGCGAGAATTGTGGCAGCAGTGTCGATGGAGGCCCTCCTCCCTCGATGGGGAGGAGAAAGTTTGGCCGGATTCCGTTGTGGCCCAGCCACTACGTCCACCATCGAAAATTCGGAGCTTTCAATTCCTGCCGCATTCCGCTCCTCAGTTGCCCCCACCACCACGCGTACCGTGGCGACAAAAAAAAGCCGGGCAAAAAGCCCGGCAATACCATCCTGATGATGATGCGAGGAAATCAATGAAACATGCCGCTGTTACGGGCAGCGGAGAATCGCCACCCTCGGTGAGCAGCCCATTAGGGTTACTCGATCAATCCCAGCGCCCGCGGCAGAAACTCGCTGATCGCCGGCACCAGAGTGACCAGCGCCAGCACCACAAACATCATGAGGTACATGGGCATCAGCGGGCGAATCAGCGCCGTGATTGATGTTTTGGAAATACTTGCCCCCACGAACAGCACACTGCCCACAGGCGGTGTGCAAAGGCCGATACACAGGTTCAGGATCATCACGATACCGAACTGCAGTGGCGACATTCCCAGTTCGGTGACCACCGGCAGGAAGATTGGGGTAAAGATCAGTACCGCCGGGGTCATGTCCATGAACGCCCCCACGGCCAGCAGAATCAGGTTGATGGTAAGCAGGATGAGCAGCGGGTTATCACTGATGGTAATCAGCGCCTGGCTGATTGTCTGCGGAATATTCTGGTAGGACATGATCCAGGACATCGCCGAGGACGCGGCGATCAGGAACATCACAATTGCCGTGGTCTCCACGGACTTGGTCAGCAGCGCCGGCAGCTCACCCCACTTCACCTCTTTGTACACCACGCAGGACAGCAGCAGCGAATAGAGTACCGCGACCGCACTGGCCTCGGTGGCGGTGAAGAAACCGCTGATGATGCCGCCGATTACAATAAAGATAAGGAACAGGCTGGGCACCGCATCCAGGGTTTTCTGTAGGGCGAATTTCAGGGTCGGCTTTTCACCTACCGGATACCCTTTGGCCTTGGCCCAGATCCCGCATACGATCATAAGACCGAGCGCCAGCAGCAGGCCGGGGAGGTAACCGGCGATAAACAGTGCGGCGATGGACACACCGCCGGACGCCAGCGAGAACACGATCAGGATGTTGCTCGGCGGAATCAGCAGGCCGGTGGTGGAAGAAGCCACGGTCACCGCCGTGTTGAAATTCTTGTCGTAACCCTCTTTGGTCATGGACGGAATCATGAAACCGCCGATGGCGGAGGTCGCCGCCACTGCGGAACCGGAAATGGAACCGAACAGGGTGCAGCTGATGATGTTCACAAACGCCAGGCCGCCGGGGAGCATGCCCACCAGCACCCGTGCAAAATCAATGATGCGACGGGCAATACCGCCACTCCCCATCAACATGCCGGAGAAAATAAAGAACGGAATCGCGAGCAGCGCAAAACTGTCGATGCCGCTGGCCATGCGCTGAGCCATGGTGATCATGGCCGGATCAAAATCGATAGTGCACAGCATGGTGAGCACGGTGGCCGCACCAATACTGATGGAAATGGGTACGTTCAGGGCGAGAAGGATCAGGAAACTGACCAGCAATACGATAACGGCGACTTCCACAGTAGCTCTCCTCGCTTAGGCTTCAACGGCAGCTTCGGGCTGCTTTTGTTTTTCTTTTTGAGCAACGGAAGCTTCGCTATCCGCGCCTTCAGTGTAGGGATGCACACCCGAGTCGAATTCCGCCGGCAATTCCTGCTTCGCCGTTAGCAGCTCCACCAGCTGGTCGAGCGAGAAAATACAGATCAGCAGGCCTGAGAGCGGCAACACGCTGTAAACAAAGCCCATGGGAATGTTCAGCGCCGCAGAGTACTGTTCCAGCTCAAAGGTAAGGAGCATCAGCTTGGTGCCGCCATAAACCATAGCGGAGGCGGCGAAGGCAAAGCACACCAGCACCACAAAAACCTGTACAGACTTGCGCGCCGCGCCGTGCAGCGCGTTGGTTAGCAGATCAATTCCCAGATGTGATTTTTTGCGGAACGCATAGGCGCCGCCGAGGATACCGATCCACACCAGAAGGTAGCGCGCCAGCTCTTCGGTGTAAGAACTCGGCTGCATCGGCAGGAACCGGGTGAGGATCTGCCAGGTGACGTCCACCACCATCAGCGCCAGCAGGGAGCCGAGCACTAAAGCCAGCGCCTTTTCAATTTTCTGCATCATCTTTGCCTTCCACTGTTATTTTTCTAGTGGGCTCTTATTTCTTGCGGACACGCTGTGCCCAACCTGCAATTTTTCTTTCTGTTGGACCCGTCGCCTGTAGGAGCCTGCTTGCAGGCGAACCCTTCGGAGCTCCGGGCCGTTCGCCTGCAAGCAGGCTCCTACAAGAGTGCGCGCACGCACTCGTATCAATTGATTGCCTTGATCTGCTCCAGCAGCTCACCCACTTCGGTACCGCTGTAGCTGTCATGCAGGGGCTTCACCGCATCGATGAACGGCTGCTTGTCCGGGTAGATCACTTCCACACCGGCGGCTTTCACCGCGGCCAGGGATTCCTCGGTGGACTCCTGCCACAGCTTGCGCTGGTAGGCCACCGCCTCTTCCACCGCCTGGTTCAACCACGCCTGCTGTTGCGGTTCGAGCTTGTTCCACACCTCGGTGCTGATCAGCAGCAGGTCGGGCACATAGGTGTGCTCGTCCAGGGTGTAGTATTTGGAAACTTCGTAATGCTTGGAGAGATAGAAGCTCGGCGGGTTGTTCTCGGCACCGTTGACCACGCCCTGCTGCAGCGCGGTGTAGAGTTCGCCCCAGCTCACCGGCGTGGCAGCGCCGCCGAGGGCGTTGACCATCTTGATCGCGGTCTGGCTGTTCTGCACACGGATCTTCTGGCCGTTCAGGTCTGCCGGTGTCTGCACTGCCACATCGTTCATGTAAAAGCTGCGGCTGCCCGCATCGAGGTAGCCGAGGCCGCGCAAACGCGCGCGCTCGCAGGCGAGCAGCAGGTCTTTGCCGATATCGCTTTGCAGCACATTCCAGAAGTGATCGGAATCGCGGAAAACGTACGGCAGGTTGAAAATTTTCATCTCCGGCACGAAGCCCTCCATGGGACTCGCGGAGACCTTGGTCATGGCCAGGCTGCCGATCTGCAGCAGCTCGATGAGCTCGCGCTCGCTGCCCAGCTGGCCGCCGGAATAGATGTCGATACGCATGGTATCGCCGGAGAGTTCGCGCAGGCGCTCGTCCATGAAGACCATGGCCCGGTGCACGGAATGCTGCTGGTCGAGGGTGTGGGCCAATTTCAGGGCCACCTGATCCTCTTTGAAGCCGCAGCTGGCCATCAACACAGTGGCGCCCGCCAGCGCCGCAGCGCCCAGCTGCCGTATGAATCTTCTCATTATCATCATCTTGACCTGCGATCTATTTCTTATCGGGTACAGGTTTGTCGGTATGCCCCCGGGACGCACCCGGGCCAATGGCAGACCAAACTGGTCATACCATGCTAACAACAACCGGTCAGGTGGCGCAATCCGAGATTTCAGTTTGCAACGCGGTGCATGGCATACCGGTATCATGCAAGGTATCGGGCGCATGTAGTCAAGCGCCCGCGCTGCAGTAAAAAACGCGCCATACTGGCGCAATTTTCCTCACCGAAATTCGCGCGGACTTCGTAGGAGCCTGCTTGCAGGCGAACAGTCCGAAGTCTTGCCCCATTCGCCTGCAAGCAGGCTCCTACAGGGCACAGAGCGAGGCGAACGTTGATATGCCCCACAAAAGCAACGATCGATGCTACGCCAAACTGACGCTTTTTTGATCGTCAATTGCGGACCCGGCCCGACCATCTTTGCCTGACCAGTCCACTCTGTGCATCGTATCAGCAGGCCGCTTCCGCCACCGCGCCGCCGGCCGCATCAGCAAAGTACTCCACACGCGGAATGATCGCGCCGCGGTGGCCGATCACACGGGCGGCACAGCGGTTGCCGGCGGCAATCGACTGCTGTGGACTGGCACCCTGCAGGCGCGCAGCCAGGTAGCCGGCGTTGAAGGAATCCCCGGCACCGGTGGTGTCGACCACGCTGGAGACCGGCGGCACGTCGATGGCGGTCAGAACACCATCGACCTGCAGCAACACCGGCTCGGCACCGCGCTTGATCACCAGTTCCGCCACGCCGAAGTCGCTGTTGCGTTTGAGACAGCTGCCCGGGCGCTCATCGCCCCACAGCGCCTGCTCATCTTCGAAAGTCAGCAGCGCCATGTCCGCCTGCTGCAGGAACTCCGCCACCACAGTGCGCGCGGCCTCGGCGGACGCCCACAGGCGCGGGCGGTAATTGCTGTCGAAGGCCACGCGGCCGCCATTCGCGCGATACTCATTCAGAAACGCCAACAGTTCGGCGCGGGCTTCCGGATTCATGATGGCCAGGGTGATGCCGGACAGATACAGACAATCCATCTGATTCAGGTGCGCCTTCAGTGCGTCACGACGAGCGGGATCGGCGAACAGCTCCCGCGCTGGCGCTTCACCACGCCAGTAGGTGAAGTAGCGCTCGCCATCGGCGGTGTTCTGAATCATGTACAGGCCTGGGCAGCGACCCGGCAGGCGCGCAATAGCGCTGGTGTCGATACCCTCGTCGGCAAGACGAGTGAGCACTTCCTCACTGTAGGGGTCTTCCCCCAGCAGGGTGACGTAGCTGACCTCGACGCCACCGCGGGCGATGTAGACCGCAGTGTTGTAGGTATCT
Organism: Microbulbifer harenosus; assembly: GCF_005771435.1. GTDB lineage: Bacteria > Pseudomonadota > Gammaproteobacteria > Pseudomonadales > Cellvibrionaceae > Microbulbifer > Microbulbifer harenosus. The sequence continues at coordinate 164,229 of NZ_VANI01000007.1, forward strand.
CCGGCATACGACTGCGCTAGCAGCGCCTTCTGCCCACTCCCCTGGCTCACCGCTTGCGGCGCCAGCTCCACCATGACTTCTCCCAGTGCTGCCAGTTTCACTCGACTCTCCAAAATACAAAAATACTATCTAATAGTCTTTATTACTATTTGGTAGGATACACCCGCCGCAGAATCAATAGATACCTCGATTCTCGCAGCCCAGACGCGTCTTGCGACCGGAGTGAGCTTGTCTGCCACAAAATGCCTTACCAGAATGGTTGACTGGTATAACCAATTTTTGGCAACATGGCAACAACCGGTGCTGATCGACACCTCGCATCAGCATCGCGGTTTTCTCCATCGCCTGGCGCACCGGGCACAGGGGGCTGGTTTGGACCCCCTTGCCTTTGTTTCGCGCATACCGCCCGCTCCCTCTCCGGTATTTACCGGGTGGCGAGCCGGGCTTTTCTTTGTTGGGGCCGAGCTTGGGCTTAGAACACTAAGCTCGCGGCGGAGATGAAACCTTACAACAATAAGCGGGGCCGGCAGCGGTGCAAGTAACCCGATCAGCCGATCCCAAATGGCAAACCCGAAATCTGGAAGCATCCACAATGACACGCCCGCTGATCCTGCATCCCGACCGTCTGTTTCCGGCCGATAAAGCAAGCCGGGACATCGCCCGCAATCTTTACCAGAGCGTGAAAGATCTGCCGATCGTCAGCCCCCACGGTCACACCGACCCATCCTGGTTCGCGGAAAACAAGCCGTTCGGCAACCCCGCCAACCTGCTGATTCGCCCGGATCACTATGTCTTCCGCATGCTCTACTCCCAGGGCATTGCGCTGGAGCGCCTGGGCATCCGTACCCAGGACGGCACCGAGGTCGAACAGGATCCGCGCAAGATCTGGCAACTGCTGGCAGACAACTACCACCTGTTCCGCGGCACCCCGTCGCGCACCTGGCTGGATACCGTGTTCCATGATGTGTTTGGCCTCGACGTGCAGCTGAGCAGCGAGACCGCCGAGCTGTATTACGAGCGTATCGACAGCGAACTGAAAAAGCCGGAGTTCCTGCCGCGCGCGCTGTTCGAGCGTTTCAATATTGAAGTGATCGCTACCACCGAGTCCCCGCTGGACGATCTGCGCCATCACCAGACCATCCTCGACAGCGACTGGAAAGGCCGTGTGATCACCGCCTTCCGCCCGGACCCGGTGCTGGATCCGGATTTCGAGGGCTTTGTGGATAACCTGGCGCAGCTGGCGGAAATCACCGGCGAAGATACCTCCACCTGGGCGGGCTACCTGGCGGCGCTGCGCAACCGTCGCGAATTCTTCAAGCAGATGGGCGCGACCTCTACCGATCACGGGCACCCCACCGCCACCACCGCGAACCTGTCTGCGGCGGATGCCGAGGCGCTGTTCCTGAAGGTCAGCACGGGCAACGGCAGTGCGGCGGATGCGGAGCTGTTCCGCGGTCAGATGCTGACCGAAATGGCGCGCATGAGCCTCGAGGACGGCCTGGTGATGCAGATTCACCCGGGCTCTTACCGCAACCACAACAAGGTGGTGTTCGAGCGTTTCGGCCGCGACAAGGGCTGCGATATTCCATCGCCGACGGAATACGTGCGTGCGCTGCGTCCGCTGCTGGAAGCGGTGGGCAACGAGCCGGACCTGACGATCATCCTGTTCACCCTGGACGAGACCAGCTACAGCCGCGAGCTGGCCCCGCTGGCGGGTCACTACCCGGCGCTGAAGCTGGGCCCGAGCTGGTGGTTCCACGACAGCCCCGAAGGTATGCGTCGCTTCCGCGAGCAGGTGACGGAGACCGCCGGTTTCTACAATACCGTCGGCTTCAACGACGATACTCGCGCCTTCCTATCCATCCCCGCCCGTCACGATGTGGCGCGCCGCATGGACTGTGTGTGGCTGGCGCAGCTGGTCAGCGACCATCGCCTGCAGGAAGACGAAGCCTTCGAACTGGCCGCCGACCTCGCCTACAACCTGGCGAAGAAAGCCTACAAACTCTGACAAATGCCACTGCCGGCAAGCTCCTCCTGTAGGAGCCTGCTTGCAGGCGAACCCCACTGAGCTCTGTTTTAAGTTCAGTGGCGCCGGAGCACCGGGTATCTGTTTTCAGAACCGCTGTGAACCCATCCCTGGGCACTGCGTCGCAAACATCCATGTTTGCGACGCTTCTGAAAACAGATCCCCGGCCCTCCCGCTTAACTTCAGAGCACAATACTTCGTAAGCGATGACGCGTTCGCTCAACCGAGTAAAAAACTTATGAGCCAAGAAAGACTCAACAACAGCCTTCTCGAAAACCTCCCCGCAGAGGTGATCAAACCGGCCTACGACCGCAGCGAGGTCACCACTGGCATCGTGCACCTGGGCATTGGCGCCTTCCACCGCGCACACCAGGCCTGGTACACCGAAAACCGTATTGCCGCCGGTGAAACAAGCTGGGGCATTGTGGGCGCGAGCCTGCGTTCCGCGGGTGTACGCGATCAGCTAGTGCCGCAGAACGGTCTCTATTCCGTGGTGGAAAAATCCAATGCGGGCACCAAGGTACAGATCGTGGGGGCGGTAAGTGATGTGCTGGTGGGACCGGAGAGCCCACAGCAATTACTGGAACTGCTGGCCCAGGAAAGCGTGCGCATTGTTTCCCTGACCATTACCGAGAAGGGCTACTGCCACGATCCGGCGAGCGGCAACCTGAATCCGCAGCACCCGGATGTGGTGCACGATCTGGCGAATCCGCAAGCGCCGAAATCCGCGCTGGGTTATATCGTCGGCGCGCTGGCACTGCGTAAGGAGCGCGGTCTGCCGGGCTTTACCGTGCTGTCCTGCGACAACCTGCCGTCCAACGGCAAGCTGCTGGGCCGTGTGCTGGTGCAGTACGCGGAAAAGGTCAGCGCGGAACTGGCGGCGTGGATTTCCGACAACACCACCACACCAGCCACCATGGTGGACCGCATTGTACCGGCAACCACCGACAATGATCGCGCGGAGCTGGAGGCGATTCTTGGCTGTCGCGATGAGGCGGCAGTGATGGCGGAGCCCTTCGCTCAGTGGGTGGTGGAAGACAATTTCCTGCGCGGCCGCCCGGAGTGGGACAAGGCCGGCGCGACGTTTGTCGATGAAGTGGAAGTCTACGAGCTGATCAAGCTGCGCCTGTTGAATGGCTCGCACTCCATGCTGGCCTACAGCGGTTATCTGTCCGGTTTTGAAACCGTGGCGGATGTGATGGCGGAGCCTGCGTTCAACAAGCTGGCGCTGCACTTCATGAAAAGCGAAGCGACCACCTCCATCGACGTACCGGCGGATTTCGACATCGCGGCCTACCAGGCGCAGCTGATCGAACGCTTTGAAAACCGCGCGCTGCGCCACCGCACCTGGCAGATCGCCATGGACGGTTCACAGAAGATCCCCCAGCGCTGGCTGGGCACCCTGCGCCACCAGCTGGAAAACGGAGGCCCCATTGAGGTGCTGAGTTTCGCGCTGGCGAACTGGATTCGCTATGTGGCGGCGGTGGATGAGAAAGGTAACGCCATTGAGGTTTCCGATCCGTTGGCGGCGGACCTGAAGGCACTGTGCGACAAGCACAAGCCTCAGGGTAATGATGCACTGGCGACGGCGTTCCTGGCGTTCACGCCGGTGTTCGGGGAAGACCTGCGCAACAGTGAGCGCCTGCACAGTGCGGTGGCCGGCTGGCTGGACAAGCTGGATGCGGAAGGCACCCTGGCGTGTGTGCAGAAGCATTTTTCTTCTGTCGGCTGATGGCAGCGGCCTGAATTTTTGTTTTGATTAGCTCCTCGTTTTTCGGGGCACGGTTTGAATTTGTCAGTTTTTAGTTTGTTTTTTTGTTTTTCTATTTGTTTTTTTCTCGCTTAGTTTCCAAACCTCGATTTGAGTATTTGCAGGAAACAACCTTTCAATCCCGCGGCCAACACCGCGGGATTTTTTATGTGCGCTCGAAAATTCGGGTTGCTACTGGTTTTTGCGGTTCTTACTTAGTGCCCTCGGTCTTCAGCGGATTGTCTTCACCAAAGCGGCTGGCGTCGTCTGCGGGATTGTCCGGGCCCCAGGCGTCTTCGTCTGCCATGTTGGGCAGGTGGTGGGCAATACCGCGGTGGCAGTCGATGCAGGTGGCCTTGCCGGTGGAGAGCTGGGTGGCGTGGAGTTTGCGCGCGCGCTCACTCTGCACACTGAAATCCATGAATTCGAAATCGTGGCAGTTGCGGCATTCCAGCGAGTCGTTGGCTTTCAGACGCGCCCATTCGTGACGGGCCAGCTCCAGGCGCTTGTCGAGAAATTTTTCGCGGGTGTTGATGGTGCCGAAAATCTTGCCCCACACTTCTTTGGAGGCCTGCATCTTGCGCGCGATCTTGTGGGTCCACTCGTGGGGCACGTGGCAGTCAGGACAGGTGGCGCGCACACCGGAACGGTTAGTCCAGTGAATGGTGCCCTTCAGTTCCTCATACACGTTGTCGCGCATCTCATGGCAGCTGATGCAGAATTTTTCGGTATTGGTCGCTTCCAGCGCGGTGTTGAATCCGCCCCAGAAAATGATGCCGGCAATAAACCCGCTCAACAACAGGAAACCGAGGCTGAACGCCGTCGCCGGTCGGCTCAGTGTGTGCCAGTAGCCTTTTATCCACTCCACCATCGCTCGATTCCCGGCTGACATTATTGGGCGGACTGCTGCTTCCGGTTGCGCAGCAGAATATCCACATCCTTGAAGCTATTCCCCACCGGCGGCTGTGCATTGGTCTGGGGCACGTGACACTGCAGGCAGAAATAGCGCCGCGGTGCCACATCTGCCAGCACCTGGAAATCCCGGTCCATGAAATGCGTAATGCTGATCATCGGCGCACCACTCACGCCGGTCTGGATACGGTTGTGGCACTCAAGGCAGCGATTGACGTTTTTGTCAATCTGGTAATCGCGGATAGTGTGGGGAATAGTGGGCGGCTGCTCGGGGTAGGCGCGCACGCGCTTCCCCTGGGCATTGACCGGATCGGCCAGAGGTGGCGCACTCTGTTCTTCAAACAGGGTACCGCCCTTGCGAATGCCATCCGGTCCGGGCGCATCCGGAAACTGCTCCGCGACGGTTACCAGACCGCACGCCAGCACGATCAGCGCGGCGGCGAGCGAAAAAACCTGCCTTCCATTCATCGTCGCCTCCCGTCACGCCAGAGAAATCAATTCCAGCTTCACCGCGCATTTCTTGAAATCGGTCTGCCTGGAAATAGGGTCGGTCGCATCCAGGGTGACCTTGTTGATCAAACGCTGGGCGTCAAAGAACGGCACATAGATAAGCCCCTTCGGCGGCCGCGCGCGCCCTCGCGTTTCCACCCGCCCGATCATGTCGCCGCGCCGGCTGATGATCCTGATTTCGCTGCCGCGGCGAAACCCCTGCGCCTGTGCGTCGTCCGGGTGCATGTACACCAGCGCAAAGGGCACGGCCCTGAACAGTTCGGGCACCCGCTGGGTCATGGAGCCGGTGTGCCAGTGTTCCAGTACGCGCCCGGTGCATAACCAAAAGGGATACTCACTGTCCGGGGATTCCGCCGGCGGCTCGTAGGGCAGCGCGAAAATGCGCGCGCGACCGTCCTCGTTACCGTAGAACTGCACACCGGTGCCTTTTTTAACATAGGGATCGTAACCTTCGCGGAATCGCCAGCGTGTTTCCCTGCCGTTAACGACCGGCCAACGCAACCCCCGTACCTTGTGGTAGAGATCAAACGGTGCGAGGTCGTGACCGTGTCCGCGGCCGAATGCCGCGTACTCCTCGAACAATCCTTTCTGCAGATAAAAACCGAACGCATCCGACTCGTCGTTGGCAAAATTACTGTCGCGCTCGGTATTGGCGAAGCGATTAGCCTGGCCGTTCGCAAACAGCACCTCATACAAGGTCTTACCGCGAAAGTCTTTTGCCTGGTTGAGTAGTCTCTCGGGCCAAACCTCATCCGTCTTAAAGCGCTTGGAAAACTCCACCAGCTGCCAGAGATCGGACTTACTTTCTCCCGGCGCCTTGACCAGTTGGCGCCAGAATTGGGTACGCCGCTCGGCGTTGCCATAGGCACCTTCTTTCTCCACCCACATGGCCGACGGCAGGATCAGGTCCGCCGCCTGTACCGAGGTAGTGGGATAGACATCGGAGACGATGATGAAGGTGTCGGGATTGCGCCACCCCGGCAGCAACTCGCCCATCAGGTTGGGGCCGGCCTGCGCGTTATTGGTTGTCTGGGTCCAGTAAACTTTGAGTTTGCCGTCCTTCAACGCCCGGCTCTGTGCCACCGCGTCAAAACCGGGCTTCTCTGGAACGGTGCCCGCGGGCAGTCGCCAGATTTTCTCCGCGGTGGCGCGGTGCTGGGGATTGGCCACCAGAAGATCCGCCGGCAGGCGATGGGAAAAAGTCCCTACTTCGCGCGCGGTGCCGCAGGCCGAGGGCTGCCCGGTAAGCGAAAACGGACTGTTGCCAGGGCTGGAGATTTTCCCGGTGAGCAGGTGGATGTTGTAGATCATGTTATTCGCCCACACGCCGCGGGTGTGCTGATTGAAGCCCATGGTCCAAAAGGACATGACCCGGGTCTTCGGGTCGGCATACAGCTCTGCCAGTGCGTTCAGGCGTTTCCGGGGAATGCCGGTATCTTTCGACACGCGTTGGAGCGAGTAAGGCTTGAGGAATTCGGCGTACTCCTCAAAACTCATATCGCTCCATGTATTTGCCTGGGCGCGCCCACTGGCGTTCTGTTCCAGCGGGTGCTCGTCCCGCAGGCCGTAACCGATATTGGTTTCCCCGCGCACAAAACGGGTATGCTTTTTAACAAACCCTGTATTCACCCGGTTGTTCTGGATGATGTAGTTGGCAATGAAGTTCAGGATCAGAAGATCCGACTGTGGAGGGAAAATAATCGGGATATCCGCCAGTTCAAAACTGCGGTGGTCATAGGTAGAAAGCACAGCCACCTTGCAACCGGGGTGCGACAGGCGCCGGTCGGTCACCCGAGACCACAAAATCGGGTGCATCTCAGCCATGTTGGAGCCCCACAGCACGAACGCATCGGCGTGTTCAATATCGTCGTAGCAACCCATGGGTTCGTCGATACCGAAGGTGCGCATAAATCCAAAGGCCGCAGACGCCATACAGTGACGCGCGTTGGGATCAAGATTGTTGGTGCGGAAACCGGCTTTCATCAGTTTGCTTGCAGCGTAACCTTCCCACACCGTCCACTGCCCGGATCCGAACATCGCCACGGCATCCGGACCATGGTTGGCGATCGCCTGCTTGAATTTCTGCTCCATGACATCGAACGCCTGATCCCAGGACACTTCGACAAAATTCCCGTTCTTATCGTATTTGCCATTGGTCATCCGCAGCATTGGCTTGGTAAGGCGATCGCTGCCATACATGATTTTCGACAGGAAGTAACCCTTTACGCAGTTGAGCCCGCGGTTCACCTCCGCCTTGATATCGCCGTGGGTCGCCACCACGCGGTTGTCCTTGGTGGCCACCATCACACTACAGCCGGTGCCACAGAATCGGCAGGGGGCTTTGTTCCACTGGAGCACATTGGCGCCACCCCGGCTCACCAGGTTCTGTGCTGCCGCCGGCGCCGCCAGCCCGGCGGCGGTCGCAGCCGCAACCACCGCACTCGCTGTGGAAAATTCGCGCCGGGTAATTGCCATCTCAGCGGTCTCCCACAATTTTTATCGGCTGCTCAGGACTGCGTGCTTCTGGTATTTCCACCAGCACATCGTCCGCATCGGCAAGCGCCAATTCTTCGTGATAGACCATTACCACATTCAGTACACCGGGCTGATCCTTGATGGTCTCGATAGTTTCATTGACCTGAAAATGATCTCTTGTTTCCAGTACCACCACCAACTTGCTCTCCCCGTTGCCGAGATGGATCTGTAGCTCCGCGCGGTCATCGATCCAGCGGCTGACCACGGCAAGTTTCTGCGGTCTCACATGCACAATCAGACTGACGATATGCAGTGAAGGGGCTGCGGTTGGATTCCGGAAATTCGTGCTCTGCTCCGACATTTTTCATCTACTCCCGAGGTCCGGCCTCCGGCCGGAAGAAAAGACGCTCAGCCTGCGAGTTCACAGACGCGATTTCATCCAGGCGGCCCTGGCGGACCGAAGATCATCTGCAGAATCCACACTGCAAAGCCGTAGCCACCGACAATGGCGATCGCGAGGATGGGAAAAAGGAAAACGAGGATGAACACCACCAGGCGGGTTTCCCGCCTCCGCTGCTCAGATATAACAACGGGCTTCTGCTGCGCCAAACCAGCCTCTCCACTCATAACCAGATGAAATCATTGGAATTTACCTATATGACGAGTGCCGGCTGACACGCCAGTTCCCTTACAAATTCATACAGGTATAGCGCAGCGCCGTCGCTGACCGCCTCAATTAAGTTTAGAAAGTGCACTCGATACAACAAGAAATCCGCGGCCCAGACAGGCAGACCCGTCCCGGAAAAAATAGCTATAAAGCAATTGACGCCGCAGACTGCGAGCGGAGAACGAATCGAGAAAAAAGAAGGGGTAGGGGAATATATTTCCCGAAAAAAGCCGGGCCGAAGCCCGGCAAAATATATGCGGAAATGAGAATTACAAACAACAGGAGTCGGTGCCGCCGTATTACCACACAACAGCACCGAAATACCTGTTCCGTCGCCGGAAACCACACCAAATGACGCGTGCGGTGTCCGGCCTGGCAGGCCTCTGGCGGTCGTTTTTTCACAACCACTAGAGTACTACCTTACTAGCCACTGCGGATCAGAAATTCACCCGCAGGCCCAGCAATACTTCGCGGCCGGTGCTGTTGTACTCTCGCACCAGATCCTGGTCTCCCAATGGACCGGTGGTGTACAGACGCTCGGCCTCATTGGTCAGGTTGATCGCTTCCAGGCTGACCTTGACGTTGTCGCTGATGTCGTAAAACGCGGACATATCGACACGGGTTGGGCCGGTGGTGGCGAAGGAAGCGTTGCCCTCACCGCCAGTACCGGAGGTCACGTAGTCGTCGCGGTCGTTGACTACCACGCGCGCACCGAAGCGATCCACTTCGTAATAGACGCCAAAGTTGTAGCTGTTTTCAGACAGACCTTCCAGCGGGCCTTTTACACCGTTGCCGTATTCGGCATTGGACTTCACATGGGTGAAGTTGGCCAGTACACCGAAGTTGCTGCCCCAGCCGGGAAGGAAGCTCAGAGGTTGCTGGTAGGAGAGCTCATAGCCATCAACCGTAGCACCCTCGCCGTTGACGGTAGTAGTAATGTCCCAGCCGCTGCTGTACGGGTCTTCCACGTTCGCGTCGTACAGCGGACTGGAAGGATCGTACTCCGGACGTGCGGCAACAATCGCCGCCAGCTCCGCCGGCAGTGCCTGGTCGTTCACGGTAACGCTGGTGAGGAAACTGTCGATCTGCTTGTGGAACACGGTCAGTGCCAGTACGGATTCCGCATCGAAGTACCACTCCAGGCTTACGTCGGCGGAGTCGGCACGCATCGGTTCGACCTCGGGGTTAGCTGCATTCACGGTACCGCGCACCGGCGTTACCGTTGTCGCCGCGAGACCGCCGAGGCCCGGGCGCGCGAAGTTGCGGGCGAGGCCGACACGCAGCAGCAGGTCCTCCTGCAACTCCAGCACCAGGTTGGTGGAGGGCAGGATTTCGGTGTAACTATCTTCCGGCAGGTTGCCCACGTCGGTGGTGGTTTCAACAATACGCAAACCACTGTTGACGGTCAGCGGCAGGCCCAGCAATTGGGTTTCGACGGTCGCTTCCGCGTAACCGCCAAGGGTCTCCTCCACCACGTTGTAGGTGCTGGAATCGTTGTCATTCAGTGTCCACTGGCCAACACCGTAGGCATCTTTGGTGGCGTAGAAGTCGTTCACCAGCCAGTTGGTCGGGAAGCCGGACGGCGAATCAACGCCGCTGCCAAAACCGCTGACCTTATCCGCCAGTTGAGCCGTGAGCGCTGCGGTCAGTGCCGGAGTGGTAAGCGAACCTTTGGTTGGATCCCAGCGCTGCGAATCCACTTCGCGACTGTTCCAGATCAGACCGGTTTTCAGCACGGAGCTGTCGCCATTGATGGTCAGGTCAGCGCGGAATGTATCGTTGGTGCGCTCCACCACGTCGCGGCGCAGGGTCGGGCCGGAGAAAACGTAGTTGTCCGGATTCAAAATATCGAAACCGTAAGACATCTCCGCAATATCGCCATTCTCAAGGAAGGAGTAGCTGAACGTTGAGGTTTCGTTTGCCTCGATGTTGAAGCGCAGCTGGTCTTCGGTGTGCTTGGAAACCGCGTTGCCGTACATCACGTCCAGCACTACGTTGTCGGTCAGATCAAACTTACCGGACAGCACCACCTGGGTGAAATCGGTTTCGCTGAACTGGCCGCGGCTTTCTGAGCGGGGTTTCACGCCCTCGAACGTGCCGGCCACGATATTGCGGCCACTTTCATCCAGCGTAACTTCTACTGGAGTGATGCTGTTGAAGGTGTTGCGGAACTGCGCGAAGTAGTTGTAAGAGGTTACGTCTGCTTTCAGGTTGGAGTTCAAAACATCCAGGGTGAATTCCATGGTGTCGGTGGGGCGGAACTGGAAAGAGCCGGTCAGACCAAGGCGCTCCTGCTCGCGGTTGAACGAGTCCATACGCGGCAGACGCGGCGCCCACATGTAATCCAGTTTCTCGTCGGCCTTGATCGCTTCATCCGGATAGTTCGCCTGCGGGTTGGGCGTACCGTTGATCACCACATCGGCATCGGTACCCACCCAGCTGCGGTCGCCGTTGTCGAACGGGCTGGTCCAGCGTACGGTGCCGAAACCTTCCTGGCGCACGGAGCGTTCGGAATAGGCGGCGCTCACCAGCACACCCAGCTTGTCATCCATAAAGGTGTTGCTGTACAGGCCGACAAAGCGCGGATTTTCCTCTTCGGCAAAGCTGTCCACCATCATCTGGCCGCCGAAGGAGAAGTGCTGACCGGGCTTGTCGAATGGACGCGCAGTGGACAACTCAACAGTTGAGGCCAAGCCACCCTCTTCCACGGAAGCGATGGGCGACTTGTGGATAGTGATGCGGTTGAAAAGCTCAGACGCAAACACGTTGAAGTCGAAATCGCGGCTGCGATTCACACCGCCGGAGGTGTCCAGGCCGCCGGTACTGGCCGGCACTTCCATACCGTTCAGGGTGGTGCGGGAGAAACCAGGACCGAGACCGCGTACGGTAATGTTACGGCCTTCACCACCCTCGCGGGTGATCGCTACGCCGGGAACACGCTGCAGAGACTCTGCCAGGTTCAGATCGGGCATCTTGCCTATGTCTTCGGCGATGATGCTGTCAGTGTTGTTGGCACTGGTGCGCTTGGTATCCAGCGCCTGTTCCAGAGACTGACGGAAACCGGTAACCGCGATTTCCTCCAGTACCGTGTCTTCCTGCTGGGCTTCTTCCTGTGCAGCTTCCTGGGCGTATGCCGGGGATGCCAGTGCCATAGCCAGAACAAGCGGTTTTATTGTGTAATTGCTCATTACTAAGACTCCATACTCTCTCGTCAATTATTTTCGCCAACTCAAGACACCGTCTATACGCTGGCTGCCAAGTTTTACCTCTTCAAACTTCAGATTGACCGCATTCTCGATGACGAGCGGTGTCTCCACCTTCCCTACATGAATATCCCTGAACAGCACATCTTTCAGGGGGGCGGCTTCGGGCGCGTGTACCTCGAGGAAAGTACCCACTTCCTGCACCTGAATATTTTCAAACACGATGTCCTGGTACGTGGACGGGAAAAATCCGCCGAGCTCGCCGGGATAGTTGAGCTGGAACCAGAACAGATTGTCGAAGGACTCGACCGTGAGATTGCGCAGCCGCACATTTTCTACCAGCCCGCCGCGATCCAGATTGGCCTTGAAGCGGAACGCGGAAATGCCCTTGCGCAGAATGTTGTCAGAAAAAAATACATCGCGGATTCCGCCGGACATCTCGCTGCCAAGCGCGATACCATCTTCGCCACCCATATCGTTATTGCGCACCACGATACGCTGACTGGGAATACCGATATTGCGGCCGTCCAGATCGCGTCCGGACTTCACCACCACGGAATCGTCGCCGGTGCGGAACCAGCTGTTTTCCAGCAGCACATTGCTGCTAGACTCGATATCCACCCCATCGTTATTCGGGAAATGGCTGTCCACGCGGATGCCACGCACGGTCGCGTGATCGGTGTAGACCAGGTGATTGACCCAGAACGGGGAGTTCAGCGCAGTGAAATCCTGCAGCAGTACGCGTTTGGCGTGAAAGAACTGCACCAGCGGTGGACGCAGGAAGGTACCCTCACCAAATATGCGCTGCTCTACCGGCACCGCATCCGCACCCATACGGCGCAGGCGCTGCATATCCGCGTTCTGTTGCGGGTGCCAGAGTTTGAATTTGCTGTCGGCATTGCCGTCGATGGTGCCCTTGCCGGTAATAGCGACATCTTCCACGTTGTTGGCGTAAATCAGCGGCGAGTAGGTGTAAAGCTCAGTACCCTCCCAGCGGCTTTTCACCACGGGCAGGTAATGCTCCGGCTTGGCGGAAAAGCGCAACACCGCGCCCTCTTCCAGATGCAATTCGATACGGCTTTGCAGGACAACCGGACCACGGCTGAGCCACTCGCCGCGGGGAATCACCACACGGCCACCACCGGCCTTTACCGCGGAGTCAATTGCGGAAAGTACCGCCGGGCGCACGTCATCAGGCTTCGCACCAAAGTCGGCAACAGAGAAACTGCGCGCGGGTATAGCCGGCATTTGGATACCGGCAACGATTTCTTCGGCTAGCTTCCAGTCGCTTGTTGCCTCGACATCACTTGCGCATACGGTCGCTGGCGCACTCGTAATCAGGGCGCACAGCATCAGGCCCCGCAGGCTGCGGGGGAGAGAGATCATCGCGTTCATCGTTGCTCCGAAACGTATTATTTTGATATTTCAGGCGCACGCGCCCGCCCCCTCACGTAATCACGTGAGAGAAAAGCAACCAGTCATTCAAGAATCTATCGAACCAGACAGACCGACACAGGACGCGCCGGTTTGTCTCGCGGTAACGGCAGTTACCGCGGCCAGCGGAACACTGGGAAAATATGTTTAATTATTTATTCGTTACTGGGCTTGCCAATGGTGGCGAGGATGCCGCCATCCACGTACACCACCTGACCATTGACGAAATCACTCGCTTTACTGGACAGGAATACCGCGGCGCCCTGCAAGTCTTCCGGGTTGCCCCAGCGACCCGCCGGCGTGCGGCCAATGATAAATTCATTGAACGGATGGCCATCCACACGGATCGGTGCGGTCTGGCTGGTGGCGAAATAGCCCGGGCCGATGCCGTTCACCTGAATGTTGTGGCGCGCCCACTCGGTGGCCATATTCTGAGTCAGCATTTTCAGGCCACCCTTGGAAGCGGCATAGGCAGAAACGCTGTCGCGTCCCAGCTCGCTCATCATCGAGCAGATGTTGATAATCTTGCCGGCGCCACGCTCAATCATGCGCTTCACCACCGGGCGGGTCATCACCATCACGCCGGTGAGATTGGTCTGCAGCACCAGGTTCCACTCGGCCAGATCCATTTCCAGCAGCGGCACACGGCGAATGATGCCGGCGTTGTTCACCAACACGTCGATCGGGCCCTGCTCTTGCTCGATCACCGGCACCATTTCGTTCACTTCGTCTTCATTGGTGACGTTGAACAGGTAGCCGTGGGCGTCGTAGCCCTTTTCACGCAGCTGCGCGACGGCGTTGTCGAGTTTTTCCTGGGAGGAGTGGCCGGTGATCACCAGTTTGGCGCCGGCATTACCGAGACCTTCCGCCATGGCCATGCCGAGGCCGTGGGTGGCACCGGTTACCAGGGCGAGTTTTCCGCTCAGGTCGAACAGGGAAGTGGACATAACAAACTCCAATCTCTTTCTGTAGGAGCCTGCTTGCAGGCGAACCGGGTTTTCCCCGGTTTTCCTATTCGCCTGCAAGGCAGGCTCCTACAAAGAATTTTTAACTTCGATGGATCAACGCAGCTCGTTCGGCTGCACTTTATCCATATCGTCGTAATCGTGGTTCTCGCCAGCCATACCCCAGATGAAGGTGTAGTTGCTGGTGCCGACACCTGAGTGCAGCGACCAGGTGGGAGATATCACCGCCTGCTCGTTGGCCATCCAGATGGTGCGGGTCTGCTGGGGCGGGCCCATAAAGTGGCATACGGCCTGACCTTCCGGCACGTTGAAGTACATATAGACTTCCATACGACGGCTGTGGGTGTGGCACGGCATGGTATTCCAGCAGCTGCCGGGCGCCAGTTCGGTCATACCCATCTGAAGCTGGCAGGTTTCCAGTACGTCTTTCACCAGCAGCTTGCGCAGGGTGCGCTTGTTGCAGGTTTCCGCCGCACCCAGTTCGATCACCTGGGCATCGCCCTGGCCCACTTTGCGGGTGGGGAATTCGCGGTGCGCCGGGGTCGACAGAATGTAGAACTTCGAAGGCGACGCCTGCGCATTGCTGGTGAACTTCACTTCACGGGAACCGCGGCTTACGTACAGCGCCTCCTTGGTACCTATTTCATATACGGTACCGTCGACGTCCACACAGCCGGGCGCGCCGATATTGATAATGCCGAGCTCGCGGCGCTCCAGAAAGTAGTCCGCTTTCAGGGCGTCGACGGTTTCGAGTTTTACTTCCCCGGCCACCGGCATAACACCGCCCACAATTACCCGGTCCACATGGGTATAGGTCAGGTTTACGGTATCGGCCGTGAACAGGTTCGGCACCAGATATTCTTTTCTCAGGCGCTCAGTGTCGTAGTTCACGTAGTCCGCCGGATGGCTGGAATAACGCTCGTCAAAAACGGTGTTCATAACTCTTCCCGAAAATCTTTTTAAATCAGCTTACGACTTGGACTTCAGCAGTTTGTACATCTCGACGCCGGAGGTGATGAACGGCGCGGTGCCCTTGGGGTCGTCATCGTAGATCGGTTCGCTCATGTAGTACTTGTAGCTGCCGTCGCGGCCATAACCGAGGCCGGCCACCTGGCACATATCGGTTACGGTGATGGTGCCGTCGGCATGCACCTGTACAAACTCATCCAACAGGCCCTGGTAAGCCTTTTTCGCGGTTTCCAGATACCGGTCTTCCGGCAGGTAGCCCTGGTTCAGTGCTTTGGCAAAGAAGTAGGTGTACATGGTGCTGGCGGAAGACTCGAGGTAGTTGCCGCGCGCACCGGGCTTGTCCATGATCTGCCACCAGGTGCCGGTTGCCGGGTCCTGGTACTTCTCAATCACAGGAGCGATTTCCGCGATCATGTCCAGAAGGTACTGGCGCTGCTCGGTGTTTTCCTCGGGGATGTAATCCAGCACGTCCACCAGCGCCATCGCCAGCCAGCCCATGCCGCGGCCCCAGTGGTAGGCGGATAGACCGGTTTCCTTATCCGCCCATACCTGCTCGCGCGCTTCGTCCCAGGCGTGGTAGTAGAGGCCAGTGTCCGGATCGCGCAGTTTGTCGCGCACCACTTTGAATTCCGCCAGCACTTCGTCCACGTTGGGCTCTTCGTGCATCATCTGTTCGTACTGGGCGAGGAACGGAATGCCCATGTAGACGCCGTCAAGCCACACCTGGTGCGGGTAGATTTTCTTGTGCCAGAACGCTCCGGCGCTGGTGCGCGGATGATGCTCCAGTTGCTCAAACAGAGTGTCGACAGCCTTCTTGTAACTCTCGTCCCGGTTGCGCTCGTACATGCGCAGCAACATGGTTCCAGCGCGGATGCTGTCGATGTTGTATTTCGATTGCACATAACCATTGATGCTGCCGTCTTCGTTGACGAAGGATCCCATCACGGTCTGTACCGCGTCCGCATAGCGCGCTTCCGGGGCAACCTGGTTCAGCTCGTCGTAGGCCTGCATCACCATACCGGTGGTGTATTCAAAGTAGGACGGGCGCTTGCGGATGTGGTCGAAACCACCAAAGCGGTAATCCAGGGTTTTGCGCTTAAGCTCGGAATCCGCCAGGCGTTTGCTCCAAGTCAGTGCCGCTTCCGCCGTCAGCGGCTGCTGGGTTTCTGCGAGGCTCGCCGCAGTGGTCAGGCGCTGGCGCAGCGGCATGGTGAGTTTTTCCGCTTCCTGCTTGAGGTAGGTTTCAAACTCGGCCTTGGTGGTGATCGGTCCGTGGCGGCTCTCCACTTCGTTGGCCCAGGCGGCGACGAAGTAATATTGAATTTCCTTGTCCGCAGGCTTCAGGATAGCAACCTGGTTGTGTTCGTCCTTGGTAAATTCGTCAATCGCCTTGCGCTTCGCCAGCACCGCCATGCCAAGATTGGCACCATCGAGACTCTGCGGCCCATAAGTACCGATGTAGGTATAGGCGTGGCCGGTAATGTCCGTGTCACCGACAATCAGCTCGGTACCCGGATGATTGACGATACCGGCAATCATATTGTCCAGCTCACTGCTGGTTTTCGCGTTTACTTCCACCAGGCGGCTGCCCGCGTGCATCGAAAGCTGCGCGGAAAGATCGGTCTGTACACCTTCCACCGGCTTCCAGCCCAGGTAGTCGATCTTGAACGCGGAATAGAGGTCGCCGTTTTCGGTAATTTCGGCGCGCCAGTCCTGCACGTCGCTCACACGGATGACTTTCTCGCCATCCCAAAAGCCGTAGCCGCCAACACCGACGGCACTACCCACCTTGAGGATGTCCATGCCCCAGTCGGCAGGCTCGTGATAGGAATCAAAACCGTCCTGACCTACATTCTGCAACACCGGTTGCTGGGTGGATTTGCCGAAAATATCGAAGCCGTTGCGCCAGTCGAGATACACACGGTAGCCCACCAGATCGGATTCAATACCCGGGCCCTCGTAGCGAATATACCAGGAGTGGTCGGTGTGCTCTTTTGGCACGTCCAACACGCTGACATTCTCGAAGCTGCCGCCGAGATATTCACGCTCTTTCCACTCACCGCCCACCTTGCGGGAAATTTCCGCCTGAGTGCGCTTGGCTGTGTTTTCCGCCGCGGCATCTGCCTCGGCGATACGAAGTTTTACCGTTTCATCAACAGCGACGTCCACGGTAAACAGAATGCCATCCTTCTCACCATCGGCATTTTTGTCGATAGTCTGCACAGGAATTTGCTGTGACTGGTTCCACACCGCAATCGGCGATGCGAACCCGTGTTTCAGGCCGAGTTCGTAGAAGCTCAGGTAAACCGCTTCGTCCAGACGCGGGAAGTCCGAGGGGTTGGAAAGCTCAAGAGTGGCAATGGCACCGGGCTTTTCGGCAACCGCCGCAGGCGCTTTTTTCGCTGCGGATTCAGCGGTTTTTTCACCACAGGCGGTGAGCGTTGCAGCAGTCAACGCAAAAGCGAGGGCACTCAGGCTCGGGGTGCGTTTGGACATATCAGACAGTTTCACAGACGTCTCCACGAATTCGGGTTTTATTCTGTTCAATTGAAAAACGGCCGCGTGCGACTTCGAATCTTCCTTGTCCACAAGATGTGGGGATTCCTGCACTCGGCCGTTTGGGTACAACTCTATTTTATTCGTCGAAAAGCCCGGCAAATATTTGCCGGGCTTTTCGATTATGCAGTCTGTTCCTTATCAGAACTTGTACTGCGCGCCGATGAAGTACTGAGCACCGGAGAAATGCTCGTCGTACAGACGCTGAACATCTTCATCCAGGTAGCGATATTTGGGCTCATCACCCAGGTTAAGGGCTTCGAAGCTTACTTTCAGGTTGTCGCTGACGTTGTAGCTTGCAGAGAAGTCGATATTGCTGCTCTCCCCAACATACTCTTCGCGGCCGATGTTGGTGAGGTATTCACCGCGGTAGGCGTTGGAGATACGCGCCTGGAAGTCATCGTTCTCCCAGTAAAGCGTGATGTTGTAGGAAGTCTCGGAAACACCGAGCATTTCGCTGCCGCTGTCGGTCTCGGCATCAACAAAGGTGTAGTTGGTCTGCACACCAAAGTTCTGCACCCACTCGGGCCCCGGCAGGAAGGTCAGCGGCTGCTGGTATTGGAGCTCCCAACCTTGAATAGTTGCGCCACCGCCATTGACCTTGCGCGAAACCTCAAAGATTGCATCTTTCAGCTGGTCAACTTGAGCACCCAGCATGGAATCCGGCAGACCGGTTTCACTCCAGGCCATATCCACTTTCTCGGAAGTCGGGAAAGAGTCAATGTCCTTCTGGAACAACGCCAAGCTCACCAGCGCGCTCTCGGCGAAGTACCACTCGGCGGACAGATCGTAGGCCTTGGCACGGAAGGGCTCGATGAACGGGTTACCGTAGCTGACCTTAGGTTCGCCGAAAATGGATACGGAACCGCCCGGGTTGAGGTCGGTTAGGTTCGGACGGCTCATTACCTTGGCGGCGGACGCACGCAGGATCACGTCATCGGTAACATTCAGAGCCAGGTTCAGAGACGGCAGGGTATCGTCGTACTCGTGGTTGACGGTTACATCCACTACGTGATCAACGTCATTTTCATCGGTGTAGGCGGTAACACCGGTAGAAGATAATTCGGTGTTGGCCCTGCGCACACCCAGATTACCGCGCAGACGATAGCCCGCGATGTCTGTATCCATATCAACCTGCACGTACACGGCACGGCTGTCTTCATCTACTTTGCGGGTGTCACCCGCATGTACCGCGTAGTTCCAGCACCCGGATTCGAGCAGAGTGTCGCTGACGCCGAAGTTGGCCTGGAAGTAATTCTGGCCCGCAGAGTTAACCGACTTACCGTCGTTTGCGGTCAAGGCCGCGCTCACGCCACAGGCACTGCCGTCAATAGTGCCGTCTTCGGCATCCGCCTTGTCGAACGCCTTGTCAGCGCGCTGGCCAATAATATCGTAGCCGTAGGAGTTGCTGTTGGCACCAGCCTTCAGGGTAAACGATTCGCTCAGATCGAATTCGAGATCGACACTGGCATGCCCGGTTTCAGAGCTTGCGTCATATAGACGGTCGCGATATTCGGACATTTCCCAATTGGCAGGGTTGGACAGATCGAAACCGTAGACCAAGTCCAGGGAGTCGGAACCGTTGTAGCTCCAGCTGAACTCGTCGCTGCTGTCCGCATAGTCCACGTAGCGGCGACTGTCGTCTTCGCTGAAGTGTTCGAACACCACGGTCACTTCGCGGTTATCCATTACAGATTCCGTGGCGCCGACCAGTGCATTCATACGCAGGCGATCGCTGAACTCGTGTTCAAGTGCCAGAGAGTACTGCTTGTATTCGGAGCCCCAGTTTGCGCGGAAGTTTTCGGAACGAACGTCAGACCCGGTCACGGTGGCGTCAGTCATGGTGCCGTTGCCATCGATAATGTAGTCGATGATATCCATTTCGCTGGTGCCGGTGCTCGGCTTGGTATCCAGACGTGCAAGGGAGATATTACCGAGATACGGCTCGTTGCGGATAACATCCACATTGGAATACAGGGCGTCAACGGTAATCAGGGTGCTGTCAGCAGGTTGCCACTGGAATGACGAGGTCAGGCCCAAGCGCTCCTGGTCATTGGTTTTGTCGGCATAACGCGGAATACGCGGGTGCCAGGACTGAGCAACGGCCGCACGCTCTTCTTCAGTGTCACAGGCGCTGCAGTTGAATTGTCCGGTGCCCTTGCTACCTTCCCAGGTTTCCCAGCGCACAGTTTCCGCACCTTCGGTGCCATTCTTTTTCTCGGAATAAGCGGCGGAGAGCAGAAAGCCAAGTGTCTTGTCTTCGTTGCTCACACTGAAGAGGCCAGAGGCGCGTGGAGCAAACTCACCGGTCTGCTCGTTGTATCCACCCTGGGTATTCGCTACCAGCGTAAAAGTGTCGTAGTCGAGCGGGCGCGCAGTCTGCAGTGCAACGGTAGCACCGAGAGAACCTTCTTCCAGCTCTGCGGAAGTGGTCTTGTACACGTCCAGACGGTTGAACAGTTCGGAGGCGAACACGTTGAAATCGAAACTGCGGTCGGTACGCACACCGCCAGAGCCAGCAGCCAGTGACTGCGCCTGCATGCCGTTTACCTGCACGCGGGTGTAGGTAGAGCCGAGGCCGCGCACGGTGATGGTACGACCTTCGCCGTCATCACGGTCAATAGCCACACCGGGGATGCGCTGAAGCGATTCCGCCAGGTTCTGGTCGGGGAAGTCGGCAATGTCTTCTGCAAGAATGGAATCCACCATGTTGGTAGAGTCGCGCTTGGTATCCAGCGCCTTGGCCAGACTGCCCGCGTAACTACCAGTTACGGTGATCTCTTCAAGGGTGGCATCGCCAGAGGTGTTAGAGGCTTCTTGTGCAAAGGCCGGTACCGCAATCATGGCCATCGCAAGAGTGAGTGGTTTAAGCTCAAAAGTCTTCATGACTCTCATCTCCGCTTTCGTCGTTATTTTGGTAAAACCTGTTTTGGTAATACCGCTTATTATCAATGCAGGCCGATATTCTCACATGGACTACCAACTGGCAACTTTTGGCAGACCAATCAAGCGTGTGTTTATCGCATTTCTCTCGTCAAAATGAAGATTACCGCGCCATAAGCCCTTGGACCAGTGCGGTTTATCCCGCACTGGACGTCTTCCGGGCGCTTTTGGAAGGTTTATAGAAAAGGACTGATCAACCGGGCTTAAAGGCCTGACCATTGATGCTGACGTTATCCACGGTCAGGCCGGAAACCGCTTCAATCACACCAACGGAACCGGCCTGGTCAATGCGGCTGTTGAAAATCTGCAGACCACGGATAGGCGCGCGTTCGAAGCCGCGGATATGGAAGGCGCGGTTGGCCTGCTCACACACCAGATTTTCCACCTGGATGTTGTAGACATTGGGGTCAAAGCTGCCCTTGTCCCCCTCTTCGTAAAAGAAGTTGATCACGATGACATCTTTCACCTGCCCTATGGTGAGGTTGCGCACGTAGATATCGTGGATCTCACCGCCGCGCATGGCATTCGTCTTGATACGCAGGCCGCGATCCAGATTGGGGCTGCTCATCACGCAGTCCTCCATGAACACATTGCGCACACCGCCGGAAATTTCACTGCCCAACACCAGCCCGCCGTGACCATCACGCATCTGGCAGTTCCGCACTACCACATTCTCGGTGGGAACATTCACGCGGCGACCATCCGCGTTGCGCCCGGACTTGATGGCAATACAGTCGTCGCCGTTGTCGAACAGACAGCCTTCAATCAGTACATTGCGACAGGATTCCGGGTCGCAACCATCGGAGTTGGGGCCGTGGCTGCGGGTGGTGACATTGCGTACCGTGAGGCTTTCACACAGCACCGGATGGATGACCCAGAACGGAGAATTTTCCAGAGTCACGCCTTCAATGAGCACATTGTTGCACTCGTAGAACTGCACCAGCGGTGGGCGCAAGAAGGAACCATCGGCGTACAGGCGCTCCGCGACGGGAACCCCACTTTCGGCATCATCCATCAGTGCCTTGCGCGCCGGATGCTGGGTATCCCCCTCGTTGGAGCTGTTGGCGCATTTGCCGTTCGCCCCCTTCCACGGCCACCAGGTGTCACAGTCGGCACCTCCGTCAATCAAACCCTTGCCGGTCAACGCCACGTTGTCGGCCTTGTGGGCATAGATCAGAGGGGAGTAACCCATCATTTCCAACCCTTCCCAACGGGTTTTCACCGCCGGTAGGTAGCGTCCGGGATCGGGGACGAAATGGATTTCCGCCCCTTCCTCCAGATGCAGCTCGGTATTGGATACCAGGTGAATTGGTCCGGTGCGGTACCTGCCCGCCGGCACTACGATGCGACCACCGCCGGCCCTGCGACTCGCCTCAACGGCAGCGGCAAAGTACTCACTGGCATCTTCGCCCTCGCCGCGCGCGCCCAGCGCTTTGAGATTGAAATCGCGGGCGGGAATGGATGGGAGCCTGATGGACGACAGAATCTCCGGCACCTTCGCCCAAGGGCCATTGTATTGGGCCCGGGGTGGGCGGCTCATGGCCAGCGCCTGCGCGGGCAGACCGGAGATGACAGGCACTACCGCCGCGGCCATCATGGATTGCAGGAATACTCGCCGGTTGAGTCCAGTCATCATTACCTCCCGGGTTTATTGTTGTACTGGTTTATCTGTCTTGGGTTTTGCCGCACTGGATTCCAGCAGCAATAACGTCTAGCGCACCAGCCTGCCTGGAAATCTGGCAAGACCAGTGTGAAAATTTCTACAATACTGTCATACCAATTTTTGCAGGGCAACAACCAGGCGGGTACGCAGCCATTTGGCACGTGTCAGATATCCGGCAAACAAAAAAGCCGGCACAGTGGCCGGCTTTCGGGGCTCGAGCAATTCGAGCGTGCTGGAAACGATCGTCAGGGCAGGGCAAAACGCTGGCGGGCGGCACTCATTTCGCGGCGCGCCTGCTCCAGCGCTTCCGCTTCGGTGGCATCCAGCAACTGCTGTACCACTCTCTGCAGGTGGTCACGCATGGCATTGCGCGCACCTTCCGGGTCGCGCTTCTTAATGGCATCGAGAATGCGACGGTGCTCTTCAATCCGGGGTTTGGAGCCCACCTGGCGCACCTTCTCAAGAATACGCGCAGAGACTGAAGAGTTGTTGCGCAGCTTCCACAAATGTTCGCATACAGAAACCACCGCATCGTTGTGGGTGCAGCGGGCAATGTGAATGTGAAACTTCTCATCCGCCACTTCGGCATTGGAGTCGGAGGCGTTCTCCGCCACCATTTCTTCCAGGATCACTTCCAGCTCTTTGATTTCCGCATCGGACATTTCGCGGGCGGCGAGACCGGCGGCCTCTCCCTCGAACATCATTCGGGCCTGAAGGATCTCAAAGGCACCGATATCGCTCTCTCCAGCGGAGAAGGCGCTAGCTTCGGTATCGGTCACATAAACGCCTGAACCGCCTTTCACTTCCACACAGCCGGCCAGCTCGAGGGCAATGATGGCCTCGCGCACCGTGGGGCGGCTGACCTCAAAGCGCTCCGCCAGTTTGCGTTCGGCGGGCAAACGAGTACCCGCCGGGTAGTCACCGGCGGCGATGGCAGCGGCCAACTTTTCGGCCACCTGTTGGTAAAGTCTGGCACCCTGCATCAGACCAATCTCCTGCACTTATGCTGCATCTGTTCTTCTGTTTGTGTATTTCAATGGGTGGACCACCGGTTTCAAGCCAGCGCGCCACCGTCACTTTCATCTTTGGATGGTATCCAACAGGTGTTCGCTACAAAAACCTGCCTGACCCATCCGGATTTCCCGCTTTGCCAACCAAAACACATCGTTCCTGGTGCTTATATATAAGTTGCGGAAAACGCTTCGCCGCAGTTTAGCAGAAGGGGTTTAGCCACCACAACACGGGAATTGGCCCCACAGTCTTACCAAATCGAACTAAACTGCAGATTGCGGCCTTACCAATATAGTGTTAGATTGCGACCAACCATAACGACAACTGACCGCAAGTCCGTTAGCGGAGTCAGGACCAGATGGATCTCATTCATATACATTCAGACGATAATGTCGCCGTTAGCAAAGCCCCCCTGCCCGCCGGAGCGCTGGTTAACTGGGGTGGCAACATGCTGCCACTGCTTTCCGATGTACCCGCGATGCATAAGGTCTGTGTGCGCGCCATCGGCGCCGGTGAAGCGGTAATCAAGTACGGCCAGGTTATTGGCTTTGCGCGGGAGGCCATTGCTCCCGGCACCCATGTACACGAATACAACATGGAAGCCGGCAACCACCAGGTTGCGCACGAGTTCTGCAAGGACTACGTCCCCACAACGCTGGTACCGGAAGCTGAGCGCGCGACATTCATGGGCTTCCGCCGTGCCAGCGGAAAGGCAGGCACTCGCAATTACCTTGCCGTTGTGTCCACGGTGAACTGTTCCGTTACCGTGTCCCGTGCGATCGCAGCCCACTTCCGCGACAGTGGCAAACTGCGCGATTTTCCCAATATTGATGGCATTGTGGCACTGGGCCACGACAGCGGCTGTGGCATGTCCACATCCGGTGAGGGCTACCAGACTTTGCTGCGTACCCTGCACGGCCACATTGTGCACCCGAACTTCGCCGGTGTTCTGTTGATTGGTCTTGGCTGCGAGGCCATGCAGATTTCCAGCCTGATGCGCGAAACCGGCCTGCAGGAAGGCGAGCACTTCCAGGTAATGACCATCCAGGGCATGGGTGGCACCCGCGCGGCCATCGACGCGGGCATTGAGCGCCTGGCAGCCATGCTGCCGGCGGCCAATGCCTGCCAGCGCGAACCGATTCCCGCTTCCGAGCTGACCCTCGCGGTACAGTGCGGCGGCAGCGACGCCTACTCGGGCATTACTGCAAACGCCGGGCTGGGTGCGGCGGCGGATATTCTGGTGCGCCAGGGCGGAACTGTGATCTATTCAGAGACACCGGAAATTTACGGCGCTGAGCATCTGCTGACCCGCCGCGCGGTATCCCCTGAGGTTGCGCAGAAGCTGGTTGACCGTATCAAGTGGTGGGAGCACTACACCGAAATGAACGGTGTGGAGCTGAACAACAACCCATCCCCAGGCAACAAGGCCGGCGGCCTGACTACCATCGCGGAAAAATCCCTGGGCGCGCAGGCGAAGGGTGGCACCACCGCGCTGCAGGACGTATACCTGTATGCAGAACAAGTGCGCAAGAAGGGCCTCGTGTTCATGGACAGCCCGGGCTTTGATCCGGTGTCCGTTACTGGCCAGGTGGCGAGCGGCGCAAATGTGGTGTGTTTCACCACCGGACGCGGTTCGGCATTTGGTGGCAAGCCGGTGCCAAGTATCAAGCTGGCGAGTAACTCCAATCTGTTTGAGCGTATGCGCGAGGATATGGATGTCGACTGCGGTGGCATTCTGGATAAGCGCTACAGTGTTGCCGAGTGCGGTGAGATGATTTTCCAGCACATTCTGGCGATTGCTTCTGGCGAGCAGAGTGCCAGTGAAAAACTCGATTACGGTGACAACGAATTCTTGCCCTGGCATATTGGGGCGGTTGTTTGAGAGAAGCCGGCGATTCTTCGCCGGCTTTTTCTTTTATTCGGTGACCAGTTTTATACCTCTACCAGGCCTTCAGCCAGTGCAGGAATATCCTCTCCGCCCATCAGGCAAATCACGTCAATATCCGCAGCCTGCAACTGTTGATAGGCAGACAATAAATCCTGACACTGCGGAGTACTCATCGCACCACCGTGGAAGGAAAAGCACAGGTAACCGACGCGGTCTTTGATTCCGTGTTTTATATCACGGAGGTAGTCGGGCGTAATTTCCAGCGTGTCGATGGGGTAGTTGAGCAGCGCCGGCAATATTCTTTTTATCAGTCGCCGATTACACCGAAAGCTCACAGCGCATTTGCGCAAGCGCGCGGTACACTCTCTGACTTAATCCATTGAACTCACTACAAAGCAGTAAAACTCGTATGGCTCTTCCCTTTCGCTGTTTCCACCTGCGTCAATCCTTATGCGAATGCTTGCTGAGTAATACAATGATCAGTGTTGCCAGGGGTCCCAAAAGCAGGCTCAACAGCCACCACATCAGACCACTGCGATTTTTTCCCTGAGCCAAACCGGCATTAATCAGCGAAAGCGTACCCCAGCCTACCAGCCACTCCCGCGACTGAATCATCACCTGATACTCTTCCATCGGTTCATCCTCGCTGCCGAATAATACACATCAGCCTGAATTGAAGGCGGAGTACCGGTGCTCCGCCGCCAGGGAAACAACTAAGTGGTTACCGCGTGACTCAATTATCCAAAAGGAACCGAGCAATGGTACGCACGCCGTGCCCCTTGGCCCCCTGTGCCCACTGATCATTCGGCGCTGGCAGATAAGAACCGGATAGATCCATATGCACCCAGCCGCGCCCCTCATCGCGCACGAACTTGGCAAGAAACGCTGCCGCGGTGGAAGCGCCGGGGCTGCCGTCCACGCCCACGTTGGCAATATCCGCGAAACCGGAGGGAATCTGTTCCAGATGGAATTTCTCCAGCGGCAGACGCCAGGCTTTTTCGTTTTCTGATCTGGCCGCAGACAACACCTTCTCGGCCATCTCATCTTCCAGGCTCAGCACCGAATTGTAATCCCGGCCCACCGCCATTTTTGCCGCGCCGGTCAGCGTTGCCGCATCGAGAATGTAACGGGGATTCTGCTCGCTCGCGGCGATCAGGCCATCGGCAAGAACCAATCGGCCTTCCGCATCGGTATTGAGAATTTCCGCGGTCACCCCGTTCTTGTAGCGGATGATATCGCCGAGCTTGAACGCGTGCCCGGAGATCAGGTTTTCCGCACAGCACAGGTAGAGCTTCACGCGCTTTTTCAGCCCGCGCGCAATGGCGAGCGCGAGGCCGCCGGTGACCATTGCCGCACCGCCCATATCGGATTTCATGTGCGCCATGCCGGCGGAGGGTTTGATACTGTAGCCGCCGGAATCAAAGGTAATACCCTTGCCCACCAGGCAGATGTCCACCGCGGCGGCGTCGTTACCGGCCGGGTTGGAGCCATCAGCGGAAGGGTTGGAGCCATCAGCGAAAGGATTGGAGCCATCAGCGAAAGGATTGGAGCCATCAGCGAAAGGATTATAGTCCAGCTGCAGCATCGCGCCGCCGCGCACGCTGCCGCGGCCGACGCTGTGGATGCCCATAAAGCCCTCTTCCAGCAGTTCATCGCCGGAGACAATGCGATAACTCACCGCATCCGGGGCGAGTTTCTGCAGCATGTCCGCGGCGCTTTCCGCGAGTGCGCGAGGGAAGACGTTTTCCGGGGTACCGTTGGTGATCTCCCGCACCCACAGGCTCGCCGCCTTGCGCGCCTCCAATTCTTTCCGCTCTTCGCCGTCGCCGATGCCCCAATCCAGCGTGCTCTGGCGGTTCGGGTTGTAGTACCCGGCCCAGAAGGCCCAGCGGCTTTCCAGATCCCAGTTGTCACCGGTGAGGGCAACCGCCGTGACTCCCATACCGTCGAGACGGCGGGCACCGCGCTGTACCGCGACCAGGGTGCCGCCTGCAGCCTCGGTGGCGTGAATCCGGGCTTCGCTGTCGTTGAAGCTCAGCAGGGCGTTCTTGCCCCAATGTTCCGCCGCCGCTGTGGTTTCCAGCCTTACCTGCATCGCTGTTGTCATCTGTACACCTTCTTGCATCAGTTTTTGTTTACGCATATCCAACTACGGAACCGCTGGAAAACGTAGCGAGCGGGTAGCTGGTGGTGGCCGCCTGCGCGCAAAAAGCGGAGCGTACTTCAGGTACGTGAGCATTTTGAGCACAGCCGGACGCCGCCAGGCGCACGCGCAGTAGTTTTCCTGGGGTTCCCGCGTCAGCGACACGATATTGGGTCAGTCTAGCAGCCTGCAAGTACCGGTTTGCGCGCAACGCCAGTGTGCCGATAAACTTTGCAGGCTGAAAATAACGACAAGCCAAGCACGGCCAAACACTAAGGAAAGTACTATGGGCAACGCCTGCCACTACCACTCCGGCGCCGATGCCGTATGGCAATGCACCGGCTGCAGTAAGGAATACTGCGGCGACTGCGTACCGGGATCGGTGGATAACTATTACAAGTCCACCCCCAAGTGCGTGCTGTGCAACCAGCGCCTGGACAATGTGGGCGCGAGCAACAAGGCCCGCCCTTTCTGGCAGATGGCCCCGTTCTATTTCCGCTACGCGTTTTCCGCCGGCCCCCTGACCTTCTCCGCCATCTGCGCGGCGGCGGCGATCGCCATGACCGGGCTGGGCTGGCTGTCGATTTTCGTACTGGTGGCGATGCTTGCGGTAGTGATCCGCTACAACCTGCTGGTGATCGAAAAACTCGCCGGCGGCCAGCTGCAGGCCCCCACCTTTGGGGATGCCCAGGACGGCCGCAGTGCCGCCATCTTCGCCAAGGTAATCGGCATGATTCTGGTAGCCGGTGGTGGCGGCATGCTGCTGGCGGGGCTGGGGGAGGGTGCGGTGCAGGCGTATTCCATCGCCCTGTCGCTGCTGGCGCCGGCGGCGATGATTGTACTGGCGCTGGAACAGAGCATGCGCGCGGCGGTGAATCCGCTGAAGCTGCTGCAGTTCACCCTGATCATTGGCTGGCCCTACTGGCTGCTGTGGCTCTCCACCACCGCGGTTTCCGCTGCACCGACCTACCTGCTGCCCATCGTCGCCGACAAGCTGCCGCCTTGGATGCTGCTGCCGCTGCTCGCGTTTGTCACCAGCTATTTCTCCATCGTCACCAGCGCCATGATGGGCTACATCTGCCTGACCCGACAGCAGAAGCTGGGGGTTATTTCGCAGCTGGACGACGCGGAGTTTCTGGAAGAGCGCGAATTCGAGCGCCGCAAGGCTCTGGCGGATGCGAGTATCCTGCTGCGCGAGGGGCGCGGTGAGGAAGCGCGTAAAGCGCTGGTCACCGCGCTGCGCCAGCAGCCAGACGATATTGCGCTGAACGAGCGTTATTTCCGCCTGCTGCTGGCAATGGACGACAAGAAAGCCCTGCGGGAGCTGGGGCCCCATCTGCTGGAACGGTTTGTGACCCTGAACCAGCCGCACAAGGCAGCTGAGCTGTATTTGGCAACCGCCACATCCCAGGGCAAGCCACCGGCCATCGACAAGTCACTGCTGCGCCACCAGATCGCCGAGGCACTCTACCGCCAGCGGCAGTTCAAACCGGCACTGACGCTGATCAACAATCTGCACAAGGAAGACCCCAGTTATACACGGCTGGACAGCGCGCTGCTGTTGCTGGCGAAGATTTACATGGACGGTTTCAACCGCACCGACAACAGTCTCAAGCTACTGGCATACGTGCAGAAAAAATATCCGCAAAGCGGGGTAATGCAGGAAGTGCGACAACTGGTGTCGATTCTGGCCGCGGAGCAGAGTCCGCAGCCAGCGTAACAAACTACACCGCGGCGGGTTGCAGGCTGCGGGCAAACTCCAGCGCGCGGCGCGCGCGCGCTTCGTCTCCGCAGCGGCGGTAGTGATCGACGAGCCCATTGGCAAGGCGCGCCATCAGCGGGTGGCGGTGTTCCTTCTGCTGCAGGCGCAGCAACAATGTTTCCACCAGTTCCCAGCGCTTTTCCGCGGCCGCGCGCTGGGCAATCACCAGGCACACACCCGCATTCAGCGCCCGCGGCACCTTCGCCTTCTGCAGATAATCCTCAACACCCCGCGCTACTGGCGCAAAGTCCTGCCCCGGCTGTTTGGCAAGCGCGAACAGCGCAAGCCAGGCGCGGTGGTGCGCCTCACTCTCCGGTGCCAACACGGTAAGTTCGATGCCCTTGTAGATGAGCGGCAGGGATTCCGGGTGCTGACGCCGGGCAGCGGCGGCCGCCTGGCTCGCCTCGAGCAGCTTGCCGCTGTTCTGCAGTGACTCAATGCGCGCGAGGGCAAGCTGTTCCGGGGTGGGAGGCAGATCCTCTTCCACCTGGATTTCGCGGCTCGGGCGCAGGCGGATGAGCAGCCAGGTGCAGGCAAAACCCGCCACCAGCCCGCCAAAGTGCGCCCAGTAGGCAATGTTGTCGCTGCCAAAGAAGTAGCCGAACACTTCCTTGCCCAGCCACAAGGGCAACACCAGCAGCGCCGGTGCGGTGAATTCTCCGAAGGCAAATCCCAACGTATAGAAGAAACGCAGACGGCGGATACCGTATACCGCCACGAACATGCCCATTACCGCCGACACGGCACCGGAGGCGCCGATCACCGGCATCAGGCTGCCCGCCTCCACCCCCATGTGCAGGGCCGCGGCGGCGAGTCCCCCGAGCAGGTACAGGCCGACAAACCAGGC
This sequence comes from Microbulbifer harenosus, assembly GCF_005771435.1. Lineage (GTDB taxonomy): Bacteria > Pseudomonadota > Gammaproteobacteria > Pseudomonadales > Cellvibrionaceae > Microbulbifer > Microbulbifer harenosus. Next base: position 193,953 of record NZ_VANI01000007.1, read on the forward strand.
GGCGCCGAGGGCGAGCTCCACCGACAGGCCGAACAGCATCAGGAAGATCATATTGCCCAGTAGATGGTCCCAGCCGCCGTGCAGAAACATATGCCCGAAAAGCCCTTTCAATGTCGGGTTGGCCGGTGTCAGGCCGTAGGCAAAGCTCGAAAGGCTATCGCGCCGTTCGGCGAACTGCTGCCGCTGCTGCAGCCACTGGGACTGCCCCTCCTCTTCCAGCTGCACCACCAGCCAGCGGTGGAACTCCCGGCTCCACAGCAGCTGCTCGTAGATGAATTCCTCGCCCGCCCCCTGAGCAAGGGTGCGCCACTCGGGCTGCTCGGCGTCCACATACTCGTAGAAGCGCGCCTCTTCCAGCGCCGGCAGCTCGCTGGCGAAGTAGAACTCCTCAGCCGCCTGCCAGCGGGCTTCGTCGCCGCTCTGGTAGAGCACGAACACCAGCAAATTAATGAGAACCAGGGCAAAACATACCAGTGGCGGCCGGCGCCAGTCGGGTTTGTTCTGAATGGGAATGATAAGCAAGGGCAGACCCGCAGTGTGATTGGCAGTAAAAAGAATCAGGTCGCTCAGAATACAGAGGCTGTGCAATAAGGCCAGCCCCGCGCGCCGCCGCGCAGTCGAAAAGCGGGAAAACGGCGCCAGCCGGCGGCCCGCGACCGGTCAGTGGCTGGCGGGGCCGCCGGAATCCTGCCCACCGTCACTGCCATCGCCGCCATCGCTGTCACCGTTTTCCCCGTCATCTTGCGGCCAGTCTTCGGCGCCCGCGGAGCCGCGTCGCGGCGCCGGGGAATCCACCGGCGTATCCTTAGCCAGCGCTGGCGAAGGCCCCCAGCTGCGCACATGCAGGTCCCGCTGCGGGAAGGGAATTTCGATGCCGCGCTGGTCAAACTCCCGCAGCAACTCGATGTTATAGAGCGCAGTGAGATCGCCGAGCGAGGACACCGCATTGCTGTTTACCCAGACCACCAGTTTGAATTTCAGCGCGCTGTCGCCGAAATCCGTGAGCCATACCTCAGTCTTGCGCTGCCAGTTGGTGAATGTGACCGGCACCCGCTCCGCTGCGGCCATGGCCGCTTCGCGCACCTCTTCCGGATCGGTACCGTAGGCAACGCCGAATACGACATGAATACGCCGCACCGGGTCGTCCAGGGTGTGGTTGGTAACCCGCCCGGTAACAAACTCGGAATTCGGCACCAGGATGTCTACATTGTCGCGGGTGGTGATGCGGGTAGAGCGCACACTGATATCGCGGATGCGCCCGAATACACCAGACTCCAGTTCCACCAGGTCGCCGACCCTGAGCGGCTGCTCGAACAACAGGATGATGCCGGAGATGAAATTGGAAAATATCGCCTGCATCCCGAACCCGATACCCACCGAAAGAGCGCCGGCAATCAGCGTGAGTTTGGAGGTATCTAGCCCCACCATGGTGAGGATGATGATGAAAGTGATAAGGACGATGCAGTAATTCAGAATCCGCCACAGGGTGTAGGAACTCTGCTCGCTGGTGCGGTTCTTGCGCACCATACGTTTCAGTATCCAGTTCAGCAGTCGCGAACAGCCCCAGGCGGCGAGAATCACCAGGATCATCTGCGCGATGTCTTTCAGGGTAATGGGCTGCTCGCTGATGGCAAACAGCTTGTAGTTGGCGAGATTGCGCCAGCTGGTGCGCAGATCCTCAAACTGGTGCAGGAAGCGTTCGCCTGCGGTTTTCCACCACCCCTGCTGACGCTGGTACACAAACAGCTGGGCGTTTTCGTAGCGCTTCACGTCATCGATCAAGTCGCCGACACGGCCGAGGCCGCTGGCGACCTTCTCAAACTGGCGCCACCATTTGGTCATCGCGTTGGTGTCCTCGCCCACCCAGGCGACGATCTGGCGCTGGCGCACATTGAGCTGGCGCGCAAGGTTGTTGCGGACGGTTTCCGCATTGGCCACCAGGTCATTACTGAGAGACAGCTTCTGCTCTTTACCGTCGCTGGCATCGAGCAGTCTGTTGATGGCGAGCAGCAGTTCCTGCTTGCGCAGTTGCAAGCGGTTTTCCAGCGCCTCGACACTGAAGTTCATCATCCGAATCTGCTGCTCCATGGTGACTGCAGCGTCGGACGTTTCAAAAATCAGATCCCGGGTGTCGCTGCGCTCGCGCGCCAGTTCCTCCAGATTGGACTTTTCCACGGTGCGCGCCGCAGCCAGCTTTTTTGCCGCCTCGGCACTGAACTGCAGCTCTTTGAGCATGCGCTGCAACTCCGCCCGGGCAATGGTCAGCTCCTCCTCCCAGGCGGACAGCTGCTCCTGCAGCATCCGCTGCTCCTCCTGAATCTGCAGGTGGCTGAGCTGGGCAAAAAACACATCCACCGTCGCTTCGATGTATCCGGCGTCGGAGCGGTGGGTATCGCGCAGCGCAATAACCTGCTCCCGCAGCCGGCCTAGCGACTGAGCAACGCTCTCATCCATCTGCGAGTTCTCCAACCGCAGACCGTCAAACCGCTGCTGGCCCCGCGCCACCGCGGCATCGGACTGCGCCCACTGCAGCACGTTTGGCGAGTCCGGGAATTTGACCTCCGGCAAGACCCCAACTTTCTTCAGTTCCTCGCGTTTTTGCCAGGTTTTGCGGATACCGGCAAAACGCAGATTGACCGCATCGACTTTTTTCCCGAGATCCGCGTCTTCGGGAATTGCCGCACTCCAATCTTTCCAGGCGGTTTCCACTTCCTGCAGCCACTGTGCGCGCTGCTTCTGGGTGACGTCCGGCCACTGCGTCCACCAGTCGGCGGACAATGCGTTGAAATCCGGGATTACCGGAGAGAATTCCTTTGGTTTGCCGGAGGGGAGCTGCGCCGCGGCAAGCGCGGGCAGCAGTAGAAATACTGCAGCGAGACACAATAACCACTGCGGTATCAAAGGCAGCCCGAGGTGATGCGAAACGGGGCGGTGTGAAGAAGTGCTATCAGTGGCCATGCCCGGAACTGTCCCTGTACATCGGTATTCCTGGTCTATCGTGGTGGAAAATGCCGGCATGCCACATCCTGGACAACGCCCAATCCCGCAATGGATTCAGTGTAGATGAGGTGGGCCGGCTCTCAGCGGCGGCGGTCATAGCGCTGGATACAGTCGCGGTATGCGCGCTGATAAATCCGCAAACGCTGGTCTTCGAGACTGCTGCCCCGGCGCGCCGCATCGAACGCATCCTGGCGGCAGGCGGATTCCGCCAGCACGCGATTGTCGTAGCGCTCGCCACTGCTCCAGTCGTACGGGGGGCGCACATTGGCGTAAGGGCGGGCCGTGCCCCGACGCGGATCGCGATACCCCTCCACCTCGTACAGTGGGACGCCCTCGTTATCGCTTGGACCCGGGTCCAGCGCATCGGGGGGATAGGCACGGGGGATGCCGGAGCGATCCCGCAGGTCATCCAGATTCACATCGGGATAACCGTAAAGCCGCTCCTCGTAGGCGCCGGCGATGCCACCGTTGTAGTAGCGCCGCCATTCATAGGGCGGCGTGGTCACGATGTAACTGCGACGGCGGGGCTCATAGCGGTAAAAGGTACCGGTGCCACTCAGAAAAAAACGCTGGCCATCAATTTCAAAGCCGTTGCTGCCGTAAGGCAGAAACGACAGCTCCGCGCCCAACGGCGGCTCTACCCGCAGGAAACCGTCGTCTTCACGGCGGTAAAAATACCCGCCCTGATAGTAGTAAATGTTGCCGCTCAGGGTCAGTTGCACCGCGTCCGCTGGCAACTGGCGCTGGCGATCCGGGTCCCGCGCGTAGTCCTCCGCCGCTTCCCCGCTGGACTGGTCCGGCGGCGTGTCGCTCAGGCCACCCGACTGGGCATGCGCGCTGGCGGCGACACCACAGGCCAGGCAGGTACCAAGCAACAATGTTGAAAAAAACAATATTGAAAAAGCAGATGCTGCACCGCGCGGTCTGCCGCGCAAGGCAAAGAGAAATGCTGACGTGCCGGACATAGGGAAACCTCTGCTGCGCGCGCCGCCCGGCGCGCCGGCCCCCCAGAATATTCAGGCAATCAGGTCAGTGTTGTTTATGGATGTAAATAAGCCGCGCACGGCCCCGACGCAAACGCGGTCAGCGGCGGAACCGCACGGGCCACGGTAGCCGGAGGCGCCACCCTCCCTTGGTGAGTGGCGAATACAGCACTGCGCCCGGGCCTGCACGGCCCCGCGCAATTCACCGCATCGACCGACCACCTTGCTAAGTTTAGCCTTGCGCAGAGTGACTCCCCATCCAGGCTCATACAACAGACCTGGACTCCACACCCGCTGTCGCGGTCAACTATTCCAGCCCGGAAATCACCCCGCGCAGCTTGTCGACGATATCGTCGATCTCGTGCGCTTCGATGATCAGCGGCGGCGACATGCACAGCGCATCGCCAATGCCCCGCGCCATTACCCCGGCCTGCCACGCCAGCGCCGACGCCTTGGCACCAAACCTGCCCTTTAGGTTGTCCGGCGCGCGCAGTTCGATCGCGCCCACAAGACCGTAATTGCGCACATCAATCACATTGTCCAGGTCCGCCAGACTGTGCAGGGCGCTCTCCCAGTGCTTGCCGATATCTCCGGCGGCGCGGGTCAGCAGTCCCTCGCGCTCGTAAATATCCAGCGTCGCCATCCCCGCCGCACAGGCCACCGGGTGCGCGGAGTAGGTGTAACCGTGATAAAACTCCACCGCGCCTTCCACCGCCGCATCCATCACCGTGTTGTAAATTTTGTCACTCACGAACACCGCACCCAGCGGCACCGTCGCATTGGTAATGCCCTTGGCGGACGTGATCATATCCGGCGTGACGCCGAATTCCTGCGAGGCAAACGGCGAACCGGTACGGCCCCAGCCAGAAATCACCTCATCGAAAATCAGCAGCAGATCGTGCTTGTCACAGATCTCCCGCAGCCGCTGCAGATAACCTTTCGGCGGAAGCACCACACCGCCGGCACCAGCGAACGGCTCCACAATCACCGCGGCAATCTGATCCGCGCCGTGGAAGGCCACAAGACGCTCCAGATCCTCCGCCAGCTCGATACCGTGCTCCGGCAAACCTTTGGAGAAAGCATTGCGCGCGATATCCAGGGTGTGGCGCATATGGTTGGCTTTTACCGGCTGGCCAAACGTCTGGTAATTCGGCGCGATACCGCCCACGGAAATACCGCCAAAGTTCACCCCGTGGTAACCCTTCTCGCGGCCGATAAACATGGTGCGCGTCCCCTTGCCGCGCGCGCGCTGGTACTGCAGCGCAATCTTCAGCGCCGACTCCACCGCCTCGGAACCGGAGTTGCCGAAGAACACCCGGTTCAGGCCATCCGGCGTGTACTGCACCAGGCGCTCCGCGTATTCAAAACTCAGCTCGTGGCCGAAATTGAAAATCGAGCTGTAGTCCAGTTTCAGCGCCTGCTCATGGATCGCCTCGGCAATTTCCCGCCGGCAGTGACCGGCGTTGGAACACCACAGGCCAGCGGTGGCGTCAATGATCTTGCGGCCGGATTTTTCAAACAGGTAAATCCCTTCCGCACGCTCCACAATGCGCGGCGCCACCTTGTAGGTACGGTTGGGGGTAAAGGGCATCCAGAATGCGTCGGTTTTCAGTTCGGACATGGTTTTCTCCGAGATTAATTTCTTCAAATGTTTCTAACGTAGTAAATAACTTCGATGCGAAGGCAGAGCCCCGGGGCCGGGTTTTCAGGAGCGTCGCAAACAGGATGTTTGCGACGCAGCGCCCAGGGATGGGTCTACAGCGGTCCTGAAAACCCGGACCCGGGGATCTGCCGCCACCGCAATCGGTAAAGAATTCCATAATGGCGGGCCCGCTGGCGGGGCCGGGCTCCGAGCTCCCGGGTTCGCCTGCAGGCAGGCTCCTACAAATCAAATTCCGTAGCAGCAGTATTTGGTCTCGTAGAATTCGGCCATGCCTTCGACGCCACCCTCGCGGCCGATACCGGATTCCTTGATACCGCCGAACGGTGCCACCGTGGTGGAAAACACGCCCGCATTGCACGCCACCATTCCGTACTCCAGCGCCTCCACCACCCGGTTCGCCCGGCGGATGTTTTCACTCATCACATAGGCCGCCAACCCGAACGGTGTATCATTGGCGCGGCGGATCACATCGCCTTCCTCGCGGAACTTCAACACCACCGCCAGCGGCCCGAAAATTTCCTCCCGCGCAATGCGCATATCATCGCGCACCTCAGTAAGCAGCGTCGGTGCGTAATAATTTTCGCCGTTCGGCAGAAAATCTCCCCCCAACAACAGACGCGCCCCATTGGCCACCGCCTCCTCCACCATTCCGTGCACCCGATCCACCGCGCGACGGAAAATCAGCGGTCCAAGCGTCGTGCCCTGTTCAAGCCCGTGCCCCGGTCGCAGGGCCTGCATCTGTGCGCGCAGCTTGTCCACAAATTCATCGTGCACCGACTCGTGTACATAAATCCGGTTCGTCGACACACAAGTCTGGCCCGCATTGCGCATCTTGGTCGCCATACAGGCGGTCACCGCCACATCAATATCCGCATCGTCGAATACGATGAACGGCGCATTGCCACCGAGTTCCATGGACATCTTTTTCACCGTGCCCGCGCACTGCGCCATCAGCAGCTTGCCCACCTGCGTGGAGCCGGTGAAGGTGAATTTCGCCACCCGCGCATCCTGAGTCAGCACCCTGCCGATGGCAGCGGAATCAGAGCCCGCCACCACATTCAGGGTACCCGCCGGCAGCCCGGCCTCCTCCGCCAGTGCACACAGCGCCAGTGCCGACAGCGGCGTCTCCGCCGCCGGTTTGATCACCACTGTACAGCCCGCCGCCAGCGCCGGCGCCGCCTTGCGGGTGATCATGGCATTGGGGAAGTTCCACGGGGTAATGCAGGTCACCACACCCACCGGCTGACGGATGGTATGCAGCCGCATGGCCGGGTTGTGAGTGGGAATCGTCTGGCCGTAGGCGCGGCGGCACTCTTCGGCATACCACTCGATGTAAGAGGCGCCGTAGTCGATCTCGCCCAGCGCCTCCGCCAGCGGCTTGCCCTGCTCCAGGGTCAGCAGCCGCGCCAGATCCTCACGGTTGTCCGCGATCAGCCGGTACCAACGCTTCAACACCGCCGCTCGCTCGGCCGCAGTCTTGCCGCTCCAGGCCGGGAAAGCGGCATGCGCCGCAGCCACTGCCCGCTCCGCATCCTCAGCACCGCCATCGGCGATCTCCGCCAGCAGTGCGCCCGTGGCCGGGTCGGTGACTGCCAACTTACCGGCACTCTCGCACCACTGCCCATCAATATAGTTCTTGGTCTGGAATAAGCGGTTATTGTTCAAATCCATCGAATACTCCCTGAATACCGTCATATCTATCTGTCCGGGATTCTGGATCGCCAGTCTGGGCGCGAATAGCAAAACCTTTGTAATGAAAATTCAGATCTATCAAACTTTGCTCGTATACACTCCATTGTCTCCACGATTACCTCCACGTAGAAGCTTGCCTGCAGGCGACCCCAATGCCACAAACCCCGAAACCCAAAACCAGCCACCCCAAGCAACCCCTGAGTGGCCGCCTCAGCGATATGGACCTGCGCCTGCTGCGGGTATTCCGCGAGGTGGTGCGCGCCGGTGGGCTGGCGGCGGCGGAGGTGGCATTGAACATCAGCCGCTCTACCATCAGCGTGCATCTGTCAGACCTGGAAACGCGCCTCGGCATGCAGCTGTGCCTGCGTTCCCGCGGCCGCGCCGACTTCAAGCTGACAGCGGAAGGCGAAGCGCTGTACCAGGCCATCCTGGAACTGGACGGCCACCTGGCCAGCTTCAAAAGCCAGGTAAATGCCATCCAGTCGCAACTCACCGGCAGGTTGCGGGTGATCCTGCCAGACGACGCTCTGGCCATTCCCCAGCTGAACCTGCCGGCCACCATTGCCCGCCTGCGCGAGCGCGCACCACAGCTGCAGCTGGAGATCAAGCTCGCCGCCCCTCACGAACTGGAACTGGAAATCCTCGGCGGACGCGCCGACGTGGGCATCAATCCCCTGCACTCCCGCCGCCCCGGTCTCAGCTACCAGCCGCTGTTCAGCCACCAGTCGCTGCTCTACGGGGCGGGCGACCACCCGTGTGCCACAGATAGGGACCAGGAACTGCTTACCCGCCAGGAACTCGCCGCCCCGGACCATGCGGTGTTATCCGGCGCCGCCCACCTGTATAGATTGTTCCCGCACAGGAGCATCGCCAACCATATGGCTGCGCGCCTCGCGATGATATTGTCGGGAAAATTCATCGGATTCCTGCCTGAGTATCTGGCAGCGGAGTATGTCGATAGAGGAGAGCTGGTGGCACTCGAACCCGAGCGCTTTTGCTATCAGATACAGAATGCCCTCACGTTTAAAAGCAGTGCGGAAGCTCAGCCAGCCGTGCAGTTGTTTCGGGATATGCTGATAATCAACGGATAGACGCACAAGGCGACAATCAGATACGGATGTGTGTCAGAATGGCAACCCCACACCCGTCACACCGGATCAACCGACATCAGCGACCCCATGAAAGACATCGAATTCTCGCAGGAACAAAAAGAGAGAATCATCAGCAAAATAAAAACCTACTTTGCCGATGAGCTGCAGCAGGATATCGGCGGTTTCGAAGCGGAATTCCTTCTCGATTTCTTCGCCAGAGAAATAGGTCCTTATATCTATAACCGGGGCCTGTTCGATGCACAGCAGGTTTTCAACGAAAAAATGGAAGATTTGGCATATCTGTTTCAGGAACTGGAAAAACCCGAAGCTTAGTCAAACGTCGACATTTAACATGATCGCTAGGTGGTAGCAGTGTACACACCAAAACATTTTGCAGTCTCTGATCACGAAGAGCTATTGCGATTCGTCCGTAACAACGCATTCGGACAACTGACATCCAGTTGCAACAACCGCCCTGAAGCGAGTCATTTGCCATTCTTGGTTGCGCAGGGTGGTGAGCGTCTGCTGTGCCATCTTGCCCGGCAAAATCCGCAGCTGAACACTATCGACGGCCAGCAGGTACTGGTTATTTTCAGCGGCCCGCACGCATACATTTCACCGCGCTGGTACACCTCGCCCGGGGTGCCTACCTGGAATTATCAAACGGTGCATGTCTACGGTGTTGCGCGCACATTTACCGATGATGAGCGCCTCATGTCGCTGGTGAACGAACTTTCGGAAAAGTATGAAGCCGGCGCCGATGCGCCCTGGCGGCCGGAGTATTCCCCCAAACTGCTGCGGGCCATCGTCGGGGTGGAAATAGAGATTACCGAGATGCAGGGCACATACAAACTGAGCCAGAATCGCCCGCAGCAGGATCGCCAGCAGGTAGTGGATGCGCTGACGGCTGAGGGGGAAATCGCAATGGCCCAAGCCATGCAGCGGTGGAACAACGCTTGAGCATTGGCACCTGCCATCCGGAAATGCCCGGTTCCACCCAGCGGAATACCAAACTCCGCCACTGTGTTTTCAATGATGGAAGCAAAGGAAAAAAATGATCGTTCCGGAATACTGGTCGGAAGCAAAACTCAAGCAGCGCATTGATGGCGCGCAAGTAACCATAAAAAGATTTGGCTGGTCAGATGAGAGCGAGGCCGCCGCGCACGCCCATGCTTCGAAGCGCGCCCATGAAGCCATGACCCGCGCGGTGCGCGGCGAAAAAGTACGCAAGGTAGATCACAAAATTCCCTACAACGGTGCAGAAGGGCTGCCGATTCGGGAAGAGGTTGTCGGCAGGCAAGACGACGTGGTGATTACCCGCAACAGTTATGGTGCGCTCTGCCTCAATACTCCAGATGTATTGTTTGCCGATATCGATTTTGATCAAGCCCCGGCAGAGGGCCTGTCAACTGCTATCTACCTGTTCTTGATACTGATCTCTGCCGGAGTCGCCTACGGCTATGAATCCTATGCGGTATTTATCGGACTTGTGGTACTCAGCCTGTTTGTTGCACCCATCCTTATCCGCCTAGCCAACAAGATGCACACCCGGTTGAAAGGTGAACCGGAAGATAAAGCGCTAAAGATTGTCGAGAGCTACGTGGAAATGCATCCGGAAGTTCATTTACGCCTCTATCGGACCCCGATGGGTTTTCGCGTTATGGCGATGCACCAAATTTACGAACCGGGCAGTGAAGCGACAAACCAGATTCTTCAGGCGTTAAAATCAGATCCAATATACATACGCATGTGCCGTAACCAACACTGCTTTCGCGCACGCGTAAGCCCCAAACCCTGGCGTATCGGCATTGACCGGATTGTTCCGAGACCGGGCGTGTGGCCCATTCGCAATGAACGCATGCCGGCGCGCATCGACTGGGTAAAAAAATATGATCGCCGTGCTGCGCATTTTGCCGCCTGTCGGTTTGTCAAAGAACTAGGCAGCGGAAAATCTGTAGTAAAAACCCGTCAGCTGCAAGCGCTCCACGACCAAATGTGCCGCGCCGAGTCTGGGCTCGAAATAGCCTGAACAGGAGCTACCACTCTGTATGAATGAAAAAGCCAAAATGCTCGCCGGCGAGCTGTACAATCCGGCAGACTCCGAACTCGCGGAGATGCGCCTGCGTGCACGAATGCTGTTCGAGGAACTGAACAGCGTCAGCCAGCAGGACAAGCTCCGGCGCGACCGCTTAATCAAACAGTTGTTCGGCAGTACCGGCGAGCAGATTCAGATTGAATCGCCATTTCACTGCGACTACGGCGAGAACATCCACGTAGGCGAAAATTTTTTTGCCAACTTTGGCTGCGTGATTCTCGATGTGGCGGAGGTGCGTTTCGGGAACAATTGCATGCTGGCGCCACAGGTGGGCATCTATACCGCAACCCACCCGCTAAATCCGGTGGAGCGTCGCAGCGGACGCGAGTACGCCAAGCCCATCGCCATCGGCAACGACTGCTGGATCGGCGGTATGGCGGTGATCAATCCGGGCGTCTCCCTTGGCAACAATGTGGTGGTCGCCTCCGGCGCGGTGGTGACCAAGAGCTTTGGGGACAACGTGGTGCTGGCGGGCAACCCAGCCAGGGTAATCCGCACGATCAATTCAGAATCCTGACGCAGTTCGATCCTTTGCCACGAGGCAAAGCAACGTAAATTTTTGAATAGTGGAGTCCGACCGTTGAATATCGGTATCTATATTTATGACGACACGGAAGTGCTGGATTTTTCCGGCCCCTTCGAAGTATTTTCCACGGCCAGTCGCCTGAGCGCCCCGCCCGGATATTTCAACGTATTTCTGATCGCGCAGGAACTGCGCCCTGTTTCCGCAAGGGCGGGGTATCTCGTGGTGCCCCACTACAGCATCGAAGACCACCCCGCACTGGATGTGTTGATCGTCGCGGGCGGAGTGCACACCGCGGAGCTGGAAAAGCCTGAGGTTGTTGACTGGGTCTCCCGCACAGCAGCGCGCACGGATCTGGTTGCGTCGGTGTGTACCGGGGCGTTCCTTCTGGCACGGGCAGGCGTACTTACAGGTCTCGACGCGACCACCCACTGGGAGGATCAACAGGCTCTGGCCGACAGTTTTCCCGACGTCAATGTGATCGGCAATCAACGCTGGGTGGATCAGGGAAAATATGTAACTTCCGGTGGCATATCGGCGGGGATCGACATGAGTCTGCACCTGGTTTCCCGGCTCACCTCACCCGCGCTCGCCGTGAAAACCGCGCGCCAGATGGAATATGACTGGCACACCAACGCGGCATCTATCAGCGCTCTGAATCAATGAGCATTCTGAAGTCGATCCACCACGCGGCGATCATCTGTTCCGATTATCCGCGGTCAAAAACTTTTTATACCGAGGTTCTCGGGCTCGAGATCATTGCAGAAAATTACCGCGCCAACCGCGATTCCTGGAAGCTGGATCTCCAGCTGCCAAACGGCGGTCAGCTGGAACTGTTTTCCTTTCCCGGTGCGCCCGCGCGTCCCAGCTACCCCGAGGCGCAGGGCTTGCGCCACCTGGCGTTTGCGGTGGATTGCGTGGAAGAGGTGAAGGCGGTTCTGGAAGCGCAGGGTGTAGAGGTAGAGCCGGTGCGGGTGGACGAATACACCGGCAAGCGGTTCACGTTTTTCAGTGACCCGGACGGGCTGCCGTTGGAATTGTACGAGTCCTGATTCCGACGCGTGCCCGATAACCGTGGCCAATAAAAAAAGGGGAGCAAAGCTCCCCTCAGGTGTTCCGCCAGCTCGATGGAGAAAAACGCAGTCCCTTATGGCGTCGCCTTGGCGGCGTTGCCTCCGATCGCATTCTTGCTGTCTTTCGACTTGTCTTTCACCAGTGCGCGGCTCTGGCTTTTCGCACTTTCGAGAGCCTGGCCGGTCGCCTCAGGCTTCAGTTCCGCGAGCATATTCTTCATCTGGTTGTACTCGACCTCGCTGGTAAGTTCCAGCATCAATGGCTGCGCCACCTGGGCAAAGTAGGCCGCATCTTTGCGGTCATACAGCTCCTTGGCCATCCACTGGGCGATGTGCAGCTCGCGCGGCGCGCGCAGATAGGCCTGCTCGAGCATATCCACGTACTGCTTTTTCGGGTAACCCAGCATTTCCATGGTGATGGCGAGACCATACCAGTTCATCGCCTGGTCGGACTGGTTGTTGACCAGTTGCACGAACTTGTCGCGGGCTTTTTTCAGCGCAGCTTTGTTGCGGTCGCCCCCCAGCGCACCGATTTCGCGGTTGAGCCACAACCAGGCCTGCGCTTTCTGGTACCAGAAGGTGTTGCGGTCCGACGGCGCTACCTGTGCCAGCAGGTGGGCGGCCTGATCGAAGTCACCGCGGCGGGTAGCGGCATCCGCGCGCACGGCGGTCAGTTCCGCTGAGTACATGTTTTCGCTTTCCGCGTATTTCACCAGTTGCTCGAGCCCCTCCGCGTTGTAACCGGACTTCACCAGGAAGCGCGCCAGTTCAACCACGGTATCTTTCGGGCTCATGACTTTCAGTTTTGGGCGCACGGACTTGAAGCTCGCCGGCACTTTGCCGCGGGCGAGATCAAAGCGTCCACTCTGGAACTGGCCGTTGTAGGCCTGCTCGATCTGGGCGATGGTCATGCCGAGATTCTTGGTGAGCGCCTTTACCGGGTCGGCGCCGTTGTTGTAATCCTTGACGAACTGCTTGAATTCTTCGGTCTTGCCGCTCTCCATGATGATCCAGTGCGCCAGCATCCAGCCGCTGGCATAGACCCGCCCCTTCTCTTCATCCGGCGTGTTGTACACCGTGGCGCGCAGCAGTTCCTGCAGCGGCATGGGGCTGGTGTACAGCAGGGTCATGGCGCGCTCGCCGGGAATCGCACCGATCTCGTAGGTGCTGCCGGGACCGAAGGTCATGGTGGACATAAACTCGGCGAAACCCTCACTGTACCAGTAGGGATAGTGCGTGGTGGTGCCGTTGTAACTGAGAAAGTGGGTGTATTCGTGGAACAGGAATTCCCGCGCCTCCAGCTGACGCTCGCCGGTGCGGCCATCGAGATTGACCAGCGCATAACTGCCCTCGGCGGTGGTGTCGAACAGGCCGTTGGTGAGTTCCGACAAATCCTCCCCGACCAGACCCGCGTAGCTCTCGCGGTCGGCGGCGGCGTAGATGGTCAGCTTGGCACTGTTATCGCTGGCGCCGAGCAGGCCCAGTGCCACCGCGCGGTAGCGCTCCAGATCTTCCGCCAGGCGGCGCACAGAGCCGGGATCGCCGTTGGTGACGATGTGAAAGTTAGCGCTGTCAATTTCGTACCAGGTGTCTTGCGCCAGACTGTCCGCCATGGCATTACTCGTAAACAGCCATGAACCGGAAAGAACGACTACATATGCGAGCATTCGTGAAAACATATTCTGATCACCCGGATTTTTCGCCAATGGTGCAACTGACTGTTTTATGAGCAGTGTTGCGCGAAAAGCCACAATAACCGTTTTCACTGGTTAAAAAAAGAACAATCTTAAACGAGAACCTGTAATTCATCCTGGGCATAAGCCGGTCACGACCTGGCTGGGCATACTCAGTCACAAGCTGACCGAAAAGTTCTACGTATAGCCACACGCCACTGACCGATAACTGCCTCACAGTCACGAAAAGTCACGGCTTTTCCCTTCGCGCGATCTTCATAGACTCGATGTTACGGCCAGCCCAAAGCCTCGGCCGACGCGATGACGATGTAATAAAAGAAATAAATACAGAGAGAAAACCATGAAGACACTAGCCCTGCCGGCAGTACTGGCCGCAGCCCTGTGCGCCGCATTTACCCCCGCCTCAGAGGCTGCGCCGACGTTTATCGCCGACCTGGATATCACCAGCTTCGACGGCACCGAGATCGACGCCAACCTCTTTATCCCGGATACCCCAGCCCCCGCCGGCGGCTACCCGACGGTACTGTTCACCAACAGCTGGGCGCTGGATAAACACCAGTACCTGTTGCAGGCGAAGGAGCTGGCGCAAAACGGTTACCTGGTAATGAGCTACTCCACCCGAGGTTTCGGCACCTCCGGCGGCACCGTGGATGTCACCGGCCCCGCCACCATCGCCGACGGCAAGACGCTGATCGACTGGCTCGAAGCCAACTATCCTGTGGGCAAGCTCGGCGCCGCCGGCATCTCCTACGGCGCCGGTACCTCCCTGGTCCTCGCCGCCCAGGACCCGCGCATCGACGCCGTCGCCGCGCTCTCCGGCTGGTCTGACATCGTCGAGGGGCTCTATCCCAACGAAACCGTCAACCTGGTGTGGGGCACCCTGCTCACCCTCACCGCCTTCAACCTCGACCCCGCAGTGGACATGATCTGGAGCAACCTCAGAAACGGCAGCGACATCGACAGCGTGTACACCTTCGCCGGCCCGCGCTCGGCACTCACCTACGTCGACCAGCTGAATGCCAACGGCACCGCCGTACTCATGTCCAACAACTTCGCCGACTACCTGTTCAAACCCAACAGCATGACCCAGCTCTACAGCCTGCTGGACAGCCCCAAAAAACTCCTGCTCAACCCCGGCACCCACGCCATCGGCGAAACCCTCGGCGGCAACGACGGCCACATCTGGGCCACCAGCTTCCGCTGGTTCGACCACTACCTCAAAGGCAACGCCAACGGCATCGACACCGAACCCAGGGTCGACATGACCGTGCGCATCCGCAATGAAATCGAACAGTTCGCCGACTTCCCGGTAACCGACAAAACCACCCGCTACCACCTGCACCCCAGGCTCAGCTACTTCAACAACGCCCGCATGAAAACCACTCCCTACAGCGGCTGGAACTGGAGCAACGACTTCCACGGCGGCGCCGACACCCTGGCCGGCACCGGCATCCCCCTCATCTCCGACGCCCTCGAAGGCTTCGGCATCCCCGTGTACACCGACATGAAAGGCATCAACGGCTACCACGCCATCGAATACAACTCCCCGGTGCACTGGAGCACCTTCAAAATCCGCGGCACCCCCACCCTGGAACTGTGGATAAAACCCAGCAAGCCCGAAGTGCAACTACACGTCCACCTCTACGACACCGATCCCCTGGGCTTCGGCCGCCTCATCACCCACGCCCCGATCACCCTGCACAACGCCCAGGTCGGCCAGGCCCAGAAGATCTCCCTGGAACTCTTCACCACCTCCTACGACGTACCGCCGGGACACGTAGTGACCCTTGCCATCGACACCGAGGGGGCGATTTACCAGAAGCCCGCAGACACACACTATGAAATCGAAGTGCCGTACCGCAGCAACCGACAGTCGGTGCTGACGATTCCGCATTTGTGACCGCTACGAAGTGAATCACTTGATGCGAAGGTGAAGGGCTGGGGGCGAGTTTTCAGGACCGTCGGCAACAGGGATGTTGCCGACGCAGCGTACAGGGATGTATTCACAGCGGTCCTGAAAACTCGCCCCCAGCCCTTCGCCGCCACCGGACCATCCGGTGGCACGCAGTTCAACCTGCCGCAGTCCAGAGCCCACCCATCCCGTCGCGCCTCCAGATCAACCCACCCAACCCGCTACAATAGGGAAAATTTCCGACTCCCCAGAAAACCAACCCAAAGAACACACATGCGACACACAACTTTGCCCGGCTTGGCCCTGCCCAGCCTGCTGGCCGGCCTCCTGCTCCTCGGCGGCTGCGACACCGCCAACAAAAACACCCAAGAACAAACCACCGCGGACAAACCCAGCGACAGTGCCCCGCAAGACTCCACCAAAGCCAACCTGGAGCCCGCCGCCAAAGGTGAAGAACAGCCCCCCGCCGGCAAACTCCCCGACGGCGTACGGCCCAAAGCCTACCGCCTCGACCTCACCCTCGACCCGCGCCAGGATCGCTTCCACGGCCAGGTGGAAATCGACATAGACATCGACAACCCCACCGACCACATCTGGATGCACGGCAAGAACATCGACGTCACCCACATCGAAGCCCTGCTCCCCGGCGATACCGACAAGCAAAAAGCCGAAGACAAGATCGTCGCTGCCCACTACCGCCAGATGCTCGACAGCGGCGTCGTGCGCGTCGACTTCGCCGGCGGCGTACCCGCAGGCGAACTCACCCTGCGCATCCAGTACAACGCACCGTTCGACAAAAACCTCGCCGGCCTGTTCAAGGTGGAAGAACAGGGCGACGCCTACGCACTGGCCAAATCCGAATCCATCCAGGCGCGCCGCTTCCTGCCCGGCTTCGACGAGCCCGGCCTCAAAGCCACCTACGACATCAGCCTCACCATTCCCAAAGGCTATGTGGCCATCGGCAACGCCCCGGAAATTGGCCGCATCGATGTCGAGGGTGGGCTGGAAAAAGTCACCTTCGCCCAAACCCGCCCCATGTCCACCTACCTGCTCTCGCTCGCGGTAGGCCCGTTCGACGTGGTCGAGCGCCCGGCGATCCCGGCGAACAAATACCGCAAACAGGCACTGCCGCTGCGCGGTTTCGCGCGCAAGGGTCGCGGCGACGACCTCAAATACATCCTCGACGTCACCCCTCAGATGCTGCGCATTTTCGAAGAGCAGCTGCAGCGCCCGTATCCGTTCAAAAAACTCGACATCGTCGCCGCACCGCAGTGGCCGAGCGGCGCCACCGAACTCTCCGCCGCTATCACCTACCGCGAAGAGCGCATTCTGGTAGAGGGTGACGAACCGGCACCGGGACTGCGCCTCGCGCTGCTCGGCGTGCACGCCCACGAAATCGCCCACATGTGGTTCGGCAACCTGGTCACCCCGCCCTGGTGGGACGACCTGTGGCTGAAGGAAGGCTTCGCCACCTGGGGCACACCGCTGGCACTCACCATCATGGAACCGGACGGCGGTCACGACCTGAACGCCGCGGTGAGCGCCATACGCGCGATGAAGCTGGACTCCCTCGCCAGCACCCGTGCCATTCGCGAACCGATTACCGACAACAACGATATTCGCAACGCCTACGACGCCATCACCTACTCCAAGAGCCTTGGCGTCATCCACATGGTGGACGAATACTTCGGCGCAGACACCTTCCGCCCGGCACTCGGCCGCTATATCGAGACCTTCGCCGACGGCGTGGCGGATTCGCCGGACTTCTACAAGGTCATCGGCGAGGAAACCAACAGCCCACAGCTCACCGACACCTTCCGCACCTTCGTGGAACAGAAAGGCGTACCGCAACTGGACCTGACCTTCGACTGCAGCACCCAGGGCGACGCCAAGATTCGCGTCAAACAGAAACGTTACAAGCCGCTCGGCTCGCCGATCCAGGAAGTCGGTCAGCGGTGGAGCATTCCCTTCTGCATGCGCGCCAGCAACGGCGTCAGCCAGTGCGAGTTCCTCACCGAAAGCGAGCAAACCGTGGACGTCTCTGGCGGCGAGTGCCCGAAATGGGTAATGCCCAATGTGGACGGCAGCGGTTACTACCGCTTTAACCTGGAAGAGAAACACTGGCAGTCACTGCTCGCGCAGTTCGACAATCTCAGCCCCACCGAGCGCTTAAGCCTGATCGACAGCGCCTTCGCCGCATTTGAAGCGGGCAACCTGAAACCGGCGGTACTGACCGAAGTGATCCGCCTCGCCGCCAGTGCCGACAAGCGCCAGGTGGTGGAGGCTCCACTCAGTAACCTGTCGAAATACACCGCGCACTATGTAGACCCCAAACAGGCGGAATACTGGCGGGCGTTCCTGAGCAAACTCTATAGCGGCAGGCTCGACGCACTGCAGCAACAGAGTGACGCCGACAGCCAGCTGCTATACAGCCGCCTGATCGGTTTCCTGGCACTGGAGGGCAAGAACCAGGAAGCGCGCAAAACCCTGCGGAATAAGGCCGAGCAGTTCACAGGCTTCCGCCAGCCAAGAAATGCCGACGCACTCGACTCCGACCTGTACGAAGCCGCGCTCACCGTTGCGGTGCAGGATTCCGGCAAGGAATTTCTCAATCACCTGATCAAGGTGCGTGGCGAGCTTGATGACCCGCGGTTTGAAAGCGCCAGCGCCAACGCCATCGGCCGCATCACCGATCCCGCACAGCTGGATACCATCCACAGCCTGGCGTTGAGCGACAAACTCGGCAGCCGCGAGGCATTCGGCCTGATCCAGAACGCCTTGGCAGAACCGGCGCTGCAGGATCGCAACTGGCAGTGGCTGCAGGACAACTTCAGCCGCGTAGTGAACAAAATCCCCGAGCAGTGGCGCCGCGACACCCCGCGCTTCGCCGCCCACTTCTGCGACCAGAACTCGCTGCAGCAGGTGCAGCTGCTGTTCACCCAGCAACAGAAACTGGTGCCCGGCTACGAGCGCGCCCTGGCGCAGACGGAGGAAGGCATCAACCTGTGTATGGCACTGAAGGAAAAAGGTCAGGCGCTGGCGGCGGAACTGAAGTAAACACATTTCGTGTTCACAGACAAAAACGGCAGCCAAGTGGCTGCCGTTTTTGTCTACAGATGCGCGTGTTTACGTGAGCGAAGCTTTACCCAGTTTACGCAGCCGGAAGGCCAGCCACACCAGTATCAGGCCGAAGAGGATGGCGTAACTACCGATCAGCCACAGTAGCGCCAGTGCCCCCGCTCCAGGTTTGAGCAACAGCACCAGGCCGAAAATCACCGACAGCAAGCCGGCAAAAATCAGCAACCACTCGTGGTCGATTTCTTTGCGCAGACGGATAGCGCCGATGATTTCGAAAATGCCCCGCACCAGTGCCCAGGCACCGATAAAGATCACCAGCACCAGCGCGGTAACCTGTGGATAAAAGAAGGTCACGATCCCCGCAGCGATGCCGGTGATACCCACAAACAACAGCCACCAAAGCGATGAGCGGCTCACCTCGCCGCGGCCTTTAATGGCACCGTAAATGGCAACAATGCCATCCATCAGCGAGTAGACCCCGAACAGGATCACCAGGCTCAACAGAGTGATCCCCGGCCACACAAAGGTGAGCACGCCGAACAGTATGGCAAACAAGCCACGCAACAGCGCCACCCACCAGTTGTCAGTCAGTGCGCGCAGCAGAGGACGTTGTGCAAGCGAAACTGAATTCCCAGTCATGATGACTCCCGATGCATAAAGACCATTACGCCGGAAGTTATAGGGTGATGTTGCGCAAATAGCGAATCAGATGAAATGTTGTACCTTGTTCTTGTAGCTGCGGCTCATTTTCAGCCGCTCACCATTGTTCAGCACCAGGTGATATTCACCATTGATATGGGCGCAGATTTCCCGCACGCGCTTTAAATTGACAATGGTTGAGCGGTGAATGCGCTGGAACACTTTCGGGTCCAGTTGCTGCTCCAATTCCTTCATGGTGATGCGCATCACGTGGGTCTCGCCATTCGCATGCACACACATATAGTCGCCAGCGGCGTCGATCCAGTCGATGTCGCGCGCCGGTACCAGGGTGATCTTGCCGGAATCCTTGATGGCGATCTTTTCCGGATAGCGGCTGCTGCCGAAATCCCCGGCGGCCAGCTTCTGCTCCAGAGCCTCGGGAGTTTCCTGCGTGAGGTCGGCCACCGCTTCCAGCAACTTTTCGCGCTGGGCCGCCAAGTGTTCGCTGCCGAGCTTTTCGCGCACCCGCTGCAGGGCGAGCGCCAGGCGCTCCTCTTCGATGGGCTTCAGCACATAGTCGACGGCGTTGACCTCAAAGGCCTCCACCGCGTACTGGTCGTAAGCGGTCACGAACACTATCTGCGGCATATCCTCTTTCGGCAGGAGCTGCACCAGCTCAAGGCCGGTCACACCGGGCATCTGGATATCCAGGAAGGCCACATCCGGCCGCAGCGTCTGGATCTGCTCCCGCGCTTCGCGACCGTTGCCGCATTCGCCAACCACTTCCACGCCACCGAGATTCTCCAGCCGCAGGCGCAGGCCGCGGCGGGCCAGCGGCTCGTCGTCGACGATGATGACTTTGAGAACGTCACTACTCACGGGTCCACACTCCACTCAACGGTCACGTCCATACCAATGCAGGACTGAACTTTATTCTTTACTTGCTCTATTCCTGCTCAAAAGGAATACGCAAATGTACCGCCAGACCACCCTCGGGGCGATTGCAAAAACGGGTTTTCTGCTCCACCCCGTACAGCGCGCGCAAACGCTCGCAGGTATTGCGGATGCCCACGCCGCTGCCGGTGCCGAGCCGCGCCAGTTCCGCTTCCGGTACACCGGGGCCATTGTCGCTCACTTCCAGCAGCAGCTCACCGGCGAATACCCGCGCCTTGATGGTGATCTCGCCGCCCCACTCCCGCTGGGAGATGCCGTATTTGATGGCATTTTCCACCAGAGGTTGCAGCAGCAGGCTGGGTACCAGTGCCTTGGACGCTTCGCTATCGAGATCCACATTCACCTGCAGCCGGTCGGCGAAGCGCACTTTTTCGATATCCAGATACAGCATCAGCGCTTCGACTTCTTTCGCCAGCGTTACCCGCTGCATCGGGTCATTGTCCAGCGAGTGGCGCAGGAACTGCGACAGGCGGGTGACCATACTGTTGGCGGTGCGGCCGTCCTGATCCAGGATCAGGGTAGAAATGGCGTTCAGGGTGTTGAACAGGAAATGGGGATTCAGCTGGTAACGCAGCATCTTGAGCTGCGACTGGTGCGCAATGGACTCCGCCTTCAGCGCCTTCTCCTGCTGCAACAGCGAGGCCTGGTAGTACTTGATGCCGTAGTAGAGTGCGGTCCAGGTCATGTAGATGAGAAATGAATAGGAGAACCAGTAAATGGCCACCACTGCCGGGTGCTCTTCGCTCTCCTTGCCATACAACCACAGGGAACCGCCGAATTTGATCGCGGCCCACAGCAGCGCCGCAAGTACCACCACTCCCAGCGAGCCGATAAGACGGGTAGCCGGCGGTTTGTCCCACAGGCGCTGGAAGCCGCGGCGCATCAGCTCCGTCAGCAGCACGCCTGAGGCGGTAGCAACGGCGATATAGCCAGTGTGCAGCCAGTGATTCTTCACCCAGAAAAAACTGCCCACAAACGTCAGCAGCGTATAGCCACCCCAGCCAGTACACTGCAGCGCCCAGTACTGATAGCGCGCAGAAGCCAGCTTTGCCGACAGCCAATTGAATACGCTAACACCCATAAACCATGCCCATAAACCTCCAAACAGGCGCAGAGAGTGCGCCAATCTGGGAAAATAGCCTAAATGACCCGGGGCGTGGACGAAATACCACCAAACGCAGCAATCGGACGGACTGCCGCAGAACGCGACCGCAAGCGAGGCACGCACAATGAATTACTGGCTATTCAAATCGGAACCGGACGAGTACAGCCTTTCTGACCTGAAGCGAGAGCCCGGTCAGACCGGGCGCTGGGACGGCATCCGCAACTACCAGGCGCGCAACTTTCTGAGAGACGAGGTGCGCGAGGGTGATGGAGTGCTGTTCTACCACAGCGCCTGTAAGGTACCCGCGGTGGTGGGCACCGCGCGCATTGCGCGCACTGCCTATCCGGACCCGGCGCAGTTCAACCCCGAGAGCAAATACTTCGACCCCAAGGCGAGCAGCGATAATCCCCGCTGGTTCTGCGTGGATATCCAGTGGCAGAGCGAGTTCCCACGGCCTGTGCCGCTGGCGGAGATTAAACAGAATCCACAGCTTGCCGAAATGGTGCTGGTGAAACAGGGGCGGCTGTCGATACAGCCGGTGACTGAGAAGGAGTGGAAGCTCTTGTCGAAGCTTGGCGGCGCTGGCTGACCTTTCCTCTTGAACAGCGCGCTATTACGCGCTCAAACCACACCTTTGGTCTGTGCGATCAACAGGCTGAGCAGCGACAGCAGGGTAAGCACACCGACAATGATGACCAGCAGCAGAATGGGGCGGAAGGGTTTGCGCTCCACGTCGTTATAGCCGCTGTGCAGATAGCGGTCGACCCGTGCCTGGTCTTCTGCGGACAATTTTTTCGGCGCGATTTCGGGTTCTTTCTCTGTCATTGCGTCCCCGGAATAGTGTCTGCTGTGATTGCCCGAGTGTAGGGGCGCGCGCCGCGGGAGACCAGTACCTTGCGGTGGGCACCCGCTGGAATCCGTTCAACAGACACCTGTTCAAACAGAAAAGCCCCGTCGGGCGGGGCTTTCTACTTAATAACGGCAAATCGCGTGGCCGGGAATCAGAACAGCTCGTCTTCGATATCCATCAGGGTGGCACTGCCGGCCAATACACTGGCGGCCAGAGCCTGGGTCTGCGGCAGCAGGCGGGCGAAATAGAAACGCGCGGTCTTCACCTGGCCGCGGTAGAAGTCCTCGTCCTTCCCGGCCGCCACACTTGCTACCAGCGCCCACATATAGGCGTAGGCGACGAAACCGAACAGGTGCAGGTATTCCACCGACGCCGCGCCCGGTGCGTTGGGGTCGGTTTTGCTCGCTTCGATCACTGCGGCAGTCACCTCTTTCAGGCGCTGCAGCTCTGCAGCCAGCGGCTGGATGAATTCCGCCAGCGCCTCTTTGTCACTGTTGGCGTCGATGAACGCCTGCACGTCGGCGGCGAACAGGTCGAAGAAAGCGCCGCCGTTGGCGACGGTCTTGCGGCCGATCAGGTCCAAGGCCTGGATGCCGTTGGTGCCCTCGTAGATCTGGGTGATGCGCACATCGCGCACCAGCTGCTCCTGGCCCCACTCGCGGATATAACCGTGACCGCCGAACACCTGCTGGCCGAGCACGGTGCACTCGAGACCCTTGTCGGTAAAGAAGGCCTTCGCCACCGGGGTGAGCAGCGCCACCATCGCTTCCGCGTGCTGCTTCTCTTCACCCTCGCCGTACTTGGAAATATCCAGCCACTTGGCCACGTAGGTTGAAAGTGCACGGCCGCCGCCGATGTAGGCTTTCTGGGTCAGCAGCATGCGGCGCACGTCGGGGTGCACGAGGATCGGGTCCGCCGCCTTCTCCGGCTGTTTGGCGCCGGTCGGTGCACGGCTCTGTACACGGTCGCGGGCGTATTCGAGGGCGCTTTGATAGGAGCGCTCGGATGCACCGAGGCCCTGGATACCCACCCCAAGACGCTCGTAATTCATCATGGTAAACATGGCGGCGAGGCCCTTGTTCAGCTCGCCCACCAGCCAGCCCTTGGCGCCGTCGAAGTTCATTGCGCAGGTGGCGGAAGCCTTGATACCCATTTTGTGCTCGATGGAGCCGCAGTTGACCGCATTGCGCTCGCCCAGGCTGCCGTCTTCGTTCACCAGGATTTTCGGCACCAGGAACAGGGAGATGCCCTTCGGGCCTTTCGGCGCGTCCGGCAGCTTGGCCAGTACCAGGTGGATAATGTTCTCGGACAGGTCGTGGTCACCGCCGGTAATGAAGATCTTGGAACCGGTGATGCTGTAGCTGCCGTCGTCCAAAGGCTCCGCCTTGGTGCGGATGATGCCGAGGTCGGTGCCGGCGTGGGGCTCGGTCAGGTCCATGGCACCGGCCCAGGTGCCGGCGTACATGTTCGGCAGGTATTTCTGCTTCAGCTCCTCGCTGCCGTGGGCGTCGATCGCCAGGCAGGCGCCGTTGGTCAGCACCGGGTAGAGCGCGAAGGAAATATTCGCGGCGCAAATCATCTCTTCCACCTGGGCGCCGAGGGTTTTCGGCATGCCCATGCCACCGAATTCCGGGTTGCCCACCAGCGCGCCCCAGCCGCCCTCGCAGTAGGTGGCGTAGGCTTCCGGGAAGCCCTTGGGTGTGGTTACCACACCGTCGTTCCACTGGCAGCCCTCTTCGTCACCGGAGCGGTTGATGGGGTCCAGGGTGTTGGCGGCCAATTTGGCCATCTCTTCCAGGATCGCATCGGCGGTGTCGCGGTCGGCGGTTTCCGCCAGCGCCGGCAGCCGCGCCCACAGCTTGTCCGCCTCGAATACTTCGTGCAGCAGGAAATTCATCTCGCGCAGTGGTGCCTTGTACTCGGCCATGGTCTCGCCTCTTCGGTTAATTGGGTCTCTGGAACTGGGAGGAGCAGAATGAATCAGTCGTTTGTTTCAAACAATTGTTTGAAATCTAGGCCCAAGCATCCCTCAAGTCAAGCCAAGTCAAACCGGATACGGGTATCCGGCTCAACGATCAGTCACAGAATGGCAATCAGTTGGGAGAAGATAGCAGCGGGGCGAGATCGAGGTGGGCGGCGCCCTGGCGGTAGTCGCCGGATGCATCGTGCGGCAACACGCCGAGGCAGGGGGCGGGCAGCAGCGCTTTCAGCGTCATCAGATTCGCGTCCGCACGGGGCATGTTCGCTTGCGGCCCGCGCACAAAGTTCGCAATCCAGCCCGCCAGCCGCAGGCCGTCGCGGCGAACGGCCTCCGCGGTGAGCAGCGCGTGGTTGATGCAGCCGAGTTCCATGCCCACCACCAGAATCACCGGCAGCTCCATCTCCCTGGGCAGGTCGGAAAGAAAGGTTCCCGGCGTCAGCGGCACCCGCCAGCCCCCCGCCCCCTCGATCAGCACCAGATCCGGTTTGCCACTGATCACCCCACGGCAGATGCCCACAAGGCGTGAAGCATCCAGGCGCTTACCCGCCTCCATCGCCGCGATATGCGGTGCAATCGCCGGCTCCAGAGCCACCGGATTGACCTGCTGATACTCGAGATCCTGGGTCATCGCCTCCATCAGGGTCAGCGCATCCCTGTTGCGCAACCCTTCCGGCGTCTGTTCACACCCGGAGGCCACCGGCTTGATCGCCGCCGTAGTGAGTCCTCGCTCCGCCGCTGCCACAAGCAGCGCCGCCGTCGCATAGGTCTTGCCCACCTCGGTATTGGTGCCGGTCACAAAAAAAGTACTGGTCACGGAATCTTCCTCATTCACTTCGGTCTTTCAGATTCTGATCTTTTTGTTTGACGCCCCTTTAAACGTCAACTACTTGCTGATAAATTGACCACTCGGAGCAATATTCATACAACCCACCCCGCCTTAAATCGGTCCGGGTTAGGATAATTGCCTAATAAAACCCCCGGCCCTGGCCTGGGTTGGCAGTCAGGGACAGCGCTGTCAAGACGCTTTTGCGCCACCAAGTCGCACCGCGCAACCACATTGCTTTTCCTCTGGCGAATCAACTCGCCCGGAACTCCCCGCTTAGCCAGGGATGTGGAAGTGCGAGAGCAAGGATGCTGATTTTTACGCCCCGGAATGTAACAACAAATGCCATAACTACCGAAGAGAGCCATGCGATACCTGAAACTTAGCCTGATTGCCCTGCTGCTGTTACCGACCCTCGCGTTTGCCAAGTTAAAGCCTGTAGACGAAGTTGTGGTCTACAAGTCCAAGCACCTCATGCAACTGAAGCGCAACGGTAAAGTCGTGAAAAGTTACAAAGTGGTGTTTGGCAAAAACCCCATTGGCCACAAACAGTACGAGGGCGACTCGCGCACCCCCGAGGGGCGTTACACCCTCAACTGGAAAAAGAAAAACAGCACCTTCTACCGCGCCATCCAGGTTTCCTACCCGAATGCGGCCGACCGCGCGCGCGCGGCCAAAATGGGCAGAAGCCCCGGCGGCTCCATCATGATTCACGGGCAAAAGCCGACCTGGAAAAATATCGAGAAATACCTCACCAAGATGAACTGGACCGACGGCTGTATTGCCGTAACCAATCCGGAAATGGACGAGATCTGGGCGATGGTGGATACCGGCACGCCGATTGAGATTTTTCCCTGAGTAAGCGGCCAACTAAGTCGCTTACGGAGCACGGAGGCCCGAATTGAAGGCAATGTGCCGGGTGGGGATTTTCAGGATCGTCGGCAACAGGGACGTTGCCGACGAAGCGTACAGGGATGTATTCACAGCGGTCCTGAAAATCCCCACCCGGTGCAGTGCCGCCACGAGCTCTCAAGGACCAGCAACCACTGAACTCTAAAATTACTCGCCCTGATAGTACTCCGGCGCCAAGTCATCAAACCGCGTGTACTTGCCCACGAACGCCGCGCGGCAAGTCCCAATCTCACCATTCCGCTGCTTGCCGATAATCAGCTCGGCGATACCCTTATCCGGGCTGTCCTCGTTGTAATACTCATCCCGGTAGATAAACAGGATCACATCCGCATCCTGCTCAATCGCCCCCGACTCCCGCAGATCCGAGTTCATCGGCCGCTTATTCGGCCGCTGTTCCACCCCCCGGTTCAACTGCGACAACGCAATCACCGGGCACTCGTACTCCTTCGCCAACCCCTTCAACGAGCGCGAAATCTCCGAAATCTCCTGAGTACGCCCCTCAGTACTGCCCTTCACCTGCATCAACTGCAGGTAATCCACCATGATCATCGCCGGCATCGCCCGGCGCTCCGCATCCTCACGCGGCAGCCGCGGATCCGCCTGCATCAATTTGTTCGTATGATCGCGCACCGTGCGCTTCACCCGCGCCCGCACCTCACTGGGGGACAGACCCGGCGTGTCATCGATATACAGACCCTTGCCCTTCATCTTCTGCACCGCACTCGACAGCTTCGGCCAGTCCTCCTCCTGCAACTTGCCGTTGCGGATACGGCCCTGGTCGATCTTGCCGATGGACGACAGCATCCGCATCACCAGACTGTCCGACGGCATCTCCATACTGAACACCAGCGTCGGCTTCTCCTGACTCAGCATCGCCGCCTCAACGAAGTTCAGCGCCAATGCGGTCTTGCCCATGGACGGACGCGCAGCGAGGATGATCAGCTCTCCCGGCTGCCAGCCGGAGGTGCGCTGATCCAGCTCCGTGAGTCCGGTGCTGAGGCCGGTGATATCCCCTTCGGACTTGAACAGCTCGTCGATGCGCTCGACGGTCTTTTTCAGCAGCGCATCGACCCCGACAAAACCGCCCTCTTTGGCGCGGCCCTCCGCGATCTCCGTCACCCGGCGCTCCGCCATCTGCAGCAGATCGATAGAGCTCAGGCCACCGGGATTGAAACTGGTGCGACTGATCTCGCCGGCGGCGGCGATCAGCTGGCGCAGCATCGAGCGCTCGCGCACGATCTTGGCGTAGGCAACGATGTTGGCGGTAGATGGGGTGTTTTCCGCGAGTTCCGCGAGATAGGCGGGGCCGCCCACATTTGCCAGCAGGTCGCGGCTGGCGAGGCCCTCGGCCAAAGTGACGATATCCAGCGGCTGCTCACCGCCGGAGAGTTCCAGCATCACTGTGAATATGGTGCGATGACTGGCGACAAAGAAATCCGATTCGCTGAGCTGTTCTGCCACCGCGTCCAGACGGCTGGCATCCAGCATCAGGCCGCCGAGCACAGACTGCTCCGCCTCCACCGAGTGCGGCAGGGGGGAACTGGCCTGGGAGTCCTGGGTTGCCTCTGCGGGCTGGGCGTATTCGTTCATCTTTTGCGTGGGCAATTTTTATCGGGCACAAAAACAAATCGGGCGCCGCATTCGCCGCCACCAGTCAGAACCGGCAGGGGGAATCCAGCGCCCGATTGTAGCGCGGCTCAACCGCAAACGGGCAATTCCGTTTGCGGCAAAGTGCGCGGGATCGCGGCAATCGCTTATTCGGCGACTACAACAACCTTGACGGTGGTGATCACGTCGGAGTGCAGCTGCACGTCCACGTCGAACTCGCCCACTTCGCGCAATGCACCTTCCGGCAGCTTCACTTCGGCCTTGTTGACTTCAACACCGGCAGCGGTGATCGCTTCAGCGATGTCGCGCGTGCCGATAGAGCCGAACAGTTTGCCTTCGTCGCCAGCGTTGGCGGCGATGGTAACAGTCAGTTCAGCCAGCTTGGCTGCGCGCTCTTCCGCGGAGCCAAGTTTGGCTGCGGCAGCCGCTTCCAGCTCAGCGCGCTTGGCTTCGAACTCAGCGATATTCGCTGCGTTGGCCAATACCGCTTTACCGGTAGGCAGCAGGTAGTTGCGGCCAAAACCGGCTTTGACTTCAACGCGGTCGCCCACTTTGCCCAGTTTGCCTACTTTGTCGAGCAGAATAACTTCCATCTCGGAACCCTCAGTTTCAGTTCTTGTGCGCCGCTCAGCGGTTGTTGCCAGAGCGTGCGCGAATATCAATCCAGCTATCGATCAGTGCCAGTCCGCACAGGAACCCGGCCAGCGGCAGCGCCGCGATCACCAGGGTGATGTACATGGCAATCAGCGGTCCGCGCCCCCAGCCCTTGCGGGCCACCAGCCAGTGAATCAGGCAGATGCCCGCCACCATCATGGGGAAGGCCGCAACCGCACCCCAGAACACCAGGTGTTCATTCACGAGGCAGTAGATCCACAACAACATGCCAGCGCCAGCGACGGGGATCGGCATGCGCAGTGCATGCAACTCCTCGCGCAACCCGCCGGGGTTGTACAGCGTGGCCTGCCACCAGCGCCCCAGAATCAGCGCCAGCGCGGCGCTGATCACCGATACCCAGCTCAGGTATCCGGTGGCCTGGCTCTCGCTGGCGAATGCCTGGCTGAGCTGCTGTGCCTCGGGGCTCTGCGCCCCGCCCGCGGCCTCGGTGATCGCCTGTGACAGGCTCTCCACCACACCGCCGGCCACCTGCGAGGTCACCAGTATGCCGAGCGCCGAGGCGGCGGTGAGTGCCACCAGCGCCCAGCTCCAGGAGCGGGTGGCGCGCAGTACCAGCGCCCCGGCCAGCACCCCCACAAAGTGGGTGATGGCCATTCCCGCCATCAGCGGTGTCATGTAGCCGGCAGCGGCGGCGGCAACCAGCGGCAGCAGCGCCCAGGCCAGAACAAACAGGCCGTCACCACTGCCTCGGCGCAATCCCACCAGTGCAAGCACCGCGGGACTGATCAGCGGGATTCCCACCATGGTGAGGATCACCGCCCGCACGCGCGATCGCATGGCAAATTCAGCGATGGCGCGCACTAGATAGCTTCTCTGTTAATACAGTGCTTACGAAGCATCTGGAGCCTAGGCTCAGGCTTCGTGGCTGTCCGTGTACGGCAGCAGCGCAATGTAACGCGCGCGCTTGACCGCGGCGGCCAGCTGACGCTGATACTTGGCTTTGGTGCCAGTGATACGGCTCGGTACGATTTTGCCGGTCTCAGAGATGTAGGCTTTCAGGGTATCGAGATCTTTGTAGTCGATACGCTTTACGCCTTCAGCGGTGAAACGGCAGAACTTACGACGACGGAAAAAACGTGCCATCAGATTATCCCCTTACTCTTCGTCTTCGGATTCATCGGAGGACGCATCATCATCAGCGCCGTCGGAGGAATCGTCTTCGTCGCGCTCGGCGCGCTCACGGCGCTCGGAACGCTCGGCACGAGCAGCCTTGCGCTCGCGAGACTCTTTCTCTGCCTTCAGGATCGGGCTTTCTTCGGTGATGGCTTCGTCTTCACGGATCACCAGGTTACGCAGCACCGCATCGTTGTACTTGAAGTTGGTGGTCAGTTCCGCCAGCGCTTCTTCAGTACACTCCACATTCATCAGAATGTAGTGGGCCTTGTGGATTTTGTTGATCGGGTAAGCCAGACGGCGACGGCCCCAGTCTTCCAGACGGTGAACGTTGCCACCGCTTTCCTTGATGGTAGAGGTGTAACGCTCAACCATACCGGCAACCTGCTCGCTCTGGTCCGGGTGAACCAGGAATACAATTTCGTAATGACGCATTTTTGCTCCTTACGGGTTAAAACAGCCTCCTGGCTTGCCGCGACCTTGTTGTAGCGGCTGCCCGGTGAGGCAAGGAGTACGCAATCGGGCCACAATGGGCCTGTTGCGGGCGGCGTATTCTATGCGCCTCCCCAACTGGTTGCAAGTTGAGCGATCCAGACCGGCAACCCGCGCTTTGCGGCGCCGGGGGGTCCTGTCGAAACGGCCCGACGCCGGGAGCGATCTGGTCATGGGCTGCTGGGCCTGCGGCGTATAGTCTCTCCACAACTTCTCGCAGATCTATCCGGTAACGCAGTTCATGACCGCAGAGACAAACGGCACCCAGGTGCGCCACTTCCAACTCGGCGAGTTCCGTATACCGCTGACCATGCGGCGTCTGGAAGGCGACCGCCCGCTCGCGCTGGTACTGCCGGCGCTGGGTGTGCCCGCCGTCAAATACGCACGGCTGCTGGACTGCCTGAATGGGCGCGGCTACCACACCGCCATCTGCGAATTGCCCGGCACTGGCGCAAGCCAGCCGCAGCCGAGCCGCAGCGCTGACTACGGCTACAACGATCTGGTGTTCACGTGGATTCCGCAGGCGCTGGCGGCGGTGCGGGAAGAATTCGGACAGGACCCGGAACTGATCCTCGGTCACAGCATCGGCGGCCAGACAGTGACCCTCGCCGCGCGCGCCGGGCTTACCGGCAGCGCCCAGGTGGTCAGCGTGGCCGCCGGGCATCTGGACAGCCGCAGCTGGCGCGGCCTGAAGCGCGTCTCGGTGCTGGGTGCTGCGGTCATCGCTCACGCCAGCACCCGCGTACTCGGTTATTTTCCCGGCAGGCACATGCGGTTTGGCGGGCGCGAGGCATCGACCCTGATGCGCGACTGGGGTAACGGCATCCTTCGCGGTCGCTTCGCACCCGAGGCCCGGCTTCCCGCCCCGGCAACCCTGTGCCGCCGGCCGCTGCATCTTTGCATTGAGCGCGATCCCTTCGCGCCGATGAATGCCACCCAACGCCTTGCGGACCTGGTGGGCGGCGCCGTGCGCCAGATTCCCGCAACCCACCCCAGTGGCAACCCGCACCTGAGCTGGATCAGGAACCCGGAGCCGGTATTGGATATAGTGCACTCCTGGATGGACGCCGCTGGAGACTCCAGGTCCCTTTGAGGCACTTTCACGTGAGGCACTGGCACTTGAGGCACTGGCACGCCCATGCGTCTTACCCGATCAGCAGTGAAACGTACTCAGCGACCCTGAGGTAACGGGAGAGAGCCATGGACCCGATGATTGTCCAATTCGACAACGCCGTATCGGCGGATTACTGCGCGCAGATTATCCAGCGCTTCCAGCAGTCCCCGGACAGGTCTGCCGGTCGCACCGGTTCCGGGGTGGATGTCGCCAAGAAAGAGAGCTCCGACCTCTACCTGTCCAACTACGAGACGTGGCGCCAGGTCTGCCACGACGTCAACAGCGTGGTATACGAGGCCCTCACCGGCTACTGCCGCCGCTACCCACACATGCTGACCGGCGCCGTATCACCAAGCATTCGCGACGAATCCGGAAGCGATGTACGCACTCTGACCGCCGTAGATATCGAGGGCCTCGACGAGCCTCTGCTGAAACAGCTGGTGGCGAGTTTCTACCGCTTCGACGGCATCAATATGCAGCACTACCGCAAAAACAGCGGCGGATATCACCACTGGCATTCCGAGCACTTTCCCCATCCGACAGACCCGGAGCAGAAATCGCTGCACAGGGTGTTGTTCTGGCTGCTGTTCCTGAACGATGTCGAGGAGGGAGGAGAAACCGAATTTTTCTACCAGAACGCCAGGATCAAACCCCGCGCCGGAAGGCTGCTGCTGTCGCCCTGCAGTTTTACCCACACCCATCGCGGCAACGTGCCGGTCTCCGAGGACAAATACATTCTCACGTCCTGGGTGATGTACCGCCCGGCCCATCAGCTCTATGGCAAGCCCCCTGGCTGAATGCGCAATACTGGGAGACCGACCTTGAAGAGCGAGTCACCAATTTCTGCAATTTTCCATTGAGGGATTCCCCGCGCCCGGCGTTATACAGAGGTGTCGCGAAAATAACCCAGAAACAATAACAATAAATTGTAGGGACCCAAGAACAACAAACGGGATCTTCTCGGCTGAGGGGCGGCTCCGCCCCCTCCTCTTTTCTTCTTTATATCCGGCCTCAACTTCGCCGCTTGTCAGAACACGTAACTGGCACCAAAGCTCAGCTCCGTCTTGTCGAAGTCGTAGATATCCTGGTTTTCCCGGTTGTCGATGCTCTGCAGCTTGCCATCCAGGCTGAACGACGGGGTCAGCCGGTAGCGGGTGGAAATCCAGGTCCTGAAGCGGTCGGACTCCCGCTGGTACTCAAACCATTCACCACGGTCATCGGCAATGCGGTTGTTGCCGTCGTACACGCTGCGGCGGTATTCAACCCCGGCGCGCACCTCCCAGCGGCTCAGGAAACGCCAGCGGATGTCGGTGCCAAAGGCGTGGCGCAAGGGCGAGTAGCTGTAGTAATCGTCCGCCGCCTGTTGCAGGTCCGCGCGGTCGTTGGTGTCGAACAGATAATAGATGCCCATTTCCGCGCCGCCGAACGCCTGGCGCTCGGCACGCGCGGAGAAGCGCTGCCGCCAGCCGTCCAGATAGCGGTAATTCTCGCCACCGGCGTAATAGGCGGGAACATAGGATAGCTGCACGCCGATACCGCCGAACTCACGCCTGGCGCGCGCGATCAGCTGCAGTTGACGGCTGACCTGCTCCCCGCCCAGCGTGACCAGTTCAGCACCGGCCCCGGTTTCCAGCAGCCAGCCGGCCCATTGGCTGTCCCGCGACAGGTTTGCGCTGAGGCTGCCGAGGTTCAGGCTGTCAAGTTCGCTGTAGCGGCGGGTGAATCCATAACCGTGCACACGCCAGCCATCCGTCTCACTGCCGGCGAGCCGGTACTGCCCCCAGGCGAACAGCTCGAAAAACGGGTCTTCGCCCACCGCATCCTCCGCCAGCAACTCGTTTTTCACCGCGTAGGGATTGTCATCGAAGCCGGCGTTGACGCTCGCCATTGCCAGCCACGGGCGCGGCGCCGCCGATTCGCCGCGCGCCGCCAGGCGGCCGAACTGCAGTGCGGCGAGCCGCTGCAGTTTTGGCGACGAAGCGTGTTCACTCACCCGCCGGAAATGCCGGGATGCCAGCGTCTGGTCGCCCTGCCGGCGCGCTACCAGCCCGAGGTTGTATTCCGCCAGATCCCGCCACTGCGGCTCCAGCAGCAGCGGCTGGAAATACCCCGACGCCTCACGGTAACGCCCGAGGCGGAACAGGGTGACGCCGAGATTGAACCTGAGCTTCGCGCTGCGATTGCCAGCGGCCTCTGCCTCGCGGAACAACAGCAGCGCCTGCGGGTAATCCCCCTGGCGAAACGCGGCCACCGCACGGCCGGTGTCCGTGGCGGGCTGCGCCCAGGCGCAGAGTGACGTGGTCGCCAGCGCGGCGGCCACAAACAGAAACCGGATGAACTTGTGCATTCCCTGCCTCGATCAGATCCATGATGAACAACCGCGCCGGAGGTGCACCCGGCACCTCCGGCGATTACCTGCCTGTAGGCTTTCGCTTAGCCGCCAGAGCCCGCGTCCGCACCAGCGGTGCTATCGCCGCGCAGGGATTCGAGCAATCCATTCACATCGTTCATATCGCCCATGCCGCCGCGGGCCTCTTCGGGCAGCGCGCCAAAGATGTCCTGAATCATTTGCTCGATCATGCCCTGCATTTCCGCGCTGGTGAGCCCATTCTTCAGTGCTTCTTCCACCGCTTCGCGCGCCGACTCCACGGCCTGCTGCGCCTGCTCATTGGCGGCCAGCGCAGAGGCCTGCGCCCCCGCCACCAGTTCCGCGCGGCGCTCGGCCATATCCGCCAGCAGCGCCTGATGCTCGGCGGAGTCGCTGCCCGCTTTGCCCGACTGCATTTCGCGCGCGGCTTTGATTGCAGCGAGCGCCGCAGCCAGCCGCTGCTCGGCGATTTCGCGCACCTCTTCGGGCAATTCGATGGTGTTCAGAAAGTCTTCCGCGCTGGCAGCATCGTCGACCACCTGCAGGGTGATATCGAGGTCCGCGCCTGCGTCTATCGTCTCCGCGCCAGCGCCTGTCGCGTCCGGTGCGCTGGCAATGTCCTGCTGAGCGGCAGCGGGTTCCGCGACAAGTAACAGCGATGCCAACAGTGCGCCAATCATCAGTGTGTCGCGTTTGCTCAGGTTGCTTCCGTACATGGTATTTACCTCGGTTGTCGGTTACTCGTGTCAGATTTTGGTGAAGGATTTTTCAGCCGGCGGAATGGCATAGCGCAGAATTTTTTTTGCGCCGTGGTATTCCACCTCCACGATCAGTTCGCTATCGGACAGCGCACCCTCGACCTCCAGCGGCAGAGTGATGCGATTGCCACCGGCAGGGATATCCGCCCGCCATTGCAGGGTCTGGAGATTGCCAAAGCCCTGCAGACGCGTTTGCGCAGGTAATTGCACGCGGATCGTCGCGCCGATCAGTTCGCTCGGGCTATCAAGACGCAGATGAACCGGCCGCAGCGACGCCTGCGCCGCTGCATAGGTATGTGCACGATTGCCCTCGAGCGACGGCAGCGCCGGCGCCAGCACCATGCCCAGTACCAGACTGGCCGCCATTCCCAGTGTCAGCACCAGCGGTGAACGCGCCCGCGGCCGTTCCGGCGATGCCGCGGTGCGCGGCAGAATTTGCGTGAGCATCCGCGCCTCGAAGTCGTCGCCGGGATTCGGTACCGGCATGGCCGCAAGTGCGCGCAGGAGCTGTTGCTGCTGGATGTGCGCGCGACAGTCGCTGCACCCGGCAATATGTTTCGCGAGCATGCCCTGACGGGTGACGGATTGCAGCGACATGCGATCCGTCCGATCCACCGCATATCGCACCTGTCTGCACAGGGTGTTTTCCTCAGCGCTCATTTCCTCTACCTCCTCAGTCCGCCATCAACTGGCCTGCGCCAGTATTTCCGCCTCTGCACCGAGCAATTGCTGCAATTTTTTTCTCGCCCGGTGCAGGCGCGATTTCACCGTGCCTGTTTCCGTCCCGAGGATGTCAGCCACTTCCGCCGCGGTGTAGCCCTCGACATCGTGCAGCAGCACGGTATTGCGCCAGGATTCGGGCAGCGTCAGCAGCGCGCGCTGGAGATCCAGCCGTGCGGTATTGTCGAGATCGGGCATTAGGTCGGCGCCGGCATCGGACAAGTAGGCGTCTTGGCCGTCGTCGAGACTGACGGCACCGTTTACCGGGCAGCGCTGCTGCCGTCGGT
Source organism: Microbulbifer harenosus (assembly GCF_005771435.1). Classification (GTDB taxonomy): domain Bacteria; phylum Pseudomonadota; class Gammaproteobacteria; order Pseudomonadales; family Cellvibrionaceae; genus Microbulbifer; species Microbulbifer harenosus. The sequence continues at coordinate 229,156 of NZ_VANI01000007.1, forward strand.
AACCGTCCACAAACCGGCGATACAGCACCTTGGCCAGCCAAGGCCGCAACCGCGCCACCGCATCCAGCTCCGCTACCTGCGGCAACAGCGCGGCGAGCGTGTCCTGGATCAGGTCTTCCGCTTCATCCGCACTGCCGGTGAGCCGGTAGGCCAGGCGGTATAGCGGGCGCAGATGGGGAAATACCAGCGCGACAAAACGATCTTCCCGCGCACGACGTCGATCAAAACACCAGATCTTCACTCCACACTCCCTTGCCCTGAAGCCCGCCACAACATCCATTGTGCGTCCTAAGTTTCAACACGCTGTGGATGCGAAAAGAGTTCCCGAGCGCAAACAAAAATGTTTTAAAAATTTAAGCAGGCAGGCGCAGTGGGGAGAGGAGCAGGACCTGTCACAGGTCTCAAATTCGCGAGCGAAGAGACATTCCAGTGCCAGTAGTTTTTTCTGTTGGCGCGAAGAAAAAGGTGGAGAGGAAGGAAGGTGAAAAAAGTAAGGAGTAGGGAAAAGAAGCGTGCCGGCATTCACCCTGCAGGGAATGCCGGCAGCTCATGCCGATGGATCAGCCTGCGCGCTGGCGCACCGCCTCAAACAGACACACGCCGGTTGCCACCGACACGTTCAGGCTGCTGACCTCACCCGCCATGGGGATCTTGATCAGGTGGTCGCAGTTTTCGCGGGTGAGGCGGCGCATGCCCGGGCCCTCGGCGCCCATGACGATGGCGATAGGGCCGGTGAGTTTGGACTGGTAAACGTCCTGTTCCGCCTCGCCGGCGGTCCCGAAAATCCAGATACCGGCCTGCTGCAGCATTTGCATGGTGCGCGCGAGATTGGTGACGGGGACGAATGGCAGCACTTCCGCCGCGCCGCAGGCGACTTTTCTCGCCACGGGGGTAAGCCCGGCGGCATTGTCTTTGGGGGCGATGACCGCGTGCACGCCAGCGGCTTCCGCCGAACGCAGGCAGGCGCCGAGGTTGTGCGGGTCGGTGACGCCGTCGAGGATCAACAGGAAAGGGGTTTCGCCCTGGTCTTCCAGCTGTTGCAGCAGCGCTTTCAGATACTGTTCGTCGTAGACCTTGGTTTCGCCGGCGCAGACCGCCACCGCACCCTGGTGGTTGCCGTCGTCGCCGACCTTTTCATCCAGCGCGCGGCGATCCACATAGCGGATGACGATGTCGTTCTGCTCCGCCTGGCGGATGATTTTCTGCAGCTTCTGGTCCTTGCGCCCGCGCAACAGCAGCAGTTCCTGCACCTGTTGCGGAGCACTTTTCAACAGGGCCTGCACTGCGTGCAAGCCGTAGACTAATTGCTGTGCCACTGATTATTTCTTCTTGCCGGATTTCTTTTTTGCGGATTTTTTCTGCGCAGCTTTTTTTGCCACCGCGGATTTCGCAGCCTTGTGTGCGGCCTTGCGCGCCGCTACCGCGGGGCGCTTGCCGCCCTTGCGGGTCGGGGTTTTGCTCGGGCCGCGTTTTTTTCTCGGCGGCTCGGCAGCGCTTTCGCCACCAGCTGCCGCAGACTCGGCTTCAGACGATGTGCCCCAGACCGATGGTTTCTCAGCGGATTGTTCCTCTGCGGAGGTCTTCCACACAGACTTTTTGGGCGCAGGCTCGATCACTTCCGCTTCGTCGCTGTCCACTTTGCGCTTGCGCGCCGGGCGCGGTGCATCATCAGCGACGGCAGCGGTTTTCTTTTTCAGGCCAGCGCCCCAGGGGCTGGCCTTATCTGAGCCGGAACTGAAATCGGACTTGCCCTTGCGCTTGCGCTCCTGCTGGAACTCCACCGCCATTTCCATGGCTCGACCGCTCACGCTAGTGGGCTCGGCGCCAGGTGCCGCGCTGGATTTTCTGGCCTTTGGCGCTCGGCGCGGCGTTTCATTTTCAACGGATGTTGCTGGTACTTCTGCGGACACGTCTGCGCCTTTCTTTGCTGTCTTGGGCTTGCGGTATTTCGGGTTGCGGTACGTCGGGCGCGGATGCAGCTCCACAAAGGTGAAGTCCACCTTGCGCTCCTCCAGATCCACCCGCGCCACCTGCACGGTGACGCCGTCGCCGAGGTGGAAACGCATTCCGCTGCGTTCGCCCACAAGGCGCTGCTGCGCCTGCTCGAACTGGTAGTAGTCCTTGGGCAGTGCGGTGACGTGAATCAGCCCCTCCACATACAGGTCGTCAATTTCCACGAACAGGCCGAAGCCGGTCACCGCGCTGATCACACCGCGAAACACCTCACCCACATGGTCCTGCAGGTATTCGCATTTGAGCCAGCTCACCACGTCGCGGGTGGCGTCGTCGGCGCGGCGCTCGGTCATGGAACAGTGTTCGCCGAGCTCCACCATGGCGGGGGGGCTATAGGGCAGGATTGCCTCGCGCGTGAGGGCGTGGGCACCGGGTGCCGGGCGGACTTTTTTCGCCACCGCGGCGGGATTGGCGCTGCCGTTGCGGACCAGCCAGCGCAGCCCGCGGTGCAGCAGCAGATCCGGGTAGCGGCGGATGGGCGAGGTAAAGTGCGCGTAGGCGCGGTAGTCGAGGCCGAAGTGACCGCGGTTTTCCGGCTGGTACACCGCCTGGTTCATCGAGCGCAGCAGCATGGTCTGGATGATGTGGAAATCCGGGCGCCCTTCCACTTCCTGCAGCAGCGTTTGATAGTCGCTGGGCTGCGGCTCACTGCCACCCTCGAGACGCAGGCCGAGTTCGCCGAGATATTCGCGCACATTCTCCAGCCGCTCCTGCTTGGGAATGTCGTGCACGCGATACAGCGCCGGCAGTTCCGCCAGCTCCATCAGCTCCGCCGCACACACGTTGGCAGCGAGCATGCACTCCTCAATCATCTTGTGCGCGTCGTTGCGCACCACCGGCACAATGCGCTCGATCTTGCGCGCGGCATCGAAAATGATCCGCGTCTCGGTGGTTTCAAAGTCGATGGCACCGCGGCGGTCGCGCGCACCGCGCAGCGCCTTGTAAAGGTCGTGCAGGTTGTCGATATGCGGAGTGAGCGCCGCGTATTGCTTGCGCAGGCCGCTGTCGCGGTTGCCCCTCTCCTCCACCAGTTGACCCACCTGGGTATAGGTGAAGCGCGCATGACTGCGCATCACGCCCTCTAAAAACTGGTAATCCAGGATATTACCGACATCATCGATGCGCATTTCGCACACCATGCACAGGCGATCCACCTCCGGATTCAACGAGCACAGGCCGTTGGAGAGTTTCTCCGGCAGCATTGGCACCACGAAATCCGGGAAGTACACCGAGTTGCCGCGCTGGTGCGCCTCCACGTCCAGTGGCGTACCAACCGCTACGTAATGGGAGACGTCGGCGATGGCCACCAGCAGTTTCCAGTTGCCGTCCGGCAACACTTCGCAGAACACCGCGTCGTCGAAGTCACGCGCGTCTTCGCCGTCGATGGTCACGAGCGGCAGCTGGCGCAGGTCGATGCGCGCCTTCCTGTCCTCTTCCAGCACCTCGTCGGCAATGCCTTCCACCTGCGCCAGCACCGCGGCGGGCCAGGTGTGGGGGATGCCGTAGTTGCGGATGGCGACGTCGATCTCCATGCCGGGCGCCAGGTGGTCGCCGAGCACTTCGCTCACCTCACCCTGGGGCAGATTGTCGCGGCCGGGTTGCACGGTGATATCCACCACCACGTACTGGCCGCTCTCGGCCTCGCCGCACTTGCCCTCCGCGACCATGATGTCGAGGTTGATACGCGGGTTGTCCGGGCGCACAAAGCACACACCATCTTCGCGGTACAGGCGCCCGGCAAGCTGGTGAGTGTTGTGTTTGATGACCCGCACCACAGCGCCCTCGCGCTTGCCGCGGAATCCCCCGGGGGTCTCGCGCACCAGCACTTCGTCGCCGTCGAACACCTTGCGCATCTGGCGGTGGGACAGATAGAGGTCGTCGCTGCCGTCGCCGGGAGAGACGAAGCCGAAACCGTCGCGGTGGCCGATGACACGGCCGCGCACCAGACTCATCTTGTCGAGTACACCGAAGTCGCCGGCGCGGTTGCTGGCGATCTGGCCGTCGCGGCTCATGGCGATCAGGCGGCGGCGCACGCCCTCGCGGCGGTCTTCGTCATCGAGGCTCAGCAGGTCTGCCACCGCTTCCCAGGAGACCGGGCCGGGCTGCTGTTCCAGCAGATCTAACAGGAATTCGCGGCTGGGGATGGGTTTGTCGTACTTCTCCGCCTCGCGCTCCGCGTGGGGATCTTCGGTGATAACGGAGGGTTTAGGTTTGTCTTGCTTCAAAACAGCTTCCATTGTTCTGCGATCGAGCGCGCGGTCTGCACGGCCCCGGTAGGCGCCCGGCGCAGTCGTGTGAGTGGGTGCAACGATCCGATCCAGTTGTCAGGATGGGTTCTGGAGTGGCGAATGCCGATAGCGGTCGGGCCACCGCTGGTGTTGCACATTGCGCGAGTATAAGCGATTTAGCGGCCATTTCCCGACCGGTTTTCTCGGGCGAATGGGGACGGCGCCAGCTGTCGGATCAAATGCCGCAAAAAGCGTTGACACCCCCGGACCAAATCAATATAGTGCGCGTCCTCAACGGAGCACACCGTTGATTTGCCCAGGTGGCGGAATTGGTAGACGCGCTAGCTTCAGGTGCTAGTGGCCTTACGGTCGTGGAAGTTCAAGTCTTCTCCTGGGCACCATATCCGCAAAAAAGGCCGACTCGAAAGAGTCGGCCTTTTTTATTGCTCGCGTATCGCACTTGGCTGATCCCGTAGCGGCGCTGCTGCCGGAGGGCAGCAGCGTCTTCGCATCCTGATTCCGAGCGCTTAACCCGTGTTGCGCATCCCCGCCGCAATCCCCGCGATCGTCACCATCAGCGCGCTCTCCAGCACCGGGTCCTCCTCGCGAGTGCGCAGGCGCGCCATTAGCTCCGCCTGCAGCAGGTGCAGCGGATCGGTATAGGGATCGCGCACACGGATGGACCAGCGCATCACCGGATTGTTGTCCAGCAGATCCTTGCGCCCGGTGAGCTGGCTCAGGGCGGCAACGGTGCGTGCCAGGCGGCTGCGCAACTCAACACCCAGCCGCTGCAGCTCCGGGTCGTCCGTCAGCCGCTCTTCGTACCAGAGCGCCACGCGGGTGTCGGACTTGGCCAGCACCATCTCCAGCATATCCACCACAGTCTGGAAAAAGGGCCACTGCTCGCTCATGGCGCGCAGGGTATCCGGGGCATTTTCCAGGCCGGTTTCCAGCGCCGCACCGGTGCCGAGCCAGGCTGGCAGCATCAGGCGCATCTGGGTCCAGGCAAACACCCAGGGAATCGCGCGCAGGGTTTCCACCCCCCCGCCAGGTTTGCGCCGCGCCGGGCGGCTGCCCAAGGCCAGGCGGCTGAGTTCGGTCTCGGGGGTGACGGTGCGCAGGTAAGACACCAGCGCCGGGTCGTCGCGCACCACCTCGCGGTAGGCGCGCACGGACGCCTGGGTCAGGCGGTCCATTTCCGCGCGCCACTCCGGGCGTGGTTCCGCCGGCGGCAACAAGGTCGCCTCCAGGGTTGCGGCCATGTACTGCTCGAGGTTGTAGGCGGCCACAGACGGGCGGCCGTACTTGAAGCGGATCATCTCGCCCTGCTCGGTTACACGGATACGCCCGGCCACGGAGCCCGGTGGCTGCGACATCAGCGCCATGCGGGTGGGCGAGCCACCGCGGGAGATGGAGCCGCCGCGGCCGTGGAACAGGGTCAGGGGAATGCCGTGCTCGCGGAAAATGCCGGTGAGCGCCTCCTGCGCGCGGAACTGCGCCCAGGCTGCGCCGAGGAAGCCCGCGTCCTTGGCGGAATCCGAGTAGCCGATCATCACCTCCTGGCCGGACTTCACGCGCTCGCGATAGAACGGAATCTCCAGCAGGGCACTCATGGTGCCGAAGGCGTTGTTGAGGTCGTCCAGCGTTTCGAACAACGGCACCACGCGCATGGGCTCGCGCACACCGGCGATCTTCTGCAGCAACATTACCGCCAGCACATCGGAAGACGTTTTCGCCATGGAAATGACGTAGGCCCCAAGCCCCTCCGGCCCCTGCTCGGCGATCACCTTGCAGGTATCGAGCACCTCGCGCACCTCATCGGTACAAAATTCGCTCTGATAGAAAGCGCCGTTGACCAGCGGGCGACGGCTTTCCAGCTCCGCCAGCAGAAACTTCTGCTTTACCTTCTCGCCCCAGCTGGCGTAGCTGCCGAGGTCCAGATAGCGGGTGATGGCGTCGATTACATTGGCGTGGCGGGTGGACTCCTGGCGCACATCCAGCTTCAGCAGGGTGATGCCGAAGCAGTTCAGGCGGCGCAGGGTGTCTTTCAGCTGACCGTCGGCAATGGCGCCGAGACCCACCTCGCGCAGAGAGCGGTCGATCAGGCTCAGCTCGCTGTATAGTTCGCGGCCACTGGCATATATCTCGCCCTCGGGTTCGAGGCCGCCGTTGACCCGCGCCTCCATTAGGGCGCGGGTATTGCGCAGACAGTCGCGCACTTCGCGCAACAGCAGCCGGTAGGGCTCCTGACTGGGGCCGGTGCGGGCCAGCAGTTCTTCGCTGGCGCGATGCATGGACAGGTCAGCCAGCAGGCTTTCCACATCCCGCAGGTAGAGGTCGGCGGCCATCCAGCGCGCCAGGGTCAGCACTTGGCGGGTCACTCTCGCGGTGACATTCGGGTTGCCATCGCGGTCGCCGCCCATCCAGGAGGCGAAGCGCACCGGCACCCAATCCGCGGGCAGCGGATCGAACCCGGCCAGTGCCAACTCGCCCTCGATATCGCGCATGCCCTGCGGCACGGCCTGCCACAGGGACTGTTCAATCGTGGCAAAACCCCACTTGGCCTCATCCACGGGGGTCGGGCGCTCGCGGCGGATTTCATCGGTGCTCCAGGCCGAGAGGATCTGCTCGCGCAACAGGCGGCGCAGGAGTTCCTCCTCTTCCGGCGTGGTGTCAGGGCGGTCCAGTTCGGTCAGCAGATTGGCGATCTGGTCGTACTTGCGGATCAGGGTGCGGCGGGTAACCTCGGTGGGGTGCGCGGTGAGCACCAGCTCCACCGACAGCTCGGACAGTGTCTTACGGATCTTGTCCTGGCTTACATTGGCGCTCTTCAGTTCCGCCAGTACCTGGCGCAGGCCGCGGTCGGTATCCGGATCGCCGGGGAAGCGCTCGTGGCGGCGGCGCAAGCGTTCGCGGTGGCGCTGCTCAGCAATATTCGCGAGGTTCAGGAACTGGCTGAAAGCGCGCGCCACTTCCAGCAGCGTTTCGTCATCCAGCGGATCCAACAGCTCCCGTAGTTTTCCTACAGGCATTTCCCCATGACTGCGGCTCTCGACCGCAACCTGCCGAATGGTCTCCACCGTGTCGTACAGCGCACCGCCGGCCTGGGCTCGCAACACGGCGCCGAGCTCCTCTCCGAGCAGTCGAACATCTTCTCTTAACGGAGCATTTTGGTCTTGATCCACGAAATACCTCCCCTTTACAGAATTTACTTTCGACGCATTTTTACATATTTCACGTCAGAGATTGATGCCCCTGACAATTTTTTGTAAAAAAACTACATAAAAGCACGCATACCCGACCCTTCTCCGGCTCCGCTTTTACGAGATATACCTACCAGTATCCAGAAGGTACAAACAGGCCACAACGGACAATTGACACGCCGCAGAAAACGGCTATAGTGCGCAGCCTCGGCGGAACGCACCGCCGTTTTGCCCAGGTGGCGGAATTGGTAGACGCGCTAGCTTCAGGTGCTAGTGGCCTTACGGTCGTGGAAGTTCAAGTCTTCTCCTGGGCACCATATTCGCAATAAAAAAGGCCAGCTCGAGAGAGCTGGCCTTTTTTTATTGTCCACACCATTGTCCGCACCGGTATGTAGTACCGTAACGGATCAGCGCAGGCGGGCCACTGGGGGTACCCCAGTGACCTCTGCCGATCAGTTGCCGCCAACCGCCATAGGCTGCTTGCGGCGGCGCTCATCCTCACCCTCGTCCATCGGCACCAGCTCACCACCCAGCAGGCGCACTTCCGGCAGGTTCAGTACGTCGATGCCGAGACTGTAGGGCGTTACTTCACTGAAGATACCCGGGTCCAGTTGGGCAATGTCATCCACCGGATTCTGGATAACAGACTTCAATCCCTGCGAAGTCTGGGCACTGGCGATGGAGGCATTCTTGTTGCCCGTTGCCGTGAATTCCGGCTGTTGCCCCAGGAACGCGGGATCAAAGTAATTGAGTGCCACCAGATCCACGGTTCCGGTGGCATCCATCCGCAGCGGCTTGATGACTTCACCGACATTGCCCCACACGTGCGGCTCATATCCCAGCACGATATTGCCGGCGGTAATGTGGGTATCGCGGAAATTCGCCGCCGTCAGCAAACCGAATGAGGAACTGGCGAGTGAAACATTGCCCCGCCCCGCATTGATCTGGCCGATCTCCAGGTCGTCTTTCTCAAGCACAGTCACATTGATATCGCCCGCGCTGGATCTCACGGAGAGCGATTGCAGCTCGGACTCGATATCCAGATCCCCCGCCAACGTGAGGTCCGCAGCGAGAGCCCGCAGCGAACCGCCAATGGTTGCCGCTGAACTGCTCTGCAGGGTCAGATCGCCATCGGCATTGTATTCAAGCGCCATCCCCGCAGCCGCGAAGTTGACCCCCGCACTGTCTTGCGACGCAGTGAAGTCCAATTGCTGGCTGGTGACCAGATTCAGGCCGCCTGTGGTATCGCGCAGCTGCTCAAACCCGGTAAAAGCGAACTCGCCCACCGTGTTACGCGCGGTGCTGCTGCCAGTAATCCGCCACTGCTGGCCGGCCAGCTGCATCACCAGCTGATCACTACCCGCACCGGCGGAGAGTGTTGCCGGCTGGGTGCCGGCGAGGATCTGCACCTGGTCATCCCCATCGCCCAGCAGCAGGGAGTTGAGCAGCGCGCCATTCATGTAGACGATGTCGTTGCCGGCACCGGTGTCCAGCGCGCTCAGTGCACCGCCATTCAGATTGAAGGTGTCGGCGCCCGCGCCGGCAACGATCTGCTCAAAACCGCTAAAGGCCAGTGAAGACTGCCCGTCGCTCAGGGTTCCAGACCTACTGTCCAGGGTCCAGCTCAACTCCGCATCCACGCCGTGGAGTGTGTCGTCACCGCTGCCGGCGGCGATAGATTGGAGCCCGGCGAAATCCACGCCGCCGATATTCAGGCTCGTCGGAGAGGACAGGAAATAATCGGTGGCAAACGCCGGCCCGGCATAGGCGCCAGTGTTCTGGACCTGCTCAATGTTTTCGAACAGTACGGTAATGCTTTCCAACGTCGCCAACGCGGCTCCATCCACCAGTGCGCCACCTTGGGCAACAGAGGCCCAATTCTGCCCGCTGCCGCTGACCGAATCTCGGCCACCACCGGCGTCCACGCTGGCGATGCCTTCGAAGCCAATACCCGAAACGGCGATCTCACCGTTCGCATTGAGGGCAAAAGCTTCATCAGCAGAGGAACCGAGGAGCGTGTCGGAGCCCCCGTTGCCCTCCACGGCGCCGATACCACTGAACTGAATACCAGCGGTACTCAGCTCACCATCCACACCGGTCAACGCAAACTGCTCAGCAGCACTGGTTCCGGTAAGTACTGCGTTATCGGCATTTACACGGTCAATCCCATGGAAGGCTACGCCGTTGGCACTCACCTGCCCGCCGCTGGCGAGCTGCCAATTGCCCGCGCTGCTGGTGACCTCATTGCCACCTTCACCACCGGCGTACACTTCCGCAACGCGGTCGAATATGAGTCCGAAGACTGAAATCTCTGCACCATCAGCACTCAGGAAAAAGCTCTCGGAAATGTCGTTCTGGCTCGCATCCACCAAGGCCGCATCGGTTCCGATCTGCTCAATGGCGCTGAAAGTGATTCCGGATACCGAGGCGCTGCCCGCTGTGGAGCCCAGCTCCCAGCGCTCGCCGCTCTCCGTTTCCACACGATCGGTACGGGCGCCCGCCCTCACCGACTGGATATCCGCAAACGCGATCCCCCCCGCCTGCACGCTTCCGTCGCTTGCAAGCACATACAGGGAATCGCTATCTGCACCCTGAATTACACCACTGCCTCCGGTGACCTGTTCAAGGCCAGTGAACGCAATCTCAGCATGGGTCAGCGACCCGGATTCCGGACTGAGCAGCCAGTCGTGGCTGGCATCGCCCGCAACGGTATCCGATCCTGCACCTGCAGCTACCGCAGAAACTCCACTGAAATTCATGCCACTTGTGGACAATGAATTAGTACCGGATACGGTAAATACATCATCGCCACTGGTTCCGGTCAGCGCGCCGGTGTCAGAAACAGAGGTCACGCCGGAAACGAAGATTCCACCACTGGTGGCTTCACCCGCCCCCTCCACAGTGACGCCGTTCCAGGCCTGCAAGTTGGTGCTGCCATCCAGAGTCAGGCTTTTGAGCCCCGTGAAACTGACGGTACCGGAGGTGACACTGCCATTTGCGGTAATTTGCGCATTATCTTGCCCACTTACCGCGAGGCTCGCATTCTGCCCCTGGAATAGCTCGATACCTGCAAAGCGAATACCGTCGTGTTGCACACCGCTGTCGGCATCCAGCTCATAGCCGTGATCAGCACGGGAGAGCACTGTGTCATCTCCGGTACCGGCAGCGACCGACGTCAGACCGCTGAATGCGATTCCATTGGCTCTCAACGCCCCCGCGCCCGATAGGACAAACGTATCGGCGCCACTGGAACCCGCCAGCGCCGCGGCAGTTACACTATCGATTCCGCTAAAGTTGATACCACTGGTATTGATCCCACCGACAGCTGCCGCGAGGGCAACCTCGGCAATGGCACTCACATGGTCGGTGCCGCCTGCGGCGCCAATCGAGTGAATACCATTAAACGTGACATCACCTATCCCAACCTGATTCGTGCCGAGCACCGCGAAATTATGCCCGCTGGCGTGCCCCTGAATGTGCTGACCACTGCCTAAGAAAACCTCAACGCCGAAAATGTCGAGCACCCCATAGCCTACACTTGCCGCGCCGGATGCCAGCACCCAATCGCGCTGAAGTTCACTTTCGAATCTATCCCTGCCCGCCGCGCCGTCAATCCTCCCAGAAATGCTGAACTTCAGAGAAGTTGCAGAATTTGCAGTGACCCAACCATCTTCGCCCTGCTTAAACACATCGTCACCGGAGGTACCTGTCAGACTTGTTGCCGATGCCTGTGCGATATGGGAAATCTTCAGGTCACCTGCGGTGAACACCTCAGGCTTAGCATGCAGAGCAAGGCCACCACTGAATTCCGAAGCCAGCAACTGGTCGGCTCCGCCACCGCCATCCAGCCATTCCATACCACTCACATCTATGGACGCGACCCTGATACTGCCGTCGCTGTTCAGGGTGAACACATCAGCGTTACCGGTACCCACAAGCCCCGCATCAGCAGCTACCTTAAGCATTTCAATTTGCTTGAAAGTAACACCCTTACCTTCCGCACTTTTTTCACCCACGATGGTCCAGTCCATGCCACTCGCACCGATTACGGTATCCTCGCCGCCCTTGGCATCGACCTGGGTAGTCTCACTGATTTCATAGCCGTTAATGGTCACGATGCCATGCTCGTCAATCGACAGCTCGTCTTTTCCTTCAGTGGCCTCAAGCGCATTGGCGGTGATTTTGTCGATATCGTAAAACTGAATCGAGCGGCTCTCGACATAGCCTTCTTCACTTAGCCTGGCGGAAGAGCCCCTGGCAATCAGACTGTTGGTTCCGCCTTTACCCCGCACTTCGCTCAACCCGGAAACCGTCAGCTCCGCAACCGAAACGGTTTTGGCTCCCGTTACCTCGAAGCTGTCATCACCACTGTGCCCATCGAGGCTCTCGAACTCCGCGGAATTCAATTCCCGGAAGATCAACCCATCACCCGTCGTCAGTTCACGATTGGTTCCCGTCAGGGCGAGTGCCGTGTTGTAGCCCAAGGCATCGAGGTGATCGCCATTGACCGAGCCATTCCCTCTGACCGAGGTCAACCCACGGAATACCATATCCTCGACCTGAACCTCGGCATCCGCTGCGGAGTTGCCGGTCAGGGTGAAGGTGTCGTCGCCAGCCGTGCCCACCAGGCCCGCGTTGTTGGCGACGAAGTTGCGGAAGCCATCGAACCGGATTCCACTGTTGCTCGCACTGTCCGAATCTTGCAACTGCCAGTCGATCGCCGCCAATCCGGTGGCGATATTGCCTGTGCCCCCGGCGGTGATTGTCGTTACGCCGGTAAACCCGATACCCCGCGCCCCAACCTCGTTGTTGGCCTGCACGACGAAATTATCCGCTTGGGCACTGCCCCGCAGACTGTTAGCGATGGCGGTTGAGATACCGGTGAAAGTTGCTCCACCAGCCTCCACTTCACCGTTGTTGCCGGTAAGTGCCAGTCCGGCAGAGAAGTTGCTGGCATCAATATTCCCGGCGCCTCCCGCCTGGAACTCTTCGACCTGGGTAAAGTTCACACCGGTGTGATCAACGATACCCTCGGCGCTCAAGGTGTATTCTCGATCATTACCGGCGATCACTGTGTCGCGGCCATCACCGGCGGCGACACTCACCAAATCGCGAAAATCGATGCCGCTCACATTGAGGCTGGTTCCGTCAGCAGAGAAGGTGAAGGTCTCGGCACTGGTGCTGCCAGTGAGCGACGAGGAGCTGGACGTGTTAATACCGGTGAATTTGATACCGCTGGTAGTGAAGGCGTTCCCCTCACCGGTCAACGCGACTTCACCTATCGCCACGACATCATCAACACCGGCACCAGCACTAACCGCCGTAATCTCGTGAAACTGGAAATTGCCGACCTCGACGGCCTTGTTACCCAGCAAGGTAAAGTCATGACCATTGGCGTGGCCCTGGATAACACCACTGCCGCCGGTCAGAGAGAAGATATCGGTGAATGCCAGTCCGTTCAGCTCGACACCGCGGGCAGCGTCCTGCAACACCCAGTTCTGGTTAAACGTGCTGTTGAAGCTGTCGCTACCGCCACCGCTTTTGAGTTCGCTGTTTACGGTAAAGGCCACCGAGCCGTCAGCCGCGGTGGTAATTGCTCCGGAGCTGTCCTGGATGAACTGATCGTCGCCGCCAGTACCGGTCAAAATGCCGGTGGTCGCAGTTTCTATGCCGCGGAGCGTGAGTGTGTCTGCGGTGAATACACCTGCTACGGAATTCAACCCAAGACCCGCAGAAAAGTCTGCGGCATCCAGGTCGTCATTCCCCCCCTTACCATCGACGAATGTCATCTCGCGAACGGTCACGTCACCGGCGGTAATCGTGCCATCGCTGTTCAGGGTAAATCTGTCGCCACCCTCGGTGCCATTCAGCCCGGCACCGGTTGCTACTACTGTTTCTACATTTTTAAAAGTTACGCCATTATTTTTCGCGCTATTGGCGCTGACCAGTGTCCAATCCTGGCCAACGACACCGACAATAGTTTCGTCACCTTCCGCGCCATCAATGGTTGAGGCCTTGACCAGAATTCTATTGACCAAGACACCATTGGTAGCGAATTCCAGTGCATCATCTTTTGAGGTGGCGACCAGCGTGTCGGTTTCGATTTCTCCGAGATCATAGAATCGGATGCTACCGGCAGAGGCATAACCTTCCTCATCCAGCGTAACCGTGTCCGCTGCTTTCAGATTATTGGCGCCGCCGTTACCTCGCACGTCACTCAACCCGGAGACCGTCAGCCCCGCGACCGAAACGGTTTTGGCTCCTGTTACCTCGAAACTGTCATCACCACTGTGCCCATCGAGGCTCTCGAACTCCGCGGAATTCAATTCCCGGAAGGTCAACCCACCACCCGTCGTCAGTTCACGGTCGGTTCCCGTCAGGGCGAGTGCCGTGTTGTAGCCCAAGGCATCGAGGTGATCGCCATTGACCGAGCCATTCCCTCTGACCGAGGTCAACCCGCTGAATACCATGTCGTGGACTTGAACCTCGGCATCCGCTGCGGAGCTGCCGGTCAGGGTGAAGGTGTCGTCGCCAGCCGTGCCCACCAGGCCCGCGTTGTTGGCGACGAGGTTGCGGAAGCCATCGAACCGGATTCCACTGTTGCTCGCACTGTCCGAATCTTGCAACTGCCAGTCGACTGCCGCCAATCCGGTGGCGATATTGTTTGTGCCGCCGGCGGTGATTGTCGTTACGCCGGAAAAATCAATGCCCCGCGCCTCAATCACATTATTGGCCTGCACGATGAAATTATCCGCTAGGGCACTGCCCCGCAGACTGTCAGCGATAGCGGAATTCAATTCCCGGAAGATCAACCCATCACCCGTCGTCAATTCACGATCGGTTCCCGTCAGGGCGAGTGCCGCGCTGTAGCCTGAAGCATCCAGATGATCGCCAGTGTTCGAGCCATTCCCTCTGACCGAAGTCAAGCCGCTGAATACCATATCGTGGGCCTGAACTTCGGCATCCGCTGCGGAGCTGCCGGTCAGGGTGAAGGTGTCGTCGCCGGCCGTGCCCACCAGGCCCGCATTGTTGGCGACGAGGTTGCGGAAGCCATCGAACCGGATTCCACTGTTGCTCGCACTGTCCGAATCTTGCAACTGCCAGTCGACTGCCGCTAATCCGGTGGCGATATTGTTTGTGCCGCCGGCGCTGATTGTCGTTACGCCGGAAAAATCAATGCCCCGCGCCTCAATCACATTATTGACCTGCACGATGAAATTATCCGCTAGGGCACTGCCCCGCAGACTGTCAGCGATAGCGGAATTCAATTCCCGGAAGATCAACCCATCACCCGTCGTCAATTCACGATCGGTTCCCGTCAGGGCGAGTGCCGCGCTGTAGCCTGAAGCATCCAGATGATCGCCAGTGTTCGAGCCATTCCCTCTGACCGAAGTCAAGCCGCTGAATACCATATCGTGGGCCTGAACTTCGGCATCCGCTGCGGAGCTGCCGGTCAGGGTGAAGGTGTCGTCGCCGGCCGTGCCCACCAGGCCCGCATTGTTGGCGACGAGGTTGCGGAAGCCATCGAACCGGATTCCACTGTTGCTTG
>NZ_VANI01000008.1 GCF_005771435.1 Microbulbifer harenosus
TCAGGGTGAAGGTGTCGTCGCCGGCCGTGCCCACCAGGCCCGCATTGTTGGCGACGAGGTTGCGGAAGCCATCGAACCGGATTCCACTGTTGCTTGCACTGTCCGAGTCTTGCAGCCGCCAGTCGACTGCCGCTAATCCGGTGGCGATATTGTTTGTGCCGCCAGCGGTGATTGTCGTTACACCGGAAAAATCAATGCCCCGCGCCTCAATCACATTGTTGGCCTGCACGACGAAATTATCCGCCTGGGCACTGCCCCGCAGACTGTCAGCGATAGCGGTTGAGAGACCCCTGAAGGTTATTTCGCCAGCTTCCACTTCACCGTTGTTGCCGGTAAGCGCCAGTCCTGCAGAGAAGTTGCTGGCATCAATATTCCCGGTGCCTCCCGCCTGAAACTCTTCGAATTGGGTAAAGTTCACATTGGCGTGATCAACGCTGCCATTCGCGTTAAGGATGTAATCCTGATCATTGCCGGAAATCACCGTATCGTTGCCACTACCGCCGTTCACACCTGTTAAATTACGGTAAATGAAGTCACCGGCTTTCACCTCATTTTCGGCCGTGAATGTAATGACATCGTTACCGCTCGTTCCCAACAAGCCCGCATTTGTGGCCTGAAGGACTTCAATCCGTTCAAGACTCAAACCATCAACCGGGCTACCTTCCAGACTCCAGTCTTGGCCGTCCCGGCCAATCAGCACATCCATTCCGTCCAGACCGTCTATGCTGGTGATGCCTAAAAATTCAACGTCCAGATAACTGAGACCGGAGGCGGTGAGGGTGAATTCGTCTGCATTGGCGGTACCTTCGATACTGGAACCGCTTGCCGCCGTGATCTGGCTGGCACCATGGATCTGGGCGATTTCGCCATCCGTATCCGATACAGACAGCGCACCGTCGACCAGATTTCCAGTGCCCCCGTCGATGACGCCTTTCAGATTCTGGCTTGTAGACAATCCACTAATATCAAACTGCGCTATGCCCCCGACATTGGTGATTTCAATCGTATCGACCGATGTGATGCTGCCAAGCACACTGGAAGAATCCGTTTCATCTGTAGAATCTCCAACAGTAAGGCTAAAAGCACCGGCCTGTACTTCGCCAGAGTTCCTCATTCCTCTCGCCGCGGAAACCTCAACAAGCCCTCCGGAGAGCCTATCCCCCCTGATGGCATGGATTGATCCCTCATTTACCACTTCGTCAGTGGCAATCAGCTCAATCTTTCCTGCCCCACCTTCCGGACTAGGCGCCGACTCAGCAATCAGCTCACTACTTCCAGTTAGGTTTACCGCCGCAACCGATTCGCCATCGTAAGATGAGGCGGACAGGCGGATCACACCGCCAGATTCAGTTATACCTCTCGCGGTAATGATACCGCTATTATTGATCGCGGCCTGGGTAAATCCATCGGCTACTCTGGCCTCCATAACCACGTTTGCTGCATTGATGTTTCCAGTATTCTGAATTGCGTATTCCGCGAAATCACTTTGGAACTCTTCAACAAATTCATCCCTGGTTATTTCAACCCCAATGAGCCCATTTTCATCCAGGGAAAGTACGGCCTTGTCGGCAGAATAAAAATTCACATTACCGGCGATCAGGTCACCCGCAACGCCCTGATTTATATCCGCGAAATTCTTAACACTCTTGCCGATAAGGGTCACGCCGTTTGGCGCTATAATTTGTCCGTCCGTGTTGACGACACCTACATCGCCCTCAACATTCTCTAGAATTTCAAATGTAAAGTTTTCGCCGACGCCAGATATATTGCCATCGAGCGCCGAAAGAGTAAGCGCCTGAACGTTTACCGACGAATTTTCACTAAAAAGAATTCCCCTTGGATTGACCAATACTACATGACCATTGGAAATAACATTTCCACTGATATCTGTCGTGCCCGTGAGAACCTTATTAACAATAATAGAGGATGCCTGGGTATCGTTGAGATTCCCTCCAAAGCGAAAGGTAACGCTGTCGCCCTCAAGAACATCGAAAGAATCCCAGTCTATCTTTCCAAATTTTCCGTCAATCTGATAAATAGCATCGCTGCCCGATTCAATCTCACTTACGTTCCCAGTCGCAGAGTTTATCGTTCCAGGCGCAGCCACGACCGAGTTGGTTGTAATCAAACCAAGGCATGTCAATTTTGCCACTTCCACTGCGATCGCGAGAGAACTTTTCTTCATGTTCATGATATTTTGCCGATTATCTGCGAGGCGGTGTCACTTACACCGCCGGATTCGTTTGACAAGAAGTGTGTTACTGCAGGAAATAGGAGAAGTCCGCATAAACCGTCGGATCATCTGCATTATCGCCGGCACCATCGATGGAAGATTTGGACATGGTTGGCCAGGCCACAGAAAGCTGGCTTGCCCAGTTTTCGCTCCAGCTGAACTTGAACAGAAACCCTGCGCCGGAAAATGCGGCCCAGTCGTTGGCGAGCTCGGCCTCGAAATTATTGACCACGCCGTAACCTGCATCGGCGATTAGCGCAACCTGCAACATATCGTTCAGACGATTGCCGAAAATTCTCGGATTGATCGCATCGGGGAAGGCAGGGTACCACTCCGCGGAAATCAATCCCGCCTGGTCGGCAGAAAAATCGCGTACATCAAATGCGCGCACACCGTTGGCACCGCCGAGAGAGAATTGTTCAAATGCAGGCAGGCCATCCTCGCTGTACTGCCAGCGGCTCTTTAAGATCAGCCTGGCTTTGGAGTCTGCAAAGGGCATAGGCACGAACAACAGAGAGCTAGTTTCCGCGGCAAACTTCTCAAAGTCCGATGCGCGTTCTAGTCCCGCCCCAAACTGAGAGAAATAACTGTCGAGCTCTCCATATTGCACCTTGGCATTGACCACGTTCAGCATGGGAATAACGCCACCTGACAGGTGATCCAGATATACCCCCATTTCACCACCTATTGCATGGTTATCCTGATCAAGAATTCCATCTATGGATGTAATCTCGGATTTTTTATCCGTCAGGCTGAAGAATCCGGAAACATTGAAGTCACGGGAGCGCTTGAATTTATGCTCCACACTCAGGGCGTAGCTTTCGTTGATGCCTTCCAGTTGCAGCATGTTAATAACATCGCCCTTATCCTCCTCATTCTGGATTTTGAACTGGTTATAGTCCGCAGAAACCTGTACTCGGGTCCTGGGACTGAATACCGGAAGGCTGTATTTGAATTGCCCCAGGTTCGAACCAAAGCCGGAATCAAAGCTGTCGATACCCGCCGATTTCAGATAACCCACCGTCAGTTCATCGCCGATACCCAGAGGGTTGAACCAATCCACCGACGTGAAAATCCGGTTGTCACCGGTAAAGACAGACCCGTGGTTGTCCATACGGGTGACAAGGCGCCAGGAATTTTCGTCCCGCACTTTCAAGTTGAGGCGGGTCTCACCCGGATTGTCACCGGGGCTGAAGTAGCCGGTCACATTCAGGGCCGGCAGGTCATTCAGGAGGTAAAGTGACTCCTCGATATCCTTGTGATTGACCAGTTTTCCCTGCTGGCCTGCAAAGGCAGAGGCCAGTTGCCTTTCCTTGTACTCCTTATTGTCATGCACGGATATCTGACCAAGGATGCCCTCCTGCACTGAAAACGTCACAATACCGTCCTTGACTTCCTGTGCGGGAATCTGGACCTGAGCGAGGAAGAGCCCCTGCTGCCGGTAAAACCGTGTCAACTCCGCGGCGATATCTTCCAGATCGACATAACTCAATCCACGCTGCGCATTCTGACGCTCAAGTACATTGACCAGTTTGCGCAGTTCCCTGGGCCCGAGGCTCTCGGGCGCATAACGTGCGCCCATACCATCCAGCAACAGGGCGATTTCTTTCAGGTTCTCGACGGTGTATCCCGCGGCGACAACCTTGTCTTCCTGCATGTACTTCACACGCAGCTCTTCAGCCTTTTCCTCGATTATTTTCCGTTCGATCCCAAACTCCGGATATTCCACAAGTCGGTGAAAGCGGAATTCGCGCACGGAAATACGCGGGCCAATTTCCCGTCCAGACACTTCCGGGATATCGGTGTCAAGGTTAGGGTCACGGGCCTCCTTTGCTCGCCGTTCAAATTCCTCCGCAACGTCGGCATCATCAACGTGGGGGATGTCCTGCTCAAACGCCTGTTTGACACGGCTTCTGAAGCCACTGTCGCCATCATCGGCAACGACCACCGAGGATGAGAACAAGAGCCCCCACACTGAGCCCCACAACAGTCCTTTGTTCTTCAACGCCACATTCCCCCCTTGGAACATTCAATACTCGATTGCGAGGCGCCAGTGCAAATCTCCGGACGGCGCACTCGCTTCAGAACCTGATCGGAAGTCTTACCCGGCAATCAACGCACCAGGTCTCTTACTACCCGGAATCCGGTAAATTCGTCCGGTGTGCCGCTGTGTAGCGTTTTTGACGTAACCAGGCAACGACTCATCGCATCCTGCCGGCTTCCGCCCGCGGCAATCAGCTGTTGATCTACCCCCAGCACCCACTCCTGTACATTGCCGACAGCATTGACAATGCCAAAGGCATTTGCGGTTCCTGTATTCGTGGCAACAAGCTCTCGACCTTTTTCGATACCGCCATAACGCAGATAGCAATTGCGATCGGATACTTCCGCTTCGCCGTTGGCGCTGGCGGCCGCGAACCACTCAGACTCGGACGGCAGCCGATAGTTGCGACGGGTCTCGCTGCTCAACCACTGAATAAATTGTTCCGCCTGATCACGGCTGATACGGTTCACCGGCAGTACTCCCGAGCCAAGGTCGAGATCACCGCACGCCCCCAGGATCCCACAGAAGCGCGCAAATTCCGCGTTGGATACCTCATATTTTCCTACGGCCAGAGGGCGACCGCCGGCGCCATTGACGACAACCAGCTCCGGTCCACGCCCACCAGAGCGCATCGGGTCCGCACAACTGTAGCGATCGCCGCGCGCACCACTGCCGGGGCGAAGATGTGCACAGTAATCAATATCAAGCTGTGCCAGCTGCGGCTGTGCCGGCAACAGTGCCTGCGCTTGTTTAAGAAGTGCTTCCGTGTGCTCTGGACTTTTCAGAGCAAGCCCCGAAAAACAGGTGCTCAGCTCATCGGCTACCACAGGCCTCAACACCTGTGCCTTTGCCCGATCAATACTGGCAAGGCGGTTCAACCCCTCCCCAACCGCAGCAACCTGCATACCAAAATCACATCGCAGCGCGCTCTCCATATCATCCAGCACAAGATTGATCTGGCGTTGTTTTTCCTGAGCAGCAATGCGCTGCTGAGCCCTGAGCTCCTCCTGACGCAGACGTTCCGCTTCGCGCTCTGCGGCGAGACGCTCTGCCTCCAGACGCTGGCGCAGCTCCTCGCGCTCCTGCGCAAGTTGCGCACGGATTTCATCAGCTCCCTCCACCTGTTCGTTCCAGCTGGCTGCTCGCCCGAGCATTTCCTCTGCCGGTTCAAGATTTCCCAGTGTCAACTGCCCGGTAGATGCCGCAATAAACAAGTCCGAAACCTGGCGGTGCACGGAGTCAGGAAACTGGCTGTCTTGCGGGTTCAGCTCGATATATTCCTGCAACTCCACACGCAGATCGCGCTCCCATGACGGCGTCAGGACACTCAGCCCCAGTAATCGGTTGATCGCCTCACGCTTGTCGGAAATACGGCGTTCCAGCAGCTCCTGCTGTAGTTTTTTCTCAAGCTCGATCTTGACCCGCTGCTGCTCCGCCGTATTCTCCTGCTCGAGGTGGGTATACCCGATCCCACCCGCGACCAGCGTCGCCACAAACAAGCTGCCAAATGCCCATTTCCAGCCTCTTTTGCCGAAGAACTGCTGAACAAATCGTTCTACCGTCGCAGTCCGCTGTTGTCTCTGGAACGCGAGCGCCGACTCAATAGCCCGCCACTGGCGACGGCTCAGAGAACGGATGCGCTTTGGCTTGAGCTTTTGCTCAAATGCTTTATCGGCGGGAACTTTGCCAAAAGGGTGGCGACCGCTGAATAATTCGTAAGCGACACAACCCAGTGCATACACATCATCACAGGGTTGGGGTTCGCTGCCATTCAGCATTTCGAGGCTGGCATACGCGGGAGTCAATGCCCCCAGAGTACCGGCATCGAATATAGTCTTCTCTCCGGCTTTGCTGGCGATCCCGCCTTCCGAGACCGCGCGGGCAATACCGAAATCAATAACTTTCGCCCCCTTCTTGCGGGTGACGAAAATATTTCCCGGCTTGAAATCCGAGTGCACAATTCTGTGGGAGTGGGCGTAAATCAGTGCCTGAGAGACATCTCGCAGCACGGACGCTGCACGCTCCTTTTCAAGGCCAACGTCTGCATGCTCCCGCAGTAGTTTGTCGAGCGGCGCCCCCTCGAGAAACTCCATAGTCATGAATACCCGATCGCCTTCGCGGTCGAAGTCGAACACGGTCACGATGTTGGGATGTGCCAGCGTCTGGGATTTTCGCGCTTCGCGCTGCAGGGAGATAAACGCGTCGGGGTGCTTCTGGAAATCTTCATTCAGAAGTTTGATGGCCACGTAGGGATCGCTGTCACTGGCCTCCAACTTGCGGCGATCCAACGCTTTGTACACAGCCCCCATCCCACCGACACCGAGAAGCTTGTCGAGTTCGAAGCGCCCCTTGATCACCGTTTTTGTAACGGCGCCCTCACGGGAAGTGGACGGCTCGAAATGAACGGCTTCGCGGGGCCTGGGCAGCTGGCCCGCGGGGCTCACAGAGTCGACAATGACGGTTGCGTCTGCTGTCGCCTCGGAAGCTGCGCCCGGGCCAGTTGGAATCAATCCCGGATTTACACCGACAGGAGGGTGATCATTGGCACCGGTTCGCTCATGACCGACAAAAACCGTTACATCGGAATCGTCACATGCCGACAACGCCTCTCCGGCCTTTTTGACTATGCGGGTTTTGTCATTCACAACCATCTCCCTGGTGCAGATATGCAGTGCTTCCCGTCACTGCCAGGATTAAGACATCTTTACGACAACGCGACACAACATCATCGCGAGGTTATCGCGCCACCACACATCTGCAGCCGTCAAAACATGACAGGCGTCACAGATGTCTGTGTTTGCAGTGCAGACAGCCAGATTGCTTAAAGCGGCAAATTATAACCAACGCACATTGGCACAACAATTGAAGTCCTCACTGAAACGCAATTAAATCCATTACACGCGCTTACAGAACGGTCCGGCACACCCCAAATATCGTACACGCGTACCAAGTACGCGCTACCTATATAGACACCGACATGACGGCACCGCCTGCGAAGCATTTAAAAACATGCCAGAGTCAAACCTGACACCGCTGTGTAGTGATAAAAATAATATTTCGAAAAATGGTGCCGGAGTCGAATACCGGAACTTACGTGACTGCAACGGCAGGCGACTTTCGGCGCATTAAATTGGTGCCAGAGTCGATTAAATAATTGAAATTACCGGTTTTTTTTTCAATCTTCGTCTGCTTAAATTCGTTTCGCTTGCCAGATCGGCATCACCTGAGCTACTGCATTCGCGGTGGTAAAGGATTCACCACCAAAAAGTCCATACCATATTGAGGGATTAAAAATGGCTATTTACATGAACTTTAATAACAAGGCGCCTGCCGGCAACGTAACCGCAAAGGGCTATGAAGACTGGATCGAAGTTGACAGCTTCAACTTCGGTGTTGGCCGCGGCGTTTCCATGGAAGCCGGTGCCGTTGCCAACCGTGAAGCCACTCGCCCCAGCATCAGCGAAGTGACTGTAACCAAGCGTATCGACGCTGCATCCGGTGGTTTGTTCAAAGCTTCTGTAACCGGCGACGAAGGCGTTAAAGTTGAAATCCACGTGGTTCAAACCGGCGCCAAATCTGTTGAAAAATACGCCGTTTACAAACTGGAAGACGTGCTGGTGTCCTCCTACAGCATGACGGCCTCAGCCGGCGGTGCCCCCTCCGAATCGCTCTCCCTGAGCTTTGCGAAGATCGAAGCCGAGCTGAATCACGCCGACAAAACCAACAAGAATCCGAAAAACATGCGTGTTGGGTACGATCTCACCACTGCAACTCCGCTCTAATCGGAAATTTGTTGTACCGGGCCGGGCGCGCAGTAGTCCACTGCGCCTCCGGCCTTTGCCGTTGAACACCGTTGAACTTGCAGTCGAATGCGTGCCTCCAAAGTGCGCGTTCAGGAAGCCGGCACCTATAGGGAATTGGGCCTGATATGTCTTCTATTAATCAAGAAAAACGCATGATCCGGACGAAATGTCCGCTGGGCAAAGATATCTTTATAGCCACCGCGTTAACTGGCGAAGAACATATATCCAAACCATACCGGTATCAGATTTCTCTACTGTCAGACAACCACGATATCGCGCAATCCGATATCGTCGGCAAGCCCTTCACCGCGAGTATTCACTACAGCGAAACCGAGCGTCACATTGACGGCTTTATTACGCATTTTTCCATGCACGATGTGAACCCGGAAGGAATGCGCCAGTATATTGCCGTGATCCAACCTGGTCTCTGGTTTACCAATCTGGCAGGTGAAAACCGGATCTTCGAGAAGAAGTCCGCAAAAGACATTATTAAGGAAGTACTCTCCAAGTATGGCAAGGAAATCAAGTTCAGCGAGAAGCTAAGCGCAGAGTATATCGCCCGGGAGTACTGCGTACAGTTCAATGAAACCGACTTTCAGTTTATAACCCGCCTGATGGCTCAGGAGGGTATCTCCTACTACTTCAAACAGGCCGACGGCAGTCACGAGCTGATCCTCTGTGATGAGCACAAAGATTTCTATGACTGTGCGTCAGAAAAAATCGAGTACGACGGCGGCGGAAGTCATCCACGCAAGAATTCGGTTAGCAGCTGGCATCGGGACTTTCACTATCATGGTGGCGGTTTTGAGTTTCGGGACTATAACGAGTTTACCGTCGACAAAGACAACCTTAAGAGCGTAAAAACGGCCAGCAAGCTCAATGGGGTCGACAGCTATATCCAGAGTCTTTACGGCCTGAACCACTTTGAGGTGGATCGCGAACACCAACACAAATTCAGCGATAGTTATCATGGCGCCCTAGCCAAGCGGGCGATAGAAGCACAGGAAAGTCGCTTTGACGTAGGCCACGGCAGTAGTGACTGCCCGCCATTGGCGGCAGGGGGGTGCTTCCAACTAGAGCACACTATCAAATCAGAAAAGGGAAAATATCTGCTGACCTCGGTGCGAATCAACGCTACGGATGGCAACAGCGAAGAATCGTATTTCCGCAATACGTTCACTTGTATTCCTGAAAAGATCACACCGCGACCAGATCCTTTTGTCGGCAGCAACAAGATACTCTACCCGCAGGTCGCTGAAGTAGTCAGTGTAAAAGCGAGCGAATCATCCGGATCAAAGGACCCGTTTACTCAGGTCAAGGTGAAGTTTCCCTGGAATTCGTCCCAGAACAGCTGCTGGGTTCGGGTAATGCAGTCCTTTTCAGGGAAAAGCTGGGGTGCCAACTTTGTCCCGCGCGTTGGCCAAGAGGTTGTTATCAGCTACATCAATGGCGATCCGGAAAGACCGGTGGTCACCGGTGCCGTGTACAACGGAGACAACAACGGGCCCAATTACACCGCCACTCAAAGCGGCTGGAAAACCCAGTACGAAAGTAGCAAGTTCAATGAATTCCGCTTTGACGACAAAGGGGGAGAAGAAGAAATCTATATGGAGGCAGGAAAGGACCACAACTTCCTAATCCATCATGACCAGTCGGGAAAAATTGATAACAACCAGACGCTGGAGATCAAGAAAAACCGCACCTTGACCATTACCGAGGGTAATGAGTCTGTAACGCTCAACAAAGGCAATCAGACAATCAAGCTCGATAGCGGTAATCAGAAACTGGATATTGGTGGTAGCCAGACAATCAGCGTCACTAATGCTATCAAGATCAGTTCCAACGCTTCCATTGAACTCAAAGTTGCGGGCAACAGCATCAAAATATCGCCATCGGGTATCACCATCAAGGGCACTACGCTTTCATGTAAGGGAGACGCTACGGCGGAGGTCGCTGCCAGTGGCATTCTCACGCTGAAAGGCGGACTTACCAAAATCAATTGATGAGGTTGTGCAATGACGGATCTGATAAAAATTCAGGCGGCGACAGCCGCAGAATTACTCCAGTACGTGGATATCAGCGAGGAAGCCAGCGGCTATGTGATACCTGATACCGCACCGGAGATCAGTATCAATCAGCTAATGGAAGCGGGGTTTTTCGCCGATGCCGTTAAGCTTCTGGCGCTTGGCTTACCCAAGCGAGAATCTGTCTGGTGGGCCTGCCTCTGCGCCAGAGATATTCACGGCCCCCAAACGGATGAAGACAATACCGGCGCTCTCGTAGCAGCGGAGAGCTGGGTGAAGAGCCCCACTGAAGAGCGCCGCCTGAATTGCAAAGGGTACGCGGAAAAAACCCGTTACAAGACGCCGGCCAGCTGGGCCGCAACGGCTGCAGCCTGGAGCCATGGCAGCCTGTCTGACCCGGGGGAACCCGCTATCGAACCGCCCGCCCATCTCTACGCCCATGCCGTGGCTGGCAGCGTCACCCTGGCGGCGGTACTTTCCAACCCAGTAAATGCGGAGAAATCCTTTCAGCGCTTTTTGCAGCAAGGACTGGATCTGGCACGGGGCGGTAACGGAAAGACAGCAGCGCGTGCCACTGAAAATCAATTGGTGGAGAGCTGAATATGGGCAAGCCTGCATCACGCATCACGGATTTGCATGTCTGCCCCATGGTGACAGGTACGGTACCCCACGTTGGCGGGCCTATTTTGAGCCCCGGCGGTCCCACTGTGATTATCGGCGGCATGCCGTCGGCGACCGTCGGCAGCACCTGTACCTGCGTAGGGCCACCCGATTCCATTGTGATGGGAAGTACCACGGTGCTCATCTGCAATAAACCTGCGGCACGCATGGGGGATTCTACGGCACACGGTGGAAAAATCGTCGTAGGATATCCGACGGTATTGATCGGCGGATAAAGAGAAGCCCTGCAGTGCAGGGCTTTATCGTTTTTCCAGTATATTATTAGCCATTCACGCGATAGCTGAAATCCCCCTCCTCCGACGCGCCGATATGCACACTGGAAATTTCCTCACCTTTCGCCATCTTGTCCAGACATTCACTGGCAAGTGAAGGCAGCAATGTCCGGTTCAGGATGACCTCGATATTACGCGCGCCGGTATCGGCTTCCTGGCAGCGAGCTACAATATTGATCAGCACATCCTCGTCGTAGCTGAAGGCTGCACCGTAGTGCTCTTTGACACGCTTTTCTATACGTCGCATATTGATGCGGCAAATTTCAACCAGGTTTTCATCGTCCAGCGGGTAGTATGCAATTACATTGGCACGCCCAAGGAAGGCCGGTTTGAACTTCTGCAGCAGATGCGGGCGGATGTTGTCGAGCAACACTTCCGGTTCTGGTTTTTCTTCCACCTGATTGAAGATTGCTCGGATTGCGTCTTCACCCGCGTTAGACGTCATAATGATCACGGTATTTTTAAAGTCGATATCCCGACCTTCGCCGTCCTTGATGGTGCCCTTATCGAACAGGTTGTAGAAAATATCCTGTACACCAGGGTGCGCCTTTTCCATTTCGTCCAGCAGGATTACCGAATAAGGTTTCCGGCGAGCCGCCTCGGTCAACACGCCACCCTCGCCGTAGCCCACATACCCGGGAGGCGAGCCTAGTAGCATGGATACCTTGTGCTCCTCCTTGAACTCCGACATGTTGATCGTGGTGATACTCTGCTCGCCGCCGAACAATTCATCCGCAAGCGCCAGCGCAGTTTCGGTTTTACCGACACCACTCGTGCCACAGAACAGGAATACACCCACCGGCTTGCGGGGATCAGTCAGGCCCGCGCGCGATGTGCGGATCGCCTGTGCTACGGCCTCTAGCGCATGTGGCTGGCCGATCACCCGTTTGTTCAGACGGTAGGCAAGACTCTGTACGGCGGCGATTTCGTCGCTGACCATTTTCCCGACGGGAATGCCAGTCCAGTTGGCTATCACTTCGGCGATGGATTGCTCATCCACCGCGGGTTGCATCAGCGGTGTGTCGCTCTGAACTTCACGCAATTCGCTGCTGAGGTTTTGCAACTGTTGTTTCAGATCCCCCAACAGCGACGGATCTACGGATCCATCATCCTGTAGCCGGGCAAATTCCTCATCGATTTGGTCACGCAGTGCTTGAATCTGCGCGATGAGCTCCAGTTCCTGGCGCTGCTGATTCTGCAGTTTCTCAAGTTGTTGCTGCGCTTCCAGCTTTTGTGCCTGAAGCTCCTGCAGGTACTCCTCGTGTACACCGCTCGCGGCATTTTCCCGCTGCAGTTTCTCTATGGTTCTGCTCGCGCTGGCAATAATGCGTTGCACATCTTCGATGGCGCCGGGGGTGGCCGACTGGCTCAAAGCCACCCGCGCACAAGCGGTGTCCAGCAGACTTACAGACTTGTCCGGCAATTGGCGGCCGGGAATGTAGCGGTGGGAGAGTTTAACCGACGCCACTACCGCTTCATCCAGAATGCGGACCTTATGGTGACTCTCGAGGGTGCCGGCAATGCCGCGCATCATATCAATTGCTTTGTTTTCATCGGGCTCCTCCACTTTTACCACCTGAAAGCGGCGGGTCAGCGCAGGATCGCGTTCAAAGTACTTCTTGTATTCCGCCCAGGTGGTGGCCGCAATGGTTCGGAGCTCGCCGCGCGCCAGCGCAGGCTTCAGCAGGTTGGCGGCGTCACCCTGCCCCTCCTTGCCTCCCGCGCCGATCATTGTATGCGCCTCGTCAATAAACAGGATGATGGGCTTGGCCGATGCGCGCACCTCTTCAATCACGGATTTCAGGCGGTTTTCAAACTCCCCTTTTACGCTCGCGCCGGCCTGTAGCAGGCCGAGATCCAGAGTTCTTACGCTGACATCCCGCAGAGGTTCCGGCACATCACCGCTGACGATTCGCAGGGCAAACCCCTCCACCACCGCGGTTTTTCCGACCCCGGCTTCACCGGTCAGAATCGGATTGTTCTGTCGGCGGCGGGTGAGGATATCAATGCACTGACGAATTTCCTCATCGCGTCCCAGTACCGGGTCAATCTCTCCTTTAGCGGCCCTGTCGGTAAGGTTGACGGTGTACTTGTCGAGCGCCGGGGCCTTGCTCGCGACTGCAGCCACCGCCGCACCGTCGCCACTGTCAACCGCGCCACTGAGTGCTGAGGACTCACCGCTGCGACCGAACATCGCACGGGCGGTTTCGCGAATGGATTCCGGGGCAACGGCCTTTAACTCCGGGCAGGACTCCAGCAGCTGGCGCCGGGAGGATTCATCCAACAACAGTGCTGCAAGCAGATGCCCGGAGCTCACCGCACGGTGGCCATAATCGATAGACGCGAGCATCCAGCTGTTTTTGGCCGCTTCGACAATCGTAGGCGACAGTGCCGCAGGGCGGCTGCTGCCGGATTTGAAGCGTGCTATCGCGGTTGCCAACTGCCGGGCAACATTCGATGGGTTTACGTCGTGCTTTTCCAGCAGATGGTAGAAATCCGTATCCGACTGATCCAGCAGTTTCAGCAGCCAGTGTTCCAACTCAACATTGTACTGGCTCTGGGCCAGGCACAATCCTGCCGCGCCTTCGAGAGAGTCGCGCATGAATGGCGTCATGGTGTCCACGAGCCGTTTGAGATCTATATTGATCATGGCATGTATTCCCTTATTGGAATCCTTGTTGTTATCAATGAACTACGAACTGATTGTCATGCCGCCGGAAGTACTTCATCCGGCGACACATGATCCGCGCTCAGATTGATTTCCACCCGCTCGTCATACTGGTGATCGCTGGACATATGGGTGTTCCACCCGAGCAAAGGCTGATTGTCATTATCGGTGGCCAGCTGCACCGGTGCGACCTGCCCGGTATAAAGGGAAACCGAAATCTCGAAATCCATTTCGATTCCCGCCGATAGCTGCACAAAAGATTTCAGCGCTTCCAACTTTTCGCTGCCAGGGGCTATGGCCATATGCTCTTCATAGGCCATAGGCTCAATCACTACACGGAACTTGTTCTGCGCCTGAAAGCAGTGCGTACCAAGAATGGTATCGGTACCCAGACGATTGTTTACACCGAGCGGTGCCTCAGGCCCAGGCAGACGGGTCAGAACATCTTCCGGCAATGCATCCCAGCGCCCCTGAAACTGCTCGATGGAGACCTGCAAACCGAAGTACTGCCGGATCATGCTGGCGAGTGCCGCGGCAGAACACTGCTGACGGCCGAGGTGTCCCGCCATGCCATAGAGCGCCTCGTCCGGCATTGGCAGGCGATAGCGCATTTCACTGGTGCCAAGCCCCGCAACGGATGCCAGCGCCTGGCTGAATGCGTCTAGATCTCGCGTGTTGCGCAGACGCGCACTCTCGTAGTTGACCGGCAGCTGATACTTATGCCATGCGCGATAAAACAGAGATATATTTCTGTGGTGAAAAATATCAAGAAAATCTTTCAGCGCCGCATTCTTTTCTTTCAGTTCGCGCTGAACCACCTCTGTCATGTAGTAGGGCATCACACCCTGACTCCCGATCAGCCCTCCAAAGCCGACCTCCATGCACCACTGTTTTTGTAGCTCTTGCTCGCGACGGTGTGCGGCCGGTTGCTCCAATACGTCCGGCGCCATTCCCGCAGATTTGTCCTGCTGATCGTTACTTTCGCTGTTGAGTTCCCGTGAACTCAGCTTGAGCACATCGGCCGCAATAAATGACAGTGATGACTGGGCGTAGAACCGCAATAGCTCGCGTCCGGGCGGTGCACCGCTCGCCAGTTGCTCGGTGGCGAATGCCACCTTTGCTTGCGCACCCGCATTGTCATGTCCGATCAACAACACCGAGCGCTCAAGCGTGCGCACCGCCTGGAAAAATTCGAAGCGGTAAGGAGCCTCTTGCAGCTGTTGGACTACACTAAGGCTTTGTCGCCGGCGCGAGGCGGCCATCGCTTCAATTCTCCATCGCGACCGCTCAAACGAGCGATCAGTCGGGTAAAGGAATTTATCGAACAGTAGAGTCCGAGAAAGCGTTCAATCACACTGGCATACAGCAGTGGACTGGTTCCCGCGAGCATCATTGCATCCAATTCGATAGTGACTTCGGTGCCGCGGCACAATACAACGCTGGTGTCCACCTGAATTGGTGCGGTGATCGGTCGTGCGTCGAGTTTCAGCAGAGATTCGATCAGGTTTCTGGTGCTTCCGGAATTTCGGAAGTCGTACAGCCGGAAAATCTCCTTAAGCACATCGCACCCCCCGCTTCCGCTGACTGACAGATGATTGAGGTTCAGGTGGGAAATCAGCCGCCAATAGCCCCGGTCACGTCGCGGTGGGCGAAGTGTTGTGGTGGGCGGTACTACACAGCTGATCCGTTTGGCCGGTGCATCGCCGTCGACGATGGACAAATACGGCTGCGCGTTCCCCGTAGGTAGCTTCTTCGGCAGATTGCGGTTGGTGCAGGTGAGCCTGATATCGAGGGTCTGGTCGCTCACCTGATGCGGGTTGAATTCCAGGTCCACCAGGCTGATATCCACTTCCGACGCCGGTTCATTGCGGTGCTCCCCCTCTACGACATCGCGACGGCGCACAAACCAGAACGCATTTTTTTTAAGGTTGTGCTGGCTGTGCTGAATGCCATAAAACGGTCTGTAGTGGGTTGTTTCGCCACTGGCGGCAGTGGCATTAACGTCGTCGACGGAATATACCTCAAGGCCGTCGGCACGCCTTACATCCGGTACCACATGGTAAGAGTACTGGGTATGGGTGAGCGGAATAGGATCGGCGCTCTGGGAAAACAAATTCACGACGGGTGTACAGCCGAGCGCGAACATACTGGGGGCCAATTGCTTTTCCAGCTCGTCGTGAGATTCGGACAAATAGAAATACAGATTCAGAGTATCCGCGTAATGCTCATCAATGGCGTCGTTCAGCGCGGTGATGTCAATAAAGTGGAATTTTTCCGGAAAGGCAAAATATTCCGTGAGTAAACGGTAGCCGATAAATGCCGTATCCGGGTATGGAAGCAGCCCCTCATCCTGCTCAAGGCCGACCTGGCGAAGGATTTCCGGTTCCAGCTTTACCGGGTGCGGATCACCCTCGCCATTAGCGACCACGACTTTGACGCAGCGGGTCAGCAGCAGATCGTAAAGGTCGTAGATATGGCTCGGCTGACCGCGCAGAAAAAAGCGCAGTTTTGCGGGCTTCAGTTCGGAAAAACGCATATCAATACTGAATGTTTTCAGTGACAGCTTGAGGACCGCGTTCGCGCCGTGGATCTCGTTGCACCCCGGTGCAATAAATGGCCGAGGCATCAGGGTTGCTGACTCTACCCGGAACGGACAGATATCTACTGGGTAGCGACTGGTGAACCGGCAGGTCTGTCCCTGAAAACTTTCACTTTCAAGTAATGTGTCCGCGCCGATGTGAACGATACCATCGAGATCCGACTCCGGCTCGAACTGTACGATTGCGCAGGATGGAATTGGCCGCAGGTAATGCGGGTACAGGGTTTCCAGCATCGCATCGGTCAGTTCCGGGAAGTCATCATTCAACTTCTGCTGTACGCGTGCGTTCATGTAGGCAAACCCGGATAGCAGGCGACCTACCAGAGGATCATCTACGGTATCCGTATCCAGCTGCAGGCGCGAAGCAGCGGCGGGATGCATACGCGCGAACTCAGCGGCGGTCTGCTGCACAAATGCCAGCTCCCGCTCATACAGGTCGAGCAGTTTCTCACTCATTATCTGACCTCCGATACATCAACCAGCTGGGTAACCGGATTGAGTGCCGAGTCGAATACAATGACCTCCGCCGCGGGATTGACGTGCAGCACCGCCTCGACTCTGAACCGGATACTGGGATCTTCCACATCCACGTTTTGTTGCGTCGTCACCTTTACCGAGCGGATGCGCGGCTCAAAATTCATGATGGTCCGCTCGATTTCACGGCAAAACTTCCGACGATTTTCGCCGGATGTAAGGTTTATCGTCGACAAATCCGGTAAGCCGAAGTTGACATTGGAATTCTCAAGGTGGCTATGACTTTCTGGTGCCGACATGCAGCGGTAACGGGTATTGAACAGATACTCAAGATCTCGCCGCACCCCCTCTCGCAACTGGCGCAGAACCTGGTGCGGGCGATACAGATCCATGTCCGCAGACGACGCCAATAACCGATCCAGCAGTGGCGCCAGCAGTCGTTTTTCCTTACTGACCATCAACTGACCGTCCCTACGCCGATTTGCGACAGCGCCGTTGTTAGTTTCAATTCAGATACCAGGTGATCCACCGTGTAATGGGTTTTAAGGTGTATGACACTCTGATAGCTGCCGGGTTTTCCAGGTTCATCCATCACCCGGACGCGCGCTTCGCGCAGTGGATAACGCGCGAGCATTTCCCAAGGCAAATCCTCGCGGCCGGTAGTGTAAGCATCCATCCACTGCTGCAGCTGCCGCTCGCAGTCCGCCGCATTCATGTAAGCGCCAACCTTGTCGCGAATCATGACCTTGATATAGTGCGCAAAACGCGAAGCGCAGAGTATCTGCTGCAGCATACTGCTGATACGAGCATTGGCTGTTGCCGACTTGGACTGGTAGACCTTCGGTCGCTGCAGTGACGGCGCGCTATTGAACGCGCTGTACGGCGTATCGTAGCAGTGACACAAACAGGTATATCCGAGTTCACTCAGTTCGCGCTCGGCAAAGTCTGTGACCAGAATGGAGGTGGTCATCTTTACCATTTGTGGATCGCTGTCAACGCCGTAGCCCACTGTGGGTAACTGGGTTACCAGACCGCCGCCGAGATAATCCCTGGCGACGCCGCGGATGTGCGAAAACCAGCCCACCTCATCAAATTCGCGGATCAGCACGCTACCCATGGCAAATCCGGCATTGCCCCACAGATAATTCCGACTGTGCGTCGCACTGACATCCTCGCGAAATCGCAAACCGCGATAGGCGGAAAATCCCGTTACATAGGGCTCGCGCATCAATGCCTGAGGCAGGGTGATCGCCAGAAAGCGACTGTCTTCGAGGTCGCGCAGACTGTTCCAGCGGATGTACTGTTTCTGCCGGAACACTTCGGTAAAATCAATGGGCTTGGCGAGGTCATCAAAACTATCTACACCAAACAGCTGTGGTGTGGCAGCACAGATAAAAGGCGCAAACGCCGCAGCTGCGGTATGTGCTATCCCCTGAAGAGTGAACACGTCGTCGTAGGGGTGGCCTTCAAACGGTTGGTGCGCGATGTAGTAGTCACCGATCAGCAGACCAAATGGCTCACCACCCGGGGTACCGAACTCTTCGTTGTAAATCAGGTGGAAAAAGCCCGACTGGTCAAAATCCGGTGCCCGTTCGATATCCCGCGAGAGGTCCTTCCAGCTGGCATCCAATAGCTTGATCTTTATGTTGTCGGCACTTGGTGTTTGATGCACCAGCATAAAAAGACCGCGCCAGCTCGCTTCCAGCGTCTGGAAGCGGTGGTGGTGCAGAATGCTATTCAACTGCTCGGAGATGAGCTCGTCCAGCTCCGCAATGATCCGGTTTAGCCACTGCCTCACGCTGAACTGTGTCGCGTGAGTGCAGACACACAACTCGCGTAACCAGTATTCAAAAGCGAACAGTTCATCCGGCTCGTCGAGAAACCTTCGCAATGGATCGCGATTGCCATGTAGCAGCGCCGCGCCCAGCAGCGTCTCTGCTTCGCCGGAAATATTGGCGTGTGTGGAAGGCAAGACGGGCACTCCCCGGTGCGGTAGAAGAAATGACAGGCAGGCATAGAGGCCGCCACCCAGGGCGGCGGCCTCCCGTGTATCATCCCGCGGTCGGGATATTGGCCACCATACGCATGGAGGTCGTCAGCTCCTCCATTTGCAGCCATGGCTTCAGGTATGCCACCGCGCTGTAGCAGCCGGGCTGTCCCGGAATTTCCTTCACTTCCACCTTCGCTTCAGCCAGCGGGTATTTGGCCTTCATCTCCGGGCTGGCATCGGGATTGGAGTTGGTGTACTGGGAAATCCAGCTGTTTAACCAGCGCTCACAGTCCCCTGCCTCCATAAAGGAGCCCACTTTGTCGCGCGCCATTACCTTCAGGTAGTGAGCAATGCGCGAGGTGGCCATCAGGTAGGGAAGACGCGCAGAAATCGCCGCGTTTGCTGTGGCATCCGGGTTGTCGAATACCTTCGGCTTTTGAGCGCTCTGGGAACCGAAGAATACGGAGTAATCGGTATTCTTGTAGTGACAAAGCGGCAGGAAGCCCTGGGCGCTGAGCTCCGCTTCGCGCCGGTCGGTAATGCCGATTTCTGTCGGGCATTTCTGATCCAGATCGCCATCGTCACTCTTGAACAGGTGCGTAGGCAGGCCTTCCACCTTGCCGCCGCCCTCAGCACCGCGAATGGCTGTACACCAGGAATTTTCCGCAAAGGCACGGGTCATGGTTGTGCCCATGACATAAGCGGCATTCATCCAGCAGTACTGGTTGTGCTCGGCGGGTTTCGACATGCCGGACTCATCCACTTCAAACTCTTCGTAGTTGAATGACTCCACTGGCTTGGTATTTGCGCCGTAGGGCGTACGTGCCAGCGTACGCGGCATGACCAGAGTAACGAAGCGGGAGTCTTCGCTGTCGCGGAAACTGCGCCACTTGATGTACTCACCCGATTCGAAAATCCCGCCGAGATCCCGCGGCTTGGACAGCTCGGTAAAGTCGCTGAAACCGAACATACCAGCACCAGCGGCAGATACGAATGGACAGAAGCCGGCGGCGGCGACGTTGGACATTTTGCTCAACAGCTCGATGTCTTCAGGGTGGCTGGTGAATTCGAAATCACCAATCATGCAGCCGAAGGGTTCACCGCCGGCGCTGCCGAACTCTTCTTCATAAATTTTCTTGAAGGTCTGGCTCTGGTCGAATTCCACAGCCTTGTCCAGATCCCGGAACAGCTCCCGCTTGGTGATATTCATCATGCGGATTTTCAGGGTGGAGCTGGTTTCACTGTTCATCACCAGGTGGTTGAGACCACGCCAGGATCCTTCCAGCTTCTGGAACTTTTCATCGTGCATAATCGCAGCGAGCTGCCTGGACATGGCTTGATCGATAGCTTTGACCGCTTTGCTGATGGTCTGGGTCAGATTGCGATCCCAGGTTACCGTACCTTTCAACACCTGTTGGGTCAGGTTGGCAATCAGGTCCTGCGCTTCTTCGCGCTGGGTCTGCTTGGTGGCGGAAATAGCCTGTTCCAACAGACTGACGGACTGCTCCTCCGCAGCCTGTTCGGCAACATTTTCAACTTCGGTGCTCATTACGCATCATCTCCCTTGTCTTCACCAAGACCCAACTGTTCTGAAATGGCGCTGACGTTTTCAGTGCTCTTCAGGATGTCTTCCAGTACTTTTTCCAGCTCTTCGGAGCGGTCTGCCTTGCTCAAAAGATCACGCAGTTTGCTGCGCGCTTCCAGCAACTGCTTGAGCGGTTCCACCTGCTCGACAATCTGTTCCGGGGAGAAGTCGTCCATGTGGTTAAAATCGAGATTAACCGCCATCTTGCTGCCGTCACCGGCCAGCGTATTTTCCACCTGCAGGCCCAGTTTCGGATTGACCTTGGCCATCACATCGTTGAAGTTATCGCGATCGATCTGTACGAACTTACGCTCCTTCAGCGCCTTGCGATTTTCCGTGTTGTCACCGGAATAATCCCCCATGACACCGGTAACAAACGGCAGCTCTTTCTTGACCTCCGCGCCGTTGGTTTCAACATCATAGGTAATATGTACGCGGGGTTTACGTACACGCTTGAGTTTGTTGTGAATACTCTCGGACATCAGGGTCTCCTTTCCTCAATTCAGGAATCGTGTTGATTGCTCTGGCTTCACCAGCCGGCTTCTGTAGTGGTCGATTCTGGCTGCGCGCCCCAGCCGCCATCGCTCCCGGGCTCTTCACCTGTGCTCGTTGCTTCAGAATTACCGGTTGGCTCAGCACTGCTCTGCGTAACCGGAGGCGCGACATACCGTTGACTGTCCGAGCCGTCGAGGCGCACACCGGTCAACTGTGAATAAATCGCCCGCGAAGTATCGTCGGGCAGCAGTTCCGTCATCAATTCCGCGACGGTCATACGCCCCCAGCCGATAAGACGTTCAAGTCCGGGCGCAAGGGGGGTATGCGGCTCATAGGTACGAAAATACTTTGCCGCCTTTTCGAGCAGCATCAGGGCATCTTCGCGGCTGTTGATGACTCCAGAGGGCGCGCCGACTGGCAGCGCAACCGCGCTGTCTGCAACGGCGGTGACCGGAGCGGAGTCGTCAGCAGCACCACTCTGCGCCGCTGCGGCCGCGATGGCGTTGAGGGTTTCAAGATGGGACTTGTAGATAAAACGCGTGGTGCGCAGCACTTCATCCAGCAGGCTAGTAATACTGGAATATGGCGGTGCATCCTGTCCGCAACTGGTGCGCAGGGCGTCGTTGATGGATTTGTAACTGGTGAGCGCTTCCTCGATGGTATCAATCAGGCCCTGCGCCCATTCCGCGCTGGCAGATTGCACACATTGTTCAATATCGGCCAGGCTGTAACCGAGGGTTTCAACCCGTGCAGCTTTTGCATCGGGATCCACGATCTTGTCGGCGTCCCGGGCCTGCTGGTAATGCACAAAAGCAAAGCCGCCAAAATCTCCTTCCGGAGTAATATCTGCATTGCGGATCGGCATCAACAGGGTGCCATCCGCGCCATCGCCGTTGAGGCCCGTGAGCGGCGCCACTTTGGTTTCTATACCATCCTCATCAGGCTCTGGATAGAGGTTATCCCAATAGCCGCCGATCATGCGTTCGATCAGTTGGAAGCCGTCGCGCAGCCCTGCAAACCCATGCAGGCGAATCAGAGCTTCTGTATACCAGCTGGCAACTTCAAGGTCCTTGCTTTTCTCCTTGAGAATCTTTTCCGCAGTTTTTGCCACCTCGCGCCAGGGTGCCAGCAAGTCAACGTCACTGTCGTCGAACATTGCGGATCGCTCTGCTGCGCGGGCACTGTTGCGGGCATCTTTAATCGTGTAGTAGTCAGACGTGGGGGAGCGATCGGCACGGATATCCTCTCCCTGCGGAAGGTCACCGGCTATATCCTGCAGAAGTGTATCGAGATCGATCACATTGGCCTGTGCCATGAAAATTCCTTTTCTGAGTTTGGCAGCGGCGAACTGCCCTTGTTTGTTGACATCGCGGATCAGGCAATGGACAGCATCCCCTGCCGCGCGGCGCAGTCCCGATCCACCCCAGTTGGCACCGGTACCGCCTCTGCGCGAAAGCTAAAAGCAATGCGCTCAAAATTCTGCTTGCGACACCGGTAGTCCTGCTCCTCACACCAAAAAAACAGGGTGTAGATTTGCGCCCCACATTCAAAACAGACAACCAGATACTGCACCGGCACTGCATCAATTTTCGCAGTAATTTCACCGACATAACCGCAGAAATTTCCCTCCTCAAGCGGCGTTGCCGGTGTAAGGATGGAACTGCCAGAAAGCCTGTCCGCACACTGTTTCAGTTGCGCGCCACAATAGGCAGCTATCGTCGATGCCGCCGGCAGATCCTCCCGTTGCTGTGAAAGCACCACCAGGAACTGGTTTTCCTTCAAGCTGCCAGACTGGATTACCGCACTGCGATTCAGATCCTTGAATGATTGCCAACTCTCCGGAACCTGTACTGAACAGCTCCGATCTTCCGAAAAAATTGCCTTGGTTTTAGCCTCAGCAACGCCCGCTTCAGCAGCCGGGGAAAAACGGTTGTCGCCATCAAACAGCAGCTGGCCATTGCACATCAATTCCGTTTTCCATCCCGCCTGCCAGAACGCATGTACCAGACGCTCGCCCTCAGACTGCTCGGAACAACGCTTTACAACCGGGCGCGCAGCGGCCAGCAGTCGTTTGATCTGATCAAAATCCAGACCCAATCGCTGTGCCAGCTGGCTAATGCCTTCGCGGCGACTGACCCCGCGACGAAGCACACCGGTAAAAATCACCTGATAAGAACTGGTGGACATTTCCATTCCCTGAATATCCCACCGCGCATCTGCACTGTGAGTTTCTCTCCCTGTATTCACCATGCAAACTTCGCATACTCAAGCAGAGCAGCGAAGTTGTGCAGTCGTATTACCACTGCAATCCTCTCCGACCATTTTCAGCATCCAATGTCATGGATCAGAGAATAGTGATGCCCTTCAAAACTCCATTAACAGGTACGATCGTACCGATTGCAGTTAAATCATTTCGTTATTCTAACGAAAACTATTTGCCGTTGAACACCGAATTGATTTTCTCACGGCGGAAAACTCCGCTTTTTATTGGTACGGATATACCAATTTAAGAGTTTTGACAATCAAACCTTCATCACCAGTGGAACTTGGGTGCGCCCAGCATACTCACATATTCCGACGGGTCGGGCAGACCCGGGCTCAACATGGTAATCGGCGCCAGAAATTGTGAACCGGCACACCACCACACACTGAAACTTGCATGCTGCATCTTGCACAGGCGTTCCAGCATCGCCGGATAGCTATCGGCAATGACAGATTCGCCACTGGCCTTCAATAGCTGCTCGTCCACTTCCATTTTTATGTCTTTAGACGCCCGCTCGGAAAACGCTGGGAAACGCTCCAGCAGCTGATCTGCCAATAGTGCATTCTGCAACGCACTCACCGCGAGCTCGGAAAGCTCGCTATACCAGCTCTCGGCACTTACCTGGATATCAAACGGATTGCTGGCAGCGGGCAGCGACACCGCCATCGTGACCGGAAAGTAACGCCCGACACTGTCGACGCTCGGTACCAATACACCCGCCCAGGCGCTCTGACTGACAACGCCGGCGGAGAGAGCAAACCGCCAGATGGGACTGGTCAGGTAATACTCCAGCCAGCGTTCGCCCACCAGTTCCTGCGAACCGTGGACCGCGCGCTGCAACCATTCGTCCCATGGAGTGACGAAACTTGCGGGAAGATCGCGCTGTACGAAGTCGCCGTGCGCAGGCAGCTTCCCGAATAGTCCTTTATTTGCCATAACCACCTCAAAGCACCTGCGGACAGCGGTAGCCGGCCAAGAGGGTATGATCGAACGGGTTGTTGGCACCGCTTGACGAGAGCCGGAACTGTGCCGTGCGCCCGGACTCGCGGAAGGTCACCAGGTATTCATTGCTGCTGCGGCCACGCTCCAATTCCGAGTTGAGCAACAGGCGATACCAGGCCCAGTCTCCCTCAAAATGCTGGCGGTGTATGGTTTCGTTCAGATCCTCAAAAATGATGCGCACGCGATTGGACTCGCCCCCTTTCCAGTCCAGCTTGCTACTGGTGCGCGGGCCGTGCGAGTAAGGGACACGCTGCCCACCCAGCTCCAGAGCAAACAGGCGCACACCGGAGTCGAGCTTTGTCGGTTCGATGCGGAATTCATAACCGGCCTGCTCCCCCGCACTGAACAGTGTCTTGCGAATACGTTCCGCACGCTGCATCTGTGCAATGGCGCCAGCGGAAATTCCGAGACTTCGGCCCTCAAGAGATTTCACCTTCCAGCTGCGCGTATCCACAAAGGGCTTCAGGTATTGCTGGACGAATTGCTGCTCCACGCCACCGGGCTTGAAAAAGTTGTTGAATTCCAGCACCGGTGCATCGAGTTCGACGTTTGTACGCAGCGGAAAGCGATCGGCGAGACTGCGACTGTATGCACCGTACACCTGTTCCCGCCATACTTTGTCGACATGTTGTTTGGCCTTTGCCATCACCAGAGACCAGCTGCCATCGGCAACTTCTTCAAGCCATCTGTCGACAGGCGCCGGCGCATTAGCCGCCTTGATACGCAGCTGCTTGATCGCATCACTGGCGCCGCTGAAACGCGCCTTGGCTTTGCCGAAAGCCACCTCATTCGGATCGACGCCGCTGTCGATCTCCGCCAGATATTCCTGCACTTGATTGACAGCGGTCAGGTATTCCTGAATGCGCGCCGGGCGGCCCTTTTCACTGCGGGTCAGGCGCTGCAATTCTTCGAAACGGAGATCCACGATCGTAGGCTGAAATTGTTCCGCCAGGG
This sequence comes from Microbulbifer harenosus, assembly GCF_005771435.1. GTDB lineage: Bacteria > Pseudomonadota > Gammaproteobacteria > Pseudomonadales > Cellvibrionaceae > Microbulbifer > Microbulbifer harenosus. Next base: position 25,088 of record NZ_VANI01000008.1, read on the forward strand.
CCCCGGCCGCGCCGCTGACCGCGGCGGCGCCCAGCCTACGTGTATTGCTCGACACCGGCAGTGCGACACCGGAAGCATCCGCCGGCAGTTGCGGCCTCGCGGTAAGGCTGGTGTTGTCGGCGGTAATCTCCGCTATCGCCAGCAAGGGGGAATACACCGGGTCCGAGAGCTTGGATAGTACGTCCAAGGCCTGTGCGGTGGATTGGAAACCGCGGATGGAGAATCCCCCGAGGAACTGCTGCCAGCGCTGCTGGTACTCGCTGAGATAAATACGTTTTACTTCCTCCCCAAGCTTTTCCCGGTCTTCATCGCTGAAGTCCTCACCACTCAGATCGCCACCGTAGATCCAGCGCTCTTCCGCCAGCTGGTCCAACAGGGGAGAATCCGCACCAAACTCCAGTTCCTTGTAGCCAGCCTTGGTGTACAGGTAGGGAATCCGGAAACGGCGGTCTGAGGGATCGATACCAAACAATTGCGCGGTATCGCCTCCCACTTCGCCATAGAGGTCAATCTCGGTCGTACCGAAATCACTGCGCTGCATCTGTGCGTACAATCGCTGCGGCACTGGTATGCGACGCAATTGTTGTCGCGCACTCGCCACGACGCGCTCATTGGGTTGCAGGTTCTCCGGCAGCGGTGTTTCAAACAGGCGCTGCACATGCGCCAGCAATTGTTCCTGCTTGGCGGCCTCCCCAGGCAGCTGACGCGCCCAGCCAGCGCTGAAATATTCGGTCAGAACCGTAAGATCGCGCTTGTCAGGCGTGAAGAACATCAGATAAGTCTTGAGTGTATGGGGTAGCGCGGGGTCGCTGCTGTCGAACCGCGACAGATCGCTCTCCACCATGCGCAGCAGTGCCGGCAGGAAAGTTTGCTTCAGTTGCTGCTGATAGAGCGCGTCCGCGGCCGCATCCACGCGATCATCATAGAGCCCCAGATTGTTGAGCCACGGGTGCTCCTCTTTCTGGTAAACACGAGACGCGGTGTAAAGCGGCTCAAGCATGCGCAGGCTGTCCTGCGGTGCCACCCGGCGCGCACCGAGTTCAGTACGCACCCGCTCGAATTCAGCCACCTTGTCGCGCACCTCTCCCATATACAGACGGTTCTGCGCGAGGCTGCCGGTCCACAGGAACAGAGCGCCGACAAATACTGCCGCGGAGGTGGCATACACCGCACCGCGCAACCAACGCGTGGCGCTCTCCAGCTTGCGATTGACACCCACCAGATCTGCCTCGGGAAAAATCACGTCTTTCAGCAAGCGGTGCAGAAAATAACTCTTCCCGACTCCCTGGAATTTCTGCGCGGCATCCCGCTCAAGCCCAAAGTCAGCACTCACCGTAGCCATCATGCGGTCGATGGGGCTGCCCTCCTGGGTACCGCTGGTGAAATACACCCCGCGCACCATCGGTACAGTGTCGTAGCGGTTGGGGCTGAAGGTCTGTTTGACAAAGTCACACAGTACCGTCTGCAATCCCTCCATACGTGCGGGGAAGCCCTGCAGCAGGGCACGCCTCTCCACATTGCGCTCCTGATGCACACGCCACAGTACGCGCTGGTTCAGCCGCTCAATCAGCGCGCGAAACTCCCGTGCAAAATCCTCAATCGGCGCACCGGCGGCAGCACTGGTTTCCTCAGGAAAACTTACGCCCCAGACCTGCTCGCGTTCTGCCTGTGAAAGGTTGTCGAAGAATTCGCTAAAGCCCGCTACCAGATCACACTTGGTGAACGTGAGGTAAATGGGGAAGCGAATACCCAGCTGCTGTTGCAGCTCGTTGATGCGCGAACGAATAGTCTTGGCTTGGTGTATGCGCTGCTCGGTGGTCTGCACCATCAGGTCTTGCAGGCTGATGGCCACTAACACACCGTTAATCGGGCGACGGCGGCGATAGCGCTGCAACAGATCAAGAAAGGCCTTCCAGGCGCTGTTATCGTATACGCGGTGGCTGTCTTGGGTCGTATAGCGCCCAGCGGTATCAATCAGCACCGCGTCGTTGGTAAACCACCAATCGCAGTTGCGTGTGCCTCCGACGCCACCCAGTGCTTCCTTGCCATGACTACGGGCGAGCGGAAACTCCAGGCCGGAGTTAACCAGTGCCGTAGTTTTTCCCGAACCGGGAGGACCGATGATGATGTACCAGGGCAGCTGGTACAGCGAAACCTTGCCGCGGTGAGACTTGAAACGCGCTTTGCGCAACACCTGCATGGCTTCGCGAAAGCGCTCGGACAACGCTGCCAGTTCTTCCTGGCTGCGCTCCTGGTCGGGGTCCTGCTCCTCCTCCTTTGAAGATTCAATACTCTCGATCAGCGCCTGGTTCTGGCGCCGCTCCACCAGCCACTGGCTCAGGTTCCACACCAGCCAGATCGCAAACAGAAAAACGATGATGGTGATACGCACACCGCTGGACAGTGTGGCGTTGTCACTGCCGAATTTTATGTAGTCGGCACCGAACCAGATCAGCAGCGACAGGGCGGAAAGCCCCATCAGCCCGAGTACCCATTTATTGGCAAAAAAATTGGCCAAGCGTTTCATGCAATGCTCCAGATCCCGACGCATTTACCACCGGGACAATCAATTCCCGCGTTCAGCGCGGCTCGGCAAAGTTTTCCGGGTCTTTATCCGCCAGCATGCGGATTTCTGTCGCCACCGGTGTCGCGCTGTGATACAGCCACCAGCGGTAACCGCTGAAGGTGACAGTCAGTACACCTAACACCACGCTGGCAATTACCCACAATGGGATGTACTGAATCAGGCGTGTTTTGCGCTCCACACAACCCTTCCAGCGCGGGGAGAGGTCACGCTCCATCTCCGGGCGATGGTTTTCAATGGTGCGGTAGAGGTTCTCGCGAATCTGCTCCAACTGTTCGTAGCCCCGCTGTACCAGCCGGTACTTGCCCTGGAAACCAAGGCTCAGACACAGATAGAAAAGCTCAAGCAACTGCAAGTGAGAACCAGGTGTTTCCAGAGTGCGCTGCAGGATCAGGAAACATTTTTCTCCGCCGAACGTTTCCTTGTGGAACAGGCTCAATAGCGAATGCTGGCTCCAGCCGCTGGCGGCGCCCCAGGGGGTGGACAGTACGATTTCATCCACCACGCTGCACAACAGATAGCGCGCGGTCAGTACTGTCTCCGGCGTCAGTGACAACTGTTTGGCCTCACGTTCGAAGTTCTGAATCTCGCGTGTAAGGCGCTTGTGCAGATCCGGTACATTGTTGTGGTTCATGGTGCTGCGCAGTTTGACAATCGCCCCCAGCAGCTTGGACGCAGCAGAGATCAGCGGATTCAGGCTGTTGCGGATTCGCAGTTCCGCGGCGCCATCACCCGCAGGCATTCCCTGCGGCGGCACCGGTTGTTGGCCGCGTCCGCCTGCGGCCCCGGGTGTCGGGATCATTATGGTGCGATCGCCCGCACTCAGCGGCGTATAGGCATCATTGCTCATGTTCAGTTATTCCTGATTGCCCACAATTCCATATTCAACCCGGGAAACTCCGCACCGAGATGAACCGCGAAACCACCGGAGCGTTGCATCGCCTGCCACAGTTCGCCGGTACGCTCGATCTCGAAGTAGGTAAAACCCGCGTGATAGGGAATCTGACGCGGTGCCACCGGCAGCGCGCGAATCGAAAGTCCTGGCAGCTGTGCCGAGATCAGTTCGCGAATAGCCTCCACCGGCGCCACCTTGGCCTGCCCGGGGAAACGGCTGCGGAGCAGGTCGCCGGGCATATCCGCCTTTGCGGCCATGACGAAGCTGGCGCTCTTCACCAGCGATGGATCGGTAATCGGGGCGACGTATATTCCAAATTTGCGCTGCACCAGCTCCATCGGGATCGCGGTCTGCTCCAGCACCGTGGAGAGCGATTGACGCAGCGCGGAAAACAGCCCCGCGTAGCTCTGCTGCAGATTGTCGTGCGCGTAGCGTGGAATTTCCGGTGGGCGCTTGCTGGCGGAGGTGAAGGTGGACAGTTCGCCGGCCAGCTGCAGCAGCTCCAGGTACAGGCTGTGGGGATGCAGACGGGGCTGTGCGGTAATCTGCTTCAGCAGCGGTTCGAAGCGGTTGATCACCTGCAGTAACAAGTAGTCGGCAATTTCCGCGGAACCGCTGCGACCGCTGTCGCTGAGACGATGCCCAAGCGCACTGCCGCGATGATCCAGCAGCCCTTTCACTTCCTCGATATACGCCTTGATCACCGCCGAGGCATCGGTATTCAGTAGCGGCGGGATAAACTCCGCATCCAGTTCCGCCGGTTTTTCCGGCTGGCGCTCGCGAATACGTGCAATGCCGATGGCCGCATAACCACTCAGGTCGTCACTGCCGAGCTTGAGACAGGTGCGCAGTTTTCCCACCTGGATTCTCGCCGCCTCTCCGGAAATGGACGCGCTGTTGCGGGCATCAAAGTTACTGGCCTGATAGCGCGCCTGCGGGAAGTCCTCCTGGTCGCGCACCGACTCCTGACTGCCCGGGCGTTTCATCGGAATACAGAGATACACCACCTCGTCGCGAGTGTTGACCGGTACGTCCAGTACATTGGGCAATTGTTCGTGTTCCGGTGCCAGCACCGGCGTTCCGTCCGGAAAAATGCCACTCACTCGCGACACGGAAACTTTACCCATAGCCAGCGGTTCGCTGTCAATCGCCAGTTCCAGCAGCCCCCAGGTGTAGGGCCCAAGGGCGCCCACTCTGGCCTCCACCAGTTGTTCCAGATACCGGTCCTGCTGCTGGAAATGCTGGGGCCGCAGGAACATGCCCTCGCTCCAGATAACCTTGTTGTTCGCCGACATACGCTGTCCTTGTTGCGGCGCCAGGCAATTGCCTTGCGGATTTATTGTCTGTGGGGATGAAATCTGGCCGGAGCCGTCTCCGCTACTGCGCCTTGCGCAGGCGTTCGTATTCGGCGCTGGAGATTGTTACGGTATCTTCTTTTTTCTTCTTGGTGTTTGCCGCCGTCGACCGGCGACGCATATCCAGTGCTTCGGTAGAAGCCATGCGCGTACCCGCGAGAGAAATCGCATAGGTATTTTTCTTGTGATCGGTGATCGGCAGCAACATCAGCGCATCCGCCTGCTGATACTGGACGAATTCCGCCAGCAGACCGATATATTTCACTTCCGGGGTCAGCGCCAACTGTTCGATACGCTGCTCACCGGGGGCAAACTCTTTCAGTATGACGGTGTCGATCAGATCCTTGCCAAGACGCGACTGAGCGTTTTCATATAGATTGAGAAATTCCTCGCGAGAAAACTGCCGGTCATCTGCGAGCATAAACACTCTCAAAACTACCGGTGAAGCACGACCGTCGCTATCCGGGTTCACATCGCTTGCGATGTTGACATCCAGCGCCAGGCTCGTGTCCAGATTCAGGGTGCGGCGGGTTGTCTGACAGGCGCTGAGCGCAATGGCAAGTAGCGACACCAGCAATAATTGCAACAGTTTTTGTATATTCACATTGGCCTCCGGTTTCGGTTGGTTGCCGCGGCCACCGCCGGCGACATTTCGGTCTTCAATTTTTTACTACAGGTTTCCCACGCCATTTGTTCGGCTGCGCTATGTCCGTGTGCACCACAGTCAGGTTTTGCTGAAACTGCGCGCGTTCTTCAGTTCTGAAAGCTGACTTTCATAAGTAGATGCAAATTCATCGCCGAACAGTTTTCGGTAGCAGGCGTCGGGATCGCTCACCATGTCTTTGTACATTTCTACGAAGTATTCCCAGTTGCGCGCGCTTTTGCTGGCGAATACACCTCCCTGACTACCGCTGCGTCGCACCATTTGTTCCGGGTTGAAAAATCGCAACATGGCCTCGTAACCGGCACGCATCCCTGCAAGTACTGCCACCTGGTGATCGGACAGATCGTCGAAACTGTCGCGCACGGCTTCGACCGGCGCCATGAATGCACCATTGCCGGAAAACATGACACCCAGAGCATCGCGCGCGGTGGCGCTGAATTTCAGCGGGTTGTTGGCTTCGGTTTGGATCATGGTGCGCTGTACACGCAACTCATTTTTTATGCTGGTACGCGCGCGCAGCAGATCAATCAGCCTGGATACGGCCTCCTCCACGATTTCCGCACTCTGCTGATCCAGTTGCCGGCTCTGCTCTGTGGTCAGTGTCAGTCCCAGTTTCTCCGCCAGTGCCGCGCTCGCGGCAGACTGGGTCAGACCGGTAACCTGCGGTTGCGGTTGCGGTTGCGGTTGCGGTTGCGGTTGCGGTTGCGGTTGCGGTTGCGGAGCCTGCACGGTACCGGGCAGCGGGGCAAACTGCTGCGAGGCCCCTGCAAAACCCGCGGGCGGGGGCACCGCATTGGGCGCAGATACTGCTGGCGTCTCTGGCGCGATGACCGGCGCCGGCGCCGCGGGCATATCAAATCCCGGCGCGCCCTGGACCTGTTCACCGGCCAGGGCGGAAAAAGATTCCGCAAAGGGGTTGTGCGGAGCCGGCGCCGGGGCTGCCGCCGGTGCCGGGGCGGGCGCCGCGGGAGGCTCAGCCAGCATATCGGCGAAGGGATTGGCCTCGGGCGCTGGCGTCACGGGTGGCTGCGCAGGCGCCGGGGCCTTCGCACTGAACTGCATGGCGTGGCTGTGTGCGGGCGCGTGATCCTCCCCGCTCCCGTCCTTCCACCAGGCGTCATCATCGCTCCATGTATTCATTGGTGCGGGTCTGTGGCCACTGTCGAAACCACCCAGTGGATCGAAGCTACTACCGGCACCACTCGACGGCGTGTTCAGCGCCTGCAGCGGATCGGTTGGCGATTCCTGCCCGAGAAAATTGTCAAATGAGTCCGCAGACTGGCCGGATACCAGGTACCCCCATTCGCCGGTCGGACTCTTGTCGGCATTACCCGAAGGTTCGAGCCAACTGTCCAGCTGCTGCGCCTCCTGGGCACTCTGCATCTTTGCCGCGGCCGCGGAGCTGAAGGTGGTGCGATCGGCGCTATCGAGGAAGTCCGCACTGCCAAGCCCTACTTGCAGGCCGCTATTCTGCTGTGGCTGACGGATGCTCACCTTTAGCTGGTAGTCGCCTACGGAGATGACGTCACCGTCATTAAGTGGCGCGCGATTTCCCTTACCCAGCGGTTCGCCAGACTGATTCAGATAAGTGCCATTGGTACTCTGGTCCACCAGGAAGTACTGATTGCCGGAGAAGGCTATTTCCCCATGGCGCGACGACACTACTCTCTGCGGATCGGGCAATACCCAGTCGTTGTTGTCGGCGCGACCAAAACTCCCGCCGTCCGCTTTGAACAGTTTGGTGTGTTTGAGCATGTTGGCGCCATCGGGGTCGGCAACCACGGAGAGCAGCAGGTCCATATCACTCAGCTCCAGGGCCCTTTGAGCGGCGTTCCGCACAGGGATTGCAATTTCGGCAGCAGAATTTCATCGCGCCCCTGCACCGAGCGCAGGGTGCAAAGCCCCGCGGCCTGGAAGCGCGCGGCGCCGCGGTCGGTCATCAGAGCTTCGGCACAGGGGGTCATCCACTTGCCCTGAGGCAGATTGCGCAGATGCAGTGGCAAGTCGCCATAGTGGGCGGCGCCCACACCGCTGGGCCGGCCCGCGGTCACATACTCCCGGCACAAAGAAAGCGCCAGCAGATAGGCGCCATTGCCCCACAGGTAGTACTGGTGGCCGAGCTCGGGGGTAAGTTCTTCGAAGGCGAAGGCTTCGGTGCTTGAGGTATCTGCGCCGTAGGGAAGGCGCAGCATAAAACGGGGCGCAGCCAGGGCAATGTGCTCACAGGATTGGTATTCCCGCAGCGCCTGCCAGCTTTCTGCAAAGTCTGCGGCAAAGGGATAGTGCCAGTCGTCCGGGTCCATGGAGCCGGCCAGGCTCGCGCAACCCGCCAACCGGCTGTCGCCACCCAGAACAACAGCACTGCCGGCGGCCTCGGCCATGGTGGCGAGGTCGATCAGCATATGCAGATCACGCTCCTCGTCGGTCACATAAAAGTCACCGAGAATCAGATTGTAGGGGCCACCGCCCGCGACCGCCTCCCGCGACACCAGGCACTGGAACAGCTGCGACTGCTCAAGGTCGCTCTCCGCCTGCGCCAGATCGGCAAGGATTTCTTCCTTGCTGATATCAATGACGTGCAGCTCCAGCCCCGGGTGATCCTCCAGCCGGCGCAACAGCAGGTGCAGGCTCCGCCAGCTGGCCTCGGTCTGACGGAAATCGCTGTGGTGCATGATCTTGCGCATGGCTTCCGACGCGGCCTGGGCGACCGCGTTCAAGTACGCCCCTTGATTGGCATCCGGTCTCGCCTGCACATAGGGCGCGACAATATCCTTGATGAGCTGATCTATCTGCCCCTCAGCACTCTGCCGGTACTGATGGCGGTAGGTTTCGCCGGAGAGGATGGCATCCAGCATGGAGCGCGCAGGGTCGCTACCGGCCGACGTCTCGCAGGATTGATCCAGTGCGCGAAGCTCAGGGCTCCACTGGCGGATTTCCTCCGCGGCGCGCGCGAATTCCGCAGGAGACAGCAACTGCTTTTCCAGCTCGATAAATTGGCGAAACAACGGGACCCGCTGATAGAGATAATCCGGATGCAGGTCATCGAATTCCAGCAGCCACAAGGGTTCATCCATCAGTGGTAACTGCACGCCCACCCGCAGGCGTTCGAACAGCGCGTCAAAATTGTCTTTGCGCAGACGATACGCTGGTCTCCGGGCGATGGTTTGCGGTTCGAACTGCTGGCGGCTGGCGCGGCCGCTGAAATCCCCAAGGATGGCAACCTTCAGGCGATTGCCATCCAACCTGACACCATCACGTGCGTCATTTCCCTGTGGTATTGCGGAGGGTTCGCCAAAAATGGCACTCCCGGTGCTTGTTGTTGCCCGGTTCATATTCCTGGTTCCATCTCAATGGCGGCCGCTTTTTTATCATTGCGATCAGCGCCAGACTCCCTGTTTTCCGACAGGCGGGCTGTCGGCTTTGCCGATGTCTTTTTCACATTTTTTTTCGGCCGTCCGCGCTTCAGCGGGCGCACCCGCTGATTGGCGATCTGCTCGATCTTGTCTTTGAACACATCGCCGCCCAGCACCTGCCCAAGCTTGATGGTTTCGGCGATGTATTCGAGCAACCTGCGGTCAAAGCGGTAACGGAAGAGCTTGCGGTAGGCCTCGGCGCGCGCGCGCGGTGTCTCGCCAAGCTCGAGATACAAGCGGTGATCCGTTATCACATCACTGGCTTCACTGCTGGCGTGGTGATTGAAACTGGACCAGATATAAGCACCGAGGGAATCCGCAAGCCCGAGATACAGCGGGCGCAGCTCAACATAACGGTAACAAGTCAGCAGGTAAGCATCGGAGTCAATCAGGCTCGACTTGTAACGCCCCGCCCACAAGGTGCCGGAGCGCCGGTAACGATGGTTTACAAACTGCACGTAGCGCCGCCCGAGTGACTGCATCATCGATGGGATGCCCTCCGGCACCCGCGGTGTGGCGATGATCTGAATCATGTTCGGCAGCAGCACATAGGCGTGAACTTCAACCCGATACTGGTCCGCCGCGCTGCGCAGGCTGGCCAGGTAAAACAGATAATCCTCATCGTCAAAAAAGCACGGCAGGTTATTGTGACCCACTTGCACTATATGCTGAGGAATATCAATCAGATTGAGTCTCGGAAGGCGAGGCATCGTGCCAAAAATCCCTTTTTGATTTGTACGTTCGTACCAATTGAAAATCCATCACCGGAAGGGATTGGCATTATTGCAAATGAATCAAAAAAAATTCAAACCTTCCGCGCTAGCAAGTTAACATTGCCATACCCTATCACCGGAATTTCGATCGCGAGCGGAACGGAATCTCGTTTTTCAGTACATGGCATGGAGCAGCGACAGATATGGAGCCCATTAGGCTGGCTGTCAACGGGCGTACGGATATCGGTCAGGTACGCGAGGAAAATGAAGACAGCATTCGCTGCCACAGCGACCCGAACCACCCCTTTGCCTATGTCGTCGTCGCCGACGGCATGGGCGGTTACAGCGGTGGCGCCATCGCCAGTGCCATTGCCGCAGACACCCTGCAAAGCCAGCTGAACGGCCTGCTTAATGCCACCTTTCTCGCCTGTTCGCCGCAACAACAGCAACTGATGCTGCGCGCGGCGCTGGTCGAAGCCATCGGAATGGCCAACCGAAAAATACTGGATACCAAGCAAACACGTCCGCATTTTTCGCAGATGGGAACGACATTGGTCGCCGCTGTCATCTGGCAGGACTTTCTGATTGTCGCGCATATCGGTGATTCTCGCGCATACCTGTGGAACAACTACGGGCTGCAGCGGCTCACCCGCGATCACAGCGTGGTGCAGGAGATGATCGATTCCGGCCAGCTGACTCCCGAACAGGCACAATCGTCCCAAGTAAGAAATCACATTACCCGCGCTCTGGGCGTCGCCGAGCGCGTGGAAGCCACCGTCAACAGCTGGACCCTGACCGAGAGCGCACTGCTGCTGCTGTGCAGCGACGGCCTCACCGAATACCTGAACGACCACACCATAGAACGAGTACTCGCCACCTATCGCCCCGCACTTGAGTGTGTGTACCACTTTATTGAAGATGCCAATCAGTGTGGAGGGCGCGATAACATCAGTGCCGGCATCATCGAATACTGCAGCCGCAGCGACGCTGTGGCGGAGTTTTCCGGAGATCCGATCACCTTGAAACCGAAAATCAAGGAAGATATTACTGTGCGTAAAATGCAGCGTTGATTCACAACTTCGGATTTCGCAATCACTTTACATTGGCCGCTGCGCCCACAGTGGATGATAAGCGGCATTCATGAACGTAATGAGTAAACGGCATGACACCGGATCGTCTGGTCGATTTTATTCCATCGGTTCTCGCGGAACTTTCGCCCCCCACACTACCGGAAAATCCCGGCAATGCCGTGGCGCTCTGTCGCTGGCTCGAAGCGATCCAGCATCAAAACGAAACGCCTGTACCAACTGGCATTCGGAATCCGCTGTGGCCTCTGCCACCGAGTGTTGCGGCAACTCGGTACACGCTCGTGCAGGCGCCTCAGGTACCGCAGCTGCACCTACCCGCCGGCATCCCCCTGAAATTCTGCAATTATCCCGGGCAGAATTTCCGCGGCGAGTTACTTCCGCCGCTGACGCAGTGCCATCGGGTTGCCGAGCATGTCATCGCCGCCAACGGCGAATTGGCGTTTGTGCGCACCGATTTTGAACTGCCCGGCCCATTTCCTTTTCGCTGGCAGCGTTTTTATCGCCAGAGCGCAGACGCTGCGCAGGGACTCGGCTGCGGTTGGCGGCACACCCTGAGCGAATCCCTGCAACTGCCAGAAGCGGCTGCTGAACCCGAGCGCAAGGTGATATTGCACACCGCGGATGGGCGCAGCATTGCATTTGATCTGCCGGCTATCGGCCAAGCCAGCTTCAATCGCTGCGAGCGCCTGTATTTGCTGCGCCAGAGTCTGCACAGTTTTCGCCTTGGCGGATTTGCTATGGCGGACAAAATTTTTCGCGCGGACGGCACCGGCCACAGTGCCCCACTGAGTGAAATTCGCGACACCTGTGGCAACACGCTCAGCGTGGATTACCGCAATGGCCAGCCGCACAGGATCATCACATCCTGGGGACGTACGCTGGAGTTCGTTTACGACGGTGGGCAGTTGACCAGGATCGTCAACACGCATGCGGTCGGAGATGCGCCCCTATGCAGCTATCACTTTGATGAAGACCGGCAACTACTTCGCGCGGAGGCCGGCGACACCGGCGAACGCTATGCGTACGAGAACGGACAACTTCGTCTACTCACTTCGCCCACCGGCACTATGCACTTCGCCTTCGACCGAATTGGCCGGTGCCACCGGTTGCAGCACAATGCTCTCGAACTCGAACTTCACTGGCAGCCATCGCGCCGGCTGTGCACCCTGAGCAGCGACGACCAGCACGACATTCACTGGCAATTCGATGAGCGCGGCGACCTGATACGGGAGCAACAGGAACAGCGGGAAACCCGCTTCCTCTACGATCACTACCGCAATCTCTGTCTGCGCCAGGACGCGGATGGCCGACGCACCCTGTTCCGCCACGATGAATTCGGTCGACTGTTGCGGCGCACAAGCGACGGCCGCCACCAGCGTTTTGCCTACGACCCGCAGGGGCGCTTACTGGGCGCTACCACCTCTGCACCGCAGACAGAAACTACGCGCTGGATATTCCGCTACGGCGAACAACCGCACCCCTCCCAAGTTACCGACCCTGCCGGCCAGCAGTGGCGATGTGAATACGACGAGCGCGGGCAGTTGCGCCAACTCACCGACCCTGAGTCGGGGCGCACCATTCTGCACTGGGACGGACAATCGCAGCTGACAACACTGCAGCGCGGCGATAGTCACTATCAGTTCGATTACGACCCCATGGGCAGACTAACCCGTTGCAGCGGCCATCGCCTGCCAACGCGCCACTGGCGATATGACACAAACGGAGCACTGCTGCGGGTGGATATGGCCGGAAGTACCTACAGCATCGCCAGAGATGAGCAACACCGCCCCTGCGCCATCGACGAAATCACAGTAACCGGCACCGTGCGCTTGCTGCAATGGCAGTGCGATGAACGCAATCTGATTCGTCATGTGCGTTTCGCCAACGGCAGTCCGTGGAATCTTGACTACAACCGTCGCGGGCAGCTGTCCGCACTGGCAGTGGATGGCAGCGAGGCTCACTGGCAATACGACCGCTTCGGGCGGCTGCAGGAATTTACCGACAGCACGGGCAGGCGTCGGGAGTGGCTGTATGGTTCGAACGGTCGCGTGCGCGAGTACCGCGACAGCGACAACCACTGGTACCTCGAATACCGCGCAGACGGCGCCCTGGAAAAGATCCGCAACAATAGCGGCCAACACTGCCATTTTCATTTCGATGACCGCGGACGCCTGCTGCAGGCCTCCAACAATGACTGCGACCTGCGCTTCCGCTACGACAGCGGCAACCGACTGATCGCCGAGCACCACGACATTAATCTCGACAGCCGCCGTGAAAGTCTCAGCATCAATTACGATTACGACGCCCGCGGCTGGCTCAGGACGTCCGCCTCCGACAGTATCAATACAACCTATATCTTTGCCGCCAGCGGTGCGCTTTACGGAATGGATACCAATGGCGAAATGCTGCTGCGCGGCGAACTGGGTATTGCAACTGCCGAAGAAAATGGCGAGGGAAACGGCGACACACAAGTCGAACACTGGACGCTCGGCAAGCATAAAGTTACGCGGCATTTCGCGCACGGTCTGCTCCAGCAAATCGCACTTGGAGACCGCTTTCAGTGGTACGCGGCCACCGCGGGCGTTCAATTGCGACCCGACTTTATCGTCGCGCGCGCCGAAGCCGCTTCGGAAGTAGCAGCCGCTGACTGCGACCGGCACGGCAATATTGTCAGCGAAGTGCGCACAAACACCGGTGAGCGGCTGCGTTACCACTACCAGTTCAACGGCTGGGGGCTGATGCACAGTGCGGAGTGCGGCGACTTCAGCACTTTTTTCCGCTACGACCCGTTTGGGCGCCGGCTCGCGAAAACCGGCTGCCACAGCCGCTCCCGCCGGCAGCGGCGGGTTTCCAGCTATTGGACAGGCATCGGCCTCTGGCAGGAAACCTCCCGCCTCGGCGACAACAGGACAATTACCCACTACCTGCACCACCCGCTGGAAAACACGCCTTTGGCACGTCTGATACACACCGATGAGCACGGGCGGGGCGAAGGCAAAACAAGCAGCGACGAACGGCACTTCTATCTCGCCAGCAGTGGCGGCCACCTGTTGGCCGTACTGAACACGCCGGACGAAGCGCCTTTCTGGCACCGGCAGCAGGAACCCTCCGCGAACAATCGCGGCCCTGGCACCTTCCGCGGCAGCGACGGCATCCTCGATAGTGAAACGCAGTTGTACTATCGGGATTTCAGCTACTGGCACACCGCAGACGGCCGCGCCGCAGCAACGCCACTGGATGCCGGCCAGTGTCGCCTGCTGGTGCGCTACCGCCAGCGTGCCGCCACCATGACCAGCGGTTCCCACGGAATCTCAGCGGCGGCAGCAGACGACGAAAGCGTCACAAATCCGCCATCCCCCCCATCGAAATAGCACCATCGTACTTCTTTTTGGCGCCCGCTCCCCTTGGTCGGGGAGCGGCTTGGATTAGCATGGCGTACGCAAGACAGCGTTGTCATTGAATACCCGTGCCCCGCTGTGCGAGCGCAAACCCGACAAGATCAACAACAATAAATAGGAAATCATCATGAAATCCGCCACCCACCAACTGGGCTGCAGTGCTCTAACGCCCATGTTCTCCGCCCTCGGAACCGCCGTCTCACTGTTGCTGTTCGGTGCCATCAGCCAGACCGCCCAGGCACACGGCACCATGGAAGTCCCCGAGAGCCGGATCTACAACTGCTTCCTGAACAACCCGGAAAACCCCTCCGACCCAGCCTGCGCCGCCGCCAAGGCTGTCGGCGGCACGCAGCCCTTCTACGACTGGAACGAGATAAACCAGGCCAACGCCGACGGCAAGCACCAGGCACTGGTGCCGGACGGCCAGCTGTGCGCCGGCGGCCGCAGCAAATACGCCGGTATGAACCTGGCCCGCAGTGATTGGCAGGCCACCCCCATCACCCCCAAAGCGGACGGCACCTTCGATTTTCGTTTCTATGCCACGGCCCCGCACAGCACCCGCGACTGGGTTTTCTATATCACCCGCCAGGGCTACACCGGCAGCGCACCGCTGAAATGGAGTGACCTGTTTGAATTCTGCCGCCTCGGGAATGTGCCGGTAGGTGCGGACAAGCGCTACACCCTAACCTGCCCGCTGCCGCAACTCACCGGTAAGCACGTGATCTACACCACCTGGCAGCGCAACGACAGCACCGAGGCTTTTTACACCTGTACCGATGTGGTGCTCGGTGGCGGCAGCACCAGCGCCTGGGTTGACGCAGGTGCCCTGCAGGCGCAGTCGGACCTGCCCGCCGGCAGCCAAGTGACCCTGCGCCTGTTCAATAGCAGCGGCAACGACCTGGAAAGCATTGTGTACGACGTCAGCCAGGACGCTTCCGCCGCGGACTGGGCCTTCGGGTTTGCCTCCGCCGTCAACGCCCAGTCCCAGTATGCCCGCATCGGCGTGCTCGACCCGGCCAGCGACAGCATCACCCCGGCACGCAGTGCCTCGGGGAACCGTGTCTACACCGAGGCGGGACTGGACGTGAGCCATGAGGTGGACATCCAGCCTGGTAACGACAATGAGCCTCCCACTGGAAATGAGGATTACGACTATGTGTACCCGGCGGGAATCGGCAGCTATGTGCCGGGAGAAACCGTGGTGCTAGGCAGTGACGGCAACCGCTACCAGTGCCGCCCCTTCCCGGAGGGACAGTGGTGCAACATCAACAGCGCCTATCACTACGCGCCCGGCACCGGCACCAACTGGACGGATGCGTGGCTCAAGCTCTGACCCGGTGAAGTGAAATAGCGTCAAGCAGATACGAAAAAGCCCGGCACTGATCGCAGTGCCGGGCTTTTTGTATCTCGGAGTTCAGACGCCGTCAGGTTGGTACCGGTTCTGCCGGCCGGCGCAAGGTCAGCATAAACAGCACTGCCGCCAGCACACCACAGATCGCGATGGCCGCCACCAGCGTCAGCGGGGTGCCGTCGAATACCGCACTGACAATGCCGATGGCCGCAGCACCCAGCATCATCTGCAAGGTGCCACCCAGAGACGCGGCGGTACCGGCGATGGGACCGTGTTCGTCCAGCGACAACACCATGGTCGTGGGAAGTACAAGGCCCAGAAAAGCATTGCCCAGTAACAACAGTCCCACCAGAATCGCAAAATCGTCCATCCCCAGCAGATTCAGCAGCAGATTCACCGCCGCACTGAGCGCAAACCCCACCACGGCCCACTTGACGACGGCCACCCCGCCGAAGCGCTCACACAGATTGGCGGCAAACTGGCTAGCGGTGAAAAAACCCAGTGCGTTCAGCGCAAATGCCAGGCTGAACTGAGTGGAGGTAAGTCCGTAATAATCCGTGTAGAGGAAACTGGAAACAGACAGAAACGCAAAGAAACTGGCCATTCCCACGCCACCGATCAACGTCATTCCCATGAAGTATGCATCGCGCAACAACACCCGGAAAGCATCAAACATGGCGCTCAGTTCCAACGGCGTACGCGCGGAAACCGACAGTGTTTCCGGCAGCGCAAAGCGAATCAAAAACAGGCTCGCAACGGTCGCCAAGGCCACGCCGTAGAACACCGCAGGCCAGCCGAACGGCGCCATCAGCAGACTGCCTACCAGAGGTGCCAACATCGGGGAGATGGAAATTACCAGCATAACCGTGGTCATCAGGCGCGTGGCCTCGGTACCGGTGTAGCGGTCGCGGATGATTGCACGCGGAATCGACATCACCGACGCCGCGCCGATCCCCTGCACAAAGCGCAGCGCGATCAACCACTCGATGGTCGGCGCGAGCGCGCAGCCCACAGAGGCAATCAGAAATAGCACCAGCCCGAAATACAATGGCGGCTTGCGTCCGAACATATCCGCGGCCGGGCCATAGAACAGCTGGCATATGCCAAACGCAATAAAGAACGACACCAGAGTGTACTGGGACATAGCCGTCGGCACGCCGTACTCCTCTGCCATAACCGGCATCGCCGGCAAGTACATATCGATGGCAAAGGGGCCAACACAGCTCAACAGCCCCAGAATCAGGGCCATCTTCATTAATTCAGGTTTCATTGCCATCCGTACATCCAGTTTCCAAAATCCCGAACGCGCAGGGTCCGGACCACGCCCGATTCTAACAGCAGCCGATGACAGTTCCGAAACCCCAACCGCCATAAACTACAGATATCCATCATCGCGACTTCCATCAAGCGGAAAGTCACTTCTACAATTACCCGTCAGACACACGCGGAAACAACCAAAACCCATGGACGATGTCATCACCATCGCCGGCATTCCCGTCGCCCGCGGTGAAACCCGCAAAATCGAACTGCCCATCGTGCGCCTGTACACCGACACGGAAATGGCCATTCCCGTATACGTGCAACGCGGCAAAAAATCCGGCCCCACCATCTTCGTGTGCGCCGCACTGCACGGCGACGAACTGAACGGAGTGGAAATCATCAGCCGCCTGATCAACAGCAAGGCACTCAAATCCCTGCGCGGCACCCTCATAGCCGTACCGGTGGTCAACGTCTACGGCGTACTGCAGCAGTCCCGCTACCTCCCCGACCGCCGCGACCTCAACCGCTCCTTTCCCGGCTCCGCGCGCGGCTCCCTCGCCGCGCGCATGGCCCACGTCTTCCTCGACCAAATCGTTTCCAAATGCGACTACGGCATCGACCTGCACACCGGCGCCGTACACCGCAGCAACCTCCCGCAGATCCGCGCCAACCTCGACGACCAGCAAACCCGCGCCATGGCCGCCGCCTTCGGCGTCCCGGTCCTCCTCAACGCCACCCTGCGCGACGGCTCCCTGCGCCAGGCCGCCGCCGACCTCGGCGTGCGTATCCTGCTGTACGAAGCCGGCGAAGCCCTGCGCTTCGACGAACTCTGCATCCGCGCCGGCCTCAAAGGCGTCCTCAACGTCCTGCGCCACCTGGACATGCTCCCCCCGAGAAAAGCCCCCCACGGCATCGAACCCTTCGTCGCCCGCCGCAGCGGCTGGCTGCGCGCCGGCGACAGCGGCATCGTCAACCACAAACGCCAGCTCGGCGACCACGTGCGCAAAGGCGAAACCCTCGCCACCATCGCCGATCTCTACGGCAACGAACTCGACAAGGTAGTGGCAGACGCCGACGGCATCATCATCGGCAAACAGAACATCCCGCTGGTGCAGGAAGGCGAGGCGATGTACCACGTGGCGTATTTCCATGAGCCGAACGAGGTACTGGAAAATCTGGAATTGCTGCAGGATACGTTGTTACCGGAAGAGAACTACTAACTCCCAGCAACCTCGCTTACGAAGTGATTAAACCTGAGGTGAAGGACAGGTAGCGGGGGAAGCATTTCGAAAGCGTCGGCAACAGGGATGTTGCCGACGCAGCGTACATGGATGTATTCACAGCGGTTTCGAAATGCTTCACCCGCTGCCTGGCCGCCAGCGGGCCAGAAAAAAGCTCTTCGTTATTTCTTGCGCAGAAGCTCCAGAACTTCCTTGCTGGGGAAACCCTGAAGCTCAACCCCGGCGCTCTCCTCAAACTTGAGAATCGCCTTGCGGGTCTCGCCCCCGGCCTTGCCATCGACCTCACCGTCGTAGAAACCCTTCTCCTTCAGCTTGGTCTGCAGCTCCACCACCTCATCGTGATCCAGCTTGGTAAACGGACGCTTCCAATCCCTCGTCAGCGGCTCCGCCCCACCAATCTGATCCGCCAGAATCCCCACCGCCAACGCATAGCGGTCAGAATTGTTGTAACGCTTAATCACAAAGAAATTCTTCAGCACCAGAAACGCCGGACCACCGCGCCCCGCCGGCACCTTCAACTCCGCCACATCATCCGGACGCGGAAACGCCTGCCCGCGCACCCGCTTCACCCCGAGCTTCTCCCACTCCGCAATCGTCAACTTACCCGCCGGCAACTTGCGCTCCGGAATCGTCACCTCATAACCCCAGGTCTCCCCGCTGCGCCAGCCATTCTTGCTCAGCAGACTCGCCGCCGTCGCCAGCGCATCCGGTACAGAGTTCCAGATATCGCGCTTGCCATCGCCATCCATATCCACCGCGTACGCCTGGTAACTGGTGGGAATAAACTGCGTATGGCCCATGGCGCCGGCCCAGGAACCGGTAAGATGACTCTCGTCGATATCACCGCTCTGCAGAATTTTCAGCGCCGCCAGCAGCTGATTGGTACCGAACTTTTTGCGCTTGGGATCGGCATACGCCAGAGTCGCCAGCGAACGCACCACACTGCGCATTACATTCTGGTTATCCAGGATCGCACCGAAGCTCGACTCCATCGACCAGATCGCCAACAGGATATTCGGGTTCACCCCGAACTTTTTCTCGATCTTTTCCAGCCAGGGCTGCAGCTCCTGCTTCTTCTCGCGCCCGCGTTTCACCGCAAACTTGGTGATGCGGTTGTCGAAGTACTGCCACGCCGGCGCCTTAAACTCCGGCTGGAAGCTCGCCTTGTCCAGCACCCACTGATCCGGGGAGTCGATACCCTTGAAGGCGCGGTCGAACGTCTCCGCAGTAATCCCCTCGGCCAACGCCTGCTTGCGGAATTCCTGCTTCCACTTTTCAAACCCCGGGTCCGCCGCGGCACTCGCCAAAAGCGGCAACATCAGCAGCGCAGAAAACAAAAACGAAATAAAACCGAAGCGGCGCACCGACGCCGTGGTGGACTGGACCATGACAACTCCTTGGCAGAAACAGCTCGCACAAGGGTAGAACGGAAGCCCGTCAACGGAAAGGGAGGAAAAGCGCCAGCCGCTCAGGCTGTGACCGGACCGACACTCTTTTCAACGGCGAAGGGGAAAGCCCGGAATCACGCAGCCGGAGGAATCACGTAAAACAGAATGGCAAAGAAATGCAGCACACCGCCCGCCAACACAAACAAATGCCAGATGGCGTGGTGAAAGCGCAGACTGCGCCACAGGTAAAACGCGATGCCACCGGTGTAACACAGCCCCCCCAGTACCAGCAGCCACAGACCACCCGTGGCGAGGTTTTCCATCAGCGGTTTGACCGCTGCAATCACCACCCAGCCCATCAGCGCGCTCAGGGTAATCGACAGGGCGCGGATCTTTTTCAGCGGCGTGAACTGGATGATCAGCCCCAGTAATGCCAACCCCCAGATCACCCCGAAAATCGACCAGCCCCAGGGGCCGCGCAGGGTCACCAGCGTAAATGGCGTATAGGTGCCGGCGATCAGCAGAAAGATGGCGGAGTGATCCAGCGTGCGCAGCACCTGCTTCGCGGTGGGGTGGGTCACGCTGTGGTACAGGGTGGAAGCTGAAAAACACAGGATCAGAGTGGCGGCGTAAATGCTGGTACTGACGATATGCCAGGCATCGCCGCGCAACGCTGCAAATCCACACAGCACGCCCAGCCCGGCGATCGCCAGCAATGCACCGACTCCGTGGGTAATACTGTTGGCGATTTCTTCGGCAACGCTGTAACGCGTGCCAGCGGCTGACACAGTGCTGGACATGGCGGACTCCCGATCTGGATACGCTGCCAGTATGGCAGATATTTGTGACCGTAAGCTTAACCTCGGTCTCATGAACGGGATTTAACCGCCTTAAAGGCAAGACAGGCAAGGAGAGAACGGGACCGACGGGTTTCGTCGGTCCCAACTGTCACAGGGAGGACGCTCAGACGCTCGGGCTGTGGATACCCATTTCACACAGCGCAGAGGATTCGCGCACGATGGTTTGCACACGGTCCGGCCCGGTGGAGATGATGTCGATGGGCGCGCCCACCAGCTCCTCGATACGGGCGATGTAGTCGCGCGCGGTCTGCGGCAGGTCCGCTTCGCGGCGCACGCCGAACGTGGTCTCGCTCCAGCCCGGCATGCTTTCGTACACCGGCTCCACACCTTCCCAGCCGGCGGCGTCGAACGGCACCGGGATCTCCTCGCCGGCGGCATTGCGGTAGCCGACACAGATCTTCACTTCCTCCAGGCCGTCCAGCACGTCCAGCTTGGTCAGACACAGTCCGGAAATACTGTTGATGCGAATCGCGTGGCGCACGGCCACCGCATCGAACCAGCCAGTGCGGCGCGCGCGGCCGGTGGTGGCGCCGAACTCGTGACCTTTTTCACCCAGATGACGGCCCACATCGCAGCCCAGTTCGGTGGGGAAAGGACCGCCGCCCACACGGGTGGTGTAAGCCTTGGTGATGCCCAGCACATAATCCAGATACAGGGGACCGAAGCCGGAACCGGTGGCGGTGCCACCTGCGGTGGTGTTGGAAGAGGTTACATAGGGGTAGGTGCCGTGATCGATGTCCAGCAGCGAGCCCTGGGCACCCTCAAACAGGATATGTTCGCCGTTCTCGCGCGCCTTGTGCAGGTGATCCGCCACATCGGTGATCATCGGCACCAGCTCGTCGCGCCAGGTCTCGGCAACCTTGAGGGTATCCTCGTAGCTTACCGGTTCGACCTTGTAGTACTGGGTCAGGGCAAAGTTGTGGTACTCCAGCAGCTCTTTCAGCTGCGCGCAGAAGTTGTCCCAGTTGCACAGGTCGCCGAGACGCAGGCCGCGGCGCGCCACCTTGTCTTCGTAGGCCGGGCCGATACCGCGCCCGGTGGTGCCGATGGCTTTGTCGCCGCGGGCTTTTTCGCGCGCCTGGTCCAGGGCCACGTGCACCGGCAGGATCAGCGGGCAGGCCGGGGACAGGCGCAGACGCTTGCGCACCGGCACACCGGCAGCTTCCAGCTCGCCCATCTCTTTCAGCAGGGCTTCCGGGGACAGCACCACGCCGTTGCCGATCAGACAGACCACGCCCGGGCGCAGTACGCCGGAGGGGATCAGGTGCAAGACGGTTTTCTCACCGTTGATTACCAGGGTGTGGCCGGCATTGTGACCGCCCTGAAAGCGGACTACCAGCGCGACTTTCTCGGTGAGCAGATCGACAATCTTGCCCTTGCCTTCGTCGCCCCACTGGGTGCCCAGCACCACTACATTCTTGCCCATGTGCGTAAATCTCGTGTCGTCAGTTCAACGTTGGACGGGCGGATGAAAAGAGCGGCCGCGCCCGTCGTGCGGCCTGGAATTCTTGAATCAACTGGATAGTCTAGGGTTCAGGCGCGCGGCACCACCACCCAGGTGTCACCTTGCCGCACCAGCTCGCGATCACAGCGGGCCAGGGTCTCGGTGTCGTCGCTGCCCTCCCCGGGCATCGCGCTGATCACCACTTCACCGCTGGCGCGCAGCGCGCCTACGATCTGCCACAGCTCGGCGCAATCGCTCGCGGGCGCGAGAATCGCTCCCGCTTCAGGGGCGCCATTCTGCCCCAGAGCGTTGATGGCGACCAAGTCAGTACTGAAACCGGTGGCCGCGCGATCGCGCCCGAACACGGCGCCGATGCCATTGTAGCGACCGCCGTTGGCCAGGGCCTGGCCGTGACCCGGGGAATAGGCGGCAAACACCAACCCGGTCTCGTAGTCGTAACCGCGCATCTCTCCGAGATCAAAAAACAGGGTCACCTGCGGATAGCGGAGCGCCACGGCATCGGCCACCTGCTGCAATTCTTCCAGCGCGCTCACCAGAGCCCGCGGCGCGCCGCTGAACAGCTCGCGGGCGCGCGCCAGGCATTCGCAGCCGCCGGCGAGACGCGGCAGGGCTCGCAGCCAGCTGGCCGCCTGCGTGTCGGCCACATTCTCTTCCACCCAGCGCTCGATATCCGCCACCGCTTTGCTCTGCAGCAGCGCGATAAGCGCGGCCTGCTGCTCGCTGTCGAGCGCCGCAGCTTCCGCGAGGCTGCGGAAGATCGCCACGTGCCCCAAGTCCAGATGGATCTCGCGGATACCGGCGGTGCCAAGGGTTTCGAGCATCAGGCTGATGACTTCGATGTCGCCCTGCAGGCTCTCCACACCGTAGAGCTCGGCGCCGATCTGAATCGGTGCGCGCGGCCCCATCGGCGAGCGCGGACGTGTATAGAGTACCTGCCCCGCGTAGCAGAGGCGGTTGGCGCCGCTGCGGGGAAAGCTGTGGGAGTCGATGCGCGCCGCCTGCGGTGTGATGTCCGCGCGAATACCCAGACTGCGCCCGGAAAGCTGATCGGTCACGCGGAAGGTCCTGAGGTCAACATCGCGCCCCATGCCAATCAGCAGGGAGTCTGCGAATTCCACCATCGGTGGAATGATCATTTCATAGCCCCAGCGATGGTAGAGATCCAGCAGGTTTCTGCGCAGGGTTTCCACCCGCTTGGCGTCCGCGGGCAAAATCTCGGCGATGCCATCCGGTAGCATCCAGCGTTCAGCTTGGGTCATGATGTGGGCATTCGACAGTATTTGATAAATAACAGCACGGTCTCGGCGACCGCGGGAACCTCAATCCCGGCGAACGGCATAATGGCCGGGCAGTCAGCAAACTGGCGTCCGCCGCACCGACACAAAAAAACCGGGCGCCGGCCCGGTTTGAGGGATTTTACCACTATTTGCCGGGACTGTGGCCAGTCCCGGCTGGATTGGTATGCGGCTTATTTTCCCGCGGGGTCTTTCAGGTAGCGGAAGAATTCGCTGTCCGGCGCCATCAGCAGCATATCGCTCTTGTCCTTGAAGGACTCCCGGTAAGCGGTGAGGCTGCGGGAGAAGCGGTAGAACTCGGGGTTCTTGCTGTAGGCCTCGGCGTAGATCCGCGCCGCCTCGGCATCGCCGGCACCGCGCAGCTCTTCCGCCTTGCGGTAGGCTTCCGCCTCAATCACCACCTTCTGGCGATCGGCGTTGGCGCGGATGCGCTCGCTGGCTTCCTGACCCTTGGCGCGGTGGTCGCGGGCCTCCAGTTCGCGGCCGGTGCGCATCCGCTGGAACACGGATTCGGAGACTTCCGGCGGCAGGTCAATGCGCTTCACGCGCACATCGACGATTTCCACCCCCAGATCCTTCTGTGCGGTCTCGTTCAGATTCTTGGTGATGTCGGCCATCAGCTGGTCGCGCTGGCCGCTCACCACCTCGTGCAGATCGCGCACACCGAACTGGTTGCGCAGGCGGTTGTTGATCTGTTCTGCCAGCAGGCGCACCGCGTTGCGCTCGTCACCGCGGGTAGCCTTGTAGAAACGGCCCACGTCGACGATGCGGAACTTGGCGTAGGAGTCGACCATCATGAACTTGTTTTCGCTGTTCAGCATCCGCACCGGCTGGGAGTCAACAGTCTGGATACGGGCGTCGAACTTGCGCAGCTCATGCACCAGGGGGATTTTGAAGTACAGGCCCGGGGTATAGTCGGTGCGCACCAGTTCACCGAAGCGCAGCAGCACGGCTTTCTCGGTCTCCTTGACCACGAAGGCGCTGCTGGAGAGTACCAGCAGGCCGACCAGCACCAGCGCGATGACAAAAAGCGACTTGTTGTTGTTCATGGCTCGTCTCCCTTAGCGTACTTCGCGGGCGCGGCGAGTGTTGTTCACTTCCGTGCGCAGCTGGTTGATGACCCTTTGGGAAATCTCGTCGATCACCTGGGGAGAAACCTGGGTGCGCTGGCTGGCGGTACTGGCACTGCCCTCGGCCAGTTTGTCCAGCGGTAGATACATCATGTTATTGCCGCCCTCGACATCCACCATCACTTTGGAGGTATTGCTCATCACATCCTGCACCGTGTCCAGGTACATGCGCTCGCGGGTGACATCCGGTGCCTGCTGGTACTCCGTCAGGAGCTGCTCGAAACGCGAAGCTTCACCGCGAGCACTCTCGACAACGCGGGATTTGTAGGCTTCCGCCTCCTCGATCATGCGCTGGGCCTGACCGCGGGCTACCGGGATTACCTGGTTGGCATATGCCTGAGCCTCGTTTTGCAGGCGCACCTCATCCTCGCGCGCGCGCACCACGTCATCGAACGCGTCCTGCACTTCCCGCGGCGCCTTGGCGTCGGTGAGGTTCACGACATCGACGCGGATACCGGTCTGGTACAGATCCAGGTAGTCCTGCAGACGCTGCTGGGTATCTGCAGCAACCTGGCTGCGGTTCTGGGAAATAACACCGTTCAGGGTCTGGGAGCCCACCACGTGGCGCAGAGCACTGTCAGTGGCTTCCTGCAGACTTTTCAGCGGATCGGCCACGCGCAGCACAAAGGACTCCGCGTCGTCGATGTGCCACTGCACCTGCAGCACCACATCTACGATGCTGGCGTCTTCGGTGAGCATCTGGCCGGTGGTGCGTTCGGTGCGCACCTCAGTCATGTTCACCTTGGTCACATTGTCGATCAGCGGCGGGTTCCAGTGCAGACCGGAGCCAACGGTCTCGTGATATTTACCGAGGCGCAGTACCACTGCGGACTGGCTGGCATCCACCTGATAGAAGCCCCACAGGCCATAGACCACCGCGAGCACGATAAGCACCAGCGACCAGGGGAAGCTGCCGCCGCCGGGGCGACCGTCGTCCGCGCTGGCGGGCTTGCCACCGAACAGGCCATTCAACTTCTGCTGCATCTTGCGCAGCAGTTCGTCCAGATCGGGTGGGCCGTCGTTATTGCGATTGCCGCCACCCCAGGGGTCCTTGTTATTACCACCCGGTTCATTCCAGGCCATCGGTCACTCCAATTCTGTCAATTTATCAATCGTTAGCTGTCGCGAAATTCTAGCATTTTCCCCCGCGACGCAGTGTCTCTACGCGACGTCCGTTCTCAGCCGGTTTCCCAGTCTTCCGGTTTGGGCTCCTGCTCCGGTTTCTCCGGCAGCCACTGAGGCGGACTGGCGGCGTCGCGAAAGGGTGCCATCAACCGCTGTAGCTCAGAGCGCGGCAACATCACGTGCAGTTCAATGTCGCCGTTGTCGCGATAATCCTCGCGCTGCACTGCATTACTCGAAAACAGCTGCGCGCGCAGACGTGCGTGTTGCGGTGGAATCACCACTGCTCCGCTTACCATCTGGTTGCCGAGGCGCTCGGCAATTGCCTCCACCAGCAGGTCACAACCGGCACCGGTGGCCGCCGACAGCCATACCGCGCGCGGCACGCCCTGGTCGTCGCGGTCGATGCGCGGCGCCATGTCCGCCAGCAGATCAATTTTGTTGTACACCATCAGGTGCGGCAGTTCCGCCGCGCCGATTTCCTCAAGCACCAGCTGCACCTCCTCAATCAGGTGCAGGCGGTTCTCCGCCGCGGCATCCACCACGTGCAGGAGCAGCGAGGAGCTTGCCGCCTCTTCCAGCGTGGCGCGAAAGGCCTCTACCAGCCGGTGCGGCAGATGGGAGACGAAACCCACGGTATCGGCGAGGATCATCGCCCCCACGTTGGGCAGGTCAACCCGGCGCATGGTCGGGTCCAGGGTTGCAAACAGCTGGTCGCGGACATAGACATCCGCATCGCTGACGCGGTTGAACAGGGTGGATTTTCCCGCGTTGGTGTAACCCACCAGGGAGACGGTGGCGACATCCGCGCGGGAGCGCGCGCGGCGCCCTTGCTCGCGCTGACGACGCACTTTGTCCAGGCGTTTTTCAATGGCATCAATGCGTGCGCGCAGCAGGCGGCGGTCGGTTTCCAGCTGAGTTTCACCGGGGCCGCGCAGACCAATCCCCCCTTTCTGGCGCTCCAAGTGGGTCCAGCCCCGTACCAAGCGGGTGGACATGTGCCGCAACTGCGCCAGCTCCACCTGCAGCTTGCCCTCATGGGTGCGGGCGCGCTGGGCGAAAATATCGAGAATCAATCCGGTGCGGTCGAGCACCCGACACTTCAGCTCGCGCTCGATGTTGCGCTCCTGGCTCGGCGACAGGGTGTGATCGAACAGCACCAACTCGGCACCGTGCTTTTTCACGACCTCGTTGATTTCTTCCAGCTTGCCTTTGCCGACAAAGGTTTTGGGATCTGGCGTGGCGCGGGTACCGAAGATAAAGGCCACCGGATCGGCACCGGCAGACAGTGCCAATTCTTCAAATTCACGGGGGTCGTCGGGGCTGTCGATAGCGGATAGCTCCAGGTGGACCAGCACCGCAAGTTCACCGGATTCCGGGCGATCAAAAAACAAGGATTATTCTCTTGGGTTCAAAAAAGCACCAGGTCACCGGCACCGAACAACAGACGCCCCGGGCAAGCCGGGGCGCTGTCTGTATTTGCACTGCTCAGGTCAATACCGCACTGCTCGGATACCTTGGCGCCTCTTGCTTCCCGACATGAGCACCGGTGGCCGATACACCGCGGCATTCAATCTCAGCCGAAGGTGTCGCTGCCGGCCTCAGGACCTGCGCCTTCACCTGGACCCGCCGGGTTCATCAGCGGTACGCGCACGGCGCGGGAGGGTACTACGGTGGAAATCGCGTGCTTGTAGACCATCTGGCTCACAGTGTTTTTCAGCAGCACCACGAACTGGTCGAAAGATTCGATCTGGCCTTGCAGCTTGATGCCGTTGACCAGATAGATGGAAACCGGGATACGCTCTTTACGCAAAACATTAAGGTAAGGGTCTTGTAAGCTGTGCCCTTTTGACATCGTTTTTCTC
Source organism: Microbulbifer harenosus (assembly GCF_005771435.1). GTDB lineage: Bacteria > Pseudomonadota > Gammaproteobacteria > Pseudomonadales > Cellvibrionaceae > Microbulbifer > Microbulbifer harenosus. Next base: position 52,175 of record NZ_VANI01000008.1, read on the forward strand.
CTTGCCAAAAGATAAACCGCCAGATGACGCACGATCGCGCCCGCGAATCCCGCGGACTAAGGACGGCCATGGTAATGAGGCGTATAAAAAAGAGCCAAAAATAAACAAGGCTCTGTGAATAACTGACTGAGTTGGGCCGGCTTCACCGGCTCCCTCACGTTATGGCTGCTCAACCGAGAAATTTCAAGGCCTCTGTCAACATTTCATCGAATTTGCGTATTTTACCGTCAGGGTCCTGCGCAAAGATAGGATGCAGCTCCGGCCAGCCCCGCAGCCATGTGAGCTGACGCTTGGCCAGTTGGCGGGTGGCGGCAATGCCGGCCTCCCGCATCTGTGCAAAATCGGTCTCGCCGTCCAGATATTCCCACACCTGGCGGTAACCCACCGCGCGGATTGCCGGCAGATCCTTGTGCAAGTCGCCGCGCGCGCGCAGCGCTTTTACTTCGTCGATAAAACCGCTCTCCAGCATACGCTCAAAACGCAGGGCGATACGCTGGTGCAACAGTGCGCGATCCCGCGGCAGTATCGCCAGCTGCTGCACCCGGTAGTGCGCAAGTGGTGAAGTGCATTCCTGCTCCGCGCGCAATTGCGTCATGGTCTTGCCAGTGAGGTGGTAGACCTCCAACGCGCGCTCGATGCGCACCGAGTGATTCGGGTGCAGCTCGGCGGCAAGTTCCGGGTCGATTTTTTCCAGCTCCCGGTGCAGCGCCGGCCAGCCCTCTTTCTCCGCACGCGCCTCGATCAGCGCGCGAAACGCCGGATCGGCCTGTGGTAATTCCGCCATGCCCTGTAATAGAGCCTTGAAATACAGCATGGTTCCGCCCACCAGCAGCGGAATATTTCCCGCCGCGGTGATTTCCTCCATCGCCGCCAGCGCATCCTCGCGGAAGCGCCCGGCGGAATAGCTCTCAGCGGGATCGCAGATATCGATCAAGCGATGGGGGTAGCGGGCCAATTCCTCCGGGGAGGGTTTGGCGGAGCCGATATCCAGCCCGCGGTACACCAGCGCGGAATCCACACTGATCAGCTCCACCGGCAGGCGCTCGCTGATGGCCATGGCCAGATCGGTTTTACCCGACGCAGTGGGGCCCATCAGGAATATTGCACGGGGAAGAACCTCACCCAAACTCATCCTGACATCTCCAAACCGTAGCGAATGGGCGCCGCCATGTGCCCGCACAGTAGATTTTTACTGTCCACGCATAAACCATTTGTCCATATCGGACAGCTTGACCTGCGTCCATGTAGGGCGGCCGTGGTTGCACTGGCCACTGCGCTCCGTGCGTTCCATATCCCGCAGCAGCGCATTCATTTCCGGAATGCTCAGCTTGCGGTTGGCGCGCACCGAACCGTGGCAAGCCATGGTAGAGAGAACCTCATTGATCCGATTGCCGATGCGGTCGCTGCTGCCTTCCGCCAGCAGGTCGGCGAGTACATCCCGCACCAGCTGCTCCACCGGTGCGCCGTGCAACATAATAGGTACCTGGCGCACCATGAGTGTTTCAGGGCCGGCGCGTTGCAGCACAAAGCCGAGCGCGGTGAACACCTCCTCGCGCTCTTCAAAGCAGTCCGCTTCGCGCTCGCTCACCGCGAGGCTTACCGGCACCAGCAGCGGTTGCGCCTGAATGCCACCGGCGGCGTGGGCGGCCTTCATCTTTTCATACACGATGCGCTCGTGGGCCGCGTGCATGTCCACCACCACCATGCCGTGTTCGTTCTGGGACAGGATATAGATACCGTGCAGCTGCGCTACCGCGAACCCCAGGGGCGGCGTCCCGCTCGCGGACTCGGCGGGCATGGACTGCGACCAAGACGCAGCAGACGGCACCGGCGCCTCGCGCACGCCGCCATCGTAAGGCCTGTGCAACTCACCGTACCCCTGCATCTGCTGCTGGATGCGCTCCGGCGAACGGCGCTCGCCGAAACCGCCCTGTGGATAACCTGCAAAACCGGTTTCCGATGGAGTGCCGGATGCCGGCGCGAGCGCCATGCGCTCCTGCCCGGCGAACTCACCGGCGGCGATGCCGGAGGTCTGCGGCACGAGATCCTCGCCCTGCTCCTCACGCTGGGTTTCTCTATCGCCCGGGCGTACATCCGCCAGCGCCCGGTGCAGGGAGCCGAACAGGAAGTCGTGCACCAGGCGGCTGTCGCGGAAGCGCACTTCGTGCTTGGTGGGGTGCACGTTCACGTCCACCGCCGCCGGGTCCAGTTCCAGATACAGCACAAACGCGGGATGGCGACCGTGGTACAACACGTCGGCAAAGGCACGGCGCACGGCGTGGCTCACCACGCGGTCGCGGATGGCACGACCGTTGACGTAGAAAAACTGCAGGTCGGCCTGAGAGCGGGAAAACGCCGGTTCCGCGACCCAGCCCCACAGGCGCAACCCACTGCGCTCCATGTCGATATGCAGGGCATTCTGCATAAACGCGGGGCCGCACAGCTGCGCCACACGACGCTCCATTTCCGCCCTGGTGGTACCACCGCGCAGGTTGTGCACACCCTTGCCGTTATGCCGCAGGCTGATGGAGACATCGAAACGGGAGAGCGCGAGGCGCTTGATGGTTTCGTCGACGCGGCTGAATTCGGTTTTTTCGGTGCGCAGGAATTTTCGGCGCGCGGGGGTATTGAAGAACAGGTCCCGCACTTCGACCGTGGTGCCGCGCGGGTGTGCCGCCGGCGCCAGTTGGGTTTCCATTTCGCGCCCTTCGGCGGTCACTACCCAGCCTTTGCCGGTTTCGTCGCGGCTGCTGGTGAGGGAGAGCCGGGCGACTGATGAGATACTGGCGAGGGCTTCGCCGCGGAAGCCGAGGGTGGCAACGGCTTCGAGGTCTTCGAGCGCGTGAATTTTGGAGGTGGCGTGACGGGCGAGCGCGAGGTGCAGGTCGCCTTTCTCGATCCCCTTGCCATTGTCGCGCACCATGATGCGCTTGACCCCGCCCCCGTCGAGATCCACTTCCAGCCTGGAGGCGCCGGCATCGAGGCTGTTTTCCAGCAGCTCTTTGATCACGGACGCGGGGCGCTCGACCACTTCACCGGCGGCGATCTGGTTGGCGAGTCTTGGGGAAAGTAACTGGATATTATCGGGCATCGGGGTCTTGGTGTTTAACGATTAACCCCGAAGCCGTGATCTGGCCACGCAATCGAGGTTCTGAATTTCTACAGTGGCGCCGGAGCACCGGGTATCAGTTTTTGAAACCGCTGTGAATACATCCCTGTACGCTGCGTCGGCGACGTCCCTGTCGCCGACGCTTTCAAAAACTGATACCCGGCACTCCTGCTTAACTTTGTATATCTGTACTTCGCACAAAAATGCGAATTTCTTGCGACTACTTAACTTCAACGCGAAGGTAGGATGCTGGGGATGGGTTTTCAAAAGCGTCGCAAACAGGATGTTTGCGCCGCAGCGCCCAGGGATGGGTTCACAGCGGTTTTGAAAACCCATACCCAGCAGCCTGCCGCCACGACAGCAAGATACAGGCCTCGGAGCCGCAGCAAGGGGCCACCAGACTTAACCCGAAGGAATCGTCAACGTCTGCCCCACACGAATCATAGAGGTCTCCATGCCATTGGCCTTCTTCAGATCCCCTACCGAAATGTTGTAGCGGGCCGCGATGCCGGACAGGGTATCACCCCGGGCGATAGTGTGCTTGCGGTCGGTGCGACTGCCATTGGACGCGAGCCAGCTTCCCGCCGGCGGGCGCGACCTGAAATGGGCCACGATGCCCTCGCCGAGCTTTTCCGCCATGCGCTTCTGGAACGACGGATCGCGCAGACGCCGCGCCTCGTCCGGGTTGGTGATAAAACCGGTTTCCACCAGGATCGACGGCACATCCGGGTTGCGCAGTACCGAGAAGTTCGCCTGCTCCACCTTCTTCTTGTGCAGATGGGTAAAACTGCCAATGGAGCTCAACACACTGCTGCCAATATCCAGGCTCGAGTTCATCGTCGCAGTCATCGCCAGGTCCAGCAGCACACCGGCCAGGGTATCGTCCTTGTCGCTGAGACTCAGGCTGCCGGCACCGCCAATCAGATCCGACTCGTTTTCCCGCTGCGCCAAAAAGCGCGCTGTCTCACTGGTGGCGCCGCGGGAGGAAACCACATACACCCCGGCGCCGCGGGCTTCCTTGCGGGTAAAAGCATCGGCGTGAATGGACACAAACAGGTCCGCCTTCAGCTGACGCCCCTTTTTCACCCGGTCGCGCAGGGGAATGTAGTAGTCGCCGGTGCGCACCAGCTTTGCGGTGAAACCCGGTTCGCGCCCAATGACCCTGTGCAGTTCGCGGGAAATCGCCAGCACCACGTCTTTTTCCCGCACCCCGCCGGGGCCGAGCGCGCCCGGGTCCTCGCCACCGTGGCCGGCGTCGATGGCGATCAGGATTTTCCGTTCGTCAGTCACCTGTTCGATGGTCTTTTCTTCCACCTTGTCGCGGTCGTGCAGGTCGATCACCAGGCGATCAGGCAGAGACTCGTGGCGGCGCAGGGCGAAGCTGCGGGGATTGACCGGCTGCTTGAGGTCCAGCACCACGCGCAGATCGCGCTTGTCTTTGGTGGCGTAGCGCACGCCGGAGATGGGGGTTTCCGCGAGGGGCAAATCGTCCATCGACGCGCCGAGGGTTGCGCCGCTCACGTCGATCACCACCCGATCGGGGTTCTGCAGGGTAAACAGCTTGTGCTCCGCGGGGCCGTCCAGATCGAATACCAGACGGGTGTGGTCCGGGGCGCGCCACAGGCGCACGCCCTCCACTTCCGCGGCAAACGACGGCAGCGCTATGAAGAGCGCCCACGCGAACAAAATGGTTGAAAGTCGCACCGGCAACCCTGCTCCGATCATTATTATTGCCCTGTCGATTCGTTGGCCGGCCTCAATCCGTGAAGCGCGGTTCAGATTTTCGCGAAGTGTGCGCCGGCCAAAACCGCAGCCCCTGCGTCACTTCCCGCCATCAATTTTAGTTCGCGCCCTTCGCCCTGCAATTGCAACTCAAGCCGCAGGTCTGCCACCGGCAACACGCCAATGCCGCGCTCGGACCACTCCACCAGGCTCAGGCTGCCGGGGCCAAAGTAATCACGCACCCCCATGTACTCCAACTCCTCCGCGTCACCCAGACGATAAAGGTCGAAGTGATACACGCGGAAGTCAGCAAATTCGTAGGGTTCCACCAGAGTGTAGGTGGGGCTCTTTACCGCACCGCGGTGGCCAAACGCCCGCAACACACCGCGGCTGAAGGTGGTTTTGCCCGCGCCCAGCTGGCCGCCGAGAAAAATCACCAACCCCGCCGCCATACCGGTGTCGATACATGCCTGGCCCAGCGCCTCGCCGGCGGCAACGGTGGCCGCTTCGTCGGCCAGGTACAACGCTTTTTCCACGGGTTGCCTGCTCATGACATCAGTCCACCAGCTCGCGGACGTGCGGCAGCAGATCCGTGGCGAGCAACCCGCGCTGGCCAGCCGCCGCGGCGCGGTTGCCCGCCTCACCGTGCAGCCACACCCCGAGGCGCGCCGCCGCCGGCAGCGCCAGGCCCTGACCGATCAACGACGCAATAATACCGGTGAGCAGGTCGCCCATGCCGCCGGACGCCATGCCCGGATTGCCGGTATTGATCACGTCCACACCGTCTGCATGGGCGATCAGGGTACCAGCGCCCTTTAATACCACCACGCCACTGAATTTTTCCTGAATCGCGCGCGCGGCGGCCACCGGATCGGCACTCACCTCCGCGGTCGGAATTCCCAGCAGTCGCGCCGCCTCGCCAATGTGCGGGGTCAACACCCAATCGTCTCGCTTGATGCCGGCGAGCACGCGGCCGCCGGCGAGAATATTCAGTGCATCCGCGTCCAGCACCAGTTTTGCTGGCGCCCGCCCGGCGCGCGCCAGCAGCTGCTCGCTCCAGGGGGAGTGGCCGAGACCGGGGCCGACGGCGATCACATCCGGCGATTCCAACAAGGGTTCCAGTTCCTGCCCGGACACCACCGGGTGCGCCATTACCTCCGGGCGGCGGCTGAGCGACGCCACTACATGCTCCGGGCGGGTGGCGAGCGAAATGAGGCCGCTGCCGGTGCGCGCCGCCGCCTCCGATGCTATCAGCGCGGCACCGCCTAAGCCGTGGTCGCCACCGACGATCAGCACATGGCCAAACTGGTTCTTGTAGCTGTCGGCGGCGCGCGCGGGCAGCCGCTCCAGACTGCCGCCGCTATAGCGGGTGAGCTGCGCCGGCACCTGCGCGTAGACCGCCGGCGCAGCACCCAGATCCTCGAAAATTACATCGCCCGCGAGCGCTGGCCCGCGCCCCAGAAACAGGCCCGCCTTGCGGCCGATAAAGGTGACTGTGGCATTCGCACTCACCGCGTCTGCGGCAAAACCGCTGTCCGCGTTCAGGCCCGAGGGCAGGTCCACTGCCAACACCGGCGCAGGGGAGCGGTTGATATGTTCAATGGCGGCATCCAGCGGCGCGCGCAGCTCGCCACTGAATCCGGTGCCCAGCAGCGCATCCACCAGTACGGTGTTTTTCTCCACCGCCGGCAGCTCGGCGAGACTGGTTACCAGGGTTGCGCCCTCGCGCTCGGCAAAACCGTGGGCTTCCAGTGCTTCGCCTTTCAGTTTGTCGGCGGGCACCCCCACATACACGGTCACCGGAATCTGGCGCTGGGCGGCAAGCCCGGCAATGACATAGCCATCGCCACCGTTGTTGCCACCGCCGCAGAACACCTGGATCGAACTCACCTCAGGCCAGCGGTTGCGCAGCGCATCAAACGCCGCGCGACCGGCGCGCTTCATCAGCGCGATAGCGGGAATCTGCTGCTGGCTGATCACCAGTCCGTCCAACTGGCGCACGGCCTCGGCGCGGTAGAGTTTTTGCGGTTCTGTTGGGGAGGGATTCTGACTGTCCATAGTGTCCGACATAAGTGGCTACTGCATTCCAGCTTTGGGGCACCTCTAAAAATCTGCTGCGCATGCGCCTGACGGCATCTGTTCGCACAATTTCTAAAGGCGGCCTGTGGTCAATTTTTAAACTGTGGCAAAATACCGGCGATTATACCGTCTCCACCCCCAAACCGCCGCACACCGCCACCGCCAATTTTGTGACCACGCCTCCATGAGCAACTCCCCAGATCCACAGACCATGGCCGACCTCGCCGCGCAGATCCGCGTGTGGGGGCGCGAGCTGGGTTTTCAGCAGGTGGGGATTACCGACTGCCAGCTCGAGCAACACGGCGAGCGGCTGCAAGCGTGGCTGGACGCGGGCTACAACGCCGATATGGAGTGGATGGGCGCACACGGTGCCAAGCGCTGGCGACCGGAGTTGCTGGAAGAAGGCACACTGCGGGTGATCAGTGTGCGCCTGGACTACCTACCCCCGGACACCCAGCCGGTGCAGGTACTGAAAGACCCGGGCAAGGCCTACGTATCCCGCTACGCCAACGGCCGCGACTACCACAAGCTGATCCGCAAACGCCTGGCGCAACTGGCGCAGCAGATCGACCGCTACTGTGACGAGCGCGGCATCGCGGCGAGCGGACGCGCGTTTACCGACAGTGCACCGGTAATGGAGCGGGCGCTGGCGGAGAAAGCCGGGCTCGGCTGGATCGGCAAGAACTGTATGGTGATCAATAGCAGTGCCGGCAGCTGGTTTTTTCTCGGCGAGATCTACACCAACCTGCCGCTGCCGCTGGATGTGAGCGAGCAGCCGAACCAATGCGGCGAGTGCACCGCATGCCTGAAGGTGTGCCCAACCGATGCCTTCGTGGACGCGTATACACTCGACGCGCGCCGCTGCATTTCCTACCTGACCATCGAGAACAAGGGCCCGATCCCGGAGGAATTCCGTGAGCCCATGGGCAACCGGGTATTCGGCTGCGACGACTGCCAGATCATCTGCCCGTGGAACAAATTCGCCAAATCCACCGGTGAGTCCGATTTCCACCCGCGGCATGGGCTGGATAGTGGTGCGCTGGTGGATCTGTTCAAGTGGACCGAGGAGGAATTTCTGCGGAAAACCGAGGGGTCGGCGATTCGGCGGATTGGGTTTGAGCGGTGGCAGCGGAATCTGGCGGTGGCTCTAGGAAATTCTGATCCCGCCCCGCAAACCGTTTCGGTGTTGGAGCAGGCGCTGGGCACTACTACGCCATTGGTTGCAGAGCATATTGAGTGGGCCTTGGAGCGGTTGCGTAGTGGGCGGCGTAGAAAACGGAAAATCAAACGGGCTGCATCTTGAGTTTTTGGCCCGAAGCATTGGGAGCTTTGATTTAGGTTTGGTGGCGGCGAAGCGCCGGGTATCTGTTTCCAAAACCGCTGTGAATACATCCCTGTACGCTGCGTCGGCGACGTCCCTGTCGCCGACGCTTTTGGAAACAGATCCCCGTCACTCCACCTTCAAATCGAGTTTTTCACTCCGTAAGCGTTTAGCTCCCGCGAGCTATTGGATTTGGCGTACGAAGTTCCGCGCAACGATGCGAAGGTCGGGTGCCGGGTAAGGGTTTTCAGGAGCGTCGCAAACAGGGACGTTTGCGACGCAGCGTACATGGATGTACTCGCAGCGGTCCTGAAAACCCTTACCCGGTGCGCGGCCGCCACCACCCCAGCTTCCAAGCCACCAACACAAAAAGAGGTCAAAACCTCAACTCATGCGAAAAAAGTGCTCGCGATAATGCTTCAGTTCATTGATCGAATCGTGAATATCATCCAGTGCCAGGTGTGAAGAGGTCTTCTTAACGCCTTCCAACACGTCAGGCCGCCAGCGCCGGGCCAGCTCCTTCACCGAGCTCACATCCAGATTCCGGTAGTGGAAGTACCGCTCCAGTAACGGCATGTACTTCACCAGAAAGCGGCGATCCTGGCCAATGGAATTGCCGCACATGGGCGAGGCGCCCTCCGGCACCCAGTGGCTCAGGAACTCGATGGTCTCCCGCTCCGCCTCCCGCTCACTGAACGACGACTCCTTCACCCGCGCCACCAGCCCCGATCCCCCGTGCTGCTCCGTATTCCAGTCATCCATCGCCGCCAGCAGCGCATCGCTCTGGTGGATCGCCATCACCGGCCCCTCCGCCAGCACATTCAGGCGCGAATCCGTCACCACCGTGGCAATCTCGATGATGCGCTCTCTCTCGGGATCGAGACCGGTCATTTCCAGATCGATCCAGATCAGATTATTCTGATCCACAATAGTCTCCTGTCTGGCCGCCAGACCCGGCGGCAAATGAATATGGCATGGACGAATGGGCTGGAATCTACAAGATTGGCAAGGTACCGCAATCCTACAGTGATGCAAGTTATAATCCGCCGCCCCCCCACAAACCGAGCGCCGCCCCGGCCCCTGAATCAGGATCTATGAGCAAACGCAAACTCAACCGCCGCCAACGGTGGCGCATCGCCAAGATTCAGGAAGAACGGGAAGCCCGCGCGCGCAAACGCGACGCGAGCTTCGAGCACGCGGAAGAAGAGGGTGACCTGGGGCCGGAACAGACCGGTCTCATCATCGCCAACTACGGCAGCCAGGTGCTGGTGGAAGGTGAAGCCGGCAGCACACTGCGACAGCGCTGCCATGTGCGCGCAAATATCGACACGTTGGTAACCGGTGACCAGGTTGCCTGGCGCCCGGCCACCGGCGAATCCACCGGCGGCCTCGGTGTCGTCGGCGCGCGCCTGCCGCGCCATTCCGAGTTGCAGCGCCCGGACCGCTACGGCGACATGAAAACCGTTGCCGCCAACATCGACCGCATTCTCATTGTCATAGCGCCCTACCCCGAGCCCTTCGCCAACGCCATCGACCGCTATCTGGTGGCCGCGGAGACCACCGGCATACAGCCGCTGCTGCTGCTGAACAAGATAGACCTGATCGACGACAGCAACCGCGACAGCCTGGAACAACTGCTGGCCCCCTATCCCGGTCTCGGCTACGAGGTACTCAAGCTTTCCACCAAAACCGGCGAAGGTCTCGACGGCCTGCTCGCCACCCTCGCCCAAGGCACCAGTGTGTTCGTCGGCCAGTCGGGCGTGGGCAAATCGTCGCTGATCAACGGCCTGCTGCCCGGTACCGACGCGCGCACCGGCGCGCTGTCGGAAGCCACCGGCAAAGGGACCCACACCACCACCGCCGCGGAACTGTTTCACCTGCCCAGTGGCGGCGATCTGATAGACTCCCCCGGCATCCGCGAATTCGGTATCTGGCACATGAGCGAACAGGAACTGCTGGAAGGCTTCGTGGAATTCCGCCCGTTTATCGGCCACTGCCGCTTCCGCGACTGTAACCACCAGGGCGAACCCGGCTGTGCCATCAAAAACGCCCTCAAGCGCGGCGACATCAGCCAGCGGCGCATGGACAGCTACCAGCATCTGCGCAACAGCCTGGAAAATGAATAGCAGGCCCACACAGATTAGGAAACGTCAGTGAGTCAAATCCCCCTGATCCTCGAACCGGAGCAACTCGCCCCACTGCTGGAACACGAAGAAATCCGCGTGGTTGACCTCAGCTCCCCGGCCAACTATTTCGCCGGCCACATCCCCGGCGCCATCGGCCTGCCCTTCCAGGCGCTGCTCGCCGGCACCCCACCGGCACCCGGAAAACTGCCTTCAATTGAGCGCCTCACCGAAGTCATGCAGGCCATCGGCCTCACCCCCGACACCCACATCGTCGCCTGCGACGATGAAGGCGGCGGCTGGGCCGGACGCCTGCTGTGGACCCTCGACGTCATCGGCCACAAGAAATACAGCTACTTGAATGGCGGCATGATCGCGTGGAAAAACGCCGGCATGCCGCTCACCAGCGAAGACACCGTCGTTGCCCCCAGCGATATCCACATCCAGATCGCCGACGACGCACCGATGATCGACGCGGAACAAATCCAGCAGCGCCTGGGTCAAAACGACCTGCAGATCTGGGACGCCCGCTCACCCGCGGAATACACCGGCGCACGCCTCGTCGCCATGCGCGGCGGCCACATCCCCGGCGCCATCAACTGCGAGTGGACCCAGCTCATGGATCCGCAACGCGACCTGCGCATCCGCGCCGATGCCAGAGAATTCCTCGCCGCGCTCGGCATTGACGGCGAAACAGAAATCGCCACCCACTGCCAGAGCCACCACCGCTCGGCGTTTACCTGGCTGGTGGGGAAATCTCTGGGATTTCCCATCAAAGCCTATCCGGGATCGTGGAGTGAATGGGGCAACCTGCCGGATACGCCGATCGAAAACTAGACTCAGTGCTGTCGACTTCTGGATTCCCGCCTGCGCGGGAATGAAGATGAATTGAGTTAGCACGCTTTCTAACGAAGTAAATTCCTTCGACTCGAAGGACAGGTGGCGGGGATTCGTTTTCGAAAGCGTCGGCAACAGGGATGTTGCCGACGCAGCGTACAGGGATGTATTCACAGCGGTTTCGAAAACGAATACCCGGTGCCTGACCGCCACTCAAGGTTGCCAAAGCTCTACACGGATCTGGCACCGAACCAAAACCAACGGGACCAAAGAACTACATGAACCCGAAACTGTTTATTTTCCTGCAATACATCACCCCCCAACACCTGCTCTCCAGAGCCGCGGGGTGGCTCGCCGAAACCCGCATCGGCGGCATCAAAAACCCGTTCACCAAATGGTTCGTGGAAAAATACCAAGTCGACATGAGCGAGGCACAGGAAGAGGACTACACCGCCTACACCTGCTTCAACGACTTCTTTACCCGCGCCCTCAAACAAGGCGCCCGTCCCATCGTCGAAGGTGAAAACACCATCGCCGGCTGCGCCGACGGCGCCATCAGCCAGCTGGGCGACATCCACAACGGTAGAATCTTCCAGGCCAAAGGTCAGGACTACAGCCTGCTCGAACTCGTCGGCGGCGACCCCGAAGTGGCCGCACAGTTTACCGGCGGCAAATTCGCCACCATCTACCTGTCACCCAAAGACTACCACCGCGTGCACATGCCGCTCGACGGCGTGCTGCAGCGCATGATCTACGTCCCCGGCGAACTCTTCTCGGTGAACACCACCACCGCCGCCAACGTCCCGCGCCTGTTCTCCCGCAACGAACGCCTCGTGTGCATTTTTGACACCGCCGCCGGTCCCATGGCCATGGTCCTCGTCGGCGCCATGATCGTCGCCGCCATCGAAACCGTCTGGGCCGGTCAGGTCGCCCCGCTCAAGCGCCAGATCCGCACCACCCGCTACGACGAGCAGAAACCCATCGCGCTAAAAAAAGGCGAGGAAATGGGACGTTTCAAACTCGGCTCCACCGTCGTACTGCTGTTCGGCGCCGACAAGGTGAACTGGCTGGAAGAGCTCACCGCCGAAACCCCAGTGAAAATGGGTGAACATTTCGGCGACCTGATCTGAATGCGCCCGGCCCCCGCATACCTCGCGGGGGTGCGCACTTCACGCAAAAGCGCAGAAGATCATTGAAGTTTGAGAGTGGATCCGCGTTAGCGGCCAGGCAGGAAGCGTGTGATAAATGCTGGCAGGCGCTGCTCGTAGAGGTACTGGTCGCGCACCTTGGCCACGTCGATATGCGGATACTGACTGGGGTCGAGATCCTGCGTGATAGTGATCAGCCCCACTTCCGCCAGGGATTTCTTGCCCTTGTTCACCAGCGCCTGTTTGCGATCGTCGTCCGCGGCCATGTCAAACAGACGCGGTTTATCCAGCAGTTTTTTGCTGCGGTCCGTCACCAGCATCACCTTGGGTTTCAGGCGGCGCTCGTGGCTCTGCTCAACCACCACCGCCAGCTCGCCAGTGGAGAGTTCCACTTGAGTACCGGTGGGATAGAGGCCGATGGACTGGATAAACTCCAGAACCAGCTGCTCCTGAAACGCGCAATCGCGCAACTCGTACAGCTGCGCCACCGCCTTTGACGGCGGCAGCGGAAACTCCGCTCCGCGGGGATTGGTGGCTTCATCGTAGAACGTGACGATGCCGCACATGCGCGCCAATATCGGGATCTGCCCGCCGCGCAAGCCACGAGGGTAGCCGCTGCCATCGTACTGCTCTTTATGGGCCTGCACGATGTTGAGAATCTGGTGGTCGATATTTGGATCGCTGGACAGCAGTTTCACGCTGTAATCCACGAATTTGCGATATTCGAGTTCCGCGCGGGGATGGCGCTTGTCGGCTTTCAGTACGTCGTCCGGCAGGTACAGCTTGCCCACATCCTTCAGCAGCGTCGCCACGCCCAGCTGCACCAGCTCCTGGCGCCGCAAACCGATGTGGCGGCCAAACACCACCGCCCACACGCTGGCGCGCACCGAGTGGCTATAGGTGTGCTCGTCCTTCTCGCGCACCCGCGCCAACCAGGAGAATGCATCCGGGCTGCGCAGCACGCTGTCGACCATGAGGCCCACGGTCTGGTTCACCTGAGTGGTGGGCAGTGGGCGGTCGGTTTTCAGCTGCACCATGACTTCGTGCATACCGCGGATGATGCGGTCGTGCAGCTGCCTGGCCCTGGGGGCCTCGCGGCGCGCCGGTTCAGGCACTGCGTAAGTGTTGTGGCGTATCTGCACCGGTTTGCAATTGATGGCAACGGGAATACGCCGGTGACCGCCTTTCGCTGCGGGTGTCTGCGGCCCTGCGTTCTGCTCACCGGCGGTGCGGACGATCTTGCGCAGTTTGACACCCACGTCGCCCACGCTCTTGACCACATCCACATACACATAGCGACAGTATTTCTGCAGCTGGCGGATTTCCTCCAGATCGCGGATATAGAAGCCCTGAAGGGCGAAGGGGGTGCGCGTCCACGGGCGATCCAGACGGGACACAAACATGCCCCGCTGCAGGTCTTCCACGAATACCTTCGCCTGTTGGATTGCCACTGATTTGCTGCCGCGCGTTTTTGTTCTGAGTATTCTTCTCGACGGTCTCGGGCAACCGCCGGATATCGGCGCACCCGCACACAAAGACCCCGCACCGGTCAAACCGGAGCGGGGCGGAATTGTCACACAAGTCTACTCGCTGGTTGACAATTGATTTGTGACAACAATCACGGAAAATCCGTCAGCGAGTACTAACAAACCCGTTTCCTTTCCCGTTACCGGTGATATTGCGGCGAGAGTTCTGCCACCGCCTCAAACATGGCGCCGGCATGGGCGGGATCTACCTGCGGCGTGACGCCGTGTCCGAGATTGAAAATATGCCCACTGCCGCGGCCAAAATCTTCCAGCAGCCGCGCCACTTCCTCGCGGATGCGCGCGGGGTTCGCGAGCAGGATCGCCGGGTCCAGATTGCCCTGCAGGGCCACACGGTCGCCAACCCGGGCGCGGGCGCGGGCGATATCCGTCGTCCAGTCGAGGCCCAGGGCGTCGGCACCGGCGTCGGCCATCAATTCCAGCCACTGGCCACCACCCTTGGTGAACAGAATCGCCGGCACCCGGCGCCCGTCGTGTTCCCTGATCAAGCCCTGCAGAATGCGGGCCATATATTGCAGGGAGAATTCCTGGTAGGCCCGATGGCTGAGCGCGCCTCCCCAGGTGTCGAAAATCTGCACCGCCTGGGCACCGGCGCGAATCTGGGCATTGAGGTAGTCGATCACCGAGTCCGCCAGCACCGTGAGCAGCTGATGCAGATCTTCAGGACGGTTGTAGAGCATCTCCTTGATACGCGCGAAATCCCGGCTGGAACCACCCTCCACCATATAGGTGGCAAGTGTCCACGGGCTGCCGGAGAAACCAATCAGCGGCACCCGGCCATTCAGCTCGCGGCGAATGGTGGTGACCGCGTTGGTAACGTAGTCCAGATCCCGCGCGGTGTTGACCACTTCCAGCGCGGCAATATCCGCACTGGTGCGTACAGGCTTGCGGAATTTCGGGCCCTCGCCTTCCTCAAAATAAAGGCCGAGCCCCATGGCGTCAGGGATGGTGAGGATGTCGGAAAACAGGATCGCCGCATCCAGTGGATAGCGCTCCAGTGGCTGCAGGGTCACCTCGCAGGCCAGTTCGGTGTTGCGGCACAGATCCATAAAGGTGCCTGCCTTGGCGCGGGTCGCGCGGTACTCTGGCAGGTAGCGTCCGGCCTGGCGCATCATCCACATCGGTGTGCGGTCAACAGGCTGGCGCAGCAGAGCGCGCAGGAAACGATCGTTCTGGAGCGGAGCAAACTGGTTCTCGGGCATGGGTATCTCGCTGGACGGCTCGGTGCACATCAGGATAGACCCCGGTATGTGCAACAGGCATAAAGAGCCACTGGCTAAAAGGCGGCCATTGTAGCCGGGAGCGGAGCGGGAAAACAAAACTCTTGCGGATACAGATTTCCCAAACGTCACGTACAATAACGCGCCCCAAGGCTCCCACCCTGGCGCAACTCGCGTTACCCGAACACCGTTCGCCCGCCCGCTGCTCTGACAGCAAGACGCCCCACGTTCAGTGGCTGGCGCCGGTCGCGGCTGCCGGATTCTTTTTCTTATTTGAACAATGAGCGATTGAATGGAAACTTATGGCGCACTCAGCCTGATTCCCACCGTAGCCGTGGTTGCCACTGCGGTGATCACCAAGCGCCCGGTGGCGGCCCTGATTACCGGTGTTATCCTCGCACTGATAATGCTCGACCCGAGCGATATCATGACCCCGCTCACCGAAACCGCCCTGGCGGTGATGGCCGATGAGACCATTGGCTGGGTCATTCTTGTATGCGGCCTGTTCGGCTGCCTGATCGCACTGCTGATCCGCTCGGGTGCGGCCAATGCCTTCGCCGAGGTGCTGGCGAAACGGGCCAACACCCGCAACCGCGCACTGCTCAGCACCTGGTTCCTGGGCCTGGTGATCTTTATCGACGATTACCTGAATGCGCTGGCGGTTGGCGCGTCGATGAAGAAGGTCACCGACAAATTCAAGGTTTCCCGGCAGATGCTGGCGTATGTCGCCGACTCCACCGCCGCGCCGGTGTGTTTCCTGATCCCGATTTCCACCTGGGCCGTGTTCTTCTCCGGCATCCTGGAATCCGCCGATATCGCCGGACAGGGTGAGGGCCTCAGCATGTACATCAGCGCCATCCCGTTCATGCTCTACTCGTGGCTGGCGCTGATACTGGTACCGCTGGTGGCCACCGGCCGCATTCCGCTGATCGGCCCGATGAAGCGGGCCGAGGCGCGCACCGCCGCGGGCGATCCGGATATTTCCGCCGACGAGCTGCCGGCACACGCGGCCGGCCCGGCACCGGTGGGGCCGCGACACCACGCCTGGAATTTCATCATTCCGATTGTGAGCCTGCTGTTTTTCAGCTGGTATTACGACATCGACGTGCTGAAGGGTGTGATCATCGCGCTCGCCATCACCATTCCGCTGTTCGGGCTGCAGAAAGTGATCGGCTGGAACGAGATGCTTGATACGATGATGGACGGCTTCAAGCTGATGATTCCGGCGCTCTCCATCATTGTTGCTGCCTTCATGTTCAAGTCGGTGAACGACAGCCTGGGCATGCCGCAGTATGTGATCGAATCCCTGAAACCGCTGATGACCGCGCAGTGGTTGCCGCTGGTGGCGTTCCTGTCGATGTCGCTGATTTCCTTTGCGACCGGCTCCTCCTGGGGCATTTTCACCATCACCATACCCATCATCATTCCGCTCGCCCAGGCCGTGGGTTGCCCGCTGCCGCTGGCGCTCGGCGCACTGCTCTCCGCCAGCGCCTTCGGCAGCCACGCCTGCTTCTACGGCGACGCCACGGTGCTGGCGGCCCAGGGCAGCGGCTGTACCGTGATGAGCCACGCACTAACCCAGCTGCCCTACGCCATCATGGCGGCGCTGATTGCCAGTGTGGGCTTTGTGGTGCTGGGTTACACGGTGGTGTGAACCATCCACTTTCCGCACAAATGAAAAGGGGCGCTTGCGCGCCCCTTTTCATTTTGGTTGCCGGCCAAATTCCAGCAATCAGATTTTCAGGTAATCAAGGATACCTTCAGCCGCCTGGCGGCCTTCCCAGATCGCGGTAACCACCAGATCGGAGCCGCGCACCATGTCGCCGCCAGCAAAGACTTTCTCGTTGCTGGTCTGGAACTTGAACTGCTGCTGCTCCGGTGCCACTACGCCGCCCCACTCGGCCACTTCGATATTGTGGTCGCCGAACCAGTCCGCCGGGCTCGGGCGGAAGCCGAAGGCCACCAGCACCACTTCCGCGGGGATGATTTCTTCGGAACCTGGTACCACTTCCGGGCGACGGCGGCCTTTCTCGTCCGGCTCGCCCAACTGGGTGGTGACCACTTTCACGCCTTCCACCTTGCCGTTGCCGACAATTTCCACTGGCTGACGGTTGAACAGGAAGCGCACGCCCTCTTCCTTGGCGTTCGCTACCTCGCGGCGGGAGCCGGGCATATTCTCCTCGTCGCGACGGTAGGCGCAGGTCACGCGCTTGGCGCCCTGGCGGATGGAGGTACGGTTGCAGTCCATGGCGGTGTCACCGCCGCCCAGCACCACCACACGCTTGCCTTCCACCGAGATGAAGTCTTCGGGGCTCTTCTCGAAACCGAGATTGCGATTCACGTTCGCCACCAGGAACGGCAGCGCGTCGTATACACCGGGCAGGTCCTCACCGGGGAAACCGCCCTTCATGTAGTTGTAGGTACCCATGGCCAGGAACACCGCATCGTAGTCTGCGAGCAACTGGTCAAACGTGATGTCCTTGCCGATTTCGGTTTCCAGGCAGAACTCGACGCCCATATCGGTAAAGATGGCGCGGCGCTGCTGCATCACGGATTTTTCGAGCTTGAACTCGGGGATACCGAACGTCAGCAGGCCCCCGATTTCAGGGTATTTGTCGAACACGACCGGCTGCACACCGTTGCGCACCAATACATCCGCACAGGCGAGGCCCGCGGGGCCGGCACCAACCACAGCAACGCGTTTGTCGGTCTTGGTGACCGCGCTCAGATCCGGGCGCCAGCCCAAGGCAAACGCGGTGTCGGTGATGTATTTTTCGGCGTTGCCGATGGTCACCGCACCGAAACCGTCGTTCAGGGTACAGGCGCCTTCACACAGGCGGTCCTGCGGGCATACGCGGCCGCATACCTCCGGCAGGGAGTTGGTCTGGTGACACAGCTCCGCCGCTTCCATGATGTTGCCTTCACTGATCAGGCGCAGCCAGTTCGGGATGTAGTTGTGCACCGGGCACTTCCACTCGCAGTAGGGGTTGCCGCAGTCCAGGCAGCGGTGCGCCTGGCTGGCTACCTGCCGCTCGGTGAACGGCTGGTAGATCTCCACGAACTGGTTAGTACGCGTGATGATGTCTTTCTTGGCGGGGTCGACCCGGCCAACGTCGATAAACTGGAAATCGTTGTTCAGACGCTGTGACATAGGTAAATCTCCCCCTTATTCGCCGCGCTTGCGTACATCGGACAGCAGTCCGGCGAGGCTGGCCGCCTTCGGCTTCACCAGCCAGAACTTGTTGAGGTAGTCGTCGAGGTTATCCAGCAGTTCCTGGCCCCAGGCGCTGCCGGTCTCGGCGACAAACTCTTCGATCACTTCGCGCAGATGGCTCTGGTACTCCTCCAGTGCCTCGCTGCTGATGCGCCTGAGCTCAATCAGCTCGTGGTTGCACTTGTCGAAGAAGTCGCGATCCATATCCAGCACGTAAGCGAAGCCACCGGTCATACCGGCGCCAAAGTTGACGCCGGTCTTGCCCAACACGGCAATCATGCCGCCGGTCATATATTCGCAGCAGTGATCGCCCGCACCTTCCACCACCGCAAAGGCGCCGGAGTTCCGCACGCCGAAGCGCTCGCCGGCACAGCCGGAGGCGAACAGTTTGCCGCCGGTGGCGCCGTACAGGCAGGTGTTGCCGATGATGCTGGTTTCCTGCGAGGCAAAGCTGCTGTTCCGCGGCGGACGGATTACCAGCTTGCCGCCGGCCATACCTTTGCCCACGTAGTCGTTGGCGTCGCCTTCCAGGTACATCTCCAGGCCGCCGGCGTTCCACACACCGAAGGACTGGCCGGCAACGCCGGTCAGGTTCAGTTTGAGCGGTGCGTCCACCATGCCCTGGTTGCCGTGGCGCTTGGCGATCTCACCGGACAGACGCGCACCGATGGAGCGGTCGCAGTTGGTCAGTTTGAAGCTGAACTCGCCACCACTCAGGGCTTCGATTGCCGGCAGGGTTTCCTGCACCATGCGCTCGGCGAGCAGGCCCTTGTCCCAGGGCTCGTTCTTCGGTTGCTGGCAGGTCTGCGGCTTGCTGTCGAGCAGTGCATCGGTGTGCAGCAGCGGCGACAGGTCGAGGGTCTTCTGTTTGGCGGTCTGGCCCTCAAGGGTTTCCAGCAGGTCCACACGGCCCACCAGTTCCTCGATGGAGCGCACGCCGAGGCTCGCCATCCACTCGCGGGTCTCCTCGGCCACGAACTTGAAGAAGTTCATCGCCATTTCCACGGTGCCGATGTAGTGCTCGTCGCGCAGGTCCTTGTTCTGGGTGGCCACGCCGGTGGCGCAGTTGTTCAGGTGGCAGATGCGCAGGTATTTACACCCCAGCGCCACCATCGGCGCGGTGCCGAAGCCGAAGCTCTCGGCGCCGAGGATCGCCGCTTTGACCACGTCGAGGCCGCTCTTCAGGCCGCCGTCGGTCTGCACCCGCACCTTGCCGCGCAGGTCGTTGGCGCGCAGGGTCTGGTGGGTTTCCGCCAGCCCCAGCTCCCACGGCGAACCGGCGTAGCGGATCGAAGTGATCGGGCTCGCGGCGGTGCCGCCGTCGTAACCGGAGATGGTGATCAGGTCCGCGTAGGCCTTGGCCACGCCGGCGGCGATGGTGCCGACGCCGGGGCGCGAAACCAGCTTCACCGATACCAGCGCGTCCGGGTTGACCTGCTTCAGGTCGTAGATCAGCTGCGCCAGATCCTCGATCGAATAGATATCGTGGTGCGGTGGCGGGGAAATCAGGGTCACGCCGGGCACCGAGTAGCGCAGGCGCGCGATCAGTTCGTTGACCTTGCCGCCGGGCAGCTGGCCGCCCTCGCCGGGCTTGGCGCCCTGAGCGACCTTAATCTGCAGCACTTCCGCGTTCACCAGATAGTGCGGGGTGACGCCGAAGCGGCCGGAGGCGATCTGCTTGATCTTCGACACCTTATCGGTGCCGAAGCGCGCCGGGTCCTCACCGCCCTCACCGCTGTTGGAGCGGCCGCCGAGGCGGTTCATGGCCTGGGCCAGGGACTCGTGGGCTTCCGGCGACAGCGCACCGAGGGACATGGCGGCGCTGTCGAAGCGGCGCAGGATGCTTTCCGCCGGTTCCACTTCACTCAGCGGAATCGGCTGCACGTCTTTTTTCAGCCCCAGCAGATCGCGCAGGGTGGCGACAGGACGCTGGTTTACCAGCGCCGCGTAGTCGCGCCAGGTGCTGTAGTCGCCGGAGCGCACCGCTTCCTGCAGGGTTTTGACCACATCCGGGTTGAACGCGTGATATTCCTCGCCGTAGACAAACTTGTGCAGACCGCCGGCGGATACCTTCTTGCGCGGCTTCCACGCCAGCTCGGCGCGCGCGCGCATGTCGTCTTCCAACTCCGCGAAACCAGCGCCCAGCACACGCGCTGGTGCTTCCGGGAAGCACAGATCGATAACGTCCTGGGACAGCCCCACCAGCTCGAACAGCAGCGCGCCGCGGTAAGAGGCTACGGCCGAAATACCCATCTTCGACAGGATTTTCAGCAGACCCTTGATGATGCCGTTGCGGTAGTTCTTCTGCGCGGTGGCAGCGTCCAGCAACAGTTCACCGGTTTCAATCAGGTGGTTGATGATGCTGTAGGAGAAGTACGGGTGCACCGCAGTGGCGCCAACGCCGATCAGGCACGCCAGTTGATGCGAGTCGCGCGCGGTGGCCGTGTCCACCACCACGTTGGAGTCGCAGCGCAGGCCGTTGTGCACCAGGTGGTGGTGTACCGCACCGGTGGCAAGCAGCGCATCGATGGGCAGTTTGCCCTCTTCGATATTGCGATCCGACAGCACCACGATCACGGTGCCCTCGTTGCGCACCGAGTCGGCGGCGTCCTGGCACAGTTTCTCGATGGCGCCCTTCAGGTCCAACTGTGCGGGATCGTAGTTCAGGTCGAATACCTTCGCCTTGAACTCCTCGCGGCCGAGGTCCAGTAGCGCGGTGTACTTCATGTGCGACAGTACCGGCGACGACAGGATTACGCGGTCGGCGTGCTCGGGGGTTTCCTCAAACACGGATTTCTCACGGCCCAGGCAGGTTTCCAGGGACATGACGATGGTTTCCCGCAGCGGGTCGATGGGCGGGTTGGTGACCTGCGCGAACTGCTGGCGGAAGAAGTCGTACAGACAGCGGTTGCCCTGCGACAGCACCGCCATCGGGGTGTCGTCGCCCATGGAGCCCACGGCTTCCTGACCGGATTCCGCCAGCGGGCGGATCACCTGGTCGCGCTCCTCAAGAGAGGAGCTGAACAGCTTCTGGTAGACCTTGAACTGCTCGAACGAGAAATTGTTGTCCACCGGCGCGGTGACCAGAGTGGAGCGGATACGACGCGCTTTGGCCTTCAGCCACTGCTTGTAGGGATGCGCTTTTTTCAGCTCGCCATCCACTTCGGCGGTGTGGCGCAGTTTGCCTTCGAGCGTATCCACCGACAGGATCTGGCCCGGGCCGAGACGGCCCTTGGCCACTACGTCGGCGGGATCGTATTGATAGGTACCCACCTCGGACGCAACAGTGATGAAGTCGTCCTTGGTGATCACCCAGCGGGACGGGCGCAGGCCGTTTCGGTCCAGGGTGCACACGGCGTAGCGACCGTCGGTCAG
This sequence comes from Microbulbifer harenosus, assembly GCF_005771435.1. Classification (GTDB taxonomy): domain Bacteria; phylum Pseudomonadota; class Gammaproteobacteria; order Pseudomonadales; family Cellvibrionaceae; genus Microbulbifer; species Microbulbifer harenosus. The sequence continues at coordinate 73,867 of NZ_VANI01000008.1, forward strand.
TACCAGGCCGGCGGGGCCGTCCCAGGGTTCCATGTGCATGGAGTTGTATTCGTAGAAGGCGCGCAGCTCGGAATCCATGGTGTCCACGTTCTGCCATGCCGGCGGGACCAGCATGCGGATGGCGCGGTGCATGTCGATGCCGCCCGCCATCAACAGCTCGAGCATGTTGTCGAGACTGGAGGAGTCGGAGCCTGTGCGGTTGACCAGCGGCGCCAGCTCATTCAGCTCCGGCAGCAACTCGGTGTTGAACTTGGGCGTGCGCGCCACGGACCAGTTGCGGTTGCCGGTAACGGTGTTGATCTCGCCGTTGTGCGCGAGCATGCGGAACGGCTGCGCCAGCGGCCAGCGCGGCATGGTATTAGTGGAGAAGCGCTGGTGGAACACACAGATGGCGGTCTCAAGGCGCGGGTCTGCCAGATCCGGGAAGAACGCCGGCAGATCCGCCGGCATCATCAGGCCCTTGTAGGAAACCACCCCGGTGGAGAGGCTGGCGATGTAGGTATCGTCCCCCAGTTGCTGTTCCGCCTTGCGCCGGACCACGAACAGGCGCGCGGCAAACTTCTGGTCTCCCAGCGGCTGTTCGGCGTCGTTGATCAGCAGATGCTCGAAGCGCGGCAGCGACTCGCGCGCAATCGGGCCGAGGCAGTCGGCATTGGTGGGCACCGGACGCCAGCCAGCCACGTTCAGGCCCTGCGCTTCCACTTCGCGCTCGAGAATAGCGCGCGCGGCAGCCGCTTTGGCATCGTCCAGCGGCAGCATGATGGCGCCGACGGCATAATTTTCACTCAGCTCGCCACCAAACGCCTCTTTGGCCACGGCGCGCAGGAATGCGTCCGGCTTCTGCAGCAGCAGGCCACAGCCATCCCCGGTTTTGCCATCGGCGGCAATACCGCCGCGGTGAGTCATGCAGGTCAGCGATTCAATCGCTGTCTGCAACAACTTGTGGCTGGTTTCGCCCTTCAGGTGGGCAATCAGTCCAAAGCCACAGTTATCTTTGAACTCATCCAATCGATACAGACCGCTACCCATAGAATTCCTCAAAGTGTTATCGCTACCCGTTACGCCCTGACGGTACGCCAATTCAGGCCATCCATCAGATCGCAGCACTCTCGCCAGGCTCAAGGGCTGCCTCGGGGGTATATTTATCTACTTTCGAGCCGAAGGTGCCGCAGATTCCACTGAGTTTTCGGACCCCCAGTGACAAAAAAAGCCCGCGTGAGGGGCTTGGGTGTTACTCGCTGACAGCGAGCCTCGGCTTGTTGTTATCGGCTCATTTCCCCGGCTTTTACCGAGGGGGCGCGCAATATTACAAGCGCCCCCCTGCAATTGCAAGATTCGCCAGTTTTTTTCGCTGTTGTCGCGCCTTTTAACCGATTTATCTTCTTTGAAACATCTTTACCGTCAAAGAATCCTCAGTCTACTAAAAAAACTGCCGATTCATCATCGCGCACCGCAGGCGCGCAAAGCCTCAACCAGCTGCTCCTTGGGCGTATCGGCAACAATCTGTGCATCGCCGATGGCATGCAGCAGTACCAGTCGCAATTTGCCATCCTGCACCTTTTTATCCACCGACATCGCCTGCAGATAATCGTTTACCACCATATCTTCGGGAGACTGTTGCGGCAAATTGGCTTTGGTTAGCAGCGCGCGCAAACGCTCCGTCTCGGTTGCAGAGATCCAGCCGCGCAGTCGCGACAGCTCCGCGGCCATTACCATTCCCGCCGCGACTGCCTCCCCGTGCAACCACTTGCCGTAACCCTGCACCGCCTCAATGGCGTGGCCGAAGGTGTGGCCGAAGTTGAGAATAGCGCGACGCCCGGACTCGCGTTCGTCTTCTGCGACGACAGCGGCTTTGTCCGCACAGCTGCGCTCCACCGCGTAAGTCAGGGCTGCGGGATCGCGCGCCAACAGCGCGTCCATGTTGGCTTCCAGCCATTCGAAAAAGGGCGCGTCGCAGATCATGCCGTACTTGATCACCTCCGCGAGACCGGCGGACAATTCGCGGTCCGGCAGGGTGGTGAGGGTGTCGATATCGATGAGTACCAGCTGCGGCTGATAGAAGGCTCCGATCATATTCTTGCCGAGCGGGTGATTGACCCCGGTCTTGCCCCCCACCGAAGAATCCACCTGCGACAACAGTGTGGTGGGCACCTGCACGAAGTCCACCCCGCGCTGGTAACAGGCGGCGGCAAAGCCACTCATGTCCCCGACCACACCGCCGCCCAGCGCGATGATGGTAGTGCTGCGGTCGTGGCGCCTCTCCAGCAAGGTATCGAAAATCCGGTTGAGGGTATCCAGGGTCTTGAACGCCTCGCCGTCGGGGAGCTGTACACTGTCCACCTTATCGAAACCCTGCAGAGCCGCGAGCACCTTCTCAAGATACAGCGGCGCAATGGTCTCGTTGGTGACCACCAGCACCTGGCGGCCGCGGATGGCATTGGTAAAGTGCGCGGACTCCCCCAGCAGACCGGGACCGATCAGAATGGGATAACTGCGATCACCCAGATCGACTTGGAGACTGTGCATAGCGATTCCCTCAGGTGCACAAACGGATTTAGACGGTGGATTCATTCTTGCGGGGACGCACTCTAACACCCAGGGGGAGCGATGTTGAGCTGCGAGACGGAAAACTCAGCCGGAGGATATGGCCGTCAGGCGATCAACCACCATCTGCGCCGCCTGCTTCGGCGTGCAATCGTCGGTATCGCACACCAGATCCGCCACCTCGTCGTAGAACGGCTCCCGCTGAAGCAGAATTTCCTGCAGCTTTGCGCGCGGATCGGCGACCTGCAATAGTGGGCGATTGCTGTTTTTTGAGGTGCGCTCCACCAGCTGATCCAGGCTTGCGCGCAGGTAGACCACGAATCCGTGGTTTTTGAGCAGCGCGCGGTTTTCCGGCATCAGCACAATGCCTCCCCCGGTGGCGACCACTTGAGACTCACCGCCACAAAGATCATGCAGAACCGCACTCTCGCGACGGCGAAAACCAGCCTCGCCTTCCACGTCAAAAATCCACGGGATATCGGCGCCGCTGCGGTCTTCGATGACTTTGTCAGAATCGGCAAAAGGCAGCCCAAGCTGGGCTGCCAGTAATTTGCCGATGGTGGATTTGCCGGCCCCCATGGGGCCGACGAGAAAGATGGGCTGACTGATCACTTGCTGAAAGACATGAACTCGTCTTGCATGATGCGCGGGGTGATAAAGATCAGCAGTTCGCGCTTGTCTTCCTGCTTGGTGGTCTGTTTGAACAGGCGGCCGAGGAAGGGGATGTCGCCGAGGAACGGCACTTTCACTTCACCCTCAATGGACTGCGCCTCAAAGATGCCGCCGAGCACGATGGTTTCACCGTTGCGTACCAGCACCTTGGTCTGCAGCGAGTTCACATTGATCGCCGGAATCTGCGCACCGGTAATCACGTTTGTAAACAGCTCACCGACACTGTTCTGGTCGATATTCAGGTTCATGATGATGTTGTCGTCCGGGGTGATCTGCGGGGTCACGTTCAGCAACAGCACCGCCTCTTTGAAGGTCACAGACGCCGCACCCGAGGAAGTAGCCTCCAGGTAGGGAATTTCCACACCGGAGCGAATGGTCGCCTCCTGTTTGTCGCCGGTCACCACCTTGGGCTGGGATACGATTTCCGCCTTGCCCACATCCTCCAGCGCCGACAGTTCGAGGCCCAGCAGGAAATCTTCCTTCAGAATGGCATAGGCAATGCTGCCAGCCGGGTTGCCAACACCCAGGTCCACCAACATCGGGTCGTGCAGGGTTTCTGGTGCGGAAAGATCAGGACCACTGCCATCACCATCGGAAACCAATCCGACTTGGCTGCCGCCACCAATACCAATGGCGTCGTCGCCGATGTTGTGATCTTCCAGATAACTCCAGCGCACCCCGAGGCTCTTCTCGAAATCGGTGTTCGCGGTCACCAGACGCGCCTCGATCATCACCTGGCGGATGGGAATGTCGATGGCGTTGATCAGATCGCGGAACTGGGCAATCTTGTCTTCGGTATCGGTAAGGATGATGGTGTTGGTGCGCTCATCCACGATGGCGCTGCCGCGGGACGACAGAATACTGCGGCCTTCCTGGTCTTCGCGGCCGCCGGCGAAGCTGCCTTGGCCAAAGCCACCGCCCTGGCCACCGCCCTGGTTGCCAGCGAACAGGGTGAACAGCTCACGGGCATCCGCGTAGCGGATCTGGATGTACTCGGTGCGCAGGGGCGCCAGCTCTTCCAGTTGCTTGCGGGTTTCCAGCTCGCGGCGTTCGCGCTCGGCGATTTCCGCCGCCGGCGCCACCATCACCACGTTGCCCTCCTGGCGCTTGTCCAGACCCTTGGCCTTCAGGATCAGCTCCAGCGCCTGATCCCAGGGCACACCGTCGAGGCGCAGGGTGATACGGCCCTGTACGGTATCGCTGGCCACCAGGTTGAGATCGGTGAAGTCCGCAATCAGCTGCAACACCGAGCGCACTTCGATGTCCTGGAAGTTCAGCGACAGTTTTTCGCCACTGAACTGGAATTCCTTCTGCTTCTCACGCACTTGTGCCACGGTCAGCGGCTTGACGCTCAGTACGTACTCGGTGTCTGCCTGGTAGGCGAGATAGTCGTAGTCGCCGTCGTGCGGATCAACTGTGATGACGGTGTTGCGGCCGTCGTAGTCCACACTGATGGCATTAACCGGTGTGGCGAAATCGGTCACATCCAGACGCTGGCGCAGCGCCGGCGGCAGCTCGGCGCCGAGGAACGTCAGCACGATCTTGCCCTTGGTGCGCTCCACGTCGATATTTACCGCTGGGTCGGTCAGGCTGACAATGACTTTGCCCTCACCACCCTGGCCGCGCCGGAAGTCCACGTTGTTGATACTTACACCACTCGCCGCCTTGAACTGGGTGCTGCCGCCGATATTGGTGCTGCTGTGCACCGGCGCGGCCGCCGCGCTGGCGGTAGCCGCACTGTCAGCGCCTACTTCCAGTACCACCTGATTGCCGATGCGCTCACTGGTGTATACCGGCAGTTCATCCAGGTTCAGGATCAGGCGGGTGCGATCTTCACCGGAGACGATCACCGCACTGCGCGCGGCGCCGATATCCAGGCTGTATTTTTTCTCCGGCAGCACGCTCTCCACACCGGCAAAGTCCATGACGATGCGCGCGGGCTGCTCGATGGTGTAGCCGGTGGGTTCCGGAGGTACATCGCTGAAGGTCAGGCGCAGCTGCAGGCGGCTGCCCGGCAGCTCGGAGAACTGGATATCGTTCAGCTGACTGGCCAGAGACGGCGCTGCCAGCGGAAGAATCAGCAGGCCCAGCAGCAGCGCTGTGGCGCGCGGCAGTGCCTTGGCGACCGGCGCCAATACGCTGGTGAGTTGCTTGGTGATCATTTTTAGTTGTCCTTCTCTTCCAAAGTCAGAGCCCGCGGCCGCTCAATCCAGCCACCGGTGCCATCCGGCACAATTTCCAGTACATCGATCTGTGACGATGAGGCGTTGACCACACGCCCATGATTTTTGCCCATGTAGTTGCCGATGGTGATGCGGTGAATACCGCCTTCACTATCGTTGATCAGTGCCCACAGCTGGCCGCCGCGGGACAGGGTGCCCACCATGGAGAGAGCGTCAAAGGGATAGCGTTCGAGCAATTCTTTCTGCCGGTTCAGGTCCGGCGCCACGTCGAGCTTGCGACCGACAAGACGCTGGTCCGCCTCCAGCACCGGGCGCAGGAACGGGCTGCGCAGGGCGGCCGCACTGTATACGTAAGGGCTGTAGGGGGTAAAGGTCGGAATCGGTTCAATCTGCCCCTTGGGCTTGTGTTTGACCGCTGCCATCTTGTCGCGCAGGTCACCGTGAGTGCCGTCCAGGCTGCAGCCGGCAAGTGCCAGCAGCGCCGCGGTCAGAGCGAAGTATTTTTTCATCCTTCTTCTCCCTGATCCTTGTAGCGATAGGTTTTTGCGTTAATCACCATGTTCAACAGTGCCGCCCCATCCTTGCCGGTCTGGATGTCAAAGTCGTGCAGGGTGACGATACGGGGCATACCGGCGATGCCGCTGATGAAGGCACCGAATTCGTGATATCCACCCTGCACCTCGATGCGGATGGGAAGCTCCACGTAGAACTCACCCACCTGTTCACCTTCAAGGGCCACTTTTTGGATGGTCAGGCCGCTGCCGCGACCGAACTCGTCGATATCTTCCAAGAGACCGGGCACTTCGGTGTCTTTCGGCAACTGTTTCAACAGTGCACCGAAGGTCTCTTCCATTTCCGCCAGTTGTTCGCGATAGGCATCCAGGTTGGCCGCTTCAAAGGATTTGCGCTCAAACTGGGTAAACAGCTCACGCTCCTTGTTGGCGGCGAACTCCAGCTCGCTGTAGCGATCTTTGATCATAAAGAAGTAGCCACCACCCACCAGCACGGCGGCGATCACGATCAACAGTGCCACACGCCCGGCCAGCGGCCAGACACCGACACGGGAAAAGTCGATATCGTTGATATCCAGCTGATTCAGCTGTTTGAGAGTATCTTCAAGCGCCACGGTTACGCTCCATTGTTGGCGGAGTCGCCATCTTCTTTTTTGCGGCTGCTGACGCTGACCGTCATTTCAAATGCGCTCGCCTGCTCACCAAACTCCGGCTTGGCGGTTACCCCGGTCAGATTGGGCGACTCAAACCACTCGGACTGGTCGAGGCTGCGCATAAAGGAAGAAACCCGGTTGTTGGATTCCGCCACACCGGAGATTTTCAGGGTTTTGCCGGTGCGCTTCAGGTTGGTGAGCCACAACCCCTCCGGCGCCGCGCGCACCATCTCGTCGAAGTAGCGCACCGACAGCGGGCGGTTGCCCTGCAGCTCCTGGATCACCCGCATGCGGTCGATCAGCTCCTGGCGTCGCTTCTTGAGGTCTTTGATCTCGCGCACTTGCTTGTCGAGAGCGGCGATTTCCGTGGTCAGCAGCTGGTTGCGCTCATTCTGATTGGCAATCTGCGCGTCCACGGTTTTCATCCACATGAACACGGAAAAGCCGGCGGCAATAACCACCAGCGCCGCAACCTGCTGGAATTCTTTCTGTTTCTGCGCCCGGTATTCCTGGCGCCAGGGGAGTAGGTTGATCTTTGCCATGTTTTAGAATTCCCTCTCGCGCATCGCGAGGCCGGCGGCGATCATCAGCGACGGCGCCTCGCCGGCCAGCGACTGGCGATTGACCCGGGACGCGACACTCATATCCCGGAAGGGATTGGCCACCAGGGTGGGTTTGTTCAGTTTCTGCCCCACCAGTTCGGCGAGACCATCCATCGCGGCAACACCGCCACCGAGGAGGATGTAATCCACATCGCTGTAGGAGGTGGAGGAATAGAAAAACTGCAGGGAGCGGGTGACCTGCTGCACCACCGCGTCGCGGAACGGCTCCAGAACTTCGGGATAGTAATCATCCGGCAGGCCGCTACCGCCCTGGCGCTTGGCCAATGCAGCCTCTTCCGACGACAGACCGTAGCGCCGCTGGATCTCGTCGGTGAGCTGGCGCCCGCCGAACAGCTGCTCGCGGGTGTAGACGATACGGCCATCGACCATCACCGACAGCGCACTCATGGTGGCGCCGATATCCACAACCGCCACCACCAGCTGTTCCTGCGCGGGAAACTGGTTTTCCATCAGGGTGTAGGCCCGCTCGATGGCGTAGGCCTCCACATCCACCACGCCCGGCTGCAGCTCCGCCTGGGTCAGCGCGGAAACACGCTGCTCAACGTTTTCACTGCGGCATGCCGCCAGCAATACCTCGACCTGGCCTTCGCCTCTTTCGGAAGGTCCCTGAACTTCGAAATCGAGATTCACTTCATCCAGCGGGTAGGGAATGTACTGGTCGGCTTCCAGCGCAATCTGCGCTTCCAGCGCGTCGTCGGAGAGGTCCGCCGGCATTTCCAGGGTCTTGGTAATGACCGCGGAGCCCGATACCGCCACTGCAGCCTGGCGCAGGCGGGTCTTGGAGCGGCGCACCACCTTGCGAATGGCCTCGGCGATTGCACCCACGTCATTGATATTCTTATCCACTACCGCATTCGGAGGCAGAGGCTCGGTTGCATAGCTTTCCACGCGGTATTTGTCGCCGCTGCGACTCAGTTCAAGCAACTTTACCGAGGTGGAGCTAATATCGAGCCCAAGCATGGCTTTCGGGCCCTTGTTGAGAAAAGGGAGCATCCCCATTTTTCTTATCTTTTCCGTGGGTTATGGAGGTTTGATGGTATAGCACTTTAAATTACCGTCGCAACCGCCTTTTGCATAGGTAACAGCGCACATTCTTCGTATAATTGTCGAACAGTGCCGACAATTTTGATCAAGACGTAAACAGAAGCATTTCCATGACCGAAAAAGCCCGCAACCGCCTGCTGTCTCTGTTGTGGCTGGCTCTGGCCGGTGCCGCCGCTGGCGCCATGGCACTCTCCAGCATCTATATGTACCTCAAGCCGGGCCTGCCCTCGGTGGAAAGCCTGCGCGATATCCGCCTGCAAACGCCGCTGCGCATCTATTCGCGGGACATGAAACTGATTGGCGAGTTCGGCGAGAAGCGCCGCAGCCCGGTCACTATCGAGCAGACGCCGGAGATGTTCATCAAGGCGATCCTGGCAGCGGAAGATGACAGCTTCTACTCCCACAGCGGCGTATCCATCAAGGGCCTGATGCGCGCCTTCCGGCAACTGGTGGCGAGCGGTTCCATCCAGTCCGGCGGCAGCACCCTCACCATGCAGGTGGCGCGCAACTTCTTCCTGACCCGGGAACAGCGCTTTATCCGCAAGTTCAACGAAATCCTGCTGTCGCTGCAGATCGAGCAGGAACTCAGCAAAGACGAAATCCTCGCGCTGTATATCAACAAGATCTTTCTCGGCAACCGCGCCTACGGCTTCCAGGCCGCGGCCCATGTGTACTACGGCAAGGACATCAACGAACTGAACCTGGCCCAGTGGGCCATGATGGCCGGCCTGCCCAAGGCACCATCCACCTACAACCCGCTGGCCAACCCGTCGCGCGCGCTGGTGCGGCGCAACTGGATCCTGAAGCGCATGTTGGACCTGGGCTATATCGGCCAGGACGAGTACAAGAATTCTATTACCGCACCGGTCACGGCCCGCTATCACGGCCGCGATCTGGATATGAGCGCGCCCTATGTGGCGGAAATGGCGCGCAAGGAAGCCGTGGAGCTCTTCGGTGATGCAGCCTATACCGACGGCTACCAGGTCATTACTACCGTCGACAGCAAGCTGCAGGATGCCGCGCGCAAGGCCCTGCAGAAAGGACTGGAGACCTACGATAGCCGTCACGGCTACCGCGGTCCCGAACAGCGCCTGGCCCCGGAGCTGCTGGCCGACAACGACCAGCTGGTGGACCTGCTGCAGGAAATTCCAGTGCTTGGCGGCCTGCAGCCGGCCGTCGTCACCGCGGTCGCCGACCGCAGCATCAGCGTGCAGCTGCGCGACCGTCGCGTGATCGAGATCCCATGGGATCACGGCCTCAGCAGCATCCGCCCCTACATCTCCGAGAACGCCCGCGGAGCGACCATTAAGTCTGCCGGCGAAATGTTCGCCCCCGGCGATGTGGTGCGGCTGCGCCGCGTAGTGATCTCCGCCGATCAAGTTGCGGAGGAGCGGGAAAAGGCCCGTGCCGCAGCGATAGAAAATGCCGCCGAGAGTCTTGCCGGCACCGAAATCACCGATGACCCCTTTTCCACACCGGAAGGTCTGACGGAAGAGGAGGCGCTCGAGGCACCCCAGGCCCGCGAGGAGTGGCACCTGACCCAGGTGCCCACCGCACAGGGTGCACTGGTGTCACTGCAACCGGAAGACGGCGCCATCCGCGCGCTCGTTGGCGGCTACGACTTCCGCCAGAGCCACTTCAACCGCGTCACCCAGGCCGCGCGCCAGCCCGGCTCCAGCTTCAAACCCTTTATCTACTCGGCCGCCATCGAACGCGGCTACACCGCCGCCAGCATCATCAACGACGCACCCATCATCTTCGAACAGACCAACCTGCAGGATGTGTGGCGCCCGGAGAACGACGGCGGTGACTTCCTCGGCCCAACCCGCCTGCGCAAGGCGCTGTACATGTCGCGCAACATGGTCTCCATCCGCCTGCTGCAGTCGCTGGGCCTGGACCGCGCGCTCACCTTTGTCGAGGGCTTCGGCTTTGAGCGCGACAAACTGGCGCGCAACCTGTCCATCGCCCTCGGTAGCTCCGCGCTCACTCCGCTGGAAATGGTGCGCGGCTACGCCGCCTTTGCCAACGGCGGTTTCCGCGTAGAACCCTATCTGGTGGACCAAGTGCTGGATGTGCACGGCGATACCGTCTACCAGGCGCTGCCGCTGACTGTTTGCCAGGAGTGCCCGGAAATCGGACAAGAGAGCGAGGTGTACGGCCCGGAGCCCGAGCCCATCGACCTGCAGGCTCTGCAGCAGGACACCTCAACGGCAACAGAGCGCGAGCCCATCGAACTGCGCACTCTGCCAGTGGCGCCGCTGCAGGCCGACGAACAGGCACGGCCGCGCGCCCCCCGGGCCATGTCTGCGGAAACTGCGTATATCATGGATTCCATGCTGAAAGACGTCATCAAGCGCGGCACCGGGCGCAAGGCGCTGGTAATGAAGCGCGGCGATATCGCCGGCAAGACCGGTACCACCAACGGTCCGCGCGACGCCTGGTTCTCCGGCTACAGCCCCCACCTGGCCACCAGCGCCTGGGTCGGGTTTGACGATAACTCCACCATCGGACGCAACGAGTATGGCGGCTCTGCAGCGCTGCCAATCTGGATCGACTTCATGAGTACCGCGCTCGAAGGCCAGCCGGAGCGGCACCTGGCGCAGCCGGACACCATCGTCACCATGCGCATCAACCCGCGCACTGGGCTGCGCACCTCTAGCGGCGGTATTTTCGAGATTTTTCGTGCCGACAAGGTGCCGGGACGCGAGACCTACAGTAATTACCCATCCATATACTCCAATGGGGCTGAGGCGCCCGCAGCCGGTGAACAGCAGACCCAGGAAGGGTTGCCAGAGGAAATCTTCTGAGGCGAATGTGCCCCGCCAACACCGGCCAATGGAATACCAGCCACAAAAAAACCGCCCTTCCGGCGGTTTTTTTGTGGCTGGTATTCAGTGGATACAATCAGCGGCGGTTGCGGTACTCGAGACAGGCCTCTTCGATCGCCAGCAGATCCGGAATCACCGCCACCTCACCAGACAGCGCCACATGCATCAATTCACCCATGGCGCATTCGCCCTCACGGGCTGCAAGCTCTTCCGGAGTGACCCGCACCAGACGGGGTGTTCCCTGCAGCACTACGGCAAAAAACGGCAGGTCGCCCTCACCGTTACCGCTGCTCAGCACTGCGATACGGCAGTTACTGCGCAGCACCGGCATGGGATTGCCACGCATCACCTCGAACGATACCAACGGCAGGCGCAGCTCCCGCCAGTGCAGCTCCCCCATATACCAGTCCGGCGCGTCGAAGGCAGATACCGGGCTCTGCAGGGCGATGATTTCAGACAGGGTATCCACCGGCACCAACAGGTGGCCGTCCGCCAGAGGCAACAACAGGCTGCTGACTTCCTGCGGCAGTTCAGTGGTTGGCAGGGCGTCTGGTCCGCTCATGCTGTGTACTCTCCGCCACGCACTCGGGCTTCAACAGGTTCGTAAATGACAGGCACCGGCATCAGGCGCTCACCCCTGCTTCGGTGTAGTCGCGGATTGCGCCAAGCAGAATTTCTTCCTGGTAGGGCTTGCCCAGATAGTGGTTTACCCCCAGTGACAGCGCATGGTCGCGGTGCTTCTTGCCGGTACGCGAGGTGATCATGATGATCGGAATCTCCCGCAGGCGATGACTGCCGCGGATGTTGCGCGCCACCTCGAAGCCATCCATACGCGGCATCTCGATATCCAGCAACATCACATCCGGAATCACGTCCTGCAGCTGAATAATGGCATCCTGGCCGTCTTTGGCGGTGATCACCCGGTAACCCTCCCGCTCGAGGAAGCGGGTGGTCACCTTGCGCACGGTTACCGAGTCGTCCACCACCATCACCAGCTTCTGCGCCTGCGGTTCTTCACGGCCACCGGTGGCGGTAATTTCCTGCAGCAGCGGTGTCTCCGGGCGCGCCAGCAGCGCGGCGTGCTTACGCAACAACGCATGGGCGTCGAGAATGACCACCACAGTACCGTCACCGGTCACGGTGGCACCGGATACCCCCTGCACCGTCGCAAACTGCGGTCCGAGACTTTTTACCACAATCTCGCGACTGCCCATGATCGCGTCAACCTGCAGTGCCATCGCGGTGTTTTCTGAACGCACCAGCAGTACCGGCATCTGCATATCTTCCACCGCCAGCCGCGGCTGCGCACTGGACTGCAAAAGACTACCGAAATAGTTCACCTGATAGGGTTCACCGGCGTACTCGAAGCGCGCCTCCGGGGTGCGATAGTAGTGCTCCAGCTCAAACGGGCTGAGCCGCACGATACCCTCAATGGTGTTCAACGGTAGGGCGAACAGGTCGTCCCCCACTTTTACCATCAGCGCGCGATTGACCGACACGGTGAACGGCAGGCGCACCACAAATTCCGTGCCCTTGCCGACCTGAGAGCCGATGGTAACGCTGCCGCCAATCTGTTTGATCTCTGCAGATACCACGTCCATGCCCACACCACGGCCGGAAATCTGCGTCACTTTTTCCGCAGTACTGAATCCCGCCTGCAAGATGAACTGCATGATCTCGTTGTTGGACAACTCGGCATCCGCGCGCATCAGACCGCTCTCAATGGCCTTTTCACGCACCCGCATCAGATTGATGCCGGCGCCGTCGTCGCTGATGGTAATGACCACCTCACTGCCTTCCCGCGCCAGCGCCACGGCAATGCGACCGCGCTCCGGTTTGCCAGCGTCGCGACGTTGCCGCGGCGGCTCAATACCGTGGTCAACGGCGTTGCGCAGCATATGTTCAAGCGGCGCCACCATGCGCTCCAGCATCGAGCGGTCCAGTTCGCCCTCCACGTTGGAGAACACCAGATCCACTTGTTTGCCGAGTTCGGCGCTTACCTGACGCACGATACGGCGCAGCCGCGGCACCAGGCGCGAGAAAGGCACCATGCGGCTGCGCATCAGGCCTTCCTGCAATTCCGTGTTTACACGCGACTGCTGCAGCAACAGCGTTTCCGTATCCCGCGCCTTGTTGCCCAGAGTCTGGCGCAATTCCAGTAAATCCGAGGTCGATTCCAGCAGCGAGCGCGACAATTGCTGAATAGACGAGTAGCGGTCCATTTCCAGCGGGTCGAAGTCCACGTCCTGTTCCGCCAACTGCTCCTGGCGGAAATGGATCTGAGCTTCGGTTTCCTTGTCGAGGCGACGCAACTGCTCGTTTAGACGGCTCAGGGTCGAGTCCATCTCATCGAGGGCAAGACCGAACTCCGACACCTGCTCTTCCAGGCGCCCGCGGGAAATCGACGTTTCCCCGGCGAGGTTGACCAGCTCTTCCAGTAATTCGGACGCGACCCGCACCATTTCCTGGGGTTGGTTGCGGGGCTGCCCACCGCCGTGTTCACCGACGTTTTTCGACTTGCGTACAAACGGCAGCACATTGCTGGCAGGAGCCTCGACAGGTACCGGTACAGAGGCTTTTTCGATCACTTCCACCGGCGGTGCATAACTGTCGTCGGCGGAGGCCTCTTGTGCGTCTTCTATCTCGATCGGTGTGCTCTCTTCGGCAACCGCTACCATCGGGAGCGGCTCTTCCGCCGGGGCCGCGTCCTCCGCAATCTGCCCGTCCGCCCAGCGGGTTTCCAGCAGTGCACAGAAAGGCTCGAGCGCCTCACCGCCCATCCAGCCGCGCACGGTGTCCACACCGGCTGCCAAGCGGTCGTAAATGCGATGAGCATCGACGAAAAAGGCCGTAGACGGCGAGCTGCCGCTCGGAAGATTTTCGATCACGGTTTCAAAGCGGTGCGCCACTTCGCCGAGTCCCATCAGCGCCGCCATACGCGCGCCGCCCTTGAACGTGTGCAGCACCCGCTTGAGCGCCTCCGGCGCCGTTTGGTCTTCTGGCGACTGCTCCCAGTTCTGGATCAGCTCCTCCAGTTCGTCCATCAGATCGCCGGCCTCCTCAAGGAAGACTTCCACCACGTCCGGATCGACATCGGCGAGCATGGCCGCATTGGCATCGTCGCCCGCCTCCAGCACGACGGTTTCCGGAGCGTGCGGAGTCGGCGCAGTTTCTACCGCAGGCGCGAATTCAGACTCCGCGACCTCGCTGCTGACATCTGCCTCCACATCGGCGAATTCGATACCGCCCGCAGCAGCGGACACACTGTCGTCAAACTCGCTCTCGCTGTCGGCGGGTGTCGCAAGGGCAATCTCTTCTGCCGCCAGCGGAGCCGCAATATCCATTTCTGCTGCCAGCAGATCGTCAAAGTTCAGATCCGCAAGCAGCAGTTCGTCATCTTCACCGGCGGCAGTCACTGCCGTCACATCAATTTCGGCCTGGGTTTCAACTTCAGTTTCGACTTCGGTCTCAACGTTAGCTTCGGTGGCAATAGCGGCGTCCGCGACGACAACATCCTCGTCGCCGAAGCTGAACTCGCTGCTGTCGATGCCGTATTCCGCGAGGTCAATATCCTCGTCACTGACACCGTCGTCGCCCTGCGCGAGATAGCGCAGCGCTTCACCCACTACCTCGCTCACTGGCGGCAGATCCGTAGACGCGGCTACCGCATCCACCAGATCCAGCAATTCATTGTGCCCCTGCTCCAGTGCCGCCCACAGCGCGGGCTCCTCCTCCAGGTGGCCTTCAATCACCTGGCGGTATACCGCCAGCAATAACTGCGACAGTTCCTGCAATGCGGGCAGCTGCGCCTGACCGGCAGCCTGCTGCAGCACATCCAGCTCCTCTGCCACCGGCAGCAGAATGGATTTGTCACCTGGATGCTGGCGCCATTGATTCAGCATCTGGTCCGCATCCAGCAGCACCTTCATACCGTCGGCCATGATGACCGCCAGCAACTGCGGATCGACCGCTTTCGGCTCGTTGGCTTCGCGCTCGCGGATCAGGTGCCCCACCGCGCGCTCCTGCAGCTCGGCGACCCGCGCGAGGTACTGCTCGCTGCGCTCCACAAACAGCGGTTCACCACAGTAGATCTGGTTGAGCACGCTTTTTACATAGCTGGCGGCGTCGCTGATCAGCTCGAAGATGTCGCTGTCGATCGCCACCTGATAGGTACGCAACTCCTTCACGAAGCGCTCAAGCGGTGCCATCAACTCTGCCACCGGGGTGACTTCCGCCATGTGTGCGGAGCCTTTCAGAGTGTGCAGTGCGCGGTGCAGCGGATCAGAGGGAATACCGTAGACTGGCGCGGCACGCTCCATTTCACTCAGGAATTCAGCCACCGTGGACAAATGGGTCTCCGCCTCCTGGGCGAAGATTTCCCACAGTTGGACGTTGTCGTCGATATTGTCGTCGGCATCGTCAATGGATTCGGCGATTTCGGGCACCGCGATGCCCGGTTCCGCCAGCAGCGCCTCGGGCACCTCTCCCTGAGACAACTGCGCGGCCCAACCTTCGAGTTCGGCGGTGCGCGCCGGCTCGGGATCCCCACTCTGGGTGCGGAAGCCCTCCACCATGGATGGCAGCTTGGCTATGACCTGTTGAATCAGCAGTACGTGCGCGCGCCCGGGGGAAACGGTTTCGTCGAGCACCCGGTTCAGCATGTTCTCCACCGCCCACGCCAGCTCGCCGATCTCCAGCGCCTCCACCATACGACCCGAGCCCTTCAGGGTATGGAAGCCGCGGCGGAATTCCACCAGCGCGTCGCGATTGTCAAAGTTCGCCGCCCACAGCGGGAAGTAGTGATCGATGGTTTCGAGCACCTCACCGGCTTCTTCGAGGAAGATCTCAAGAATTTCCTCGTCGATAATGCTGGTGTCATCGTCGTCTTCCAGCACCGCGGAGGCGGCCGCAGGAATTTCGGGCGCGGCTGCTACTGCGGCGGTTTCCTCAGTGGCGTGCTCAGAAACGTCAGAAACGTCGGCGGATTCGCCGGTCGCAAACCAGCTCTCTTCCAGCAGCAGCGAAGAATCCTCGCCGGGCGCGATGGCGGGCTCTGCGCCGGTCTCTGCGAGCAGCGACGCGGAGAGCCCCGCAAGGGGATCTTCGGCGGTGTCCACAGAGGCAGGTTCGGCTGCGGGAATGTCGTCTTTTACGGATTCGACATCGTCGAGATCGAGACTGAATTCAATATGATCGGGCGCAGCCGGTTCTTCATTTGCCGGTAGATCCGGCGGCACAGTGGCCGCAGCGTCGTCAACCGAATGCTCATCGAACGAAGTGGCACCGGAACCGTACACCGCGGTATCGGTGTCTTCGAATACCAGCTCTGCAGCGCCTTCAGCGGTACCGTCTTGTACAACCGCGTCTTGCGACTCAATCGCGCCCTCGCCATTGGCGACCGCGTAGCCAAGTGTCGCTACACTGTCTTCCGCCAGCGCCAGCAACATGTCCGCGTCCTCTATGCCATCGGCGCGGCGCTCAAGGTAGTACTCAACGCTGGTCACCGCGTCGGCGAGAGTGTCCAGCAGCTTCCAATCGGGTTGGTCACCGGCGCCTATCAAGCGCTCGTCGATATAGTTTTTGCACGCCCCGACAATTTCCGCCGCACGCTGGTAGCCCACCATATCCAGGCCACCACAAACCTCCTGCAGACGCTTTGGCACCAGCGACAGATGCCCGGCATCCCAGTGGCTGGCGATGTACTCGACCACGGCTTCCTTCACGGTTTCGAGACCGATACGGGCCTCGCGCAGCACACGGGCAGTGGCCTCCCCCATCAGCGGCGATTCACTGTCGTTGCGTCGATCGCGCTCCACCACGGCGGCGAGACCGGAATCCAGCTGCACCAGCTCCGCGGCGGCCTGCATCAGCAGTTCGTCGGGGTCAGCACTGCGCGAGGCGTCGCGCAGATGTTCGTAGATGGCACGGGCGCGGGTGCGCTGGTTTTCCAGACCCAGCACGCCCAACGTGTCCGCGATGCGCTTGGCAACGATGGCGGTATCCGACAGCGACGCACGCTCACCATTGGCAATGCTCGGGTCTAATGCTTCGCGTACATTGGCGAGCTCTTCGCGCAGGGCTGCCACGGCAGTGCCCATGGCTTCGGGGCCCATGGCCAGCGCGTCCTCGGTATCCGGGCGCGGGGTGCCCGGCACCGCGCGGTCGAGGGCAAATTTCCGATACAGCGCGGTGGCGCGCGGGCCATTGGGGCCGGAGAGATAGACGTAGAACAGCAGGTTGCGAATCAGATCCTGATCCGGACGGGCATCCAGCACCCGTGCGCCCTGACCGCTGAGCAACCGGAACTCCACGTCGATGCGGCGCAGCAGCTGGCGCAGCGCCGGCAATACGGTGAGTCGGTGGTCGGCAATGCCTTCGAGCAGGCCGCGCAGGATTTCCCACAGGTGCTGGCGCTGGCTGCCGCTGTAGAGCAGCGCCATCTTTTCGCACACTTTATTGAGATAGGCGATGCTCTCGCCGCTGTTGACGTCGCGAATCAGGGATGCGGCGGCCACGTGGTACATCTTGCGCAGCTTGGCCACCAGCTCCTGCAATTTGGCGTTATTGCCAAGCAGCGGCTGCCGCGCACCCTCGGCAATGGCCAGTGCGGACAGATCCGGTGCGAACAGCGCACCTTCGGTGATCAGGCGCTCGCGGCGTACCGCACGCAGGTCGTTCAGCAGGGGCAATAACAGCACTGCGTTGTCCCGGCGCTGGAAGGCGATTTTTTCCAGATAGAGCGGCAGTTCCAACAGCGCGCGCATGAGGAACTCGCGGGTTTCATCGCTGTTTTCCACATCGCCACTGGCGAGGGCGTGTACCAGCTGCTCCATTTCTTCGGCAAGCATGGCAGCGCCGGAGAGCTCCGCCATGTGCAGGCTGCCGTGAACCTGGTGGATAAGGCCCAGGCAATTTTTCAGCAGCGCTGAACCGTCGGCAGAGGCGTCAGTTGCAGAGGAATCCGAGGCAAAAGTTTCCAGTTGCTGGCGCGCGAGGGCCAGCGTCTCGTTGATTTCGCCTATCAGCCAATCCAGGGCCACAAAATTGGGATTGTCGCGACTCACGCCAGGTCCTCGGTAATTCAGTTTGCTCGCTGGCAGGGGCTAGAAATTGCTTACTCTGCGCGCCTGCTGCTCTGCACCTCCCCCGCACCTGCGGGCCGCGGGGAGGTCCGCTTTGCGTTATCAGTATCTGCGGTCGCTCAGGCCATCGCCCGGTCGCTGCGCTCTTCCGCGGTGAGCATATCGAGCTCGTCATCTGCGGCCTCGTCGTCCAGCATCGGGAACTCCTCCGAGAGCTGGGCCAGGTCGCCATCGTACAGCTCACCATCAGCCTCCACTTCGTCACTGCTCGGCAGTTTGAAGCCGGCAACGGAGTCGCGCAGAGCGGAAGCGGTCTGGGCCAGATTACCAATGGACTGGGCGGTGGCCTGGGTACCGGCGGAGGTTTGCGAGGTAATCTCCTGAATCACGTTCATCGTGTTGGAGATGTGACCTGCGGAAGAGGCCTGCTGGCGTGCCGCGTTGGAAATGTTCTGAATCAACGACGCGAGGTTGGTGGATACCGTTTCGATCTCTTCCAGGGCAACACCCGCGTCCTGCGCCAGACGGGCACCGCGCACCACCTCGGTGGTGGTGGATTCCATCGACACAACCGCTTCGTTGGTATCGGACTGAATCGCTTTTACCAGGCCTTCAATCTGCTTGGTAGCCGCTGCGGAGCGTTCCGCGAGGCGCTGAACCTCGTCCGCAACCACCGCGAAACCGCGGCCCGCGTCGCCCGCCATAGAGGCCTGGATCGCCGCGTTAAGAGCCAGAATGTTGGTCTGGTCGGCAATGTCGTTAATCAGGCTTACGATGTCACCGATCTCCTGGGAAGATTCACCCAGTCGCTTGATCCGCTTGGACGTGTCCTGAATCTGCTCGCGAATGGTATCCATGCCCTTGATGGTGTTCTGTACCACCTTGGCGCCGTTGCTCGCGATCTGTACCGAGCGCTCCGCTACCTGGGCAGATTCGGCGGCGTTGGCAGATACCTGGTCAATGGTCACGGCCATTTCGTTCACCGCCGCGGAGGCGCCGGCAATTTCCTGGGCCTGGTGTTCGGATGCCTCGGCCAGATGCAGGGCGGTCTGCTGGGTTTCCTGGGACAGGGACGACACTTCCTGCGCCGCGCCGTTGATTCGGCTTACCAGTACGCGCAGCTGGTCGATGGTGTAGTTGATGGAGTCCGCAATCGCACCGGTGAAGGCCTCGGTTACGGTGGCGGACGTGGTCAGGTCACCGTCCGCCAGGTCCGCCAGTTCGTCCAGCAGCTGCATAATCGCCTGCTGGTTGCGCTCGTTGGTCTCGGATTCTGCGCGCAGGCTGCGGCGGGTGCCGGAGAACGCCTGGATCATCATCACGAAGATCAACAGTACGAAGACGGCGGCAACGATAAAGATGGTCTGGTTGTTGGGCTGGCGCTCGCCGGACAGGCCGCCGATACGGTCGTTCAGTACAGACAGGGCTTCCAGCAATTGCGGCGAGGAGGCCGCAATACCATCCGCCGCCTGGCGGGTGGCGAACAGTGCCGGAGTGGCTTCGAAGATTTCGCGCACGGAGGAGCTTACGAACTCAAACAGCTCGGTAATTTCATCCAGCGACTCGCGCGCCTCAGTGTCGGTTACGCGGGAAATACCCATCACCACGTCACCGCCCTTCATGCCTTCAACCACTTTACCGAACAGACTGGCATCGGTGTTGAACTGGTCCGCGGCAGATTCCGCGTCGTCACCACCGCGCAGCATCTTGTCGATGTTCCGGCCGATACGCTCGGCACGCCATACCTGCAGCTGGGCCTGCTCCACCTGGTTGGCCGGGGCATTGTTGGCCAGCAGGATTTCCACGATATTGTTGTGCTCCGCCTGCAGCTCCGGCAGCGAGTCGTTCAGGGTGCTCGCCACATCGTTCAGGAAGATGATCGAATCCTTGTTGCCGATAATGGTGTCGGCCTGCTCGCGCATCTGCCGCCACACCTGGCCGTAGACCGCCAGCTCCTGCTCCAGGGCGCGCTTACTGCCCTGATCCATACCCTGCAGCTCGTTCCATGTCGCGGCCATCTGGTTGACTACTTTTTCCAGGTCGGCGAAGGCCTGCTCATCACCGGCAGTAGCGGCCGGTGCGTAGGACACCATCTGGTAGGATAGAGCGCGCAGTTCCGCCACATCTTCCTGGTAACTCTGGTCCCGGTCGCCGTAGCTCTGCACCAAGTAGATGCTGACGATCAGTCCCGCCAGTGTGGCGAGTACCAGCAAACCCATAAACAGCGCGGCAGGGTTACTGCGCAGCGCGGAAAATGAACTCTGGGAGCCTGTTTTCATAATTTACTCCTGGCGGACCTGTGCCCAAGGCCAAATTCTTGTTATTACCACTTTCGAGACCTCGCGGCCTCACATCCCCTTTCACCCAACGTTGTGGGTACCCCAAAACGGCGCTTGCCGACGACGGGTTTTGTGCGGTTGAGTAGCCTGAGCCACCCACTGCAACCGGTTTGGCGCACACATTGCGCCCCACCTCAGTGGCACCCGGATCCAGAGCGGTCTGAAACAGGAGTGCCCGAAAACAGAAAACCGCCGCTCAGTGAGCCGCGGCATCCGCAAATTGAAAATCGTTGACCAGGGCCTGCAGGTCAAATACCAGCCAGCGCCCCTGCTGCAATTCAAACTGGCCGCTGATCATGGGCGCAAAGGAGTCGGTGAGATCTGCCGGGGGCAGTTTGCCGAATTCCAACGCGAGGTGTTGCATACCGTGAAGCTCGTCGACAATCAGGCCGACATAGAGTTTTTCCTGCTCCAGCACCAGCACCCGGCGGCGCTGACGCGGACTGGTCAGGTGTCCGCCGAAGAATGCCGCCAGATCGATCAGCGGAAGCAGGCGCCCGCGCACGTTGGCGACCCCGCGTACCCAGGGCTGAACTCCGGGAATAAAGGTGTACTGAGGTACTTCCAGCAGTTCCACCACGTCTTCCATGGAGGCAACGAAGCGCTGCCCCAGGATCGAAAATCCGATGCCCGTCCAGTAGGGCTTGACCTCCTGGCGGGCGGGCAGCCCCTTTGACTGTGCTTTTGCACGGTTGGCAATATCAACCAGCGCAAGATAGGGGGTAAGTGTTGGTTGCACGGGCACTCAACGTCGGCCTCAGGCCAACACCTCCTCAATAGTGCCGAGCAGTTTGCTCTCGTCCACAGGCTTGGTCAGATACGCACGCGCGCCCTGGCGCATGCCCCACACACGGTCGGTATCCTGATCCTTGGTGGTCACAATAACGATGGGAATACCACTGGTTTCCCCGTGCTTACTCAGCTGGCGGGTGGCCTGGAACCCATTCAGCCCCGGCATGACGATATCCATCAGGATTACGTCGGGACGCTGTTCGCGGGCAACGCCAACACCGGCTTCGCCGTTGGTGGCGGTCAGTACGGAGTGGCCATTCTTCTCAAGAATTGTGGTCAGCTTGTGAGTTTCAGTTGGCGAATCATCGACGATAAGCACAGTGGCCATCATTTCCCCCGAGATGGTGTTTCCGCCTGCGGCATCGCTCTTTTGCCCGGCGGTTGTTGTTGGTACCGATCGCGCTCAAAACTATCGGGCGCGACCACACACTTTGTTATTTGGTGCTAACTTTCTTAACTTTCCTGCCCTTCTATGAGTGCGCAGCACATCAAGAAGGGCAGACGCGATAGTCTACGCCATTTTCGCGGAAAGTATCACACTCGCGGAGAGATCCATCTCTCAGGCAGCGTGGTGCGGTTTGGCGTGTGCAGAAATCGCGCCCAGCAGCTCACTCTTGCTGAACGGCTTGGTGAGGTACTGATCACAGCCCACCACGCGTCCCTTGGCTTTGTCGAAAAGGCCATCCTTGCTCGACAGCATAATGACAGGCGTGCTGCGGAATTCGCTGTTGTTCTTGATCAGCGCACAGGTCTGATAGCCGTCGAGTCGCGGCATCATGATGTCTACAAAAATGATGTCCGGACGCGAATCCGCGATCTTTGCCAGGGCGTCGAAGCCGTCAGTGGCGGTAACCACCGTACAGCCCGCTTTCTGCAGCAGCGTCTCCGCGGTGCGACGAATGGTTTTACTGTCGTCGATCACCATCACGGTGAGACTTTCCCAGTTGAGCTCCATAGTGTGTTCCCAAGTCCCCTTTACTTATTTTTAAGACACGCTGCTGATGCATTCATGCCTTTATGTGCAACCTCTTGACGGGGTCCGATCGTCGCTGCGTATGGCCGCGGCCGGCGGGCGCAGATCAGGGGGAAACTTTTATCACAGATACCACAGTGAATCTAGCGACGGCCGGGGTGTACGGCAGGCAATGATTAATTTGTGAGCAAGACCGCAGTTCCACCCGATGACATTGCCACACACGAGCTTGCAGACCTCGCCCGCTGCTCTTACCTTTGCCACCAGACACATTCAGAGGCAGACTCTGAATTCTCCCCCGCGACCGCCGGCATTTTCTCCAGGCTTGGCAATCCGGTCGCTTCGGATTCATCACAGCAGATTCAGCATACGGAAACCGGTATGAGCCAGACTCTCGGCGTGGTCATGGACCCCATCGCCAACATCACCTACAAAAAAGACACCACCCTCGCCCTGCTGCTGGCAGCCCAGCGCGCAGGCTTTGAATTGCAGTATTTTTTGCAGTCCGACCTGTATCTCGACGGCGGCAAGCCCATGGGTAACGGTTCGCCACTACAAGTGTTCGAAGACCCGCAAAACTGGTTCACACTCGGTGAGCGCCGGCCGGTGGAACTGGGCGAACTTGATGTAATTCTGATGCGGGTCGATCCACCCTTCGACAATGAGTACATCTATTCCACGTATATTCTCGAAGCCGCCGAGCGCGCCGGCGCCCTGGTGGCCAACAAGCCCCAGTCGCTGCGCGACTGCAACGAGAAAATCTTCGCCACCCACTTCGCGGACTGCATTCCGCCGCTGATCGTCAGCCGCGACATGCAACAACTGCGCGCCTTCCACACCGAGCACAAGGACGCCATTTTCAAACCCCTCGACGGCATGGGCGGCACCGGCATTTTTCATGTCAAACCAGAAGGCGGCAATTTAGGGGCGATCCTGGAAACCCTCACCGACAACGGCAAGCGCCAGATCATGGGCCAGCGGTATATTCCCGAAATCAAGGACGGCGACAAGCGCATCCTGATGGTGGATGGAGAGCCGGTACCTTACTGTCTGGCGCGCATCCCCCAAGCGGGGGAGACCCGCGGCAACCTGGCCGCCGGAGGCCGCGGCGAGGCGCGCCCACTGACCGCGCGCGATCTTGAAATCGCCCGCAAAGTCGGCCCCACGCTAAAGGAAAAAGGTCTGTTGTTTGTGGGCCTGGATGTGATCGGCGACTACCTGACCGAAGTCAATGTCACCAGCCCAACCTGTGTGCGCGAAATCGACACCGCCTACGGCACCGACATCGGCGGACTGTTGATGCGCGCCATCACAGACCGGCTGGCCAAAAAGGGATAAACTGGCGCCTGTCGTCACGCACGGTAGCAACGACCGCAGCCTCCGATAACAAAGCAGCAGTAAAGCAATAACCACAATGACCGCAGCCGCCAGCCAACTCCATACCAATCCGGGCGTCAGCACGACGCCCCCCAGCCAGGGCGACCGCTTTACCTTTGCCCTGTTTCTGGCCTGCGCGCTGCACGCACTGGTGATCTTTGGCGTGGCCTTTAGCGCACCCGAAGCGAAAGAGGCCCCGCCTACCCTTGAGGTCACTCTCGCCCAGCATCGCTCCCTGGATGCCCCAGAAGACGCCGACTATCTGGCCCAGCACAATCAGCAGGCGAGCGGCACCGCCGAAGCCCCTAAAGAACTTTCCACCGACCGCCAGGCGGAAATGGCCGACACCAGCATCCGCCAGGTCAACCCGCTGCCCCAACAGCAAGCCGCGCGCCCTGCGGACCAACTGCGCCAGCTGATCACCACTGTCGACGACAGCCCCGAGCAGGCGCCGGAACTGCCGGCGGAAGACAAGCGCTCGGAAGAAAAGCGCGGCGACGCCCCCAGCGACCTGCCACCCACCAACCCCGAAATCGCCAGCCTGCAGGCGCGCCTCGATAAAATTCGCCAGACCATCGCCCAGCGCCCGCGGGTGCGCAGACTCACTTCGGTCGCCACCAAGGCCGCGGCAGACGCAGCGTATCTGCACGACTGGCGCCAGAAAGTGGAGGCCATAGGCAACGACAACTTTCCCGAAGAAGCGCTGGCGCGCCAGATCACCGGAGACCTGCGCATGATGGTGCGACTACTGCCTTCCGGCGCGGTGGAGGAAGTGGTAATCCTTGAATCCTCCGGCGAACGCATCCTCGACGACGCCGCCCAACAAATCGTGCGTCTCGCCGCGCCCTTCGCGCCCTTCCCACCGGAAATCCGCAAACAGGCCGACCGTCTTGAGATCATCCGCACCTGGCGCTTTGAAATGACTGGATTTTCCACCGCCGCCGAGGACACCCCCGGCCGCGGCTGATCCGCGACCTTCACGCATATTCGCCGCACCCGCGGCAGCGAAACAGCTAAACTAAGCCCCATGCATTTTAAACATCCGCAGAACCTCGACAGCGATCTCACCCACAACAGCCTGCGCGGCCAGTTCCTCATCGCCATGCCCGGCATGCAGGACCCGCGATTCAAGCAGGCGGTGACGTTCATCTGTGAGCACAGCAGCGAAGGCACCATGGGCATCGTCGTCAACGCACCGAGCCGCATTACCTGGCGCGAGGTGTTCAGCCAGCTGGAGCTGGAAGACGCCAGCCTGCGCGGTCAGGAACCGGTACTGGTGGGCGGCCCCGTGGCACAGGAACAAGGATTTGTACTGCATGGGCGCGGTATGCAATTCGCTTCCACCGCCGAGGTTTCCGACGACATCAGCCTCACCGCGTCAAAAGACATCATCGAATCCCTCGCCGCCGGCCGCGGCCCGGACGATGTGCTGTTGGCACTGGGCTACGCCGGCTGGGGCCCCGGGCAACTGGAGCAGGAAATCGCCGAGAACGCCTGGCTGACGCTGCCGGCGGAACCGGAAATTCTGTTCGCCACGCCCATGGAAAAGCGCTGGCACACCGCCGCCGCACGCCATGGAATCGATCTGTCTGGAATAAGCTCCCAGTCTGGTCACGCCTGAACACCGACATCACCTGAACACCGACATCACCTGAAGACCGACAACAAACGCACCCGACAAGCCTCTTTCCCATGAGCAAACCCTTCACCGTCCTCGCCTTCGATTTTGGCACCAGCTCCATTGGCGTCGCCTACGGCCAGAGCCTCACCGGCAGCGCCCGCGAGCTGGATCCGCTGCGCGCCAAGGACGGCCAACCAGACTGGAACAAGGTGCAACGCCTGGTGGACGAATGGCAGCCGCGACTACTGCTGGTGGGTCTGCCGCTCAACATGGACGGCAGCGAGAGCGAAATCGGCGCGCGCGCGCGCAAGTTCGGCCAGCGCCTGCACGGCCGCCTCGGGCTGCCGGTCGAGTACGCCGACGAACGCCTCAGCACCCACGCCGCCAAGGAGGAGGCCCGCGGGCGCGGCCACCGCGGCCATTACGCCAGCGACCCGGTGGACTCCATCGCCGCGCGCATCTTCCTCGAGGACTGGCTGCGCCAGTACAGCGGTCAGTAATCCCGCGCGCAAACTGGTAAACTTGCGCGCGAATTCCCAACCACGACAGTCCCGCGCATGTCCGATTCCCCCGCAAACCACACCATCCGCAAGATCCGCATCGCCACCCGCGAGAGCGCCCTCGCCCTGTGGCAGGCCAACTACGTCAAACAACAGCTGGAGCTGCACCACCCCGAGCTCAGCGTGGAACTGCTGCCATTGACCAGCCGCGGCGACCAGCTGCTGGATATTCCCCTCAACAAGGTGGGTGGCAAGGGCCTGTTTGTAAAAGAACTTGAGAAAGCCATGCTCGACGGCCAGGCCGACATCGCCGTGCACTCAATGAAGGATGTGCCGATGGAGTTCCCCGCAGGCCTGCACCTGCCGGTCATCTGTGAACGGGAAGATCCCCGCGATGCCTTTGTGAGCAATCACTTCGACTCTATCGAAGCGCTGCCGCAGGGTGCGGTGGTTGGAACCTCCAGCCTGCGTCGCCAGTGCCAGCTGCTGGCGGTGCGTCCGGACCTGCATGTGAAGTTCCTGCGCGGCAACGTCAACACCCGCCTGGCCAAACTGGATGCCGGCGATTACGACGCCATCATCCTCGCAGCTGCCGGCCTGCTGCGCCTGGAAATGCGCGCGCGGATCGCCGCCTATATCGAACCGGAAGTGCTGCTGCCC
This sequence comes from Microbulbifer harenosus, assembly GCF_005771435.1. GTDB lineage: Bacteria > Pseudomonadota > Gammaproteobacteria > Pseudomonadales > Cellvibrionaceae > Microbulbifer > Microbulbifer harenosus. The sequence goes on from NZ_VANI01000008.1 coordinate 100,270, forward strand.
GCCGGCGGCCAAGGCGCCGTGGGCATCGAATCCCGCCGCGACCCGGCGCTGGAAGCGCTGCTCGCCCCCCTGCACTGCGCCGACACCAGCATCCGCCTAACCGCCGAGCGCGCCGTAGTGCGCCGCCTGAACGGTGGCTGCCAGGTGCCCATCGGCAGTTACGCGCTGCTCGACGGCAACGGCGGCCTCCACCTGCGCGGCCTGGTGGGCAGCCCCGATGGCACCACCATGCTGCATGCGGAAGTGCACGGCGATGCGACAGAGGCCGAAGCCCTCGGCATCCGCCTCGCCGAGCAACTACTGCAGGCCGGCGCCGACGAAATACTCGCCGCGATCTGATTGCGCCCCCGTGACCAGCCCACTCGCCGACCGGCGCATCCTGATCACCCGCCCCGCCCACCAGAGCGATGGCTTTCGCGATCTGCTGCGGGCGCGCGGCGCCCGGGTGGATTCCATTCCGCTGCTGGAAATTGCGCCGATTACCGGCGGCGACGAGGCCCAGGCGATCCGCAATCTGGTGATGGATTTCGACCAGTTCGAACACGCTATCTTCGTATCCCAGAACGCGGTGCAGTACGCCTTCGACTGGCTGGATGACTTCTGGCCGCAGCTGCCCCAGGGACCGCGCTACTACGCCATCGGCGCCGCCACCGCCCGCGCCATCCGCGCGCGCGGCGCCGAGCCGGAGAGCGACCCGCTCGAAGCGGACGCAAGCCCGATGGATTCGGAAGCGCTGCTGGATCTGCCCGCGCTGCGGAATCCGCAGGGCCAGCGTGTCGTGATTTTCCGCGGCCAGGGCGGGCGCACCTTGATGGGCGATACCCTGAAGGCCCGCGGCGCGCGCCTCGAATACTGCGAGCTGTACCAGCGCCTGCTCCCCGCCGACGCCGTAGAACAACTGCGCGCCTATGCGCATCTGCCCGACGCCATCGCCGTACACAGTGGCGAAACCCTCGACAACTTCGCCGCCGCCCTCAGCGCCACCGGCCGTCAGACATTGCTGCAGTGCCCGCTAATTTGCCCCAGTCAGCGTGTCGCCACATGCGCCCGAGAACTGGGCTTCGCCAGCGCCCACGCGGCCACCAATGCCGGCGACAACGCCATGCTGGCAGCGCTGGAATCGGTGCTCGCCGCTGGGCACCCCGTCTAACAGCCCGCCCGCGATTCCCGGTTTCGCGCCATCCTCGGTAAAAAATTTCATTTCCGCGCCAGACTTCGTATAAAGACTGGCTTCAGTCGCTATAATTTGGCGACAAAATTTCTTCGGCATCCGCGCCGCCTGTGACACATCCGGCATAAGTTCGCGCCTTCCGGCGCCCACCCTGAGCAGACAAGTCTTTGAGCGATAGACATGAGCGATAAAAAAGTCCCGCCCTCCTCCCGTACGGACACCGGCGCAAGCAGCGGCACCCCGGATGCCAGGCAAGAGATTCCGCTGGTCACCCGCAAGGCCGAACCCAAAAGTAATTTCGCCAAAGCCGACAGCGGGAAAACGACGGAGACCTCTTCGAAAACGCGCACCGCAAAAAAACGCAGCGGCTGGCTCTGGCTGTGGTTGCTGCTGCTCACCCTGATCGCCGCCGCGGTCGCCGCCTGGTACCTGCTTCCCGGCATGCGTCAACAGGTCAGCCAGCAACTGCAAACCCTGCCCGTGATCGGCCGCTACTTAACGACAAATGAACGCACCGCGAGCACCAGCGACGCGCGTAGTGTGTCGGGCACCAATCCAACGGCCCAGACCGAAAGCGCGCCGGTGACACCGCCAACCACCGACCAGCCCAACGCCGACGCACCTGCCACCGCACAATCGACACCAGAGCAACCGATACCGCAGCCAGACACCCCCCGCCCCACACCCCCTACGGCAACGGCACCGGTTCCTCCCCAGGACCACAGCGCACAGCTAATCGGTGAATTACGCCAGCAGCTCGCGCAGCAAGCTCAGACCATTCAACAACTGCAGCAGCAGCTCGCGGGACTACAGCGCAACGTCACCGCCCAGGGCAACCGCCTCAGCCAACTGGGCAATGCCAGCCGCGAGGACTGGCAGCTGGCGGAGGCCGATTACCTGCTGCGGCTCGCCAACCAGCGCCTGATGCTGGAACAAGACAGTCGCGCCGCCCTCGGCCTGCTGCAGGAAGTGGATACCATCGTGCGGAATGTGGACCTTCCGGATCTGTACGGCGTGCGCCAGCAGCTCGCTCGCGACATCACCGCGCTCAAGCTCGCGGAAAATGTCGACCGCGAAGGCATATATCTGCGCCTGCGCGCGCTGGAAGAGCAGATGACCAAACTGAATATCCAGCCCCAGTTCGATCTCGCCCAACACGACGCCGCCGCCGCGCAATATCAGGCGGAAAACAAGGATGTGGGCGAAAATCACTTCCGCTCCAGCTGGAGCAACTTCGTCGATTTTCTCAAGGGCTCCGTGCGCATTCGCGATGGCGAGGTGGACCCGGTGTTGCTGTCGCCCCAAAGCGAAACCCGCTTCCGCCAGAGCCTGCGCCTGAACATGGAACAAGCGGAACTCGCGGTGCTGCGCGCCGACGAAGCCGTGTACAAGGACTCTCTCAACCACGCCCGCCAGTTACTGCTCGACTACGGTGTCGACAACCCTCAGCGCCAGGTGATTCTGGGCGAACTGGAGTCACTGGCCCAGGAAAAAATCACAACCGACCTGCCAAATCTCAGTGCCTCACAGAGCGCTCTGCGCAATTACATCGACAGAATGCACAAGGTCTCCTCCGGGCAATTACCGGACAGCAGTAACGGAGGCATTCAACCGTGAAACGCTTTTTATTTTTCACCCTGATTCTGTTGCTGGGTGGCGCGCTGCTGGCAGAAGCCATGCGCTCCTACCCTGGCTATCTGCTATTGATGGTGGGCGGTGAAAGCGGCAAACGCATTGAAATGAACCTTTGGGTTGCCGTGGGCGGACTTGCACTGGCAATCCTCGCACTGTTCCTGTTCATCTGGCTGTTGCGCAGCATTGCGCGCGTCATTGAGGGCAGCGTCAGTCGGATCCGCTTTGGCCGCAGTCGCACCGCGCGACGCCGCCTCACCAACGGCCTCGTCGAATACATGGAAGGCAACTGGGCGCGCGCGCGCCGCTTGCTGCTGAAAAGCGCCGCTCGCTCCGATGCGCCAATCATCAATTACCTCGCCGCCGCGCGCAGCGCCTTCGAGCTGGGTTACCGCGACGAAGCCAACGAACTGCTCGCGAAAGCAGAGGCCACCGGCGACGACACCCAGCTCGCCGTCGCCATCAGCCAGGCGCGTATGCAACTGCTCGACAAGCACTACGAGCAATGCATCGCCAGCCTGCAGCGCGCCATGCAGCAGGAGCCCAATCACCCCGCACTGTTGCAACTGCTGCGCCAAGCCTACTACCACATCGGCGAATGGAACGGCCTGCGCGAACTGCTGCCACGGTTGGAAAAATACGGCACCATGCCGGAATCCCAGCTGCAACAACTCGAACTCGAGGTGTACCAGAACCTACTGCGGGATGCGGCGAATCGGAAGGATGCGGAAAAATTGCGGGAAATCTGGCAGAGCCTCAATGGCCGCTGGCAGCGCAATATCGAGCTACGCAACCTCTACGGCGAAATGCTGCACAAAGTCGGCGACGACATGGAAGCAGAAAAACACCTGCGCTGGATTCTCAATCGTGAATGGCGCGGCGATACAGTGCGCCTGTACGGCAATCTCACCGGTGCCGATGCCAGCCAGCAACTGGGCGTCGCCGACGGCTGGCAGAAAGAATACGGTGAAAATGCCGACCTCCTCACCTGTCTTGGCCGCCTGTGTCTGCGCAACGAAATCTGGGGCAAGGCCCGGCAGTATTTTGAAAAGAGCCTGCTGCTGCGCTCCGATCCCGCCACTTCCGCGGAACTCGCGCGGTTGCTGTATGCCCTCGGCGAAAAAGACCAGGCCGCACGCCTCTATGAGCAGGGATTGATGCAAGCGGTATCCGACCTGCCCCAATTGCCACTGCCAGATCAGAGTGCAGGCATGTTGAGCGCCGGCACCCATTGATTCCGTCCCGAGTCGTCGCGAACGAAATAGTGAAAAAGATGAAAGGCCGAAAGTTTCTATTCGGAATCTGCAGCGCATTGTGTGCCATTCTCAGTTTCCAGGCACCGTTTTGCCTGGCGAGCGAAACACAGGATTATCAGGTACAACCTCGCGATGCCCTGCTCAGCAACTATCCCTATCCTTACCCGGTGAATTTCTTCACACTGCCAGCGCAGCAACCGACCAACAACGCCCAAGATAAGCTGCGCATGGCGTATATGGACATAACACCAAGCGGAGATCATTCCAAAGGAAACATCCTGCTATTACACGGAAAAAATTTTTCCGGCGCCTACTGGCAGACAACCATTGAAGCGCTGAGAGAGCAAGGTTACCGGGTCATTGTCCCGGATCAGATAGGTTTCGGGAAATCCAGCAAACCGCTTACTTTCCAATATAGCTTCCAGGCCCTCGCGAACCACACCAACGCCCTACTAAAGCACCTGGGCATTCATAAAGTGCTGGTCGCCGGCCACTCCATGGGCGGCATGCTCGCCACCCGTTTCGCTCTCATGTATCCGCAACAAGTAGAAAAGCTCATTCTGATCAACCCGATCGGCCTCGAAGATTGGAAGCAGATTGTGCCCTATCAACCCATTGAAGACGCCATAGCAGCGGAGAAACTGCAGACGCCGAACAGCGTCAAAAATTACATGACCAAGGCCTACTTCGCAGGCAATTGGAAGCCAGAATACAATTCGCTATTGGATATCCAGGGCGGCTGGACAATAGGAGAGGATGCCGAGAAGATCGCCATTATCGACGCACGCACATCAGACATGGTATTCACACAACCGGTGGTGTACGAATTATCCGACATCAGAGTACCCACACTGCTGATTATCGGAACCCGTGACAAAACTGCCATCGGTCGCAACCGAGCACCGAAGTCAGCACAGCCAACGCTCGGTCGCTACGACCTGCTAGGTAAGCAAGCCGCCACGGCAATACCAAACGCGAAACTGGTAGAGCTAGAAAATGTCGGCCATGTACCGCAATATGAATCCTTCGACCGCTACATCAAAGCATTTTTCAAATTTCTAAAGAACTAAACCAAAAGAAATTACTTGAGCCACCACAAAGAATCCGATACAGATCATTCTGCCAGCTATTCATGCCATGCCCGCTGGCAGCATAAAAATCAGCGCGGGCGCCTCACGCCAGCGCCGACCCGAATCAGAAACTAGAATCCGCCAACTTCATAAACTCAATTTCTTCCCGAGTTACTGTCAATTCCCGACAGAAAACTGCAATGGCAGTTCAACTCGCCTGGGATTTAAACCGATTGTGCACGTACTCGCTTGTTAAGTGTTGTAGGTGTAGAAGAACCACGAACTCTTAGCGAGGCCCATTGAATCATATAGTTTTTGGGCGGCGTTGTTTTCTGGAGCAGTCACCCACTGTAACCTTGCTGCACCTTTATCCTTTGCGAATTCACGGCAATGCTCGATTAACTCACGCCCAATACCCTCTCCACGGTTTTCAGGCTGAGTGTAAAGGTCATTCAGTATAGCGACCTTAGAAATAATTGTTGACGTGAACGTGAAATACACAGTGGCGAAGCCCACTGCTTTATTTTCTTTACGGAATAGAAATTGACCACCAAGCTCTGATGGTTGGAAGAACTTCGAAAGAAACCCCTCATTCCTTTTGTCACATATATCCTGGACTTTATAGAACTCTTGATATGCCCTAAAGAGAGGTAAAACCTCATTCAAATTTTCCTTTGAAACTGTCTCGATCACCTGAACTCCTTGTGATACTTAACGCCCACAGCAGAGCGGCCAATGTTATGCACATTTTGTGCGAAACTGGGAGCGCAGCGACCCGCACAAAACATGCATAGCGCTGGGCGTCCTGCGGAGGTCCGAAGGCCCGAACGAAGAGCCAAAACTGAACATAGACCGAAGCGAAAATACCCTACGAAAATACTCTCTCCAACTCATAGCATTTTTGACAGAACATTCACTCAAGGTTTTGTTGGTTTTGTACGGACATCCCGGCGGATGTCGGTTCGCCCACTTCAACGGTACTATGGAAAGCTCCGATTTCTGCTTTATCTTCTCGCGGACGTCCTTTTTATCGTTCGGCCGCGGTACCTTGGTTTGGTGCCTGAAATTCCGTTATCACAATCCGGCACCTGACTGCGATGGGCCAATTTATTAACCACCGGCCATAGGTGGTTGTCACCAAGGAACAAAACAGACCTCCCGAGTTCCCAGGGTTTCCTTGCCAGCATGCCAGGCTCTTCGACACCGGTGAGCCAATACTCCAGGTCGATACAGAGTATGGTTATAGCCTTCCGTCTTTGTGAAAACGTCGGCTCCCACGATTTGCCTATTTCGGTGCTCAATCACCGTGGCCTACTGACTCGCTGTCTACGCTTAACCGCGAACGTCGCCGTGCGCAGTCCAAGACTCGCTTCCGGGTGGGGACCAGCCTTGCCCGGGTGGGACTTGCACCCACGGGAAACCAACGCACAGTTTCCGTTAATCATCCTCCTTGTCGATCAACATCCCCTGCGCCTGAGCTTTGCTCGGCGCACCACAAAGTTGGCCGTCGGCCTGCAGCGCTTTGTTACGTGTTGCCGGGACTGAGGAGAGATGTAAGAACATGATCCTCCCAGCACCCATTTATTTTTAGATACCGCTTAGCCTCACCCTCTTTAGTGAAGCCAAGACTTTCTAGTAACTTGGCGGATCTATAATTGCTAGGCATATAGTTTGCCATTATGCGATTTAGCGATAGTTCTTTGAACGCATAATCTATGGTTTTTTGGCACAGGAACTTCATGAAACCTTTGCCTTCATATTTCTGGGCTACTGCGTAACCCATATTGCATGCCATAAACGGACCTTTCACAATATTTGTGAGGGAACAAATAGCAATAATTTTGAGCTGATTTGGTTCGGTTAAAACAAAATGTGCCGAATTTCCATTTAGTTTCTCCGAACTCCACTCCTCCAAGCGCTGCTCCCAAGCCGTTACGGAATGATAGCCACCCTCTCTGCTAGGTTCCCAAGCGCTCAAGTGCGCTTCATTTTCCTCGTAAAATTTTGAAAGCAGAGCTGCATCACTTACAGAAACTAATTTTACTTCCATGCTCGATTCTCAGTGGCACGTAACGCCGCCGGCAGGGGCAGCTTGCCTTGTGCGTGTTTTGCGCAAAAATGGGAGCGCAGCGACCTGCGCAAAACATGCATAAGGTAAGCTGTCCCGCGGAGGGCCGAAGGCCTGGAGCAAACTGCCCGGCTTGTATGGTGTACATGCTCCCCAAAACGGGCAAAATTGAGGCCCACCTCTGGCTGCAACCAGAGGCCTTTTATGCGGTAGTTCGATGCCTGCCTGGCTCCTCTGTCGAGAGACCGTTAACAAGTGGGAACGCCGCATAAACTCTAAGTAACAACTCGAATAGTCATCAGGGCCTCGAGCTCGTATAGCAAGCAAGAGTTAACTTACCAATGAATATCTCACAAGACAATGAAATCAATGTCGGCATTGATACCGGCAAGACCCAGCTCGATATCTATATCCGCCCTGTCGGCGAATACTTTACCGTCAGCAATGATGCGAAGGGGGTTCGTGAAGCCATCAAGCGAATCAAAGCACATCAGCCGACACGTATCGTTATTGAAGCCACAGGTCGCCTGGAACACACCTTCGTGTTCGCCGCAGCCAAACAGAATTTACCTGTAGTGGTCGCCAATCCTCTTCATGTACGACGGTTTGCTGGCGCCATTGGGCAGCTCGCGAAAACAGACAAAATCGATGCTCAGCTGATCACCCATTTTGGCGACAGCATTAAGCCCGGGCAAACTTCTATCGCACCAGAAAACGAGAGAAAAATCAGTGACTTACTGGCTCGCCGCCGGCAGCTGATGGAGATGCAGACAATGGAGAAAAATCGTCTATCCATCATGCCTAAAGAGCTGCGTGTCAGTATCAACGCCATGCTGAAAACCATCAAAGCGCAGATCGAAAAAATCGACGAAGCCCTTGATGGCATGATCGCCCAAACCGACGAGTGGAGAGAGAAAAACGAAATTCTCCAAAGCGTACCCGGTGTCGGTAAAGTTATGGCCTACACGCTGCTCAGCGACCTACCAGAACTGGGCACCCTGAACAACAAAGAGATCGCCGCGCTAGTCGGGGTGGCACCAATCAACCGAGAGAGCGGCCGTTATCAAGGCGTTCGCCGAATACGTGGTGGGCGGCACCAAATAGGTAGTGCACCATCCCTTCTGTAAATTCGCCTGTACATGATTTAGGAGCAGGCCACGGTTAGACTGATTGTCGCCAAACGTTCAGTCCACAAAAGGAAATAACCGTGACCTGCGACAATGAGAATACCGCAATTACCGCTATGGCTGAAATCCTATCCGAGCAAGGATTTGATGGCCTGGCTTCAGCTCTGGAAGTGCTGCTCAACGAGCTGATGCTGATAGAGCGAGAGCAGTACTTGGGTGCCGCTGCCTACGAGCGCTCAGAGGGGCGTAGAGGCCACGCCAACGGCTTCAAGCCCAAGCGCATGCGTACCCGTGTGGGAGAGCTGGAGCTGCAGGTACCGCAGACCCGGTGTTTGTCAAAGAAGATGTCGCGATCACTCGATTACGCTGCCTCTAATTTCACCTCCTGAGAGGCCTGATCTTCAGGCGAAGGATTCAGC
>NZ_VANI01000009.1 GCF_005771435.1 Microbulbifer harenosus
CGGCTAACCATGTGCACTTTATGCGCTGGTCGCTGTCGCTCCCATTATCGCGCATAAAGCGCACAAGGTTAGCCGCGGCTGAGCGCGGCGTTAAGGCACCGAGTTACCCATGAAGATCGTGCGCGATACAAGGTTAGAAGAGTTCAAACGAATTGAAGATCTACTATACGGGATCAACTACGAAGTTTGGTTCAACCTCTATGGTCCTACCAATCCCGATGTGCCATTGGAGGAGATCCTGAGAAAATTGATCTCGGAGAATTGTAGAATATCCGATGTAGTGTCTTCGTCCCCACAGAAAGTCGTCTCCGAAATTATGGAAATGGTTTTTTATGATGGAGACAAAAGTGCAGGTCCGTTGGAATTAGAGTCAAAAAAAGCAGAAATAGCCAAATTACTGAGTAATGTATTTACACGAATAAATATTGAGCAAGCAGAGTCGGTTGCAAAGTTTGAGTTTAAGAAAGGTCATCCGGCTTATCCTGTATTTTGGGATTTTGCTTGTGATATACAATCAAAGGGGCAGCGCTGGGTATTCATTGGTTCTAGCAGTGACTAGCCTTAACAAAGCAATGCAGCCGACGGCCAACTTTGCGCACTTTTTGCGCGGTCGCTCCGCTCCCATTTTCGCGCAAAAAGCGCACAAACTTGGCCGCGGCTGATTGCGGCGTTAAGCGAATCAATAGTGAACGAAGAAGAAAAAATTCTAAAGCAGTGGGTTGCGCTGAAAGAAGCAGGGGTGGAAAGAGCCAAGTTTGCCTCAAGAAAGCTGTTTTTCATTGGAATTTTGCTAACAGGAATTGTTGCGGTCCTAATGTTTTTTAAGGCCAATTCAATTTTTTCGGCCCTCCGCGGGACAGCTTACCTTGTGCACGTTTTGCGCGGGTCGCTGCGCTCCCATTTTCGCGCAAAACGCGCACAAGGTAAGCTGCCCCTGCCGGCGGCGTATGTGCCCGAGTTACCCCCAAAAAGTTTGCAGTCGAGGTAAGTATGGCTAAAAGAAAAGAGTCCAAATCAATACCTGAAACTGAAATTCCAAACGTAGGAATGGTCCAGCCGGGAAAAGTTCTGGAGCATCCTTTGTTTGGTGTTGGAACGGTGCTTGAAATTGCTCAGTGGGATTCGGGTGATATTACAATAAGTATTGATTTCAATGAGCGTGGCTCAAAGTGGCTTGTTCCGGCTTTAGCAAACTTAGCTGAGCCATCCAATAGGAAAAGTAGGGGAGGGTTCATTTCCAGGCTATTTGGAAAGCAGTAATGGCCGCAGCGCATAAAGTAAGCCGCCGCTGAGCACAGCGTTAAATACCAATAATGGCAAAATCTAGAGCGGCTAAAATTTCCGCTCGAATGTGTTCGAGAGTACCAACGGGATTTTTCAATTTGCTAGTCGGCATTGAAGCGATTTGTGGGGTAAGTATTAGAAGCTCCTCGCCGTCATACTCGATTATCGGCGTTAGCTTGCCTAAATTCTCGTTTCGAAAATATTTTAAACGGCCGAGTGGAAGCACGATCCTTGTGCCTATATCTGAAATATGTTCGTGCTGAATATCCAGGATAAAGGGGAAGGCTTGCTGGGTGTTTTTGCTGGGATTTTTGTATACGTCAAATTGAGACATCAAAAAGTTCTAAACTCGTCGCCGAAGCAGCCATGTTCTTCCACAAACTCGTTGTAGGCCTTTATTGCCGCCTTGTGTTCGTCTTTCCACTTTTGAGCCTCACGCTTGGCTAGCTCTTGGCTCAAGGCTTGCTCTAAAGTGGCAGACAAATTGATATGCATTGATCTAGATTTGACCAATAAGTCACTATTTATGCTGAGATTTGTTGCCTTTTTGGGGGCATTTGCGTCAAAAAGAGGATTCATGTTGGGGCTCCCGGCAATGCGCATATCTATGCGCATCCGAATGGTAGGTCGAATTTCCATGGTTTTCAACCAGTAATGTAGCCCGGAGCCCGATAGCATTTAACAAGGCTTGGCTACTAGCTTGACTCATAACCGGGTTAGCTGCGGGTCTGTATCTATGTCTGTGACTGATCGGCTGATATTAGTCGGAAGGATGGTGCGTAGCCCTATATTTGGGGGTGTGAGGAGGCTGGACAGCCGATCAAAGCTGGAAGTTGTCTGCTGTCTTGAGGGGGAAAAGGTGCTTCAAACAAAAAAGCCCGATCCTTTCGGATCGGGCTTCTCTATTTGGCGCACTCGGGAGGATTCGAACCTCCGACCGCTCGGTTCGTAGCCGAGTACTCTATCCAGCTGAGCTACGAGTGCGTCGTTGTGGTTGCGAACTATAGTGATCTGCTTTGGCTTCGTCAACTATTTTTTAAAGATTTTTTGTAAAAACTCTTTAAAAATCCGCAGGTTACCGAGCTTTTGGGACTGCCGAAGTCGGCTGCTTCAACTCGATAGGGCGCGCATATTGCCTTGGCCGGCGGTGCTTTGCAAGCATTTTTTGACGACCGCTATGATAAGGGATGGTGGAATCCTGCGGCGTGCTGACCGGCAAACCACGAGGCCCTGCGCGGGGGCTCTTGTGGCTCGCACGGGCTAAAGGGCGCGTTCGGAGAGAGGAGGGGCTTCACTCGGGGCCGTTCGTGGGAATGACTACCTGTTTCTCGATGAGAATGTGCGCAGAGTTGGGCAGGGCGTCTTTCTGTGCATTATTTTTGAGCAATGCACACAATACCGAGTTCGGAGGCGGTAGACCTGGCGGTAGTTTTCGGTGTTGAATTCTAACAGCACGCACCTGGGTGTCGTGCCGACGGGCAGCGGGCACCGGAGCGCGAACTTAGGTAGCAGGTGGTGAATATGGAGCGCAAAAAAATTGCACAGGAAGTATTCAACAGTGGCTGTTTCCAGCATAAATTATCTTTTAAACAGTTCCAGCAACTGATTGCGCGGCAGACAGTTGATTACGTCTTTTACTTCCAGCCAGCCGCGACGTGCCTGGTCGATACCACAGCGCATATGCTTAAGGTCTGACGTGCTGTGGGCATCAGATGCAATGGAGATCCTTACGCCCATATCCTTTGCCATCTTGCAGCCTTCGTCTGTCAGGTCAAGTCGCTGAGGTTGCGCATTGAGTTCAATAAAGCAACCACGCTCTTTGGCGGCCTCAAGGATTTTTTCCAGGTTTGTATCATAGGGATCTCGCTCATTGATTAGACGACCGCTGGGATGTGCGAGAACATGAAAGTAGGGGTTGTCCATTGCGCGCAATATGCGCTCTGTCTGTTTCTTGCGGGAGAGATCGAATTTCTGGTGGATAGCACAGACTGTGAAGTCGAGTTTTTTGAGAATGTCATCGGGGTAGTCGAGGCGACCATCTTCCAGAATGTCCACCTCGCTGGACTTGAGCAGAACGATATTTTCAAGTTGCGCGTTCAGCTCGTCGATTTCATCCAGATGTCTGGATAATTGATCTCTATCCAGGCCGCTGGCGATGGAAAGGCTCCTGGAGTGCTCGGTAATGGCGAGATATTCATAGCCCAGTTTTTCCGCGGCCTTGGCCATTTCCTTCAATGAATGATGGCCATCGCTCGCCTTGGTGTGAGTGTGGAGGTTACCGCGAATGTCGCTCAAGGTAATTAGCCTGGGTAGGGAGCCGTCAGCGGCGGCATCCAGTTCACCGCGATTTTCTCGCAGTTCAGGTTCGATATATTTCCGGTCGATACATTCGTATACTGATTCTTCTGTTTCACCGGCAATGCGTTCATTATCTTCGAATACACCATATTCATTGATTTTATAGCCCTTCTTGGTGCCTAATTTACGCAAGGCGATGTTGTGGGCTTTGGAACCGGTAAAATAGATCTTTGCTGCGCCGTAGCTTTCTTCCGGGACAACACGTACGTCTACCTGCATTCCTGAGCGCAGGTAAACCGTAGAGCGTGTTTCGCCCTTGGACACGACTTCTTCCACATCGTCGTACCTGATGAAATGATTCATCACTGGGGAACTGTCCTTTGCTGTGATAAGTATGTCCAGGTCGCCGACAGTTTCTTTGCGGCGACGATAGCTTCCTGCGATGATGATATTTCCAATACCTTTGGCGTCTTTCAGATAGTCGAGTAGGGGGGCCGCAATCTCCTCGGCATCGATGAGCCGGGTACGCTGTTCATTGCCAGAGTATTTCTCCAGGCGTAGCTTGATTTTTTCTGCGCTTTTGTTGCCAAAACCCGAAATTTTCTGGACTTTCCCTGCCTTGATTGCCTCTTCAAGGTCATTCAGTGACTGGATGTCGAGCTCTTCGTACAGTTTGCGTACGCGCTTTGGTCCCAAACCTTCTATTTTCATCAGTTCGCTCAACGCTGGAGGTGTACGGTCCTCTACTTCTTGCAGCAATGGCAGCTCTCCGGTCATTACCATGGTCTGTATTTTTTCTGCGAGATCGTCACCGATGTTGGGCAGCTTGCTCAGGTTCTCACCGTCGTCCAGCATGTCGGACATACTACGCGGATAGCCGCGTACCGTGCTGGCTGCTTTGCGGTATGCGCGCACACGAAAGGAATTTGCGCCCTCTATTTCAAGCAGGTTGGCGAGCCGGTTGAGTTTGGTAGCGATCTCACGGTTGTGAATAGGCATGGTAGAGGTCTCGTCACTGGGAATGGCCAGGGCTGATGGCTTCAGAATAGTTGGGTGGTGAATGCGTGATTGCACGACGGCCTCCACAGAATGCTCTCACGTCAACTCATAGAGATTAGCTGCCCTCGAGAAACTCCTTGAACGCGTGTTCGTCAATGCATTTCACTCCCTGTGCTCTGGCTTCCTGCAGTTTGCTTCCCGGGTTTTTGCCAACTACCAGGTAATCGGTTTCGCCAGTAATGCTGGAGGTGGTGCGGGCACCCATCGCCTCAACTTCTTCCTTGGCTTCATCGCGGGTAAAATTTTCCAATGCGCCACTGAATACAAACGTCACTCCATGGAGAGGCTGCCGTGTTTTTTTGGCATCGGTTGCACGTGTATGCCCATTTTTCGCAGACGTTCCAGAACGTCACGATTACGTTTATCTGCAAAGAAATTTTTTGTGGCACTGGCCGTCTCGCTGCCGATACCCGATATCCCTTCAATTTTCTTGAGGGGTGCGTGCGCGAGCCTTTTCAGTGTGCGGAATTCGCCGGCGAGCAGCTGTGCTGCCCGCCTTCCCACATGGGGAATGCCCAGTGCATACAGGAAGTGATCCAGGCGCGGATTTTTGGCTGCGTGGATAGCGTTTCGCAACTGCGCTGCTGAACGCTCGGCGAATCCCTGCAGCTGTCGCAGATCCTCTTCCTTCAGGGTGTAAAGATCGGCAATGTCAGCCACCAATTCGCGTGTTACCAATTGCTCAGCGGCCTTTTCGCCCAGGTGATCAATATCCATTGCATTGCGGCTCGCGTAATGTTTAATGCGGCCGCTGAGTTGGGCCTCGCAGGAGAGGCCGGCTGTGCATACGTGATAGGCTCCGTCTCGGGCGACTTTGGCGCTACATACCGGGCAGCGGTGCGGCATCTTGAACGGCGCGCAACGCTTTCTACCCGGTTTTTTGATACGTTCTTCCACTTCAGGGATAACGTCACCGGCGCGGATAACACGCACATAATCACCGACGCGAACGTCTTTTTCGTGGACCTCGTGCTCGTTGTGCAAAGTGGCGCGACTGACTGTGACACCCCCCACATCCACGGGCTGCAGCAGGGCGACAGGGGTTAGTATTCCGGTGCGGCCTACCTGCACCGTAATATCTTGGATCTTGGTGATCTCATGGCGCGGTTCGAATTTCCATGCCTGTGCCCAGCGTGGGCTGCGATTGCGACTGCCGAGGGTGTCGCGCAGTGCGTGGTCGTCTACTTTGATCACGATGCCATCAATCTCGAAGTCGAGGTCGTCGCGCTCCTCGTTCAGTCGACGGTGGAAGTGCTCGACGTCCTTGAAGGTGGTGGCCGTTTTGTTCAGTGGGCTGGTTTTGAGGCCCCAGTCGCCGAGTTGTGTCAGCACCTGCTGATGCGTGGCCGGCATCTCTTCATCCATCGCCAGGATTTCATAAAAAATGATACATAAGGGTTTTCCTGCAACCCGGCGCGACTGGTACTGACGCATAAGCCCGGCCGCCGCATTGCGCGGATTGGCAAACGGTTCCTCTCCATACTCGACCCGTTGGCGGTTCAGTGTGGTAAAGCCCTGTTTGGGTATGAAAACTTCTCCGCGGACCGAGAGGGTATCTGGTGCCTTGTTGCGATGCTGGAGGGTTAGTGGTAGTGTCCGGATGGTCTTCAGGTTGTGGGAAATGTCTTCTCCGGTATTGCCATTGCCCCTGGTGGCACCATAACGGAAGCGGCCACTATCATAAACCACCTCTACCGATAACCCGTCAAACTTCGGCTCTACCACAAAGTTGATTGTGTTCTTGCCCGCTTTCTCTCGCGCGTTCTTCATAAACCGCTGTACGGCGGTAGCTTCGAGTGTGGCCTGCAGGCTCTGAAGAGGTGCCCGGTGTTCCACTTTTTCCAGAGTGGGTACCGGCTCAGCGCCGACGCGTTGGGTTGGTGAATCCGGAGCTTTCAAATCCGGAAAGGCATTTTCCAGATCCTGTAGCCGTTGGAACAGCCTGTCGTATACCGAGTCGGCAATTTCCGGATCATCTTGCACATAGTAGCGAAGGTCGTGGTAATTGATTCCTTCGCGCAATGCACGCACCTGCTTTTCGGCCTGCCTTTGGCTGAGTTCGCCGACAGGTTGAAAATCGGTGGTCGGATTTTTTTTGAAGTTCATAGGCGTATTCAGAAATCGACGCGAGATTGCGCGAAACATACGAGCCTAATCTACTGCCGCCGTGGGATTAGGTTATTGACCAGGGGGGAGTATAGAAGGAAGTGCAAACCCTCGGCGCGGCAACAGGCGTCGGGTTTGGCCGGGATGTGGTACGGACGGAATCAGGCAGCTTCAATTTCTCGTGGGCTGTTACCCAGCTGGCGGGCAAAGGCCTGTTCAAGCAGTTCCGGTTCGCGCAGCCGCTTGATTTCCTCAAAAAAATGCGCGGCCTGGGGATAGCTGAGTTTCAGATATGCCAGCCATTGCTTGATGCGGTTGCCGAGATATTTCCCAGGATAATCTGAACGGGTGGTCTCGTAATAGCGGTACAGCAGCGCAACAATCTTTGACCAGCTCATAGGCTCATAGGGTTGGTTGCTACAATAAGCTCGGATCTGCAGGCCGATATCCGGACGCGCCAGCAGGCTGCGGCCGAACATGAAGGCATTGCAGCCGGTCACGTCGCGGCAGCGCAGAAAATCCTGCACGGTCCACAGATCGCCGTTGGCAATGACTGGAATGTCGATGTGCTGGCGGATTTCACCGATGTACTCCCAGTAGGCGGGTGGGCGATAGCCATCCACCTTCGAGCGGGCGTGCACGGCGAGTTCCGAGGCGCCGCCGGCTTCTGCGGCGCGGGCATTGTCGAGGTAACTGCGGCGGTCTTCGTAGCCAAGGCGGATTTTTGCTGACACCGGGACGTCCACGGGGACAGCCTTGCGCACCGCTGCAACAATGCCTTCTACCCGCGATGGCGACTGCAACAGGCAGGCGCCGCCGTCGCTATTGTTGACAGACTTGGCCGGGCAGCCAAAGTTCAGGTCGATGGCGCGCGCGCCGGCCTCTACGGCACGGGCGGCATTACAGGCCATGGATTCGGGGTTGCCGCCCAGCAGTTGCAACTTCACGGGAGTGCCGCTCGGGGTTGCCGCTCCCTGTTCCAGTTCGGGGCAGAAGCGGGTGAACACCTTGCGTGGCAACTTGGTATGGGTAACCCGCACGAATTCCGTAACGCACACATCAATGCCGCCGATGGCGGAGAGCAGCTCGCGCACATGGTGGTCGATGACGCCTTCCATTGGTGCCTGGTAGATTTTCAGTGCATAAGAAGCTTCGCTGTGGGGTGTGGAATAAGTTTGCTGGTCGCGCATGTGCAGGGTTACGGCTTGCAAGGAAGATGGCTCGGGCGCGTATTGTACGTAATCAGTGATCCATATGCGCAATTTTTCGGCAGTCGGATGCCATTCCTGAGCCTTTGATGAGTTGGTCGAATCTGGTAGTGAAAATGAGCGAAAACACCGGCTTTGTTCTGGATCTTGGTTGCTTCTGTAACTAATAAGTGTTTGATTTTTAAGGGATCTTGTATTGATAATGTGGCCCGCTTGATTCACAGCAAAGCAATAACAAACCTATTTACGAGCAAAGAAGCGAGGGGAAGGTGGAGCAATCACTGTTGCAGCAAGGTCTTGATATCACGCTGTTCGGCATGGGCATCGTGTTCACGTTTCTACTACTGCTCGTGATCTGCACCAGCATCATGTCTCGCGTAATGACGCGCTTCTTTCCTGAGCCAGAGCCGGTGGCCACGCCGACGAGCGGGGCATCCGTTGCTGACCCCGCCAGCGATTCGCACCTCAGAAAAGTCATCGAGACCGCGATCAGGCAACACCGCAACAAGCGCCGCTGATATCTGCCGATACATTGCCGGGGCGAATACACCACAGAATGCAAGACGACCCGTAGCTCTTCGCCAGTGCTTCGGGTGTCCACGCAAATTTTCAGATTCAAAGATCAATTTTCCAAGAGAGACGACCCATGACTGAGGTTAAAAAGCCCCTGGGGATTACAGATGTAGTCCTTCGCGACGCCCACCAGTCGCTGTTCGCAACCCGCCTGCGGCTGGATGACATGCTGCCGATTGCGGAGAAGCTGGATAAGGTCGGTTTTTGGTCTCTTGAGTCATGGGGCGGCGCCACCTTCGATGCGTGCATCCGCTACCTCGGCGAAGACCCATGGGAGCGTATCCGCGAGCTGAAAAAAGCCATGCCGAACACCCCGCAGCAGATGCTGTTTCGCGGCCAGAACATCCTCGGCTACCGCCACTACGCGGACGATGTAGTGGAAAAATTCGTCGAGCGCGCGGCTACCAATGGCGTGGACGTCTTCCGCGTGTTCGATGCCATGAACGACATGCGCAACCTGCAGACGGCGCTGGCCGCGGTGAAAAAGCAGGGTAAGCACGCGCAGGGCACTATCTCGTACACCGTGAGTCCGGTACACACGATGGATATGTGGGTGGACCTCGGCCGCCAGATCGAGGACATGGGTGCGGATTCCATTGCGATCAAGGATATGGCTGGCCTGCTGCGTCCCTACGAGGGCTTTGAGCTGGTGACCCGGCTCAAGGCCGCGGTGGATATCCCGATCCACATGCAGTGTCATGCCACTACTGGCCTGTCCACCGCCACCGCGCTGAAGTGCGTGGAAGCGGGCATCGACAATATCGACACGGCGATTTCCTCCATGTCCATGACCTATGGCCACAGTCCCACGGAGGCGGTGGTGGCGATTCTCGAGGGCACCGAGCGCGATACCGGTCTCGATATCAAGCTGCTGGAAGAAATTGCGGCTTATTTCCGCGAAGTGCGCAAGAAGTACGCGAAGTTCGAAGGCTCCCTGCGCGGAGTGGATTCCCGCATCCTAGTGGCCCAGGTACCCGGTGGCATGCTGACCAATATGGAAAACCAGCTGCGTGAGCAGGGCGCGGGCGATCGCCTCGATGAGGTGTTGGAGGAAATCCCACGCGTGCGCAAAGACCTGGGTTTTATCCCGCTGGTAACCCCGACCTCCCAGATCGTGGGTACCCAGGCGGTACTCAATGTGCTCACCGGAGAGCGCTACAAGTCTATCTCCAAAGAAACGGCCGCCGTCCTCAAGGGCGAGTATGGAGCGACCCCGGCAGACATGAACAAAGAACTGCAGGATCGTGTGCTGGACGGCGCCGAACCCGTCACCTGCCGCCCGGCGGACTTGCTGTCGCCGGAAGTGGACAAACTGGCGGCGGAGCTGCAACAGAAGGCGGCGGAAGATTCCATCGCGCTCACCAGTGGCGAAGGCGAAATCGACGACGTACTGACTTACGCACTGTTCCCGCAGATCGGTCTCAAATTCTTGAAAAACCGCGGTAACCCGTCGGCATTTGAGCCTGTTCCCACCGGTAAAGAGGGCGCTGAGATCAAGAACGATCAGGGTGAGAGTGTCTACACCGTTTCCGTGGAAGGACAGAGCTACACCGTGACCGTGAGCGACGGCGGGGATCTGACTGGGATGGTCCGCATCGGCGGTGGTACTGCGGCGGGTGTCAGCGCGCCGGCACCGGCGACTGCAGGTAGTGGAACACCGGTCAAAGCGCCGCTGGCGGGGAATATCTTCAAGGTGCTGGTAAAGCCTGGGGATCAGGTGGCGGAAGGGCAGAGTATTGTGATCCTGGAAGCCATGAAGATGGAGACAGCCATCAGTGCGCCGCGTGCTGGCAGCGTGACCGGCGTCAGTATTAAAGAGGGTGATTCTGTGGCCGTGGGCGATGCCCTGCTGACCATCGCGTAACGGGGGCGAAAGTGGACAATCTGACAAGTCTGTGGTTTTCGTCCGGGGTCTATCAGATGACCTCAGGGCAGTTCATTATGATCCTCGTGGGGCTGGGCCTGCTGTTTCTTGCCATTCGCAAGAATTTCGAGCCGCTGCTGCTGGTGCCGATCGGGTTTGGAGGCATTCTCGCGAATATTCCCGGTGCCAACCTGGCCGCCCCCGCGGTGGAGGCGGCGATCTATGCCGGCGATGCCGGGGTTCTGGCGCAACTGGCGCAGGCTGTGGGCCTCGCCGGGTTTGAATCGGTTGACGGGCTGAAAGCTGCCCTCGAGCTTGCGCCGGCGGCGGCCCAGGAGCGCGCCGCGCAGGTGGCTGCGGACGCTGGTTTCTCCAATGGCATGCTGTACAACTTTTATAGTGTGGCCATTGCCTCCGGTGTTGCGCCGCTGGTGATTTTCATGGGCGTGGGCGCCATGACGGACTTCGGTCCGCTGCTGGCAAACCCGCGCACCCTGTTTCTCGGTGCCGCGGCGCAGTTCGGTATTTTTGCGACGGTACTGGGTGCGGTGGCCATGTCTGCCGCCGGTATCATGGATTTCTCCATCGCCGACGCGGCGGCCATTGGTATCATCGGCGGCGCCGACGGCCCCACTGCCATTTATGTTTCCAGCCTGCTGGCGCCGGATTTGCTCGGTGCCATTGCGGTGGCTGCTTACTCCTATATGGCGCTGGTGCCACTGATTCAGCCTCCGATCATGCGCGCACTGACTACCGAGCAGGAGCGCCGGATCGAGATGGTGCAGCTGCGCCACGTGAGCAAGCGCGAGAAAATCGTGTTTCCCCTGGTGCTGTTGATTCTGGTAGCACTGTTTCTGCCGGATGCGGCACCGCTGCTCGGCATGTTTTGCTTTGGCAATCTGATGCGTGAGTGCGGGGTGGTGAACCGCCTGTCCGACACCGCACAGAATGCGTTGATCAATATCACCACGATTTTTCTGGGGCTTTCGGTGGGATCGAAGCTGGCGGCGGACAAGTTTCTCGACCCGAAGACTCTTGGCATCCTGGCGCTCGGTATCGTTGCCTTTGCTATCGGCACGGCAGCTGGTGTGCTGATGGCGAAACTGTTGAACGCCTTCAGCAAGAACAAGATCAACCCGCTGATCGGTTCTGCGGGTGTTTCCGCGGTACCAATGGCGGCACGGGTCTCCAACAAGCTGGGCCTTGAGGCAAACCCGCATAACTTCCTGTTGATGCATGCCATGGGGCCGAATGTTGCCGGGGTAATCGGCTCTGCGGTAGCCGCGGGTGTGATGATCACCATGGTGCGTGCCATGACGGGCTGACCCTGGCTTCCAGGGCTCGTTAATCAACCCCGCTGCGGCGGGGTTTTTTATGCATATGCGGTGAAGGGAACCGGCTGGTCGCCAAGGGTTCCGGGGAATCCGGCCGGGCGTGTTAAGATGGCGGCCCTTTTTGACTATATGATGGCGCCACTGTCGGTGCCGGAAGGAGTGGTTATGTCCTGGTTGGGTGCGGGTATCGGCGCCGGTATCGGCATGATGTTTGGCGGCCCTATTGGTGCGGCGCTGGGCGCCTGGGTAGGCAGCTCTTTCGGTTCCGGCCTGAAGAAGCTCAGCGATGCCGGCGTTACTCTGAACCGCGATGGCGCGCAAACGGTATTTATCGTCGCGCTGTTCTCCATGCTGGCGAAAATGGCCAAGGCCGATGGTCAGGTTTCCAAGGCAGAGGTCCAGCTGGTTGATGATTTCATCAACACCAACTTGCGTCTCAGTGCCGAAGATCGTCAGCAGGCGATCAAGATTTTCCAGAATGCAAAAGACGACCAGTTCAACATTTACGATTACGCGAATCAATACCGCCAGCTGATTCGCAATCAGGCAATGCGGGAGATGGTTTACCGACTTTTGTTTGCGGTGGCCTTCGCCGATGGCGAGCTGCACCCGGCGGAAGAACAGATTCTGCGCCGGATTCCGGAAGCCCTCGGGCTGAATGCCTCCATTTTTACCACCATGTTCAACGAGTTCGCGCGTCAGGGGCACGGCCCCCAAGGTGACTCGCTGCAGGCGCATTACGATGTGCTCGGCTGTAGTCCGGAGGTGGATGATCGGGAGCTGAAGCTGGCCTATCGCCGCAAGGCAGCGGAATTCCATCCGGACAAAATCGCCTCCAAGGGATTGCCGGAGGAATTCATGCGCCATGCAGAGGATCAGATGAAGAGTGTTACCGTGGCGTACGATACTATTGTTGCCGCGCGCAAGCGGCAAGCTGCGGTTGAGCGGGCATAACAGATATGGGAGCTTAATATGTCTTTGGCGCAACTGATTCAGCAGAAACTGAGTGACGCTTTCAACCCTTCGCATATTGAAGTCGAGTGTGAAAGCCACAGGCACAATGTGCCTGCCGGTTCGGAAATGCACTTCCGCGTGGTGCTGGTGAGCGACGCATTCTGCAATGTGCGCAAGGTGCAGCGGCACCAGAAGGTTTACGCGGTACTTGCGGATGAAATGGCGGGACCGATTCACGCGCTGGCCCTGCATTTGTATACCGATGCCGAATGGGCCGGCCAGGCGCCCGCCAGTCCGCAGTGTATGGGGGGCAGCAAGGGCTGATTCTGCCGCTAGCCGTGTATGCGGGCCGGCGTTTCGGCTCGCGATTGGTTTGCGCTGCTACCCGCCTTCTCTGGGCGATTCATTTCCGCGCCTTTTCCTGAAAACAACACTTCTTTACTCTTTTGGTACGTCCAAATTCGCGACCTGAATGTCGTCTGAATGGCTGACGGAAATTTTCCTATTTTTTCCTGCCACACGTTGCTGCTCTGCGTTTCTTGGCGCGAATAATGTTCTGCCGGGCCCTAATTGGCACCCAATACACCGAAATCGGCGTGATTTTTTCCTTGCTGGTTGTGGCAAAGTCTTTAACGCCTGGCGTGTATTACATCGAATAAGAGAAAGCCGGCGACCCAATCGTGCAAAAGTTCCAAAGATAAAGATTTTTTTCGGCTGTTTTTTCTACACCGATATCGTCCCGTGTCTAGACTGACAAGTGATTGGGTTGATTGCTGTTTAATTTGCCGAATACGATGGAGTTCTCAATGAAAATGACACGCGTTCTGACACCGCTTGCAATCGCTGTAGCTGCAATGGTAAGTGCCCAGCAGGCTTCTGCAGATTGGTTGAGTGATGGTGACTTTGTTGTTCGTGTTGGTGCGAGCTGGATTGACCCTGATGACAGTCATAATGATCTTCGCTTCACTGAAGATTTTATCCACGAAGACTTCGACATCGATGCCGATACCACATGGAATATTTCCGCGGCCTGGTTGCCGGTAGAGCATTGGGGTGTGGAACTGATGTATATCGGTTCCACCAACCACGATCTGGATCTAGAGCGCATCAGATATGACGATGTCTACGTTGATGTTGGTGACTATGATGTCGGTGATTTTGACGCGAGCTATGCCAATGCTTACCTCAACTGGTATCCGCTGAGCCGTGACTGCATGGTTCAACCCTATGTTGGTATTGGTGTTAACTACACCGACTTCAGCGATGAAAGCTTTTCTCGCCGATTCAGGGATGATCTGAATTCGCTTGATCTCATCGATATTGATTACGGCCTCAGCCACTCCTGGGGGTTCACTGGTCAAATCGGTGTGGACTTCAAATTCGGTCGCGAGAGTGCATTTCTTGTGAATGCTGCGGTGCTGTACATCGATGCCGATACTGACTATCGCGTTTCCTACACAGACAACCTGTTGCTCCCGCCGGCTCGTTTCACCAACGAGATTACCGATGTGGACTACAGCCCCTGGGTGTTTAATCTGGGTGTTGGCTACTCTTTCTGATCCCTGAATTCATCGGGTATCAAAGAGTCGCGTTCAAGGACGAACGGAAAAGGCACCTGCGGGTGCCTTTTTCATACATCGGAAAAATTAGAGCGTGTGACAGGGTAGTAAGCATTTCTGTATGGAATACCGCGACTATTACAAAATCCTTGGCGTGGAGCGCAGTGCCGCCCAAGATGAAATCAAGCGTGCTTACCGCAAGCTCGCCCGTAAATATCACCCGGATGTCAGCAAGGAAGATGCTGCGGAGGAGCGCTTCAAAGAAGTTAATGAAGCCTACGAAGTGCTGAAAGATCCGGAAAAGCGGGCTGCTTACGATCAATTGGGCAGCAGTTGGAATAGCGGTCAGGACTTCCGGCCACCGCCCAACTGGGATCAGGGGTTCGAGTTTCACGGCGGTGGCTACACCGAGGCGGACCCAGCGGCCTTCAGCGACTTTTTTGAAAGCTTGTTTGGCCGCGGTGGCTTCAGTCGTGGGAGTTTTCACGGTGGAGGCCAGCGGTTTCACGCGCAGGGGGAAAATACCCATGCGCGTATTGCCATAGACATCGAAGACAGTTACGCCGGCAGCAAGCGACAGATTACGCTCAAGCACTCTGAGCTGGGACCCAATGGCCGCCCGGTAGTAAAGGAGCGCAAGCTCAATATTACCATTCCGAAAGGTGTGACCGAGGGACAGCAGATCCGCTTGGCGGGGCAAGGCGAGCCGGGAATGGGCGACGGCAAGCCGGGCGACTTGTATCTTGAGATCGTTTTCAACCCGCATCCCCGTTTCAGTGTGGAGGGCACGACGGTGTATCTGAACCTGCCGGTGTCGCCCTGGGAGGCGGCGCTCGGTGAGAAGGTTCCGGTGCAAACCCCCAGCGGTACCGTTAACCTCACGCTGCCCCCCAACAGTAAAAGCGGGGGAAAGTTGCGTTTGAAAGGACGGGGGTTACCGGCAAAAGAGCCTGGGGATCTGTATGTGGTACTTGATATTGTGACACCACCTGCCGATACGGAGCAGGAGCGGGAAGCCTATCGAAATTTTCGCGACTCGTTCCGGTTCGACCCTCGTACCGGTGCCAGCTAAAGGATCTCTGCAATGGGCAATCAATTTGACACGAACGAATTGACGGCGGTACTTCTGGATGAAAACAGCCGGGTCACGTTGCGCGAACTATGTCAGGCCTGCGCATTGACAGCGGAACAGGTAACGGCGCTGATGGATGAGGGGGTGGTAGAGGCGCAGCAGGTTTCCGGAACACTGTATTTCAGTGGCGTGTGCGTGCGCAAAGTGCACCGTATGGTGCGA
This sequence comes from Microbulbifer harenosus, assembly GCF_005771435.1. Classification (GTDB taxonomy): domain Bacteria; phylum Pseudomonadota; class Gammaproteobacteria; order Pseudomonadales; family Cellvibrionaceae; genus Microbulbifer; species Microbulbifer harenosus. The sequence continues at coordinate 15,534 of NZ_VANI01000009.1, forward strand.
TTGGAGCAGGACCTCGGCGTCAACCACGCTGGCGCCGCGCTGGCGCTGGAGCTGCTCGAGGAGATCGAGCAGCTGCGCGCGCGAATTCGCCGCTTGGAGCGGCATTGATAGCGGCGGCCTTCACGCCGCCTTGTTAGTGATCTCGACCACCAGATAGGTCGTGTAGGCTATATAGCCTGCGAGCAGCAGGGCGCCCTCAACGCGGTTGATGCGGCCGTGCCGCTTGCCAAATCCATAGCCAAACACGAACAGCGCCAAGGTCATACCGATAACCACTGGCCAGTCGCGGGTAAGCAACTCGGGCGGAATATTCGGCATCGGTGCGATGACACCGGCGATTCCCACCACCGCTAGCAGGTTGAACATGTTTGACCCAACGACGTTGCCGATGGCGATATCGTGTTCTCCCTTGCGAGCGGCGACCACGGTAGCGGCAAGCTCGGGAAGTGACGTACCGAGCGCGACGATGGTGAGGCCAATGACCAGATCGCTGACGCCCAGTTGCTGGGCAATGGTGACGGCGCCCCACACCAGCAGGCGCGAACTCAGAATCAACAGGGTAAGGCCTACCGCGACCCAGAACAGGGCCCTGCCCAGGGGCATGTCGTGTTCTGCCAGCTCCTTTTCAATTTCACTTTCAACGATATCGCCCTTGCCGCGCAGTGCCGAGAATATTGACCAGCCGATCAGGCCAAAAAAGCCTGCCAGCAGAATAAGCGACTCTGTGCGGCTGAGAGCCCCGTTCCAGAAGAACACGGCGGTGACACAAGTGATCGCCAGAAGCAACGGCAGTTCTTTGTTGATGATTTTGCTGTTTACCGTAAGCGGAATCAGCATCGCGGTGGCACCCAGAATCAGGCCGGTATTGGCGATATTGGAGCCGTAGGCGTTACCCAGCGCGAGCCCCGGGCTGCCATCCATTGCCGCCATGGCCGATACCACCATTTCCGGCGCCGATGTACCGAATCCCACAATTACCATACCGATCAATAGCGGCGGCATGCCGAGATGCCTGGCTGTTGCGGCGGCGCCTTCCACAAAGCGATCCGCGCTCCATACCAACAGAGCAAATCCGGCAACGATGGCGAGCAAGGGAAGAATCATGGGCATCCTTAATCTGGAGGGATTGAGTTTAGCCACGGCCGTGGCGATTGCGGAGGCGATTGTAACGGCTCTGCCGTCGCCTTGCAGGAGAGATTGAACAACTGCCCATCCCCTGCAGCGCAACGTCCGCGAACGTTACCTGTGGAGATCGGGCACTCTCAGACGTCTGTGCAAGCGGGTTCAAACTCCTGCAACAGCGCCAGAAACGGCTCCCCGAATTTCGTCAACTTGCTGTCGCCGATACCAGATATTGCCAGCATCTCGTCGCGATTGCGGGGGCGGGCGCTGAGCATTTCCCGCAGGGTGGCGTCGTGGAAAACCACGTACGGAGGCACGCCGCGTTCCTCCGCCAGGGATTTGCGCAGAGCGCGCAGTGCGTCCCACAGCGGTTGATCTTCCGCGGAAATTTCCGCGCGGGGGGCGCCGGCACTGACATCGCGCCCGGAGGCTTTGGCGGGAGCGGATTTCGGCAAGGTGCGTAGCAGCAGGGTTTCCTCGCCGCGCAGTACCGGCCGGCATTGCTCGGTCAATTGCAGTGCGTTGAACGCTTCAGCGTTGACCCGCAAATAGCCTCGCACCACCAACTGACGGGCGATGGCGCGCCACTCATTGGCGCTCATGTCGGCACCTATGCCATAGGTGGAGTTCCGGTCGTGACCAAACTGGCGGACTTTTTCGGTATCAGCCCCCCGCAGCACGTCGATCACATGAGCCGCACCAAAGCGCTGGCCGGTCCGGTAGACAGCGGACATCAACTTACGTGCGGCCTCGCTCGCATCCCAAGTGGCGGGCGTTTCCAGGCAGGTGTCGCAGTTGCCGCAGTCCGCCGCCAGTTCCTCTTCGAAATAGCGCAGGAGGGCGCGGCGCCGGCAGCTGGTGATTTCGCACAGCCCCAGCATGGCATCGAGCCGCTGGCGCTCCTGGCGTTTGTGTTCTTCGCTGCATTCTGAGGTGGCACCCATCTGGCTCAGTTTCACTACGTCTTCGAGGCCGTATAGCAGTAGCGCGATGGCGGGCTCGCCATCGCGCCCAGCGCGCCCGGTCTCCTGGTAATAGGCTTCGATGCTTTTGGGCAGGTCTAGATGGGCGACGAAGCGCACATCCGGCTTGTCGATCCCCATGCCGAAAGCGATGGTGGCCACCATGATCACGCCTTCCTCCCGCAAGAAGCGGCGCTGGTGCTCGGCGCGGACATGGGCAGGCAGACCCGCGTGGTAGGGCAGGGCGTTGAATCCCTGCTGTTGTAGCCAGTCCGCGGTGGATTCTACCTTGCTGCGGGATAGGCAGTAGACCACGCCGGCGTGGCCCTGCTGCTCGTTGTTCAGGAACTGCAGCAGTTGGCGCTTGGGATTGTTTTTGGGCGCGATGCGGTACTGGATATTCGGGCGGTCGAAGCTGCTGACAAAGTGGCGCGCATTCGCCAAGTCCAGCCGTTGGGCAATTTCCCGACGGGTGCGTTGGTCTGCGGTGGCCGTGAGGGCGACCCGAGGCACCTCGGGAAAACGTTGATGCAGGCAGGAAAGCTGCAGATAGTCGGCGCGGAAATCGTGCCCCCACTGGCTCACGCAGTGGGCCTCGTCGATGGCGAAGAGGGAGATTTTTGCGCGCGCCAGCAGATCCAGGGTGCGGGGCTGTAACAGCCGCTCCGGGGCCAGGTAGAGCAGTTCCAGCTCGCCGCGCAGTAGCCGGCCTTCGATTTGCTGGGCCTCGTCGTAACCGAGCGACGAGTTCAGGAAGGCCGCGGCCACACCGGCGGCCCGCAAAGCCTCCACCTGATCCTGCATCAGCGCAATCAGCGGCGAAATCACAATCCCACAGCCGGGGCGCGCCAGCGCCGGAATCTGGTAACACAGGGATTTTCCACCACCGGTGGGCATCAGCACCAGTGCATCATCACCGGCTACCAGGGTGTTGATGATCGCTTCCTGATCACCGCGGAATCCGGTGTAGCCGAACGTGTGCTCGAGGATAAAGTGGGGGTTGCCCGCGGAGTTGGATGTGGCCGGAGCCGGGTGTGATTCTGTCATGGGCGGCAGTATACCGTTTGCCCGGTGCCGGGTGTGAACCGGTTCGGGCCTCAGATGTCCAATTGTTGGCGCTCTCTTGTCCTTTACTGGCGCCTGTTTGCTTCAAGTAGTGTGAGCTTGGTCTATAATCCCACCACCGCAGACATAGACAGGGACAATGCTATGCGCGCAATGACAACGACGTCAGCTGAGCAGCCAGCTACAACTTCCTCCGTGTTGATCGGCACTCTGATGGCCTGTGCTCTGTCCTGGCTTGCTGGCTGCACTACAAGCGGCCCCAGCGCCATCAACCCCCGCAACCTGGCCCAGTCCGCCGTGGCGGATACTCATCTCGGGTGGAAACCTGCGCCCGCTCATCAGCTCAATTATTCACTGGCCACTTCCAGCGGTATCGCCCGGATGGAAGTGCGTGAGTTACCCGCAGATCTGCAGACGGTCACTATTGAGTTGCCGGGGATGCGCAATGTGGAAGGGGTGCAGTGGCGGGGGGCCAGCGGCGAGCACGCCATGCTGTTTGACGGTGCGGAAGGGGCAGATGGTGTGACTTTAGAGCGCCAGCAGCGTGGTTACCGGCTACAGCTGCAGGGTACGGCGCTGGAATCCATTCGCAGCGGCGGTTTTCTTACGGTGATCGACTATTATCGCAATTGATCGGTGCCGGAACTGATTGCCCTAGGGCGGGATCGGTGCGGCATTAGAACCCGAGCCCATGCGGGCGGATCAGGTAGAGTTTCGGCCAGAATTTTCCCGTCACCCACAGTCCTTTGCGATTCTGGTCCCAGGCAATGCCGTTGGCGACGGCATCTACATTCCATTGGTTGCGGACGCTGTCCTGGCGCAGTTTTTCCAGGTCCAGCACGCCCTTCACCTCACCGTTTTGTGGGTCAATAGCGATAACCCTTGGGTCCTGCCAGATATTGGCCCAGATCAGTCCGTTGGCATATTCCAGCTCGTTTAACCGTGTCCAGCGCTCTCCGCCACCGGTGACCCTGAGTGTTCGGGTGACGGCGAAGGTGTCCGGATCGCGAAACACGAGGCTGTCGCTGCCATTGCTCATGATCAGCTGTTTGCCATCGCTGGTGAGCCCCCAACCCTCGCCTTTGTAGTTCAGCGTCTTTTCCAGTGAAAAGTCCCCCCGCCGGTATATCTGCACCTCGCCTGCGCGGTAGGTGAGCAGGTAGAGCCGTTCACCGAAAACGGCGATCCCCTCCGCAAAACGGTCACTTGCCAGCCACTTGCGTCTTACGGGACTGGCGCCGGGGTCGGTATACTCCGCTAGCCATGAGCGGCCATAGAGTCCACTGCTTTCCAGCCAGCGCTCGCCGTCGTAGTACAGTCCCTGGGTAAAGTGATCCGCCGGGCGTTTTTTGCTGTCGAGCAGCTGATAGTCGAGTTGCGGTGGCGTTGATGCCGCGGCGGTCGGCACGGCGACCGTCAGGAGTAGCAGCGACAGCAGTTCGGGAATGTAGGATTTCATGGTTGGCCGAACGTATTCCTGTTTAACCGTTATTGTTCAGTGCAGTAGTTTATGACCAGAGTAAAAGCCTTTGTCACTTTGACGCTGTTGGGTGGTCTGGCGGTGGTGTTGCCCATTGCCATTTTCATCCTGTTGTTTCAGTGGCTGTTCGGCCAGATCAGCGAGTTGGTGGCGCCGGCCACGGAGTGGATGCAGGCACATACGGAGTTCAAGGATAACTTTGCCCGCCTGATCGTCCTAGGGCTGATTCTCGGTTTGTGTTTTTTGATCGGTCTGTTGGTGAAAACCAGTGTAGGGCGCTGGGCGCACCGGCACCTGGATCACTGGCTTGGCAGGTTGGCACCGGGGTACAGCACGATCAAGGATGTGGTACTGCAGTTTATTGGTGGTGCGGGTACGGAGGGGGTGTTATCTGGGCCGGTGGCGCGGGCGCGGATTCACGGTGCGGATAATCCGCTTTCGGTGACGGCGATTGTGACATCCCAGCATCCGAACGGAGATTTCACGGTGTATGTGCCGACGGCGCCGGTACCGACTTCGGGTTTTGTGTACCACTTGCCTCCGGAGTGTGTGGAGATTCTGCCCCATGTGACGGTGGAGGCGGCTATGAAGTCTATTGTGTCTTGTGGGTCTGGTAGTGGGGCGTTGTTACGGGTTCCTGCTACCCAGGATTCTTGATTAATTGTGGTTCTAGGAAGGATACCCAGCACTTCCCCTTCGCGTCACGTTTTGCGCACTGTTCAGTGCGGCGCTTTGTTTTTTCCAAGATTTCTTATTGCGAAGCGCATTGGATGTAGTGCTTTCACAAGATCTTCTGATACCGGCATCACTTCTTTACTGATCCACGCGGCCAACACCTCCGCGGCGAGCGGTGCATAGGTAAATCCTCGTGATCCCAGTCCCGCCAGCACATACAGGTTTTGCTGGTATGGAGTGCGGCGGTCGATCCGTTGCTTGCGGTTTTTGCGCAGCGCGCCGTAGGTATTTTCCAGCTGAGCCCATTCGGCGACCGGGCCTGCCATCGGCAGGTAGTCCGGGGTGGCGGCGCGGAGGGCGGTTCTCCCGCGCAGTTGCTGGTGGCTGAGTGATTCGGCGATTTGCGGTAACAGGGAAGCGAGTGTTGCCAGGTTTTCCTGGTGTTCTTCTTCGCGTATTTCCAAATCCGTTTGCTTCAGTTTGAAGGTGGCGCCGAAGCTGTGTTGTGGTGTTTTGTCAGGTTCTGAAACCGGCGCTGCGGGGGCGATGTAGCCTTCGCCGCAGAGGGCAATGTTCAGGGCTTGTGATACTGGTGTCGCCCGGGCGAAAGAAACCTGGCCGCGTATTGGCTGCAGTGGCAGGGGGGCGGTGTTGGGGAACTGGCGATTGAAGTTGGCGCTGCACAGGATGATGGCATCAAACTGATGCGATGTCTTTTTCCCGCGATTTTCTGTTTCCAGTTCCCACCGCGCTGCGGTCTGCTGAATACCGAGTACGGGTGTTTCCGGATGGAATTGGATATTCGGATGATTCAGCAGGGTGCTGCAGACCTGTTTCGGACGCAGCCAGCCGGCTTCCGGGAAGTAGAGCCCCGGTATATTGAGATCGACACCGGCGAGTTCGCTTGCCTGCGGCGCGGATACCGGTTGCGCGAGCAGGGAATTGCTGTCCAGCTCCAGGTGGTCGATGACCTGCTGTTGCAGCTGTTGCTCCTTTTCCGTTTCTGCCAGTTGCAGCAGGCCGTCGAAATGGATCGCGTCGGGGCAGTGCGACCGGTAGAAGCGCTGGGCGAATTGCAGGGCCAGTAGGTTGAAGTCGCCGTTGGGGCCGGGTTTTGGGGAGAGCTTTGCGTACAGGATGCCCTGGTCATTGCCAGAGGCGCCGCTGCCGGGTTCATTGCCCTGTTCGAACACCGCGACCTGGAAATTGCGGTCCGCCAGCGCGCGCGCGGCGGTTGCTCCGGCGATGCCCGCGCCGATAACAGCGATGGTGGCTGGGGGCTCGGTGTTTGTGACGGGCAGGTGCCAGGGGGTGGTGCGGTGCGGCCCTTGTTCGGCCGGTGTTGCCGCACTGAAGCGCCCGCGCAGCATTTCCCGCTTGCGCCCGAAACCCGGTACTTTTTCCAGCGCAAAGCCGACGGCTTTCAATCCCCTCTTGACGATGCCGGCGCAGGTAAAGGTGGCGAGTGTGCTCTCCTGAGCGCTGAGCTGTGCGATGGCCCGAAACAGGTCGTCGCTCCACATCTCCGGGTTTTTCGCCGGGGCGAATCCGTCCAGAAACCAGGCGTTGACCAAGCTGTCCCTGTGCGGATCATCCAGTTGTATACGCTCGAAGCCTCGGCTCGCCTCGTCGATGATCAGGGTCAGGTGTACATTGCCGGCAAAATTCAGCCGGTGTACGCCGCTCGCGAGATACGTTGGGTATTGCGCGATTAGTTGTTCGCTGAGCTCGCGCAATTCCGGCCACAGCGCTAGGGCGCGGCGAAGGTCGTGAGGGGCAAGGGGGAACTTTTCCACACTGACAAAATGCAACTGTGCCGTTGCGGGCGCGGTCTGCCGCCACAGTTGCCAGGCGGCGAGAAAATTGAGACCGGTGCCGAAGCCGGTTTCACCGATGCTGAAGGTGGCGTTGTCGGCGAGGTTCGCCCAGCGCTCACTGAGGTGGTTGTGCTTCAGGAATACGTGGCGGGTTTCTTCCAGACCCGAGGCGGTAGAGAAGTAGATGTCGTCGAAGGCCGGTGAAACAGGCTGGCCGTCTTCTTTCCATTCGAGCTGCGCCAGTATAACCGGAGTGTGTTGCTGTTCAGACATGGAGGCGGTCAGCGCAGGCCGAATTCGCGCATGATCTGCGCGCACCACTGGTCGAGGCGCTCATCGCTTTTCTCGAATTCGTTCTCCTCATCGAGGGCCAGACCGACAAACTGGCTGCCGTCCGGTGTCAGTCCTTTGGACTCTTCGAATTCGTAACCTTCTGCCGGCCAGTAGCCCACGGCTTTGGCGCCGAGGGCAAGGACCTGGGCGTGCAGGTAGCCGAGTGCGTCCTGATACCACTGGGGATAGCCCGCCTGATCGCCGAGTCCGTAGAGGGCGACGGTTTTGCCAGCGAGATCCAGGGTTGCCAGCTGGTCCCAGCAGTTTTCCCAGTCTTCCTGCAGTTCACCGTAATCCCAGGTGGGGATGCCGAGAATCAGGAAGTCGTACTCCCGCATCTGGGTGACATCGTCGTCTGCGACATTGTGGATGTCGATCCACTCCTCGCCGATGCGATCGCGGATTTTCTCCGCTGCCATTTCGGTGTAACAGGTACTGGAGCCGTAAAAAAGTCCGATGGGTGCGCGCATGGTTCGGTCAGAATTCCGGGGGAGTTAATCGTATTGAAAAAGTATCAAGCGCTTATACCGCGCCTTGATAACCCAGCTGCCGCCAGGCCTCGTAAATCACAATCGCCGCCGCATTGGACAGATTGATGCTGCGGCTGTTGGCGCACATAGGGATGCGCAAGGTGTGCTCGCTGCCGGCCATGGCCAGGAATTCCGCGGGCAGGCCGCGAGTTTCAGGGCCGAAGACGATGGCGTCGCCGTCGTGAAACTCGATTTCCGAATGGGCCCGGGAGCCTTTGGTGGATAGGGCCAGCACCCGCGCCGGCCGCTCGGACTCTACAAAGGTCCGCCAGTCCCCGTGGCGCACGACGCGGCTGTACTCGGCGTAGTCGAGCCCGGCACGGCGCAGGCGTTTGTCGTCCATGGCGAAACCGAGGGGTTCGATCAGATGCAGTTCGGCACCGGTATTGGCGCACAGGCGGATGATATTGCCGGTGTTGGGAGCAATTTCCGGTTGGTAGAGCACGATTTTGAACATGGCGACAACTTGGGCTGATCGGGTTTGACCATTAATACCCCGTTGTGGGGGCAGACAGGCGGCCCAGGTCGATTTATGAACAACCGGGCCGCGAAGGGCGGGGATTATAGCGCGGAGGAGGTCTCTTCGCAGTCGATCTCGACTCCGAGTTCGTCGGCAATTTCATCCAGTTCGTCGTAGAGACCGTCGAGGCTGACATCTTCCGCCACGCTAATCGTACACTCGGCGGTGAACAGGGGCTCGCCGCTCCAGGGGGTGCTGCCGTAACGGGTGTCGAGGGTTTCCACATTGATCTTGCGGGCAGCGAGGGCGCGGGAGATTTCCTTGACGATCCCGGGGCGGTCATTGCCCACGAGTTTGAGCTGCAGGGTCTGTCGGCTGTCGGAGGCTACCGCAAGGGCGTCTTCTACCTGCAGCTTAAAGTCGGCGCCGGCGAGGCTCATCAGCGCCTCCTTGAGACGCGGACCGTCTTCGGCGGCCACGCTGACCCGCAATATGCCGGCAAACTTGCCTGCAAAGTGGGCCATGCGGCTGTCTTCCCAGTTGCCGCCATTTTCCGCCACGGCGGCGGAGAGCATTTCCACTACGCCGGGTTTGTCGTCGCTGATAATGGAGATGACGAGGTGTTGCTGCATGGGGATGTCCTTATTGGCACTGCTGGATTGAGGTACCTGGCTGCGATACCTGCTGGCTGAGCTGAATTGTAGCCAGTATGGCGCCCGGTGGGCAAAGTTCTCGCTATGGAACCCCGGGGGCGGTCTGAGGCTTTACAAGAGGAGATCGGGAGTGTTGAATCCCCAATCGAGGAAAATAATTCCAAGCAAGCTCTCAAAAGGAGAAGCCCGATGTTAAATCCGAGGAAAGTTGCACACTGGTTGGCCGGTCTGGCCTGTGCGGTATCGTTTGCAGGCGCGGTTCAGGCCGATACCCTTCAGGGCGCTATCAAGGGGGATCAGCGCACACCGGCGAATGTAGCGCGGGACAAGTACCGCCACCCGGCGGAAACGCTGGCCTTTTTTCAGGTGAAGCCGGAGATGACGGTGGTGGAAATCTGGCCGGGTGGCGGCTGGTACACTGAGATTCTGGCGCCGATGTTGAAGGACAAGGGTACGCTGTATGCGGCGCATTTCCCGAAAGCAACGGAGGTGGGGTATTTCAAAAATTCCCTGGCCAAGTTTGAAGAGAAAATGGCGGCGGACAAGGATACCTACGGTGCGGTGAAATTGACGGAGTTCGTGCCGGGTGGTGGTAGTGATATTGCGCCGGCGGGTTCAGCGGATGCGGTGGTGACCTTCCGCAATGTGCACAACTGGATGGGCGGCAATAATGAGCAGGCGGCATTCAAGGCGTTTTACGCGGCGCTGAAGCCGGGTGGTGTGCTGGGTGTGGTGGAGCACCGGGCGAAGCCGGGTACCAGCCTTGAAGATATGAAAAAGAGCGGTTATGTGACTCAGGATTATGTGATTGAGCTGGCGAAAAACGCGGGGTTTGTGCTGGAGGAGTCCAGTGAGATCAATGCGAACCCGAAGGATTCCGCGGATCACCCGAAAGGTGTCTGGACTCTGCCTCCGTCCCTGCGTCTGGGGGATGAGGATAAGGACAAATACCTGGCGATCGGGGAAAGTGACCGTATGACATTGCGGTTCCGCAAGCCGAAGTCCTGATAATTGCTGATTACCTAGATAAAATGCCCCGGACAATCCGGGGCTTTTTTTGCCATTCCGCGGCGGACAGGCACCGGGTATTCGTTTTCGAAACCGGGCTAGGCGCCCCCCTTAAATACATCCCTGTACGCTGCGTCGCAAACATCCCTGTTTGCGACGCTTTCGAAAACGAATCCCGCCACCTGTCCTTCAGTTCGAGTCATGTGCTTTGTAAGCGTTAAATACAATTCACGCGTAGTGAGAGTGAAATGATCATTCCCCATAACCAATTAGACCCCGAAACCCTGCAAAACCTGCTGGAGGAATATGCCACTCGCGACGGCACCGATTACGGTGAGCAGGAGGTGAGCCTGGAAAACAAGGTGGCCAGCCTGCGCCGTCAGCTGGAGAAAAAGACCGTGGTCATCTGGTTTGAGCCCGGTGAGGAGTCGGTGAATCTGATTCTGGCGGAAGATATTCCGAGGGATGGTGATTACTGATGGCCGAATTGGATGGCTGGCTGGTGGACCGACCGCGGGACGCTCCCGAAAACTGGTTTCTGTTTGCACACGGCGCTGGCGCGCCGATGGATAGTGATTTTATGCAGGCTTTGGCGGCGTTGCTGGCAGAGCGGGGCGTGGGGGTGATCCGGTTTGAGTTTCCGTATATGGCGGAGCGGCGGGAAGCCGGCAAGAGGCGGCCGCCGAACAAACTGGATGTATTGCTCGCGGATTTTCAGGCTCAGATCGAGCGTTTCCGTGCGGTTTTCCCAGGAGAGCGGTTATTTATCGGTGGCAAGTCCATGGGCGGCCGGGTGGCGAGTATGCTGGCGGCGGAAAATCATCGGGCGGGAAGGGTGGATGGGGTGGTTTGCCTGGGGTATCCGTTCCATCCGCCGGGAAAGCCGGAGAGCTTGCGCACCGGGCATCTCGAAAGCCTCGATTGTCCCGCATTGATGGTGCAGGGAACCCGGGACAGGTTGGGGGATCGTGCTGAGGTGGGTGGCTATGCGCTGTCCTCCGCGATTGAGGTGTTGTGGCTGGAAGACGGTGACCACGATTTCAAGCCGCGCAAAGCCAGCGGTTTCACCCAGCTGCAACACTGGCGGGCTGCCGCGGATGGGGCCGCCGCGTTTATGCGCGCTGCAATATCGTGATGCGCTCCTCGTGCGCGAGCATGGGAGTGAGTTGGGCCATCTGTTCGCGGCGTTGTTCGCTGCTGTACCACTGTTGCCAGTGCAAGACAGATTTCCACTGGGACAGGGTGAAGCGGCGGCGGGGGTTGTCGAGTTCGGTGTAGGTATGACCGTCGACAAAGCCATCGGTCTGGTAGGCATTGGTCAGCAGTCGCCGTGCGGCCTCCTCGTAGGTCGCTTCCAGATCTTCGGCTATTTCCCGTTCAATCAGTACGTAAATCATCGGTGTTTGTGATCCTCAGCCGGTGTGCACTTCTGGTGACACCTCAACCTGCAGTCTAGTCTTTCCCAACAGCGACCGGTGAGGCGTCTGGCGGCTCTATTCTGTCCGGTCAGTCTTTGTGGATGACGCGCCATGGCAAATCTCCGACAATAGCCCCATGAAATCACACCATACCCTTGATGCCCGCGGCCTGCTGTGCCCGGAACCGGTCATGATGCTTCACTCTGCGGTGCGCAAGGTCGCGGCGGGTGAGGTGTTGCAGATGTTTGCCACTGACCCTTCCACCCAGCGCGATGTGCCTAAATTCTGTCAGTTTCTCGGTTATGAGCTGGTGCAACACCGGGAGGAGAACGATGAGTTTGTGTACTGGATCAGAAAATCTGAGGAATGATTATTTGTCCGGAAACAACAAGGGCGACCACTGGTCGCCCTTGTCTTTTCTGGATTTGTGGGAAGTGTCTAGGGCGAAGTGACAAGCGCCGCGATCGCGGCCAGGGCCTCCGGGTCCTCGGATTTGATCTTGTTGGCGATGTGGTGTTGGAAGAAATAGCGGAAACATTCCGATTCCTGGGCCGAGTACAGGCAATCGTCCCCGGGAAGAACCGGTGTAGTCTCCACACTGCTGTGATCAATCAGCATGCCGTGGATTTCGCCGCTGGCAAACAGCCGCCAGCTCACGACTTCGGAAAGAGTCAGGTTCTCCCGGTCCGTATCCATGAATACCGCGTGGGTACCGATGGTGTCGGGGATCTCCTGTACAACCTCGTCCGCTTGGTTGCTTTCAAATTCGAAGTATTCCGCCGCAGTCTCCAGCTCGACGATCTTGTGGATGGGGGGCTCATGGAAAATTTCCTCGATACCCGGGTCGTAGTAGCCCTCAAACCGGCCGTCCAGGGGATCCTGGATATCCGGGCAGGCGGTGATGGAGTTCAACCAGGGAACCAGTCCGACGACCTCGCCGTTAGCACGCAGGCCCCAGCAAAGGATTTTCAGACTGTAGAGATCAGTTCCACTGGAATTGTTGGAGTAGAGCATTTCCAAGCCATCCAGTTCCGGAGATAGGCGAATAAACCGCCGGCTCTCTGAAGTTTCGATAGGCTTGCCGGTGAAGAGGTCAACCACGTTGCTGTTGCGGTGGTCGGTCATAGTGCACCTCCTTGCAGGGCCGGTAGTAGGGCGGGAAGGTCTTGTACTGCTTATCAAGTGCAACCGGCGCAGAGATAGCGAGCGAAGGTCGGGCGACCAATCGCTGAATCCTGACTCCGGAGGCGCCTTTATTGCCTCCCTGGGAAGCCGGTACCGCAACCGAAAACAACCACCCATAGCCCTCATTATGATCGCTTTGAGCGGCAGCAGGTTTCCGGTATCCCTGTATTCAAAGGTATATTCTGATTCGTGGAAATACAACCGGCGGATGCAGGTTCTTTATCTCGTTTTCCCGCCTTTCAGCACCGAAAACACAGGTGATGGCGCCGATTGGCTGAATCGTCACTGATCTGGGTATTTCGCCTATGGGGGCATGGCCTTGATCCCCCCGCGCTCGCTGTTATAGTCCGCGCCAATTCACAATATGAGGTGCCGACTGTTTCTGGCACCGGTTCATGGCACAGGTTCAGGAGCCACAGTTGTCACACCTTTGCCCGGCAGATATCCAAGACCAGCAAGTTTCGTACCATCCGGAGGGGGCGACCGCGCACCAGGCAGCGGAGAAATCGGTGACTGAACGTATAGTCAGCGTGTTCGATACCTGTTTTTCGTCGCCGGACGGGTTGAATACCCGCCTCATGGGCGGCTTTGAAGAGCCTTATTACCGTCCAGCCTCGGAAAACGGCGCCAGCTGGCATCAGGTGGAATTCACCCGCGATTATCCCGCCAGCGCCCTGCATGAAGCAGCACACTGGTGTGTGGCAGGCGAGTCGCGCCGGAAACTGCCTGACTATGGATACTGGTATGCACCGGACGGCCGCTCCAGCGCACAGCAGGCGGAGTTTGAGCGGGTAGAAGTGAAACCCCAGGCGCTGGAGTGGGTCTTTGCCCGCGCCTGTGGTTTAAAGTTCCGCGTCAGCGCCGACAATCTCGATGCCGGGCTCGGCCCCAGTGCGGTATTCAAACGCGATATCTGGCAGCAGGTGCAGAACTACTGCCGCGACGGCCTGCCCTCCAGGGCCCGCCAGTTTGCCGGCGCGCTCGCCCGCGCCTGTGCGCAGCCGGAACCGTTTTTAGCGGAACACTATCGTTTGGAGGATCTCGGGTGAGTGAGACTTATCTGATCGACGCCTCGGTCTATATCTTCCGCTACTATTTTGCCCTACCTCCCAACTGGGTAAGCCGCTCCGGTTACAGTACCGAGGCGGTGTATGGATTCAGTAACTTCCTGTTGGATGTCTTGTCCCGCGATCCCGGACACATCGCCTGTGCCTTTGATGAGTCCCTCGGCAACTGCTTCCGCAACGACATTTATCCGGATTACAAGAGCAGCCGCGCACTGCCGGATGAGGCCCTGGCATATCAGCTGGCGGCCTGCCGTGAGATGGCGGAAGCGCTGGGGATCGCAAGTTTTGCCAGCGAACGCTTTGAGGCGGACGATATTCTGGCGACATTGACCCGAATGTGCGCGGCGGACGACCGTGCGCCGGTGGTACTCACCCGCGACAAGGATCTGGGGCAGCTGCTGGACTGTGGCGCCGCCAGCCTGTGGGATTTCGCCGCAAACGAGATTCTGGACCGGGAGAGTATCCGGCAGAAATTTGGCGTGGAGCCACGGCAGATACCCGACTATCTCGCGCTGGTGGGCGACAACATCGACGATATTCCCGGTGTGCCCGGGATCGGAGCCAAGACCGCAGCGCGTTTGCTGGCGGCGTTTGCCGACGTGGAAGCCCTGATCGCCAATGTGGCGCAGATCGCCAGTCTCAAACTGCGCGGGGCGAAATCCATCGCAGAAAAAATTACCAGCCATTCCCGACAGATCCGCATGGCACGGCAACTGGCGCAGCTGGAATATGAGGTTCCTCTCGCGATTGAGGTTGATAGCCTGGCTCGCAAAGCCGTGGAGCCGGAGTTTGCCATCGCGCTCGCGGAGGAATTCGGCATTGGCGGTCTCGCCAACAAAATCCGCCGCACGCTGGACAACCGCGCGCATTCCGATGATGCAAATTCAGCGCGCGAACATATGGAGTCCGTAATTTCATGAAAAGCAACGGGAATGCAAATCCGCAGCTCAACATCGTCGCCGATGAGAATATCCCGGGGTTGGAAACCTGGTTCGGAAATCTGGGCGCAATTACCAGAATCCCCGGACGCACTATGTCGCAGACGCAGCTGAAAGACGCCGATGTGTTGCTGGTGCGCTCGGTCACCGAAGTGAACCAGTCTTTGCTGGAGGGCACCCCGGTGCGCTTCGTGGGCAGTTGCACCATCGGTACCGACCATCTGGATACTGCGTGGCTGGAGGCACAGGGAATTGCCTGGAGTGCCGCACCCGGTTGCAATGCCAATTCGGTGGTCGAATACGTATTCTGTGCGCTTGCTGCGCTGAACGTTGACTGGCGCGGGCGCAGTTTCGGTATCGTCGGTTGTGGCAATGTGGGTGGTCTGTTGCAGAAAAAGCTCCACGCACTTCAGGTCCCGTGCAAGGTTTACGATCCCTGGCTAACCGAAAATCCCGACAGCAGCGATCTGAAATCTGTATTGCAGCAGGACATTGTCTGCCTGCACGCGCCGCTGGTAAAAGACGGTCCGCATCCGAGCCTGCACATGATTGACACCGCGGCTCTCGCTGCGATCAGACCTGGTACCGTGTTGATCAGTGCCGGGCGCGGCGCTGTCATCGACAATGCGGCACTGCTTGAGCGTCTCCGGGGTAAGCCCGACATCACCACCGTGCTGGATGTTTGGGAAAACGAACCGGATATCCGCACCGACCTGCTGGCAAAGGTGGATCTCGGCAGCCCGCATATCGCCGGTTACAGCCACGATGGCAAACTCGCCGGCACCCGTATGATTCGCGATGCGCTCAACCGCGTGCTGGGATGGCCGGAAGTGGCGCAGCCGGGCACCGATGCGAAAACGAAGCTGCCGGTTGTCAGCGAGCAGTCCGGCTTTGCCGCCATTCGTGAGCTGCTGCTCAACATCTACGACCCGAGAGAGGATGACCGCCGACTGCGGGACGCCGCAGCCGGCGAGCAACCCATGGTGAGGTCCTTCGACCTGCTGCGCAAGCACTACCCACAGCGCCTTGAGCTTTCCCATTTCAAGGTACAGGCACCAGGCCTGGATGATGCCGCGCGCAAGCAGCTGGCTATTCTCGGGCTCAACTAACGATCAGGTCGAACCGTGAAACTGAAAAAACTCGGACTTGTCATCAACCCATGGGCCGGCATCGGCGGTCCCGCCGGCCTGAAGGGCAGCGATGGAGCCGATACCGTCGAGCGCGCATTGGCAGCGGGCATCCAGCCCCAGTCGCACAAGCGCGTGGCCATCGCGCTGGAAGCGCTAAAACCTTTCAGCCCACAACTTGAGCTAGTGACCTTCGCCGGCGATATGGGCGAAAACCTCGCCCGTGAACTGGGTTTCCAGGTAGTCGTTGTGGGGGCCGCACGGCATGCGCGCTCGACACCGGAAGACAGCGAGGCCGCCGCGCGCACCATCCGCGACGCCGGTGCCGACCTGATCGTTTTCGCCGGTGGCGATGGCACGGCCCGCAATATGGTCAACGCCCTTGGCGACAGCTTCCCGGTACTCGGCATTCCTGCCGGAGTCAAAATGCACTCCGCGTGTTTTGCTATTTCTCCCAGAGCGGGGGGCGAGGTATTGCGACGGCTGATGGCGGGGGAACTGGTGGATCTGCACCAGCGGGAAGTGCGCGATATCGACGAGAACTCCTTCCGCGAGGGACGTGTCAGCACACGTTACTACGGTGAGTTGCTGGTGCCGGAAGAGGGGCATTTCCTGCAGGCAGTAAAAAACGCCGGGCGTGAGGTAGAAGAACTGGCGGTGGCCGATATCGCCGCGCAAGTGGTGGAGGAAATCCATCATCTCGACCCGGAGACGCTCTACATCGTCGGCCCCGGCTCCACCACGCTCGCGGTGCTTTCCGAACTGGGGGAGGACGGCACCTTGTTGGGGGTGGACCTGTGGTGCGACGGCAATCTGCTGGCTGCCGACGTGAGTGCGCCACAGATCGAGGAGGCCATCGCCTCACACCGTGCAACGCAACCCGATCTCCCGGTCAGAATCATTCTTACTGCCATCGGCGGCCAGGGCCATCTCATCGGCCGCGGCAATCAGCAATTGAGCCCGAAGGTATTGCGCGCAGTGGGGCGAGAGAATCTGATAGTGATTGCCACCAAAACCAAAATCACCGAACTGGGCGGGCGCCCATTGCTGATCGACAGCGGCGAGCCATCACTGGATGAAGCCTGGAGCGGCTTTGTGCGGGTGATTACCGGCTACCGCGATGAAATCCTTTACCCGCTGTCTGGCGATGGCAGCGGTGAAGTTCCGGCAGCACAGAGCACAAGCGAGTAAATGATGGATTGGGAATCTTTGTTGCGGGTTGTGCGCGGCAAACTGGAAGAAAAAAAGTCGGACAGCCGCCGCCTGTTTCACGGTCGTGGGCGCTGTTATACGGGCTTCGAGAGCATTTGTGTAGACAGTTATCGCCCTGCAATACTGGTAACGCTGTTTGATGCCTATGACGGTGAAGACGCGCTGGTAGCATCGCTGTGGGCGCTGGCGGAGCCATTTGGTTACACCGGTGTTGCGGTGCAGCGGCGCTATGAACGCGGTGCGCCCATCGTGTGGCAGGCCGGCACGCCGGTGGAATCACCGGTAGCGAGGCGTGGCGATCTTGAGATTCCACTGACTTTTGATCGCCAGAATGTTGGTTTCTTTCTCGACATCGAACCCGGACGCCGCTGGCTGGAGCAGCAGGTGCAGGAGAAGGCGGGGCAGGTCGAGAACCTGAAATTGCTCAACTTGTTTGCATTCACCTGCGCATTTTCGGTGGTGGCGCGCGCTGCCGGTGAGTTAGGGGTGCTTAATGTGGACCTCAACAAGGGTGTGCTTAGACGTGGGGAGGCCAATCACCGTGCGAATGGGTTGCCGTTGAAGGGCATCAGTTTTCTGGCGAAGGATGCACTGCGGGATTTCCGCAGTTATGACCGTCGGGGGCCTTTCCAACTTGCGGTTGTGGATCCGCCCACATTTCAGAAAGGCAGTTTCGATGTGGGAGAGAATTACGCTCGGATGCTAAAGCTGTTGCCGGCCTGCCTGGCGGATGAAGCGGATTTGCTGCTGGTGGTGAACTCGCCCCGGATCAGTGAGGCTGAATTCCGTGCACTAATCAGCTCTGCAAATCCAGGCTATGCGGTAATTGAACGGTTACCGCAGAATCCTGACTTTCCGGATAGTGATCCGGATGCGGCGCTAAAGATGCTGCATGTGAGGTATTGTCGAAGCGCTTAGCGCTACGAAGCCATGTTCTTGAATCGAAGGTGGAGTGCCGGGTACGGGTTTTCAGGATCGTCGGCAACAGGGATGTTGCCGACGAAGCGTACAGGGATGTATTTAAGGGGGGCGCCTAGCCCGGTCCTGAAAACCCGTACCCGGTGCTTTGCCGCCACATAAGGCGACTACGAAGTTCCACTGGAATCTAGCTCTGAAGTTGAGCCATCAGCCCCACCATCAACTCCTCGAGCTGAGGCGAAGATCCTCCGCGCACAACTTGATCCAGCTTCTCAGCGTTGCTGATCCCATCCTCCCCGCGACTCACCAGCACCAGAAAACTCCGGTGAGACAATGTCGCATCCTCGATCGCTTCCTGGCGCACCAACTGCAAAAAATGGATATAACCGCACTGCTTGAGCCAGGTCATCGCACCCAGGCAGGCGAGATGGCGGGGCGAGTGAAGGCCGAATTCGTCCGGGGTGTCGGGACCGGCGATGTCTTCCACATAGATCGTGGCCGGGGCCGGAAACTGCTGGAACAGTGCCAACAGAATCCGCCCCGCATCGCGGTAAAAATCGTGAATATGCAGATCGTCCAACATTGATCGCTTACAGCTTATTAACCAGTGTAACGCTCAAGGAAACTGCCCAAACGCTCAATCGCATGGGAAAGATCATCCACCCGCGGCAGGAACACAATCCGCAGATGGTCCGGCGCATCCCAGTGGAAAGCACTGCCCTGCACCAGCAGGATTTTTTCCTGGCGCAGAAAATCGAGCACGAACTTCTCGTCGTTCTCAATCTTGTGACGGTCCAGATCAATGCGCGGGAACATATAAATCGCCCCCTGGGGCTTCACGCAGCTGACGCCGGGAATATCGTTCAGCATCTGCCACGCCAAATCCCGCTGTTCGCGCAGGCGGCCACCGGGTAGCACCAGATCCTTGATACTCTGGTAGCCGCCTAAGGCGGTCTGCACCGCGAACATTGCCGGTACGTTGCCGCACAGGCGCATGGACGACAGGATATCCATGCCCTCAATAAACCCGCGCGCGCGCTGCTTGGCGCCACTCACGATCATCCAGCCGGAGCGGAAACCAGCCAGGCGGTAAGACTTGGAGAGGCCGTTGAAAGTCAGGCACAGCACATCGTGGGCCAGAGTGCCCATCGGGGTGAACTCAGCGTCGTCATACAGGATCTTGCTATAAATCTCGTCGGCAAAAATGACCAGATTATGTTGCTGCGCAACCTCTACAATTTGCTCCAGCAGGGCCTTCGGGTACACCGCGCCAGTGGGGTTGTTCGGGTTGATCACCACAATACCGCGGGTGCGGGGAGTGATCTTGGATTTGATATCGTCAATATCCGGCAGCCAGCCCGCCTGCTCATCGCAGCGGTAGAGCACCGGCTTGGCACCGGTCAGATTGGTAGCGGCCATCCACAGCGGGTAGTTAGGCATCGGCAACAGCATTTCGTCGCCGTTATTCAGCAGTGCCTGGGTGGACATGGAAATCAGCTCGGACACGCCATTGCCCAAATAGATATCGTCGATATCGACGCCCGGCACACCGAGGATCTGGCACTCGTGCATGATGGCCTTACGCGCCGCGAACAGCCCCTTGGATTCCACATAGCCCTGTGCCTGGGACAGGTTGTAGATCACGTCCTGCAGAATTTCGTCTGGCGCATTAAAACCGAATGGTGCCGGATTGCCGATGTTCAGCTTCATGATCCGGTGGCCTTCTTCCTCCATGCGCGATGCCTGCTCCATGACCGGACCGCGGATTTCGTAGCAGACGCCGTGGAGTTTTTCCGACTTGTGAATATCCTTCATTGCTGTGTACTTCGTAGAGTCCTCAACTGATAGAGAGCCTTCAACTGGTTTAGAGTCTCCAACTGATGTTTTTGAAAGAGAGCCTGCGGGAGGCCATCTTGTGGGCAAATTTTTCCAACCTGCATCCGGCTTTCTTGTAGGCTTGCTATCGGTAGCGGGGCGGATCTGGCACCGTGGATAATCGTGGTGCTGCTGCTAAGCGTTGGGCCGGGCAGGGTAGTGCCGCTGGATACTGACTTATCAGGCGAAAAAGGAACCACAGTATGTCAAAAGAGAAAGACGATAACTACTGGCGCGAGCGCCTGACTCCTGAAGAGTTTCGGGTTTGCCGGGAGGGCGGTACCGAGCGGCCATTTTCCGGTGAATATTGGGCTACCTTCGAGGACGGCCAGTACCGCTGTCGCTGTTGTGGTGAGGCGTTATTTGACTCGGAATCCAAGTTCGAGTCCGGTTGTGGATGGCCCAGCTTTGACGCAGAGGCCAGCGGCGGTGCGATTGAGGAGCGCCCGGATCACAGCTTCGGTATGCAGCGTACCGAGATCCTGTGTGCCAATTGCGGCTGTCACCTGGGACACGTGTTTCCCGACGGACCGACCGACACTGGGTTGCGCTATTGTGTTAATTCACTATCGGTAAAACTCGACCCCGGGCGGGAGGAGGGCGCTGACTGAGTGCAAGCCGAAAAATGTGACTGCAAGGCACTGACCAGAGGGTATCCATGATCCGATCCGCCCGAAAACGCCACTGGAGCCGGTGGCTGTACCGCGTTCAGTGGACGCTGCTTGCCATCATTGCCCTGGCGGTGGCGGCGGTGCGGCTCGGGTTGTTGCACTACCTGACCGCCTTTGAGGTGTTCAAGTATGCCGGATTGGCGGCAGTCGCCGTTGCGCTGGCGTCGATACTGGTATTTATCTGGGGGCTGGTCAAACGTCACCCCGAAGCCCGCAGCGCGGCTCTCTGGGCCACGATTCTGGGCGCGATACCGGTGGCGATTCCGCTGTTCACAGTGGGGGAACACAACTTCCGCGCACCTCCCATCCATGATATCTCCACTGACCTGAAGAACCCGCCGGCGTTCGAGGCAGTCCTGTCTTTGCGCGGTCCGGGCGATAACCGCGCGGATTACGCGGGTGACGCGGTGGCCAGTCAACAGCGCAATTCGCCCCTCTATGAAGATATTCAGCCGCTGCTGCTTAATATGACCGTGGCCGAGGCCACGGAACTCGCCGCCTCCGTGGCGGAAGAACTCGGCTGGCGGGTGGTGGCGAAAAGCCCCAACAAAGGGCGTCTTGAAGCGGTGGCGCGCACCCCGGTGCTCGGCTTTACCGAGGATGTGGTGGTGCGGGTGAAAAAGGAGGGGCAGGGCGTAACAGTGGACATCCGGTCCGCTTCCCGCAGCAGGGCGGCGGATTTTGGCAGTAATGGCCAGCGTATTCGCACTTTCCTGAAGGAGATGACGAGCCGTGCAGAAGGGCGCTGAAGAGAGGTGCTGATTCTCCCGGTACTTATCGTTTATTCCCTGGCGCGTTGATCTTCATCCGGTAGCTGCCTGCCGTTTGTCGCGCTTTGTGGCGGGGGTCCGGTAAGTGCCTGTATGCAAAGGAAAAATTCTTAAATTTTTTTTCATCCAAGTGTTGACAGCCCCCGGGGGTCTCCATAGAATGCGCCCCACTTCGACGCAGTACGCACTTGCCGAAACGCAGTGAGGAATGCCAAGAAGGTTTCTGGGTCCCCATCGTCTAGAGGCCTAGGACACCGCCCTTTCACGGCGGTAACAGGGGTTCGACTCCCCTTGGGGATGCCACGCGGGAATAGCTCAGTTGGTAGAGCGCAACCTTGCCAAGGTTGAGGTCGCCGGTTCGAACCCGGTTTCCCGCTCCAAATTTTGCTCAGTCGTCCACTCTAGGGGCGTATGAGCTGACGGGACAGGTTCTGTTTTGTCACCCCGGTCTGACAGGCCGGCTGCTTTGAGTACCAAGTCAAGGCGAAGTTTCTGTCCCCATCGTCTAGAGGCCTAGGACACCGCCCTTTCACGGCGGTAACAGGGGTTCGACTCCCCTTGGGGATGCCATTTTATCGGGGCTGCGCAAGCAGTTTCGATGACAAAAAAAGCGGGAATAGCTCAGTTGGTAGAGCGCAACCTTGCCAAGGTTGAGGTCGCCGGTTCGAACCCGGTTTCCCGCTCCAATTTCAAAGCCGCTCAATGAGCGGCTTTTTTTTTGCCAATGGACCGGGTCGTGCTGTCAGAGCACGGAAGTAGCGTCCCGCCGTTGCAATCTGCAGACCAAGGGCGTTGAATAACGCCACCCATTTAAGGAGGCACCATGACCGCTGCGCTCTCCATCAAGAACCTCGAAAAAACCTACGACAACGGCTTCCAGGCGCTCAAGGGCATCAGCTTTGAAGTGCAGCCTGGAGATTTCTTCGCCCTGCTGGGCCCCAACGGCGCCGGCAAGTCCACCACTATTGGCATTCTTTGTTCACTGGTGCGTAAGACTGGTGGCGAGGTGTCGATCTTCGGCATCGACATCGACCGGGATTTTCCCGCGGCCAAGCAAATGCTCGGCGTGGTGCCGCAGGAGTTCAATTTCAGCCAGTTTGAAAAGGTGTACGATATTGTCTGCACCCAGGGTGGCTTTTACGGCATGCCGCGCGCGCTGGCCGAAGAGCGCACGGAAAAATATCTGCGCAAGCTGGGCCTGTGGGACAAGCGCAACGCCCAGGCGCGTATGCTGTCCGGCGGTATGAAGCGGCGGCTGATGATTGCCCGCGCGCTGATCCACGAGCCGCGCCTGCTGATTCTCGATGAACCCACCGCAGGTGTGGATATCGAACTGCGCCGTTCCATGTGGGAGTTCCTGCAGGAGATTAACGCCCAGGGCACCACCATCATTCTCACCACCCACTATCTGGAAGAGGCGGAGAGCCTGTGCCGGAATATCGCCATTATCGATAAGGGCGATATTATCGAGAACACTTCGATCAAATCCCTGATCAAGACCCTGAATAAAGAGGTGTTCATTCTCGACAGCCGCGAGATCCTGAGTGCGACGCTGGACTTTGGTGACTTTGAAGGTCGCCGTCTGGACGAGCATAGCCTGGAGGTGACCGTAGAGAAGGGGCAGTCCCTGTCCGACCTGTTCGCGCATTTGAGTGCACAGAATATTTCCGTGACCAGCATGCGCAACCGCGCCAATCGCCTTGAGGAGTTGTTTGTTTCCCTGCTGGCACAAAACAAAATGCAGGAAGCCGCAAACAAGGAGGTGAAGTCATGAGCCCGCAACTGATCTGGACCTCCTTCTCCACCATACTCCGCCGCGAAGTGCGGCGCTTTACCCGCATCTGGCCGCAGACGCTGGTGCCACCGGTCATCACCATGTCCCTGTACTTCGTCATCTTCGGCGCGCTGATCGGCAGCCGTATCGGTGACATGGGCGGCTTCTCTTATATGGAGTTCGTGGTGCCGGGGCTGATCATGATGGCGGTGATCACCAACTCCTACGCCAATGTGGTTTCGTCGTTTTACAGTGCCAAGTTCCAGCGCAATGTCGAGGAACTGCTGGTCTCACCGACACCCAACTGGGTGGTAATGGCCGGTTATGTGCTGGGCGGTGTGGCCCGCGGTCTGATCGTCGGCTTTATTGTGACCTTGATCGCGCTGATCTTCACATCGTTGAGTGTGCAGCATATCGGGGTGACGATCCTGATTGTGTTCCTGACGTCGGTGCTATTTTCCCTTGCTGGATTTATCAACGCGATTTTTGCCAACAGCTTCGACGATATTTCCATCATTCCCACGTTTGTGCTCACACCGTTGACCTATTTGGGTGGAGTGTTTTATTCCATCGAGCTGCTATCGCCATTCTGGCAGGGGTTGTCGAAGCTGAACCCGATCCTGTATATGGTTAACGCCTTCCGCTACGGCGTGCTCGGCGTTTCCGATATCCATGTGGGCTGGGCCTTTGCCGGCGTGCTGGTGTTTATCACTTTGCTTTCCGGCTGGGCGCTGCATCTGATGAAACACGGCAAGCGTTTGCGTCATTAATTGGATTTGGTTCGCCTGCAAGGCAGGCTCCTACAGTGCACTTTGTAGGAGCCTGCTTGCAGGCGAACAAATTGATCGAGCAGAAACATGAACCGAGAAGACTGGCAAAACCTTCCCCTGGGTCAGGAGACCCGCTACGAATCGAGCTACAATCCCAAGCTACTGCACCCCATTCCGCGCTCGGTGTCGCGTGCACAGTTGGGGCTGGAAGGGCAGGTGCTGCCATTTACCGGCGCGGATGAGTGGTGGGGATTTGAGCTTTCGTGGCTGAACCCAAAAGGTGTGCCACAGGTGGCCGTTGCCCGGTTCCGCTTCGCAGCATCGAGCCCGGCGATGATTGAATCGAAATCCTTCAAGCTGTATCTGAACTCCTTCAACCAGAGCGAGTTCCCCTCGCGGGAAGCGGTTCAGGCGACGCTGGAAAAGGATCTGAGCGCGGCCGCCGGCAGCGATGTGGCGGTGACCCTGTTCGATGTGGAAGACACCGCGCTCGACGTGCACAAGCCCGTGGGGTTCTGTCTGGATGGGCTGGATATCGAAGCCCGCACTTACCAGCCCGACGCTGCGTTGTTGAAGCTGGAGGAGGGTGGTAAAGCGGTGGAAGAAGTCCTTTACAGCCACCTGTTGCGCAGCAATTGCCCGGTAACCGGCCAACCCGATTGGGCCACCGTTACGATCGAGTACCGCGGCCCAGCGCTGGACCGGGCTGCGCTGCTCGCCTACATCATTTCTTTCCGTGAGCACCAGGATTTTCACGAGCACTGTGTAGAGCGCATCTACTGCGACCTGCAGAATCTGGCAGAGTTTGAAACGCTCACCGTGTGCGCCCGCTATACCCGCCGCGGCGGTCTGGACATCAATCCGCTGCGCACCTCAACCGGCGAAATCGCTTTTCCAGGGCGCTTCGCGCGGCAATGACACGGGATGGAATGGGAAAGTAAGGGAGAAAAGTAAGGGAGAAAAGTAAGGGAGAAAAGTAAGGGAGGTGTGGGCGTCGAAGTCCGCCCACGAAATCAGATAATCACTTTGCTCTTCAGGCGCTCCTGCGCCTTCTGCAGCGCTTGCAGTACCTTGTCCTTGTCGTAGTTGCGGATCTTGTCCAGATCCAGGTGCATGGCGAAGCCCGGTGCATGCTCTTCCAGATAGCTCAGCTGGCCGCCAAGGTTTTTGCGCAAATCAGTTACCGAGTACACCTTAACCGGGGTGCTGAATCCCTTTACGCTCACGTGGCCTTTGTCTCGGCACATCACCGTCTGTTTGATCATTGCCCAGGTTTCGTGGCTGATCAAAATTTCGCCCGGCTCCGCCGCGCTTTCCAGTCGTGCGGCCAGGTTCACGTGGGTGCCCATCACCGTATAGGTCTGGTAATCCGCGGTGCCGAATACCCCCACGGTGCAGTAACCGGTGTTGATGCCGATGCGGATCTGCAGGGGGTGGGAAATTCCCTGGTCGTACCATTCCTGCATCATTTCCCGCACCCGTTTGCGCATCGCCAGTGCCATGGCCACGCAGCGCAGTGCGTCGGATTTGGGGCCTTTGCTCTGATCGTCTCCGAACACCACCATCACGGCGTCGCCGATGAATTTGTCGATGGTGCCACCGTAGTGGGCGACGATTCGGGACATCTCGGTCAGGTAATTGTTCAGCAGGCGGGTAAGGGTTTCCGCCTCCATCTCCTCGCTCAGCTGGCTGAAATCCTTGATATCGGAAAAGAACACGGTCAGCAGCTTGCGTTCGGTCACGATATCTTTTTCTTTGCCGCTGGTTACCGAGCGCCACAGGCGTTTGGACAAGTAGCGGGAGAGCTTGTAGCTGGCCAGGTTGGCCGTGCGCTGTTCCTTGTGCAGTTGCTGGTTATCCGCCTTCAGGCGCGAGATCTGCTTGTGTGTATAGAAGGCGTAGCAACAGAAGTAGGTAAATACCCCGATCAGGCTCGCGGCACTGATATTCAGATCCGCATTCACCACCAGTGCCGGCCGGTGGATCAGGTAGCCGATGGCCACACCCAGCAGCATCGCCGTGTTGTGCTCAAACCAGCAGCGCCCGCCGCCCTCGGTCAGGGCATTGAACTGGATCATGGTGAGGAACAGCAGGCAGGGCAGAAGGCTGAAGTTGGACATCGCCATCGCCATGCCGATCAGCAATGCGTCGCTGAAGGCGAGCCAGCGGCGCACTTCCGCGCTGCTGTCCGGGTCGCTGCGCCGTCCGATCTGGTAGGCGATGGGGATGTAGCCTAGCAGCAGGGCGGCCATGGCCAGCTGCATCAGGGTGTTCTGGGTAAAGACGGAGGACCAGTTGATGCTGTTCAGAAGGGTACCCGATGCCGCAAAACAGATCAGGGCGCGGAAATAGAGCGGATACCGGGACTCCGTCTGGTGGCCGCTGGTTTCTTCTGGCGGATTCTGCATGAACGCTGGATCTTATCTGATAGCTTGGTCTGGGACGTCCGGAGCCTGTTGTTTTTTCTCTGACTGGCCAGCTCTGCAGGCTCGGCTCAGTTTATCTCTCGACGTTAAATTCAGCGCTTTGGTAGCAATTTCGAGGGATGGGTCACGGACAGGCGCAAAGTTTACCCTCATGAACACGGGAAAGCGACGGGCAATCGGGACAAGTTCCTAATATTAGATGTTCGTCTGGCATCGGAATCTCTCCGCCATGGGGTAGAATCTCGCACTTTTCATGGCCCGATACTCAGTGTCTCGGTGCCAATGGTAACCAGATTCAGGAGGCAACCATGGACGCACTGGAAGCGCTGCACAACCGCGTATCAATCGGCGCACTGACAGACCCGGCCCCTAGTCGCGCGCAGCGCAACAATATTTTCCGCGCCGCTCTACGCGCCGCAGACCACGGAAACCTGCGTCCCTGGCGCTTCCTTGTAATAGAAGGGGAGGCCCGCAAGCGCCTTGGGGAGATCTACTTAAGCGCCAGTGAGAGCAGCGCGACCGCGGGCGAACCGCTGAGCGACGCCCAACGTGAGCGCTTCCTCGCCATGCCCCTGCGGGCGCCCCTGCTTCTCGTTGCCGTCACCCGTCTGCAGGAACACCCCAAAGTTCCGCTCAATGAGCAGCGCATGTCCACGGCTGGCGCCGTGCAGGCCATGCTCACCGCCGCTTTTGCCGAAGGCGTCGGCGCCTATTGGCGCACCGGTGAGCTTGCCGAGAACCGCCAGGTCGCCCGTGCCCTCGGCCTCGCCGACAACGAAGAGATCAGCGGCTTCATCTACATGGGCACCCCGCAAAAAGCCCCGCGCCCCGCACCGGAACTTGCCGTGAGCGATTTCTTTGCCGACTGGCAGGGCGAATAAGTCCACAGGGCGCACACAGAGAGGCGGCTGGCAGGATTTTTTTCGAAATGCACTTGCACCCACCGCCGCCTTTCTGTAAAGTTCGCGCTCGCTGATCGGGGAGCTATGTTACTGATTAGCAAGGCAAAACGCCGACGAGCCCGCAAGCGTGCGGACGGTAAGCTCGCTAAACAAACCGTGACAACGCATACAATTTGGTGAGGTGTCCGAGTGGTCGAAGGAGCACGCCTGGAAAGTGTGTATATCGAAAGGTATCGAGGGTTCGAATCCCTCCCTCACCGCCACATACGAAAAAAAGCCCGGCTATAAGCCGGGCTTTTTCGTATGTGGCGGTGAGGGAGATTTGGATGAGAACCCCGTTCGAGCCGGAGGCGCATAGCGCCGGAGACCAGCGAGCGCAGCGAAGCTAATCCCTCCCTCGCGGGTTCGATCAACTCGCAATGCGAGTTGAGACCGAGGCGTAGGCGAGCCCGCAGAATCAAAACACGCCTGAGCGTGTTTTGATTCCATATTGCACTGCCGTAGCGATCCCATCTCAATCTTCGGCTACGAATTTGTCGGGTTTTCCAAATTTTTCCTGAATCTTGGTGAATTATTTCTGCTTGGGCTGATCCCGTTTGGGTTTCTTGTGCGGGTAATTTACTGTGCGCTCAGGGATGGGGCACCGACAGGCAGGAATTGAGGAGATATTTCAGATAGCCAGCTTGTGAAAGGCGGCCACTCCAACCCAGTTGGAGTGGCCGCCACCAGCTCATCAGTCCGCAGCCACCACATTCCCCTGAGCAGCATCCCCGCCCCGGGCAAACAGCCTCAGCTTGAGTCTTCCAAAAAACGCGCTGATATCCACCCCGACCCCATACATGGCCGGCACCAACAGCAGCGTCACAAAGAAGGCCACGAACACCCCGAACGCCAGTGCAATCACAATCGGCTGCAGGAACGCGGCCTGGATGCTGCGCTCCAGCATCATCGGCAGCAGGCCGACAATGGTAGTGACAGTGGTGAGCAGAATGGGGCGGAAGCGGGATACGCCGGCCTCGACGATGGCTTTCAGTGGTTCCACACCTTTTTCCCGCAGGCGGTTGCACTGGTCCATCAATACCAGGTTGTCATTCACCACCACACCCGCTGCCGCGGCGATACCGAAGTAACTGAAGATGGCCATGGTCATGCCCATGACACCGTGCCCCAGAATAGCGCCAATAAAGGCAAAGGGAATGGCCACCAGGATCAGGATCGGCTGGAAGTAGCTGCGGAAAGCGACTGCCAGCAGGCTGTACATCGCGAAGAAGGCCATGACGTAGAGGCCGAGTACTTCCTGGATAAAGCGTTTCTCTCCCTCGGCCTGGCCGACGGCGCCGCGCACAATGCCCGGGTAGCGCTTTTCCCAATCCGGGAAGAAGTTCTCTTCCAGATCTTTCATGATGTCGCCGCGCACGTCGTCTTTGAGGTCTGCCATCACGCGTGCGGCTCGGTTGCCGTTCCAGCGCTGAATGCGTTTGATGCCAGGCGCGTATTCGAGGTCGGCCACCGCCAGCAGCGGTACTTCGCGGCCGTCGGTAGTACGCACGCGGAAGTCCTTTAGACTCTCAATGGAGCGGCGGGATTCCAGCGGGTAGCGCACCATGACTTTCACGTCCTGGCCGGCGCGGGGCAGGCGCTGCACTTCTTCCCCGTAATAAGCCTGCCGAACCTGACGATTTACTTCCGCCAGTGTCAGGCCAAGTTTGGTGGCACCGGGCTTGAGGTCGATGCGGATTTCTTCCGATGCACCTTCAAGGTTGTTGCGCACATCGTAGAGGCTTTCATAGGTTCGCAGTTTGGATTCCAGGTCCGCTGTTGCCTCGCGCAGTACATCCAGATCCGGGTGGCGAATGGAGAGTTCAAAGCCTGGACCGTTGTTGTTCAGCGAGTATTGCACCGAGACTTCTTTTGCATCCGGTACGTCGCCAAGCAGTTCGCGCAGGCGCAGGGCGGCGTCCTTTGCGGTCATGGAGCGGGTTTCCGGCGGTGCCAGCTGCACGATGGCCATCACACTGTCGCGGCGGGAACGGGTATACCAGTTCTCGATGAGGGCATTTTCACCGGATTTGCCTTGTTCAATGGCACTCTGGTTAACTTCTTCCTCAAGGCGCTTTTCCGCATCCTGTAATTGTGCCAGGACCTCCAGCGCGCGGCTGTAGGGAGCGCCCTCGGGCATCACCACGTTGACGATGATCTGGTCGGATTCGATATCCGGCATAAACCCTTTTTTCACCCAGCCGCTGCCGAATGCACCGAAGCCGATCATCATGACCGCAATAAAAATGCTGACAGTAAGGTAGCGGCGCTCCACAGCCCAGCTGCCGATGCGGCGGTAGTGGGTCTGCGCAAAGTGCACGATGCCGTCGGCGATGCGATTCTGTACGCGGCCAAAGCGGCCCGGGTTGGTCTGCGGTTTCAGGTTGTTGAGGTGTGCCGGCAGAATAAAGAGTGCCTCGATCAGCGAGAACAGCAGCGCAAGGATTACTACCCAGGTGATATGCCGGGTAAATTCGCTGGTGGAACCACTGATGAAAATCCACGGCAGGAACGCGAGGATGGTAGTGAGCACCGCGAAAATTACCGGTTTTGCCACCAGTTGCGTACCGAGTGTCGCCGCATTGAGACTGCCACCGGGGTGTTGGTGCTCCGGGTTTTCGGACTCGGTGTGGATGCTCTCGCCGACCACGATGGCGTCGTCCACGACGATACCGAGCACCAGCAGGAATGCGAAGGTAGACAGCATGTTCAGGGATACCCCCACGCTGGGCAGCAGCACAAAGGCGCCCGCGTAGGCGGTGCCGATACCGATGGATACCCAGAAGGCCACTTTCGGGCGCAGGCTGAACACCAGCACCAGCAGTACCAGCAACAATCCCTGGAAGGCAGAGCTGCCGATGGTTTCCATGCGGCCCTTGAAGTCTTCGGCGTTGTCGGTCCAGAGTGTGAGTTTTACGCCTGCGGGCAGGGTTTCACTGCGATCCTTGATCCATTTGCGGATGGAGTCGGATGCGGTGACGATGTCCATGGTCTCGGTGCTCATGACCTGCAGCAGTACCGCCGGCTCACCATTCAGAGTGGCGAGGATCTCGTTGTCTTCGAAGCCATCCACCACTTTGGCCACATCACCCACGCGGATGGTGCCGCCGTCGGCGGTCTGGCGCACGATGATGTTGGCGAAATCCTGTTCGCTGTCCGCCTGGTTGCGTACTTTCAGCTGGTAGCTGCCCACCTCGGTGCGCACGGTGCCAGCGGACTGATTGATGGAGCTGTTGCGGATCGCATCCGCCAGGTCCTGGAAAGTCATGCCATAGCGGCGCAGGGCCTGCTCGCTCACTTCGATCGACACTTCTTCCATGCGCGTGCCGAACAGCTCCACCACGGAAATAGCGGGCAAGGTAGCCACTTCGCGGCGCAGCTGTTCCGCCAGCCGTTTCAGTTCACGCTCGCCCACATTGCCGTGTAGTGCCACGCGGATGAATTCTTCGCGATTCACCCATTGGTGTACCTGCGGTGGTTCAATATCGCGGGGGAACGACGAGATGCCGTCCACACGGATCTTCACGTCGTTCATGAAGCGGGAAAAGTCCACGGAGGTTTCCGCGAGGATATACACCTCGCCCATGCCCTCGGAGGATGTAGAACGGACCCAGTCGATATTGTCGAGGTCGCTTACGGCTTCCTCGACACGGGAGACGATCTGTTCCTCCACTTCCTGCGGCGCGGCGCCGGGCCAGGACACCCGGATTTCAAGGCCGGGGAAGCGGACCTGCGGGTCCATTTCCCGTTCCATACTGAAAAAGCCAAGTACACCGGCCACCAGAATGCCGACCATGGCCAAATTGGCGGCCACGCTGTTGCGCGCCCACCAGGCAATCAAACTGTTCATGGATGGGCTCCCTTAACGGCGTGCCAGATGGGTAATAGGTTGAACTTCCATACCGTCCACCGCATTGGCTACGGTGGAGGTCACCACGCGCTCGCCGTCGACGACGCCGGAGGCAAGTACCACGCGATTTTCCGAGGTGGAGAGTACGTCTACAGTGCGGATGTTCAGGCGGTTATTGTCATCAACCACAAACACCTTGTCGGCACTGCGCAGTGCTTCTCTCGGTACCACCACGGCCTGGCGCTGCAGAGTGGACTCCGCTTCCGCGGTAACGAACAGTCCCACCGCGAGTGGCACACCGTTGCTCGCCCCCTTGCCGTAGGGATCCTCTACTTCCGCTACCGCGTAGATCAGGCGGGTCTGCTGGTCCACGGCCGCCTGGGTGCGCACGATGCGGCCATGCCACTGTTGTTCGTGAGTGCCGACAAGGGCGGAGAGGGTGACTTCCGGGCCTGGGTTCTTCGGGCCTGCTACAAAGCCCATGGGCAGATCCAGCTCCAGCATCTGGCTGTCGGTGAGGGGCAGGCGTACTTCTACCCGGTCGGTGGCGAAGATACGGCCCAGCGACGTGCTGGCGGTGACGTATTGGCCCACGCCCACGTCGCGGCTGACAACGCGACCGCGGTAGGGCAGGCGGATTTTCGTGCGCGAGAGATTCAGCTCCGCATCGGCGAGTTCCGCCTGTGCGGCGCGCAGATTGGCCTGGGCCTCGATCACCTGCGGCTTGTTCACCTGTAACGGTGTGGGCTCTCTGTTGGGGTTGAGCTCCAGCCATTGCTGGCGCTTGATGGTGGCATTGGCCTCGGCCTGCAATAGCAGGACCTCTGCCTGGGCTACGCGCGCTTTTGCCTGTGCCACCTGCAGCTGGTAATCCGCGTCGTCCAGTCGGATCAGGGTTTCGCCAGCCTCGAATCCGGCGCCCTCGGCAAAGCTGTCGGCGATGGCAACAATACGCCCGGAAATCTGCGGCGTGAGATCGATCTCAGTGTGTGGGCGTACTTCGCCCTGGGTGGTAACACTGAGAGCCACGGATTCTTCCCGAGCCTCGGAATACACCAGGGAAACCAGGCGCTGCTCTTCTTCTTTCTTTTCCGGCTGCGGTTTTGCAGCGGACATCCATTGCACAGCGCCGAAGCCTGCTGCCAGTACCAGTACGGGTGCAGCGGCTTTCAGGATTTTTTTCTTCATATGTCTTATTTTGCCTGTTTGCGGGTTCGCCAGTGGGGACTGCCGGTTTGGAGTTTCCATGGGAGCACGAAGTCCATTTGTTAGCTATTGGTTAGTAGCCGGGACGAACGGAATTGGCGGCGAACGTCCTGGCTGTATGGTGAATGGACTGGACGGGAGAGGATTCTGGATGCAGTAGAGGCAAAAAAAAATTGCGAAGGAAGGGCCGACACCGTATGGACGGCATTGCCGGGCTTGACCTTCCCCTTGCAGTAACCTTGAGGCTATACCACCATAACTGGTCGGAAGAGAAGAGAGGCGAGTGATGAATATTTCACAGGCAGCGCAGCGGGCGGGGCTTTCATCCAAGGCGTTGCGCTACTACGAAACCATCAACCTGTTACAACCGGCACGCGGGCCCAATGGCTATCGGGAGTACTCCCGCGATGACGTGGAAACCTTGCAGTTCATCCAGCGCGCGCGGGCCTGCGGGTTTGCTGTGGAGGAGGTGCGGCAGTTGCTCGCATTGCACCGGGACCCGGCGCGGCAAAGTCACGATGCGAAGCAATTGGTGGAAGAAAAACTGCAACAGATCGAGCAGCAGCTGCAGACGTTGAAAATAATGAAGAAGACGTTGCGGGGCCTGGCGGACAGCTGTGCGGGGGATGACTCACCGGAGTGCGCCATCCTGTCGCAGCTTGCGAATCGAGTATAGGTTGCTTAGAAGTTCGGCGCCCACCCGGCGAGAATCCGCTCGCGGGTGTAGGCGGCAGCCTGGTCTTCATTCAGCTGACGGCGCTTGTCACTGGTTGCAACACCGGGACCGTAGCTTTCGAATTCAAAGAAGCGCGAGTTCTCCGGTGTGAACACTGTGGACTTGGTCCCGTCGCGACTGGTACCGCGCATGGAACCCCAGCCGTCGGTGGTGATGTGGTCGTCCATAAAGGAGCGAATAAACACCGCCGCGCCGATGGCATCCGGGTCCGCGTAACGGCCATCGGGGAAGTCGGTAGTGGGGTGCCAGGGGCGGCCGAGCGGAGTGGAGTTGGCGGGCACCCCTTCCGCCTTCAGCAGGCGGCAATTGAGAAACACCAGCCCGAACTCGTTGCTGATATCCGTGCTCGGTGCGGTGACATAGCCGACGTTCTGACGCTCGGTGCCACGGGGGCGGGTGACGATATCGCTGTTCTCAAACAGCGCCTGGCCGGCCCCGAAAATGAAATCCACATTGCCCTCGACCACGCTGTCCACAAAATAGCTGCGGCCCGCCTGTACGAACAGGGTGTCCTGGTAACCGAGAAGACGCACATTGCGGAAGGCGGAGCGATCGCTGTTGAGCCCGGTTTCCAGTGCCACCGCCTGGGTACCATTGATCTTGTCGGTGTGGTCATCGGGGAGGGCGTCGGTAGACAGGAAGTCGAAGCTATTCTCGATGGTGAGGTTTTCCGCGCGGAAATCCGTCGCTTCCACGGTGAGAGTTGCGGTGGCAAAGGTACCCATTTTGGCTTCGGAGCCGGGCTCCGCCGGCATGCCGGCGTAATCCCCGTGGCTGATGATAGTGCTGTCGCGCCCGGCGCCAATCAGATGAATGTTCGGTTTGCTGACCAGCAGCTTCTCGCTATAAATGCCCTCGGGCAGGTAGATGCGATAAGGTTTTGCTCCATTCTCCGGCGCCGCTGCCAGCGCCTCGGCAATGGTGGGGAAGGCGGGAGCGCCTTCGGTTGTCGGTGTCGCAGTACCGACCACTGCGTCATACTTGCGCTGGTCACTGGTCTGGGCGCAGGAGGCGACGGCAAACAAGGCCAGCAGCCAGAAACCAGCCCTGGTGAGAGGATTGTATAAGGTGTGGCGGATCGGGTTGCTCAAACTCGATGCGCGCGAGGCGTTGTCTATCACCATTGGTACAGCTCCGTCTAATTATTGGTAAGGTCAGTTTTTTATTGGTCAGACCATTCTAGCGTCCGCCCTCGGGAGGGCTCAACCCATCCCGGTGCCCCGAATTGTGCCGGAATGGACCTGCAAGGGTGCCGCGCCCCTTATTTTGCGAGGCTGCCTGAGGTAGAATGCGCGCCCGCTTTAACCGACCGAAGCCGACTGCTCTATGGAAATCAACCCGCTTCTCAACCAGATGAAAGACCTCACAGAGCGCACCGACGTTCTCAGGGGGTATCTTTGACTACGCTGGCAAGAAAGAACGCCTGACCGAAGTCGAACTCGAACTGGCCGAACCCAGCGTCTGGGATGACCCCGACCGCGCCCAGGAACTGGGCCGCGAGCGCTCCTCATTGGAAGCCGTCGTCAAAACCATCGAAGACCTCGACGGTGGCCTCAGCGACTGCCGCGAACTGCTCGATATGGCCGTGGAAGAGGGCGATGAAGACTCCGTGGCCGAAGTGGCCAGCGAACTCGGCAACCTCGAGCAGCAACTCGAAACCCTCGAATTCCGCCGCATGTTCTCCGGCGAAACCGACCCCAACAACGCCTACCTGGATATCCAGGCCGGCTCCGGCGGCACCGAAGCCCAGGACTGGGCCGAAATGCTGCTGCGCATGTACCTGCGCTGGGGCGAAGCCCACGGCTTTAAAACCACCCTCGAGGAAGCCTCCGCGGGTGACGTCGCCGGCATCAAAAGTGCCACCATCCACTTCCAGGGCGAATACGCCTACGGCTGGCTGCGCACCGAAACCGGCGTACACCGCCTGGTGCGGAAATCCCCGTTCGACTCCGGCAACCGTCGCCACACCTCCTTCACCTCCGTGTTCGTCTCCCCCGAGATCGACGACAACATCGAGATCGAAGTGGACAAATCCCAGGTGCGTGAAGACACCTACCGCGCCTCCGGTGCCGGCGGCCAGCACGTGAACAAAACCGACTCCGCCGTGCGACTGACCCACATTGCCAGCGGTATCGTCGTTGCCTGCCAGAGCGAACGCTCCCAGCACCAGAACCGCGACAAAGCCTGGAAAATGCTGCGGGCGCGCCTCTACGAACAGGAAATGCAGAAGCGCAACGCCGAAAAACAGGCACTGGAAGAAAGCAAATCCGATATCGGCTGGGGCAGCCAGATTCGCTCCTACGTACTGGACGACTCGCGCATCAAAGACCTGCGCACCGGTGTCCAGACCAGCAACTGTCAGGCAGTGCTGGATGGAGACTTGGATCAGTTTATTGAGGCGAGCCTGAAGGCCGGACTGTAATTAAGTAGAAGTGATCGCATTCGACGTACGAAGCAAATTACTTTGAATTGAAGGCAGAGTGCCTGGTATCCCTTTTCGAAAGCGTCGGCAACAGGGATGTTGCCGACGCAGCGTACAGGGATGTATTCACAGCGGTTTCGAAAAGGGATACCAGGTGCTCAGCCGCCACGGTGCCCAAACAAAGCTCCAATGAGCTACGAAGCTCAACACTTATTTCCAAAAGACGTGATAGATCATGAGCAACACACCAACTCAGCAAGACGAAAACAAACTGATCGCCGAGCGTCGCGCCAAACTCAGCGCCATGCGCGAGAAGGGCAATGCCTTCCCGAACAGCTTTCGCCGCGAGCACCTCGCCGCCGACCTGCAGAAAGAGTTTGGTGAAAAAACCAAGGAAGAACTGGAAGCCGAAGGCAATACAGCCTGCGTTGCCGGTCGTATCCTCGCCAAGCGCGGCCCCTTCCTCGTCATCCAGGACGTCTCCGACCGCATCCAGCTGTACGCCGACAAAGAAGCCCAGGCCAACATCAAAGAACGCTGGGGCACCTGGGACATCGGCGACATCGTCGGCGTCAAAGGCCAACTGCATAAATCCGGCAAAGGCGACCTCTACGTCAACTGCGAAGAGTACAGCCTGCTCACCAAAGCCCTGCGCCCGCTGCCGGAGAAATTCCACGGCATCGCCGACCAGGAAATGCGCTACCGCCAGCGCTACGTCGACCTTATCGCCACCCCGGAATCCCGCAAAGTCTTCCAGCTGCGCGTCCAGATCATCGACTACATCCGCCAGTACCTGAACAAAAACCACTTCATGGAAGTGGAAACCCCCATGTTGCAGGTCATCCCCGGCGGCGCCGCTGCGCGCCCGTTCG
The DNA here is from genome assembly GCF_005771435.1 of Microbulbifer harenosus. Taxonomy (GTDB): domain Bacteria; phylum Pseudomonadota; class Gammaproteobacteria; order Pseudomonadales; family Cellvibrionaceae; genus Microbulbifer; species Microbulbifer harenosus. Next base: position 51,817 of record NZ_VANI01000009.1, read on the forward strand.
TGACCCATCACAATGCGCTCGACATTGACATGTACCTGCGCATCGCGCCCGAGCTGTACCTGAAGCGCCTCGTGGTCGGCGGCTTTGAGCGCGTGTACGAAATCAACCGCAACTTCCGCAACGAAGGTCTGTCCACCCGCCACAACCCCGAGTTCACCATGCTCGAGTTCTACCAGGCGTACGCAGACTACCGCGACATGATGGATCACACCGAAGCCCTGCTGCGCGGTATCTGCACCGATGTCATCGGCAGCACCACCGTCGAGTACCAGGGCAAGAGCTACGACTTCGCCAAGCCGTTCGCGCGCATCAGCGTGTTTGACTCCATCCTCAAGTACAACCCGGAACTGAGCGCCGCCGACATCGACAATATGGAAGGTGCGCGCAAGGTTGCGGAGAAACTGGATATCCAGGTCAAAGACACCTGGGGTCTCGGCAAGGTGCAGATCGAAATTTTCGAGGCCACTGTAGAGCATCTGCTCGACCAGCCGACCTTCATCACCGAGTACCCGACCGAAGTATCTCCGCTGGCGCGCCGCAACGACGACAACCCGTTTGTGACCGACCGCTTCGAGTTCTTCATCGGTGGCCGTGAAATTGCCAACGGCTTCTCCGAGCTGAACGACGCGGAAGACCAGGCCGAGCGCTTTATGGCGCAGGTGGCCGAGAAGGACGCCGGCGATGACGAGGCCATGCACTACGACGCCGACTATGTGCGCGCACTGGAATACGGTCTGCCACCCACCGCTGGTGAGGGTATCGGCATCGACCGCCTGGTGATGTTCCTAACCAACTCTCCGTCCATCCGCGACGTGCTGCTGTTCCCGCATATGCGTCCGGAGACATCCGTCGAATAAGCTTTAACGGGTGCGAAAAAGGGCGATGGCTTCTGCGGCCATCGCCCTTTTTTATTGACTCGAATAATGTTCTTTTGGTGATCAGTGGCGAATGCCCAGTGGCCCCGCCGGCAGGTAAATGGTTTCCGGTGCGGAGCTGCCCTGGCGCTGGATTTCCACTGCCACCGACGTGCCCGGCGCCACCTGATAGACCTGTGAGCGCAGGTCGCCCATATGAAAAACCCGCTGGTTGTTGTAGCGGATGATCTTGTCACCGGCGCGCAGTCCCGCGTCATGGGCCGGAGCGGATTCCAGGATGGCACCGATCTCGAATTCCGTGCGCCCGCCGGTGGCTGTCAGATACTGCTCGTATTCCTCTCGGTTAAGTTCCTGCTCGAATACTCGGCGGGGATTGCTGTAAGTCTGCAGTTTTTCCTGCAATTCCTTGGCGCGCGTGGAGCGTTTGTCCTGCAGGTGATGGTACTCGTAACTGAACTGCATCTGCTCGTACTGAATTCGCTCCTGCTTGTCGACGATAAACGCCGCACGTTCGTAGCTGAATCCAGCATCGGTAAAATGCTTGATCTGGTTTTCCCGCATGCGCTCGAAGCGGTTGGCATTCTGGTGGGGGCGGGAGCGCTGCTGTGGGGTGGCTGCTTCGGGCTCCGGCGGGGAGCCCAGGGCCGCGTGGCGCACGTCGCCCAGTGCAGACTCGGGATCCAGGCGGTCGCTGAGATCGTTCACCAGTTCCAGAAGTTGACCCTGAATTCTGAGGGTTTGCTCCAGGTTTTTTTCCAGCTGTTGCACTCGCTTCGCCAGATCGCCGCCCGGTGCTGCCGCCCCCGCGCTATCGGAGATCAGCAGTTCGCGAATGGTCGACGCAACAGGGGTGTCGGAACTGCCCCAGTAGGCCGCTGCGGCCCCTGCGAGGAGCAGGGAAACCGCCAGTGGAATGGCATGTCTGTGCAGATTCATGGGGTCACCAATCGACTTCAGCGTAGGGGGTGAGCCAATTATAGAAGGACTAGATGGTTCGGAAGCTCGTTCTTGACCACTGTGGCAGGTGCGGCTTCTTCCAGCAATAGACCGCACTTTTCCACACAGTGGATGAAGGCCTCGCCGGTTTTCCCTCTCTTTACTTCGCGAATAAAGTTTTCCACGATTTCCTGCCAGCTTTCATTGGTGATCTGCTCCGCCAGGCCGCGGTCGGCGAGGATTTCCACATAGTGCTCGTCCTGGGAGACAAAAATCAGCAGGCCCAGGCGGTTTTCAGTGCTGTGTAATTCGTGCTCGAGAAACTGGCGGCGGGCGAGGTTGGAGGCGCGCCAGTACTTCACTTTTTTCGGGACCAGTACCATGGTCAGAGGCCGCCAGCGGAACAGGAGCGCAAGGGCAATAAACAGGATCCACTGCAGGGTGAATGCCTGCTGGTATTCAATCCACCAGGGCAGGAACTGCATCAGTGGTGCCAGCAATAGGGCGAGAAACGCCGCCCATAATGTGGAAATATACAGGTAGTTATCGGCGCGGCGCGCCAGCACCGTTACCAGCTCGGCATCAGTGCGGGATTCCACTTCCTTGATGGTCTCTGCGACTTTGCGCTTTTCGCCTGCATTCAGCATGTTGATTGTCCGTTATTCGCCGCTCAGTGCTTGTTTACCAGCCACCGGAAGCGCCGCCACCACCGAAACTGCCGCCCCCGCCGCCGAACCCTCCGCCACTGTAACCACCGCCAAAACCGCCACCGCCGTAATAGCCGCCGTAGCGGCCGCGGCGAAAGGTACCGCTACTGGCCGGTGAGCCGAGCACGGAAGCGCCGAAAATCTGCAGCATGATAAACAGCAGGAAAATGCCCACCAGCAGCGCCAGCTGGCGGTCGCGCTTGGATTCCGTTGGCTCTGGAACATACTCGTTTTTGATCGCGGCAATAATGGATTCGGTGCCATTTACGACGCCGGCGTCGAAATTGCCCTGACGAAAGTAAGGCAGAATCTTGGTGTGAATGATATTGGCGGAAAGTGCATCGGTCAGTGCGCCTTCAAGACCGTAACCCACGTCAATACGCACAGCCCGTTCGCCCGGAGCCACCATCAGCAATACGCCATTGTCCTTGCCTTTCTGGCCGATTTTCCAGTGCCGCCCCAGCTGGTAGCCATACTCTTCGATAGTGAGCCCCTGTAGGTCCGGCAGTGTCACCACCACGATCTGGTTGCTGGTTTCCTTTTCATGCTGTTGCAGCAGTTCAGTGAGCTGGTAACGGGTGCTCTGGCTTAGAAGGTTGGCGTTATCCACCACCCGCCCGCTGAGCGAAGGAAATTTCACCTCGGCAGCAGAGCTCCCGACCCACAACAGGGTCGGGAGCAGGAGAAACAACAGGGCGATCCGCCGGATCGTCATTCAGGGCTCCGCTCGCACAGTTCAGTCAATGGCGATGATCTACTGGAAGTCGACGTCGGGTGCCTTGTCGGCATTTTCCGTGGTGGCCTCAAAGGTGTCGCGAATGGGCAAGTCGCTGTACAGAATGCGGTGCCAAATGCGGCCGGGGAAGGTGCGAATCTCGCGGTTGTAGCGTTCCACCGCGGCGATATAATCCCGGCGGGCGACACTGATGCGGTTTTCGGTGCCTTCCAGTTGGGACTGCAGGGCGAGAAAGTTCTGGTTGGCCTTGAGGTCCGGGTAGCGCTCTACCACCACCATCAGGCGGGAGAGCGCACTGCTGAGCTGGGCCTGGGCCGCCTCGAACTGTTGCAGTTTGGCGGGATCGTTGATGATGCCGGAATCCACCTGCATGGAATTGACCTTGGCGCGCGCTTCCGTGACCGCTTCCAGGGTCTCGCGTTCGTGCGCGGCGTAGGCCTTCACTGTTTTCACCAGGTTGGGGATCAGGTCGGCGCGGCGCTGGTATTGGTTCTGCACTTGGGCCCAGGTGGCTTTTACGTTCTCGTCGTAGCTGGGAATGTTGTTGATACCGCAGCCGCTCAGGCCGTAGGCCGTGAGAGCGAGCAGCAGCACTTGCCAAATGCGGTTGCCGTAGCTCTTGGATCTGACGGGCCGGGGGGCGGAACCGGTAAGTGTGGTGTTCATTCCTTTCCATCCATGTCGGTGTCGAACCTGACAATAATAGTCTTCAATCCGGTGCTATCACGCAAGTTGTTCCCGGTTGGAATTGTAGAGAGCAGTAATGGCATTAAAAGCAACTGTATTCAAAGCCCGCATTCAGATAGCGGATATGGACCGGGATTATTATGCGGAACACCTGCTGACGTTGGCGCGCCACCCGTCGGAGACCGATGAGCGGATGATGATCCGGCTGCTGGCTTTTGCGCACAATGCCAGTGAGCAGCTCGAGTTTACCCGCGGCCTCTCCAGTGATGACGAGCCGGACCTGTGGCAGCACAGTCTGAGTGGAGAAATAGAAACGTGGATTGAGGTGGGCGTACCGGCGGAGGACCGAATTCGCAAGGCGTGCGGGCGCGCGCGCAGGGTAGTGATCTACGCCTACGGTCAACGCACCGCGTCGGTGTGGTGGCAGAAGATGGCGTCCGCCACGGCGCGATTCGACAATCTGGACATTTTTTATCTGCCTGCGGAAAGTTGTGCGCAACTGGCGGCGATGGCGGAGCGCACCATGGATTTGTCCGTCACTATCCAGGACGGGCACCTGTGGTTCGCGAGCAGCGATAGCAATATTGAAGTCCTGCCAGAGCGCTGGAAATAAGGGCGTCTCAAAAAATCTACGCGCGTGCGCCTGGCGTCTGCCGCCAGCCACCTGCTCGCTACGATTTTTACAGGTGCCCGCAAATTTTTACGGCCCGCCAGAGGCGCGGGCGAGATCAAGGAGTCTTACTATGCCGTCATTCGACATTGTTTCCGAGGTAGATAAGCACCAGCTGACCAATGCGGTGGACCAGGTCAACCGCACCATCACCACCCGCTATGACTTTAAGGGTGTGGATGCTGAGGTCGAGCGCAATGAGTTCGTGCTGACATTGCGCGCCGATTCCGACATGCAAATCGGCCAGATGGAAGACCTGGTGCGCCAGGCGCTGATCAAGTGCAGCATCGACCCGCTGGTGATGGATGTGGGCGACCCGGTGCAGTCCGGCAAGCAGGTGAAACAGGAGATCAAGCTGAAAAATGGTCTCGACAAAGAGCTGTCAAAAAAGATCGTCAAGATCATCAAGGAGGAAAAGCTCAAGGTGCAGGCCGCTATCCAGGGCGACGCCGTACGGGTTACCGGCAAGAAGCGCGACGACCTGCAGCAGGTGATTGCCATGCTGCGGAGCAAAGAACTGGAGCAGCCGTTGCAGTTTGAGAACTTCCGCGATTGAGGTGGTCTCCTCATAACGGGGGATTCCTTTTTTGAAGTATCTTTCGAAACCGTTATTTGTTGCTGCTGTGGCCGGGCTTTTGAGTCTGCCCGCGGTAGCTTCACCTGTTGCGGAGATTGAGACGCGTTCTGCGGTTCCGGTGTTGCCGGCGGGGCTGGTGGATGCCTGGTGGGTCGACGGCAGTGAGGGGCTGGATATTTCCGGTCTGAGTTTCTGCGATGGCGAATTGTTGGCGGTGGCCGACAAGGTGTCGGAGCGTATTTTTCGCCTCGCTCCCGAATCCGGCCGCAACGCGGTAGCACTCGAAACCAAAGCAGATTTCGCCCGGCCGCCGTTGCCGGATGATCAGCCGGTGCTGTTGAAAGCCCGCATCATGCATCATGTAAGCGTGCCGCTCAGCATGGACTTTGAGGGGATCACCTGCGATGAAGCTGGGATCTATCTGTTGAGCGAGCGATACAATCGCATCAGCCTGCTCAATCAGGACGAGCGCCGGGGTGAGTGGCTACCGGTGCGCTGGTCGGAAGCGGCCAAGGCGCGCGGTTTTTTGCAGCAGTTCAATGGCGAGAGTGAAGGTCTGGTCAAGGCCGGCGACGACTTCTGGGTCGCACTGGAACGGGACGCCCGCGGGCTGCTAAAGCTGAGTGCTGGCGATAAGGTGGGGTGGGACTTTCGCGCCATACCCGCTGTCGACGGGCTCGATTTTCGCGGTCGCTCGGAGGATATCGCCGGGCTTGCGGTGTACGACGGCGCGCTGTTTACACTTGAGCGCAACGCGTTTGCCGTATGCCGTCGCAATTTCGACAACCTGAAAGCCCAGTGGTGCATCCACTATCGGGGCATCGAAGAAGGACCGGCATATGTCTACCGGGAGACCAGTTTCGGAAAAGGGGAGGGGCTTGCGGTGAGCGCGCAGGGTATTTTTGTGGTGCTGGATAACAACGGTGCCGGTCGCGTCGCGGCGCCGGAAGATTCCCGTGGGTTGTTGTTGCACCTGGCTTTCCCCGAACTGCCTATGGAAAAACGGTAACAGAATTTGGCGGTCACCAAGCTGGATCGACTATTGAAAGAGGTGCGCGCTTGCCGTCTGTGCGAGGCCCACCTGCCGCTCGGTCCGCACCCGGTTCTGAGTGCGGCCCGCAGTGCGAGATTGCTGATTGTCGGCCAGGCACCCGGTACCCGAGTGCATGCTACCGGGATTCCCTGGAACGATCCCTCCGGCGACCGCCTGCGCGAGTGGCTACAGATTGACCGGGAAACCTTCTATGACCCGTCCCGCGTTGCGATCATACCCATGGGTTTCTGCTATCCGGGGCGTGGTAAGGGCGGTGATCTGCCGCCGCGCCCGGAATGCGCGCCAACATGGCATGCGCGCCTGTTGGCGGAGTTGCCAAATATCCAGCTCACATTGCTGATTGGCCAGTATGCCCAGCGCTACTACCTGCCTCATTGGTATGGGAGCATTAGCGAAAACGTTTACCACTTCGCCGATGCGCTGCCACACGGATTGTTTCCGCTGCCGCATCCGAGCCCGAGAAATACCCTGTGGCTGAAGCGCCGCCCCTGGTTCGAAAAGGAAGTGGTGCCGGCGTTGCGCGAACAGATTCACTCGATTCTGTAGGAGCTTGTTTGCAAGCGAACCAGGTTACTTTTGGAAAAAATATGCAGGTTTCCGACAAGATAAAAATCCACCCCAGCTGGCTCTCGGTGCTAAAGCCCGAGTTCAGCAAGCACTACATGGCCGAGCTGCGTCAATTCCTGCAGCAGGAGAAACAGGCGGGCAAAAAAATCTTTCCACCCGGTGGTCAGATCTTCAATGCCTTCAATTCCACCCCGTTTGATCAGGTCAAGGTGGTTATTCTCGGGCAGGACCCATACCACGGCGCCGGCCAGGCCCACGGCCTGTGTTTTTCCGTGATGCCCGGCGTGCGCATTCCGCCGTCGCTGCAGAACATCTACAAGGAATTGCATTCAGACCTCGGCATCGTGCCGCCGAATCACGGTTGCCTGCAGCCCTGGGCGGAGCAGGGTGTGCTGTTGTTGAATGCCACCCTCACAGTAGAGGAGAGCAAGGCGGGGGCCCATCAGGGGCGCGGCTGGGAGCAGTTTACCGACGCCGCGGTGCACGCGTTGGCGGAGCAGCGGGAAGGGCTGGTGTTTGTGCTGTGGGGCAGTTACGCGCAGAAGAAGGGAAGTTTTATCGACCGCCGCAAGCATCTGGTGCTGCGCGGGCCGCATCCATCGCCGCTGTCGGCGCACCGGGGATTCTTTGGCACCCGGCCGTTTTCGCAGGCGAACACCTATCTGCAACAGCGCGGCGAAGCGCCCATCGACTGGGCGCTGCCTTCCGCGGATGCCTTGCGCCGAGTAGCGGTGGAGATCTGAACTGTCTTGTAGGAGCCTGCTTGCAGGCGAACGCTCTGTGTCAAGCAAGGTTCGCCTGCAAGCAGGCTCCTACAGGAGGAATTAGCGCAGTTCAGGCTAAGGGATCGGCGTCGGCGTCGTAGGGGAGTTCGAGCAGTTCCAGCACGCGGCCGTCGGCCAGTTGCAGGCTCTCGCCATCCGCCACCTTGCTTTTGGTCAGCACTGCCAGCAGTTCGACGTCATCGCCCGCGCGGCTGGCCTGCACAATATTGCCGACACTGGAACCGCCGGCGGGGGTGAAGATTTCCGCTGCGGGCTGTGGCAGTTCACCGCCGTCGATGCGCGCGCGGTACATGCGACGTTTGGCGGCGCCCAGGTACTGCATGCGCGCAACCACTTCCTGTCCGGTGTAACAGCCTTTCTTGAAGCTCACGCCGCCCAATACCTGCAGGTTCACCATCTGCGGAATGAACATTTCGCTACTGCTCTGGTAAACCTGCGGCACGCCGGCTTCGATCAGTTGATACTGCCAGCGACAGTAGCTGGAGGGCACGGGGCCGCTGCCGGCGAGCTTCTGCCACAGATCGGCAGTCTGCTCCAGTGGCAGCTGGATCACCACATTGCGCTCGCCGAGGCACGCCGCTAGTGCGCGGTGGCCGTTGTGGTCAAAACTGCGCAGCTGGCCGGGTATCAGGTCGGAGCTGCTATCGTGGGACAGGTTCAGGAGCTGGCTGGCGGCGGCGCCGGCATCGCGTCCGCAGAGGGCGAGCCAGTGCTGGCTGTCGCTGACATCTTCCAGCTGGGTTTTGAAAAATACGGCGTATTTTTTCAGGGCAGTGAGTGCCGTGGTCACCAGGTCCCGCGGCAGCAGCAGGACGAACTCAGTCTGGGAAATTTTCAGGGCGTGAAATGCACTGATCATGCGGCCCTTGGGGTTGCAATGGCTGCCGAGGGTAAGGTGTTCGTCCGGTAGTTTCACCAGGTCACAGGTGAGCTGGCCCTGAAGGAATTTCTGGCTATCGGGCCCGTTGATGGCAATGGCGCCCATGGGGCTAAGGTCGATCAGTCGCAGTTCGGCACCTGAGCTGCCGTTTTCTGCCGGGGAAAAATCCGCCGCGCCGTCATTCCATTGTGCGCCCTGGCTGCTGAGAAATTCCTGCCATTGCTGTTGATCCATGCTGAATTCGCCTTCGTCGACCGCTTGTTGAAGTGGTGCAGTATCTGGGGTTTTGCGGCGGGATTTCAACTACCGCTATACTGCGCGCACTTTGCAACCGGCTATTGAGAAAAGAAGTATGGATCGCAACCGCCTGTTTTGGGCCAGCCGTCGCGGCATGTTGGAGCTGGATCTGGTGCTGCTGCCGTTTCTGGATAACGTCTACGAAACACTTTCCGAGGAAGACAAGCAGCGCTATATCCGCCTGCTGGACGAGCAGGATCAGGATCTGTTCGCGTGGTTCATGCGCCGGGAAGATCCTCAAGATCCTGAGCTGTTGAAAATAGTGCAGATTATCCGTGACAACACCGGTCTACAGGACTGACTCCACGGTATCTCCCGCCTGCGAGGTGCCTGCGCCGTTGCGCAGTGCCTTCGCGGGCGCCCGCAGTGAACGCAGCGCACGACTCGCCTGTGATTTCTCATCCTCCCTTCGGTTGCAGTGCCTGCTGTGGCTGATAACCGCGCAAACCGTGTTTCTGCTCGTCGTGTCCCGATTGCCGTGGTTGGCGGTGGGGGGCGCGCTGCTCCTGATCGGCGTTTTCGTCTGGCGGGAGTGGCGCCGCCTTGATCGCTCGGTGGGGAGACTGTCGACCGCGGAGAAACGCTGGTACTGGCAGACGACGGGCGGTGCCAAGCGGGAGTTCCAATTCTGCGGAGAACTGACTCTGTGGCGCTGGCTGATTGTGATCAACGGCCGTGATCTTGAGGGGCGCAGGCTGCGGCTTGTGCTCAGCAGTGACGCGGCCAGTGCCGACGACTGGCGCCGGCTGCTGGTAGCGTTGCGTTATTCTCGATAATTTGCCGCTGAATTCCCGCCAGTTCAGTCCACATCGATAAACTGTCGCTGGTTGGCGTAATTTTCGGGCACCAGGATAGTATCCATCGCCAGTTCCCTGAGCCCCGGGTAGTCGAGTGAGTAGTGCAGACCACGGCTCTCGCGGCGATCCAGCGCGGAGCGGATGATCAGTTCTGATACCACCGCCAGATTGCGCAGTTCAATCAGGTCACTGGTGATCCGGTAGTTGGCGTAGAACTCCAGGATTTCCTGCTGCAGCAGCCGCACCCTGTGCTCCGCCCGCAGCAGGCGTTTGCGGGTGCGCACGATGCCCACATAGTCCCACATAAACCGGCGCAGCTCGTCCCAGTTGTGGGAGATAACCACGTCTTCATCGGAATCTGTTACCCGCGAGGCATCCCACGCCAGTGCCGGCCGCGGCGGGTTAATCTTGTCCAGGGTGCTGTCGATGTGCATGGCGGCGGAACGGGCATAGACCACGCATTCCAGCAGTGAGTTGCTGGCCAGGCGGTTGGCGCCGTGCAGGCCGGTGAAGGTGGTTTCGCCGATGGCGTACAGCTGGTCCAGGTCGGTGCGCCCGTACTGGTCCACCATTACGCCGCCGCAGGTGTAGTGGGCGGCCGGTACCACGGGGATGGCTTCCTTGGTGATGTCGATCCCGTACTGGAGGCAGTTCTTGTACACCGTGGGAAAATGCTCACGGACGAATTTTTCGTCCTTGTGGGAAATGTCCAGATACACGCAGTCGGCACCAAGTCGCTTCATCTCGTGGTCGATGGCGCGGGCGACGATGTCGCGCGGTGCCAGCTCGCCGCGCTTGTCGAAGCGTTGCATGAAGCGCTCACCGTTCGGCAGCTTGAGCTGTGCCCCTTCGCCTCGCAGCGCCTCGGTAATCAGCATGGATTTGGCTTTCGGGTGATACAGGCAGGTGGGGTGGAACTGGTTGAACTCCATGTTGGCCACCCGGCAACCGGCGCGCCAGGCCATGGCGATGCCGTCACCGCTGGCGCCGTCCGGGTTGCTGGTGTAGAGATAGGCCTTGGCGGCACCGCCGGTGGCGAGAATCACTGCACGCCCCTGGAATACCTCTACCTCTTCGGTGTCCTTGTTGTAGACATAGCAGCCGGCGCAGCGGAAGCGGCCGGTGGCCGCGTCGGGCTGGCGAATCAGGTCGAGGGCGATGTGGTGCTCAAAGCAGTCGATATTCGGGGTGTTGCGCGCGCGCTCAATGAGGGTGCTGTGCACCGCGCGGCCGGTGGCATCGGCGCTGTGGATGATGCGGCGGTGGCTGTGACCGCCTTCTTTGGTGAGGTGGTAGTCGCCCGCCTGTTCGCGGGTAAAGTCCACTCCCTGGTTGATCAGCCAGTGAATGGCATCGCTGCTGTTTTCCACGGTGAATCGCACGGCGTCCGGGTGGCAGAGTCCGGCCCCGGCATCTAATGTATCGGCAATGTGTGCATCCACCGAGTCGGTCTCGTCCAGCACGCCGGCGATACCGCCCTGGGCAAACCAGGTGGAACCATCCTGCAGCCGCTGTTTGGAAAGCAGCGCCACGCGGTGGCGGGCGGCAAGGTGCAGGGCCAGGGTGAGCCCCGCGGCGCCGCTGCCGATAACGAGAACGTCGTAGTTGTTCAAGGTTGACATCGCCTCTTTGCTGGTAGAAGGCGCCTTTAAAATCTACTGCGCGTGCGCCTGACGGCGTCTGCTCGCTAGGATTGTTAGAGGCGCCCTGGAGTTTTATTCGAGTCGGAGGGCGCGTAGTATACGCTATCTTCAAAAATTGCCGATTTGTCAGGAACTTATGACCAAAACGGGTTGTCTTCGACACAACAGAATAATCCTGTGGTCCGGGCCATTGTGCGTCGGGACCGTGGTTGGGAGTAGGGGATGACAGGTCATCAGGCGTCGCCGAGTGATCAACAGCTGGTCGAGCGGGTTCAGAAAGGGGACAAGCGTGCCTTTGATCTGCTTGTACTCAAGTATCAGCACAAGATCGCGGCGGTGGTTAGCCGTTATATCAATGATCACGCCGAGGTCAACGACGTGGTGCAGGAGGCCTTTATCAAGGCCTACCGGGCGCTGGCGAATTTCCGTGGGGAGAGCGCCTTCTATACCTGGATGTACCGCATTGCCATCAATACCGCCAAGAATTACCTGGTTTCCCGCAGCCGCCGTCCGCCATCCTTCGATGTGGATCTCGAAGACGCCGAGTTTTACTCCGGCGCCGAGATGTTGCGGGATAACGATACCCCGGAAAACCAGCTGTTCCGCGATCAGCTGGAGGCTACTGTGCACCGCGCGATTCGCGAACTCCCGGAAGACCTGCGCTCCGCGGTTACCCTGCGGGAGCTGGAGGGGTTGAGTTACGAGGAAATCGCAGAGGTCATGGGTTGCCCGGTGGGTACGGTACGCTCGCGGATTTTCCGCGCGCGCGAGTCCATTGACCGCGCGGTACAGGCGGCCATGGCCGGTGAGCCGGAACCGGTCGGTGGGCGCGGATGAGGCGGCCCCGGTCGCATGTCATTCTGCCGGGGTTTGCGTCTATTATTTGATCGGCACATAGTCAGAATTGTTTTATCCAGAGGGTGTTAGAGAGTTTCCCGGTCTAGCCAGTAGCGATGACCGGTACGACAGGCAGTTTTTTCGTGGAATTCACACAAAATTTGCCTGCGAGTAAAACTTTTCTGGTGGACACCGGTCTCAGATACCAACAGACAGGGCGGTTACAACGCCCATTGGATTGCACTGAAAGAGGGTTGCCCCGTATGTCTCACGGGAATCATCAGCAGCGTTTGAATGAATCGCTTTCCGCGTTGATGGATGGCGAGGCCAGCGAGCTGGAAATTCAGCGCCTGCTCCGAGAAGCGGATGCCTATGGTGGCGAACAGGGCCAGCGCTGGTCCCGTTATCAGCTCGCCGCCAGTGTTCTGCGTGGCGAAAAGGTTGCGCCGGTAAATCTCGGCCTTGCGGCGAGTATTTCTGCGGCTATCGCCGACGAGCCGCCATTGGCGGCAATCGCGGAGCCGCAGGCGGCCAACGATTCAGGAGCTGCCCAAAGCCGTTGGTGGCGCCCGCTGTCTCGCGGGGCGGTGGCGGCAACGGTGGCATTCGCCGCGGTACTCGGGGTGCAGCAGATGCAGGCCCCACAGACCGGTGGTGAGCTGGTGGCCGAGGTAGAGCGCCCGGCGCAGCAACCGGTGCAGTCGGTGCCGCAGCCCAGTGGTTTTCTGGTCCCTTCGCTGAATACCCGCTCGGTGAGCACCAATCCTCAGTTGGTTCCTGAGCAAAGAGTCGGTATGGGCGCGTCTGCCCAAATGCAGGCTGTCCCGTCCCCCGAATTGATGCGCCACCTTAACCGGGTGATGATGGAGCATTCTGAACAGGCTGCCCGCGTGGGGAGCCAGGGCATGGTGCCCTTCGCTCGTGCCGCCTATGGTGAACGCCCGCCGGAGTAACGGTGAGGTGATAGCAGTGCGCGGGCGGCTGCCGCTTGCCGCGCCGCTATCCCGTTAGGTTGCCAGCGCACGTCTACTTTGAATAAAGATTGATCATGGCAAAAAAAATTCCTGTCACTGCCCTGAAAGCCAACAGTTCCCTGTTGGCTTTTTTACTGGTCACTGGTCCGGCGTTACCACTGGCAAATGCTCAGGGTCTGGATGTTTCACGCGCCGAGAAGTCCGCGCCTGCCGCCAGCGATACGGCCCTTGTGCAAGGCGCCGGGCAAGCAGTACCTCCTGAAGCCGTCACTGATCCGCAGGCTGGGGGCGCCGAGATCCAGGCGTTGCTGGGTAAGCTTTCCAACGCGGTAACCAATCTGGAATACCGCGGCCTCGTGACCTTTGAACACGTGGGGGTAATGGAAACCCTGGAGGTGGTACACGGTATTCGCAATGGCGAGCCGGTGGAGCGAATCCGCTTCCTGACGGGGGCACCCCGGGAAATGGTGAGTCGCGGGCACGATGCCCAGTGTCGCCGCGACGGCAGCCCGCTGTCCCGCGCCGGTCTCTGGAGCAATTTGGGACTGCAAAATGTGCAGGACAACTATCAGTTTCTGCTGCGTGGAGAAGAGCGTATCGCCGACCGCGAAACCGTGGTGCTGGAAGCGCGTCCACGCGACATGCATCGTTTCGGAATGGTGGTGAGCGTGGACCGCGAAACCGGCCTGCCGCTGAAGTCCCTGCTGGTGGCACCGGCCGGTCGGGTGTTGGAGCGTTTTCAGTTTGTCGAACTTGAATTGGCGCCGGTGGCCGACAGTGAGTTGCAGCCACACTCTGACTCCGCGCGGGAAAGAGATAGCACCGGTCACTGCGGCACCCTGGTGAGCCGCTGGCAGCTGGGATGGGTGCCAAATGGTTTCAAGGCGGTAGCGGCACGAGAATTGCCTGATGGCGAGATGCAGGTATTCAGTGACGGCCTGAATGCGTTTACGGTATTCGTGCAGCAGCTCGGGCCGGGCATGAATTATCGCGGGCGCGCAGTGCGCGGAGCCACTGTGGCCTACATGGATCATATCGAGGTCAACGACGAACACTATACGGTGACGGTGGTGGGGGAAATTCCCGACAATACCGCGCAGCTGGTTGCGAAATCGGTAAAAAATCAACCGTGACACGGGATGTCGGGCAGGGGTGGTTTCAAGGCGATGATTGAAGAGCGCGGCAGGGTCTTAGCCCTTGACGAAACCGGTATCTGGGTGGAAACCGTGCAGCGCAGCAGTTGCCACAGCTGTGCCGCCAAATCCGGATGCGGCACCGGTTTACTGGGAGATTTCTGGCGTCGCGCATCCCAGGTGCGTGTCGAGGTCTTGCCACAGGCGCTCATGGACATCCGGTTGCATGACACGGTGGTGATTGGAATTGCTGAGAACACCCTCGCCAGCAGCGCATTGATCGTCTACCTGCTACCACTGGTTGCTCTGGTGTTGGGAGCCGTGATCGGGCAGTCCCTCGGTGCCGAAATCTGGGCCATTCTGGGTGCTCTGGCGGGGCTGGCGCTGGGCGCGTTGGCTATTCGCCTCTACAGTCATATCAATCGCGCAAACCCAGCGCTAACACCTCAATTCTTGCGACTGGAGCGGGAATATTCCTGTTCCAGCATTCCTGTTGCCGAAGTCCGCTGAGTCTGCCGGTTCCTCTTTTTTTCTATTGCCCCCGAATATCTCTCTACACTGAGTGGTGGACTCGTGGCGGCTCACCTTGCGGTAAGCGAATTTTATCCGGGAGCGTTCAGATGAGAGAGACGCGTGCCAATTTCGACGTGCATAGCGATTTCGACGTACATTGTTATGCGGAAAGCTGGCCACTGAAAACGGCGTTCGTGATTTCCCGCGGTGCGCGGACCGAAGCTCGCGTCGTGGTGGTTGAGGTCTCCGCCGATGGGGTTACCGGTGTTGGTGAGTGCACGCCGTATCCCCGCTACGGGGAGAGCGTGGAGTCGGTGCTCGCAGAAATTTCCTCCGTACTGCCGGCCTTGCGCCGGGGGCTTACCCGCGAGCAGCTGCAGCAGGCCCTCCCCGCCGGCGCCGCCCGCAATGCGCTTGATTGTGCGCTGGCGGACTGGGAGTGGCGAAAATCCGGTGCGGCTCACTCAGGCCCTGACTGGCTGCCGACGGTGCAGACGCTGGTGATTGCCGATCCCGACTCCATGAGTGAGGCAGCGCGCGCTGCCGCCAGACGCGGGGTGACCGTGCTCAAGCTCAAGCTGGACCGCCAGCTGGTGTTGGAGCGAGTGGCTGCGGTGCGGGCGGCTGCGCCGGATTGCCAATTGGTGATCGATGCCAACGAAGCTTGGGACGGGGAGGGCCTGCCGGCGCTTTGCCAGGCCCTTGCCGAGCATGGAGTGGCGATGCTGGAGCAGCCGCTGCCCGCTGGTGAAGATGCGTTGCTGGCTGACTTCCCCCACCCTCTGCCGATTTGTGCCGATGAGAGTTGCCACACCCGCGCCGACCTGCCGCACCTGGCCGGCCGCTATGACATGCTGAATATCAAGCTGGACAAAACCGGTGGCCTCTGCGAGGCGCAGGCATTGGCGGAGGCTGCAGCAGCGCAGGGTTTTGAGGTGATGCTGGGGTGCATGTTGTGCACGTCCCGCGCAGTCAGGGCGGCCTGGCCGCTGGGGCAGTTTGCGCGGTTTGTGGACCTGGACGGTCCGACCTGGCTGGCGCAAGACGTGGAGCCGCTGCGCTTTGAGGGTGGTCGGGTCTACTGGACCTGACACGAGAAACCCTTGGGTGCTCCGGGCATGTCAACGTCAGGGGGTGTAGCAGAGCAGTTCAATCATGGCGGCCAGATATTCCTCGCTCGCGGCATCAGCGGAGATCGGCGGATATTCCAGGGTGATACATGGGTATTGCTGTTCTTCGCACCAGGTGCCGAACGAGCCCGGCGTTTTGTAGCCGAGATCCGTGACCAGCGGCAGCTCCATGCGCTCCGCCAGCCAGTGGCCCAGCGGGCTCTGCTGGGGGTCATCCACGCAGGC
Organism: Microbulbifer harenosus; assembly: GCF_005771435.1. GTDB lineage: Bacteria > Pseudomonadota > Gammaproteobacteria > Pseudomonadales > Cellvibrionaceae > Microbulbifer > Microbulbifer harenosus. The sequence continues at coordinate 67,840 of NZ_VANI01000009.1, forward strand.
GAGTGGCTCGTGAATGGATACCAGCCATACCGGTTTGAGGTCGTGCACCAGGCGGCACAAGGCGTCGGTTTCCGGCTCGGAACCGGCCTGGGTGCCGGTGGACAGATAGACATCGCGCTCATCGGCTGCGCTGTTCCAGCGATAGATGGTGCCGTCTGACTTCCAGTTAGCGGTGACGAAGTTCCGGTTGAGATCAACGCCGTTGGCATTGGAGCGGGTACCCAGTTGGCATCCGTCAGGGTTGACCGCCAAGATCACATGGTGACGCAACTGCCCCGTGCCCAGGGAGCGCAGCGCGCAGGAAAGGGTGACCACCGCAGCCACTTCGTCGCCGTGCGTACCGGCCATCACCATACCGGTATGCTGGTCTTGAACTTCCGCGGGAAAGTAGAGCAGCGGTGCGCCAAGGGCGGACAGGCCATACTGCAGCCGCCGATGCGCAAACAGCCCCCGCTCGGTACGGGGGCGTAGCGCAGGACCGTGGTCACTGTTCGATTTGCCGTTCCCGGATCTGGCTGATTGCTGAAGTTGTGTCATCTGCCGTGGCGCCTTTAAGTCCTTAACACTGTTTTACACTGGATTGTGAGAACTTTTCCGCGAATTTTTCGACTAACTGATTGTCTCTCGCTGGTGGGCGCATGCGGTTTTCCGTGCCAGCCCGGATTTTGGTGAGACGCGCGCGATGGTAACGCTGATTGATAGTTACACTGCGCGCAATTTGGAACACACTTTTTGGCATATTAATAGAATGGTTTATCACAGGTGGCAAATATGATTGCACGCTGCACGCAGTTTTTGCTTGTGCTTTGTCTTTTTGTTTCAACGGCGGTTTACGCACGCGGGTTTCCTGAGCTGACCGATCTAGTCGAGCAGAACTCTCCCGCAGTGGTGAAAATCAACACGGTAGAGCGCAGTCGTGTTGCGCGAAACTCCGTTCCGCCCCAATACCAGCAGGAAATTCCGGATATCTTCCGCCACCTGTTGGAGCCCCGCGAGCGCCAGCAGCGGCCGGTGGCAAGCATGGGGTCTGGCTTCATTATTTCCTCTGATGGCTACGTGGTGACCAACAATCATGTGGTGGACGGTGCGGATGAAGTGCTGGTCACCCTTACCGACCGCCGCGAGTTTGAAGCCAAGGTGATCGGTACCGACCCCCGGTCCGACCTGGCACTGTTGAAAGTGGAAGCCTCGGATTTGCCCACTGTGCGCTGGGGCGACTCGGAGAAAATGAAAGTTGGTGAATGGGTAGTCGCCATCGGTTCACCGTTCGGCCTCGATTACTCCGCCAGCGCGGGAATCGTGAGCGCGATGGGGCGCAGTATTCCCAACGAAAGCCGCGAGAATTATGTGCCGTTCATCCAGACTGACGTGGCCATCAATCCGGGCAACTCGGGCGGCCCGCTGTTCAATTTGAATGGTGAAGTGGTGGGGATCAATTCCCAGATCTACACCCGGAGCGGCGGTTCCATCGGTCTGTCGTTTGCCATTCCGGCGAGCCTCGCCCAGGACGTGGTGGCGCAGTTGAGGGAAAAAGGGCGCGTGGACCGCGGCTGGCTCGGCGTGGGTATCCAGGATGTCGACCGCAAGCTGGCTATTGCCATGGGGCTGAGCAAGCCGGCGGGTGCGCTGGTGGGGCAGCTGGAAGCTGGGTCTCCCGCGGCGCAGGCCGGTATTGAGGTGGGTGATATCATCATGCGCTTTGACGGCCAGCAGATTCTGATGCCCGGCGACTTGCCGCACGTGGTCGGCCAGACCCGCCCGGGTGCCGAAGTGCCGGTGTTGCTGATGCGCGAGGGCAAGGAGCGCAAACTCAATGTGCGCGTAGGTGCTCTGCCCGGGGATGACGACGGTCAGCAACAGGCGAGCAGTGCCCCCGCGGCCAGCGATGTGGGCGGTCGACTGGGTCTGGTGGTCGATGATATCCCCGACAGTCTCAAACAGCGCCTGGGCGTTGAATCCGGTGTGCAGGTAAAACAGGTGGTGCCCAGTAAGGCGGGTGCCAATGCCGGTCTGCGCAGTGGCGATATCATCGCCCAGCTGGGATTCGATCAGGTGGAATCTCTCGATGACTACGAGAAAATCGTCAAGAAGCTTCCTAAGGGCGAGCTGCTGCCGATCCGCTTCTTCCGCGGCGGTCAGCCTACCTTCCGTACCATCCAGATCGACGAGGACTGAGAGTGAGTTGAACTGTGACCGACGGGCTCCAGCGGTTGCCACGCCGCATCCCGGGAGCCCGCCGGCGGTCCTTGGCCCCCAATACCCGGGGGTATAGCGCTGACTGGATGCACTTTTCCCGCAACCTGTTAGACTTGCGCCCACAGCGCGGCCCGGTCCGCCTATTAACTCACTGATTTTTAAAAGGTTTTGTCCTCGCAGTGGCCACTGATCTCTCCCATATCCGCAATTTCTCCATCATCGCGCACATCGACCACGGGAAATCCACCCTCGCAGACCGTTTTATCCAGGTTTGCGGCGGTCTGAGTGACCGCGAGATGGCCGCCCAGGTACTCGACAGCATGGATATCGAGCGGGAGCGGGGTATTACCATCAAGGCCCAGAGCGTGACGCTGGACTACACCGCGCGCGACGGCAAAACCTATCAGCTGAACTTTATCGACACCCCCGGACACGTGGATTTTTCCTACGAGGTGTCCCGTTCACTGGCAGCCTGTGAAGGTGCGCTGCTGGTGGTGGATGCCGCCCAGGGTGTAGAAGCCCAGTCCGTGGCCAACTGCTATACCGCGATTGAGCAGGGGCTGGAAGTCATTCCGGTGCTGAACAAAATGGATCTGCCGCAGGCGGAACCTGAGCGCGTTGCGCAGGAAATTGAAGACATTATCGGTATCGACGCTACCAACGCCACCCGCTGCAGCGCCAAATCCGGCCTGGGCATTGAGGATGTGCTGGAGGATCTGGTGCGTCTGGTGCCGCCGCCAGAGGGCGATGTGGATGCGCCGCTGCAGGCGCTGATCATCGATTCCTGGTTCGACTCCTATCTAGGCGTAGTGTCGCTGGTACGGGTGAAGCAGGGTACCCTCAAGGCCAAAGAAAAAATCGTCACCAAGTCTATCGGTCGCCCGCATGTGGTGGACAGCGTCGGTGTCTTCACTCCCAAGCGCAAGGAAACCGGTGTACTCCGCGCCGGCGAGGTGGGCTTTGTAGTGGCCGGTATCAAGGACATTCACGGTGCGCCGGTGGGCGATACTCTGACCCACGCCAAAGGTGCTGAAGATGTGGCGATGCTGCCCGGCTTCAAAAAGGTCAAACCGCAGGTGTATGCCGGTCTGTTCCCGGTCAGTTCCGATGACTACGAAGCTTTCCGCGATGCGCTGGACAAGCTGTCGCTGAACGACGCCTCCCTGTTTTACGAACCCGAGTCTTCCGATGCGCTTGGATTCGGTTTCCGCTGTGGCTTCCTCGGCATGCTGCATATGGAGATCATCCAGGAGCGTCTGGAGCGGGAATACGATCTCGACCTGATCACCACCGCGCCTACGGTGGTCTACGAAGTTCTGATGAACGACGGCTCTATCGTCTACGTGGACAACCCATCGCGCCTGCCGGAAATTGGCTCCATTGAAGAAATGCGCGAGCCCATCGCCGAGGCAAATATCCTGGTGCCCCAGGACTACCTGGGCAACGTGATTACGCTATGTATCGAAAAGCGCGGCATCCAGAAAGACATGCAGTACGTGGGTGGTCAGGTGTCCCTGCGCTACGAGCTGCCCATGAGTGAAGTGGTGATGGACTTCTTCGATCGCCTCAAGTCCGTGAGCCGCGGTTTTGCCTCGCTGGATTACAGCTTTGTGCGCTTTGACCCGGCAAAACTGGTGCGTCTTGATATCCTCATCAACGGCGATCGGGTCGACGCGCTGGCGGTGATCCTGCATCGCGACAACGCGCAGAGCCGCGGCCGTGCCATCGCGGAAAAAATGAAAGACCTGATTCCGCGGCAGATGTTTGATGTGGCGATCCAGGCCGCCATCGGTGGTTCGGTCATCGCCCGCACCACGGTGAAGGCACTGCGCAAAAACGTAACCGCCAAGTGCTACGGTGGCGACGTCACCCGTAAGAAAAAGCTGCTTGAGAAGCAGAAGGCCGGTAAGCGCCGCATGAAGCAGCTCGGCCGGGTGGAGGTGCCCCAGGACGCCTTCCTCGCGGTGCTGAAGGTCGACGGCTGATAGGCCAGGCGGCTCTTCCCTGCGCCGCTGAATAACAAGAACCAGTCAGAAAAAGAGACACTTGAATGGATATCAATTTCCCCCTTATTTTGCTGTTGCTGGTTGTGGCAACAGGGGCAATCTGGCTGTTCGATGCACTGTTTCTGGCGCGTGGGCGCAAAGCGCTCGCGGGCAAGGGGCAGCCGCCAGCGGAGCCGGTATTGGTGGAGTATGCCAAATCGTTCTTCCCGGTGCTGGCCATCGTATTCGTGTTGCGCTCTTTCCTGGTGGAGCCTTTCCAGATTCCTTCCGCGTCCATGGACCCCACTCTGGAAGTGGGCGACTTCATTCTGGTGAACAAGTTTGCCTACGGCCTGCGTCTGCCGGTCTCCCGCACCAAGGTGCTGGATATCGGTGAGCCAAAACGCGGCGACGTCATGGTATTTTTCCCCCCGCACGCCAATGAAACCTACTACATCAAGCGGGTGATCGGCCTGCCCGGCGACAAGATCCGTGTGGTGAACAATCAGTTGTACATCAACGGCAAGCCCGCTCCGCAGGAGCTTATCCAGGCGCCGTCGCCCGGAAACCCGCAGAGAGAATTTCTGTGGGAGGAGATTGACGGCGAGCGCCACCTGATGGCCAAGAATGTTGTCCCGGGTGAGTTCGGCAATATCCCGACCATTACCGTGCCCGAAGGCCACTATTTCATGATGGGTGACAATCGTGACAACAGTCTCGATAGCCGCAGATGGGGCTTTGTGCCGGAGAAAGACATTGTCGGCAAGGCCTTTGCAATCTGGATGCATTGGGACAAACTACTCAGCCTGCCCAGTTTTGACCGGGTAGGAGGCATCGAATAGTTGGCATCGAATAGGACTCGATGAACCCAGCCAAGCGCTGAAACCAGGGATGACCGTCGTTTATTAGAATGATAAAACGGTAGCAGAAGATGGCGATACAACACCTTTCGGGGGGGCGTCTGTTGCGGGCGCAACGGGGTATGAGTTACTGGGGTTGGCTGTTGGTGATTGCGGTGTTTGGCTTTGGCCTGACCGTTGTATCCAAACTGGGGCCGGCCTATATCGACGCGCATTTCGTGGAGGAGGGGCTGCATTCTCTGTCGCAAAACTCCGGTATCCGCGAGATGAGCAATACCGAAATCAAGCGCGAGCTGGACCGGTATTTCACCATCAACAACGTGCGCGGTGAGCCCACCCAGGCGGTGAAGATTATTCGCGGTGCCGACAGTACTCTCGTCAGCATCAACTACGAACTGCGCCAACCACTGTTCCACAATGTGGATGTGGTGATGAAGTTCGACAAGCAGCTCAATACTGCCAAGCCGGAATTGTGCTGTGAACCTTTAGTAGACATCGAGCAGTTCCGCCGTCGCGAAGACTGAGTGCCCCCCGGGCGCGCTCAACGCACGGTGGGCGCTCATAGTGAAAGACGACAGACATACGTGACAGACCTCTTGCTTCAGCGACTCTGCAGCCGCCTGGGCTATCAATTTGCCCGGGCGGAATTGCTCTCCCTCGCTCTCACCCATCGCTCCCACGGCAGCCGTAACAACGAGCGGCTGGAATTCCTTGGCGACTCCATCCTCGGATTTACCATCAGCGCAGCGCTGTTTGAAAAATTCCCCGATGGCCGCGAGGGCCAGATGAGCCGCCTGCGCGCACAGCTGGTGAGTGGGGAGACGCTGGCTGAAGTCGCACGGGAGCTGGAACTCGGCGAGTGCCTGCGTCTCGGCGAGGGCGAAATGAAAAGCGGCGGCCACCGCCGGGCCTCGATACTGGCGGATGCCGTGGAAGCGATAATCGGCGCTATTTATCTGGACGCCGGCCTTGAGGCTGCGCGGGCACGTGTACTGGCATGGTTCACACCGCGGCTTGAGAACCTGTCGCTGGAAACTGCCAAAGATCCGAAAACCCGCCTCCAGGAGTGGCTGCAGGCCCGCCAGAAACCACTGCCGGAATACACGGTGGTAGATGTCGGGGGTGAAGAACACTCCCAGGAATTTGTGGTGGAGTGCCGGGTGGCGGGCCTCAAAGTGCCGGTGCGTGGCACTGCCAGCAACCGGCGCGCGGCGGAGAAAGCTGCCGCCACCGAAGCCTATACTCGACTGACCGGGCAGGACTGACTCTATAATCTGCGTCAACAGCCAATGCCCAATTTATTTGCCTGGCCGACCCTCTATACGGGTGTCGGCCGTCCGGAGACCTTTCTTGAGCGACACAACCATCCCGCCAACCCCTTCACCCGCCGCCCCGCTGAATTCCTCGCCGACCCGCTGTGGCTATGTGGCTATTATCGGCCGGCCTAACGTCGGCAAGTCGACCTTGCTGAACCATATTCTGGGGCAGAAGATCTGCATCACCTCGCGCAAACCGCAGACCACTCGTCACAATATGCTCGGGATCAAGACCGAAGGCCCGAACCAGATTATCTTCGTGGATACTCCCGGGCTGCACGCGGGGGAAGAAAAGGCGATCAATCGCTACATGAACCGGGCGGCCATCAGTTCCACCAGAGATGTGGATGTGGTGGTATTTGTGGTGGAGCGCGCGCGCTGGACCGAGGGGGACGAGTTGGTGGCGCAGAAGTTGCAGGGCCTCAAGTGCCCGTTGATCATCGCGATTAACAAGGTGGATCAGCTGGAAGACAAGAGCGATCTGCTGCCGCAGTTGCAGGCACTGTCTGAGCGTTTTCCCAAGGCGGAGATTGTACCGCTGTCCGCACTGCGCTCAACCAATCTGGAGTCTTTGGAAAAGGTCATTGCCGAGCGACTGCCGGAGGGCGAGCACTTCTTCGAGGAAGATCAGATCACCGACCGCAGTTCGCGCTTCCTCGCCGCGGAAATCGTACGCGAGAAGGTCATGCGGCAGTTGGGGGCGGAAATCCCCTATGCCGTTACCGTGGAAGTGGAAGAATTTGCGCAGCAGGGCAATGTCCTGCACATCAGTGCGGCCATTCTGGTAGAGCGCGACGGCCAGAAGCGTATCCTCATCGGCACCAAGGGTGAGCGCATCAAGCAGATCGGCCAGGCGGCGCGGCTGGATATGGAGAAGCTATTCGACAGCAAGGTGATGCTGAATCTGTGGGTCAAGGTCAAGTCCGGCTGGTCCGATGACGAGCGCGCGTTGCGCAGTCTCGGTTATATCGATAAGCAGTAACCGTTCCCGCTCTCCGTGCAGCAGCTGCCCCCGCAACCGGCCTACATCCTGCATTCGCGGCCGTTCCGGGATACGAGCCTGATCCTGGAGTTGCTGACCCCGGACTATGGACGCATTGCCTGTATTGCCAAGGGCGCGCGCCGCGACAAACAGCGGCGCCAGCGCGCCCTGCAGCCATTCGCCCCCCTACTGGTGACCCTTTTGGGACGCCACGATCTGAAAACCCTCGGTCCTGTTGAAAGCGCCGGCCAGCCGCTGTGGTTAAAGGGGCGCGCAGTTTACGCCGGCCTCTACGCGAACGAGCTGCTGGTGCGCTTACTGCCCGAGGGGGAGTCACATCCCTTGGTGTTTTCCGCCTACCAGCGACTGCTGACGCAATTGGCGCGCCTGACAGGAGAAGAGCGAGGGGAGCAGGGCGCTGTGCTGGAGTGGCCCCTGCGATGTTTTGAATTGCATCTGCTGCAGGCGCTGGGTAGCTGCCCCGAGCTGGATTTCAGCCCTCTGGACAACGGGCCGATACGCGCGGAGTCGATCTACCGTTTGACGATGGAAGAGGGGTTTGCTCCAGTCCATCTTCCTGCGGGCGCAGTGCCGCGCGGCAACGACTTTTCCGGTGCGCACTTGTTGATTCTCAGTGCGTGGCTGTTTGCCGGCGACGAAAATGGAGTAGAGGAGGGTGCTGGCACGCTGGAGCACCGGGCCGAAGTGCTGGTTGCAGCCAAGCGTCTGTGTCGGCTGATCCTGGACCCACTACTCGGGAGCCGACCGTTAAAGAGCCGTGAATTATTCCGACAGGTGTACGGCGCGTCATAGTCGGGCGATCCGGCGTTCAGTGGGAGTTCTCTCCCTCACGAATCACTCGACCGTTACTGCCCTTCGCACCGACGCTTTCCAGTCCGAACAGCGCGTCCAAATCCTGTTCTGTGGCCCATTCGCGCAGGCTGCGAATTTCCCGTCGCACCTGCTCATAGGCGCCTTCGAATTCACCGGTGTCTACCAGAGCCTGATCCTGGACCGGGCGCAGCATTTCCTGCAGCTGTCCGGTGGCCGATCTCAAGCGCAACACGCCGCAGTAACAACACCCGCCGTGGAGGCGGTGTACCCGCTCAAAGAGGCCTTTGTGGTCTTTTTCGGCAAATAACCGGGTCAGTTCCGGTTCGTCTTCATGCAGCCCTTTCAGCAGCATGCGCAGCAGGTCGCGGGCGAGGCCTGGGTCTTGATTGGCCAGATTCAGGCTCTCGCCGATATCTACCAAGCGCGGTGCGACCAGAGGGGGGATGGCGATATCCTCGCCGGACCCGTTTACTTCCATCCAGCGCTTTACGGTGTGGGTGAGCTGGACTTCACTCACCGGTTTGCTGAGGTAGTCGTCGAGCCCGGCGCTTAGCAACCGCGATTTTTCCTCGGTGCCGACATGGGCGGTGAGGGCAATCACGGGTGTGCGGCGGCCCGACTCCTCCTCGCGGATCTTACGTGTGGTGGCGATGCCGTCCATGCCGGGCATCTGAATATCCATGAAAATCATGTCGAAGTGCTGCTCCCGCCACAGCGCCAGGGCTTCTGCCCCACTCGCCGCGACTACCGCTTCGATATTCTGTGCGCGCAACAACTCACTCATCAGCAGGCGATTGGCCTCGTGATCATCCACCGCCAGTACCCGCGGTGCCGATGGCCACGGGAGCGCCGGAAATGCGCCGGTTTGTGGTCGCGACTGGGCCTGGTGTGGCACTACCCGTTTGAGCGCTCTCAGCAGCCCCTCACGACTGACCGGTTTGCCGAGAAATGCCAATACCCGGGTGCGCAGCGCGTCATAGCAGCGACGCAGATCCACCGGCGAACCCTGGACCACCACCCGACACTGATAGGTGTCCACCAGCTGCTGAGCGGTGGCAATGAAATCGTCGAAATTGCCCGCGGCGATGGCCGTGTCGATAATCAGCGCATCCGGCAGGGCATCGTGTCGCCACATTTGCTCAATCGCTGGCACCAGGTTCTGGCCGTCGCAGTGTTCCTGCGCCTCGGCCTGCCAGTGGCTGAGTTGCTGGTATATCTGCTGGCGCGTCATGGGGTTGGGGTCGACCAACAGAACCCGGCAACCGGGGAACTGCTCGCGGGTGATTGCCGCGCGATTGCGGTCTATGGTCAGCGGCAGCTGTACCCAGTAACTGCTGCCACCCTGCTCGTTACTCTCCATTCCGAGTTCGCCGCCCATGGATTGCACCAGGCTGCGGGCGGTACTGAGCCCCATGCCGTTGTTCGTCACCTGCTGTTGTAGCGGACTGGAATTGAGTAGTTGTCGCAGCTCGCGACGCCCCTGTTCATCGCAGCGGGCACCGTTGTCAACGATGCTGATTTGCACCATCAGTTCGGATTCCTTGCCACTCTGTACGGCTATCCGCACGGGTATGCTGCCGTTCTCCGAGCAGCGGATGGCGGTGCTGACCAGATTGGTGAGAATCTGTTTGATGCGCAGCGGGTCGCCGATCTGCGACGGTGGGAGCTGCGGGTCGACGAATGGCACCAGCTCCAGATTGTGCTCGTAACCGAAGGGCGCGAGGATCTGCAAGGTTTCTTCCAGCACCTGCCCGAGGTTCATAGGGCTGTGGTCCAGCACCAGATTGCCGGATTCGATGCGGGAGAAATCCAGAATGTCGTTGATAGTAGTGAGCAGGCTCTCGGAAGAGCGCAGGATGGTCTGCAGATAGTCCTGCTGCAACTGGTCCACCTCTGTCTTCAGCAGGAGGTTGGTAAAACCGATGATACCGTTCAGTGGGGTGCGGATTTCATGACTGGTATTGGCGAGAAAGGTGGATTTGATCCGGCTGCTTTCCAATGCTTTCTTGCGCGCGAGTTCCAGCTCAATGTTCTGTTCCTCCATGGCGTCCAGCGACTGGCGCAGGTCCTCCATGGACTGATGTAGCCCGTCCTGATAATCCCGCTGGTACTCCGCCAGATTTTCCGCCATCAGGTTGATCTCTTCTGACAGTTGCGAAAGTTCCAGGTTGCGGGAGCCGGCCGCGCGGGTGGCAAACTTGCCCTGGCCCACCGCGCGGAGGGTTTCCTTGATGCGCTCGAGACTTCTGGAGGCGCGCTCGGCGAGTGCCACTGCCCATACCAGCGCGATCAGGGTGCAGATGATCAGCCCGATGAGGCCGACCAGCGCCACCTGATACGTGCCGACGAGAAAGTAGGGGCGGTGCAGCTCAATGGTCAGCCAGCAGTTGGTGTCTTCTCCGCGCAGCGGGTGCAACACCTGCAGGCTGTTCAGGTCTTCGTACACGTGCGCTTGCTTGCCGCGCAGCTGGTCGGCGCTGAAACTGGTGCGGGGGCGCGGCCCCACGCTGGAGAGCAGGGTGAATTTTTCCTCTCCCGCTTCGTTGCGGTCGGCGCGGTAGAGCTGTACGGAGCGAATCATGTCCCGCTCGAGCATCAACGCCATCAGGCCTTTGTCGAGCCACTGAATGCGCTCCTCGAACGGGTGGCCCTCGCTCAGGTGAATCAGCTCTACCAGCTGTTCGGCACTGGCGCGACCGTGACTGAGCAGTAGGTCGCGGCGGTCCTGCATCTGCTGCAGGGTAAACAGCAGTGCCAGCAGCAGCGACAGGATCAGTGCCGGTGCCATGGTGTAACGGAACAGAATGGCGCGCAGGGAAAAGCGCCGGCCATGAGTGCGTCGCGGGCTGGCACGCGTGTGTCTGCGACCGGGTTGCGGGTTTTGTTCCATTATTGATCCGATATGGGCGACCGCCTCAGGCGTAGCTTGGGACTTTGAAGCGGGGGCCACGGCAGTGAAAATACTGTGTTATTTTTGTCCGATTCTACCCCTGCTGCCCGCAGATGCCACCCCAATTTCGCGACATCGGGCGGCAATTGTGCTGGCAGCCGGCAAGGCGCATTCGCAGCAGCGGCGGTGCGGGGGTAGAATGTGCGCCCGCATATGCCGATGGATCAGAAGTTGACTATGGAATACCCGACGATTGCCGACTGCATAGGCAACACGCCCCTGGTGCGTTTGCAGCGACTGCAGGGGGATACCTCCAATACCATCCTGCTCAAACTCGAGGGCAACAACCCCGCGGGCTCGGTGAAGGACCGTCCGGCCCTGTCGATGATCAGCCGCGCGGAAGCCCGCGGCCAGATCCGCCCCGGCGACACCCTGATCGAGGCCACCAGCGGCAATACCGGCATCGCTTTGGCCATGGCCGCGGCCATCAAGGGCTATCGTCTGATCCTGATCATGCCGGCCAGCGCCACTGAAGAGCGCAAGGCCTCCATGACCGCCTACGGCGCCGAGCTGATACTGGTCACCGCCGAGCAGGGCATGGAGGGCGCGCGGGATCTGGCACTGCAAATGCAAGCAGAGGGCAAAGGATTGGTACTGGATCAGTTCTCCAATAGCGACAACCCAACGGCGCATATCGAAACAACCGGCCCCGAAATCTGGCGTCAAACCGGGGGCGAAATTACCCATTTTGTCTCTTCAATGGGTACCACTGGCACCATCATGGGATGCGGCCGCTACCTGAAACAGCAGAATCCGGGCATCCAGATTATCGGCCTGCAGCCCACCGAGGGCTCGGCCATTCCCGGCATCCGTCGCTGGCCTCTGGCATATCTGCCGAAAATTTTTGTCCCAGAGGAGGTCGACCGGGTGATGGACATCAGTCAACGGGAAGCCGAGGCGATGACCCGGAGGCTGGCGCGGGAAGAGGGGATTTTCTGCGGCGTCTCCTCCGGAGGTGCTGTCGCGGGTGCGCTGAGAATCTCCGCCGAAGTGGAGAATGCCACCATCGTCGCGATCATCTGTGACCGTGGAGACCGCTACCTGTCGTCCGGGCTGTTCAACGCAGAGCAGCCCTGATACAGGGCATAGTGGCGATCGTACCCATCCTATTGTTCTGACCGCGAGTTAATACATTGGTACAAGTCAGAAAAAAATATCCGCGACTGGCCGACGGCACCCTGGATCGGGAGACTTGGCTGCGTCACATTCAGGCGCTTGCGAAACTGGACGGTGGCAGCTTGGTCACACTTCGCAATGCTATTGAAATGAGCGAGCAGGCGGAGCAGAAAGCCATCGATGCGGAAAACATCTGGGCCGAGGGTGCCAGCAGTTTTCTCACCGGCCTGGAAATGGTCGAAATCCTCGCAGACCTGCAGATTGACGGCGAAGCCCTGTGTGCCGCCATGCTCTATCGCGCGGTGCGGGAAAAGCGCCTGCCTCTCAAGGTCGTAGAAGAGGAGATGGGGGAGACCATCGCCAAACTGATCCGCGGTGTGCTGCAGATGGCGGTTATTCGCAGCCGCAGTGCCGATACCGGGGTCGAAAACCAGAGTGGTGCGGTAGAGGAGCATTCGGAAAATATCCGCCGCATGTTGGTGGCACTGGTGGACGATGTGCGCGTGGCACTGATCAAGCTGGCGGAGCGCACCTGTGCCATTCGCGCTGCCAAGAACGCGCCCGAAGCCAAGCGTCGCCGCGTGGCGAGAGAAGTGGCGGACGTCTACGCACCGCTGGCACATCGCCTGGGTATTGGTCACATCAAGTGGGAGCTGGAGGATCTGTCCTTCCGCTACCTCGAACCCGACGACTATATGCAGATCGCCCGCTTGCTGGATGAAAAGCGTCTGGCGCGGCAGGACTATATCGACAATGTGCTGCAACTGTTGCGCAGCGAACTGGCGAAAGCGGATATCGAAGGGGAGGTGTTTGGCCGGGCCAAGCACATCTACAGTATCTGGCGGAAGATGCGGCGCAAGAATATCGGCTTTTCGCAGGTCTATGACATCCGTGCGGTGCGCATCCTGGTGCCCACGGTGCGGGACTGCTATGCCGTGCTGGGTATCGTGCACAACCTGTGGCGCAACATCCCCAATGAATTCGACGATTACATCGCCTCGCCCAAAGACAACGGCTATCGCTCGCTGCACACCGCAGTGATCGGTCCCGACCGCAAGGTGCTCGAAGTACAGATCCGCACCTTCGCCATGCACGAAGAGGCGGAGTATGGGGTATGCGCGCACTGGCGCTACAAGGGCACCGATAAGAAATCCGGCCAGCTCGACGGGCAGGACGGCTATGAACAGAAAATCGCGTGGCTGCGCCAGGTGCTCGACTGGCACGAAGAGGTGGGCGGCAACCCCCTGCAGGAGGATCTGCAGGCGAGCGATGTGGACACCCGTATCTATGTGTTCACGCCCGATGGCCACGTGGTGGATCTGCCCAAAGGGGCGACGCCCCTGGACTTCGCCTACAAGATCCACACTGAAATCGGCCACCGTTGTCGTGGCGCAAAGGTGGATGGCCGTATTGTACCGTTGAACCATGAACTGCAGACGGCCAATCAGGTGGAAATCCTCACCGGCAAACGGGAGGCGCCGAGCCGCGACTGGATTTCCCGCAGCATGGGGTACATCAATACCTCGCGCGCGCGGGCAAAAGTCATCCACTGGTTCAAGATGCAGGCGCGGGACCAGAATGTGGCCGAGGGCCGCACCATTCTCGACAGCGAGTTCAAACAGCTGGCGCTTGCGGATTTCGACTTCGAAAAGCTTGCGAAAAAACTCAACATGCACTCCCTGGACGACCTGTATGCCGCGGTCGGTGCCGGCGATATCGGCGTGGGTCAGGTTCTGAATACCGCCCAGCGCATGGTGAAAGTTGATCAGGGCGAACCGGTGCTCTCGCTTACCGCGCCAGTGGCCCGGGAAGGGCAGACCGATGTCTATATCGACGGCGTCGGCAATCTGCTGACGCATATCGCCCGCTGCTGTAATCCGGTACCGGGGGACGACATTATGGGTTACATCACTCTCGGGCGCGGGGTGTCCATTCATCGCAAGGACTGCGCGAACATGTTGCGCATGCAGTCCGATGAACCCGAGCGTATCCTGCAGGTCAGTTGGGCCGAAAAACCCACCGAGGTCTATTCTGTGGAAATCATGGTGGAGGCTTACGATCGACACGGCCTGCTGCGGGATATCACTACCATGCTCGACAGTCAGCGGGTCAATATCACCGCCATGCAGACCCGCTCGAACAAGCACAAGCACACGGTGGATATGGTGATTACCGCGGAAATTCACAATTTCGAAGAACTGAGCCACGTGTTGCACCGCATCAACCAACTTCCCAACGTGGCATCCGCCAAGCGGCGGATTTTGCATTGAATCCGGTGAACGCGGCATGCCAGGGGACAGCGAACGGGTGAAACCGATGAAACAGCGCTATAGCGTAGAAGACCTGCAATACTTGATGTCGCGGCTGCGCGACCCGGAAAGCGGTTGTCCGTGGGACCTGAAGCAGACCTTTGCCTCCATTGTGCCTTCCACAATTGAGGAGGCTTATGAGGTGGCGGAAGCCATTGAACGGGAAGATTTTGCGCATTTGCGGGAAGAGCTTGGTGATCTGCTGTTTCAGGTGATCTTTTATGCTCAACTGGGATGCGAGCGGCAGCACTTTGATTTTCCCGGAATCGTCGACACACTGGTGCGGAAACTGGTACGCCGGCATCCCCATGTGTTTCCCTCGGGAGACCTCTACGGCGACAATCAAAACGTGGCAATCGACGAGCAGCAGGTCAAGGCCAACTGGGAAACGATAAAAGCGGCGGAGCGCGAATCCAAGGGTGAATCCGGTACACTCGGCGGGGTGGCTGCTGGCCTGCCGGCGCTGACCCGCGCGCTGAAATTGCAAAAGCGTGCGGCTCAGGTGGGATTCGATTGGCCCGCAATCGACGGTGTATTGGAAAAAGTAGAGGAAGAGTTGCGGGAGCTGCGCGAAGCCATCGCCTCCGGAGACACTGCACACGCCCGCGAAGAACTGGGCGATCTTCTGTTTTCCTGTGTCAATGTCGCGCGGCACCTGAGTGTCGATCCGGAAACCGCATTGCGCCAGTGCAATCGCAAATTCGAACAGCGCTTCGGCGCCGTGGAAACGGTGCTCGCGGAGCGCAATCAGCGGCCTTCGGATGTCTCCCTCGAGGAGTTGGACCAGCTCTGGGAAAGGGCGAAAAATGCAATGACCCCCTGAATCCGGCGGTGGTACGCATGCACCGAACAGGGTGTAATCCGCAAGGATTGACCCCAAAAAAACTGGATTTCTGTAAAAAAATTACCGAATTCGGCCTGACCACTTACGGACTTGTTCTGCCTTGGGGCAAAGTGTAAGGTAGCGCTCTTTTTATCACTGGGGGTAAAAATGCCCCCCGGTATGATCTGGAGATTATCTGATTATGCGAATCATACTTCTGGGCGCACCGGGCGCCGGAAAGGGCACCCAGGCCCAGTTCATCACCGAGAAGTTTGGAATTCCTCAGATTTCTACCGGAGACATGCTGCGTGCTGCGGTCAAGGCGGGTACTCCTTTGGGGCTGCAAGCCAAGGATGTGATGGCTGCGGGCAAACTGGTAAGTGATGAATTGATCATCGCGCTGGTCAAAGAGCGTATTGCCCAGGCGGACTGCGCCAATGGCTTCCTGTTCGATGGCTTCCCGCGCACCATTCCCCAGGCTCAGGCACTGCTGGATGCGGATGTCGCTATCGACCATGTTCTGGAGATCGCTGTAGATGACGAGGAGATCGTCAAGCGTCTTTCCGGCCGCCGGGTGCATGAAGGTTCCGGTCGCGTCTACCACCTGGTGTACAACCCACCCAAAAACGAAGGTGTGGACGATGTGACCGGCGAAGCACTGGTTCAGCGTGGTGACGACAGCGAAGACACCGTGCGCAAGCGCCTTGCGGTTTACCACGAGCAGACCGAACCGTTGGTAGGCTTCTATCGTGAGCTGGGCCAGCGCGCGCCAGAGACCGCCCCGAAGTACAGCAAAGTAGAAGGGGTTGGCTCCATGGATCAGATTCGCGAAAAAGTAATCACTGCACTGAGCTGAAGCCGTCGCCGCTAACGGCCGGCAGTGATAGAAATAGAAAAGGGCTCCTGTTGGAGCCTTTTTCATTTATTGATGCGACCTGTCATTGCCCCTGTCTATATGACCGTTTGCAGCACGGCTAAATACTTTTGCGCCGGACTCTGGAATACTGCGGCCCGTATTAGGCGCGGAATCCCGCTGCAGAGACGACCTATCCTCTCTAGAGCAGAACCGGGACCGCCTGCTGACCCCATTGGAGTGTTTACGATCATGGCTCACGCGATCATTCTGATGAACCTTGGTACCCCCGCCGAACCCACACCCCGTGCGGTACGGCAGTTTCTGCGGGACTTCCTTTCTGATCCCCGGGTAGTGGAAATCCCCCGGCCAGTCTGGCAGTTGATCCTTAATCTGTTTGTGCTGCCACTGAGACCCGCGCGGATTGCTCCCGCCTACAGGGAAATCTGGAATCGCGGTCTCGATGGCGAAGCAGTGACGGGGTCTCCCATTACCTTTTATACCCAGCGTCAGGTCGAGCTTCTGCAGCAGCGTCTTGATGCCACGGCAGAGCCCCGGTTCCCGGGAGAGGGTGCGCAGGAAAGTGGTGGGCAGAACAGTTTGGTGGCTTACGCTATGACGTACGGTGCCCCGAGCCTTGCCGATACGGTTGCCAGGTTGCAAAAGCAGGGTGCCAGCAGGTTCGTCGTTTTACCCTTGTATCCGCAATATTCCGCCACAACCACTGGCGCTATTTACGATCAAGTGGCGAAAATCATCCGCGCCTCACGCAATGTCCCGGATATCTCCGTCGTACATGATTACTGGAGCCATCCCCTCTATATTGAGGCGCTGGCTAACTCGGTACGTGAACATAGGGAGAAATACGGTGCGGCAGAAAAACTGTTGATGTCGTTTCACGGTATTCCCAAAGCCAATATCCGCAAGGGGGATCCCTACTATCAGCAATGCTGCGGCACCGCTGAGCGGCTGGCTGCGGCACTGGCGCTGCCCCGGGATCAATGGGAGATTACGTTTCAGTCCCGATTTGGCAAGGCGGAATGGTTGCAGCCGTACACCGATCGAACCCTTGTAGAGTGGGGGCAGGCGGGTGTGGCGAGTGTGGATGTGATCTGTCCGGCGTTTTCTGCAGACTGCCTGGAAACCCTGGAAGAAATCGCGGTAGAGAATCGCGCTAACTTTATTGATGCCGGTGGTAGTGAATACCGATATATTCCGGCGTTGAATGCGCGAGAGGATCACCTGGCAGCCATTGAAGCGATCGTGCGGGAGAGAATGCCTGCAGGATTTTCCCAGTAATATTTATTGGGTTTCCAACTTCCCAACGGTGAAATTTACCCTCTGAACACCGTTGAACCATAAAAAATGGAAATTTTTTAATAATTTTGGTTGTTTTTTTGCTTAATTTCTTGCAAACGCCTTTTTTTTTATTAACTTTGATACAGCCGTGTCATTTTCTATGGCTGGCCGGCACATATCTGTGTTCAGAGTGACTTCTTTTACAGAGAAAGAGGAGACAAGGGATGGCACGAGTCGCAAAGAAAGCTGCCAAAGCAAAACGCGTTGCGAAAGCAAAGCCGGCTGCCAGGGCCAAAGCAACCACATCACCGGTAAATGCTTCACCGGTCGTAACCAAAGCTCAGAAAGCGGTGGATGCCGCAGCCAAGGCGCTGGATGCGCAACTGGACAGGGTGGGTAAAGCCCGTGCGCGCGCGCAAAAAAGCAATTCCGCTGCCGCAAAGCAGTCGCTGACATCAGCCAATGCCAAGCTGAGGGAGCAGCGCGTCAAGCTTGCTGAGGCCAAGCTTGGCCTGGCCAAGGCCAGTGCCATGGATGCCGTGCGTCACGCTGAGGAATCCGCGAAGAAAGCCGTCTCGGATATGGCCGAAAAGCTTTCGGCCAAGGCAGACAAAGAACTCGATAAGGCGGTAAAAGCGTTCACCAGCCGCTGGAAGAAGGCCCGCGCCAAGGCCGATGCCAAAAAAGTAAAAGCGGCGGAAAAGAAAGCCACCGCCAAAGTGAAGTCTGCGGCGAAGAAAGCGGCGGCGAAAGCCAAAGCGCTGGAGAAAAAGGCTACTGCCAAGGTCAAGGCCGAAGCCAGGAAGGCAAAAAAGGTTGCGAGTAAGAAAAAGGCCGTTCGGAAAGCGGCGGCCAAGAAAACTCCGGCCAAAAAATCCCCGGCTAAGAAAACGGCCGTGAAAAAGACTCCCGCCAGGAAGAAGGCCGCTGCCAAGAAGGCAGCCACCAAAGCGGTTAAAACCACTCCGAAAAAGTCCGCGGCTCGCGGGCGCCCAGCCAAAAAGGCACCCGGCCGTCGCGGCCGCCCGCCAAAGTCTGCCTGAGCTTTTTCCGATCCGAGAACCCCGGCCAAGTGCCGGGGTTTTGCTATATTCGCCAGCAGTTCTCCGCTCTGCCTGTAAATTAGGCCTTCAGGCGCAACGTTACGCGGTTTGCGTTTGCCGCTGGTCGTGCCACAATTCGCCCCCATCTTCTGGCCCCCTTTCCCGGGGGCCGGGTTCGTCTGTGTGATACCAGTGCGGGGCGCTTTCCTTGAAAATCCTGGCCATTGATACCACTTCCGGTGCCTGTTCCGCCGCTCTGTACGCCGATGGGCGTATTTGTGAGCAGTTTTTCCGGGCGGAGCGGGATCATACCCGCCGTCTGCTGCCCATGGTGGAGGCGGTATTGGCAGAGGGGCAGAGTAGCCTGACGCAGGTGGATGCGCTGGCGGTGAGTCAGGGGCCCGGCTCCTTCACCGGCCTTCGGATTGCCATCAGCTGTGTACAGGGGCTCGCTTTTGCCGCAGACAAGCCGGTGGTGCCGGTATCCAGCCTGGCAGCACTTTCGCGGGGGGCGCGGCGGTCACACCCGGATTGGGGTGACGCTCCGGTGCTGGCGGCGCTGGATGCGCGAATGCAAGAAGTGTACTGGGGGCTGTACCCGCCGGGAGAGGGTGCAAATGCGCTGCTCGCCGACGCTGTTTCCACCCCCGAACAGGTGGTCTCGTCATTGAAGTCGGCTGGATTCCTAACGGCCGACACCGCTTCCACGAATTGCTCGTTGTATGCCGTGGGGCCAGGTTGGGAATATCCGGCGCTGGCAGCACTGAAGCCGCTGGCTGTGTCCACTGAATCGGCCATCCATGCACAGGATATCGCGGTGCTGGCGGCAGAACTCTGGCAGCGGGGAATTCAGGTCAGTGCGGAAGAGCTTGAGCCCGCATACCTGCGCAATGAGGTGACGTGGAAAAAGCGCGCGCGCATCCGTCAGCGCTGACGTTGTCTATTAAACAGCTTCAGCAAATCACGAATCGTTCACAGCGCGTCTCGGAACAGGCGACCGACAAGTAGTAGCGGAATTTATGGATATTTTTCACATTGTCATTCTGGCGTTAATCCAGGGCATTACCGAGTTCCTGCCAATCTCGAGTTCAGCGCACCTGATACTTCCCAATCAGGTTCTCGGGTGGCCGGACCAGGGGCTGGCATTCGATGTGGCAGTGCATTTCGGCTCACTGATGGCCGTGTTACTGTATTTTCGCAAGGAAGTCTGGCAACTGATCTGCGATGGGCTGGGTGGCTTTAGAACGGGGCAGTTTACGGATGAGGGGCGATTGGCATGGCTGATTGTGCTGGCAACCATTCCCGCCGGGGTTGCCGGCCTTGCCTTTAAAGATTTCATCGAAACCCATTTGCGTTCCTCCGCCGTCATTGCGGCCACCACCATCCTGTTCGGCCTGCTGTTGTGGTGGTCGGATGTGCACGGCAAGCGCAGGGACGATCTTCGTAAACTGAACTGGAAAAAGGCGCTGATGATTGGCGCTGCGCAGGCATTGGCATTGATTCCCGGCACGTCGCGTTCTGGAATTACCATGACGGCCGGACTGATGCTGGGGATGAATCGCGAGGCGGCCTCGCGTTTTTCTTTTTTGATGTCGATTCCCGTTATTGCACTCAGCGCACTGTTGCTTACCCTGGAGTTGCTGGAAAGTGAGTCGGTGCCTTGGGACAGTATTGTTCTTGGCGTGATTCTTTCCGGTATCAGTGCCTACCTCTGTATTCACTTTTTCCTGCAATTCATCAATCGTATCGGTATGGCGCCTTTTGCCATTTATCGCCTGCTGCTGGGTGGCGCCCTGATCTGGCTGATACTGGCGCAATAGCTGGTTCCATAACAATCGGACGCAGGCGCGTGCCGGTGCAAGCGGGCCTGCCTGACATGAGGTGTATTTATGACAACCACAGTGGCATTTATTGGGCTTGGCGTAATGGGATATCCCATGGCGGGTTATCTTTCCAATGCCGGGTATCGGGTGCGGGTCTATAACCGCACCACAAGCCGCGCCGACAAATGGCTGGAAGCCTATCGCGGTGAAGCTTTCGCGACGCCGGCGGAAGCGGCGCGTGGCGCCGAGTTTGTGTTTGCCTGCGTAGGTAACGACGACGACTTGCGCCAGGTCACCACCGGACCGGATGGGGCTTTTCTCGGAATGGACCAGGACAGTGTGTTCGTGGATCACACCACGGCGTCGGCCAATGTCGCACGTGAACTCGCCGCTGCGGCGGCAGCGCAGGGTATTGGATTTCTGGATGCACCGGTTTCCGGTGGGCAGGCAGGTGCGGAAAACGGCGCGCTCACTATCATGGTCGGCGGCGACGAGAGCGTCTATCAGCGGGTCAAACCGTTGCTCAAGTGCTATGCTCGCGCCGTCAACTTGCTGGGTCCGGTGGGTAGTGGGCAACTGTGCAAGATGGTTAATCAGATCTGTATCGCCGGGGTGGTGCAGGGGCTCTCCGAAGGGCTGCATTTTGCCCGCGCCGCGGGGCTTGACGCCGCGCAAGTGGTGGAAGTGATCTCCAAGGGGGCGGCCCAGAGCTGGCAGATGGAAAACCGCTATAAGACCATGCTCGCTGGAGAGTACGAACACGGCTTTGCGGTGGACTGGATGCGCAAAGACCTCGGTATTGTGCTCGATGAGGCCAAGCGCAACGGCGCTTTGCTGCCGGTGACTGCGTTGGTGGATCAATTTTACAGTGAAGTGCAAGCGCTCGGCGGCAGCCGCTGGGATACTTCGAGCCTGTTTGCGCGCCTGACGAATATCCGCGATTTCAGCTGACCTGCGATACGCGCCTCAGGCCGGCAACCGTGAAAGTGCTCCTGCTTTCCGCCTACGATGCCGACAGTCACAAGCGCTGGCGGCGCGGCCTCGTGGCCGCGATTCCCGAATGGCAATGGACGGTGCTCACCCTGCCACCGCGTTATTTCAGCTGGCGGGTGCGCGGCAACAGCCTCAGTTGGGGGCGGGGTGAAGCCCGCGCATTGCTGCAGCAGCCCTGGGATCTGATCGTCACTACCTCAATGACCGATCTCGCCTCCCTGCGAGGGCTGGTGCCATCCCTTGCCAGTGTGCCCACGGCGGTCTATTTTCACGAAAACCAGTTTGACTATCCGCGCAGCAAAGATGCGGTGGCGAGTGTCGAGCCGCAGCTTCTGAATATATACACGGCCCTTTGCGGCGACCTGTTGCTGTTCAATTCCGAATACAACCGCAGGACCCTGCTTGACGGCGCCGAAACGCTGCTGTTGAGGTTGCCGGACCAGGTGCCGAAAGGTATCTGTGAGGAAATCGCCGGGAAATCCCGCGTATTGCCGGTGCCGCTGGAGGTCGCGGCGTATCAGATACCACAGACGAAGCCGTCTCGACCAACTTTTGTGTGGAATCATCGCTGGGAGTACGACAAGGGGCCGGACATATTGCTGGCTGCGGTGCAGCTTTTCGGAGGCTTGCAGATTCCCTTTACCTTGCATGTGGTGGGGCAACAGTTTCGGCGGCAGCCAGTGGAATTCACCCATCTACACCAGCTGCTGAAAGACCTTGGTGCGCAGGGGGTATGGGGTTATCGGGAGAGCCTCTCTGACTACCGCAATATTCTGAGGCAAAGCCATGCGGTTATTTCCACTGCCCGACATGACTTTCAGGGGCTTGCTGTGCTGGAGGCCGTGGCGGCAGGGTGTGTACCGCTGGTGCCGGATAATCTCGCCTATCCCGAGTGGTTTGGATCGGGCGGCTGGCGCTATAGCGGAGATGTCGCATTGAGCGCGGCAAATCTCGCCAATGTGATGGAGCGATGTGCTCTGGCTGTTCAACGCGGTGTTGCTCTACGTGTGCCGGATGTTTCCGGATTGAGCTGGAATGCCCTGCAAGGGGAATATCGCCAGCTGCTGGAGCAGTGTGCCGGGGCTGGCGCGCGCGTGGACTGAGCGTACCCCCTCGTGCGGGAAACAGGTATCATTCCGCCGTGCATTCTCCGACAGCAACTCAGAAGAACGGAACAGCAAGGATTTATGAGCAAGCAGCGCGTACTCACCGGCATTACCACCACCGGAACCCCTCACCTGGGCAACTATGTGGGCGCCATTCGCCCGGCCATTGCCGCCAGTCAGGAGGAGAGCAATCAGTCTTTCTATTTCCTGGCGGATTACCACGCGCTGATCAAATGTCAGGACCCGGAACAGGTGCATCAGTCCACCCTTGAGATCGCCGCCACCTGGCTGGCGTTGGGGCTGAATACCGATAACGTAGTCTTCTACCGCCAGTCGGATATTACCGAGATCCCCGAACTGACCTGGCTGCTCACTTGCCAGACCGCCAAAGGGTTGATGAATCGCGCCCATGCCTACAAAGCGGCAGTAGACAGCAACCGCGACGATGGCCAGGACTCCGATTTTGGCATCACTATGGGCCTGTACAGCTACCCGATCCTGATGGCCGCCGACATCCTGATGTTCAATGCCAACAAGGTGCCGGTAGGCAAGGACCAGATCCAGCATATTGAAATGGCACGGGATATCGGAGCCCGTTTCAACCATCACTACGGCGAGCATTTTGTGCTGCCGGAAGCGGTGGTGGATGAGAATGTCTCGGTATTACAGGGTCTTGATGGCCGTAAGATGAGCAAAAGTTACGGCAACACCATCCCGTTGTTCCTGCCGGAAAAACAGCTGAAAAAGCACATTAACAAGATCAAAACCAACCTGCTGGAGCCCGGGGAGCCGAAAGACCCGGATACCTCTACCGTGTTCCAGATCTGGCAGGCCTTTGCCGCGTCGGAGCAGACCGCGGAAATGCGCAAGGCCTTCGAAGAGGGCATCGCCTGGGGTGAGGCCAAGAAGCAGTTGTTCGAGTTGATCAATGGCCAGATCGGTGAGGCCCGCGAGCGCTACAACGAACTGTTGGCCAATCCGGCGCAGATCGAGGTGGAACTGGAAAAGGGTGCGCACAAGGCCCGCGAATATTCCCGTCCGTTCCTGGCGAAGCTCCGCGAAGCTGTGGGTATCCGCAAGATCGGCTGAGCGACGGCTCGGGTGTGACTGTTACAGAACCCACCGGCCGGTGGGTTCATTCATTTCCATCTGCGGATTTCCCGGATCCCCGATTCCTGCTCTGCCCAGACGTACCCTGCCCAGCGGCCCTCTGTTCCTCACTGGCTTTCCAGCGTGGACGCGGCGGTTTTTCCGCCCGGTTCGCAGGCCAGCCCTCCCGCTGGACTCCGCGCTCGCCATCGGATTCATCGGTCTGATCGTGGAAGAGGTGGACCTGTGTCTCGAATGGCATGTCGATACCTGCTTCATCCAAGGCTTCTTTCACCGCCTGAATCACCTGGGCACGGACGTGGGTCACGTCTGATTTTGCGCTGTTTGTCCACCAGCGCATACTGATGGACACCCAACTGGCTGACAAATCCCAGGGCAGGGCTTCCGGCGCCGGTTCATGCAGGACGCCTTCGACGTCTGCCAGGGTATTGCGGATCACTTCGCAGGCCTGACCGATGTCATCGCTGTAGCCGATGCCGATTTCATACTCACTGCGACGTCTGGTATGGGCCGTTTTCACGACGATTGCATTGGTATAAATGTCGCTATTCGGTACGACCACTCGCTCGCCGTCATAAGTGTCGATCAGCGTCGCGCGGGTTTCGATACGGTGCACGGTGCCCTCGAATTCGGCGACTTTGATCTGGTCACCTATGGCAAACGGCTGGCGCACGAGAATCAAAAGGCCCGCCAGCCAGTTTTGCAGGATGTCTTTGAAGGCAAAACCGATGGCGACGGAACCGACACCCAGCCCGGCAATGAGGTCTCCAGGCTTGAGACTTGGCATGACAATGGTCGCGGCGAGCAGGAATCCCACCAGTACTAAGCACCATTTGACCAGGCTGCCGAGTACGTCGCCAAGGTTGTCCCGGGACCGGCGTTTGAGTTGCCGGCGGATCAGAAAACTTAGAACACTTCCGACTAAAAGGGCGAATAGCAATACCACCAATGCGACGGTGAAGTTGGGCAGCAACCGGATGGCGCCGTCCACCCAACTGTCGACCTGGTCAATTGCCGCGCTGTAGTCCGCGGAAACGGTTTGCTCCTTATCCGTTTCAGTACTCCGCGGTTCATTTTCCTGCATCTTGATCAGCATAATGGGATTGGAGTTAACCTGGGTTGCGCAGCCGGATATTCAGCGCGAAGTCCGCGCTCTCTCCATCCTGAGCGGCGTTGTGCATCAGGTAAATCAATACCCGGTAGGTACCGTCGCGGGGAAGAGTGGCGATAAAGTGCGAGTGGTGGCCGCGTCCCTTGTGCAATGCGCGCGGCGCTGCCGGTGCAGTGACATGATAGCTGGCCTGGCTGTTAGAACTCTGTATATCCAGCTCCAGCGATTGGCCGGTTCTGGCATCGATCAGGTATTCAATGGACTGATGGCCATTGATTCTGGCGGTGATATGTGCGGTCTGACTGCGTGATGAGGTTGCCTCACCGGGCTTGAGAGGGGTGTTGCGGAGCTCAACTTTTTCCTGCTGGACCGCGCCGGGTGAGCCTGCTCCGGCGGCGAATGACCCATTTGGCTGGAACAGCAGCCATAGAAAAAGTAGAAGCCATCGTGATATCTGCACTGGATGCCCTGAAAAACTGTTGGAACCGGGCAACCAGTGTAGTTTCGGGGGGCGAGAATCAGTCGTCTGTGGTGTGCCCGGTTTCGCGCTGAAATTGTCCGGGCCGGAGATAGTGGATGACTTGGTCGATGACGGTCTGGTTTTTCATCATGAAAACGTGTGTCACCGGCATCTCCAGTTGATCGTTCATGCCCGCGAGGCGCGTGCGCGAAACCGAGACCTTACCGTCATCTTTACTCGGCAGCAGGGTGGATAGAATCGGATTAATACTTCTGGTACCTGCAATAATTCCGACATCAAAATTCGCGGCCCCAAGCTGGTTAGGCTCGCTCATGTTGCGGGTGCCGAGCAGCAGCCCCGCACAGCCAAACATGAAGTGGAAGCCGGGAAATTTCCCGAGAATGAGGGATGTGCAGTGGTCAACTGATCTGAGTCTCCGCGAGCGGCTTCAATGTTTCCACAAACCACTCGGGCTTCTCCAGAGTGACTACAATGGTCCGAGCTGGCAGCTGGATGATCACCGCGCGGTTCCTGGGGGCGGAAAACTCACTGGCCGGTACAACTTGTATGGTCACGGGCAGTCGCCTTGGGCCGAAAGTGGATGGACACGGGTTGTTCCGGGAGCGTAATGGCACCGTGGCGCAAGGGGAAATCCCCGGTCATATTTGCCGTGACTGTCTAGTTTCAGCTCCCGGTCGGCGCTGTCGATTGCTATACTCCGCGCGCTTCAAGCTGTACCCAAATTCTGGAGAAATTCATGTCGGATTCACGCTGCGATATCGGTTTTATTGGCGCGGGCGTCATGGGGAAAAACCTCATTCTCAATCTCGTCGACAACGGATACCGTGTGTGTGCGTTTGACCTGGATCACAGTCGCCTGGAAGCCCTGAAAGCGCAGGACGCCCTGGAGCGCGGCGACCAGCCGCCGCGGGTGGAGGTCTGCAACTCCTACACAGAGCTGCTCGCACGGGTGAAAGCCCCGCATCTGGTGGTCCTTTCCGTGCCCGCAGGGGCACCGGTAGACGACGTGTGCAATAAGCTGCTGGACGCGGGGCTGCAAGCCGACGATATCGTGATCGATACCGGCAATAGCCTGTGGACGGACTCGGTCAAGCGCGCCAAACGCTATGAGGGCAAACTGATTTTCTTCACTACTGCGGTTTCCGGTGGTGAGGTGGGTGCCCGCTTTGGGCCATCGCTGATGCCAAGTGGCGATCGCTACGCCTGGGCGCGAATCGAGCCAGTGTGGCATGCCATTGCCGCCAAGGTGGACCCTGCCAGCGGCCAGCCCATTGAACGCTTCGAACCGGGCAATCCGGTCACCGAAGGCGAGCCCTGCGCGGCCTACATCGGCCCTATCGGTTCCGGTCATTTCGTAAAAATGGTACACAACGGTATCGAGTACGCCGATATGCAGATGATCTGCGAGGTGTACGACGTGATGCGCAGTGCTCTGGAAATGACCCCGGGGGAGATCGCTGCCGTCTTCCGGGAGTGGAACAAGGGAGTGCTCAACAGCTACCTGATCGATATCAGTGCAGAAGTGCTGGATACCCCCGATTCCGTCACCGGCAAACCTCTGGTAGATATGATTCTCGACCGCGCTGGCCAGAAAGGCACCGGTCTGTGGACCGCGGTGGACGCCCTGAAGCTGGGTTGCCCGGCGCCGAGTATTGCCGAAGCGGTTTTCGCCCGCGCGCTCTCCACTCGCAAGGTGCTGCGCACCCGTGCGGCGAAAAAGCTGGTGGGACCGGACGTGGCGCCAGTGGCGAAAGGCGAGCGCGACGAAATCATCGCGCAGCTGCACGATGCGCTCTATTGCGCAAAAATCTGTGTGTATGCCCAGGGCTTCGATTTGATGAAACTCGCGGCCCGCGAACAGGGCTGGGAGCTGAATTTCGCTGAAATCGCACGGATCTGGCGCGCCGGCTGTATTATCCGCGCTGTATTCCTGCAATCCATCAGTGATGCCTATGAGCGGGATGTGAAACTCTCCAACCTGCTGCTGGATGAATTTTTTATCGAGCAGATTGCCAATCACCAGGGCAACTGGCGCCGTGCGGTGGCCGATGCCTCTCTCGGCGGTATTCCGGTGCCGGCGCTGTCTTCGGCGCTGAGCTACTACGACGCTTTCCGCCGCGAATCCCTGCCCGCCAACCTGCTGCAGGCGCAGCGGGATTTCTTTGGCGCACACACCTTTTCGCGGGTGGATCGGCCGGAGCAGGAAAAGTACCACGTACTGTGGGGTGAGCCCGGTCGGCCGGTGAAGAAAGTCTGAAGGGAAAAACGCTTAGTAGAAATGGCCGCAAACGCGGCCATTTTTCATTGGCAACACAACACTCAACGCGTGTGGGGAGGAAAACTGCGGAATGCCTCCACTACCGCCCGGTCCATGGACCGTTGCGGGTTGTCCAGCACCTGCCTGGTAATGGGGTGTGAAGTATGCCCGCGCCACACCAGGTGATTCTGGCGCACATCCTTCAGGTCGATGGTGAGGTGCCCGTCAGTGGTGTGGTTGATGTTGGCGTGGGCCCGGCCGAGATATGTGGTTCCCGGCATGCGGACCGCAGGATTTGCGCGCACCTGCACATTCACCAACAGGTCGGGGTTACTGCTTGGCATCAGGCCGCGAGCCATCAGCTGCCGGGAAACCTCATCCTGTGCCAGGGATATGGCGCGGCCGTTACTGCCGGTGATGGGGCCAAAACCAAATGTCTGATAAGGGCCTAAGGCTGCGGATGCGGTGTGCTGTGTATCCGGGCTGGCGCAGCCAGTGCCGGTAAAAATACCACCGAGCGTGGCGAGGGCAACCAGCGTTGACGCGGTCATCGTGCGGACAGTGTTATGGCGATTCTGTTTCATGGGCCAATCCCGAAACTACTCTGCTACTGACCCGCACCAGCTTAGTTTGGGATTGGTCTGAAACCACGTCCGTTGATAGCGGGGAAACTTCTCGGTCAGACTTCCTCGACTTCCTCTGCCAGTTGCCGGTCGCGCTCACTCTGGGTTGCGCGGGCGACAATCTCGTCGACGCTGGCGGTGTCGGTATTCACACCACCGAAGGCCTGTAACAGGTCTTTCAGCAGCGCAGAAATTTCCAGGGTCATCACCGAAAATTCAATATCAAACCGTTGCGCGGCGCTGTCGGCATCCACGTTGTCGGCTTTCTCGGTGACCGCATCACTGAATTTGAGGCGCTTGATCGCGAGCTGGTCGTCCACCATCAGCTCTACACCATCGCGCCAGACAAGTCCGAGTTTGTGCACCTGCATGCCGGCCACCAGGTGGTTGTGGATTTCCTCTGCGCACAGGTCCTGGTTCTTGCAGCGGATTACGCTGCCGGATTCCTGAGGGTCGCGCAGCTCACACTCGTTGCCGAATTCAAAATTGGTTGGGGCTTCCGGTGCGGAGAGCCAGTGGGTCATGGATTGTTGGGGAATATTTTTTGCGGCAAGAGGTACCACGGACAGGCTGCTGATGGCTTCGCGCAGGTTTTCCAGCAGCTCTTCTGCGGCCTTGGCGGAAGAGGCGTTTACAACTATCCAGCCATCTTTGGGGTCGATATAGGCAAATTGCAGGCGCGAGCGGGCGAAGGCCTTGGGGCGCATTTCCAACAGCACTTCGTCTTTCAGATTCTGCCGCTCCTTGCGCCCCACACTGCGGGCCTCTTTGTCGGCGATGGCCTGTGCCAGTTCCTCGACTTTTTCATTCACCACGGCAGCGGGGATTACTTTCTCCTGCTTCTTCGCACATACCATCAGATAGCCGTTGGCGGCGTGTACCAGTTCGCTGCCGTGGCGCCCAAGCGGTGCCACCCAGCCATAGCGGGCCATATCCTGGCTTCCACACGGCGTGAAGGTAGTGGGTTCGAGCAGCTCGTTCAGCTGTTCGGCGGAGAGGTTGAATTCGCGGGTGAGGCGGTAGACGCGCAGGTTTTTAAACCACATACAGCAGGCCGTTTGTTGTCAGATTTATCGGGATCGTCAAAGCGGCCGCGCATTATCCAATGTATGCGGAAGTGGAGCCAGTCAAAATCGAGACTGGCAATTCGATCTCGCCCGGGGCGGCCGCGTGTTCTCTGTTTGCTAGATGTCCAGATTGCCTTGCTGGCTTTGTGTGTAAATGGTGTAGGGCAGAGCAACGGTATCGGTGGCCGCGGAGAAGACACTGTCGATCAGATACACCCCAACCAGTGGAGTGAAGTAAATGGAACTGCCGTTCGAGTTCAGTTTGCACATATTGTAAGCAACGCCGCTGTATACCCGCGGCATACTGATGCATGAGGATTTCTGCTTGTTGAGATTCGTCGCGATCTCCTGATCTGTACTTGTAAGCGTGGTGACAGTGCCACAACCAGAGAGAAGCAAGGAGCCAAGAGCGCAGGACAGAAAGGAAGCATATTTCATAGTTATACCTTCATATACAGATTTTTATTTTCTGATGTACAACACGATTGTGTGATTCACTTCTTAAGTGAAAGTTTCATCAATCTGGCCCGGCCGCTCGAATAGGTACGTGGGCTTGTGCTCCTGCAGTTCTAAGCGCGAGCCATACCCCCATAGTACTCCGGCGGCGTGGAGCTTGTTTTTATGTGCCGCACTCAAATCAAAGTGGCGGTCTCCGATCATAAGCGTGCGGGAGGTAATACGTCGCTCCGCTAAAAGCTTTTCCAGTTGCTGCCATTTGGCAATTCCCACATCGCCACCGCTAACAAACTCGAAATAGTGGTGAAGGTTGAACTGTTTAAGAATCCGCGTGGCAAAATCCGCGCGCTTGGAGGTGCAGACCGCGAGGCGAATACTGTCGTTGCGGCTCAGTTTTTCCAGCATCTCGGTGATGCCGGGGTAGAGTGTGTTCTCTGCATATCCGCTCTCACCATAGCGCTCGCGGTACTTGTCCACCATAGCGCGGATAAGCTTCTCGTCGCTGCTACCTATCAGGTGGGCCATGGTCTGCTCCAGCGGCGGGCCAATGTGGAGCGTAAGCTCGCTGGCGGGGCGTGGGGTAAAATCGTGGAATTCGAGCGCGTGGTTCATGGAGTTGATGAAGCCCTCGGCCGGGTCACTCAGTGTGCCGTCCAGGTCAAAAAGCAGCCATTCGTAGTGGGCCATGGATCACTCCTTGCAAATTTATGTATCGTCGAATTCAGACTGCCAACGGCGCAAACTGGCCTCGGGTGAGACGTAGCAGATCCTGTGGTGCCAACTCAATTTCCAGCCCCCGTCGACCGGCGCTGACGAAAATGGTGGGCGCAGTTTCCGCCGAGTTGTGCAGAAAGGTCGGTAGAAGTTTTTTCTGTCCCAGCGGGCTTACGCCCCCGAGCACATAGCCGGATGAACGCACTACCTCGTTTTTATCCGCCATGGCGGCTTTCTTTGCGCCGGCGGCCCGGGCTATCAGCTTCATATTGAGCTGGCATTCCACTGGCAATATCGCCACGGCGAGGGACTTTCCATCCAGCGCGACCACCAGTGTTTTGAAAACCCTCTCCGGAGGCAGTCCGAGCTTCTCCGCGGCTTCCAGCCCGTAGGATTCGGCTGCAGGATCGTGGGTATATTCGTGGAGCTGGAAGGTGATTTTTGCTTTGATGGCGCTATTGACGGCAGGGGTCATTTCCAACGTTCCTGTCAGGTTTCGCGCATTTTCACCCGATTGCCCGCCAATTACAAAAAGGCCCGGTGAGTCTGCCGGGCCTTTTGGGGAAAAACAGCAAAGGTGAATCAGCGGCGGGGAATGGCCGCAACGACCTTGATAAAATAGGCCCAGAAATTCGCCACGCTCTGGATATGCACCCGTTCTTCCGGTGAGTGCGCACGACGGATGGTGGGGCCGAAGGAGACCATATCCCAATGGGGGTAGGGTTTGGCCAGCAGGCCGCATTCGAGTCCGGCGTGGATCACTTTAACGTCCGGCTCCCGGCCTTCCATCCCGCGGTAGACCTCTTTCATCAGAGCCAGTAGCGGGGACTGCATATTTGGTGTCCAACCCGGGTAGGCGTTGTCGAGGCTGGCCTCGGCGCCGGCGAGCTGGAAGGCGGCGGCCACGTTGAGACCGTGTTCATCGCGTGCACTGTCGGAGAGGCTGCGTACCAGACACTGGATGCGCACGCGGCTGTTGCCATTTTCCGTTTCGGTAACGATCCGGGCGAGGTTGTTGGAGGTGTCGGCGATGCCCTCAAGTGCGGTGCTCATGCGCTCCACACCATTGGGACAGCAGCGGATGGCGCGGATCAGCTTTTGTTGGGATTGCGTGTCCATGACCGTTGCCGGGACATCACACTGTTCCAGAGTAATATCCAGTTTGGCTTCGTTGTCCAGCTCCGCCTTGATGACCGCCGCCACCGCCTGTACGACGTCCTGCAGTTGGGCGACTTTTTCTGCCGGGACGGCAATAACACTGAACGATTCCCTCGGAATGGCATTGCGCAGGCTACCGCCATCGAGGCTGGCGATACGCAACTCGGCAATTTGCGTCAGGCCGCTGTCGATCATACGGTTGGCGATCTTGTTGGCATTGCCCCGTCCCTTATCGATATCCAGTCCGGAGTGGCCGCCGCGCAGGCCGCGCACGCTCAGTTTGAATGCCTGGTATCCAGCGGGTGTTGGTTCCGCGGAGTAGGGCAGGGACACATTTACATCCACACCGCCGGCGCAGCCCACGTAGAGCTCTCCCTCATCTTCAGTGTCAAGGTTCAGCAGCAGTTCCGCTTCGAAGTGGCCCGGCTGCAGATGCTTGGCACCGGTCATGCCCGCTTCCTCGTCGATGGTCAGAAGAGCTTCCAGCGCGGGGTGCGGAATGTCGGTGGATTCCAGCAGGGCAAGGATCGCGGCTACACCAATGCCATTGTCTGCGCCGAGGGTGGTGCCCTCTGCGGTCACCCATTCGCCATCGATATAAGGCTTAATGGAATCGGTGAGGAAGTCGTGCTCGGTGTCGGCGTTCTTCTGCGGCACCATATCCACATGGCTCTGCATGGCCAGCGTTTTGCGCTCTTCCATTCCCGGGGTAGCCGGTTTCTTGATGATGACGTTGCCAATCTGATCCAGCTTCACATCGAGGCCGCGGCTTTGGGCGAATTCGACGATATACGCCACCACCTTGTCTTCGTGTTTGGATGGGCGTGGGATTTCGCACAGTTTGGCGAAATGCTTCCACAGAGGGGTGGGGTTGAGCGCGGCGATGCTTACCATGGAATTTCCTTGTATTTGGGCCCGGGGGTATAGACCGCAATCCGGGTGGGCCGAAAAAGGCCGCGGCGCTTGTGGCGCCGCGGCTGGAATTGAGTATTGGAGACGGTACCGGGGATCAGCTGGCTGTGTCTTTGCTCTGCGCCGGGAGGGAATCCGCCTGTTCCTCCGGGGTATTTACCACCAGCTCCAGGGCAACCCGGCGCTTGTCGGTATCCACCGCGCTCACTTTGACTGGTACTTCCTGGTCCAGCTGGAAGCGTTCTTCGCCGCGGGAAATCCGCAGGCGCTTGCCATCAAACTCGAACGGATTCTTTTTGCCATTGAAACGAACAAATCCGTTGATGCCATTCTCTTCCAGGCGTACACCGATACCGGCCCCGTTTACCAGGGTGATCTTACCGGTAAATTCTTCGCCCACCTTGCTTTCCAGGTACTGGCAGTAGAGCCATTGTTGCAGTGCGCGATCCGCCTGTCGGCCAGTGGCCACAGTCTGTTGAAGAGCTTCGCCCTGTTCGTCGTTGAGTGACGGAAGCTCGCCGCCGGCCTGGGCGGCACGCAGAGCGCGGTGGTTGTGCAGGTCGTTGAACTTGCGGATAGGGGAGGTGACGGTAGCGTAATGCGCGAGGCCGAGCCCCAGGTGCGGCGCTGCCTTGTTGGACAGCTCACCGGGACGCAGCATGCGCTTCAGCACGGCGAGCACATTTTTCATTTCCGCGTCTTCGCTGCTTTCGAGCTCCTTAACCAGTTGCAGGTACACCTCCAGTTGGTGCAGATCCTGCTCCGCATATGCCGGCAGCACGTCTTTTAACAGCGCACGTATTTCGGCCATCCGTTCGTCGCGGAAGCCCAAGTGAATGGAGAAACAGCCGGTACCGATTTCCGCAAGCTTCTCACCGGCGCAGATGTTGGCCGCAAGCATGGCTTCTTCCACCATCCGTTGCGCGGCGGTGCGCTCCTGCTTTTCGATGCGCTCAATCTTGCGCTGCTCGTTCAATACCAGCTCGTAGTCGGGACGGTCTTCCATCATCAGGGAGTGGCCAGCGCGGTAGCTGGCGCGGGCCTTGCTCAGGCTGTCGAGCAGGCGCAGGCTCTGGTATTGGTCGGCGGGTACCGCGTTGTCGTCGCCCTCAATGAAGCGCGCCACCTGGTTGTAGCTCAGTTTGTGCCGGGAGCGGATGGCGGCAAATTCATACTCAAAGCCATTCAGAGCACCATCCGCACCGACCGCGATATGCAGTACCAGTGCCGGACGCAGCTCGCCCGCCAGCAGTGAGAAGCTGTTTTCGCACAGGCTCGCTGGCAGCATCGGCAGGGTTTCACCGGTCAGGTAAACGCTGTTGGCGCGCTGGCGCGCTTCCTTGTCGAGAGGCGAGCCGGGCTCAATCAGGCTCGAAGGGTCAGCCACAGCGATGTGTAGGTTCCAGCCGTTCTCGGCGGCAGTGACCGCGAGGGCGTCGTCCATATCCCGCGTGGTTTCGGCGTCGATGGTAACAAAGCCCAGTTCCGAAAGGTCCTGGCGCTCTGCGCACAGCGTTTCCAGTATTGCCGGAATGGACGCGGCCTGTGCGAGGGCGGCTTCACTGAACTGGTTCGGCAGGCGGTGCTGGGCGACGATGAATGCATGCTCGATACCGGCCATATCCGGCTTGCCGATCACACTCTCCACCTTTGCCTGGGACTTGCCGTCCTTGAAAGGGTGGCGGGCGATAGAGCAGGCGATGAACTCACCCGGCTGTGCCTTGCCGCGGGCCTTGGGTGGCAGAAAGATCCAGCGTGACAGGCCTTGTTCGCTGGGCTGGATGAAATGGCCCTGCCCGCGCTGGATGTACTGGCCCACCAAATACGAGAGGTTCGATTCGATCAGTTGGTCCAGTTCGGCCGTGAGTTTTCCCTGCTCCTCTTCTGTCAGGCTTACGCGCACCCGGTCGCCGGGGAAAACCCGGTCCATCTCTGCCGGCGGCAGGAATGCCTCGCGGCCATCGTCAAGAACAATGAACCCAAATTTGCCGCTGCTGCCTCGCACTCGCCCCTCGGCAAATTCCTTGGAGGAGCGGATTTCGGTTTTCAGCTGTGTCAGCTGCTTGAGGGCGTCGGCGTTCAGCATGGAGACTTCTCTGGTGGTTTCTCGGGGGTTCTCTGCGCAGAGCAAGGTTTTGTTGGGCGCGGATTCTACCAGACGGACGATTACAGGCCAGCTGAGTAGGCGACACAATGCCTGCAGGCCAGGTGACTGCGGGACGCCTGCTATTTCGCAAGGTTGGTTTATCCTAAAAAATGTCGATGTGGGGGATGAGGTTGATACCTAATGGTCTAAATGCGCAAAGATCGCAATGCCCATACGGTGCCTGAGGCTATATTCTTAGGGACCCAGAATAATGCGCGGTTGCGGACAGAGCCGACAAAATCGGTCGAGTCTGGCGCCGTTGTAAAACCGGCCTCCGGAGAGGAATGAAATGAGCATATTTTCCCACCCCGCATACGATAATCACGAAGAAGTGGCGTTTTACCACGATGCCAAAAGCGGGTTGAAAGCGATTATCGCGGTCCACAACACCAATCTGGGCCCGGCCCTCGGCGGCTGCCGCATGTGGCCCTATGCCGATGATTCCGAAGCATTGAATGACGTGCTGCGCCTTTCGCGCGGTATGACCTACAAGTCCGCTATGGCCGGACTGAAGCTGGGCGGCGGCAAGTCCGTGATTATCGGTGATCCGCGCAAGCAGAAGAC
This sequence comes from Microbulbifer harenosus, assembly GCF_005771435.1. Classification (GTDB taxonomy): domain Bacteria; phylum Pseudomonadota; class Gammaproteobacteria; order Pseudomonadales; family Cellvibrionaceae; genus Microbulbifer; species Microbulbifer harenosus. Next base: position 102,927 of record NZ_VANI01000009.1, read on the forward strand.
GCCGGAACTGCTGCGCGCCATGGGCGATTTCCTCAATACGCTTGGCGGCCGTTATATAACGGCGGAAGATTCCGGCACCAGCGTGGCGGATATGCAGATCATTGCTGAGCGCAGCAAGTTCGTCTCCGGAGTTATTGCCGGTCAGGAACACGGCGGCGATCCCTCACCGTCCACCGCTTATGGCGTTTTTGTGGGCCTCAAGGCCGCGGCTGCGCATCGTTGGGGGCGCACGGATCTGGCCGGCCTCAAGGTCGCCATTCAGGGCGTGGGCAATGTAGGTTTCCGCCTGGCCAAACTACTGAAAGAAGCTGGCGCTGAGATCTACGTCACCGATATTTTCCAGGACAACATTGACCGTGCGGTGGATGAGCTGGGTGCGACCGCTGTGGGCGCCGACGAAATCTTCGATCTGGACGTAGACCTGTTCGCTCCCTGTGCAATGGGTGCCATTCTCAACGACAACACCATCAGCCGTTTGAGGGTAGGTGCCATCGCTGGCGCCGCCAACAACCAGCTGGCAGAAGAGCGCCACGCGCAGGTGCTGAAAGAGAAGGGCATTCTGTATGCGCCGGACTATGTGATCAACGCCGGTGGCATCATTGACGTCTACTACCAGCAGCTTGGTCAGGAGCAGGGCGAATACAACGCCGAGCAGGTAAAAGCCCATATCGAGACCATTGGCGCGACCATGCGAGAAGTTTTCCAGCGCGCCGACGAATCCGGTGAAACCACCGCGCATGTGGCCGATCGTATCGCCGAGGAGCGTTTTGGCCATAAAGACGCGCTCAACAAAGCCGATTCCGCAGCCGCGTAGTGTGGCGTTAGCGCGCATTCTGACTGCTATTTACACCCGTCTCCCTGACGACGTCATCGTCCCTCTGTGAAGTAACTTCGGGCGCTACGGCGCCCGCTTTTTCGCCTACACTTTTATCCGCTTGCACTATTCACCGGTATTCGCGCCCGGGGAACCTCCTCGGTAATTGTTCAGTCAGAGAAGATATTTCCGTCTCTGCGCGACGTCGATCACATTTTCCAGGACTTACCGAGGCATTCAGGATAAATGACAATGAACATGCGACACGCATCATGGCCCGCTCACCTGCTTACGATAGTACTTCTGACCGCTGTGGTCGGTTGCGACCGGCACCAGGACACAGCGGGTGCGAAGGAAAGCGTGCACAAGGCGCTGAGCGTCGACAAGGAGGCGGCGGCGAGCAGCAAGGCTGCGGCCAGTGGCAATGCGGCGTTTGTGGCGCCGCCGAAAATCGAACTGCCATTCCACAAGGAAACGCTCGACAACGGGCTCACCGTTATCGTGCACGAGGACCACAAGGCGCCGGTAGTGGCGATCAATATCTGGTACAAGGTAGGTTCCAAGGACGAGACCCGCGGCAAAACCGGGTTTGCCCATCTGTTTGAGCACCTGATGTTCAACGGTTCGGAAAATTTCCCTGGCGAATACTTCGAGCCTTTCCAGCGCTCCGGTGCCACCGATATGAACGGCACCACCAATAACGACCGTACCAATTATTTTGAAACCGTCCCCAAGGGCGCGCTGGATATGGCGCTGTGGATGGAGTCCGACCGCATGGGGCATTTCAAGGGCGCCATCAGTCAGGAAAAACTCGATGAGCAGCGGGGTGTGGTCAAGAACGAAAAGCGCCAGGGGGAAAACACCCCCTATGGGCAGGCGTTCGATCTGATTGCCGCCAATACCTTTCCGTCTGATCACCCTTATTCATGGACTACCATCGGCTCCATGGACGATCTGGATAATGCCAGCCTCGAAGACGTCAAACAGTGGTTCTCGGATTACTACCAGCCTGCCAATGCGATCCTGGTTATCACTGGCGATATCACGGTCGAGGAGGCGATGAAAAAAGCCCGCCAGTACTTTGGCAGTATCCCCAGCACCTCCGTGCCACCGGAGTTGAAAAACTGGGAGCTGCCAAGTCAAGTCAACAAGCGCCTTGAAATTACTGACCAGGTGCCGCAGACCCGCATTTACAAAGTGTGGAATGTTCCGGCGGTTGGCAGCGATGAAGAAAACGCGCTGGATCTGCTGACTTCGCTGTTGGCGAATCGCAAGAACTCTCTGCTGTATCGCCGTCTTGTGCGCGAGGAAAAAGTGGCCACCAGCGTCAGCGCGTTCTATTACGGCCGCCAGCTGGCGGGCCAGCTTATTGTCATGGTTGATGTGAAGCCCGGGCAGTCGGTGGAGAAGGTGGAGAAGCTTCTCGACAAGGAACTGCGAGAATTCGCCCGCAGCGGTGTTAATGACGATGAGCTGCGACGAATCAAACAAAGTGAGTTCGCAGGCCTGGTCAAGGGGCTGGAAAAGATCGGCGGCTTCGGTGGCAAGTCGGATATTCTCGCCAGTTCGGAGTTTTATTATGGAGACCCGGGTGCATTTGTGAATGGACTCGATGATTACGCAGGTGTATCCGCGCTCGATGTGCAAAATGTGGCGCAACAGTGGCTTAAACCCCAGCACTTCACATTGATCATCAACCCCAAAGAAAAATATGCTGCGGTCGAGACCGATGTGGATCGCAGTAAGCTGCCGGCGGTGGACAAGACGGTTGAGCTCGAACTGCCGGAACAGCAGACCTTCACTCTGGATAACGGACTGAACGTGGTGCTGGCCGAGCGCCACGACACACCCGTTGTACTCATGAGCCTCCAGTTCCGCAGTGGCGCGGCCACAGACGGCGATAGACCGGGACTTGCCTCTGTGGCTGCCCGTATGCTGAGCGAAGGCGCCGGCAACTACGACAGTCTCGCGTTCAGCGCCCGCCAGGAAGAGCTGGGCGCGAGTATCGGCGCCGGCAGTGGTCTCGACTACAACACGCTGAGTCTCAGCGCGTTGAAATCCCAGCTGCAGCCGTCGCTGGAACTGTTCCGCGATGTCATTTCCAGCCCGCTGTTCCCTGAAGAAGATCTGGCTCGGGTTAAATCCAACTGGTTGGATGCCATTCGTCAGGAAGAGGCCCAGCCCCAGGGGCTGGCGATGCGCAAATTGCCGCCGCTACTGTTCGGCCAGGAGCATCCCTACGGTGTGCCGTTGACCGGTTCCGGAACACCGGAGGCGATAAAATCCATCGCCCGCGAAGATTTAGTGAATTTCCATAACACCTGGCTGCGCCCGGACAATGCCCAGCTTACCGTGGTGGGCGATGTCACCAAAGACGAGCTCAAGAAGCTTCTGAACGAAACACTCGGTAGTTGGCGCGCACCCAGGGAGCCGCTGCCGGAGTTGGCTATTCCCCAAGTCGCCAGGCCGGACAAGCCGCGCATTTACCTGCTTGACCGCCCGGGCGCCCAGCAGAGTTACATCATGGCTGGACTGGTAATGCCCGAGTGGAATCCTGAAGACGCCGAAGCTTTCGATGCAATGGCCTCTGCCATTGCTGGAAAATTCACCTCGCGTATCAATATGAACCTGCGGGAGGACAAGCACTGGTCCTATGGCGCGCGCGCCGTGTCACTGGATACCGAGGGGCAGCGTCCGTATATCGTGTTTGCGCCTGTTCAGACCGACAAGACCGCACAGGCCATACAGGAGTTGCTGAAGGAATTCAGGGCATACCTGAGTACGCGTCCTATTGAAGAAAAGGAACTTAAGGATTACCAGGACGACGAAGTGCTCAAGCAGAGTGCCCAGTTCCAGACCAAAGGGCAGCTGCTGTCCACTATTGCCTGGCAGGTAGAAAAAGGATTGCCGCCGGAGTATATCGCTGACTATCCGCAGCGCGTCAGCGCCCTGACCGTCGAACAGGTGGCGGCAGCGGCGAAGGAATACCTTGCGCCGGATCAGTTTACCTGGATGGTGGTGGGTGACCTGAGCAAGATCCAGAAGGATGTTGAGGCACTGGGTATCGGGCAAGTGGAAGTGATTCCATCCAGCGAATAGCGGTATTTGCGTTTACACATCAGGTCCCATGGAAGCCCGGCGGCAAGTACGCCGGGCTTTTTTTATAACGCGAAAGTGCGCTACATTGACCCGCCGTGGTAGTGGCTAAACGGCAAGTCACGAGTAACACACCAAAAATCACTATAAAAATGGGTCGAAGTGACCCGGGGGCGCAATGTTTACTCCTTTCGCAAAACCGCACTCCGCAACCCGCGGTTTCAGCAATCTGCTGGCAATCACTCTATTGGCCTGGTCTTCCCTGTCCTGTGCGGAAAACATTGCCGTGCAGGCCGGCTGGTTGTTCGATAGCGAACGCGGCCGACTGCAACACCAACGCACGGTACATATTGTGGACGGCAGAGTGGAATCCGTGGAACGCGGATTTACCCGGCGCAGTGGCGAGCGCGTTATCGACCTTCGCGCATTTACCGTGTTGCCCGGATTGATGGATATGCACACCCACCTCGCGTTTGAGTATGGTCCGCGGACCTACACTGAGACTTTCACCTGGAACCCCGCGGATTATACGTTGCGCGCAGTCAATACCGCCGAACGCACGTTGATGGCAGGTTTTACCACCGTGCGGGACCTGGGAGACAGGGCCAACGTCACCATCAGTTTGCGCAACGCCATCAATCGCGGCGAGATTGTTGGCCCGCGGGTGTACACCGCCGGGAAGTCCATCGCTACCACCGGGGGTCACGCCGATCCCACCAACGGCTACCGCCAGGATCTGATGGGCAGCCCAGGCCCGGCTGAGGGTGTGATCAATGGGACGGCCAGCGCTCGTGAAGCGGTGCGGCAGCGCTACAAGGATGGTGCGGACCTGATCAAGATCACGGCCACCGGTGGCGTGCTGAGTGTGGCCAAGAGTGGCCAGAATCCACAGTTCATGCAGGATGAACTGGAGGCTATTGTTGCAACGGCGAAAGACTACGGTTTTACCGTGGCGGTTCACGCCCATGGCAAGGAGGGGATGGAGCGGGCGATCCGCGCAGGTGTGGATTCTGTGGAGCACGGCACTTACATGGACGCGGAAACCATGGCGCTGATGCTGGAGCACGGCACCTGGTATGTGCCGACGCTGATGGCGGGCGATTGGGTTACCCAGAAGGCGACGGTGGAGGGATTCTTCCCGGATATGGTGCGCACCAAGGCGGCAACCATTGGTCCGCTGATCCAGGATACCTTCCAGCGCGCGCACAAAAAGGGAGTGAAAATCGCCTTCGGTACCGATACCGGTGTCAGTCGCCACGGGGACAATGCGAAGGAATTTTCCCTAATGGTGCGTGGTGGCATGAGCCCCGCTGATGCCATTCGCGCAGCCACCCTGAACGCGGCACAGTTGCTGAAAATGGAAGACGAACTCGGAAGCATCGCCCCGGGTAAGTGGGCGGATATGATCGGGGTGGTTGGCAATCCGCTGGAAGATATTACCGCGTTGGAGCGGGTGCGGTTTGTGATGAAGGGTGGGGAAGTGTTTAAACAGCCGGAGTAAATTTAATCTGCAGTAAGCAGAGCCCAAAATAGAGTATTAAAAATGCTTGATCACACAGTTGGACGTCTCGCGAAGGTACCGCTGCACCGGCAGCGGTACCGCCACAGAACCTGCTTAGTGTGAGCAGGTGCCGTGGCACTATCTTATTTCGTCAGCTCAAACACCAGTTCCAGATTCACCGAAACCGAAGTCTCACCCACCGCAACCGGTGTGCCGGCGCTGTCTTTGGCGGAAGCCATTTCCGCGCGCATCATCGGACGCGGCATGCCACCGTGGCTGCCCTCAGAAATGCTCACGATTCTGCGTACCTTGGTGCCGAGTGCATCCGCATAGGATTCTGCGCGCGCCTGGGCCTGTTTCAGGGCTTTCTCGCGGGCTTCCGCCAGCAGGGGCTCCGGCTCACCGATGGAGAAGCTGGGGCCGTGAATCTGGTTGGCACCTTCCGCCGCGAGAAGGTCGATTACCTTGCTCAGCTCATCCAGTTTGCGCACCGTAATATTTACATTGTTGTGCGCTTGATAACCCAGCAACTGACGCTCGCGATTGGGCTGATAGTCGTAGCGGGGCATGAGGTTGATGCCGCTGGTTTGTATGTCCTTGTCGTCGATACCGGCCTTTTTGATGGCTTTCATCAGTTTGTCCATCTGCGCGGCGTTAGCCTGCATCGCCGCGTCGCTTTCGCTCGCTTCGGTAATTACGCCTGCAGAAATATTCGCGATGTCCGGTGCACGGCTGGCTTCCGCCTGGGATGAGATGGAAATCAGCGTGCCGGAAGGGCGCTTGTCGGCATCGCTGCCACAACCGGTGGCGAGTATAGCGAGACCTGCAAGCAGGCCAGCGGAAAACAGTTTCATAGTCTTTTGCATGGCGAATCCTTAATATTGCCAGTAACACTTGTTGACGACGCGTATTGTTGCGCCGGAAAGATGAATATCAGGTGAATAGACGTTCGAAAGTTTCTTCTTCAGGGTGGTAGAGCGCAAATCCAAGTCGCAGTAATTGCTGGCGGCGATCGCAGAGTACATTTTTCTGCCGCAGTTCCGCCTGCAGTGTTTCCGCGTTTTCCGCACTGCCGCAGCGGAAGGTGAAAAAATGCCCGTGGCCGTTTTCCAGGTCGTGGGCGATGAGGTTGCCGCGATTCAATAGTGGATGATCGGCGGCGTCCATGGCGGCGAGAAAGCGCCGCTGATTGCCCAGTACGTATTTGTGGATGCTCGCCACGGTGATGCCTTCGCGCTCGTACAGGTCCAGCACCGCCAGCGCCTTGTACAGCGGCGAGTAGTCCATGGTGGCGCCGGCGAAGCGCAGCCAGTTGTTGCCAAAGCCCACACCCTCCGCGCGGTTTTCCAGTTCCGCCATTTCCGCAAACCAGCCGGTGTTGAGCGGGCGCAGCTGGCAGTCGCGGGGGATGGTCATAAAACACATACCTTCGCCCGCGCCGAAGTATTTATAGGAGCCTGCGGTGTAGAACACCTTGTCGGCAATGGCGGAGAGATCCGTAGGGCGGGCAAAGAACGCGTGGTAGCCGTCGATCACCATCTGGGTGGCGTCCGGTTTGCGTGCGGCTAGTTCCAGCAAATTGGGGAAAGCGACCCCGGAATCGAAAAACACCTGGCTGGCGTAGGCCAATTGGTAGTTGCCACTCTGCAGCTCCTGCTCGAAGCGCTGGGGCAGGGTGGCGAATGGCCGGGTGGCAATGCGCACCACATCCACATTGGGGAGCTCTTCCAGGCGCAACAGCTGGCGGGAGAAGCTGTAAAATTCTCCATCGGTGGTGAGAATGCGCAGGGGCTTATTCAGATCGAGCGCGCTGATCAACCGGTACACCAGCTCGTGGGTGTTGGGTGCCAGTGCAATCTGCTGCGGCGCCGGAAGGTTCAGGGCCGCGGCGATACCGCGCTGGAAGGCGGGGATCTTTTCACCGAAAATCTTCTCCCACTTGCTATCGGCCATCTGCGCCGCGTCCTGCCAGTAGGCGTTGATGGCCTCCAGGGTGACGTCGGGCCAATAGTGGTGAGAGTGGCACGCCATATGCAGAACCGGCAGGTCGCATGTGGCCGGGGCCGCCTTTTGGGCAGCCTGTAAAAAATGACGATAGTATTTTTGGTACATTTCGCGCTGGTAACTTTTTGTCGGGTGGCTAAAGTAGCCATCTTGTTGATGTACGGGGATTGTAATCCCACAAAGGAGACGTTGCAGTGGAATATTTACACACAATGGTGCGAGTCACCGATCTCGAAGAATCTCTGGAGTTTTATTGTGACAAGCTCGGTCTGTACGAGGTCAGCCGCACGGACCACGAAAAAGGGCGCTTTTCACTGATCTATCTTGCCGCCCCGGGGGATGCCGATTCCGCCAATGATGAAAAACGCCCCTGCCTGGAACTGACCTACAACTGGGATCCGGAGACCTACACAGGCGGCCGCAACTTCGGTCACCTGGCCTATGGCGTAGACAATATCTACGAAACCTGTCAGCGGCTGATGGATATGGGGGTGACCATCAATCGCCCGCCGCGGGACGGTTATATGGCGTTTGTGCGCTCGCCGGACAATATTTCCATCGAGTTGTTGCAGAAAGGGGACCCCCTGGAGCCGCAGGAACCCTGGGCTTCCATGGAAAACACCGGAAGCTGGTAAGCAGATTTCACAAGTAAGCAATGACTGAAGTGGCGATAGTGAAGAAGCAGAGAAGCTGTGTGATCCTGGCGGGTGCCAATGCGGCGCGCCGGGTAAGAGATGAGGGGTTGCGCCCGGATGGTATTTCCACCCTGGTAGGCGCGTCCGGGGGGCCCAAGTGGCTGTGTATCAGCCAGCTCGACCGGGTGTTGATCGGTGAGTTTTTTCGTGAACGAACTGCGCCGATCGCGACCCTCGGCTCCTCCATCGGCAGTTTCCGCAACATGTGTTACGCCACCTCCAGCCCCATGGCGGCGCTGGAAACACTGGAATACGGCTACGTAAACCAGACCTACGACAGCGCTCGGCCGACGCCGGCGGAGATCACTGCCGCCGGCGAGCGGATACTGCGGGATGTCCTCGGCAGCCGCGGGGCTGAAGAGGTGGCGGGCAACCCGGTGTGGCGCAGCCATTTCGTCACCGTGCGCGGTCGCGGACCGCTGGCCAGTGAAAAGAAAGCGTTGCTGGCGCCGGCGTTGCTGGCGTCCGCCCTGGCCAATGCCGTCAGTCGTCGCAGCCTGCGCGCCTTCTGGGATCGGGTGGTGTTCCACTCCGGCGCCAGCCCCAGTGTGGATTTTCGCAACCTCTATACCGTAAATACCGCGCTCAATGCGGAAAACGTATGTGCGGCGGTGCTGGCATCCGGCTCCATTCCTCTGGTTATGGCCGGAGTGCCGACCCCCGCTGGAGCACCGGTTGGCAACTATCGGGACGGGGGTATCACCGACTATCACTTTGACCTCGGCTTCGAGCACCCGGACGGGCTGGTGCTGTACCCGCACTTTTTCCCCTATCTGGTGCCCGGCTGGTTCGACAAGAGTTTTCGCTGGCGCTGGGTGCGCGGCGGCGCCATGCAGAATGTGATCCTGGTGGCGCCGTCGCCGGGCTGGGTCGCGAAGTTGCCATACGGCAAGATCCCGGACAGGGACGACTTCGTGAAGCTCTCTACCGAGGAGCGTCTGCGCTACTGGAACGCAGTAACCGAGGCGGGCAAACAGGTTGCAGAGGATTTTTACGAATTGTGGCAAACTGGCGCCATTGCCGATGAACTGATCGAAGTCGGTGGTGATCAGGCGCTGCATAAGTTGGCGCTATCTGCCTGAGTGCCTCCCAAAGTCTAATGCGCGTACGCCTGGCGGCGCGCTCACTACGATTTTGAGCGGCGCCACTAACTCAATTGTGAAAGACGGGCCCGCCAGTGATAGACGCCGAATTTACCCAGCCGCAGGAAGAGTTCCGCACCACCCAGGAGCGTGTTTACTACCAGGTGCGCGATGCCATCCTGCGGGGCCAGTTCCTGCCGGGCAGGGCGATTACCATTCGCGGTCTGGCGGAGCAGCTGAACTGCAGCCCGATGCCGGTGCGCGAGGCGCTGCGTCGCCTGACGTCTGAGCGCGCGCTGGAACTGTCGGACACCCGCCGGGTAACCGTGCCCACCCTGACCCGGGAAAAACTGGATGAAATCTGTGCAGCCCGCGTTGCGCTGGAGTGCCAGGCAGCGGCGCAGGCACTGCCATTCGTAGGGGAAAGCGAGATCGCGACGTTGCGCGCGCTGGATGACCGGATCACCGCAGCGCTGGCCAAACACGACATTCAGGAATACGTCACTGGCAATCTGGAATTTCACTTCACCCTGTACCGGCTCGGTCGCCCCTACATCATCCTCTCACTGATCGAAAGCCTATGGTTGCAGACGGCACCGCTGCAGCATCTGGTGTTCCAGCGTTTCGGTGTGCAGGAATTGCCGGATCGCCATCAGGATCTGATCCGGGCTATCGCTCAGAAAGATGAGCTGCGTGTACGCACCGCCATTCGCCAGGACATTGAAGAAGGCCTGGGTTCCATTTCCGCCGAAGAGTTGTTGCCGACCTGATGTTCAGTTATCTCCATATCGTTTTACATCTGCTTGTACCACTGGCCATTGCCTGGTTTTTCTTTCGCGATGAATGGAAAAAAGCCGCACTGTTTATGTTGGCCGCAAACCTGGTGGACCTGGATCATCTGCTGGCCTCCCCGATGTATGACCCCAATCGCTGCAGTATCAATTTCCATCCATTACACACCATGTTTCCGATCTCTTTTTACGGGGCCATGATATTCCTGCCGTGGAAGCCTGTGCGCTGGCTGGGTATCGGCCTGATTACCCATATGTTGCTGGATGCCATCGACTGCGGCCTCTGATTCCTGCGCATTTTTTTGCGTAAGTGTTCTGTTTTCGCCAAAACTTGACGGTTTTCTCCCGATTGCGGAACGGGACATTTTTTCCTGCGCTGATGAATATAGTCTGGATCTGCAAAATAAAAATCAGCTAACAGGAGCATTTTATGCAGAAGACTTCGTCGCGGCCGTTGACGGCCGCAATTCCGCACTGGGTACTCACATTGTTGTTGCTTGGGGCTGGGCAGGGCGCATTTGCCTGCATTTCCTCCGAATCGGAATCTAACGACGCCGAGTCCGATGCCGACGGCCCGGTCTGCTCGGAGCAGACCGTCAATGGCAATATCGCCAATCGCCGGGATCAGGACTGGTACTACTTCAACATCAACCAGGCGGCCAGCCTGAATATTTCCCTCGACCATGCCAGTGGCGATGATTTTGACTGGCATCTGTATGACCCCTCACAAAAACTCTACAGTGCTGAGACGGGCAATCGCCCGGAAGCGGCCAGTGTCAACGTCGGTGGAGCCGGTCTCTACACCCTGAAAATCACCCGCTACTCTGGAACCGGGTATTACGCTCTCGACGTGGACGGTATTCCTTCCGGTGGTACCAGCAGCAGTAGTAGCAGTGGTGGCAGCAGTAGCGGCGGCAGCGGTGGTGGCTGCAGTGTCGGTTCGCGGCCGTCAAAGCCGGGTGGGCTGACCAGCTATCTGAGCGGCAGTCAGGCGGATGTCTGCGTGAGCCAGAATGATCCAGGCGTCCTGGTGATGGGGGGCGGCAGCGATGTGGATGATGCCTTCACCCGCCGGGTGAAGCCGCGAATTGGCGGTGGCGACGTGGTGGTGCTGCGCACCTCCGGCAGTGATGGCTACAACGATTACCTGATGGGTTTGCTGGATGCAGATTCCGTGGAAACCCTGATGGTAGACTGGACCCAGTTCGCCAATAGCGAAAAAGCAACGTGAATTTCATTGCTGCCATTGAGCGCTCCTCTTCCGACTACCACCTCAGTGAGTGGTTCGACGAGTAGCTTTCCCGCCTCGGCATAGCCGGGCGCTCGACGCTGTTTAGCGTGCCGTCGAGCACAGGGAAGCTATACGTCGGAATTCCTTCCGTATCGTTTGCTCTCCACAATCTACCAGGATTTACGTGTGGCCTGAATTGCTCAGGTGCTGGCTCGGGCCCGTCGTGCGGCTTCCGGCTGGTCATAACGCGTGTACCTGCAGTCCCGTCCGGCTTTGCGTCATTGGCGCACCCAGTGCCCATGATTGTCTGAACAGCACAATCACTGCCATGAATAACAAGCATTGCCAATGCAACACAGGGCGAGACGCCCGGAAGGGGAATCAACGTGGATAATAAGAAGCAACATCACAGAACAGGTCTCTACAACGCGATCCATCTGGCGCTCGGCTGTTCGCTGGTCAGTGTCGGCGCCGTTGCCCAGGAAAAGCCGGTGGAAAGCACCGTCGAAGAAGTTTTGGTTACCGGTACCCATATCAAGGGACTCGATACCGAGGGCGCGGTGCAGGTCGTGCAGATCAATCGCGACGATATCGCAGCGTCCGGTGCAACGTCACCCATCGAAATCCTGCAGCAGCTGACCCAGACCGGCGGCGGCAGCGGAACCTTTTCCACGGCTACCGGCGGTCCGCTGTCCAGCAATACCCCGGTGGGGGCCGCGGGTGTTTCCCTGCGCGGCCTGGGCGCGAGTTCCACACTGGTGCTGGTGAACGGTCGCCGCGTTTCCGTGAGTTCCTTCGCCAAGGGACAGGAGTCGTTTGTGGATGTGAACTCCATTCCGCTGTCCGCGATTGAACGCGTGGAAGTGTTGCCCAGCGGCGCCGCCGCCACCTACGGTGCCGATGCCGTGGCCGGTGTGGTGAACTTCGTTCTGCGCGATGACTTTGAAGGCAGTGAAGTTACCCGTGACCCACGGCAACTCCACCGCGGGCAGCGATGAAGGCAAATACAACCTGAACTGGGTGTGGGGCAACAAAGGCGAGCGCAGCCACACTATGGTGGTGGTGGATCTGTTCTCCCGCAATGCCATGTACGATCGCGACCGCAAACTCACGGCCAATTCCGTGCGCCCGAGCCAGCAGGGGATTTACCCGAGTTTCAATGACATATATTCGATGTATTACGACCAGACTGAGGGGCCTGAAACCGGCGGTTGTCCGGAGGATCAGTTTGGATCGGGAAGACTGGGCGAATATTGCGAGTTCAATACCAACTCGTTAGTGGCCACACAAGACGAATACGAAAGTGCCAGTGTCGTGGCAACATTCAACTACGACATCTCAGACAAGCTGGAGTGGTTCAACAACTTGATGCTGCAGACCAACACTTCTCGCGGTACCTCGTCACCGGCGAACTTCAGCTATGTGCCGGTGGATCCAGAGAGCCCGCTTTGGCCGGATGCGCTCAAGGCGGATATTGTCGAGGAAGGCTCATTCAGCCCGGATGCTCCTACCAGTGATTTCAGTGATTTTTACGGTTATCCGATTTATGCCTGGGGCAAATTCCCCGATCCCCGTGCCGTTGAAGTGGAAAGCACATCCGTACGCTTCCTCAGCGGTCTGCGCGGTGAACTGGGTGGCTGGAGCTGGGAAACCGCACTGAATATCGGCCGCGCGGAGTCAGATCAGCGCGGCCTGTCCGGTCTGTATAAATCCGAAGGGTTCATCAATGCCCTGGTCGGTAACCTCTGTTCCGATGGGTCGCTGGTGAATCGTTGGGATGTGAATTTGCAGACGCCGCGTAGAACGAGTTATGGCGCCGGCGAAACCTGTGAAGACCTGGGCAAAACTACTGCCTGGTACAACCCTTTCAATGGCCAGGCCAAGCAGGTGGATGCCATCGACCAGTTCGTGCGCACCGATGCCCGTCGCAGTGGCGAATCCAGCCTTTACGCCATCGACGGCAATATTTCAGGTTCGTGGATCGAGTTGCCTGCGGGCGCCATCCAGGTGGCATTCGGTGGTGAATTCCGCCGCGAATCCGTGGCGGACACACCGTCCGGTGATGCCATTTCCACCACCCTGAATCCCGAGCCGATTCTTGGTTTCAGCTCCACCTCCGCCGATGCCGCGCGCAACCAGTGGGCGCTTTATATGGAACAGATGATCCCGCTCGCGGCTAACACGGAACTGCAACTGGCGCTGCGCTACGACCATTACGACAGCTTCGGCGGCGATGCCAATCCGAAACTCGCCCTGCGCCATGCCTTCAACGACGCGATCATTTTCCGCAGCAACTGGTCCACGTCCTTCCGCGCACCGTCGTTGGCACAGGTCGGCGCGGGCACGCTGCTCTCCAGCTACACCGTGGACTGCAGTGTGACGCCGGAGGCCTGTGACGGATTCGACGACGAAGACGGTGAGGCACTGTTTTCGGAAGAAGTGAGCAACAACGACCTCAAGCCGGAAACTGCCACCACCTGGGGCATGGGTTTTCTGCTGAAGCCCGGCAAGGACACCGAAATCAGTATTGACTATTGGAATATCGAGCACGAAAACCTGATTGGCGTTGAGGAAGATGACTTCATTCTGCGCGCTCTTGCTGGCGATTTTCCAGTCGTGGGCGAGGGCGACTTAGCCACCGGTCAGCCGGGCCTAGAGGTCGCCAACGGCTTTGTGGTGGATGCCCACTTCCAGCTGGCGAACCTGGGCTGGCAGAAAACCAGCGGTGTGGATATGGCGTTCACCCAGTATTTCGATACCGAAAACTGGGGCAGCTTCCGCTTCACCCTGGATGGCACCTACATGGCCGAGTTCGACAAGCTGCCGTCTGAGGCGCTGGGCATCGTGAGTGAAGCGGGCAACTACACCTACCCACGCTGGCTGGCCAACAGCTCGCTGCGCTGGCGTATGGAGGATTGGTCCACCACGCTGTTTGCGCGCTACACCCACAGCTATGCCGATGACCCCAGCCCACGTGTGCTGGAGGCAATCCAGGAGCCGGGAGCCGAGTATTTCCTGTCCCGCGTTAACTTTGACAAGAACGGCGATGTGGAAGTGGACAAGTGGCTGGTGTTTGACCTGAGTGTCAATCGCGAATTCAGCAACGGCAGCTGGCTGAGCCTGCGGGTCAATAACCTGTTGGATGAAGAGCCGCCGCTGGTGCTGGGTACCAGTGCCAACGTGGATAACTTTAACCACAACTCCATGGGGCGTTTCTACACCCTGAGTTATACCCACGCCTTCTGATCGGCGTCCCACAGGAACTGATCACGGCAGGTGCGCGGTTTGCACCTGCCGACAATTTTCAACTTACTGCGGTGCTATTTCATGCAGACCAGTGAAACAGAGTCCCCGGACGTGGTGGAGCGGTCCGTAAACAAAACCTGGGCAATGCCGGACACGTATCTGATATTGCTCGCGGTAGCTCTGATTGCGTTCGCGCTCAATTTCCTCATTCCCGCCGGTACCTACGAGACCGTGACCAGCGTGGTCAATGGCAGCGAGCGCAGCGTTATCGACCCGGCCAGTTACCAGCAGGTGTCGGATGAACCGGCTGGTTTATCCCTCTTCGCCGAGGGTGGAGAAATCGGCCTGCTGAATTTTGCTTTCGAAGGTATGGTGTCCGGCAGCAAATGGGGCGCGTCCATCGGTGTATTCGCTTTCATATTACTCACAGGCGGTGCTTTCGGGCTGATTTTTGCCAGTGGCTCGGTGGAGCGCGGCCTGTTTCAGGTGATTGCGCGCAAACGGGAAGCGGGACATTTTTACCTGGCACTGCTGTGTTTTCTGTTCTCCATTGGCGGGGCTGTGTTTGGAATGGGGGAGGAGGTGATTCCCTTTGCCTTGATTCTGGTGCCGCTGCTGGTGTCCATGGGATACGACAGTATCACCGCAATAATGGTGACCTATGTGGCCACCCAGGTGGGCTTCGCCACGTCGTGGATGAATCCGTTCGGGGTCAGTATTGCCCAGGGTATTGCCGGGGTTCCGGTGATGTCAGGCAGTGTTCCGCGCATGCTGTTGTGGCTGTTCGCCACCTGTGGGCTCGCGCTCTACACCGTGATCTATGCGCGCCGCATTCAGCGCCGTCCGACGCTGTCCTTGGCGTACTGCTCTGATCAGGTTTTTCGCAATCAGACACAGTCTGTCTCAGCACTGAAATCCATGGTGCGCGGCGATGGTTGGGTGCTGCTGCTGTTTTGTGCGGGCATCGCCTGGATGATCTGGGGGGTGGTGGAGCGCAATTATTTTCTGCCGGAGATCGCCACCCAGTTTTTTACCATGGGCATTGTAATTGCCGCAGTCGCCATCCTGTTCGGATTGAATGGGCTCACTGCCAACAAGGCAGCCGCGGCTTTTCGTGAAGGGGCGCAACAGCTGTTGCCCGCGGCCATGGTAGTGGCGTTTGCCAAGGGCATTGTGCTGCTGCTCGGCGGCGATGACCCACAGGGCGCCAGCGTCCTCAACACCGTATTGCATGCTGCGGGCAATGGTCTCGCGGATGTGTCCGGCGCGGTTTCCGCCTGGTTCATGCTGCTGTTCCAGACCGTGTTCAATTTCTTCATTACTTCGGGGTCCGGCCAGGCCGCCTTGACAATGCCGATCATGGCGCCGTTGGCGGATGTCGTCGGTGTAACCCGCCAGACAGCGGTGTTCGCCTTCCAGTTGGGCGACGGCTTCAGCAATATCGTGGTGCCGACATCTGCATCACTGATGGGGTGCCTGGGGGCCGCGCGTCTGGATTGGGGCGTGTGGCTGCGCTTCGTGCTTCCTTTGATGGGCATATTGTTTCTATTTGCCTCCGTCGCCGTGGTTATCGCCGCGATATCTGGATTCTGAATAATTAAGTTGTAGGGATATGTCTCAAATTACTCTGATAAAGAACGCGAACGTATTCGCCCCGCGCAGTCTGGGTCGCTGTGACGTGCTGGTGGCCGGTGAGCGTGTGGCCAAAATCGATCAGAACATCGATCTTCCGGATTATCTTGGACAGACAGTGGATGCCGACGGTGCCTGGCTGATGCCCGGGCTGGTGGACTCTCTGGTGCATATCAGTGGCGGTGGTGGTGAGGGCGGCTTTGCGTCGCGCACGCCGGAGCTGGATGTGCGGGATGCTGTGAGTTCGGGCGTGACCACCGTGGTGGGCGCCCTTGGAACCGATGCAATCACCCGCACACTCAATGAACTCTTCGGCAAAGCCAAGGCGCTGGAAGCGCAGGGGATTACCTGTTTCATCCAGACCGGCTCCTACCAGGTACCGGTCAACACCCTGACCGGCAGTGTGCGCAGTGATGTCATGCTGGTGGACAATATTATCGGCGTCGGTGAGCTGGCGATTTCTGATCATCGTTCTTCACACCCCTCTCGCGATGAGTTGATCCGGATCGCCGCTGACGCGCGCGTTGCGGGATTGCTCAGTGGCAAAGGTGGCGTGGTCTCTATACATGTGGGGGATGGCCCCGGGCGGTTATCACCATTATTCGACGCCGTTGAAAACTCTGAAATCCCGATTACGCAGTTTTACCCGACGCACATGAACCGCAACGACGCCCTGCTGGCGCATGGGGTTCGCTTCGTGCGCGCTGGCGGCTTCATTGATTTTACCACTTCAACCACTCCGGAAATCCTCGCCACAGGCGAGTTACGCGCGAGCCGGGCTTTGAGGATGGCGCAGGAGCAGGGGGCGTCAATAGACCAAATTACGTTTTCTTCTGATGCACAGGGGTCGCTGACCAACTTCTGCGAACAGGGTGAACTGCGGGATATTGAGGTGGGTTCAATTGCCAGTTTGTTCGATGAGTTCCGGCGCGCGGTGCAAGACGAAGGGATAGAACTCTCGCAGGCGCTGCAGGTCGTTACGCTCAATCCCGCGCGCGCGCTCGGGCTCAAGCGCAAAGGCCAGATTGTTACCGGACGGGATGCCGACCTGATCCTGGTTGATCCCGATCGTTTCCAGATCACGCATGTCATGGCGCGAGGGCGATGGCAGATGGTGGACCACCAACTCCGCGCTGCGCGGGTGTCTGTTTGAATGGTGAGGGTGGAATGATGCGGCAAGATCGACATCTGTTTGAGGAATCGCTGGCACTGATGCACAACAATCTCTCCGAGCCATTGCAGACTGGCGAGTTGGCCGCTTATCTCGGTATTACTCCCAAGAAGTTGGAGCGGATATTTCGCCGATATACCGGAGAGTTACCCGCACGCTTTTATCGCTCACTGAGGCTGGAGCTGGCACGAGGCCTGCTGCACGGCAGCGGGCTGGGCATTGATGAAATCGGGCGGCGCTGCGGCTTCAGTTCCGCCTCGCATTTCAGCCGTTGCTTCCGGGACTTTGTTGGGCACAGTCCGCGAGAGGAGCGCAAACGGCGGGAAATGCCTGCGCGTCTGCAACACGCTTTCGCGAGTTCACTGAAATCTGAATTCTTTGGCGTGGAGCACAGTTCATGAAAGCGGAAATTAAAACGCGCGCGATTCTCGGCTTGCTCGTGGCTCTGCTGAGCGCATGTGGTGGTGCCGAAGTATCCCGGGATGCACCGGAAGGATCTGGCAGTCTGTTGATCGTCGGTGGCGCACTGCGCAGTGATAACACGGCGGTATATCGCGCATTTATCGACGCCATACCCGCACAGTTTCCCGAGATTGCTATTGTGCCTGTCGCGTCGGGGCGACCGGCATATTATGCACAGCAGTTCACAGCAGACCTCCGTCGCCATGGGTTTAACGGTGACATCCGCATACTGCCCATTGCGATGGTGGATGACCCGTCTACCGACGCCGAGGATGAAAGCCTGTGGCGTTCCGGCGGCGGCGACCTCGCATTGGCAGCAAGCTTGAGTGAGGTCGGTGGCATCTGGTTTGTCGGTGGTGATCAGACCCGTATTACTACTGCGCTGTACGCAGAGAACAATATGGAAACGCCGGTGCTGCAAGCGATTCGTCGGCAATTGTCGCCCGGTGCGGTCATTGGAGGGACCAGTGCGGGAGCGGCCATCATGAGTCGCACCATGATTGCCGCCGGAGACGCCTTGAGCGCTCTGACAATGCCACCGACGGATCAGTATGTGGGAATGGAGAGCCAGGAGTCCGGCCAGCTGATGCTGTCGCAGGGGTTGGGATTTCTGCCCGTTGGCGTGGTGGATCAGCACTTCGACCGCAAGGCGCGGCTCGGGCGACTTGTGCGTACCCTGGCACTGGTGGGGGATACGGCGGGCCGCCTGGGCTTTGGTGTCGACGAGGACACCGCGGTACTGGTAGACCTTGCCAGCGCGGAAATGACCGTGCTGGGGGCTGGCAATCTTGTATTCGCGGATGGGCGCGGGGCGGTGTTCAGTGACGGGGAGCAGGCATTTGCGGCGAGGGGCCTGCAGCTCTCTGTATTGAGCGCGGGCGACACTTACAATTGGCGCACAAACCGCTACGGCCTTTCCGGCGGCGAAACGCAACAGCGGGAAGCGTTTGGTTACAAGGTAATCCACGGCGCGGGTATGGCTCTCGGCAATCCACGGCTGGATCAGCTGCTGGGATTCTCTCTGCTGGACAATACTGAAGCCCGCGAGCTGCGCCGTATTACTTTCGACGAAGAATCGGGAAAGGGTGTCCTTTTTCGTTTTCGTCAAACCGATGAAAGCCGCGGTTACTGGCGTTATAGCTCCGGTACCAAGGACCAGTATTCTGTTGTGGGTGTTGAGCTGGAGATAGCGCCTGTTTCCGTCTCTGTTTCCTCCCGTCCCTGAGTGCTGACTTAATGGTCAAGTGGCGTGCTCGTGTCGAGGCGCCACGCCGTCCCGTCGATCTCCCGGTCTCCCTCCACCTCCGGTTTTTGCCTTCTGTTCACCCGTCGCCGTTGTCTGACAACAGGCTATTCTGCTTGAAATATGCTCAGTAAGCGTCCAGTGGCCACCACACGGTGGCCGTTGGCACTACGCTTGTGCTGGGACCGGGGCTTCCAGCTTTTGTTGAATATCGCTTGCACCCTCCATTTCCCAGTAGCTAGAATGTGATCACATTTTGGTGTCACTTGCCGCCGTCGGGGCAATCAGTAAGGCAGGCACTACACAAACAGGAGTGAGTTCATGAACAAGAGCCAGTTACAACAACATGACCGCGAGCACCTGCTGCACCCCTTCACCGATTTTCATGACCTGGGAGCGCAGGGCACCCGTGTAATTACCAGCGCGGAAGGGGTCTATATCAACGATATTGACGGCCACCGAATGCTCGACGGTATGTCCGGCCTGTGGTGCTGCAATCTGGGTTACAGCCGCCGGGAAATTTCCGAGGCTATTTACGAGCAGCTCAATCGGCTGCCGTTCTATAACAGTTTTTTCCAGTGCACCACGGTTCCGTCCATTGAGCTTGCGGACCTGCTGGCGGAAGTCACCCCAGCACACATGAACAATGTATTTTTCACCGGCTCCGGCAGTGAGGCCAACGACACAAATCTGCGCATTATTCGCCGTTACTGGGATCTGAAAGATCAGCCGGAGAAGCGCATCGTTATCTCGCGCAAAAATGGTTATCACGGTTCGACGATCGCCGGCGCCAGCCTGGGTGGCATGAGTGGCATGCACAAGCAATTCCAGGCGCTGGACTATATCGAACATATCCAGCAGCCATACTGGTTTGGTGAGGGTGGCGACATGTCGCCCGATGAATTCGGTATTTACGCCGCGCGCTGTCTGGATGAAAAGATTCAGGAGTTGGGGCCGGAAAAGGTCGCCGCCTTTATTGCCGAGCCTATTCAGGGGGCTGGCGGTGTGATCATTCCGCCGCAAACCTACTGGCCGGAAGTGAAAAAAGTTCTGGATCAATACGACATACTGCTGGTGATGGATGAAGTCATCTTCGGCTTCGGCCGCACCGGCGAGTGGTTCGGATCTGACTATTACGGAATGAAACCGGACCTGATGACCTTTGCGAAGGCCGTCACCAACGGCTATTTCCCATTGGGTGGGACAATGGTCGGTGACCGTGTGGCCGAAGTGATCAAATCCAGGGGGGGAGAGTTCACCCACGGTTACACCTATTCCGCGCACCCCGCAGCCTGTATGGCGGGACTCGCCACCATCAATATCCTGCGGGATGAAGGCATTATCCAAAACGTGCGCGACAACACGGCACCATACCTGGCCAAGCGTTGGGCGGAGCTGGCGGATCATCCTATTGTGGGTGAGGCGCGGTCGCTCGGGCTTGTCGGTGCGCTGGAACTGGTCAAAGACAAGTCCAGCCGGGAGCGCTTTGACGACAAGGCTAGCGCAGGCGGCGTCTGCAGAAATATGAGCATCAAGAATGGGCTGGTGATGCGCGCCACCGGTGACACGATGATTATCGCACCACCGTTGATTCTCACCACCGAACAAATTGACGAACTGGTGGAAAAAGCCCGCCGCGCGCTGGATGATACTGCCAAAGCCATGGCGTAAACTGCATGATACAGTACCCGTTCGCGCGGATTTCCCGCGCGGGCGTGGGAATTGAAATACCTCCAGAAGTGAATTGGTTATGGCAGCACAAGAACAATATGAGCCGTCCAGGGAATTGCTTGCAGCGTCTGAAGCCTTTCTTGACGCGCATCCGAAACTCAAATGGATTGAAGGGTTTGCATTCGATATCAACGGCGTTCCCAGAGGAAAATGGTTACCGGCCGATTCTGCGCACAAGCTGCTTGGCGGCGGCCTGCAGATGCCGCGCAGTGCCGTCAGCCTGGATATCTGGGGGCGGGATATAGAGAACAGTCCTCTGGTCTTCGCCAGTGGCGACAGTGATGGCATCTGTATGCCGGTATCTCCCATCTGCATGGCGCCGTGGCACCGCGAGCAGACGGCACAACTGCACATGCAGCTGTTCGAGGCCGATGGCTCGGTGTTGTTCGCCGATCCGCGCTCCCAGCTGCAAAAAGTCGTGGCGCGGATTGAGCGCCTCGGTTACAAGGCGGTGTGTGCCACCGAGCTTGAATTTTATCTCCTGCGGGAAGGAGCTGATGAGCTGGGCCATCCTCGCCCTGTCAGCGACAACGACTCAGATCTGGTGCCGTCCACCGACGTTTACGACCTTTCGGAACTCGATTCCCAGCGACACTTCTTCGCCGATGTGCGCGCAGCCTGTGAGGCTCAGGACATCCCTGCGGATTCGATTATCTCTGAATATTCTCCCGGTCAGTTTGAGATCAACCTGCTGCACTGTAACGATCCGGTAAAGGTGGCCGATCAGACGCTGCTGTTCAAGCGGCTGTTGAAAGGAGTGGCCCGCAGCCACGGTTTGCGTGTCAGCACCATGGCCAAATTGTTTGGCGATCTCGCCGGCAACGGGATGCACGTCCATCTGAGTCTCGAAGATAAAGACGGCAACAATGTATTTGACGATGGCAGCGAAGAGGGCACCGACCTGTTGCGCCATGCCGTGGCCGGCATGATGGCGACGGCGAACGATGCCATGGCGATTTTTGCACCCCACAGCAACTCTTACCGGCGCTTCCAGGAAAGCAGCCACGCGCCGCTGAATCTGTGCTGGGGGTATGACAACCGCACCGTCACCTTCCGCATCCCCGCCGGTGACTCCAATGCCAGACGTATCGAACATCGCATTGCCGGTGCCGATGTGAATGCCTATCTGGTACTGGCGGCCATTCTCGCTGGCGTGTGCCACGGCCTGGAAAATCGCCTGCAGCCACCAGAGCCGGTGGAAGGGGATGCCTACCAGATGGAGTGTGAAGAGCAACTGATCAACACCTGGAGTGGCGCGCTCGACAAGTTCGAAGAGAGCACATTGTGGAAAGACTACTTCGATCCGGAGTTCGTTGATCTGTTTGTGATGTTGAAGCGTCAGGAACAGGCGGAAATTGCTTCCCGGGTGACGGATGTAGAGTACGAGAGTTATCTGCAACGGGTTTGATGCGCTGCCGGTGAATGTAGAGGCGTGGATTGCGACCCGTAATCAACGGCTTTTGTGTCAGTGTGGCAGGCAGCGGAAAATGCTCTGCTATACCTTAATCAGACAGCTGTGCACTTGAGTGTGCAGCGCGTCGCAAACTCTCCTCCTGAAAGTGTGTTCGAGAAAACTGGCCCGCCTTATGGCGGGCATTTTTTTGGAGGACGCAAACTAGCAGAAATTTCTTCCCATTTGTCAGCGAATGCTTAGGCAGTACTTGCTGTTTCATCCGAAACTCCACCTATACTGATTCTGACCGTACGCGCGGGTCACAGTTATCCTGTGGCTCGGCCGTCATGGAGCATTTCAGAGCTAAAAGGAGTTACTCATGCGAACCAAGTCCCTGCTTTTTCCACTGGCAGTTGCCGCCGCAAGCGCAACTTCGCCGGCATTCGCCGACTTCAATGCTGGCGATTTCATTCTGCGTGTCGGTGCTGGCTATATGGAGGCCGACGATTCCGTATTTTCGCGACCCGAGCGTGTAGTAATCCCCGATCCCAACAACCCCAACGATCCGGATGCCACCATCACTGTGGATATCCGAGAATCGGTGGATCTTGATAACGATACGACCTGGTTTATCAACGGCACTTATTTCATTATGGATCACGTGGCGGTTGAGCTCTACCACCTGAACAGTGCGGACCTTGATGCCAATTTCAACACCGATATTCGTGGTGCAGGAATTAACGCCCGGAGCGCCAATGGACTGGGGGATTTCGAAACATCGGTAACCAGCTTTTTTGTCGACTGGTACCCTGTGTGCGTGGAGTCCTGGATTCAGCCGTATATGGGCATTGGGGTCAATTACACGGACATCGAGCAGGATTTCCTGCGTCCAGCGTTTACCTATGACAATGTCAATTACGGCCTGATCAATCTCGGCAGTTCCTGGGGATGGACCGCGCAGATTGGTGTGGATATTGAGTTTGGGCGCAACGCCAACTGGCTCTTCAATGCCTCTGCCATGTATGTGGATGCGGAACCCGAAATCGAAATTGGTGTTGACTCGGTTGTTCTCAGTAATGGGTTGGCGGTCAACAGTATCCGCTACAGGGACGATCTGGATCTCGATGCCTGGATTTTCAACCTGGGCGTTGGTTACAAATTCAGCTTCTGATCTTTAGTGAATGCTCCAGACACTCTTGCCTCGGTATGCCCGCACCAGCGCATACCGGGGCTTTGTTTTGAGGGTGTTGGTCTCGGGGCTCACAAACATCCAGACTGGTTGGTCTCTCCTCTGGTGTGGACGGATTCGGTCTGGCAGTCATTTCTTTGCCGGTGTATTCTTCGCCTTTTACGGCGCCTGAGCTTTTTGCGTTCGCCAAAACAATAATTCTGGGGAATCTATGACCGCCTTGGGCAATCATACAGACGGTCCGACGGCCAGCAACCGGCCACTGAATATCTGTTTACTCGGCTATCGCAGCCATCCCCACTGTGGCGGCCAGGGCATTTACCTGCATTACCTGAGTAAGGCGCTGGTGGAGGCCGGTCACAACGTCGATGTTATCTCCGGGCAGCCATATCCCGATCTGGATGCGCGCGTGCGCCTGATCAAAATGCCCGGTCTCAATCTTTACGAACACGAAAATCCCACCCGTGCGCTGAAGCTGCGCCACCTGCTGAGCTGGGCGGATTTTTACGAGTGGTTTGGCAAGTTGACCGGGGCGTTTGCGGAGCCTTATGCGTTTGGGAGAAGGGCCGCGCGCTACCTGCGTCGCCACGGCAATCACTACGATGTCGTGCACGATAACCAGTCACTCAGCTACGGACTGCTGGATATTGAAGCGGCGGGAATCCCGGTGGTGGCAACCATTCACCATCCGATTACCCGCGACCGCCAGCTGGCGTTGGACGCAGCGCCGGACTGGTTTTATCGCCTTCTGGTGCGCCGCTGGCACAGTTTTCTGAATATGCAGATCAAGGTGTCCCGCCGCCTCAAGCATATCGTGACCGTTTCGACACAGTCTCTCAACGATGTCGTCGAACAGTTCGGTGTCTCGCCGTCCCAGCTCAGACTGATTTACAACGGTATCGACACGGATATTTTTTCGCCGCAGCCCCAGGTCGCGGTCAATCCTTTCCAGATCATGACCACCGCTTCTGCGGACCAACCACTCAAAGGGCTGCGGTTTCTGTTGCAGGCCATGGCATTGCTGCACGGGCGTTTTCCGCAGCTGCAGTTGCTGGTGGTTGGAAAGCTGAAAGAAGGCGGCGCAACAGAGCAGCTTTTGCAGGAGCTAAAGCTGGATAAACACGTACGCTTCGTCTCGGGTATATCCAGCCAGCAACTGGTTGAGCACTATACCTCTTCGGCGATGGTGGTCTGCCCGTCTTTATATGAGGGGTTCGGACTGCCAGCGGGCGAGGCGATGGCCTGTGGCGTGCCGGTTATTTCCAGTGATGGTGGAGCTCTGCCGGAAGTAGTGGGCGACGCCGGTCTGGTGGTACCTGCGGGAGACAGCGGTGCGCTCGCCCGCGGGATTGAACGCCTGTTGTCGGATCCTTCGCTGCGCGCTGAAATGGCAAAGGCCGGGCGACGGAGAATTGAGGAGCAGTTTTCCTGGCAGGTGGCGGCGAAAAGTCTGGTGTCTTATTACCGCGATATCATCGGCGCTGCTGCGGCGTTCGGCGACGTTCCTGAATCCGCAGCTACTGGTACTGCGTTGCAGGTCCAGAATTACACCGGCAGCACGGGAATCTCCGCGGACACCTATCCGTCAGAAGGGAAGAACCGGGGGGAGGCGGCCTGATGATTACCGTCAACCCTGGGTTGCTGAATCTCAGGCCCGGACAGCGGGTTTTGGATCTCGGCTGTGGCGAAGGCCGTCACGCCATCCATTTGTTGATCACCGATGCCGTGGATATTTTCGCCGTGGACCTGAGCCAGCGAGATATTCGCACTGCCTGCGATAAAGCACAGCCGTTTATGGCGGCCGGTAATGTATCCGGCCGTGTGCAGTTTGTCGTGAGCGATGCCCTGCGGTTGCCGTTTTCCGACGATTTTTTTGATGTGGTGATCTGCTCCGAGGTTCTCGAGCATATCGAGGATTACGAAGGCGTCCTGAGCGAAATTACCCGGGTGTTGAAACCCGCGGGCATCTTCGCGGCGACAGTGCCGGCGTTCTTCCCTGAATGGGTATGCTGGAAACTGTCTGACGCCTATCACCAGGTGGAAGGTGGACATATCCGGATTTTCCGCGAGAAGCAATTACGCATGAGCGTAGAACAGCAAGGGTATCAATACTTTGCCCGCCATAAGGCCCACGCACTACACGCGCCTTACTGGTGGTTGAAATGTTTGTTCTGGGAGCGCGACAGGCAACCGCTGGTGGCGGCCTATCATCGCCTGTTGGTGTGGGATCTAATGCAAAAACCGAGACTGACCCGCTGGATGGAGAAGTTGCTCAACCCGGTGCTCGGCAAAAGCATCGCACTGTATTTTGTGAAGGCATCGTACCCGGAGCCAGATCTGGGGGGCTCACCGGAGCGGAGATCCGAATTGCCAAGTAAGGACGCGGAACGCGAGGTGGCCGCGTGAGCCGGCCTGTTGCGGCAGCTGTCGCCAACAGTACAGAGCAGACATTGTTTCCCCGCGATTTTATCCGGCACAGCGCCAGCTATATTCTTTCGCAGCAGTTGGAAAGTGGCTGCATCCCCTGGTTTACTGGTCACCACGCGGACCCGTGGGATCACGTGGAGGCCGCCATGGGGCTCAGTATCGCCGGCGAGTATGACGCCGCCGAAAAGGCCTATGCCTGGCTTGCGGCAGAACAGCTCGCGGATGGCAGCTGGTGGGCCGCCTACAGAAATGGTGAAGCCGACAGTCGCGAGCGCCGGGAAAGTAACTTTGTCGCTTACGTGGCGACAGGTATCTGGCACCACTTTCTGATTACTGGCGACCGCGAATTTCTATCGCGCTTCTGGCCAATGGTGGAAAAGGCACTGGACTTCGTGCTGGCATTGCAGTCGGAGTATGGTGATATTCAGTGGGCGGTGGATGCTCAGGGTGAGCCCATGTGGGACTCTCTGATCACCGGCTGTTCCTCTATCTATAAGAGTTTCGAGTGCGGAATCCATATCGCTGAGGCGCTGGGCCGACCGAAACCAAACTGGACGCTTGCGCGCTCGAAACTGGGCTATGCGTTGCGAGCAATGCCGGAGCGGTTTGATCGCACCTGGGAGAGCAAGGCACGTTTTTCCATGGACTGGTTTTATCCGGTGCTTGCGGGTGTCTTTGATGGTGCGGATGCAAAGGCGCGCCTGTGGCAGAAGTGGGATGAGTTTGTAGTGGCTGGGCTCGGTTGCCGCTGTGTGAATGACGAGCCCTGGGTGACAGTAGCGGAATCCTGTGAATTGACCATGGCACTGGTGGCCGCCGGCGAAATGCGTAAGGCGGAAGAACTCTATCGCGGCTTACACCGCTGGCAGGACAAAGACGGCGGTTACTGGACTGGCTATGTCTATCGTGACGACGCCATCTGGCCGGAAGAAAAAACCACCTGGACCGTCGGTGCCATGTTACTCGCCGCGGATGCGCTGGCAGGGCTCACGCCCGCCAGCACGCTATTTACCAGGGTGGCGCTACTGGATTCGGCGCAGAATGCCGAGCGTCTTGACCATCGCCACCAGCTCGAACTGAGCGGAGGCCAGGGCTAGTTTGTAGATTTCGTAAGGTGCCTGGCCGCCGTCGGCGGGATCGGGAAAAATATCGTGAATGGCGAGGTAACCGCCGGGCACGATATGCCGGGACCAACTGCGGTAATCGGTCATCGCTGCGTCCAGCGAGTGGCCGCCGTCAATGAACACCAGGCCCAGGGGCGTGCTCCAGTGGCGAGCCGCCACCGCGGACGGCGCCACGATCGGCACCACGAACTCTTCCAGGTCGGCTGCGCGCATGTTGCTGCGGAAATGGTGAAAGCTGTCCATCAGCTGGCTGCGCTCGTCAAACAGATCGCGATCGTGGTACTCCTCGCCGGGTTGGTGCTCTTCCGATCCCCGGTGATGATCCACTGCAAACAGGGTGTTGCGCATCAATTTGCAGGCGCTGCCCAGGTAAACCGTGGATTTACCGCAGTAGCTTCCCACTTCCAGGCAGGGTCCCAGCTCGCCGGCCTCAGCCGCAAGTCGATAAAGTGTCGCGCCCTCTTGCGGGTCGAGAAAACCTTTAATGCTGTCAATGTCGACGGGAAGGTCCTCGGGCAGGGCGAGAGGCTGTTCGAGTGTGTGTGAAATTTCCATGTTCTTCTTCGGCTTTATTGATCGCACAAGACAGTAGCGGCGGATTACCGGGTTTGCAATGGATGTGAAGCGCAAATCCGCTGGCAAATAGTTTCCACACAAACGATTGAAAATTTCCCTGCAGTGACGTCTGCAGGCAATGTGAAAAATATGCGTAAAGATCATAGACCATACTGGCTGAAGCGCCTGATGCTGCAATTTCGCAGCTGGCGCACGCGACACTTCTTGTTGCCACAGTTCGATGCCGTCGGCCGTGAGCCGGAAGTGATGCATCCGGCCTCGGTCAAGGTGTTCGGTCGCAACATTCGCCTGGGCGATTTCCCCCACTTGATCTCCACCCCAGACAACTGCATCCGCTTTACCGCCATGGGACATCGGGGTGGCGATGCGGAAATCACCATCGGTGATTACGTACTGATCTCCCCCGGCGTGCGCATCTCTGCTGGCCAGTCCATCACCATCGGCGATGCCTGCATGCTCGCCGCCAACGTCTACATCTCCGATTCCGACTGGCACGGGCTCTATAACCGCACACGTCCATTCCGCTGCACGGAAGCCGTTGCCATTGGCAATAATGTGTGGATCGGTGACAGCGCGATCATCTGTAAAGGTGTGACCATAGGTGATAACGCGGTGGTAGGGGCGGGGAGCATCGTGACGAAAGACGTCCCTGCAAACGCCATCGTGGCCGGCAACCCCGCGCGTGAGATCAAGCAGATCAACCCCCGCCGGCGCATGATTACCCGAGAAGCGCTGTTCGCCGACAGCTTCCGCCAGGCGCATAACCTGGACGAATTGGATAAAATGCTGCTCACCGGCAACAGTCTGCTGGGGTGGCTGCGGTCGGTTGTTCTGCCGCGGCGTGGAGACTGATTCATCGTGCCGTTCGCTGGGTCATCAATTTGGAAGTCTGATAGCGGGAAGTTTGAAAAAATGAGTAAACAGGGCAGTGTGGTACTGATCGGGATGCCGGGTGCGGGCAAGAGTACGCTTGGGGTGTTGCTGG
Organism: Microbulbifer harenosus; assembly: GCF_005771435.1. Classification (GTDB taxonomy): domain Bacteria; phylum Pseudomonadota; class Gammaproteobacteria; order Pseudomonadales; family Cellvibrionaceae; genus Microbulbifer; species Microbulbifer harenosus. The sequence goes on from NZ_VANI01000009.1 coordinate 131,320, forward strand.
CTAAGGAGTTGGCGAAGGATTTTGTGGATACCGATGTGCTGATCCAGCTGCGGGAAGACAAGACCCTGCAGGAGATCATGAACGAGAGCGACTATCTGAACCTGCGCCGTATCGAAGGGGAGGTGATTGCCGAAGCGGTTCTGCCCAATCATGTTATCGCCACCGGTGGCAGTGCGGTGTACAGCGAAGAGGGCATGCACAACCTACTGAAATTCGGCCCTGCGGTGTTTCTGAACTGTACGGCGGATGAGTTACGTCGGCGGATTCACAACTACGAAAGCCGTGGTATCGCCAAGGCGCCGGGGCAGAGCTTTGAGGAATTGTTTGAAGAGCGGCAGGCTCTGTATCGCCGGTATGCGGATATTGTGGTGGATTGTGATGGGCGGGATATGGAGCAGGTTCTTGCGCAGGTAGTCGGTTTACTGGGCGACCGCTGAAGCTTTTGTGTGCTTCGTAGATGGTTTCGTGGCGGCGCCGCTACCGCGTATTGCCTCGTGAGACACGCCGTGAACCCATCCATGGGGGCTCTTCCGCGAGGTCCCTCTCGCGGAAGGTCTCACGAGGCAATACCCGGTATCGACACCTTCGCGATTGGTTCCGAATACTTTTCCTACCAAGCAGGTATTGGCAGTTGCTAACGAAGTGAAGAAATTCGAATTGAAGGTCGAGTGCCGGGGATTTGTTTTTGAAAGCGTCGGAAACAGGGATGTTTCCGACGCAGCCTACAGGGATGTATTCATGGCGGTTTCAAAAACAAATACCCGGTGCTTGGCCGCCACAAAACCTTGAACAGAGCTCTTTGATGAATCGGAGCTCGGCGCAAAAAATCAAAGAGGAAGCTGGGTGGTGTACTTAACCTGCTTCAAAGCAAAGGTAGAATTCACAGAAGCCACATTGGGCAGGTGAACCAGCGAGCGCTTCAGCAGCTGTTCATAGTGCTCCACGCTGTCAACCACCACTCGCAGAACGTAGTCTTTGTCGCCACTGGTGGAGTAGCATTCCACAACTTCCTGCACATCCTGCACGGCGGATTCAAAATTGTTCAGGGAATCCTCGTCGTGGTTGTGAATCGTCACGTAGCAGTATACTGTGACCCCCAAGTCAAGCTTGCGCGGATCAAGGAGAGTAACGCGACCACGGATGATACCCTCAGCTTCAAGACGCTTGATGCGTCGCCAGCAGGGAGTGTGGGAAAGGCCTACTTTGTCTCCAAGCTCAGCCATGGAATAATCGGCGTTTTCCTGCAGCGCCCGCAGAATCTTGCGGTCGAAATCATCCAGGTCTGTTGAGCGCTTCATATAAACTCCTATCCTACAGTCTTAGTCTTGATCGAGATGGCTGTCATAATTTTACGTGCAAACCCGTAAATAAAGCAATGTTTCCATGTGCCGAAGGCACTAGTATGGCTTGACCACGCCGTCGCAACTTCCGGCTGCCGCAGCATAAGACGTCTGAGCAGGCGCCGAAACCCGCGACGCGCGCCTCGAATCACAATAATTACCGGATGCCGGTCACTGCAGCAGGCATCCAGCAGAGGAAAGAAGTAGGCGTATGAGTGAGCATAAAGTGAACACCGAGTCTCAGGCCCCAGCCACCAGACCGGTTTCTCTCGATGACCGGTATACCATCCTCAAAGGGCGGGTACTGCTCTCGGGCATCCAGGCCCTGGTGCGGCTTCCCATCGACAAAATGCGCATCGACCGCGCCCGCGGCCTCAATACAGCCACCTTCATCTCCGGCTATCGCGGGTCTCCCCTCGGCGGCTACGACCAGCAGTTGAGCCGTGCCAAGAAGCTGTTGAGTGAATACAACATCCGCTTTGTGCCCGGTGTGAACGAAGAGCTGGCGGCCACGTCCGTGTGGGGCTCCCAGCAGGTGGGCTTGTTTGAAGGCGCCCAGGTCGATGGCGTGTGCGGTATCTGGTACGGCAAGACACCCGGTGTGGACCGCTCCTGTGACGCCTTCCGCCACGCCAATGCCGCCGGATCGTCCCCCAAGGGCGGGGCACTGATCATTGCCGGCGACGATCACGGCTGTAAATCCTCTTCTTATCCCGGGCAGTCCGAATTCGCGTTCGTCGACATGCATATCCCGGTGCTGAACCCCGCCACCGTGCAGGAAGTTCTGGACTATGGCCTCTACGGACTCGAGCTGTCCCGCTTCAGCGGTTGCTGGGTGGCAATGATTACCCTCGCCGAGAATATGGACAGCGCTTCTACGGTCGACGTCGATCCGGAAAGTGTCACCTTCAATTATCCCGAAATCGAGCGCCCACCGGGCGGGCTCAACATCCGCAAACAGGATAACCCCCTCGAACAGGAAGAGCGCCTGTGGCGCTACAAGCGGCCCGCGGCGCTGGCGTTTGCCCGCGCCAACCAGCTGAACAGGCTGGTGCTCGACAACCCCGATGCCACACTCGGTATCGTCACCGCCGGCAAGGCCCATCTCGACCTGATGCAGGCGTTCGAGGACATGGGCATCGACGAAGAGCGCGCTCGCGCGCTGGGTATCCGCATCCTCAAGGTCGGTATGACCTATCCGCTGGACGTGCCCGGTATCCAGGAGTTCGCCCGCGGTCTCGACAGCTTGCTGGTGCTCGAAGAAAAACGCAGCCTGATGGAAGTGCAGCTGAAAGAAGAGCTGTACAACGTGCATGTACGCGATCCGCACTTTCCGCGCATCCTCGGCAAGGTGGATGAGCACGACAACCCGCTGCTGCCTATGTACGGCGAGCTGTCGCCGGCCGTGGTGGCGCAGGTACTGGGTTACCTGCTAGGGGAGGAGCGACTGCACGAGCGCGCCCGCCACCGCCTGATGCGCCTCGACGCGCTGGCGGAGCGTATTTCCGCCCAGGCGGGTTCCAGCGTCGCGCGCCTGCCCATGTTCTGTGCCGGCTGCCCGCACAATCGCTCCACCCGTGTGCCGGAAGGCAGTCGTGCACTGGCAGGTATCGGCTGCCACTACATGGCCCAGTGGCTGGATCGCGAAACCTACACCTTTACCCAAATGGGGGCCGAGGGCGTCAACTGGATCGGGCAGGCCGCCTTCACCAGCGAGCCCCATGTATTCGTCAATCTGGGCGACGGAACCTACTTCCACTCCGGTATTCTCGCCATTCGCGCGTCGGTGGCGGCGAAGGTGAACATCACCTACAAGATCCTCTACAACGACGCCGTCGCCATGACCGGCGGCCAGCCCCACGACGGCGAGCTGCGCCCGGACATGATCTGCCGGCAGGTGCTGGCGGAAGGCGTGAAGAAAGTCGTGCTGGTGATGGACGACACCGAGAAGTACAAGACCGAACAGTTCAAGGGGGCTCTGAGCTTCCCCAGCGAAGTGGAGGTCCGCCATCGCGACCATATGCCCACTGTAATGAAGGAGCTGCGTGAAGAGCCCGGCTGTACCGTCATCGTCTACGACCAGACCTGCGCTACCGAGCTGCGCCGCAAACGCAAGCGCGGCCTGCTGCCGAAAGCGGAAGGGCGCCCGTTCATCAACGAACTGGTGTGTGAGGGCTGTGGTGACTGCGTTACCCAGTCCAGCTGTATCGCGGTCGAGAAGGTCGATACCGCGCTCGGCGACAAGCGTCGGATCAACCAGACCACGTGCAACCAGGACATGTCCTGCGTCAATGGCTTCTGTCCGTCATTTGTCACCGTGAAAGGCGGCAAGCTGAACAAGCGCGCTGGTGTCGGCGACGCCCTGTGCCAGGCGGCGGACAAGCTCGCGGTTCCGCAGATGCCGGATCTCTCCGAGCCCTTCAACCTGCTGGTGACCGGCGTCGGCGGCACCGGTGTGGTGACCATCGGCGCGCTGCTGGCGATGGCGGCGCACATCGAGGGGCGCGCCTGCAGCACCTTGGACCAGACCGGTCTCGCGCAGAAGGGCGGGGCAGTTTACTCCCATGTGCGTTTTGCCGAGCGCCCGGAAGCGCTGCAAGCGGTGCGGATTTCCGACGGTCGCGCCGATGCCCTGATGGCCTGCGACCTGATTGCTGCCGGCAACCTGTCGGCGAGTCTCGCCAAGCTGGACGAAACCTTGAGTCGCGCCGTGGTCAACACCCACCTTAGCCCGACAGCGGCCTCGGTGCTGGGGCGTGAGGATATCCACTCGCCCCAGGCGGTACTCGACACCATCAAGGATGCCGTGCTGGAGCTCGATGTGGTCGAAGGTCATACCCTGACCAAGGCGGCTCTCGGCGACACCCTGGCGGCGAATATTTTCATGCTGGGTTTTGCCTGGCAGAAAGGTCTGATTCCCCTCGGGCTCAACGCCATCCAGCAGGCGATCGAACTGAACGGCGTGGCGGTGGAGGGCAACCTGCAAGGGTTCGCTGCCGGCCGTCTCGCCGCGGCCGACAGGCCGGCGCTGGATCGGCTGCTGGCAAAAGGCGAAGAAAAATCCCTGCCGCAGGGGCTCGAAGATATTGTGGCGCACCGGGTGGCGCATCTTACCGGTTACCAGAATGTTGCGTTGGCGCGCCGCTACCGCGCGTTGGTGGATCGGGTTAAGGCGGCGGAAATTTTGAAAGTACCGGGCAGTGAAGCGCTGGCAGAAGTGGTTGCGCGCAACTACGCCAAACTGCTCGCGTACAAGGACGAATACGAGGTGGCACGTCTCTACAGCGACGGTCGTTTTATGCAGTCCCTGCGGGAAAATTTTGCCGGTGACTTCGAGCTGGAATTCAATCTGGCACCGCCGCTATTGAGCCGCTTTGATAAAAACCTCGGGCGCCCGCGCAAGATGAAGTTCGGCGGCTGGATGCATCGTGCCTTCGGTGTACTGGCAAAGCTGCGTTTTCTGCGCGGTTCGGCGCTGGATATTTTCGGCTATACCGCCGAACGCAAAATGGAGCGCGCTCTGATTGCGGAGTACGAAAAACTGGTCAACGAAGTTGTCGGCAGGCTCAATGCGGAAAATCACGCGGCGGCCATTGAATTGCTCAGTTACCCCGACATGATCCGCGGATACGGTCTGATCAAAGACGAAAATGTAGAGAAGGCGAATCGCGTAAAACTGCTGTCCTTGCAACGTTTCTACAATCCCAGCACTGGCATGCAGGATGTGGCGGCACAGGTGGAAGTATTCGACCCGGCCAAGGCGCAGCAAGTGGGCTAAACCACCGCGTGTAGCAATGCCCACGTTTTTGCCCGAAAGTAAAAAAATGGCGAGCCGATTGGCTCGCCATTTTTTTGTGAATCGAGCCGATTACCAGCCGATCTGAGCCCGAAACCCCAACTGGTCGGTGCCATCACCGGTGAAATCATCGTCGCCGATGATGTAGTTCAGCATGAAACGCACGTTGCGATTAGCGTAGAAGTTGAGACCCACCGTGGTGCTGTTGGCTTGCAGGTGATCGAAATCCCGGTTTTCCATGGTGTCGTAGCGGAAGGTCAACTCCCAGGCGCCTCCCCACAGACCGTCACCGCTGGGCTTCGCTGAGCTGAAAGCACCGCGTTTCTGGCTGTAAGGCTTGTGCTCACCGGTCAGCATCCAGCTGCCCTGGACATACCAGGTGTGAATGGTCTGGTCGCCGATAAAGCAGCCGAATTCGGGATCGCAGGGGAAGGGTGCCGGCGCCCCGAATTCGTCCTCGAAGTCCTCTTCCGTCAGATAGTAATTTCCCTCGAAGCCGCCGACGGTGTATTCCGCCTGCAGATACAGCGGGCCATAGCTACCGGCCAGCTCCAGCGCTGCGGTGCTGGCGTCTCCGCCAAGGTCACCCGGGGTGAGTGCCATCAGCTGAGACGGGCCGCGACGGCCTGCGTAATCTGCTTCGGCCATCAGGTCGCTGGAGTTCTGATTGGCGTTTTCATAGCTGATGGAGGTGCCCAGGTGCAGGGTTTCATGGTCGGTATTGACCGGATGCCAGGCCAGACGGCCGGCGGCTCCCAGGCCCTCGTTGCGGGGGGTGCCCGCATCGCGCAGATTGAACGCCATCATACCGAGGGTGAAGCAATCCAGGACGCCGGTCCAGCCGATACCCTGCTGAAACTGGTTGCCATCGTAGAGGCCAGTAGCGCTGGAGAATGGCCGCTCCAGCATAGTCAGCTCGTTGGAGCTGGTCATTTCCGCCATGGAGCGAAAGGGTTTGAACTGGCCAATACGCACCTCGCCGTCGAGGAACTTGTGCGCCAGGTACACGTCGCGGAAGCCATCGAGGGTGCTGCCACCGGCAAAATCCTGCTCTAGTATGTAGCTCCAGTCGTAGATGTCACCTTTCAGAGTAATACGTGCGCGACGGAACTCCGTGGTGCTGATAGCGTTGACCTGGTCGCTGTCGAACAGGTAGGTGTCGAAATGAATACGGCCGCCGAGAGACGCGGAAAAGTTTCCGTCATCGGAAACGATTTTCAGGTTGCCTTTGGTTTCTGCTTGATCGGCAACGGCGGTACCTGAGAGCAGGCAGGTTATGGAAAGAGCCAGCAGGCTCTGGTGGGGGCGGTCCATAGTGTTGATTCCATATCATTTGGCTGTCTTATTGGCGGCGAATACTATCAGCCCATGATTTTCGTCAGAAATTGGAAACATTTTTGAAACAATTGACATCCATAAAATTAAATGTTTCCAACTGTCACATTATGGTAACAAAATTAATGTAATGGGCGCCGAATCAGATCTGGGTAATATGGAAGCCGACACCTTTCAGCAAATCGGTGACAGACCTGTCGCCCACTAGATGCCCGGCGCCCACGATCACGAACAGAGTTTGGTGTTGCTGGCTGAAATCCTGGATTTTTTTCGCCATCTCGCGGTTGCGCCGATAGAAGAGTAGCTCATGCAGCTGTTCAAATTCAGGGTGTTCGTCAATTCCTTCGCGAAACACCAGGTCGTAAAGTGCCTGTTGATCGCCGGCCTTCCAGGCCCCGGTCATACGCGGCACGAACCTGTCCATTTCCGCCAGTTGATCCAGGGTTTGCTGCAAATAGAGCTCCGGCTTTTCCAGGCTGTTCAGTAGTTGCAGTTGTTGAATCACGCTTTCCAGTTCCAGTGTGGTTTTGCCCTTCTGGCGTGCCTGCAATAAAAAGTGGCGGTCAATGCCGGCTTTCGGGTCCAGCCCGCGCGCCTGCATCTCTACCATGCTCAAGGTAATCATGGCAATGGCGGGGCGCATACGGCTGAAATGTGTCTCTGGAATCTGGCGTTTCCGCAACCAGGTCTGCAGTTCGCCATACAAGGTGGGGGGAATATGGTTTTTCAACTGATCGCCCGGTGGATAAAAGGATTCCAGCATGACTTTCTGTTGGAGTTGCGGGTCGGATTCCATGGCGACGACATCCGCTTCTACCACCAGCGCACTGCTGTTGTTGTAGGCGTTTATGATGGTGTCCCGCAATGGGTAGAAACTCTGGTCGGCGAGGTGGATCGAGCCCAGCAGGTAGACGGTATGTTCTCCCTTTGTGGCCTGCAGTAACAGACCGCGGTCATTGGCCGCCTGGACCTGAGCCGCTGCCAGCGCGGTAATTAACAGCAGCAACCAGTGAAGCAGGAGGCTTTTGTGGGTGCGATGTCTGGGTGGGCGGGCTGGATTGAAGAGTTCCATATTGTGCTCCTTATATTTTCTGTCAAAAAATTCTACCGGATTCCACCAGACTTGTGATTTATATCGCCATTACGAGAATTGTGCGCCCTGGCGCAGAAATCAGCGGTACAATTGTGAAGCCGAATTGACGGGAGATTGGTTGCGGAAGTGTTTTTCCGATATTTTCTTCCGGCCTTTTGATCGCGCATCCTGTGCAAGTATTGATCTTGTGCGGAAAGCGGCACGGGCGGCAGGTGATCTTGAATCGTGGAATGGAGTTTGCTCGGCTATGCGGATTGTGCAATTGGTACCTTCTATGGACGGTGGCGAACTGGCGCAAGAGACGCTGGAGTTCGCTCAGGAGCTCGCAAGGCAGGGGCATGAATCTGCAGTGATCTCCGCAGGGGGAACTCTGGTCTCGCGCCTGACGTTGCACAATTGCCAGCATCATCAATTACCCGTCGACCAGAAACCATTTTTTCGCGCGCGCATTCACGGCAGGCTGCGCCGGCTGCTGGAAAATCTGCGGCCGGATATCCTGCTGGCCCGTGACGCACTGTGCAGCTGGCACGCTTGGTGTGTGTGGCAATCCCTCCCCGAGGCGATGCGGCCGCGTCTGGTAACAGCACTGCATACTCTGCCGCCCAGTGGTCTATTCCGTGGACGAGTGAACGGCGCGCTGGCGCGCGGTGAGTTAGTCATGGCTTCATCCGGGTCTTTGGCCCGCGAGTTGCAACTGCGCTACGGCGCCATCCTCAATCAGGCGACCGCGGGAGGAAATGGTGACGCGTCTTCAGGGCCTCAGGTGCGCTACCGCGGGGTAAACACCCGTGAGTTGGACCGGTGGGCGCCGGTCTCCGGACACTGGCACCAGAAGCTGTTGAACCAGTTTCCACAGTTGGAGGGGCGCAACTGGCTGCTGTTGCCGGCACCCATCGCACCGGGAAAAGGGCTGGAGTGCTTTCTTGAACTGCTGGCGGTGCTGAAACAGACGCTCCCGGATATCTTTGGCCTGATTGTCGGTGAAGTGGTGCCGGGGCAAGAAAAGTTTGCCCGGCGTCTTGAGCACCGTGCTGAAACCATGGGGCTTGCCGAGTATGTACTGTTTCTTGGGGCCCGCCGCGATATGCGTGAGCTTTACGCCAGCGCTCGGTTGACACTGGATCTCTCGGGTGATCCGGCTGGTACCGGCCGGGTCATCACCGAGTCGCTCGCCATGGGTTGTCCCGCCGTGGCGCTGGCTGGAACTGGCACAGAAATTTTACAGCAGTGTTTTCCGCAGGGGCTGTTGCCCGATCTTTCCAGCAGCGGCAATGCGACCCTGGCCGCGCGACTTGCCGATACCTGCGAGTCCATTCTGAACCACTCACCCAATGTGAATTTCACCGGCTTCAGTCTGGCGGAAACTACGACTCAGACGGTGGGATGGTTTCGGCAGTTATGTGAAGGGCGTGCGGCAACCGGAAGCAGGGTTGCAGAGACTGCGTGATTTGCGCCCGCCGTCTCAGGCAATAAGCCCTGTGTAGACCTGCCAGGTGGCCCGGGCCATGGAATCCAGAGTGAATTCCTGCTGAGCGCGGGCAAACAGTGGCGCGAAATCCGTGTCTAATGTCGTGCTCCGCAGCGTCGCCTGAATTTTTTCTGCGATGTGTATGGGCTCGACGTCGTCGAGCAGATAGGCAGGCGGCAGCAGGTCGATGGCATTGCCGTTCGCGCTGGCAATCACCGGCGTGCGGTGCAGCAGTGCTTCCAGCAGCGTGTATGGAGTACTCTCCGCTGCTGCTGGGATGATGACCAGATCTGCGGCTTGCATGAAGTCCGCCAATGTATTGTTCCCCGCAAAAAAGGCGACACGGTTGTCCAGCTGCAGGCGGCTGACCAGCTGTTGTAGGGCTTCTTTCTCCGGCCCGTCGCCCAACACCATCAACCGCGTACCGGGTAGCAACGGCATTGCGGTAATCAGCTGATCCACACAGCGCGCTTTGATTAAGCGACTTGCCACCAGCAGCGTCGGTCCGTCAGAGGACGGCAGCCCAGGCAGCACCGTGTTGGCCGCAGGCGCCGACAGCTCCACCCCGTTGGGAATGATGTTCCACTCCAGTTTGGAATTGGCGACGGTGGTGTGACTGATGGCAATACGCGCATCGAAGGCGCTGGCGAGTTTGTCGCGCGGATGGCGCACGTTGTGGCGAGTGATGACCTGGCGGGTTTCCGTGTAGGGCTGCACCGCGGCCATCAGTTGTGCAGATTTTGACCCGTGGCCATGTACTATCTGGTAACCGCCCTTGCGGATCAGGCTCGCCAGGCGCCAGACCAGATTGGGATGGTGGCGGCTGCGGTCAGTATTCAAAGGAATGAATTGGATGCGTTCATCCAGAGTTTGCAGATAGCGGGGATGGGCAATGACAGCGATGTGAGCGCCGGTATTGTGCGCCTGCCAGCGCGACAGGTCGGCAACGTGTTTTTCGAGCCCGCCGTGCTCCCGGCTGGCAATAAGATGGCAGATGGTTTGAATCATGCGGCTACAGGTCCGGTATCTCTGGAGCGCCGCGATGATTGTTATTGCGGTTGGGCAGGGCACCGGAGACTTCCGGTGTAATTACGGCGCCAGCCAGTCAGCCAGTTCGGCTGTTAATGAGGACGCTATTATTACTGTGCTGTGTGACAGGATTTTGATTGCCATATGACCGTTTTGTTATGGCGATGGGTAGTTGGTGCGTCAGAATTTTTTGTGCCAGTTCAGTGAGGCAAAGTCGAACCCCGGGTTCGGGGTGTTGGTATAGCCGTTGGAAAAATGGCTGTAGCGCAATGACAGGGTGTCGCCGCTGTTTAGGGTATACCCGGCGGCAAAGTGCAGGGAGAAGTTTAGGTTGGTGGAAAGATCAATCCGGCCAAAGCTGCGTTCATCGAGGTAGGCCACTCCGACGCCTGCTTCTCCAAACAGGCCCTGTGCCTCACTGCGTGGATACCAGCGCACTATGGGTTTCAACTCCCAGATATGTTGTGTCTGGTCTTCGCCTCGGTAATCGTGCCACATATAGCTGTAGCTCACCTGGGCCCACCACTGGAAGTGGTGATTGCCGGGGTAATCGTAAAACTGATAGGACCAGTTGGCGCCGACCATATTGGCCCCGGCAATGGAGTACTGTTGGATCAGCGCGTCTCCCAACCCCTTGCCACCGCTCAAGATGAACTCCTGAGCCCCCTCCATCCAGCCGCCTTTGCTCTGTGCCTGGGCGTGTGCGGGAACGTTCATAAGTGCAATGCCGCAGACCAGGAGCATCAGATAAAAATGTCGTATTGCGGAAACGCCAGATCGGGGACGGGGCATAGTGCTATCGCCAGTTGATTCGCCAGTTATTGCTTTTAAATACCGGGATGCAGAATGCTGCCGGTCTTTGCAAGATTAGCCGTTCTCGCCGCGATCGCAAACAGCACCGCCCGGACTGCCGGGGGTGCTGGGGTGAGAAGAGGGCGATGAAGACGCGTCAGCGCCACTGCCGCTTGAGCTGTCGCAGCGCATCCGAGTGCAGTTGGCGTGCGCGCTCCTGGCTGAGTCCCAGCTGTTCGCCGATGACGCGGAAGGAGCAGTCGCGGTCTGAGATCAGGCCGTAACGGAGGCTCAACACCGTACGTTGCCGCGGAGGCAGCTTGGCCACCGCATCCCGCAACCTCTGCGCCAGTTCCTGGCTGGATACGAGCTCGTCGGTATTGAGCATCTCGTTTGCCGGCGCGTAGTCGAGCCGTGTACTGTTCTGATCATCGGAGATGGGGTCGTCCAGCGAACTGGTGGGGCCGGGCAGTTTCAACAGACTCTGCACCCGTTCCAGCTCCAGCCCACTCTGTTTGGCGATGTTCTCGTCTGATGCTGGCAATCCCTCCGATCGCACCTGATTGATAGCCCGATAGATATTGCGCAGGTCGTCCTGCACATTGGCGGGTTGGCGCACCAGGTCGTCATTGCGCCGCAGGGTGAGCTGGATTTCCTGTTGAATCCACCAATACGCATAGGTAGAGAAGCGGTAGCCCATCTGTGGTTTGAAGCGCTCAATGGCCTTCATCAACCCCACGTTGCCTTCCTGTATCAGGTCGATAAACGGCACTGAGGGATTGCGGAAGCGCTTGGCGATGGCGATGACCAGCCGCAGGTTGCACTGGATCAGCTTCTTGCGCTGTTCCTTGAAGCGTTTCATCAGGTTTTGAAGGGTGCTGCGGTCGCGGTGAGAGATTTTATCTCCCTTGAGCAACGCTTCCGCCCTGGCGATGATGAGTCCGTGATCGTAGGCACCGGTACTGCCGCGCTGCTCCACACCTTCACTGCGCAGCTCAACCAGATCGGTGCCGCGTTTCTGCAGCAGGGCGATGATTTTTTCTTCAAGTTCCCGCAACAGACAGGTGGTGGTGTGCTCCTCTTCCGGGGTCAGCAGGTCTAGACGATACAAATGCTTCAGATAGTTCTGCATCGGTGTGCCGACACTGTCGCCCAGGGTATCGTCGGATACGGAGTCCTCCTCGATCATATCCCCGGAGGCTTCAATGGATTGTTCAGGGTCTTCCTGCTGGAAGTCATCCCCGGTCAGATTGTTGCCATTATCCTTCAGCCATTCATCATCCCTTGAGTTGATGTTTACTCGGGACAAAGTCTGAACCTTATGCTGGGGCAGGGCGGTGCAGCCGTCTCGACCGTTCTGCCTGCCGTAAAACCACCGGCGTCATCCTTTCGCAGGATTGCGGTATGGCGCACAAATCGCCATGTCTACTTACTGACTATAGATGACGGTCGAATAGTGCGCCGGAGAAAAAGCGACTCCCGGGTTTTCTCACCGCAAGATCGCGCCTGAGGCGGGGGGATAGTCAAAAATGTTCAAAAAGCCTACAGCTTTATTGCTCAACAATATAATTCCGGAAAGGTTTGGCGGGGGAGTAGCGGTACATCTGTTCACTCAATCCTCTTGACGCGCAAGGCGCGTCCACCGCTCACCTTGCGCATAAAAAAGGAGCCGAATACGCCGCGCTCCAGGGCGACCTGCTCGCCGCCACGCCAAATGGCGCGGTTACCACTTTCCACCTGTTGCCACACCTGACCATTGTCCAGAGTAAAGATGTACTTGCCGAAAGCCCCCTCCGCTGCGCTTGCAATGGTGGCGGTAATGGACTCGGGAGCCTCGTCGATGACCTGTTTCTGTTCCTGGCCAAACTGCTGCTCCGCGTGTTGGTGCAGATTGCCGGTAATCTGGTCGAAGCAGTCGAGACGTTTGTTGTTGTCACTGAACTGACTGCACTGCTGTAACTGTTCGCGGAGAGATTCGACTGCGGCAGCGGGAAGTGAGATCACCGCCAGTAGCAGGGCTGGAAGCAGTAGAGATGTATGGGAGTGGGGCGGCATTATTTTTTCCATTTAGTCAGTTTCGATCGTTGAGTACGGGAAATTCTGCCTCAAGCCGCGGGAGCGGACAATGCAAAGTGAGCCACTTGTCACGTTTCCTCCCGTGAGGCCATGGAACAATGGAATTGCAGGTAAGAATAAGCATAAGTCAACACAATCAGGGGTCCGAAATGAAAAAACTGATACTTCCCGCGCTCGTTATTGCGGCAGTAGGTGGTTACTTTTACTACACCAACCTCGAGGTTACGGCACCCCACGCGGTTACTGCCGAAGACGCCATGGTCGAAGAGGTACAGGCCGCGATGGCGGAGGTTGAGGCCGCCGGGCCCAGCGTCAGCCCGGCCGATAAGGACGTGATGGCAGCAGCGGATGAGGATGTGTTCGCGGACGTGCCTGAGGCCATGGAGCATGCGCTGGATGAAACCTCGGAAACAGCCGGGGGCGATATGGAAACCGTGCCAGAATCCGATGCCGAGATTGATCACGCGCACGAGTAGCAGAAGCGCATCTCCAATATCGCTTCAGACAAAAAATACCCGGAAAACGCCGTAGTGGTGTTCTCTTAAGCAGCTCTGTGGCGGTGCCGCTACCGGGTGCGCTCTTGTGAGACACGCCGTAGACCCATCCATGGGGGCTCTTCTGCGAGGTCCCTCTCGCAGAAGGTCTCACAAGAGCGCACCCGCCATCGCCACCTTCGCCCGATATTCTGCTTAGTGAACAGTATTACGGAAAACGCCAGGTATTTTTTTGTTTGAAGCGATAGTAAGCGGACGCAGATCAGTCGGATTTTGCCTCCCGCTCCAGGCGCTGCAACGCCAGACGCAGGAAACCGTCGGCGTTCTTCAGTGCGGCCTCCGCCGGCGCGCGCTCAAGTCCGCTGAGGATCATCATGATCGCCAGTTTGGCGTTGTGATCGCACTGATCCAGCACTTGGTCTGCTTCTTCATAGGATGCCCCGGTTGCCTCCACCACAATACGCCGGGTGCGATCCAACAGCTTCTGATTTGTGGCCTTTACATCCACCATCAGGTTGTAAAAACTCTTGCCGCTGCGAATCATGCTGGCGGTGGTGATCATGTTCAGCACCAGCTTTTGCGCAGTGCCCGCTTTCATCCGAGTGGAACCGGTGAGTACTTCCGGGCCCACTTCCGGAAGGATCGCAATATCCGCTTCTTTTGCAATGGCTGCGGACTTGTTGCAGGCCAGTGCCACCGTAGTGCAACCCAGGCTGCGGGCGTAGCGTAACCCACCGGTCACGTAAGGCGTGCGACCACTGGCGGCAATGCCGACGACAATATCCCGGGGGGTCAACCCGATGCTTTTGAGGTCTTCAGCCCCCAGTGCCGGATCGTCCTCCGCGCCCTCCTGAGCGCGGTGTACCGCCGCTTCCCCGCCGGCGATCAGCGGGATAACCATGCCCTCCGGTACGCCATAGGTTGGCGGGCATTCCACGGCATCCAACAGGCCGATACGCCCGCTGGTACCCGCGCCCATGTAGATCAGGCGCCCGCCGCAGCGAAAGGCGTCCACCACGGCATCCACCACCTGCGCCACTTCCGGCAGTACCTGGCGAACCACACCGGGAACATGGCTGTCGGCATCGTTGATTTTTTCCAGAATGCCAAGGGTTGGCAGCAGGTCGATATCCAGTGTGTCGGGATTGCGCGACTCGCTGGCGAGCGATCCGAGTTCGCTGGCAAGTGTCTGTTTCATATCTTCCCCGCCGGTTCGGCGCACGGTTATTTTCACGGGTAATACGCGCTTCTGTGGCCGCTTGGGTCCATGTTCCTGGCGGTGTGAGTCTGGAGGACGATGTCTGTGCATGGTTGAAGTGTAATCCTGCCCAATGGTTGGCACCACCGAGTTGCCGGGAAATGATCGGATGCACATGAGTTCGGCAAGAGGTTATGCTTTGCCGGAATAAAAAAACATTAGGTTGCAATCAATGAATCTGAATCAAATAACCCTGCCGGTGCGCGATATGCCGCTGGCCGCGGCCTTTTATCGCCGTCTCGGTTGCCTGCAAATTGTGGATACGCCGCACTACGCGCGCTTTGAATGCCCACAGGGCGAAAGTAGTTTTTCACTGTCGCTGGATGAGGGCGAATTTCACAATGGTGCGGTGATCTATTTCGAGTGTCAGGATCTGGATCGGCGGGTAGCGATGCTGCAGGAAAAAGGAGTCGAATTCGCACAGCTACCGGAGGATATGCGCTGGCTGTGGCGCGAAGCGGTGCTTTATGATCCCAGTGGCAATAAGATCAAACTCTACTGGGCGGGGGAAAACCGGCTCAACCCGCCGTGGCGAGTCGAGCGCTCTGGGTAGGTGGTCACAAGGGAAACCGTTGCTCTGCGCACAGTATGAAAAAAGGGCGCCGAGGCGCCCTGTTTAATCAGCCGAATCAAATCATCAGAAACTGAATTTATAACCTACAGACAGATTGAACATCCACGGGTCATAAATGTAATCGCCGGAGTAGGAATCGAAGAACGCATCCTCACCCGCGGGCGGGGGAACGTCGTCGAACACCCGGAATCTCATGTCTGTCACAGAACGTGCGTACACGGCGGCGACATTCACCAGCCAGGAGCTGTCATGGCCGAAGTTGAAATCGACACCGGCTTGCCAGGTATAACCCCAGGAATATCCGATATCGAATTCACCGCGAAGCCCCAGGCTTTCCAGATTAGCGCGGGTAGCGCCCCGGAAATTGGTCCCATTGAAATCGGTATAACTGATCCCGCCACCAACGTAGGGCTGGACCATGCAGGATGGATCCAGGGGGTAGAACTTGAGGCTCGCAGTGCTGACGTCTGCCTCGAATCTGGCGACATCGCCGAAGCGCTCGCCATCGAGAACCAGTGAAAGATAACCGTCGGCATCGCCGCCCGAATGTGTTTCACCGTTGACATAGCCGAGTTCGAAACCCCAGTGATCTACCGGTTTCCATTCGACATTGATCAGCCAGCCCCACTCGTCATCCGGGTCCACGGTAGCGCGGAATGCATCAAAGTACTGGAATGTTTCGTCCACAAAGCTGACTTTGTCATTTCTCGGTGACATGTACGAACCACCGACCCGCACGATGAATTCCTGTGTCTGTACAGGTGGTGCCGGCGGCATTGGTGCATAGCCAGAGTCACCTGCGAGTGCCACGCTGGAAATCGCGCATGCTAACGGTGCTAACAACAAAGGCGCAAAAGAATGTGTCAATTTCATCGAGGTAACCCCTTAAATACCATTGGAAAACAAAACTCATCGAAGTTCATGAAAAGTGTAATTCTGAAAATTTGGATCTGTGGGAAAAACAACCAATTTTTCGTGCCATTGAGGAACTTTTACGCAAAATAGGCGTGTATGTTTTTTTTATGGCGGGATCTTTTTCGAGGTGAGGTGCGAAGCGAAGTTGGAAAAAAGCGCAAAAACAAGAAATTGCGTCAACAGGGAAATGGTTTTCAGCAGGCTGGTGAAAAATTTAACGGAGTTCTTCAAAGTCCAGTGTTTATGAGCACTGGACTTCGGGGCGTCAATCTTCGGTAGGTGTAAGAGGGCTTGGTTCGGTCTGGCGGGTATGAGTTATTTTTGCGCGTTGAACTGTTTTCCGTTTACGCCAATGCTGTCATCGCCCATCAGGTAGAGATAGGTGGGCATTATTTCTTCCGGTGTGGCGACGGTTTTCGGATCTTCAGCAGGGTAGGCGGCAGCCCGCATATTGGTACGTGTGGCGCCGGGATTGATACTGTTGACGCGAATATTCGACACGCCATCCACTTCATCCGCCAATACCTGCATCATGCCCTCAGTGGCAAATTTTGACACAGCGTAGGCGCCCCAGTAGGCGCGGCCTTTGAGGCCGACACCGGAACCGGTAAAAATCACCGACGCGGCTTTGGCTTCCTCTAGTAATGGCAGCATCGCCTTGGTGAGGCCGAAGGCCGCGTTCACGTTCACCTGCATAACCTGTTGCCACACGGAGTAGTGATAGTTGGCCATGGGGGTCCGTTGCCCCAGCAGGCTGGCGTTGTGTAATAGACCATCGAGACGGCCGAACTCCTGCTCCACGCCCTGCGCGAGAAACTCCAGTTCTTCCCATTTCACCCCGGACAGATCCACAGGCAAGATTGCAGGCTTGGCGCCGCCGGCGGCTTCGATTTCATCGTACACCGCTTCCAGTTTGGGCACGGTGCGGCCCAGCAGAATCACGGTGGCGCCGTGGGCCGCATAGGTTTTCGCGGCCACGCGGCCGATGCCGTCGCCGGCGCCGGTGACGAGGATGATTTTGTCTTTCAGCAGGTCCGCAGGGGCCTGGTAGTCGGTGATGGTTTCAGACATCGGGGATTGGGCTCGTTGATGGATTGTCGATCGCGCGCCGCGATCACTTTTTAAGATAAAACTGCTGCAACAGTGGCCAGATTTCACTGGCATCATGAATTAGATGGTCGGCGTGCCAGTTTTCCGGATCGTCGCCACTGTCGATATAGCCATAACTGCAGGCGATGGTGGGCATCCCGGCGGCGCGTCCGGCGGCGATGTCGCGCTCGTGATCGCCCACGTACACCGCTTCCGCGGGTTCACAACCAATGCGGCTGCAGGCGAGCAGGATAGGCTCCGGGTCCGGCTTGCGGTTGGTTACGTCATCCGGGCAGATTACGGCGCCCGGTGTGGGTAGGTGCGCGAATGCCTGCAGCAGTGGAATGGTGTAGGCAGAAGGTTTGTTGGTGACCACACCCCAGGCGATGTCGTTTTCTGCCAGCTGGTTTAGCAGTCGCTCAATCCCGGGGAAGGGCACGGTGTGCTTGGCCAGGTGCATCAGGTACAGATCCAGCAGGCGCTGGCGCAGATCGTCGAAACCGAGCTGGCCTTCGTCGACCCCGAAACCGAGGCGCACCATGGCGCGGGCGCCGTTGGAGACTACTTCGCGGATGGTGGCGTCCGCCAGTGGTGGTAGTTGCTCCTGCTGGCGCAGCTGGTTGAGCACCACCACGAAATCCGGGGCGGTGTCGAACAGAGTGCCGTCGAGGTCGAAGAGTACAGCTTTCATATCCGGGTACTTCAGTATTTATTCTGCTGGGCGGATGGTGTGCATCAGGTAGTTGACGTCTACGTCCCTCGGGTTGAGTTTGTACTGCTTGGTGAGGGGATTGTAGGTCATGCCAGTGATGTCGCGGGTTTGTAGGCCGGCCTCGCGCACCCAGCGGCCGAGTTCCGACGGGCGGATGAATTTGCCGTATTCGTGGGTGCCTTTGGGGAGCATACGCAGTACGTACTCGGCGCCGACCACGGCGAAGAGCCAGCCTTTGGGGGTGCGGTTGATGGTGGAGAGGAAGATGTGGCCACCGGGCTTGACGAGCTGGGCGCAGGCGCGGATGACCGAGGCCGGATCGGGTACGTGTTCGAGCATTTCCAGGCAGGTCACGATGTCGTAGCTGGCGGGTGCGTTTTCCGCGAGTTCTTCGACGGGAATGCGCTGGTAATCGATGGATACGCCGCTCTCCAGGGCGTGGAGTCTGGCCACGTTCAGCGGGGCTTCGCCCAGGTCGATGCCGGTGACGTCGGCGCCGCGTTGCGCCATGGCTTCGGTGAGAATGCCGCCGCCGCAGCCGACGTCGAGCAGTTTTTTGCCGGCGACGGGGGCGCGTTGGTCGATGTAGTTGGCGCGCAGGGGGTTGATCTCGTGCAGGGGTTTGAATTCACCCTGCTGGTCCCACCAGCGGCTGGCCAATTGTTCAAATTTGGCGATTTCCGCCGGATCTACGTTGGTCATTTGGGCCTTATTGCGTTTGTGGGGTCCGTTTTTCCCCACCTTCACTGGCGCCGTCGCTCCCGGTAACCGTTTCCGGGACACGGGCTCGGCGCCCCCCCTTAACCCATCCATGGGGGCTCGGCTGCGGCCGTCCTGGCCGCAGACGGTCCCGGAAACGGTTACCGGGAGCGCCAGCTTCAATTCTAAGTTCTGACTTCGTTCGCTAGGTGTCAGGTTGTGCGACCGGCAATTCTATCACGCCACACCCCAACCCGTTGCCGCAGTTCTTCCTCGTTCAGGGTCATTAGTCTGCGATCTCGCAGCAATAGTTTCCCCGCCACCCATACATTGCGCACATGGTGCCCATTGGCGGTGTAAATCAGTTGCGAGAGCGGATCGTGCAGCGGCTGCTGCTCCAGTTCGCTCAGGTCGATGGCGCACAGGTCGGCGGCTTTGCCCACTTCGATGCTGCCGGTCACGTCGTCGATTCCCAGGGCGCGGGCGCCGTGGATGGTGGCCATGGCGAGGGCCTGGTGGGCGGGGAGGGCGTCGGCATTGCCGGATACGGCTTTGGCGAGCAGGGCGGCGGTGTTGGTTTCCAGCAGCATGTCGAGGCCGTTGTTGCTGGCGGCGCCATCGGTGCCGAGGGCGACATTGATGCCGGCATCGAGGAGTTTCGCCACGGGGGTGAAGCCGGAGGCGAGTTTGAGGTTGGACCGCGGGCAATGGCTGACGTGGGCGCCGGTCTTCTGGACCAGGGCGATGTCGCTGTCGTCCAGGGCGGTCATATGGACGCAGAGCATCTGCGGAGACAGCAGGCCGAGGTTGTGCAGGCGCTGGGTGGGGCGCAGGCCGGTGTCTTTGAGGGCTTTTTCCACCTCGCCTGCGGTTTCGTGCAGATGCATCTGCACGGGCATCTGCAGTTCATCGGCGTAGATGGCGATTTTCTTCAGGGTTTCGTCGCCCACGGTATAGGGGGCATGGGGGGCGAAGGCGAGGCCGATTCGGCTATGGGAGCGGTAGTCGTCCCGCAGTGTCAGGCCTTTTTCGATGGCGTCGTCGCCGTTTCTGGACCAGGCGTTGGGGAAGTCGATGATCGGGAAGGCGATCTGGGCGCGCATACCGGCTTCACGCGCGGCGGCGGCTGCGGCCTCGGGGAAGAAGTATTGGTCGGAGAAGGTGGTAGTGCCGCTGCGCAGCATTTCCGCCATGGCGAGGCGGGTGCCGTCGCCGACGAACTCAGGGCTGACCCACTGCTGTTCCGCCGGCCAGATGTGTTTTTCCAGCCAGGTCATCAACGGCTGGTCGTCGGCAAAGCCTCGCAGCAGGCTCATGGCGGCGTGGTTGTGGGTGTTGATCAGGCCGGGAATCAGGATCTGCTGGTCGAGCTGGTGTTCCTCGCGTGCGCTGAAGCGGTGGCGTGCTTCCGCGGTGGGGAGGATGGCAGAGATGACCCCATCGTCGATCGCTAGTGAGCAATTTTCATACACCCGCTGGCTGGGCACCACGGGGATGATCCAGCGGGCGTGAATCAGTGTGTCGATGGTTTGTCGCTTGTTTTGAGTGGGGGTGCTGGTGCTTGGCATTGCTCGATTTTTGTTCTGGAAGAAAGTCGCAGACTTTAGCGATGTGTGGGGGTGTGAACAAGTCTCTACAAGTCGTCCTACCGCGCGCCAGTTGTGGTAGAATCGCCCGCTTGATCGGGGTCTGCGAGCAGCAGGCCCCAACAGTTTCCCAGTCTGTTGCGATGTCCGCCCAAAGCGCGGCGGCGGCAATGGGTGAAGCCGGGGCCTGCCCCGCGGTTGGCGTTAACGATAAGGAATGCCTGAAAATATGGGCGAATTAGCCAAAGAAATTTCTCCGATCAATATCGAAGAAGAGCTGAAGCAGTCCTACCTCGACTATGCGATGAGCGTGATTGTGGGCCGTGCGCTGCCGGATGTGCGCGACGGTCTGAAGCCGGTGCACCGGCGCGTGCTTTTCGCCATGAACGAACTCAAAAACGACTGGAACAAACCCTACAAGAAGTCCGCCCGTGTGGTGGGTGACGTGATCGGTAAATACCACCCGCACGGCGACAGTGCGGTGTACGACACCATCGTGCGGATGGCGCAGCCATTCTCTCTGCGCTACATGCTGGTGGATGGTCAGGGTAACTTTGGTTCTATCGACGGCGATAGCGCGGCAGCCATGCGTTACACCGAGATCCGCATGAATAAGCTCGCCCACGAGCTGTTGTCGGATCTGGATAAAGAGACGGTCAACTTTATCGACAACTACGACGGCTCCGAGCAGATGCCGGAAGTGCTGCCGTCGCGGGTGCCGAATCTGCTGGTGAACGGCTCCTCGGGTATCGCCGTGGGTATGGCGACCAATATCCCGCCCCACAATATGAGCGAGGTGGTGAGAGGGTGCCTGGCGCTGATCGATAACAGTGAGCTGTCCATCGATGAGCTGATGGAGTACATCCCGGGTCCGGATTTCCCCACTGGCGCCATCATCAATGGCCGCGCCGGTATTCTGCTGGCCTACCGCACCGGCCGCGGCCGTATCTACGTGCGCGCCAAGGCGGAAGTGGTGCGCGACGAAAAAACCAGTCGCGAAACTATCATCATCCACGAGATTCCCTACCAGCTGAACAAGGCGCGCCTGATCGAACGCATCGCCGAGCTGGTGAAAGAGAAGAAGATCGAGGGAATTTCCGAACTGCGCGACGAGTCCGACAAGGACGGCCTGCGCGTAGTGATCGAGCTCAAGCGCGGCGAGCTTGGGGATGTGGTTCTGAACAACCTCTATTCCCAGACCCAGCTGGAAAGCGTGTTCGGTATCAATATGGTGGCGCTGGTCGATGGCCAGCCCAAGCTGCTGAACCTGAAAGAACTGCTTGAGTACTTTATTCGCCACCGCCAGGAAGTGGTTACCCGTCGCACCGTATACCTGCTGCGCAAGGCGCGCGAGCGCGGGCATATTCTGGAAGGTCTGGCGATCGCCATTTCCAATATCGACCCGGTAATCGAGCTGATCAAAGCCTCTGCCACCCCCGCGGATGCCCGCGAAGCGCTGCTCGCCAAGGGCTGGCCGGTGGGTGATGTGCAGCAGTTCCTGGAGCGCGCCGGTGCCGATGCCTGCCGCCCGGATGAGCTGCCAAAAGAATTCGGCATGCGCGACGGCGCCTATTACCTGTCTCCGGCCCAGGCCCAGGCCATTCTCGAGCTGCGCCTGCACCGCCTGACCGGCATGGAGCACGACAAACTGCTGGCGGAGTACAGCGAGCGCCTGGAGCAGATTGCAGAATACCTGGAAATCCTCGGCAGTCCCGAGCGCTTGATGCAGGTGATCCGCGAAGAGCTGGAAGTGCTGGAAAAAGAGTACGGCGATGCCCGCCGCACCGAGATTGTTGCCTCCCGCCAGGATCTGTCGGTAGAAGACCTGATCACCCCGGAAGACAAGGTGGTGACTATCTCCCACGGCGGTTACGCCAAGAGCCAGCCGCTGGCCGACTATCAGGCCCAGCGCCGCGGTGGTATGGGCAAGTCGGCCACTCAGGTGAAAGATGAGGATTTTGTCGAGCACCTGCTGATCGCCAACTCCCACGACACCATCCTGTGTTTCTCCAACCACGGCAAAGTGTACTGGCTGAAGGTGTACGAAGTGCCTACCGCTGGCCGTGCCTCCCGCGGCCGTCCGATGGTGAACATGCTGCCGCTGGAGGAGGGTGAGCGCATCAGCAGCCTGATGCCGGTGTCCGAATACGATGAAGACCATTTCATTTTCTTCGCCACTGCCAATGGCACGGTGAAGAAAACCCCGCTGACCGCCTTCTCGCGTCCGCGCAGTGTCGGCCTGCGGGCAATCGACCTGGACGAGGACGATCGTCTGGTCGCCACCGCGATTACCGATGGCAGCCGCGATGTACTGCTGCTGACCAGCGCCGGCAAGGCCGCCCGTTTTGCCGAGGAAAACGTGCGCTCCATGGGGCGTGTGTCCCGCGGTGTGCGCGGTATCCGCATGGCAGACGGGGTTTCCGTGATCGCCATGGTGATTCCGGAAGAGGGCGGCTCGGTGATGATGGTGACCGAAAATGGTTACGGCAAGCGCACCGCTACGTCCGACTTCCCCACCAAGGGCCGCGGTACCCAGGGGGTGATCGCCATTGCCGAAAGTGAGCGCAATGGCGCACTGATCGGTGCATGCCAGGTACATCCCGGTGAGGAAATCATGCTGATTTCCGATCAGGGCACCATGGTGCGCACACGGGTGGATGAGGTCTCCGTACTTGGTCGCAACACCCAGGGGGTGCGGGTGATCCGCCTGAAAGAGGGCGAGAAGCTGGTGGGGTTGGCGCGGATCCAGGAAACGGACGATGCCAACAGCGAAGACGGGGCCGTTGCCGATGATGGCGCTGCGGACGAGTGATGGCCGCGCCCGCTGTAACCCTGGAAAGGCTGCGATAACTCGCGGCCTTTTTTGACTTCAGCTGGCCAGATCGGGTTGCGGGCGAAAGCCCTGTAACCTGCGTGAGTGAATTCCGTGATTGCCAGTTTAGCAATGGCTGGAATTGGCAAAGATTTAATCCGGGGCGCCTCAAAAATCTACTACGCGCGCCAGGTGGCGATGTTTTTTAGAGGCGTCCTTCAGGTCTGTTTATCTTCTGGGAATTGAAATCAATGAGGAAGTTTAATTTCTGTGCGGGTCCTGCGGCGCTGCCGGAGCCGGTGTTGCGCCAGGCGCAGGAAGAGTTGCTGGATTGGCAGGGTATGGGCTGTTCGGTGATGGAAATCAGTCACCGTTCTCCGGAATTTGTCGCGGTGGCGGAGCAGTCCGAGCAGGACCTGCGGGATCTGTTGCATATTCCCGACAACTACAAAGTGCTGTTTCTGCAGGGTGGCGCCACCGCCCAGTTCAGCGCGATCCCCATGAACCTGTTTGGCGCCGGCAGCAAGAAGGCGGACTTCATTCACACCGGCCAGTGGGCCGAAAAGGCGATCAAGGAAGCGGAGCGCTATGGTGAGGTCAACATTGTGGCCTCGGCGGAGGACCGCAATTTTTCCTACGCGCCGGCAGCGGACAGTTGGCAGGAAAGCGCGGATGCGGCTTATTTCCACTACACGCCCAATGAGACCATCGGCGGTGTGGAGTTTCCGTATATTCCCGAGGTGAAGAGCCCGCTGGTGGCGGATATGTCTTCCACTATTCTGTCGCAACCGATCCCCGTAGAAAAATTTGGCTTTATTTACGCCGGTGCGCAGAAGAACATCGGTCCGTCCGGGATTGCGGTGGGTATCGTGCGCGAAGATCTGCTGGATCGCGCGCTGCCGGAAATTCCCCGCAGCCTGAGTTGGAAGATTGCCGCCGACGGCCAGTCCATGGACAACACTCCCCCGACGTTCGCCTGGTACCTGTCCGGGCTGGTGTTCAAATGGCTCAAGGCCCAGGGTGGGGTGAACGCCATGGCGGAACTCAGCCTGAAGAAATCCGGGCTGCTGTACGGTTTTCTTGATCGCAGCGCATTCTTCTCAAGCCCGGTGGCAAAAGACAGCCGTTCGCGCATGAATGTCCCCTTCGTCCTGGCGGACGACAAGCTGGACAAGCAGTTCCTGCAAGAGTCAGAGGAGGCCGGATTACTGAACCTGAAAGGGCACCGCTCCGTGGGTGGCATGCGCGCATCCCTGTACAACGCGGTGCCGCTGGAGGCGGTTGAGGCACTGGTTGCTTTTATGGCGGACTTCGAGCAGCGTCACGGTTGATGCGGCGTTTGAAACTAATTTAAGGATTTGGGCAAGAGTTATGTCTGAAGATAAGCCGAAGCAGGACGAGCGCCTGCTCGAACTGCGCGATCGCATCGACAATATCGACAGCGAAATTGCGCGGCTGATTTCCGAGCGCGCCAACTGTGCGCTGGAAGTGGCGGAAGTGAAAAAGTCCAATGGCGAAAACGCGCTTTACTATCGCCCTGAGCGCGAGGCGCAGGTGTTGCGCCGGGCCATGGAGCGCAATCCGGGCCCTCTCACCAACGAGGAGATGGCGCGGCTGTTCCGCGAGATCATGTCTGCCTGCCTGGCGCTGGAGGAGCCGATCAAGGTGGCGTACCTCGGCCCCGAGGGCACATTTACCCAGCAGGCAGCGCTAAAGCACTTCGGCCACTCTGCCGTATCCAAGCCGCTGGCGGCCATCGACGAGGTATTCCGCGAGGTGGAAGCGGGCGCGGTCAATTACGGTGTGGTGCCGGTGGAGAATTCCACCGAGGGCGTGGTGAACCACACCCTGGATAACTTCATGACATCCAACCTGAAAATCTGCGGCGAAGTGGAGCTGCGAATTCACCAGCATCTGATGATTTCCGATATCACCCGCAAGGAATCCATCACCCGTATCTACTCTCATGCCCAGAGCCTGGCGCAGTGCCGCAAGTGGCTGGATTCCTACTACCCGAATGTGGAGCGCGTGGCGGTGGCAAGCAATGCCGAGGCGGCCAAGCGCGTGAAAGGGGAGTGGAACGCGGCAGCCATCGCCGGCGACATGGCGGCGGAGTTGTACGGCCTCAAGATCCTCAATGAAAAAATCGAGGACCGCCCGGATAATTCCACGCGCTTTCTGATCATCGGCTCCCAGGCTGTGCCGCCGAGCGGCGATGACAAGACTTCACTGATGGTGTCCATGCGCAATGAGCCGGGTGCGCTGCACGATCTGTTGGCGCCGTTCCAGGCTCACAAGATCGACTTGACCCGGGTGGAGACCCGCCCGGCGCAGAGCGGCAACTGGACTTACGTGTTTTTTATCGATTTTGTTGGGCACCGCGAGCGCGAGAATGTGGCGGCGGCGCTGAAAGCTGTTGGCGCCTGCGCTTCGGATATGAAAGTGCTCGGCTCCTACCCCCGCGGAGTGCTGTAAATGTCTGAGGCAGGAGCGCAGAACGGGCAGGGAGCCCGCGGAAATATTGTCGGCCGCCTGGTGGTGGTTGGTATCGGTCTGATCGGCGGTAGCCTGGCGCTGAGTTTGAAGGCGGCCAGCGGCTGTCGTGAAGTCATCGGCGTGGCGCGTCGCGCGCAGACCTGCGAGCAGGCGGTGGCGCTCGGTGTGGTGGATCGGTCCGTGACGGACCTTGGAGACATCCTGCCGGAGCTGGAAGCGGGCGATGTCATCTTTGTTGCCGTGCCCACACTGACAGTGGAGGCGGTGTTTGCGCAGCTGAAAGACCGTCTGCCCGCGGGTGTCACCGTGACCGATGGTGCCAGTGTGAAGGGCAGCGTGATCGCGGCGGCAAAAAATGTCTGGGGGCGGGTGCCGGACTTCCTGGTGCCGGGTCACCCGATTGCCGGCTCCGAGCAGAGCGGAGTGACCGCGGCACGCGACGATCTATATATCGCCCATCGCATCATTCTCACACCACTTGAAAATACCGGTGCGGATCACGTGCAGCGCATTCACGCCATGTGGGAAGCGGTGGGGGCAGAGGTGTTGTCCATGCCGGTGGCAGAGCACGACGAAGTACTTGCGGCTACCAGTCATCTGCCTCACGTGATTGCTTTCGGCTTGGTGGATACCCTGGCCCACGATGCGGAAAATGAAAATATTTTCCGCTACGCCGCCGGCGGCTTTCGCGATTTTACCCGCATCGCCTCCAGCGACCCGGTGATGTGGCGGGACATTATGCTTGCCAACCGGGACGCGATTCTCAAGTCTATCGATCTCTATACCTCCAATTTGGAATCTCTGCGCAGTGCCATTGCCAGCGGCGACAGCGAACATTTGATGGGGGTATTTACCCGGGCCAAGGCGGCGCGGGATCATTTCACTAAAATGCTGGCCAAAAAAGCGTACACAGAAACTATGGAAGCGAAGGAAGTAACGTTTGTCGCCCGTCCGGGCGGCGCTGTGAATGGTGATCTGCGGGTACCGGGTGACAAATCCATGTCACACCGCTCCATTATGCTGGGCTCTCTGGCGGAGGGGGTCACCGAAGTGGAGGGATTTCTGGAGGGGGAGGATGCTCTGGCAACCCTGCAGGCGTTCCGCGACATGGGTGTGGTGATTGAGGGGCCGGTCAATGGTCGCGTCACCATTCACGGCGTAGGTATGCACGGCCTGCAGGCACCGCCCGGACCGCTCTACGTGGGCAACTCCGGAACCTCCATGCGTTTGCTTGCCGGTCTGCTGGCCGGGCAACAGTTTGACTCGGTGCTGACCGGGGACGAGTCCCTGTCCAAGCGCCCGATGAATCGCGTGGCGAATCCGCTGCGTGAGATGGGCGCCGCGGTGGAGACCGGCGAGGACGGGCGCCCACCGGTGAAAATTACCGGTGGCCAGGCCCTGAGAGCCATCGATTACACCCTGCCCATGGCCAGTGCCCAGGTAAAATCCTGTGTGCTGCTGGCGGGACTCTACGCTGAGGGTGAGACCAGCACCACCGAGCCTGCGCCCACCCGCGACCACACCGAGCGCATGCTGGCGGGGTTCGGTTACGATGTGCGCCGCGACGGCCCTCGCGCCAGCGTGACCGGTGGCGGCAAGCTGGCGGCCTGTCACATTGATGTGCCGGCGGATATTTCTTCTGCCACCTTCCTTATGGTGGCGGCGTCTATTGCTCCGGGCTCTGATGTGCTGCTGCAGCATGTGGGTATCAATCCCACCCGCGATGGTGCAATCAATATTCTGCGGGCCATGGGCGCGGACATTACCCTTGAGAATCGTCGCGAGGTGGGCGGTGAGCCGGTGGCGGATATCCGCGTGCGCTACGCGCCGCTCAAAGGCATCCAGATTCCGGAGGATCAGGTGCCGCTGGCCATCGACGAGTTCCCAGCCATCTTTGTCGCCGCCTCCTGTGCGGAAGGTCAGACGGTACTTACCGGCGCAGAAGAGCTGCGGGTGAAAGAGAGCGACCGTATTCAGGCCATGGCGGACGGATTGAAGATTCTGGGTATCAATGCCGAGCCCACCCCGGACGGCATTGTCATCCAGGGCAAGGGGGGCAATGGTGAGGCCGCGGTGTTTGGTGGTGGCGAAGTGGACAGTCTCGGTGATCACCGCATTGCCATGTCCTTCGCGGTGGCGGCGCTGCGTGCCAGTGCGGATATCCGCATCCAGCACTGCGCCAATGTGGCCACTTCGTTCCCGAATTTTGCCGAGCTGGCAAATGGCGCGGGTATGAATCTCGACGTGCGTTGAAAGCCTGTGCTGCCAGGTGGGGGCGGGCTTCGCGCGCGTCCATCCCCGTACGACCCCAAAACTAACTCACGCGGTACCGAATTAGTTATGACTGAAGCAACCACAAAAGCACCGGTAATCACCATCGACGGACCGAGCGGTTCCGGCAAAGGCACCATCGCCAAGTTGCTGGCGGACAAGCTCGGCTTCGCCCTGTTGGATTCCGGCGCGCTTTACCGGCTGACGGCGCTCGCTGCGCTGAATGCGGAAGTGGACCTGGAGGATGCCGGGAGGTTGGCGGAAATCGCCAGCAATCTGGATATCCAGTTTGCCGTGGCCAACAACGAGGTGAGCGCGCTGCTGGAAGGCAGGGATGTCAGTCGCGACATCCGCATGGAGCGGGTGAGTATGGCGGCCTCCAAAGTGGCTGCCGTTCCCGCGGTGCGGGACGCGCTGCTGCAACGACAGCGGGACTTTCGCGCACCTCCCGGCCTGGTTGCCGATGGCCGCGATATGGGTACCACTGTCTTCCCCGACGCGCCAGTCAAGATTTTCCTGACCGCCAGCGCGGAAGAGCGCGCCCGGCGGCGGTTCGATCAGTTGCAGGGGCGGGGGGTTTCTGTTAGCCTCCGCGACCTGCTGGAGGACATCCGCGCCCGGGATGACCGGGATATGAACCGCGCAGCCTCCCCGCTGGCGCCGGCGGAAGACGCCCTGGTGCTGGACAGCACGAGCATCGACATAGACGGTGTTCTGCAAAAAGTGCTCGAACTGGTCAAGCAGCGCATCCGTTGATGCCGCTTTGGGAATCAGTTCCTACAATTTGATTTTTAACAGCAGCGGCCGGGATCAGCCAGAATCGCCCGGCCGCAGTTGTAATCCGACCCGCGTGCTGGCAGCGCGGTGGGACTCTTACTGGTAGCTGACTAATATCCAGAGTTGCCATCGGTAGGGTCCATATATATAGGTAATGTAATGAGCGAGAGCTTTGCTGAACTATTTGAAGAGAGCCTGAAAAGCGTTGAAATGGCACCGGGTGCGATTGTTACCGGTGTTGTAATCGACGTGGACAAAGACTGGGTTACCGTACACGCGGGCCTGAAGTCTGAAGGTGTGATTCCTGCGGAACAGTTCAAGAACGAGAAAGGCGAACTGCTGCTGCAGGTGGGCGACGAAGTACAGGTTGCCCTGGAAGCGGTTGAAGACGGTTTCGGTGAAACCCGTCTGTCCCGTGAAAAAGCCAAGCGCGCTGAAGCCTGGAAAATCCTCGACGCTGCACACGCTGCAGACGAAGTGGTTAAAGGTGTTATCAGCGGCAAGGTTAAAGGCGGCTTTACTGTTGACGTTGCCAACATCCGCGCGTTCCTGCCGGGTTCTCTGGTAGACGTTCGTCCGGTTCGCGACACCGCGCACCTGGAAGGCAAAGAGCTCGACTTCAAAGTCATCAAGCTGGACGCCAAGCGCAACAACGTTGTTGTTTCCCGTCGCGCTGTGATGGAAGCGGCCAACAGCGAAGAGCGCGAAGCTCTGCTGGCCAGCCTGCAAGAAGGTATGGCAGTTAAAGGTATCGTGAAGAACCTGACCGACTACGGCGCGTTCGTAGATCTGGGCGGTATCGACGGCCTGCTGCACATCACCGATATGGCGTGGAAGCGTATCAAGCATCCGAGCGAGATTGTGAACGTTGGCGACGAAATCGAAGTCAAGGTTCTGAAGTTCGACCGCGATCGCAGCCGTGTATCCCTGGGTCTGAAGCAACTGGGCGAAGATCCGTGGGTATCCATCAAGCAGCGTTACCCGGAGAACAGCCGCGTGAAGGCTGTTGTCACCAACCTGACCGACTACGGCTGCTTCGCAGAGCTGGAAGAAGGCGTGGAAGGTCTGGTACACGTTTCCGAAATGGATTGGACCAACAAGAACATCCACCCGTCCAAAGTTGTCAATGTTGGCGACGAGGTCGAGGTAATGATTCTGGACATCGACGAAGAGCGTCGTCGTATCTCCCTGGGTATCAAACAGTGCCAGGAAAACCCCTGGGACGCGTTCGCGCGTAAGTTTGCCAAGGGCGACAAAATCTCCGGTAAGATCAAGTCCATCACCGACTTCGGTATCTTCATCGGTCTGGACGGCAGCATCGACGGTCTGGTTCACCTGTCCGACATCTCCTGGAACGAAGCTGGCGAAGAAGCCGTGCGCAAGTTCAAGAAGGGCGACGAGCTGGAAACCGTTATCCTGGGTATCGACTCCGACCGCGAGCGTATCTCCCTGGGTATCAAGCAGCTGGAATCCGATCCGTTCTCTGACTACGTTGCCACCAACGATCGCGGCAGCATCGTGACCGGTACCGTGAAAGAAGTTGATGCCAAGCAGGCGATCATCACCCTGGCGGACGAAGTGGAAGGTGTTCTGCGCGCTTCCGAAATCAGCCGCGATAAGGTTGAAGATGCCCGTAATGCCCTGAAAGAAGGCGAAGAAGTTGAGACCAAGATCACCAGCGTGGATCGTAAGAACCGCGTGATCAGCCTCTCCATCAAAGCCAAGGATCAGGACGACGAGAAGCAGGCCATCAAGGATCACAGCAAGAAGCAGGCTGAGCAGGTTCAGCCGGCGACTATCGGTGACCTGATCAAGGCGCAAATGAATAACAAAGACTAATAGGTCCTTGCTATTCAAGGCTTCAGCTCCATGAGTTGAAGCTGCCCGAAAGCCGGACTGGGGTTGCCCAGTCCGGCTTTCTATTAGATGATTGCCGCTATTCCAGAATAATCAATGACTTAGAAAGGATTGCGGACTGCATGACCAAGTCTGAACTGATCGAAAAGATTGCTCTGAGGTTGGATCAGCTGCCGGTAAAGGATGTCGAGCTGGCGGTCAAAGTCATGTTGGACACCATGTCGAGTGTCCTTGCGGAAGGGGAGCGGATAGAAATCCGCGGATTTGGCAGCTTTTCCCTGCACTATAGGGCGCCGAGAACCGGGCGCAACCCCAAAACCGGTGACTCCGTAGAGCTGGCGGGCAAGTATGTGCCGCATTTCAAGCCGGGGAAAGAACTCAGGGACAGGGTAAATCAGCAGTTGCAGCGCGACACATATGAAAGCGCGTGATTGCCGGGCTGATCGCAGTGAGCTAACACTGTAACGGACTTATCGTTTTTCACTCCTTCGGGAGCCGGAGGTTTTCTTGTCATTTCTGCGCTGGATTTCGCGTCTGTTGTTTGGGGTGCTGGCTCTTGCCTGTATCGCCCTGGGCGTTTATTTCGCCGTGGATAATCCGGAAAGTATTACGCCGCGATTTGCCGGTTATCCCTTGTTTGCGGGCAGTGTCGGATTCTGGCTGATCGGTTTTTTATTGATCGGCGCACTGCTGGGATTTCTCGCGAGTCTTTTGCCCTACTGGACGGAGCGGCGCCGGGTGAAAGGATTGGAGCGCCAGTTGTTGCGCACCGAGCGCGAGCTGCAGACCGTGCGTCGCCAGGTTGCCGGAGAATGAGTTGAGCGACCTGACGTTTTTCATCTTCATTTTTGCGGCCATCGCCATCGGATGGTATCTCGGTCGCAAAAGTGGCAAAAAGAAAGGTGCCAAAAACAACCAGCACCACGCCTTGGCGCAATCCTACGCGCAGGGCCTCAATTACCTGCTCAGCGAACGCCACAACGACGCTATCGAAAAATTCATCGATGCGCTCGAAGTCAGTAGCGCCACCTTTGAAACCCACCTCGCTCTCGGCAACCTACTGCGCAAGCGCGGTGAGCACGATCAGGCCATTCGTGTGCATCAGAACCTGCTTGCCCGCCCCAGCCTGAATCGGATCAGCCAGCAGAAAGCGCAGCTTGAACTTGCCCGGGACTATATCGCCGCAGGCTGGCTCGACCGCGCAGAGCGCCTGCTGCAGGAGCTGGTGGAAACCTCTGCTGAGCTGCGCAACACCAGTCTTGAGTACCTGGTAGAGGTATACCGGGATGAACGCGAGTGGGCCAAGGCAATCCACGCGGTCAATCTGTTGCACGGGCGTCGCTTCAAGCGGTTGCCGGGAGAGTGGGCTCCGGTACAGGCACATTTTTGCTGCGAACTCGCGGAAGAGGCGATTAACGGCAAAGACTATCTGAGTGCGCGTAAACATATCGACGCAGCGCTCAATTACGATCGACACTCGGTGCGTGCCAATCTGCTGCTGGGGCGGCTGGAGTATTTGCTCGGACGCCCCCAAGACGCTATCAAGGTGCTCGAGCGGGTGCCGAAACAGAACCCGGACTATATTCCGGAAATTCTCGATCTGCTGATCACCTGCTATGAAGCGGTGGATGACGAACAGGGGCTGGAACAATATCTTGGCGCGTTGCTTCGGGAGCATCCGTCCAACAGTGTTCTGATAGCGCTCACCGAGCGGATTCAACAGCAGAGCGAGGCGGAAGCGGCAGCTTTCATGGGGCAGCAGCTCGCCCTGCGGCCGTCGTTGCGAGGCCTGGGGCATTTTCTCAATCTGCATGTCGACAGTGCGGAAGGGCGTTCTCGAGAAAACCTGGCCCTGCTCAAAAACTTGATCGACCAGCTGATCGCCAGTCGCCCCCATTATCGCTGTAATAATTGCGGTTTCTCCGGTAATCAATTGCACTGGTTGTGCCCGAGCTGTAAACACTGGGGCAGCGTGCGCTCGGTGAAGGGCATCGAGGGCGAGTAGCGCCCGTGCGGGTCGCAACTAGCGGCAAACGTTTTTTTGAAATTTTGAGGTGTTCCTTGACTGACTCTGTTGCATCCCCGGTAATTGTGGCGTTGGACTACGACAATGCGGAAGCCGCGCTGGCGATGGCTGCGCAACTTGACCCGGCAATATGCCGCGTGAAAGTGGGCAAGGAGCTTTTTACCATCGCTGGCCCGGAGTTGGTGCGGGTGCTGGTAGGAAAAGGGTTTGACGTATTTCTCGATCTGAAATTTCACGATATTCCCAACACAGTTGCCGCAGCTGTGCGCGCAGCGGCCAACCTGGGTGTATGGATGGTCAATGTTCACGCCAGTGGCGGCGAGCGGATGATGCGCGCTGCGGTAGAAGCGCTGGCATCGTTCGGTGACAAGCGTCCACTGTTGATCGGGGTGACGGTGCTGACCAGTACTGCGGAAGAGGAGTTGGCGCCGGTCGGTGTCACCCGGCCATTGAAAGAGCAGGTGCTGGCATTGGCGCAACTGGCAAAAAACAGTGGTCTCGACGGCGTGGTTTGTTCGGCGATGGAGGCAGAATCTCTCAAGCAATCCTGTGGTAGTGCCTTCTCTCTTGTTACCCCCGGTATCCGCCCCGCCGGCTCCGCCGCCGATGATCAGCGCAGAATCGTGACACCTGTTGACGCTCTGAAAAATGGCTCGGACTATCTCGTGATCGGGCGGCCGATTACCGGTGCCGAAGATCCCTCCGCCGCTCTGCGGGCAATTGTGGAGGATATCCGCAGTAGCGGTGTCTGATGGACACGAAAGATGAGGCCGCCGCTTTTACCGGGTCTTATTTTGTGTCCAGTTGTATTTACCTGTAACGGCGTGTAATGGCGTGTAATGGCGGAGGGGTCAAAAGCCGGAGAAATTATTGGTAAAGTCAATCCCTCTTGGGGAAGTATGTGGTCCCATGGAATGAAGACCCATAAACAGACTAAAAGGAATTTACCATGAAACTTTTCCGTATCCCGCTGGCGGCACTCTTCGCAATTTCACTGTTGCTGCTTAATGTCCAGCAGGTCAGTGCTGAAGAACCTGTTGTTAAGGAGCAGACTCTGATCAACCTGAACACTGCAACAGCGGAGGAGCTGTCCGCAGCCCTGGAGGGCGTGGGCCCTGCAAAGGCAGAGCTCATCGTCCAATACCGGGACCAGAATGGAAAGTTTTCCAGTATTGAGCAATTGCTCGAAGTAAAGGGGATTGGAATGGCGACCTTGGAGAAAAACAAGAGTCGGATTCAGTTGTAACCAAATCTCCAGACAGCGCCTCAGGGCGCTGTTTTTTTTCAGTAATGCCTGATTTTGTGTCGGGGCTGAATTTTTCTAGAGGTGACAATTCAGCGTTATGCGGTGGGTCATTATTGGCAGTTCGGGATATATAGGATCGGCCTTGTGTCGTTATCTGGTTGACAGGGGGCTCCCTGTTCTCTCGGTTTCTCGCCGTGGTGAGCATATGGAGGGTGCCGATCATCAACAAATCCCGGAGTATTCAGATGAATGGTTTCGCGGTCTGTTCAAAGCGGGCGACAGGATCGTATATGCCGCTGGTCTTGCCAGTATTCCCGGGTGTCGCCAACAGCCGGAGCTGGCGGATTGGCTTAACTGTCGGCTGCCTGTAGCTCTTCTTGAACTGGCCAACGGCGCTGGCGCCGAAAGTTTTCTGTATCTCTCCAGTGTGAAAGCGAAGAAGGTTTTGTGTGGGGGGATCGCTTGCGAAGATTCCGGGCAGCCCGCCAGCGATCCCTACGGTCAAAGTAAGTGGCGTGCGGAACAGCGATTACTGGCATACCCGGGTAAGATTCGGGTCAATGTCCTGCGCCCTGCCGCCGTTTACGGCGAATATGGCGGGAAAGGCGGGGTGCAGGGCGTCCACCGCAGCCGTGCGTTTGCCTGGAAATCCGGGCTAAGGCGTCTGAGCCGCTACTTCCCGTTTGTTCCGGCGACGGGGTATCGCAGTTTCGTGGCGATTGACGACCTGCTGGTCGCGATTGCGTTGCTGGAGGAGCGCGCATGTGACGGTGATATATTCATTGCCGCTGAGCCTGCTTACTACGATCTCGCGGCCATCGGTTCGGCCGCCAGCGGAAGGCATATGAAGAGCAGCTGTATTATGACGCTATTTATCATGTTGCCATTTGAGATATTGGCAGCTCTGGGTGTTAAGGCAGCTATTCTTGATGCACAGAGAAGTGAGCTTTATAGTGCGGCGCGGCTGAAAACGCGCCTGGCTTGGCAGCCTAGGGTACGATATGTTGAATTCTTGAGGAGGGGGTGATGGGGGCGCTAATGCAGTTGTGGTGGATGCCGCTGATGCTGTCCGCCGCCGTGACCGCTGTTGGATTGTGGCTGCTGCTCTCTCGATTGTCCCAGTTTGCTCTGGATACACCCAACCATCGCTCGCTCCACGAAGTTCCGGTACCGCGTACAGGCGGTTGGGCGATTCTGGGTGGAGTGTCTGTTGGAATCCTAGTGGCGGGAGTGGATTTTTCTGCTGGTGCTGCGATTGCGTTTTTTCTGTTACTGGCCGTATCACTGGCAGACGACTTGCGTTCTTTGAGTGCCCGGTTTCGATTTGTGGCGCAAATCTCATCCGTAACGCTGTTGTCGATTAGCCTGGAGCCGGAGCTTTCCCACTGGTTATTGTGGATCCCACTGGTTGTGACCGGTGTATGGGTTGTCAATTTGTACAATTTCATGGACGGCATGGATGGGTTCGCAGGCAGTATGAGCGCTATCGGCTTTGGCGCTCTGGGGTTAATCTGCCTGCGAGAGGAGGCAGGTGAGCTCGCGGGAATCTGTTTTTTACTTGCGGCAAGTAGTGTCGTGTTTCTGTACTACAATTGGCCGCAGGCGCGAATCTTCATGGGGGATGCCGGGTCAACAGTCATCGGGCTTGCCGTCTTTGCTGTCAGTACTGCCGGGTGGCAGCGGGGCGTATTTGACCTAGTGGTTCCACTTCTGATTTTTCTGCCTTTCTGGCTTGATGCCACACTGACGCTGTTGGCCAGGGGGGCGAAAGGGGAGCGTTGGTGGGAACCGCACCGACAGCATTTATATCAGCGGGCGGCACTGAAACTCGGCGTGAAAACTGCGTTATTTCTAGAAATGACCGTGATGCTATGCACGTCGGCAGCGGCGCTTTTGCTGGTAATATTCGGCTTGGTTTGATTCCTAAGCTTAGTTCCATTGGAAGGTTCTGATGTACTTGTATAGGGGATGGGCCAAGGCGGCCCTGCGAGGGGATACATTGGGGGGAGGATGGTGAGGCGCTTTTACAAAGTCGCACAAGATAACTACAAGCCGGTATTGATGCTGTGCTATGACCTGTTGATGCTGACCGTGGCTTTTCTGCTGGCGATGACGGTCCGCTTCAACGGTGCGGCGCTTGTTGCCCACTCCACGATGATGCTGTGTCTTGTCATGACACTGGTTTCCAGCAGCTTCATTTTTCTTCGTCTTGGGCTTTATCGCACGGTCATTCGTTATATGGGGCAGCAGGCCTTGGTTGCTGTGCTTCAGGGGGTCACTGCCTCCGCAGTGGTGCTTGCCGTGGCGTCTTACCTCACCTATGCCGGTGTGCCCCGTTCTGTACCGGTTATTTATTGGTGTTTTGCCCTGATCGCGGTTGGCGGTTCACGCTGGCTGGTGCGCGTCTACTATCAGATGGCGCTGGAAATCCATAAAACCCGCGTCGCGATCTATGGTGCTGGAACCGCGGGTCTGCAATTGTTCAAGGGATTGGTTCACGGTGAGATGTATAAAACTGTGGCCTTTTTTGACGACAATGCCTCAAAGCAAAATACCCTGATTGATGGTGTTCTGGTTTACAGCCCGGCGAATATCCTTGAGGTAATCGCCGAGCGGGACATTTCAGAAGTTTTGTTGGCTATGCCCGGTGTTCCCAAGCGGCGCCGGCGGGAAATCACGCGTAACCTGCGGGAGAGAGGGGTTGTGGTGAAGGTCATCCCCGGTATGGAAGAGCTGGTGGACAGCGCCGGACGGGTTTCTGATGTTTCCCAGATCTACGAAAACATTCTCGGGCGAGCGCCGGTCGAGCCTCAAAAAGAACTGATTTCTGCGTCAATTGCCGGCAAAGTGGTTTTGGTGACCGGTGCTGGGGGGTCCATCGGGTCGGAGCTCTGTCGTCAAATTCTGCACTGGGAGCCGGCCAGGCTGATTATGGTCGAGGCCTCCGAATTTGCCCTCTATCAGATTGAGCGCGAGCTGCGACAGCAGCAGCATGATGAAAATCTTCAGGTAGAAGTGACAGCGCTGTTAGGGGATGTTCGCAATCGCACCCGCATGAGCGAAATTATTCGATCATTCAGTGTGCACACCATCTACCACGCGGCGGCCTACAAGCATGTGCCTCTGGTAGAACACAATGTTGTGATGGGCGCTGAAAATAACGTTCTGGGAACCCTGTCTGTGTTGGAGGCGGCGGAAGCCTGTGGGGTTGAGCAGTTTGTACTGGTTTCCACGGATAAAGCGGTGCGCCCCACGAATGTGATGGGGGCGACCAAACGGCTTGCTGAGCTAATCTGTCAGGATTTTGGCCACCGTTTCGGGCGCACCCGCGTGTGTATGGTGCGCTTTGGTAACGTGCTTGGGTCTTCGGGCTCCGTTATCCCTTTGTTCACCGATCAGATCAATGCAGGTGGTCCAGTTACCGTTACCCATCCCAAAGTAACTCGCTATTTCATGACTATCCCTGAGGCTGCACAGCTGGTGTTGCAGGCGGGAAGCATGGGGCGCAAAGGGGAGGTCTTTGTGCTGGATATGGGGGAGCCGGTGCGAATATTCGACATCGCCTGCCGTCTGATTCAGATCATGGGCCACACTGTGCGCGATGAAACCAACCCTGATGGGGATATTGAAATTCAGATAACCGGTCTGCGCCCCGGAGAAAAGTTGTACGAAGAGCTTTTGCTGGGAGATGCGGTGGCAGGAACCGACCATCCGATGATCATGCGCGCGGAAGAGGAGCGTTTGCCCAGCGAGCAGCTGCAGTTGTTTATTGGTGAGTTGAAAGAGGCTTGTCTCCGCCAGGACGCAGAGGCTGTCCATCGCCTGCTAGTAGCATCGGTAAAAGATTATGCACCCCGGCAATCGCTGGTTGATACGGTATGGGTCCGGGCTTCGGCGGGAATCGAAGAGGGGCTATCTTCGGTGCCGGTTGTTCGTGCAGAGATCAAACACCTGCCTGTTACTGCTCATGGAAGAGTGCAGCGTTTGACCGGGGAGGTGCCGGAGGTGTGATCTCCTCTGGCCCGTTGGTTTTCAAGCTTCGTGAAAAAGAAAAACCCCGCAACCTTTTCAGGTGCGGGGTTTTTGTTTGGCTCCGCCTGCTGGGCTCGAACCAGCGACCCAATGATTAACAGTCATTTGCTCTACCAACTGAGCTAAGGCGGAATATCGTGCTTGAGAGGCTCTTCTGGTCTCTCTAAATAAAAACCCCGCAGCATGTTTTTACTGCGAGGTTTTTCTGTTTGGCTCCGCCTGCTGGGCTCGAACCAGCGACCCAATGATTAACAGTCATTTGCTCTACCAACTGAGCTAAGGCGGAATTGTGTCTGATCGGTCCGTGAATGGGGTGTCGTTCAGATGGCGCGTATCTTATAGAGCGCCTCCGGGTAGGTCAACCCTCTTTAATCAAAAATAACTCATTGATTTTACTGTGTTTATATTCTGCCCAGCGCCACCTGAATTCTGCCGGTTTGGCCTATTCGGGGGATAGCGCCTACAATTTCCCGCTTGCATGTGCCCGCTTCGGGTCCAGGACAGATCAGGTGGATACTATGGAGTCTAGACCGTTTCAGGTTGCCAGTAAGTACGCGCCCGCGGGTGATCAACCGGCCGCCATCGAGGCGCTGGTAGAGGGGGTCAATGATGGTCTGGCACACCAGACACTGCTGGGCGTGACTGGCTCCGGTAAAACATTCACCATGGCCAATGTCATTGAGCGGCTGCAGCGGCCCGCCATTGTCATGGCGCACAATAAAACGCTGGCGGCGCAGCTGTATGGGGAGCTCAGAGAGTTTTTCCCGCGCAATGCGGTGGAGTATTTCGTTTCTTATTACGACTACTACCAGCCGGAGGCCTATGTGCCTTCCTCCGACACCTTTATCGAGAAGGATGCCTCGGTCAACGAGCATATCGAGCAGATGCGCTTGTCTGCCACCAAGGCACTGATTGAGCGCAAGGACGTGATCGTCGTCGCCACGGTGTCTGCCATTTACGGTCTGGGCGACCCGGATAAGTACCTGAAGATGGTGCTGCACCTCGACCGGGGCGATATCGTCGACCAGCGAACTATATTGCGCCGCCTGGCGGAACTGCAGTACACCCGCAACGACGCCGACTTCCGCCGTGCTACCTATCGCGTGCGAGGAGATATTATCGACATCTATCCAGCGGACTCTGACCTGGAAGCGGTGCGCCTGTCGCTGTTTGATGAGGAAATTGAAGAGATCACCCTGTTTGATCCGCTGACTGGAGAAGTGCTGCAGAAGGTGCCGCGTATCACCATCTTCCCCAAGTCCCACTACGTGACACCGCGGGAGACGATTCTTGAGGCGATCGACCAGATCAAGGAGGAACTGAAAGATCGCTTGGAGCGGTTGCGCGAAAACAACAAATTACTGGAAGCCCAGCGCCTCGAGCAGCGGACCCGTTACGATTTGGAAATGATGCAGGAGCTCGGCTACTGCAACGGTGTGGAAAATTACTCCCGCTACCTCTCGGGGCGCGATGCCGGGCAGCCGCCGCCCACCTTGTTTGACTATCTGCCACACGACTCCCTGCTGTTTATCGATGAAAGCCACGTCACCGTGCCGCAAATCGGTGGCATGTACCGCGGCGACCGCTCGCGCAAGGAAACCTTGGTGGAGTACGGTTTCCGTTTACCTTCGGCGCTGGACAACCGGCCGCTCAAATTTGAGGAGTGGGAGCAGCTTGCGCCGCAAACCATTTTTGTTTCTGCGACGCCGGGCAAGTATGAAGCGGAGCATGCCGGCGCAGTGGTGGAACAGCTGGTGCGTCCTACCGGGCTTGTGGATCCGGTGGTGGAAGTGCGTCCCGCGGCCACCCAGGTTGACGACACCCTGTCGGAAATTCATCGCTGTGTTGCGGCTGATCAGCGCGTCCTCATTACCGTTCTGACCAAGCGCATGGCGGAGGACCTCACCGAATACCTGCAGGACAACAAGGTGCGGGTGCGCTATTTGCACTCGGATATCGACACCGTGGAGCGGGTTGAAATCATCCGCGATCTGCGCATCGGCGAGTTTGACGTGCTGGTGGGCATCAACCTGTTGCGGGAGGGGTTGGATATGCCGGAGGTCGCTTTGGTGGCGATCTTTGACGCAGACAAGGAGGGCTTCCTGCGCTCCGACCGCTCGCTGATCCAGACCATCGGCCGCGCTGCGCGCAACCTGGAGGGCAGAGCGATCCTGTATGCGGACAGGGTTACGGATTCTATGCAGCGTGCGCTGGACGAAACCGAGCGCCGCCGGGAAAAGCAGCTGGCGCACAATGCCGAGCATGGCATCACCCCGGTGGGGATTCGCAAAAGTGTTGCAGATATTCTGGAGGGCGCTGTTGCGCCCGGGGTGCCAGCGCGCGGACGGCGCAAAGTGGCAGAGAAGGGCGGTTCTTACAGGGTGGACCAGAAACCGCTTACCGAAAAGCAGCGGTGGGCGCGTATTGAGGAGCTGGAGGAGCAGATGTACAACCACGCCAAGAATCTGGAATTCGAGGCCGCTGCCAAGTTGCGTGACGAAATCGCCAGGCTTAAAGAGCCCGGCGATTTGTCCTCAGCCTGAATCGGCTTGTGATTTTGCCTGCGGTGCGGATGTTGGTGTGGCGGTACTTGGTCTTGCCGGTGCCTTTTTCATCAGCAGCAGGCTCCCGATAATGATCGCCATTCCTATCAGGTGCATGCTGCCAAATGGTTCTCCAAGCACCCATGCGGCGGCGATCAGCGTCACGATTGGCCCAGTGGTTCCTATTGCGCCGGTGGTGGCAGATCCGACTTTTTGTATCGCGGCGCTCATCAGTAAGGAAGGAATTACCGTGCAGACGAAGGCCACGGTAAGCGCATAACCATAGACCGGCCAAGGCTGCTGCAGGCGGCTCCATTCCCCCTTGAGCAAGAAGTGTACGGCAATGGCCGCACTCGCTGCGATCATGGCGAGCGCGGTAAATTGTCGGCTGCCGAGTGCCTTGATCACATCCTCGCTGAACACCACGTAGATGGAGAAAGCCAGCGCGCTGCCGAGCGTCAGTAGAGCTCCCCAGCTGGTAGGTGAAAGTCCAACCCAGTCGGGCGCGGGAATACCTGTGTCAAAGTGCTGATCCTGCCAGAAGATCAGCAGAATTCCTGCATAAGCGCACAGGATGCAAAGCAACTGTCGCAGTGAAACCCGTCTGCCGAGAAACATCCAGCCCAGGAGTAGCACCAGCGTCGGGTACAGGTAAATGATCAGTCGCTCGAAATTGGCGCTGATAAAACGCAAGCCCTGTAAATCCAGAAAGCTTGCCACGTAGTAAGCGCAGATTCCGAGAGCCGCCGCCAGCAGTCCGTTGCGTGCAGAAACTGGCCGCCATTCGTTTCTGTTTTTAAGTTGCCCCAGTATGAGCAGATAAAAGGGGAGGGCCAGCAGCATGCGCAGCAATATAAATGTGTCGACCTCCACCTGATAGCGGTAGGCGAGCTTGATGAATATGGCTTTGATGGAAAACAGTGCAGCCGCGGCCAAGGCGAGCAGGTAGCCATTCTCCTGATAGCCGAGGATCGCCCCTTTTCCTTTGTACAACATCCGTTTATAGCTCCTGTGTAGGCGGCTGACAGCCGAGCCTTGCGGGCTGCCAGCGG
Source organism: Microbulbifer harenosus (assembly GCF_005771435.1). Taxonomy (GTDB): domain Bacteria; phylum Pseudomonadota; class Gammaproteobacteria; order Pseudomonadales; family Cellvibrionaceae; genus Microbulbifer; species Microbulbifer harenosus. The sequence continues at coordinate 172,688 of NZ_VANI01000009.1, forward strand.
CACCTGCATTGCCCTGCGTAGGGTGGGCAAGGGTAACAGGTTTGGGTGGCGGTGGGCTTGCCTGTTTTGCGGCTCTCTCTTGAAGGTGTAGATCTTGTGCCGCTGCTCGCGGTGGGGCGGCTGGAGAGGTGTGAAAATGTCATCCCTAAGTTGTTGATTTGCATGAAAACCGGTGCTAAAGTTCGCGTCCTCTGCAGCGGGGTGCTTCCCTGGTCTGCTACTCTCCAGACCCATAGCTCAGTTGGTTAGAGCGCTGCCTTGACATGGCAGAGGTCAGCAGTTCGAGTCTGCTTGGGTCTACCATTTTCCTGCGAGCTATTTCACTGAGTATGATCTGGCTCGCTTCGGGCGCCGTGCCCGCCATCACCACTGTGAATCACGCGGTCTTTCGTAGGGATCGCCACTGATAAATAAGGAAGTGCAATGCCTGTTGTCACCCTCCCTGACGGTTCCCGTCGCGAATTCTCCGCTCCTGTTTCCGTATTCGATGTCGCCAACGATATTGGTCCCGGCCTGGCAAAGGCTGCGCTGGCTGGTGTGGTCGACGGTAAGGAAGTGGATACCAGTTTTGTTATCGATCGCGACGTAAATCTCGCTATCGTGACCGACCGCCAGCCGGAAGGGCTGGAAGTTATCCGTCACTCCACCGCGCACCTGCTGGCCCAGGCGGTAAAACAGCTGTACCCGGGCGCCCAGGTCACTATCGGCCCGGTGATCGAAGACGGTTTCTACTACGACTTTGCCTACGAGCGTCAATTTACCCCGGAAGATCTCGAGAAGATCGAAGCGCGCATGGAAGAGCTGGCCAAGGAAGATATTCCGGTCAGCCGTCGCCTGCTGCCCCGGGATGAAGCGGTGAAATATTTCCGCGAGATGGGGGAGGAGTACAAGGCGGAAATCATCGCCAGTATTCCCACCAATGAAGATATCTCCCTGTATCGCCAGGGCGACTTCGAAGACCTGTGCCGCGGCCCGCACGTGCCGTCCACCGGCAAGCTGAAGGCCTTCAAGCTCACCAAGGTGGCCGGCGCTTATTGGCGCGGCGATGCCAAAAATGAAATGCTCACCCGTGTGTACGGTACCGCGTGGGCCAGCAAGAAAGAGCTGAATGCCTACCTGCACCGCATTGCGGAGGCGGAAAAGCGTGACCATCGCAAGCTGGCGAAGAAGTTCGACCTGTTCCATATTCAGGAAGAGGCGCCGGGCATGGTGTTTTGGCACCCGAACGGCTGGACCGTGTACAGCGCCATCGAGCAGTACATGCGCAATCGCCAGCGCGAGCGCGGCTACAAAGAAATCAAAACTCCGCAATTGGTGGATATCTCCCTGTGGCAAAAGTCCGGCCACGCGGAAAAATTCGCCGACGGTATGTTCACCCTGACCAGTGAAGAGCGCCAGTTCGCCATCAAGCCCATGAACTGCCCCTGTCACGTACAGGTGTTCAACCAGGGGCTGCGCAGCTACCGCGACCTGCCGCTGCGCCTGGCGGAATTCGGTTCCTGCCACCGCGCCGAGCCCTCCGGCTCCCTGCACGGCCTGATGCGTGTGCGCGGCTTCGTGCAGGACGATGGCCACATCTTCTGTACCGAAGACCAGATTCAATCCGAAGTGTCCGAGTTCATGGACCTGCTGCACGCGGTGTACAAGGACTTTGGCTTCGAGGAAGTGATCTATCGTTTATCTACTCGTCCGGAGCAGCGCGTCGGCTCCGACGAAAGCTGGGACAAGGCGGAAATGGCACTGGCGGATGCGTTGAACGCCGCCGGCCTGCCGTGGGAAGAGCTGCCGGGTGAGGGCGCTTTCTACGGACCCAAGATCGAGTTCTCCCTCAAGGATTGCCTCGGCCGGGTGTGGCAGTGCGGCACCATCCAGGTGGATTTCTCCATGCCGGGCCGCCTCGGCGCCCAGTACGTGGCGGAAGATGGCTCGCGCCAGGCACCGGTTATGCTGCACCGCGCGACCCTCGGGTCGTTCGAGCGCTTTATCGGCATCCTGATCGAAAACTACGAGGGTGCCTTCCCGACCTGGCTGGCGCCGCAGCAGGTGGCGGTGCTTAATATCACCGATCGCCAGTCGGAATATTGCCGCGGGCTCGAGTCCAAACTGGCCGCTGAAGGTTTCCGCGCCGCCGCCGACTTGAGAAACGAGAAGATCGGATTTAAAATCCGCGAGCACACGCTTCAGCGTGTCCCTTATCTGCTGGTTATTGGCGATAAGGAAGTGGAAAACCAGACGGTCGCCGTGCGCACCCGCAGCGGAGAAGACCTGGGAACCATGACTTACGAGTCGTTCCTTGAGATCCTTCGCGAGGATGTCGCTCGCCGCGGCCGTTCGTCTATTGCGGGCGCACAAGAATAAGCGCCCCAAAGACATTTTTATTGGGTAACCGGAGACGAGAGTTATTAACCGAGATATGAAAGGACGGTCCAAGAAGGCCCGTATCAACGATCAGATTGAAGCATCACAGGTACGTCTGATCGGTGCGGATGGTGAGCAGGTAGGTGTGGTTTCTCTGGAAGAGGCGCTGGAAGCGGCGCAGAAAGCCAGCCTGGATCTCGTGGAAATCGCTCCGGACTCAGATCCCATCGTCTGTAAAATCATGGACTACGGGAAGCATGTATTCGAGGCCAAGAAAGCCAAGAATGCGGCCAAGAAGAAACAAAAGCAGCAGCAGATCAAGGAAATGAAGTTCCGCCCCGGTACCGACATCGGGGACTACAACATCAAGCTGCGCGCCCTGACCCGCTTCCTGGAAGACGGTGACAAGGCCAAAGTATCCCTGCGCTTCCGCGGCCGTGAAATGGCCCACCAGGAGCTGGGGATGGAAATGATGCAGCGTATCGAGAAAGATCTCGAGGAGCTGGGTGTCGTGGAGCAGCGGCCGAAAATGGAAGGCCGCCAGATGATCATGGTCATCGCGCCCTCGAAAAAGAAAAAGTAAGCCCCCGGTACTAGTACCTGGTACCAGGGTCTTCTTTTCGGGAAGTGATCGGGCGACGGCTGCCTTCTCACTCCCGCAAGCCGTCTTTCGGGGCGGCCAATATCAACGTAGTAGCCTGCTTGCAGGTGAACCTTTAAAACTTTGGAGTACAAAATGCCGAAAGCAAAAGTACACAGTGGCGCTGCCAAGCGCTTCAAGAAGACGGCTGCGGGCTACAAGCACAAGCACGCGAACAAGAGCCACATCCTCACCAAGATGACCACCAAGCGTAAGCGTCAGCTGCGCGGCACCTCGACCCTGAACAAGTCTGATGCCACCCTGGTCGATCGTATGATGCGCGCCAGATAACACTGGCACCATTCGCAAAGGTTTAAGAGGATAGAAGTATGGCCCGTGTTAAACGTGGTGTAGTGGCGCGTCGCAGTCACAAGAAAATTCTGAAGCAGGCTAAAGGTTACTACGGTGCGCGTTCGCGTGTATTCCGCGTAGCCAAGCAGGCAGTCATCAAAGCTGGTCAGTACGCTTACCGCGACCGTCGCGTTAAGAAGCGTAACTTCCGCGCTCTGTGGATCACGCGTATCAACGCCCAGTCCCGCGCTGAAGGCCTGAGCTACAGCCGACTGATTGCCGGCCTGAAAAAGGCGGATATCGCTCTGGATCGCCGTGTTCTGGCTGATCTGGCGGTATACGACAAAGCCGCTTTTGCTGCCGTAGTTGAAAAAGCCAAGGCAGCCCTGGCAGCTTAATTAGCGCCTGCAGAATAAATCGGCCCGGAAGGGCGGATTTGTGCTTTAAGAATAGGGAAGGGCTGTTCAGCTCTTCCCTATTTTTTTATTGGTTTGACGCAAAGATTCCAAACGCTTCCGGCGCGTATCACCGGCTGCGTGTATAACAGTACTTGTCACTCATTGATCACAACGAGAAGATTTCAATGCAAGAGTTGCAGTCCCTCACCGAGCAGGCGCTGGCACTGGTAGAAGAGGCCGCAGACCTGGCGGCCCTGGATCAGGTGCGGGTAGAGTACCTGGGCAAGAAAGGCCCGATCACCGAACTGCTGAAAGGCCTCGGCAAACTGTCTGCCGAAGAGCGCCCCGCGGCGGGCGCCAAAATTAACGAAGCCAAGCAGCAGGTACAGGACGCCATTAACGTGCGTCGCGAGGCGATGGAAAAAGCGGCCATTGAAGAAAAACTGGCCAAAGAAACCATCGACGTCACCCTGCCGGGCCGCGGTGAGCACCAGGGCAGCATGCACCCCATCACCCGCACCCTGCGCCGTATCGAAGAGATTTTCCAGCGCCTCGGCTTCTCCGTAGAGCAGGGCCCGGAAGTGGAAGGCGACTACTACAACTTTGAAGCGCTGAATATTCCCGCGCACCACCCCGCGCGCGCCATGCACGATACCTTCTACATCGATCCCTCCACGGTCCTGCGCACGCACACTTCGTCTGTGCAGATCCGCACCATGGAGAAAACCAATCCGCCCCTGCGCATCATCTGCCCGGGCCGTGTGTATCGCTGCGATTCCGACGTCACCCACTCGCCCATGTTCCACCAGGTGGAAGGCCTCGTTGTGGATGAGGGCGTGAGCTTCGCGCACCTGAAGGGCTGCATCGACCAGTTCCTGAAAGCCTTCTTCGAAGCCGACGTACCGGTGCGCTTCCGCCCGTCCTACTTCCCGTTCACCGAGCCCTCCGCCGAGGCCGATATCCAGTGCACTAACTGTGGCGGTGAAGGTTGCCGCGTGTGCTCCGGCACCGGCTGGCTGGAAATTCTCGGCTGCGGCATGGTGCACCCGAACGTCCTGGCGTCCTGCGATATCGACAGCGAAAAATACTCCGGTTTTGCCTTTGGTCTCGGTGTGGAGCGCATGGCAATGCTGCGCTACGGCGTCAACGACCTGCGCCTGTTCTTCGACAACGACCTGCGCTTCCTCAAGCAGTTCTGATGCAGGTTTTTGGGCAGGTTGCACACTGCCCAACCTGCGGCACTAACGAAGCACACTTGTAGGAGCCTGGCAGTGACCGCCATGGATGGCGGAAATGCAGATTTTGCAGGAGCAAAAATCTGCCCGGCGAACCGCGAATAGCGCAAACCAGAATTCATAAAGAGACAGCACAATGAAATTCAGCAACGCATGGTTGCGGGAGTGGGTAAACCCGGACCTCACAGCACAGCAGCTGGCCGACCAGATCACCATGGCGGGCCTGGAAGTGGACGCCGTGGAACCGGTCGCGGGCAATTTTTCCGGCGTGGTCGTGGGTGAAATCGTCGCCTGCGAACAACACCCGGACGCCGACAAACTCCGCGTGTGTAAAGTGAAGGGCCACCCGGAAGGCGAGATGCAGGTGGTGTGCGGCGCCCCCAACGCCCGCGTCGGCATCAAGATCCCGTTCGCCCTGGTGGGCGCGGCACTGCCCGGCGACTTCAAAATCAAGAAAGCCAAGCTGCGCGGCGTCGAGAGCTTCGGCATGTTGTGCGCTCAGACCGAGCTGGAGCTGGGTACCGACAACGACGGTATCTGGGAGCTGCCGGCGGATGCGCCCACCGGCACCGACCTGCGGGAATACCTGCTGCTGGACGACAGCGCCATCGAAGTAGACCTGACCCCCAACCGCTCCGACTGCCTCGGCGTTGCCGGCATCGCGCGTGAGGTCGGAGTGTTGAATCGCTGCGCCGTCACCGAGCCCGCCATCGACCCGGTGGTTGCCACCATCGACGACAGCTTCCCGGTATCCCTGATGGCAGAAGATGCCTGCCCGCGCTATGTGGGTCGTGTCATCCGCAACATCGACATTACCGCCGTCACTCCATTGTGGATGCAGGAGCGTCTGCGCCGCAGCGGCCTGCGCAGCATCGACCCGGTAGTGGATGTCACCAACTACGTCCTGCTGGAACTCGGCCAGCCCATGCACGCCTTCGACCTCGCCAAACTGAGCGGCGGCATCCGGGTGCGTATGGCAGAGCAGGACGAGAAGCTCACCCTGCTGGACGAGCAAGAAGTCCAGCTGAAAGCCGACACACTGCTGATCGCCGACGAGAAAGGCCCGCTGGCCATCGCCGGTATCATGGGCGGCCTCGACTCCTCCGTGACCGAAAACACCAAAGACATTTTCCTCGAAAGCGCCTTCTTCAGCCCGCTGGCCATCGCCGGCAAGGCCCGCTCCTACGGCCTGCACACCGATTCCTCCCACCGCTTTGAACGCGGCGTGGATTACCGCCTGCAAGAGAAAGCCATCGAGCGCGCGACCAAGCTGCTGCTGGATATCGTCGGCGGCGAGCCGGGCCCGGTGCACCTGCGCGAAGTGGCCGAAGCCATGCCCGCCGAGTGCCGCATCACCCTGCGCCGCGCGCGCGTGAAAACCGGCCTTGGCATCGACCTGGCGGACAGTGAAATCGTCGAGATTCTCACCCGTCTCGGCCTGGAGAAACTCTCTGCAAGCGAAGAGGGCTGGAGCTTCCTGGTGCCGAGCTTCCGCTTCGACATTTCCATCGAAGCCGACTTGCTGGAAGAGCTTGCGCGGGTCTACGGTTACAACCGCATCCCCAGTGTGAGCTTCAACGCCGCGCTGGATGTCGTGCCGCGCGCGGAAGCCGCCGTGGCCCAGTCCCGCCTGGAACAGACCCTGCTGGCGCGTGGCTACCAGGAAGCCATCACCTTCAGCTTCATCGACCGCGACACCGCCGCGCGCTTCGATCCGGAAGTGGACCCGGTGGCCCTGCAGAACCCCATCAGCGCCGAACTCTCCGTTATGCGCAGCACACTGATGGCGGGCCTGGTCAAAGCCCTGCAATACAACCTCAACCGCCAGCAGGACCGCCTGCGCCTGTTTGAAACCGGCCTGCGTTTCGTGCCCGGTCAGTCGCTGGCAGAGCTCAAACAGGAGCGCATGATCGCCGGCCTGATCTACGGCACCCGCCACCCGGAAGGCTGGGCGGGAAGCAAGGACCTGGTGGACTTCTTCGACATCAAGGCCGATGTGGAAGCGCTGCTGGCGCACTACGATGCCGGTGCCGAGTTCAGCTTCGCCCCGGCCAAGCATCCGGCGCTGCACCCCGGCCAGTGCGCACAGGTCCTGCGCAAAGGCGTAGCGGTGGGCTACATCGGCGCACTGCACCCGCAGCTGCAGCAGGCCTACGACCTGCCCAAGTCCGCCTACGTGTTCGAACTCAGCCTGGACGGTCTTGGGCAGGCGGTGATTCCGTCCTTCAGCCCGCTGTCCAAGTTCCCGGAAGTGCGCCGCGACCTGGCGGTACTGGCGGATGCGCAAACGCCCGTCGGCGAGCTCGCCCAGGCCGCCGTTGAAGCCGCCGGCGAATTTTTGACAGACTTCAATATTTTTGACGTCTATCAGGGCAAAGGCATTGATTTTAATAGAAAAAGTGTCGCGATGGGCTTGACCTTTCAGCATCCCTCGCGCACCCTTAACGACGAAGAAATCAATGCCGCTGTAGAAGCGGTCGTCCGTCAACTGGAACAAAAATACAACGCCAGTTTGCGCTAAACCGGTCTATGCTCCGGGGTACGCACACTGACGAGCGTATCCCGAGAGCGTATGCCTCCGGGTTACAAGCCAATGCGGTACAAGGCTTAAACACCGGGAGTCGACGTCTCTGAATCTGTTGGGCAGGAACCAATGACAGAGGCACTGACCAAAGCCGGGCTCGCCGAGAAGTTGTACGAAGAGCTGGGTTTCAACAAGCGCGAAGCCAAGGAAATCGTCGAATTCTTTTTCGAGGAAATCCGCAACGCCCTTGAAAATAACGAGCAGGTCAAATTGTCGGGATTTGGCAATTTCGATCTGCGTGACAAAAGCCAGCGCCCGGGAAGGAACCCCAAGACAGGCGAAGAAATCCCCATATCCGCAAGAAGGGTGGTTACCTTTAAGCCAGGGCAAAAACTCAAGGCACGAGTAGAAGAAGATGCTGGAAGCGAGTCATAACAGCGAACTCCCCGTAATCCCGGGGAAACGCTATTTCACCATCGGTGAGGTCAGCGAGCTGTGCGCAGTCAAACCTCATGTACTGCGCTACTGGGAACAGGAATTCCCGCAACTCAGCCCGGTAAAACGTCGCGGCAACCGACGCTATTACCAACATCAGGATGTCATCCTGATCCGTCAGATCCGCGCGCTCCTGTATGAGGAGGGCTACACCATCGGCGGCGCCCGCCTGCAGATGGAAACCGGAAACTCCGAGAAGGTGCAGACCGTACAACTGCAGCAGGTGATCCCGCAGATGATCGCCGAGCTCGAAGGCGTACTGGAATTACTCGGGGCTGACGCCTGATTCAAAAAGGTGTAAATCGGACTTGCAATCCCCCGGTAATTCAGTATGATTTGCGCCTCATCGCCAAGCGATGCCCCTTATAAATCAAGCACTTAGGTGATTTTTAGCCTGCTTGATTTGCTCTTATCGGAGTGTAGCGCAGCCTGGTAGCGCACCACACTGGGGGTGTGGTGGTCGTCGGTTCAAATCCGGCCACTCCGACCATTATTCACGTTGAGCAATCAACGACTTGAAAGCCCGCCCAACTATGCGGGCTTTTTTGTTTCTCGAATTCAATTGCTCGCGCAGTGTTGCATCCGTTGAGTCTCTTCGCTGTCTGCATTCGATCAGACTTTTTCTAGCCAATAAATCCTCACTCTCCAATCGCCAGCAATGATTGGCGGATGAAGGTTTAATTCAGTATCAATTGTGATTAATATCACAAGGTTATCTAGGCGGAACAACAATAAAATACCCCAAGATCGATTGGCCACTTAGTGCACCATCCCTTCTGTAAATTTGCCCGCTCTTAAATCATGTGCAGGCGAATTTACAAAAGGGATGGTGCAACCGAGGCAGATATCGGAATACTGACATTCTGTTCACTGGTGTTAACCGAGGGGGCATGGTCGGAGCTGAAAGAGATTGCTGAACGGTACGGCCATTTATTGCCTTGGCAATATGGTGAGCGCAGGCTTTGGTTGTGGAACGTTACCAATGTGGCGAACGTGCTTGATAGGGACCGCAGCAGCTTAAATCATTTTGGTGGCGTTTCACATCCTGTATTCACCGCAGACAAGTTGACAGATAACCCGGTGTTCAAATTGCGCGAAGATAATTACACCGCCATCTATTGCACGTACACATTCCGTCAACTGATCGAAAACCACAATTTCACAGGGCTCGAGTTCGAGGCGTTGGACGTCGCCTAACAATAAATGCAGGTAAAACCATGACCGACCAACAGCCATCAACCGTCAAGATCCACGCAGTGCTTGTTGAAAAAATTAACTTCGCCTGCCACCAGAGCGCTTTCGCGGTGCTGCGCTCGCTGAAAGTCGAGAATCTGGATGAAACACAGGATCTGTCTGATCTGGTGATAACACTGGAGGCTTCCCCGGCCTTCCTGAAGCCGAAGACCTGGACGATCGACCGGATCTCTGCCGGTGGCGAGCTGGCGGTCAAGGATCGTGATCTGCAACTCGACGGCGGCTTTCTGTTCGGGTTGACGGAATCCATGCGGGGCACTGTGTATGTTCGCGTACAGCGCGCTGGAGCGTTGCTGGCGGAGCAAGGTATCGAGGTGCAATTGCTGGCCTGCAACGAGTGGGGTGGCACGGCTTATATGCCGGAACTGCTGGCCGCGTTCAGTACCCCGAACGACCCGGCGGTAGACCGTGTGTTGGGGCAGGCCAGCCAGATTCTGAAAAAGGCCGGCAAACCCGCCGCCATCAATGGCTACGAGGGAGGCAGTCGCGAAGCCGTGTGGCTGATGGCGTCGGCCATCTACTCCGCCGTCGTCAAACTGCAATTGGGTTACGCGCTGCCACCTTCCAGTTTTGAGCGTAATGGCCAGAAAATTCGTCTACCCGCCCAGATTGAGAGCGGCAAACTGGCCACTTGTCTGGATTCCACACTGCTATTCGCCGCGGCGTTTGAGCAGGCGGGGCTCAATCCGATGGTTGTATTGGTCGAGGGGCATGCGCTCGTCGGTCTCTGGCTACAGCCAGACAATTTCTCCAGCGTGGTGGTCACCGAGGGCGAAGTGCTGCGCCAGCGGCTGCCTCTGAAGGAGTTGATCCTGATTGAAACCACGCTCGTCACGTCTCATCCGGCAGTCCCTTTTTCCAAAGCAGTACAGCAGGGGGCTGAAGCGGTAGCGCTGGAAAAGGAGAAGGAGTTCGTTGCGGTGGTGGATATCCGCCGTGCGCGGGCGCACTGCATTCATCCGATCAGTCTGAAGGCGCCGTCTGCTTCTCCCGCAACGGACGGTATTGATTCTGAGTTTATCGAGCCCGATTTGGAAGCGGCCCCCGATTTGCCGGATTTTCCCGTATCTGAACCGGACGATCCCACCGTGAACACACCCGGTGGCCGCCTGGATCGCTGGCAGCGCAAGCTGCTGGATCTTTCCGCGCGCAATCCGCTGCTCAATCACAAGCCGGGTAAAACCAGCCTCACGTTTGTCTGTAACGATCCGGGTGCGCTGGAAGATGTGCTGGCCACCGGCGCGCGCATTTCTATTTCGCCCTTCCCGAAATTGCAGGGGCAGGATCAGGACGAGGATATCTTCCGTCAGCGCACCGGTCAGGAACTGAAGCACGAATACGCGCGGGACGCGCTGGACAAGAAACAGTTGCTGGTGGAGCTCACCGGTGAGGAGCTGGAGAAGCGCGCGGTGGAAATCTACCGCAAGGCACAGACGTCACTGAAAGAAGGCGGTTCCAACACGCTGTTTCTGGCCATCGGCTTTCTGTTGTGGAAGCCGCAGGACAAGGGCGACCGCCGCTACCGCGCGCCGCTGATCCTGTTGCCCGTCTCCCTGGAGCGCAAATCCGTGCGCAGTGGCGTGAAGATGGTTGCGAGCGAAGATGAACCCAGGTTCAACACTACTCTGCTGGAACTACTGAAAAAGGATTTCGGCATCGAGATCGGCGGTTTACAGGGTGCCCTGCCACAGGATCACAGCGGTATCGACGTGGCGGGTATCTGGCACCGGGTGCGCCACGCGATCAAGGATGTACCTGGGTTCGAAGTGATCGAAGATGTGGCGCTTGGCCATTTCTCCTTTGCTAAGTACCTGATGTGGAAAGACCTGGTGGATCGGGCCGATGCCCTGAAAGAAAACCCGGTGGTGAAGCATCTGCTGGATACGCCCCGCGAGCCCTACGAGAGCGATATCCGCTTTGTCGACCCCGGGGATATCGACCGCGAATACACGCCGGCGGATTTACTGACGCCGCTGCCCGCAGATTCGTCACAGATGTCGGCGATCGCCACTGCAGACCGCGGCAAGGATTTTGTGATTATCGGCCCGCCCGGAACCGGCAAAAGCCAGACCATCAGCAATCTGATTGCGCACATGCTGGGCACCGGCAAAAAAGTGCTGTTCGTATCCGAAAAGACCGCAGCACTGGAAGTGGTGCACCGTCGCCTGAAGGACATCGGCCTTGGACAGTTCTGCCTGGAGTTGCATTCCAGTAAGGCGAAAAAGGCCGACGTGCTGGCGCAGCTGGGCAGTTCCTGGAACAGCTTTTCCCAGGCGGGCGTCAACAACTGGCTGGTGGAGGCGGATCGCCTCAAGGCATTGCGCGATCGCCTGAACCGGGTCGTCAACGCCCTGCATACACCTCGACGTAATGGATTGACCGCGCACTACGCCATCGGCGTTAAGGTGCGCGATGAAGCGTTGGCGGCGAAGGTGAAACTCAGCTGGCCCTGTGCAGACCATCACGATCAGGCGCAATTGCAGAAACTGCGGGAAATGGCCGGGCTGCTGAGTGTACAGGCCAGGGCAGTGGGCAACCTCGCCGACCATCCACTCAAACTGATAGCCAATCACGACTGGCGCCCACAGTGGCAGGAATCTGTAGTAAAGGCCACAGGACTGCTGAAGGCCAGTGCTCAGCAGGTAGCTGGCAGCCTGGCGGCGTTGCAGAAGGCTGCAGGACTCGCCTTTGGAGAGGTGGATCTATCAAGGCTCGCGGCGGTGGCGGAACTCGGGCAGGTATTGCTGGATGCCTATCGCAAGCAGGCGGCATTTGCGCTGGAGCCGGATGCAGCCGATCGCCTGGATGCGCTGGAGGAGGCGGTTACCCAGCTCAAAGCCTATATCACCCAGCAGTCGCAATTGAGTTGCCGCTATGAAGATCTCGCCTGGAAAAAGCTCGATGCCGATGCGCTGGAGCAGGCGTTGCGTGACGCCAACGAGACCTGGTGGCCAAAAAGCTTCTTTGCCAAACGCAAGGTTATTAAAAATATCTGCAGCAATGGCGCCCTAGGTGAGCCGGACCCGGAGAACGATATCCCGGTGTTGAAACAATTGCGGGAAACCGGCAACCGGATCGACAAACTCGACAGCACACTGACGGGGCTGCGTGCATGGAATTCCTATAACTCCAATCCGGACGATATCGCATCGCTCCAGCAACTCGGCGCCCGCGCTCGCACGGCCGTTGGTAAACTCGCTGACGATGCCGAATCCCTGGGAACACTTCGCGCGGCTGTGCGCAGGTTGTTGTTCGATGCCAATGATCTGCTTGCGCCGGAGGCGTCTGTCGGTCGCGCTGTAGTGCAATTCCTGGAAACATTGAAGCGCTTCAATGCCGTCAGAGAAAAATTCGAAGCGCTGATCGGAAGCGGGCTGGAGGACGATTGGGAGGGGAATTCTCGGACGCTCCCGGCAGTCGGCGCGCTTTGCCAGCAGATTATTGACCACCATATCTCCCTGAAAGACTGGTGTGCCTGGGTGCGCAGGCGCGCCGAGGCGCTGGATTACCAGATGGGTCCTCTGGTTGCGGCTATCGAAAGTGGCGGTGTAGAACCGGGAGAAGTGGTCGAAGTGTTCGAGGCGGCCTACTGCGCCTGGTGGTCGTCGGCAGTCATCGGTGAAGATGACGTGTTGAGGACATTCTCGACTCCAGAACATGAATCCGCGATTCAAAACTTCCGTGTGCTGGATACCCAGTTCAGCAAACTGACCGCTCAGTACATTGCCGCGAAGTTGGGCGGACAGGTCCCGAATCCGGACGATGTCAAACGCAGTTCCTCCTGGGGCGTGCTGCGTCACGAGCTGCAGAAAAAGACCCGGCATAAGCCGGTGCGGCAGATGATGGAAGAAATTCCGGATGTGGTTACCTCTCTCGCACCCTGCCTGATGATGTCGCCGCTGTCCATTGCCCAGTACCTGTCGGCCGGGCAGGCGATGTTTGATGTTGTGATTTTCGACGAGGCCTCCCAGATCACCGTTTGGGATGCCGTGGGCTCACTGGCGCGGGGCAAGCAGGTGATCATCGCCGGCGACCCGAAACAGATGCCGCCCACCAATTTCTTTGCCCGCGCCGATGATGACCCGGATGATGAACAGGAAACCGAAGGCGATCTGGAAAGTATTCTGGATGAGCTGATCGGGGCGAGCATTCCACAGCGCGTACTCAATCTTCACTACCGCTCACGGCGCGAGAGCCTGATTGCATTCTCCAACAGCCGCTACTACGACAGCTCGCTGATTACCTTCCCGGCCCCGGTGCATCCCGATAAAGGTGTATCGCTGGTGCGCCCCGAAGGTTTCTACGCGCGCGGTAAGGCGCGGCACAATCAGGGTGAGGCCAAGGCCATCGCCGCCGAAATCGTGCGGCGCCTCACCTCGCCGGATGTGGCGGTGCGCAGCCAGTCCATTGGTGTGGTGACATTCAATACCGAACAGCAGACACTGATCGAAGACCTGCTGGACAAGGCCCGCGCCGAAGACCCATCCATCGAGTGGGCCTTCTCCGATGAGACAATCCTGGAGCCGGTATTCGTTAAGAATCTGGAAACCGTGCAGGGGGATGAGCGGGATGTAATCCTGTTCAGTATCACCTTCGGCCCGGATGAAACGGGCCATATGACCATGAACTTCGGCCCCCTCAACCGCACCGGCGGTGAGCGGCGCCTGAACGTCGCCATGACCCGCGCGCGCTCAGAGATGGTCGTGTTCGCCACCATATCACCGGAACGCATAGACCTTTCGCGCACCAAGGCCCGCGCCGTCGCCGATCTCAAACACTTCCTGGAATACGCGGAGCGTGGCCCTGTTGCCCTGGCTGCAGCGGTACGGGGATCTGTTGGGGATTTTGAATCGCCATTCGAAGTGGCGGTTGCTCGAGGACTCCAGGACAAAGGCTGGACGGTACATCCCCAGATCGGAGTATCTGCCTACCGCATCGATCTCGGCATTGTTCACCCAGACGAGCCCGGTATTTATCTGGCCGGCGTCGAGTGCGATGGTGCGATGTACCACAGCTCAGCCTACGCAAGAGAGCGGGACAAAATCCGCCAGGGGATGCTTGAAGGGTTAGGCTGGACCCTGTTCCGTGTCTGGTCCACGGACTGGTGGACCAATCGTGCAAAAGCTCTTGAGGAACTCCACCTCGCACTCGAGCAGCACTTGGAAAAGACTCGAAAATTAAAGGTGCAAAGAGAAATTCTGTTGGAAAGCAACTCAGCTGAAGCCGTCTCCGATTAGGTGAAATGGAAAACAATTAGGTAGTGATATGAATTCTGGCGTTCTAAAAATACAAGCTTCATATGACTGCGCACGCCAATTTTTCGGAGAATTTCCAGCTAATGGTTCTGATCTGGGTACTGTCGAGTACACAGATATGATTCGCTCACTGTTGGAGGAAATCCCGCAGAATTGCGTGCATCTCTACGACTAAGGGGGATGTCGTATGTCCCCCCAAAAGGAGGCTCGTGGCCCCCTTGTGTTGTCATCAGCCTGTTCCATTAAAACCGAAAGGTATAGGACCCAGTTAGCAAAGCAGGTCGGTCACCATCTACCGCGAACTGGGTGTATTCCAGCCCCAGTTCCCCGATTGGGGCGTTCCATACGGCAAATACACCGTAGAAGGGATCCTGGCCGTTTTCGCTTCTCGTGCCTTCATACCTATAGATTCCGGATACCGGAGGTTCTTCCGAGTCTTCTTCATAAAAAAAGCCGGGGTCGTATGTGTATTCCTGTATCAAGTTGGAATATGTAGCGATTCTCCAATATTGATATCCGGCCGAGAATCCGACATAGAAGGGTTGTTGCATGTCGGTGTGCACCCGGACGGATGCTCCGAGTGCGCGCCCGGCGAACGACATGGTTCCCTGAACTCTGCCTTCCTGGCCAATGAGCTCGAGGTCGCCATACTCGTAATCTACGCGAGTGTCGCTTTCGCCGATATCGTACAGGCCGAGTTCGAAGGCGATGTAGCGGTTGTATTGATAGCCGCCTACCACGGAGAAGCCGAAACTGCGGTCCTTAGTAAAGTCTTCGGCCTTTTCGTCGAGCTCCAGGCTCGCTACCCCGATGCTGCTGCGGAGGTAGGTTTTGTCCAGGAAGCCCGGGCTCTGGTCGCTGACTTGCGCATTGGCTGAGATGGATGCGCTCGCAGCGATGGCTGCTATAAATACCTTGTACAACGTTATATCCCCATTAGCTGGTCATTTTTGTAGGTGGCGTATTCTTCCACAAGGACGTGCTTGACGCGATAGTGTATTGGGGGAGGGGGCAGACACCGGGGTGGTACGGGGAATGTTGAGCGCGTTAAATTAGTAGCAGTTCCACATGTAAAATTTCCAAAAACAGGTTGACACAAAAATTTAAGGCAATATGCTTTGCCGCAGTTAACCCACACACTTTATAGGAGCCATGAAATGTCATTACGGAGTCGCAAACCAAGTTCTAACTGAACGACCTTTCATGTGCTCGCGCTTGAAAGGTGATACCGCCTTTCAAGCCAGATCTCTCTGAAGCCCTGGCAATAGCCGGGGTTTTTTGTTTCTGCTTCCCGGTTTTCTGAAAGGCAAATGAATATATACGTGGAGAAATCCAGGGACGAGTTATGCCTGTAAAAATGGTACTCAACAGCAATGCGCCCGCCGGCACGGTGCCGGTAAAAATTTACACGAACGACGTGGAAAACGCGGCATTGCAACAACTTAAAAATATTGCCCAGCTGCCCATCATCCACTCCCATGTGGCGGCGATGCCGGATGTGCATATGGGAATCGGGGCGACTGTCGGGTCGGTGATCCCCACGGTCGGCGCCATTATTCCGGCGGCGGTGGGTGTGGATATCGGTTGCGGTATGAATGCGGTGCGCACTTCCCTGCATGCCAATCAGCTGCCCGACAATCTGAAGGTGCTGCGGGAGGCGATTGAGCGGCGTGTGCCGGTAGGATTCGCCAGCCACAAGCGGATCAGTGCCCGCGAGGCGGCTGCACAGAGGCTGGCTGCCGGTGCGGATCTGCTGTTTGCCAAGCATCCGCAATTGCTGAAACGGCTGCGCAACCCCCGGGAGACCTGGGTAACCCAGCTGGGCACCCTGGGCGGTGGCAACCACTTTATCGAGATCTGTCTCGATGAAAACAATCGGGTTTGGATCATGCTGCACTCCGGCAGCCGTGGCATCGGCAATGCCATCGGTCAGTACTTTATCCAGTTGGCCAGGCGCGATATGGAAGGGCACATGCACAACCTTCCGGATCGCGACCTGGCGTATTTCAGCGAGGGCAATACACACTTCGATGACTACATCGAAGCGGTGCACTGGGCCCAGGAATACGCGCGGGTGAACCGGCAGGAGATGATGAAGCTGGTGGTGAATGTGCTGCTGCAGCACCTGCCGCCGTTTACGCTGGAATCTGAGGCGATCAACTGCCACCACAACTATGTGGTGCGGGAGCAGCACTTCGGGCGCGATGTATTTGTCACCCGCAAGGGTGCGATCAGCGCGCAGAAAGATCAGCTGGGTATTATTCCCGGCTCCATGGGGGCGCGCTCATACATCGTTCGCGGCCTGGGCAATGCGGAATCCTTCTGCTCCTGTGCACACGGCGCAGGGCGACGTATGAGCCGCACGGCCGCGCGCAAGCGTTTTACTCGCGAGGATCTCGAGGACCAGACCCGCGGTGTGCAGTGTCGCAAGGACAAGGGTGTGATCGATGAGATTCCCGCGGCCTACAAAGACATTGATCAGGTCATGGAAAACCAGCGCGACCTGGTGGATGTAGTGCATACCCTGAAGCAGGTGATCTGTATCAAGGGGTGAGCAATTTTATAAGGAGACGTTAGTGAAGAAAAAAGCAGCGCGGAAAATTTCCATTACTATTTCCGCAAATGAAGTGCGCGCGCCGGGTAATCCGGTTGCGCAGAATCCTCTGTTGCGCAAAGGCGGCGCCCACGTCCGGGCAAAATCCGCCGAGCGCTTTAACAGCAAACAACAAACCAGAAAGGCGGCGCGGGAGTGGGAAGGCTCCCGCGGTCGGTTTCAGAGCCTGCCGTTATCTTCCGCCAGTACTACGCGACCGAAGCTGGCATCTTGATCCAGTGGCGTGATCGCCAACAGTCGATCAAGGCGAACCTCCTGCCGGCCTTCGTCCGTTTCCAGAATAAGAAACTCCTCCTTGCTTGGTGCTGTGCGCGTATCCAGTGCCTTGGCCACAAAGCTTGTCCCGTCCATTAACTCGACCTGCAGGCGGTAGCGGTGCATGCACGCGATCTCCAGGAAGTCGTGCTGATCGCAATTCAGTGGTTGATATTCGCTCATGATTCGCCTCCTGTTAGCAAGGCTGATTATAGGCACCCTATTTGGTCCGGTTGCAGACTCAGATCCCGACAATTCGCGCCTGAAAGTTTTTCCATCTTCCTGTCGTTCTATCCTATAGATGCCTGTTTGCTAACGAGGTGCGGCCGCGTGCTCTTTCTTTTTCGCGTTACCGTGAAGTACGGAGGCAATGAAACCGGCGCTTAACTTTCTATGCAGGTGAACGATGAAAGCCCACTGGGAACATTTCAGCCATGCGGCGGACATGGGGCTGCGGGGCTATGGTGATAGCAAGGCACAGGCGTTCGAGCAGATGGCGCTGGCGTTGACGGCAACGGTTACCGAGCTCGAAAGGGTGGCGCCGCTGCAGTCCGTAGACATTGTGTGTCAGTACGTGGTGTCGCCGAGGAGGTGCCAGGTGCCTACAAGGATGTGCGCGCCGTGGTGGATGCCGCGCAAAACGCCGGCCTGGCGCACAAGGTGGCGCGGATGGAGCCGCGTATTTGTATCAAAGGCTGAGACACTATGGCTGTGCGCAAGCCGCCCTGTGTTCGCTTGATACTCGCGGGCGACGTTATGACCGGCCGCGGTATCGACCAGATATTGCCGTGCGCCGGCGACCCGCAAATCTACGAATCCTATCTGCGCTCGGCGGAGGGCTATGTGGCATTGGCCGAGGCGCTTAATGGCCGGATCCCGGCCCCGGTACCTTTTACCTATGTTTGGGGTGGCGCGCTGTCGGCTATGGCGACGCGACAGCCGGATTGCCGGCTCGTTAACCTGGAAACCGCGGTTACCCGCTGCGATGACGCCTGGCCAGGGAAGGGGATCAACTACCGTATGCACCCTGGCAATATTCCGGTTCTCACCTCCGCCGGAATCGATATCTGCAGCCTTGCCAACAACCATGTGCTGGATTGGGGCTACGACGGACTCGCGGAAACCCTGCATAGCCTGCAGCGCGCTGGCGTGAAAACGGTCGGAGCCGGTCGCGACAGAGATGCGGCCGCGTCACCGGCCATCATGCACATCGGGAACAATCGACTGCTGGTATTTGCGGTCGGCCACCACAGCAGCGGAATTCCGGCGGAATGGGCCGCGACCACCGGCAAAGCCGGAGTGAATTTTATTGACGATCTGTCTGCGAAAACGGCGCAAGCACTTACACGGCAGTGGGAGTGCTACCGCCAGCCGGGAGATCTAGTGATTGTTTCCATTCATTGGGGTGGAAACTGGGGCTATGCTATTGAGCGCAGTAAAAGGGAATTCGCCCATCACTTGATCGATGGCGGCGCGGACCTGATATTCTGCCACTCGTCCCACCACCCTATGGGCATTGAAGTGTATCGTGAGCGCGCCATCTTCTATGGCTGTGGTGACCTGATCAACGACTATGAAGGTATCGGCGGCCACGAGAATTATCGTTCGCACTTGCGGCTGCTGTATTGCGTGGATCTCAAGCGCGAGAGTGGTGCACTGGGCGGGCTGGAATTGATTCCGTGGGAGACGTGTCGATTTCGCCTGCGTGCGCCCGCCGCTGCCGACCGCGACTGGCTGCTGGGAACCCTGGGTCGCGAATGTCATCTGCTAGGGGCGACGCTGGCATTATCAGACGGTGGAGAGTCGTTTTTGTTGCGCTGGTAAGCGATTTATTTGCCCATATTTCAGGTTAATCTTTCAACAGTAAATCACACACTAACAATCCGCGCGCGGAAATTTCGGCCCTTGATTTTTCCACGGCCAAGCTTGTTCAGTGCAACCTTAGCCACAGGTCTCTCCACTGCAACAAACGTAGAAAAGTCGAAAATCTGAATCTTACCGATCTGGTTGCCGTCGATCCCGCCTTCGCCGGTCAGAGCGCCAACCACGTCGCCCGCGCGCACCTTCTGTTTTTTTCCGCCGTCGATCTGCAGGGTGGACATTAATGGCCGGGGTGGGCCGAAGCCTTTAGGTAGGGTTGGTATTTCGAGCAGCGTGATGGGTTGCTGTTGCAATTCCTCCAGCCGCTCTACTTTATAGATTTCCTTTTTGCTCACGAGGGTAAGGGCGATGCCTTTCTGGCCGGCGCGACCGGTGCGGCCGATACGGTGCACGTGCACTTCCGGGTCGCGGGAGAGGTGGTAGTTCACCACCATGGGCAATTCTTCAATATCCAGCCCGCGCGCGGCTACGTCGGTAGCAACAAGGATCGTGGCACTGCCGTTCGCGAACAGGGCAAGGGTGCGGTCGCGGTCTTTCTGTTCCATGTCACCGTGCAGAGCGAGGGCGGCAAAGCCGGCGCTTTTCAGGGACTGGGCGGCCTCATCGGTTTCTTTCTTGGTATTGCAAAACACTACCGCGGAAGACGGGGAATGGCTGGCCAGCAGCTGGTGCAACGCGGTGGGCCGCTGCTCTTCGTTTTCTACCCGGTAGTATTTTTGTTCGATGGTGCTTTGGGTGTGGGCGGTGGTCACTTCCACTTTCACGGGGTCGCGCAGCACCCGCGTTGCCAGGGCGTCGATGGTTTTCGGGTAGGTGGCGGAGAACAGTAGGGTCTGCCGCTGCTTTGGCAACTCGGCGAGGATCTGGTCCAGCACCGCCTGGAAACCCATATCCAGCATGCGGTCGGCTTCGTCGAGCACCAGAGTGTGTACATCACCGAGGTTGAGGTTGCCTTTGCGCAGATGGTCTTCAATACGGCCAGGTGTGCCGACCACGATATGGGCGCCGTGTTTCAACGAGCCAATCTGAGGCCCGAACGGCATGCCGCCGCACAGGGTGAGGATCTTGATGTTGTGAATGGCGCGTGCCAGCTTGCGCAGTTCCCGCGCCACCTGGTCGGCCAGCTCGCGGGTAGGGCACAGCACCAGTGCCTGCACGCGGAAACGCTCGGGCTGGAGTTTGTGCAGTACACCGAGGCCGAAGGCGACGGTTTTGCCCGAGCCGGTTTTGGCCTGGCCGATAACGTCCCGTCCTTCCACGATGGCGGGCAGGGCCGCGGCCTGGATTTCGGTGAGCTGCCTGAAGCCGAGGTCCTGCAGGTTCTGCAGGAGTGAGGGCTGCAACGGCAGCGACTGGAAATCGCGCGGGGCGGAGGTATTCGGGGCGCGGGTATTGTTATCGTCGGGCATGGCGTAAGGGGCTTGTTTGGAGGGAAAGCGGGGCATTGTAGGTAAGTGGCAAGTGATTTCCCACTACTGACTGCTTGACTGATCCATAACCCAATGGTTATGCTTTGTCTCATAACCAGCTAGTTATGAGTTTGAGATGACCGATCCGCGTGATGCATTGTTCAAGTCGCTTTCCGACCCGACCCGACGGGCCCTGTTTGAGCAGTTGTGCCGCGGCGGTGAACAGACGGTAGGAGAGCTGACCGCGCATGCCAAAGTCTCTCAACCGGCGGTCTCCAAACATCTCGGAGTGCTCAAGCAGGCGGGTTTGGTGCGCGATCGCCGAGAAGGGCGGGAAACGCACTATCGACCCCAGCCCGATGCTCTCTCGCCACTGCTCGACTGGACCAGTGAAATGGCAGCCTTCTGGGAGCGGCGCTTTGATGATCTGGAAGATCTTCTGAAACGAATGGACCAGTAACGGAAATAAGGCGGAATAATGAGTGAAGTGCAGAGTAGAGCAAGCAATATTATGACGGGCGACGAGCGCACTGTTGTGGTCGAGCGGGAGTTTTCGCATCCACCCGAAAAGCTCTGGCGCGCGCTGACGTTGCCGCATCTGATTGAAGAGTGGTTGATGAAAAATAATTTCAGGCCGGTGCAGGGGCATCACTTCAATCTTCAGGGCGAGTGGGGCGGAGTGCTGGACTGCGAGGTGCTGATCGTCGAGCAGAACAAGCGGCTGTCCTATACCTGGAATTTTCCGCACGAGAATCAGGAATTCAATCTGGAGAGCGTGGTGACATTCACGTTGACGCCCACGGATACGGGTACACGACTACGCATGGAGCAGCGGGGTTTCAGGCCGCATCAGAAGCAGGCTTATCAGGGTGCCAAGTTTGGATGGAGGAACTTTTTCTCAGCGCTGGAGGGCGTCCTGGAACGCTCGTGACAGGGTTGTAGATACCGATTTTGGGCACCGGTCAGGTGTTGTCATTGGAAATTTGAACGTTAATTGGAGGCAAAGTGAATATATTTTTGTGGGTTCTTCAGGTGCTCCTCGCCCTGCACACGGCAACAGGTGCAGTGTGGAAGTTTTCCAACACGGCACAGAGCGTGCCTTCCCTCGGGGCGATCCCTCACGGGGCCTGGTTGGCGCTTGGGGTTGTGGAACTGATACTGAGTTTGTGTCTGGTGCTTCCGGCCTTCTATAAGCCGTTGGCCGTCCTTGTGCCAATTGCCGCGGTCTTGATTGCGATGGAGATGTTGCTTTTCTGCGCGCTGCACTTTGCTTCGGGCGAGGCGGGTTACAGCTCGGTGGTTTACTGGCTGGTTGTTGCCGCGATAGCTGGGGTTATCGCTTATGGAAGGTTTGTACTCAAGCCGCATTGAGTGGTGGGTGAGACTGGAGGAGACGTTGGGGGCGAGCGCTCCCTCGGGCCATCTAGCATCACGCCTTGGTCTGCAAAAATACGTCCCGCCATCTTGCCAAAGTACTCTCTGATTATTTATAAAACCTCAATCAACATTGAGGTTTTATAGTTATGGCGGTAATGAAATCAAAGGCGAAATCCGGGGCCAAAGCAAAAGCGGTCAATGCCGAGGCGCGTGAGTTGAGTGTGGGAGAGGTTGCACGCCGTGCGGGTGTTGCTGTTTCCGCCATTCATTTCTATGAGTCCAAGGGGCTGATCAACAGTTGTCGCAATGCGGGCAACCAGCGCCGGTATTCCCCCGGTGTGTTGCGATACCTTGCCATTGTCAAGGTTGCGCAGCGGGTGGGTATCTCGCTCGAGGAGATCAGGGAGGTACTGGGAACTTATGACTATGGTCGCAAGATGTGCGCGACTCAGTGGAAGGCGAGCGCTTCCAAATGGAGGGACAGCCTCGACCAGCGCATCGAAACCCTGCTGCGGCTCCGCAACGAGATCGACGGCTGTATCGGCTGCGGCTGCCTGTCGCTGAAATGCTGCCCCCTGAGAAATCCCGACGACGTGCTCGGCAAGGAGGGCCCGGGAGCCAGAATTCTGGAAAGGCCGTCAAAAACTTGATATTGGCCCTTTACCTTAACTTAGGTTGATGTTTTATAAAGCGCCCCTAGACGCGGTATCGCGACTTTTAACCGGAGTTTTCCAGGGGTGATGAATGAGTGACCAACTGACAAGAGCTGTATCTTCCAGCGGTGGCAATCGATGGATTTCAATTGCCGCGGTATTGCTGATGTGTAGTTTGATCGCCTTCGCGATGTGGGCGTGGCGGGTGAGTAAATCTTCCAATGCGGCTTGGAGCCGCGGGCCGGTCCACGTGATTGCGGAAACGGTCCAGCCCGAGGAAGTGCAGGTGAGCCTCCAGGCGTTGGGCGAATTGCGCGCGGTGCAGCAGGTGGACCTGGCTTCTGAGGTGTCTGGCCGGGTCGCTTCCATTCACTTTATTGCGGGCCAGCAGGTCGTCGCCGGTGATCTGCTGGTACAGCTCGATGATTCTATCGAACAGGCGGATCTCTCTGCCGCCAAAGCCAGCGAGGCGTTTGCCTTGCAGCAACTCACCCGGGCAAAAGAGCTTGCCCCTAGCGGCGCCATCACCAAGGAAACGCTACAACAGCGCCAGGCCGAATTCGATCAAAGCACGGCCAGGGTAAAGCAGTTGGAGGCGCGCATCCTGCAAAAGCGCATAGTGGCCCCCTTCGCTGGCGAAGTGGGGCTTCGCCGCGTGGATCTTGGGCAGTATCTTAATGCCGGCGACGAGGTGGCTTCGTTGACGGACGCCGGTCAACTGTTCGTAAACTTTGATATTCCGCAGCAGGTCGTCAACCGTGTGAAGGTGGGGCAGTCTCTGGCAGTGAGTGTCGGTACTCCCGGGATAGACACGGTGCCGGCGACGATCAGTGCTATCGAACCGCAAGTGGGGCGCGATACACGCAACGCGACAGTACAGGGCATCGTAGATAACAGGCAGCACAATCTGCAGCCGGGCATGTACGCCACCGTGCATGTTGCCATGCCACCTGAATCCAACGCACTGATGCTGCCGGCATCCGCGGTATTGGCATCACCTTCCGGCGATACGGTGCTCGTGGTGCGGGATCTCACCGCAGACAAGATTGGAACGGCAGACTTTGTACCGGTCTCCATTGGTCGGAGAATCGGAGACCGTGTCATGGTAAACCGGGGGCTGGCTGAAGGTGACGTGATTGTTACCGAGGGGCAGTTGCGTGTGCAGAAGGGCAGTGCGCTGAAGATCGTCAATGGCAATGCCGAGGCGGTTGCCCAGCAAGGAAACGCGCCATGAAGTTTACCGACCTGTTTATCCAGCGCCCGATTCTGTCGATCACTGTCAGTATCATGATTTTATTAACCGGGTTTGCTGCGCTTTTCTCGCTGCCGGTCCGGCAGTATCCGCAAATGGAAAGTGCCACTATCGCGATCTCTACACAGTACCCGGGCGCCTCCCAGGAGGTCATTCAGGGCTTTGTTACCACGCCCATTTCCCAGGCAGTGGCGACCGCGAGTGGGATTGAATATCTCACCTCCACGTCCACCATGGGCTCCAGTGAGATCAAGGCGAAGCTGGTATTGAACGCGGATGCCGACCGGGCGATGACGGAAATTCTGGCAAAACTGCAGGAGGTGAAGTTCCGGCTACCTGAAGGCGCATCGGATCCCCGTGTGCAGAAAATGACGGACGGGGTCTCGGCGGTACAGTATCTGACGTTTACCAGTGATCAACTGAGTGTTCCGGAAATTACCGACTATGTTTCCCGGGTAGTGCAACCGCTGATCACTTCCATTTCCGGGGTGTCTTCGGCAGATGTTTCCGGTGGCCAGACTTTTGCCATGCGCCTGTGGGTGGATCCCATTAAACTGGCCGCCCACGAAATGACCGCGGGAGATCTGACCAACGCACTGCGGGCCAACAACGTACAGGCGGCACCAGGGGCATTGCGCGGCAGGGATACGCTGATTCCCATCACCGCGGCCACGGACCTGCGCAGCATCGAGGATTTTCGCAACATGGTGGTGAAGCGCGCGGACAACAGTATCGTGCGCTTGAGCGATGTGGCGACCGTCGAGCTGGGCGGACACAACTACGACTCCAGTTTTTACGGCAGTGGCTCGACCGCTGTCTCCCTGGGGATTACTCCGACGCCTGATGGCAACCCACTCAATATCGTGGCGGACGTAGAAGATCTGCTACCGGACCTGCGGGCATCCGCACCGCCCGGTGTGCAAATTGCCAATGTGTTCGATACGGCGCGCTTTGTGAATGCTTCTATCGATGAAGTAATCAAGACGCTGCTCGAAGCGGTGATTATCGTTATTGCCGTGATCTACCTCTTTCTGGGGTCGCTGCGCGCGGTCATCATTCCCATCGTTACGATTCCGTTGTCTCTGGTCGGTACCGCGGTATTGATGATGATGTTCGGGTTTTCCCTGAACCTGCTGACATTGCTGGCGATGGTTTTGGCTATTGGCCTGGTGGTCGATGATGCCATTGTTGTGGTGGAAAATATTCACCGGCATATCGAGGAGGGGTTGTCACCGGTCAGGGCAGCGCTGATCGGTGCGCGGGAAATTGTCTGGCCCGTGATTGGGATGACTATCACTCTGGCCGCAGTGTACGCGCCCATCGGCTTGATGGGTGGATTGACCGGGGCGCTGTTCAAGGAGTTTGCGTTTACCCTGGCGTGTTCGGTGATCGTGTCGGGCATTGTCGCGCTGACTTTGTCGCCGATGATGAGTAGTTACCTGCTCGACAGCAAACTGTCCGAAGGGCGTTTTGCGCAAAGCGTGGAGAAAACCATGCACCGCCTGTCGACCCGTTACGAGAGTATGCTGGGGCATGCCCTGAACGCGCGCGCTGCGGTGCTGGTGTTGTGTGTTGTGATCATGGGCGCGATTGTGGTGCTGTTTCTCGGTACCAAACGTGAGTTGGCGCCCGGTGAGGACCAGGGTTATGTGTTTGCCTCGGTGAAGGCGCCGCAATACGCGAACCTCAATTACACCGAGCGATCCGTCGATCAGGTCGAAAGTATCTTCCGCACCATGCCGGATTATCAGGCCAGCTTCTTTGTCAACGGTATGGGCGGACAGAACAATGCCTTTGGTGGCATTGTGCTGACGCCATGGAAAGACCGAAAAATGTCGGCCTCTGAGGTGGAGGGGGCGATCAATGGTCAGAGTGCGGGTGTTACCGGTGCCGCAGTGACCGCGTTCCAACCGGCACCGCTACCTGCGGGTAGTGGTGGATTGCCTGTCCAGATGGTGTTGCGTGCGCCCATTGCATTTTCCGAACTGTACAGCAGCCTGGAAGCGATCAAGGGAGCTGCCTGGGGCAGCGGGCTGTTTGCCTATGTAGACAGTGATCTGGCCTTCGACAGCCCCCAGGCCAGGCTGAAGATCAATACCGCCAAGGCTGGGGAAATGGGGGTGACCATGAATGAGATTGCCGAGACCCTCGCCACTCTGGTTGGCGAGAACTATATCAACCGGTTCAACTGGTTCGACCGTTCCTACGATGTGATTGCGCAGGTGCTGCAGGAAAACCGGCGTACCCCGGATGACCTCACCGGCTACTATGTGCGCGCGCAGTCCGGCAAGCTGGTACCGCTGTCTACAGTGGTGGAGGTAAACGTGGAATCGCAAGCAAACCGATTGCCGCAGTTCAACCAGATGAACTCGATAACCCTGTCCGCGGTGTTGATGCCCGGCGTCACTATGGGGCAGGCGGTGGACTTTCTTAAAAGTCAGCCGCTGCCTGCTGGTGCCTCCATTGATTGGCTTTCCGATAGCCGCCAGTTTGTGAAGGAGGGCAATCAACTGGTGTTTTCCTTCGGATTTGCGCTGGTGGTGATTTTCCTGGTTCT
Source organism: Microbulbifer harenosus (assembly GCF_005771435.1). GTDB lineage: Bacteria > Pseudomonadota > Gammaproteobacteria > Pseudomonadales > Cellvibrionaceae > Microbulbifer > Microbulbifer harenosus. Next base: position 199,136 of record NZ_VANI01000009.1, read on the forward strand.
GGCTGCACAGTACGAGAGTTTCCGGGATCCACTGGTGATTCTTGTCACGGTACCACTGGCGATTTGTGGTGCACTACTGCCGCTCTGGCTGGGTTATGCCACCATGAATATCTATACGCAGATCGGCTTGGTGACATTGATCGGTTTGATTTCCAAACATGGGATCCTGATGGTTTCTTTTGCCAACGATATACAAAAGCGTGAAGGAAAGGCGCCGGTGGATGCCATCCGCAAAGCTGCCGTCATTCGTATGCGTCCAATCCTGATGACCACTGCGGCGATGGTAGCGGGGCTGATTCCTCTGTTGTTCTCGGGGGGTGCCGGTGCAGCGAGCCGCTTCTCTATCGGCGTAGTGGTTGTGGCGGGAATGCTAATCGGAACCTTGTTCACATTGTTTGTACTGCCGACCCTGTACAGCGTGCTGGCAAGGGATCACCGGCTGGCAAGTACGTCGGAACGCGCAGCGCACAGCGATGGCTTCGGGGGGGAGAGTGGACTTACAAAACACTCTGGTGTTTTGTGACCCTTCGGGCTTAGTTGCACTCGGGATCAACTCGCTTTGCGAGTTGATCGAACCGGGAGGTTTGTCCCCCGGCCGGGTGAAGCCCAATATGTAGCGAAGAAACAAAAAAGCCCGATCCTTGCGGATCGGGCTTTTTTATATATGGCGCACTCGGGAGGATTCGAACCTCCGACCGCTCGGTTCGTAGCCGAGTACTCTATCCAGCTGAGCTACGAGTGCGTTGGGGTGCGAACAATATGGATTGCGCCTGGGTGAGTCAAGTGTTTTTTGAAAATTTCCTGGAATCCACTCGTTACCATTTTTCCGTACCACTGATGGGGTTTGTTCTTGTCTCGTAGGCCATGACCTTGAAGGGCTTGCTGCCGTATACGTTGAGGTCCGGTGTTTCACTGGCGCGCCGGGCATGCACTTGGGTCTGTGGGCGGCGAGTTCAGAGGCCGTCGTGGTAACTGAGATCAGCGTGCCGAGTAGGGCGGTAATAAAAGCTGCACAGATCTGGTTTTTAATCCTTGTTTTGCAATTCCTGCGTCTGCTTGAGAATATCGGGCACCGCGCTGCTCTCGACGCCGAGGACATCGATAATCGCGACAAACAGGTCGGCAGAAAACATGCATTTGCTGACTTTGCTGCGCAGGTTTTCCGGGGTGACGGTGATCCCCCGCTGAGCCAGGGCATCGGCGAGGTCGTTGTAGCGTACATTTTTCAGTGCCATCGAGGCGCGCACATAGCGGGCGATGGCCTGCTTGTAGGGGGTCAGGGCGCGGTGGTTCTCCAGGCTTTGCTTGTGATCCATTGTTTGTAATCCAACTGTCCGCTCATATTTGTTGCTCATGATAACCTTACGTGTCTTATTTGCAACAAAAGTGCCGTATAGGTGTTGACCGCTCAATTTTTACTGTTATATTTGTGACTCATATTCCACATCAACAAGGGAGTTGAAATGACCTGGAACAACGAAAACCTGCGCCAGCTGGCCGAGCAGCACCCGGACTGGGTGGTCGAGGCGGAGGGCGATTGCCTGAGCGTTTCTAATGACGAGGGCGTCGACGCCTTTGTTTATGTGGGCGAGCGGCAGATCGTAGTAGAGAGCATCCTGTTTCCTGTCAGCCAGGTAGAAGACGCGGCGGCACTGAACAAGCTGATCCTGCAAACGCACCAGCTGGTGCCGTTGACCACTGTCGCCATCAAGCATATCGGCGGTGAAGATTACTACGTGGCTTTCGGGGCGCTGTCTGTGTCCAGTAAGGATGAAGTGGTGATTGAAGAAATTGAAACCCTGTTTGGTAACGTGGGTGACTTCCTGGATTTGTACTCAGCACATTTTGAACTGGAGGGTGTAGCATGAGCCTGAAAAAACTTTGGACCGCACTGCGCGGCGCGGTCAATGAAGGTGCTGAAGCTGTTGCTGACAGCCAGTCTTTGCGTATTCTGGACCAGGAGCTGCGCGATGCTAAAACCGAGCTGAAAGCCTGCGACGAAAATCTGACCAAGATCATGGCCAAGCGCAAGCTGGCCGAGAACAAGGCCAAGGCCCTGCAGGCGGATATCGACAATTACACCAACCACGCCATCGCGGCCAGCGAGAAGGGCGACGATGCCCTGGCCATCGAGTGTGCCGAGCGGGTTGCGGATCTGGAGTCCCAGCTGGAAATGGAGCAGAGCATTCTGCAGGGCTTCAAATCTTCCGAGGTCACCCTGAAGAGCAACATCTCCAAGGCAAAGGCCAATGTGCGCCGCATGGAACAGCAGATCGACCAGATCAAGGCGACTGAGTCTGTGCAGAAAGCCCAGATAGCGGTCTCCTCCCGCCATATGGGTGCCAACAGCAAGGTAAAGACCGCGCTGGATAGCATGGAGCGTATCAAGGCGAAGCAGCAGCAGCGTGCGGCGGAGCTGGAAGCGGCGGAAGAGCTGGCCACTGAAGAAAGTGGTTCCAGTCTGGATGCCAAATTGAAGCAGGCTGGTATTACCCCGGGCGGCCAGGTGAGCGGTAGCGATAAGCTGGCTCAACTGCTGGCCAAGCGCACCCAGGCTTAAAACATGGTTCTGTATAAAGTGCGACGCCTTTTGGCGTCGCTTTTTATTAGGGCTTCCGGAACCACGGTCATCCTTGCTGCGGCAGTATATGTACTGAGCAGTTATCTGCTGCTTACTTTTGCCGGTGAGGCGGAGATAGTTGCGCCGGAGAATTTCTTCTACTGGCTGGTCGTGACTGCCTCCACCGTTGGCTACGGGGATTTTTCTCCAAGTACGCCGGTGGGCAAGTTGGCGGTCAGTCTCTGGGTTATTCCTCTGGGCTTGAGCCTATTTGCGATGATTGTCACACGTGTGGGCTTTGGTATTTCTGAATTTGTACAGCGGGGCAAGAAAGGTTTACGCAAAATGAACCATCAAAACCATACCGTTATCATCGGCTGGAACGGCACCCGCACATTGCGCCTGATCGAACTGTTGCTGTCCAAAACCAACGGCAATGCGTCGGAGATAGTGCTTTGTGTCGAGGCGGAAATTGAAAACCCCATGCCGAAACAGATTGATTTCGTGCGGGTGGAATCCTTCTCTCACGCAGAAAGCATGCAGCGCGCCAGCCTGGATAAAGCAGCGCGAATCATCATCGACAATCCGCTGGATGATGTGACCCTGACTACGGCCCTGTTCTGCGACAAAATGAGCCCGAACAGCCACAAAACGGCTTACTTTCAGGACGAAAATGTCGGGGAGTTGCTGCGTGGCCACTGCCCGAAAATCGAATGTATTCCGTCTGTCGCGGTCGAGCTACTCGCCAAGTCCTCTCTCGATCCCGGTTCTGCGCGTCTGCACCGGCAGTTGCTGGATAGCACCTACGGTATGACACAGTACAGTGTGGAATATCGCGGTGAGCAGCCGCTTTCGGTGGGTGCGCTGTTTGATCATTTCAAGCACGGCCTGTCTGCAACCCTGATCGGTGTGCGCCGGGCCGGTGAACAGACGATTGCGATTAATCCGGCACTGAACGAGAATGTCGCCGCCGGCGATACCCTCTATTACATCGCCGCGGAGCGTTTGCCGGAAAAACGCTGTTTCGACGTAAAAATTACCGAAAGGGAAGCGCTCGGGGAATGTTTGACAAGCTGATTAATAAATTCAAAAAGCCCGAAGTGAAGCCGCAAACCCCGGAAATTATGGGGCTGCGGATGGGTGCAAGCTTTGAAGTCGATCCGCTGGCAATCCGCCTGATACTGGAAGAGCTGGCGATTGAGACCTTCGAACCCACCCAGATCATCAAGGCGGCCGGTGTGGTCGAACTGGATGGTACCTGGGTATACCGTTTCTATACCGATGACGATGCCTGGTTGCAGGTGGTCGCGGAAGGCGGTCGGCGGGACGAAAACGTGGTAGATGTAAAGCTCTTCCATTTTTACGACACCCGCGATGTATCCACAGAGAGCACCTGGAACAACCTGCTGAACCGCGAAATTGGCGCTGCCAGCTATATGCTGGATGGTCGCAATTACGAACGCGTATGGACGGCCACCGGGGATTACCACAACCCGGTGCATATGGTGGAAACCACCTACGACGAAGACGGCAGCCACTCCAGCACAGATCAGTTCACCATGCTGTTTGAGCGTCCGCTGTCGGATCAGCGCACCGAATCCTTATTTCTTTCTGCGGAAGAAAAACTGGAGGCTGGGGGTTACCTCAGCCGCTGTCTGGTACTCAGTACCGGCATTTCTCTCACACCTTCACAAATTACAATTCACGGATAACAAGGAGTAGTACCCATGGAGCAGTCTTACGATTTATTGGCTGGCATCCTGCATTTTGCCGCTTATTTCGGCCTGTCGCTGGTGTTGTTGATCGCATTCAAATTTTTGTATGCACTGGTCACACCCCATGATGAATGGAAATTGATCCGTGAAGACAAAAATACGGCAGCGGCCATTGGCTTTGGTGGTGCCGTGCTGGGTTTTGCGATTGCCCTTGGGGGTGCCGCGAGCAATTCCGTCTCCCTGCTGGACTTTGCTACCTGGGCGCTGATCGCTCTGGTTGCGCAGTTGCTGGCGTTCGCCATTATTCGTTTCCTGTTTATGCCGCGCATCGTGTCCCGTATTGAAGAGGGCGAGATCAGCGCGGGCGTCATGCTGGCTGCGACCACCATTGCGGTAGGCGTACTGAACGCTGCCTGCATGTCCTACTGAACGGAGGCCGTGCAATGAAATCATTGAAACGTACAGCGGCGATCAACCTCGACCGGATGCGCAAAAATCCGGGCCGCAATTTTGTGCTGCGTCCCATCGCCCTTGGCATCGTGGCGGCGCTGATGGGCTGTAGTTCCAAGGAGGAAGTAAAAGTTGTCGCCTCTGTAGCGGACTGTGTCGACCAGACCGAGCTCGATCAGGCCCAGTGCGAGGCCGCGTATCAGCAGGCCCTGCAGGAAGCCGAGCGCACCGGCCCGAAATACGATTCGCGCCAGTTGTGTGAGGCGGAGTTTGGCAATTGCCGCCAGTCCGGCAGCTTTTTCCTGCCGCTGATGACCGGTTTTATGGTCGGACAGATGCTGGATGGGCGCGACCGCCGTCAATACTACAATCCGGTTTATCGTTACACCAATCCTTACTCCGGGCATTACGACCGATTGATGACCTCCGACGGCAGCGTAATCGGCCGTTCCGGCAAGGTGAACTACACGGTTCCATCCACGGCGACCAAGCCCAAACCCACGGTGACCAAAACTGTGTCCCGCGGTGGCTTTGGTTCCGTTGCGTCCGCCAAGTCCAGCTGGGGTGGCGGCCGTTCCGGGGGTTGGGGAGGCTAAGCTTTGCTGCGTATGCCCATCAACCCGCGCCCGGACTGGAAGGAAAGGGCGCGGGAGTTCGGCTTCGGCTTTCATACCATGTACGGCGAGCCTTACTGGGATGAAAGTGCCTATTATCAGTTCACCCTCGAGCAGATAGAGCGGGATCTGGAAGATCCCAGTGAAGAAATTCATCGGATGTGCCTGGAGGTCGTGGCCCGCGTGATAGCGGACGACGAACTCATGCGTCGCTTCTGTATCCCCGAGCGCCACTGGGATTTTGTGCGCAACTCCTGGGAGAGCGGCGATCCCAGCCTCTATTCCCGGTTGGACTTTGCCTATACCGGCAAGGGCCCGGCAAAGCTTTACGAGAACAACGCCGATACACCCACCAGCCTGTTTGAAACTGGCTTCTGGCAGTGGTTGTGGTTGCAGGACAATGTCGACCGGGGAGCCTTGCCTCGTCAGGCCGATCAGTTCAACAGCCTGCAGGAAAAGCTCGTCAATCGCTTTCGCGATCTGCAGTTTCTGACCCCCGGCCGGGCGCTGCACTTTGCCTGCTGCAAAGGTACCGAGGAAGATCGCGGTACCGTGCAGTATTTGCAGGACTGTGCGCGGGAAGCGGGCATCGAAGAGCACTTTGTCTTTATTGAAGATATCGGCCGCGATACGGAAGGGCGCTTCACGGATTTGCAGGATCAGGTGATCAGCTGGATGTTCAAGCTCTACCCCTGGGAGTTTATGTTCCGGGAAGAGTTCGGCGATTACCTGGGTGGCAACAATATCCGCTGGCTGGAGCCGCCGTGGAAGGCCATTCTCTCCAACAAGGCCCTGTTGCCCATGTTGTGGCGCATGTTTCCGGGGCACCCCAACTTGTTGCCGGCATTCTTTGAAGACGAGCTGGATCAGGCGGCGGAATTTGACGAATTGGTGAAAAAGCCGATTTTCTCCCGGGAGGGGGCCAATATTTCCATCGTCAAATCCGCGTCTTCCGATCGGGCCGGCCACAAGACAGAGGTTTTATCAGATGGGCCTTACGGAGAGGAGGGCTATATCTATCAGGCCATGTACCCCTTGCCAAAATTCGGCAAGAACTACACCTTGATAGGTAGCTGGCTGATCGACGACGAGGCCGCCGGTATTTCCATTCGCGAAGACAGCGGCCTGATCACACTGGACTCCAGCCGTTATCTGCCACACATCATTCTCTGATTTCCACTCGATACCCCGGACTATTGAATATCCCAGTCCAGGATTTCAGCCAATGAACGGAAGCACCCCTGTAGCGGTGCTTCCAGCTTCAGTCGTTCATTGCTGACAGGGTGAACCAGCTCCAGCCGGTGCGCGTGCAGCAGCAATCGCCCGCAGCCGAAATGCTCCGAAAAGAAGCGGTTATGCACCGATTTCCCGTATTTGGGGCAGCCAATCAGTGGGTGCTGGATGTGCTTGAAGTGACGGCGTATCTGGTGGCGACGCCCGGTTTTCAGCTGTACTTCCACCAGGGAGTAGCGACTGCTGGGGTAGCGGTCTACGGCAATCGGAATTTCAACCGTATTGAGCCTGCGGAATAGTGTGACGGCATCCTGGCGAGGCAGTTCGCTTTTGGGGCGCTTACGCTGGTGTTTAAAGTCCGCCACCGGAGGCAGTGGGTGGTCGATAACACCCTGTTCGGGACAGTAGCCGCGGCACACCGCCAGATACTGTTTAACCGACGTGTCGCTGTCGAGCTGCGCCTGCAATCGCGCCGCTACATCACTGCTTTTTGCAAACACGATGACGCCGGAGGTGGGCTTGTCCAGCCGGTGCACCGGGTATAGATGGCAGCCGGTCAGGTCTCGCAGGGTCTGCAGCAGGAGGCGGGTTTCGTGGCGGTCGATATCGGAGCGGTGCACCAGCCAGCCCTCGGGCTTATAAGCGGCGACAAGGTACTCGTCTTCGAAAATCAGCTTCGGCATGTCCCCCGGAGCTGCGAACTCAGGGCCAGTCACTGAGCGGCTCCACATAGACCCAGCGCTTCTTGTATAGCTTGAATAGGGAGATTTCGTGCAGAGCGGATTCGCCACTACCGTCGCCATTGCGGAACCAGGCTGTAAACTCGACCACGGATTTCTTCAGCCCCTGTTTGCTCTTGACGACTTCCAGCCGGCACCAGTCGGTGTTGAGGTCGTCTGCGCTCAGGTCCGGGCAGGTGTCCGGGTGCCAGCTTTTGCGTAAGTACGGCAGATTGCCGGTCACATAGGCGGAGAAGCGGCTGCGCATCAGTGCTTCCGCCGTATTGGGATAGGCCTGACCGGAGAGATATAGGCCGCAGCAGTGGGCGAAAGGTTTACCGGAGCAGCAGTGGCAGAGTTGGGACATAGAGTTGGGGCATAGCGTTGAGACATGAGTGATCTGTGGAATGATCGGCGGAATATAGGAACTTGCGCGCATGATAACAGCGGCGCGTGAGACTGGCAGGTCAATTATGGGAGGGAAGGGCGCGCCACAGCTGCTAGGCTTAAGAATGTGGTAAACGACTGCGCGGGTATCGTCTATATGAAATGTTGGCCCCTCTGCTCCGGATCGTTCCAGGTTTACGCAGCGGCCGGTGCCGTGATCGGCTGCGTGATGTCGGGTGCGGCAGTTTCCCAGACGGTGGAAAGCGGCCAGCAGCAGCGGGGAGGCCAGAGCCCGAGCCTGGCCTTCTGCCAGGAGCGGTTCTTCAAACAGGACGACGGACTGCTGCGCTGCAACTGGGCGGTGAACTTCAATTTTGCCTGCTTTATTTCCTACCCGTCCAACAAAGTGGTTCAGGCGGGGGCGCTGCTCTCTGAGCCGGAAGTGGTGGGCGAATGCGATAACGGCGAACGCATTATCAAAATCCTGCATTACTGACCTTCGAACTCGCCGGCTATCCGCAGGCTTCTCCGCCTGCGCTTCCCAATATCTGTTGAGTCAGAATTTACGTTGCCAATTGATGCATGCGGCAACTGGCGCATTCCCGAATTGCTGCTAGCATGGCGAAGTTTTCACCATGGTTTCCTGATAATAGCAAGACATAGGAGGGGGAATGCGGTTCACTCTGAACTCGAATATCGCCGCGCGGCATTTGTCGACTGTGGTGTGCGGTGCGCTGCTGGTAACGGCACTGGTGTCCTGCGGTGGTGGCAAGGCGGAAAAACATGAGGGGCCGGACTTTTCCCGTCAGGGCGCTTTTCCTTCCAGCTATAAGGCAGACGAGGCTGCGCCGGTGCTGATCCGCGGTGCGACACTCCTGACCGGCACCGGTGAGCAGATGGTCAACGCCGATATCCTGTTGAAAGATGGCAAGATCGCGGCCATCGGCGAGGGGTTGAAGGCCCCGAAAAAAGGCATGGTAGTTGAGGGCGCCGGCAAGTGGGTGACCCCGGGGATTATCGACGTGCACTCCCACCTCGGGAATTATCCCGCACCCTCTATTGAATCCTCCCAGGATGGCAACGAGATGACCGCGCCCAACACGGCGCAGGTGTGGGCGGAGCACTCGGTCTGGACCCAGGATCCCCAGTTCGCACTGGCGCTCGCCGGCGGCGTGACCACCCTGCAGATCCTTCCCGGTTCCGCCAACCTGTTTGGTGGCCGCGGCGTGACCCTGAAAAACGTTCCCGGGCGCAGCGTGCAGGATATGAAATTCCCCGGTGCGCCCTATGGTCTGAAAATGGCCTGCGGGGAGAATCCCAAGCGGGTGTACGGTGGCAAGGGAACCCTTCCATCCACGCGTATGGGCAATGTGGCGGGTTATCGTCAGGCCTGGATCGACGCGGCGGCCTACCGCGACAAGTGGGACGACTACGAAAAAAATGGCGGTGAAGAACCGGAGCGTGACTTGCAGCTGGAAACCCTTGCCGGCGTTTTGAATGGCGAAATCCTGGTGCACAACCACTGCTACCGCGGTGAGGAAATGGCCATCATGATGGACGTGGCTAAGGAATTCGGATTCCAGATTACCGCGTTCCACCACGCAGTGGAGGCCTATAAAGTGGCGGACCTGCTGGCGGAGAACAATGTCTGCGCCGCGGTGTGGGCCGACTGGTGGGGCTTCAAGCACGAGGCCTTCGACATGACCGAGGCCAATCTCGCCATTATTGACCAGGCCAAGGCCTGCGGCATGATCCACTCGGATTCCGAAATCGGTATCCAGCACCTGAACGAGGAAACCGCCAAGGCCATGGTGGCTGGTCAGCGCGCCGGTTTTGCGATCGAACCACGTCATGCAGTGGCGTGGATGACTCTCAACCCGGCCAAGGCGCTGGGCATCGACGACGTTACCGGCAGCCTGGAAAAGGGCAAGATGGCGGACCTGGTAGTGTGGTCCCGCAATCCGTTCAGCGTGTACGCCAAGGCGGAAAAGGTATTTATTGACGGCAACCTGATGTACGACCGCAGCAATCCCGAGCGTCAGCCCCACAGTGACTTTGAGCTGGGCATTATGGATGCGGAAGGTGTGCGACTGTCCGGCAGCGATGTGGAAACCCAGGGAGGTGCACAATGATCGGCGTTAAACAGCGTTGCGGGATTGCCGCGCGGCTCGCTTTGGTTTCACTGGTGGCCATGGTGCTGGCGGCTGCGGCGCAGGCACAGACGGTGCTGATCAAAAATGCAAAGATCGTCACGCTGACGGACCAGGGTACCCTGGCGTCCGCGGATTTGCTGGTGCGCGACGGGCGCATTGAACAGATCGCCGACAATCTGGGGGACCTGAACGCGGACCTGATCATCGATGGCTACGGCAAGGTGATAACCCCCGGCCTGATTGCGCCGAGCAGTGAACTCGGGTTGACCGAAATCGGTGCCGCCGCCTCCACCAACGATGGCGCGGTGCTGGATAGCGCCATTGGGGCGGGTTTCGATCCGTCGGTGGCCTACAACCCGCGCTCGACCCTGATCCCGTTCAATCGGGCTGGTGGTCTGACCCGCGCCGTCGTAGTGCCGAGCAGTGAGGAAAAAATCTTCGCGGGGCAGGGCTTCGCCATCAAACTTACCGGCGAATTCGACAGTATTATCGACACCGGGCTGGTGCAAAAGGTGTATTTCGGCGAGTACGGTGCGCAATTGGCGGGTGGCAGTCGCGCGCGGGCCTACGAGCAGATTGAAGGTGCACTGCAACAGGCTGTGGAGTACAACCGCAATCGCGATGCCATTCGTAAGGGTGCATGGCGGGAGCTGGAGTTCTCCATCGCGGATCTCGAGGCGCTGCAACCGCTGATAGAAGGCGAGCAGTCGCTGCTGGTCAGTGCCAACCGAGCCAGCGATCTGCTGCAGATGCTGGCGCTGGCCAAAAAATACAATCTAAAGCTTATCATTCAGGGCGCCGCGGAAGGTTGGATGGTGGCGGACCAGTTGGCCGCCGCGCGGGTGCCGGTGGTGATTGACGCGCTGGGGAATTCTCCCGATGCGTTCGAGAAACTCGGCGCACGCCTGGACAACGCCGCGCTGATGCAGAAAGCCGGTGTACTGGTGGCGATCAGTGGCCCGGGTTACGCGGGTTCTCATAACAGTTACCTGTCCCGCCAGGGGGCTGGCAACGCCGTGGCTTACGGTCTGCCATTTGAAGAGGGCGTGAGGGCCATCAGTGCCAATGTCGCGACCATCTTCGGCCTGGAGGGCGGGGTTCTGGCCCCCGGTAGCCGGGCGGATCTGGTGCTGTGGAGTGGCGATCCGCTGGAAGTCACCAGTTTCGCGGAAATGGTGCTGATTGACGGCAAGCCGCAGTCATTGGTAACCCGCTCGACGCGCCTGCGTGACCGCTATCTGCACCCGCAGGCCGGTACCGGGCATGGCTATAAACTGAAGTAAGGAATAAAAATGCAAAATGTGGAAATTACCGCACTCTATGCGGGTTTGTGTGCGTTGCTGGTGCTTGCGCTGGCATTCAAAGTGGTGGGTTTTCGCCGAGGAAAGAAGGTGGGGATCGGCACTGGCGGCGACAAGGAGGGCTCGATACTGATCCGGGCCCATGCCAATGCGGTGGAATATATCCCACTGGCGCTGATCCTGATGTTGATCGCCGAGCTTAACGGCCTGGCGCCCTTGTGGCTGCACTGTCTCGGCGGCGCATTGGTGTTCGCGAGACTGCTGCATGCTATCGGTCTGATCGGCGGCAAGGGAGGCTACCATCCGGGGCGCTTCTTCGGCACCTTGCTGACCTGGCTGGTGATCGCCACTCTGGCGCTGATAGATATCGCCGCTGTGCTCTGATCGAGTGACCGCTACGCGCGCGGCCATTATTCCGCGGCCACAAAAAAAGCCCGGCGGGGGCCGGGCAGAGTACAGGGATGGAAAAAGGTGAGGCTTCCATTCTCCCCAGAGGAGAGGGATGCCCCGGGATCGGGTCGCCCGGCCAACGGGGGACAGGCCGGGCGGCGCGAATTACTGGTTTGCCGCGAGCGGAGTTACGTTCTCGCTCTGGGCATTTGATTCGTTGAAGCTTTCATCCTCAGTGAGCAGGTCTTCCGGCTTGCCCTTGCACGCCCGGGCCAGGACTTCGCGACGCTTCGCCAGCATCAGGCCAATTTCTTCGCTTGCCTGCTCGGAAACGCCCGCAACATGGCGCTCGATCAGCGCGGTGATGTTTGCGGCCAGTTCCAGCATCTTGTCGTGTTCTTCGGCGTCTTTCTTGTTGTCGAACATGGCTCCGTCTCTATCACATTTCCAAACGGCTACTACCGCCATAAGGGCCTCCTGTTGTTCTGGAAAAATTGCTCTGGAAAAATTGTCTTGGCTGATTGCTGACCAGTGCAGTCGCAGGCTGTATCCCGCAAACATTGGTTAACTTGTTATTGGCCGGGATGCACACAAGGTAACTGTATAGGTATCCAGTGTCAACCGCGATTTGAGCCCCGGTGAACCGATTGGGGAGATTCGCAGCGAGAGAATTTCTCGAGGCCATTGCATCCAAAACGGAACTCTCCCGCGTCCATCTGTTGAACGGGTAAGACGCATTCGGTCCCCGGGGCCGGGCAGATGGCCAGTAGTCGCCCCCCTGATGCGGAGTGATCGAAAAAGGTACAATCTGGTGCCAGTGCGGCGCCTTTGCCGCGGGAATATATGCCTGCGGGCTGTTTCCCGGTACTGCTTCCAGGACCAATTTGAGTAAGAGCGAGATAACACGAATGAGAGCGAGCAATTCACATGTTCAGCGCCGGTCACCGGTTTGGGGCTTCGCGTTGGCGGCGTCCCTGGCTGTGGGGTTGTCCGGAAACCTGGTTGCCCAAGAAGCGGGGGAGGCGGCAGCACCAGTACCTCCTGTGCCGCCCGCACCCGAAGTGGCGCCGGCACCTGAGGCGAAGGTCTCCAAGCAGGTGAGGATTCTGCGCCAGGAGGACGGGAGTCTGCGTATTCACGCCCGTGATGAGAATGGCGAGAGTGCCAATGTGGAGATCAACCTCGGCGAGGAGTTTGGCGGTGCGGTAACCCGCCGGATCTACGAGAAGCTTGAGGAGAAGGGCATTCTCGATGAGAAGGGCCTGGTGGTGGATGAGGCGCTGGAATCCGTGCCACGCAACATCGAAATCGGTATCAAGGCCGAGATGGAACAGGCCGAACGCGCGCGGGAGCGGGCCGAACGCGCTCGCGAGCGTGCGGAACGAGATATGCATCATGGGCACGATATCGAACAATATCGCCCGCGGGACATGGAGTGGCTGATCGGCATTTTCGCCATTCTGGGATTTTTCGGTATGCCGATCCTGATCGTGTGGCTGGTGACCCGCAACAGCTACCGCAAGAAGCAACTGGTGATGGAGAACATCAACCGCCTGGTATCGGAAGGTCGCGATATTCCGCCGGAACTCCTCGATGCGATGGAAGGTGAAGGGCGCCGCAACACCAAGGACCGGGGCTTTACACTGATTGCTGTGGGCGCTGCGATCTTTATCTGGCTGACCGCGACCGCTGGCCTGGGGGTCGGTAGCCTGGGCCTGATTCCGCTGTTCATCGGTATAGCCCGCTATATCAACTGGAAACTCGATCAGCAGCAGCAAGCAGGTTAAGGACGGCCATCCATGAGCCTCAATGATGAGGACCTGATCCGGCGCGTCGTCGAAGACGGGGACCAGCGGGCCTATGCCCAGCTGGTTCGTTGCTATCAGTCACGGCTGCGTTTCTCGCTTCGTCAGCTGTGCGATGGCGACCAGGCGCTCGCCGACGATATGGCGCAGGAGGCTTTTATCAAAGCCTATAAGGCGCTGCCTGCTTTTCGGGGGGATGCGCGATTCAGCACCTGGCTGTATCGCATCGCCTACAATCTGGTCATGAGTCACAAGCGCAAGAATGCGCCGGACGTGGACCAGGATGCGGTAGATCGGGCCCAGGCCAGCGAGAGCGTCGAAGAAGCGCTGCAGCTGGGGATGGCCAGAGATTTGAATTCGGCTATGGGGGAATTGAGTGACGTCCAGCGGCAGGCGGTGCATCTGTGCATGCAGCGCGGCTTTTCACACGAAGAGGCCGCGAGCATTATGAAGTTGCCGCTGGGCACGGTAAAATCCCACGTCAATCGCGCGCGGGCCAAACTGCAGACCCTACTGCAGGCCTGGCGAGAGGAGGTAGTCAATGGCTGATTTCAAACAGCAGTCAGCACAACCCCGAAACACATCTGGTGATGCTTCTGGGAGTGATAGTAAAGGCATGGTTACCAAAGACGGTTTCACGCAGCCCGGGCTGCGGCCGGATATGACAGACGGTGAGCCGGATTTTGACACTTGGCTGTCGCAGCAACTGCAGTTCAACGAACCGCATCTGGACGATGATGGCTTTTGCGAACGGGTGATGGCAGATTTGCCTCCGGTTCCGGCGAAGCGCGCAGAGCGTCGAGCCTCCCGCTTTCAATATGCGGCGGTGGTGGCTGCTTCCGCCATCGTCTGCTGGCAGTTCCCGCTCGATCAGGTACTGGCGTCACTGGCGGAGCAGAGCATCAGCCTGTACAGCCTGGTGGGCCTGAGCATTGCGAGTTCCATGGCTGCCATGACTGGCGGAATTCTGGCCGCGCGGCGCTGATCTGATCCCGGCGTCCAGGCGGCAATTTCCTTCCAGCCGGAGGTTTTCCTCCGGCTTTAACCTCTCTTCTATTTGTCTCTGCTCTCTCCCCCTTTATCGACTGTATTGCCCCAATGGTATTTCGCCGCGCTTGGTTACGCGGATGGCGGGCAGGAGGGTGCGCTGCAGCCCGAGCTTGGCCTCCAACTCATAGGGCACGGTGTTACCCTGCAACTGAAGCAATTCCGCGGCCGCCATAAATGAACCCATCAGGTTGGCGGAGGCGTCGACGACAATGGCCTCCTGTCCGTAGGCCGGGATTACCGGTAGCGTGTTGGACGTGCCAGTGATCACTTTGTGTCCCGCCAGTTTAAGGGTGTAGTAGAGGCCGGACAGCGCCAGGTCCGTGTCATTGGGATTGAATACTCGCAAATGGATGCGGAAACGCAGATCGCCGCTGTGGTTGTTCGGCAGGGGCTCCAGCGCCGTCACTTGTACCTCGGGGGTTTCAAAATCCGGCGAGAGGGTTGCGCAGCCCTGCAGGGAAAGGGCGACCAGCAGAGTGACCAGTAGAATGGGTACATTCATGGCCCGGCATACCGCTTTGTAGGCGGACGGATTAATTCGTGCAAAAAGTGGAAGCAAATGACTCACTGTTCCCCCTTGGGATACGGTTGGATTGGTCGGTAAAAGACCGCATTCGCGACAAAGGGTTCAGCGCGCGGGCAACCTGGGCACCCGGGAAGCCCGGTTTGAGTCGTCGGGTTTCGCGGGGATTTGTACACAGGGCTATACTCTGGTCCCAGTACGGTGTCAATTTGGAGCGACACTGGAGGGGCGTAGGGCAAAGTAGGGCAAAGGAGTGTCTTGTGGAGTTTGCGCAGTTACAGCCGGATCTGCAGCAGTGGATACGGGATGCCATAAAGCGTGGTCAGAGCCTCGCTGCAATGATGGATGCCCTGCTGAAAGCGGGGTATCGGCCCGAGATTGAACGCGCTGTGCAACAGTGTTTGGCCAGTCAGGATTTGGCTGACCATGAGACCGGTGCCGTGACGGCGGAGGCTGCCGCGGAGCACGGATCTGCAACCGCGGTGGAGGATGGCAAGCGCTTTCGGCTGTTTGAGTTGAGTGCAAATTGCATCGACCTTAATGATCGCCAGGTGGAGGTGCTGCTGGCCATGCGGCAACCCAACGTCGTTCTGTTTGGTAATCTGCTCTGTGACTGGGAATGCGATGCCCTGATCGAATCGTCGCGCCCGAAGCTTACGCCTTCGCGCGTGGTCAATGCCGACAAAGGAACCTACGAGCTTAAACGCGACGTGCGCACCAGCTCTGGGGCTTTCTTTCAGCGCGGGGAAACCCCACTGGTCGCCGCCATCGAATCCCGCCTGTCCCGTCTGTTGGGGGTGGCCGAAAGCCGGGGTGAACCGCTGCAGATTCTTCACTATCCGCCCGGGGCTGAATATCGGCCGCACTACGATTTCTTTGATCCGGCGCGCCCCGGAAACCAGCGGGTTCTGTCAATGGGCGGGCAGCGTGTGGGTACCCTGATCATTTACCTGAACGATGTAAAGGCCGGCGGTTCTACGGTGTTTCCCAAAATCGGCCTGGATATCCTGCCCAAGAAAGGCTGCGGCCTGTTCTTCTCCTATGCCGATGATGCCGGCGGCCTGGATTACCAGACGCTACACGGTGGCAGCCCCGTGGTGGCGGGGGAAAAATGGATTGCCACCAAGTGGTTGCGCCTGGGGGATTACCTGGCGCGGAGCGACTGATGGGCGGGCAGGAGCAGCCCCCGGGGGGCGACAAAGCGGAAGAGCTGGCGGAGTCACTGAAGCTCGCGGAGGTCGCCCCTTCGTCGTTGCCGGAAATTCTGGATACGGTGACGGCTTCTATTCTCAACATCTGGAAGGCATTTCTCGGCCATATCCCGTTTATCGTCGCCAGTATGCTGATGCTGGTGCTGACTTGGGTGGTGGCCACGCTGGTGGGGCGTTGCGTGTTCCGCTTCGCCAGGCGAACCACTCAACGCCCTTCTCTGCAACATCTGCTGGTGCGCCTCGCCAAGATCGTGGTTTGGGTGATCGGGCTGCTGTTTACCGCGATGATCATGTTCCCGGGTTTAACGCCGGCGCGCGCTCTGGGTGGCCTGGGGTTGCTGTCGGTGGCGGTTGGTTTGGCATTCAAGGATATTTTCGAGAATTTTTTCGCCGGCATCCTGATCCTGTGGCGCTTTCCTTTCGAAGCTGGAGATGTCATCAAGTGCGAAGAGGTGCAGGGGCGGGTGGAGCAGGTGGATGTGCGCAATACCGCAATTCGCCGCACCACTGGGGAGCTGGTGATCGTACCCAACCTTTTCCTGTTCAAGAATCCGGTGGAAATTCTCACCGATCGCAGCAAACGCCGCTTTACCATCATTGTGGGGGTCAGCTATGACGTGGATCTCTCAGCCGCAGTGACCGTTATTACACAGGCGGTAGAGTCCTGTGAGTCGGTGCGCGACGACGAACCGGTGCAGATCTTTCCGCGTGCTTTTGCCGACAGCAGTATCGAAATCGAGGTCACCTGGTGGGGCGGTTCAACGCCACTGCAAGAGCGGGAGTCCCGGGGGGAGGTAGTCCGTGTGGTCAAGCAGGCATTGGATGCCGCTGGTATGGAAATTCCCTTCCCATACCGGACGCTGGTGCTCAGAGACCCCTTGAGGTTGGAAGAGGCTCACAGCAAGTAAGAGGTTGGTGCAATTAACCCGGCAATGAAATGTTGCCGGGTTAAATACTGCGCGGTTTACACCGTGCTGTCTGGCTGGTTTTCCGGTCTCGCCCGGTCAAAGGAGGGCAGGGCGGCACACGCCTTGGCGATCCGCGCAATATGCGGGTAGTCATCCACCTTCAGTCCGAAGCGCTCGGCGTTGTAGATTTGCGGGATCAGGCAGCATTCAAACAGCCCCGGGGTCTCGCCGCCGGCAAATGGTGTGGCACTTGAGCTCAACTGCGGTTCCAGTGCGCGGAATCCTCCGTCGATCCAGTGGCGAATCCAGTCGATTTTCTGTTCTTCACCCGCACCCAGTGTGGACTGCAGGTATTTAAGCACGCGTAGATTCTGCAGTGGCTGAATGTCGCAGGCGACGTTATAGGCCAGGGCGCGCACCTGTGCGCGGGCGAGTGATTCCCGGGGTAAAAGCGCAGGCTCAGGGTATTGCTCATCCAACCACTCGAGAATGGCGAGGGACTGGGTAAATACGTGGCCGGCATCGACCAGGGCTGGTACCAGCCCCTGTGGATTCAGGCTGCGGTAAGCCGCCTCCCGTTGCTCGCCTTCCAGCAGGTTCACCGGATGGTAGTCGTATTGGAGCCCTTTGAGATTGAGGGCAATACGTACGCGGTAGCTGGCGGAGGATCGGAAGTAGCCGTGCAGTTCCATTTCTGATTTCCTGTCTGATTATTGAGCGTCGGATAGGTCGCATTCGCGAGTCCGGCCCTGTGCCATGGTGTTGCGGCAGGCCATTGGGAGACATCGACGCAAACAGTTTGCGTGAAACCCTGTAATTGCTGACAAAAATGGCGTCAAATCCCGTATAATGCGCGGCCGATTTCTTGAACTGCTATACGGCCGTACCCAATTGCCGATTTGTTCGTCAGTGGACAATACCCGGCTGGGCAGCCGTCAGCGTCTCCGGGCGGGTTGCCAATGCTCGTTCGTCCCTGTCGGCGGCTGCCGGGAGTCTGTGTCTGCCAAAAATTCCTGCGGCAGTGGTTACAATTGAAACCAATCTTAGTTACATTTGAAACCTGGTACAACCCGTTCCTCAGCAGGTGAATGAACCGCGATGACAACAGATAACACACGAAGCGATAGCGTAGATCCGGCAAGCGCCATTGCGGACCCTATTGACGCTGTGCGTCCGGACGACCTGCGTCTGGAAAAATTTCTGCCTTACCGGCTGTCGGTACTTTCCAACCGAGTGAGCAACGCGATTGCGGATGCCTACAGCGCGCGTTTTGACCTCACTATCCCTGCCTGGCGGGTGATGGCGATACTGGGGCGCTTTTCCAATCTCTCCGCCGCAGATCTGGTGGAGCAGACAGCGATGGATAAAGTGGCCATCAGTCGCGCCGTGTCGATCCTGATCAAGAACGATTACATCACCCGTAGCGAAGACCTCGCGGACCGCCGTCGCCAGGTGCTGAATCTGTCGGAGCTGGGGCGCGATGTGTACGAACGCATTGTGCCGCTTGCGCAACAGTATGAGAACGACCTGATGGGATCGCTCTCGACCGATGAGCGCCAACAGCTCGACAGCATCATCGAAAAGCTGATGGCGCGCGCGCAGGACTGGGCCAACCGCGGCCTTATCGACTGACCCGGGCTTTTGTTGCCCTGGCCATTCGCGCCCCCACCCAAATTGCAAGAGGTGCGCCCTCTGGACGCGCCAGTATGAATTATCAGGAGCTACCATGTTCGATCACCTGACAAGCCTCCCCGCAGACCCGATTCTCGGCCTGCTGGCCACCTATCGTACCGATGAAAACCCCAACAAAATTGACCTGGGGGTGGGGGTATATAAGGACGAAGCGGGCCATACACCGGTGCTGCAGGCGGTGAAGGAAGCAGAGACGCGTCTGCTGCAAAGCGAAGAAACCAAATCCTATATTGGCCCGGCCGGTACCCCGGGGTTCAACAGCGCTATGCAGGAGCTGGTGTTGGGTGCGGGCCACCCCGCGCTGGTAGGCAATCGTGTGCGCTCTGCGCAGACGCCCGGTGGCTGCGGTGCACTGCGTGTGCTGGCAGAATTCACCAATCGCGCCAAGGCCGGCGCCACTATTTGGGTGAGCGATCCCACCTGGGCGAATCACGTTCCGCTACTTGGCAACGCGGGTTTGCAGATCAAGAGCTATCCGTATTACGACCGCGCTACCAGCAGTCTGCAGTTCGACGCCATGGTGGAAACCCTTAAGAATGTGGGCGAAGGCGATCTGGTATTGTTCCACGCTTGCTGCCACAACCCCTGCGGTGCGGACCTCTCCCGCGAGCAGTGGAAAGTACTGGCAGAAATGGCGCAGACACAGGGGTTCACACCTTTTGTGGATATGGCGTACCAGGGTTTTGGCGAGAGCCTCGATGCGGATGCCTATGGTCTTCGTCTGATGGCAGAGTCAGTACCGGAAATGCTTGTGGCAGCCTCATGCTCAAAAAATTTCGGCCTTTATCGCGAGCGTGTCGGTCTGGCAATGGTGATATACAGCGATGCCGCCGCAGCGGATCGTGGCCAGAGCCAGCTGCTGAATGTAGTGCGCGGCAATTACTCCATGCCACCCAACCACGGTGGCGCCGTTGTCGAGTCCATCCTGACCGATGCCAGTCTGCGCGCGAATTGGGAAGCGGAGCTCGCGGAAATGCGCGAGCGCATTAACGGCCTGCGCTCAGGGTTGGTCGAAAGTCTACAGGCCGCAGGGGCAGCAGGTGATTTCCGGTTTATCCAGAACCAGAAGGGAATGTTCTCATTTCTGGGAATCAATCCAGAACAGGTGCAGAAACTGCAGCGGGATTATTCCATTTATATGGTAGATTCCAGCCGAATCAGTATCGCCGGTCTAAGCCAGAGCAACATGGCCTACTTCTGCCAGTCTGTTGCTGAAGTTCTGGAATCCTGACGCTGGATGTCGGCCGCGCCGCCGGCGCGGCCTGTTAAGCCCCCGTCAATAATTGAGCTGCGCGGCGGTTTCGCCGTGCAACACCTGCATATCGTTTGAAGTGAAACCGAAAATGGAAGTTGAGGTAGATGCCCCTGTGTCCGAGCCTTTAGTCAAACCCTGGGATCCGGCGAGCTGGCGCAAGCTTGCCGCACACCAGCAGCCGAAATATCAATCCATATCCGAAGTCGAATCCGTCGAGCGTGAGCTCGCCAGCTATCCGCCGCTGGTTTTCGCCGCCGAGGCGCGCGAGCTACGCCGGCAGTTGGCGGAAGTCGCCCAAGGCAAGGCGTTTCTGCTGCAGGGTGGGGATTGCGCCGAGTCTTTTGCCGATTTCAATGCCAATCGAATTCGCGACACCTTCAAGGTGTTGTTGCAGATGGCGGTAGTGCTGACGTTTGCGGGTAATCTGCCGGTGGTGAAGGTTGCGCGCATGGCGGGACAGTATGCCAAACCCCGTTCTGCCGATATGGAAAATATCGGTGGGGTAGAGCTACCCAGTTATCGCGGCGACATCATCAACGGCATTGACTTTACCGCACAGGCGCGGGTGCCAGACCCGCGACGCATGTTGACGGCCTACAACCAGTCCGCTGCCACGCTGAATCTGCTGCGTGCTTTTGCCCAGGGCGGGCTCGCAGATTTGCACCAGGTGCACGCCTGGAATCTGAGCTACCTGGAGAATAATCCGCAGCGGGACCGCTATCTGCAACTGGCTGAGCGTTTGCAGGATGCGTTGGAGTTTATGGCAGTCTGTGGAATCAATTCCACCAATACTCCGGCCATTCGCGAGACCACGTTGTTCACTTCGCACGAAGCACTGCTGTTGAACTACGAGCAGGCGCTGACTCGCACTGACAGCCTCACCGGCCGATGGTACGACTGCTCTGCGCATATGCTGTGGATCGGCGAGCGTACCCGCCAGCTTGACGCGGCACATGTGGAGTTCCTCGCGGGTGTGTGGAACCCGATCGGGGTCAAGGTCGGGCCGGGTATGGCCACGGATGAACTGATTCGGCTGATCGACCGCCTGAATCCGAACAACGAGCCCGGGCGTCTGACGCTTATCACCCGTATGGGGGCGAACACTTTGGGCGAAAAATTGCCGGCGCTGGTGCGCGCGGTAGAACGGGAAGGGCGTTCGGTGGTGTGGAGCACCGATCCGATGCACGGTAATACGGAGAAAGCATCGAGCGGCTACAAGACGCGAAACTTCGACAATATCCTGCGGGAAATTCGCGACTTCTTTGCGGTGCATCGCGCCGAGGGTAGCCATCCCGGCGGTATTCATCTGGAAATGACCGGCCAACACGTCACTGAGTGTACAGGCGGTGCCTGGAAAATTTCCGATGCGGATCTCGCCAGCTGCTATCGCACCCAGTGCGATCCCCGGTTAAATGCAGACCAGGTACTCGAACTGGCGTTCTGCGTTTCCGAGTTGCTGCGCGAGGGCCGCAACGGCGGCGTATAAACACTGAAAACCTGGCAGGGCATCGGTACGATGGCTTCAGGCTGAGCGTGCCGGATTGCCCGGCAACCCGAACTTTTTGAAAGGGAGAGTGCGATGTATCAGTTATTTATCGGCAACAAGAATTATTCATCATGGTCGCTGCGCCCCTGGCTGCTGGCGACCCAACTGGATATTCCCTTCGAAGAGGAGCTTGTGCCGTTTGATGAAGGTGGCAGCTGGGGCAAGTTCCGCAGGTTTTCTCCCACCGGCCTGGTACCGTGCCTGGTGGATGGAGAGACCACCGTGTGGGATTCTCTCGCGATCGCGGAATATCTCTACGAGTCTTTCCCCCGTGTGTGGCCGCAGGACCGGCAGGCGAGGGCCTGGGCACGCAGTGCGGCGGCGGAAATGCACTCGGGATTTTCTGCATTGCGCAATCAGTGCAGTATGAACTGTGGTGTGACCGTGGCGCTGCATGAAGTAAGTACCGCTCTCCGCAAGGATCTCGACAGAATTGAGGAATTGTGGCTGCAGGGCTTGAGGCAATTCGGAGGTCCTTTCCTCGCAGGGGCTTCGTTTACCGCGGTGGATGCATTTTTCGCACCTGTAGCCATACGCTTGCGGGGCTATCAACTCTCACTCGGGGATGAGGCCATGGCTTATTGCGAGCGCATACTGGCACTGCCGGGCCTGCAGGCCTGGATTGCCGACGCACTTCGTGAGACTTGGCGCGAGCATGATCACGAAGCCGAATTGGAAATGTACGGGTCGATTGTGGACGACCGCCGGGCCTGATCAGAGCTTTTTTGTGTAACCGGGCTTAGGCCCGGTTTCTATGAGCAGGTTAAAAGTATTCACTTAATAAGCCGTTATCAAATTATGGAAATGGTTCCTCCCACAGACTTTTCTCCGCAAAGTTGGTCAGGAGCAGGGGGTTGTTCGGTGTGAAATTCGCTTCGCCATACAAAAACGCGGGCTGGTCGGTGCGTCATAGCGACATCTGCCGCCTCGGGGTACACTCGGGCCGGTCAGGATTTTAACAATCTTAAAAATAGTCAAAGAAACTTCCAAAGATAGAAGAGGATCGAGTCGATGCGTCAAACATTGATCGCGATGTCCATTGCCGCCGCACTCGCGGCCCTTGCGGGCTGCGGTAAAGATTCCGAACAGGCGCAGGTGGCCAAGCCATCGGAGCAAGCGGTGGCTTCCGCTGCGACTGCAGCCGATGCTGTCAATGCTAATCCACTGTTAACGGAATGGGCCGGCCCTTATGGCGGCGTGCCGGCCTTCGACAAAATGAAGGTGGAAGACCTTAAGCCCGCGCTTGAGTACGCGATGGCGCAGAATCTTGCGGAAATTGAACAGATTGCCGGCAACCCGGATGCCGCCACCTTTGCCAATACCATTGAAGAGATGGAGCGCAGCGGCAAGGCGCTTGATCAGGTATTTACGTACTGGGGCATCTGGAGTGGCAACATGTCATCTCCTGAGTTCCGCGCTGTGCAGGCTGAGATGGCGCCTCAGCTCGCAGCGTTCAATTCCAAGATCATTCAAAACGATAAGCTGTTTCAGCGTGTGAAAACCGTTTTTGATACGCGCAATGAATCAGACCTGACGCCGGAGCAGAAGCGCGTGGTTGAACTGGTCTATGACGAGTTTGCCACCAACGGTGCCACCCTGACCGGTGAAGCCAAGGCGCGCTATGCGGAAATAAACGAGCGTCTTGCAGAACTGCACACCAGATTCGCCAATAATGTACTAGCGGATGAGGAGGGCTACGATATTTTCCTGCGCAGTGATCAGTTGAAGGGCCTGCCGGAATCTTTCGTCAAAGCGGCAGCTGCGCTGGCGGAGGAGAAGGGGCAGAAAGGCAAGTACGCGATCACCAATACCCGCTCGTCGATGGACCCGTTCCTTACCTATTCGGAAGACCGCGCGCTGCGCGAAACGGTGTGGCGTAATTACTACAGCCGTGGCGATAACGGTGGTGAACACGATAACAACGCGATCATTGCTGAGATTCTGCAGCTGCGCGATGAGCGTGTAGGTCTGCTGGGCTTTGATAACTACGCCGAGTGGCGCCTGCAGAACCGCATGGCCAAAACCCCGGAGAATGCCATTGAACTAATGGAGGCGGTGTGGCCGGCGGCGGTTGCCCGTGTACACGAAGAGGTGGCGGATATGCAGGCGGTTGCCGATGCGGAAAAGGCCGGCATCAAGATCGAACCCTGGGACTATCGTTTCTATGCGGAAAAAGTACGCAAAGCGAAGTACGACCTGGATTCCGATGAGGTCAAGCAGTACCTGCAGCTGGATAAGCTGCGCGAGGGCATGTTCTATGTGGCCGGGGAACTCTTCAATTTCAGCTTTACCCCAGTGAAGGCGAGCTCTGTGCCGGTATACCACGAGGATGTGAAAGTTTGGGAAGTCAAAGATAAGACGTCCGGCGAACACATCGGGCTGTGGTATCTCGATCCATTTGCCCGCGCCGGCAAACGCTCCGGTGCTTGGGCCAGTATGTACCGCGACCACACGACCTTTGATGGCAAGGAAACGGTACTTGCTTCCAACAACTCCAACTTCATCAAAGGTGCACCGGGCGAGCCGGTATTGGTGAGCTGGGATGATGCGACCACGTTCTTCCACGAGTTCGGTCACGCATTGCACTTCCTCGCGTCCAACGTCGCCTACCCGACGTTGAACAGCGGTGTGCGTGACTACACCGAGTTCCAGTCGCAGTTGCTGGAGCGCTGGTTGAGCACGGATCCGGTTATCGATAATTATCTTGTGCACTACAAAACGGGTGAACCGATTCCGGCGGAGTTGGTTGCAAAGATCAAGAAGGCCGCAAACTTCAACCAGGGTTTCAGCACTACCGAGTATCTGGCATCCGCACTGGTGGATATGAAGCTGCACACCACCGATCCGAAAGGTATTGACCCGGATAAATTTGAGCGTGAAACACTCGACGCGCTGGGTATGCCGAGCGAACTGGTGATGCGCCACCGCACGCCTCAGTTCGGTCATATCTTTTCCGGTGAGGGTTATTCCGCCGGCTACTACGGTTATATGTGGGCGGACGTGCTGACCTCTGACGCGGCTGAAGCCTTTGCCGAGGCGAAGGGTGGTTTCTACGACAAGGAAGTGGCGGGCAAGCTGGTGAAATACCTGTTCGCACCGCGCAATGCCATCGACCCGGCGGAAGCCTATCGTTTGTTCCGTGGCCGTGATGCGGGCATCGAGCCGCTGATGCGCGATCGCGGGTTCCCCGTCCCTGGTGAAAAGGCAGAAGCTACAGCCTCTGCGGGTGAATAACCTGCGGGGCTGACCCGCTCAACAAAAAGGCCGCGATGCGCAAACATCGCGGCCTTTTTGTTTTATCTCGGCAGTGCGCAAAAACTTCTACACTGAATGGAATCTTTGAAGGGGGCGGAAGCGTGTCAAAGTGGCTGATCATTCTTGGCTGTGCGCTGGTATTAGTCGGCGTGCTGCTGCATTTCTTTCCGAGCCTGTTCAGTTGGTTCGGGCGCCTTCCCGGTGATATTCGAATCGAATCCGAGCGCAGCCGGGTTTATTTTCCGATTACCTCAATGATCATTATCAGCGTGGTGTTGAGTGTACTGTTCAGCTTGTTTCGCCGCTGACTCATTTTTCCAGCAGCTGATCCAGTGGCAGTTCGGTTCTGTAGCGCACCTGTTTCAGTGAAAAGCTGCTCTTGATATGGTCGATACCGGGCAACTCGGTCAATTTCTTGTCAAGAAATTCCTGATAAGCATGCAGATTTGGCACCACCACGCGCAACAGGTAGTCAAAATCTCCGGTCATCAGATAGCACTCCATTACCTCTGGCCACTGCGCAATGGTGGACTCAAAGTGCTGCAATTCTTTCTTTACCTGGTGATTCAGGGTTACCTGAATAAACACGCTCACCGGTAGGCCCACCATATCCGGTTCCAGCAAGGTGACGGCGCGCTTGATAAAGCCCTGTTCGTGCAGGTTTTTCACACGGCGGGAACAAGGGGAGGGAGACAGACAGACCTTCTCCGCCAGCTCAATATTGGGAATGGTCGCGTCCTGCTGAAGAATTTCCAGAATGTGCTTGTCGATGGCGTCCAGCATATAGGCCATAGGAGGGTCCTGGTGTTTCCGTCTGTTTTTGATCTAGGTGCAAATTAGGTGGCGCTGGTAGCGAATGCGACAGCTGCCACCGCGGACATTGTCTTGAAAAGCATACTTCCCGTGACCGGATTGTTGAACTGGTTCAATCGGGAATCGCCAATTACCCGCGCTCGGGCAGGCACTGAAACCGGCGGTGGGACACAATTTGATAAAGATTCTCAATAATTGTCCACGGCTTGTTGATTATTGCAGAAACCGGTAGAGAAGTGGTGAATTCTTTCCGTCTTGCTCGCGTTTTCTAGTGAATTTGGTATGACCTGCTCGTCTTTCCGGTGATAGCGTACGGAAAACAACAAATTATCACCGGATTACGCCGACTTGCCCCCCTTTGCATCCGGCGCCGGAAACAGCGAGAAGGTCCCCACCATGGCGATGGTCGAAACTGATCAGGAATTGGGCTTTGACCGGGAGTACTCCCTGACGGCGGCGTTTACCCGGGAATCCGGACGCGTGTTTCTCACAGGTATCGATGCTCTGGTACGCCTGCCGTTGATGCAAAAGCAGTTGGATGAACAGGCGGGCTTGAACACGGCCGGTTTCATTTCCGGTTATCGCGGCTCACCTCTCGGTGGATACGATCAGGCACTGTGGCGCCACAAGAAGCTGCTCGCCGAGCGGGATATCCACTTTGAGCCTGGTATCAATGAGGATCTTGGTGCGACCAACATCTGGGGAACCCAGTTGTTGGATCACTACCGCCAACAGGCCACCCGCGACGGGGTGTTTTCTATCTGGTATGGCAAGGGGCACGGCGTGGATCGCAGCGCCGACGTTTTCCGCCAGGCCAACATCCAGGGGACCTCGAAGCTCGGTGGTGTGCTGGCGCTCTGTGGCGACGACCACACCGCGGAGTCCTCCATGTTTTCCCACAACACCGACCAGATTTTCGAGTCGGTGATGATGCCGCTGCTGTTTCCCGCCACCATCGACGAATACCTTACTCTGGGCCTTGCGGGTATCGCGCTTTCCCGTTTCTCCGGCCTTTGGGTTGGTTTCAAGACCATCACCGAAACCGTGGAATCCGGAGCTTCCATTGTGGTGCCGGGATTGCCTCGGTTTGTACTGCCGGATTCGTTCCCGGTTCCGGCCCACGGTCTCAATTACGATCTACACCTCAACTGGCCCGCCGAGCGCCTCGAGTACGAGCGACGCATGTTGGAAGAGCGTCTGCCTGCAGCGCGCGCTTTTGCCTATGCGAATAAGCTCGATCGGACCATCATCGAAGCGCCGGTAAAACGTTTTGGCATCGTCACTGTTGGCAAGGCCCATGGCGACCTGCTGGAAGCGCTCAAGTTGCTGCAGCTAACGGAGCAGCATCTATTGGACGCGGGTATTTCCATCCACAAGGTCGCCATGAGCTGGCCGCTGGAGCCCCGCGGTATGTCGGAATTCGCCCGCGGCATGGAGCGGATTCTGGTAGTGGAAGAAAAGCGTCCGCTGGTGGAAGACCAGATGAAAAACCTCTTCTACGGCTGGCCGGATCAGCAGCGCCCGAGAGTGGTGGGCAAAAAAGACCTCGACGGCAATGACCTGCTGCCGGCCGTCTGGGGTTTTGGTCCAGACCAAGTGGCGAAGGCCATTGCGCGCTGGCTGGCGGATACCGAACTCGCGACGCGCCTGTCGCCATTGGCAGAAAAACTCGGAAAAGATGTGGTGCAGAAAGCCAGCGGGTTGCTCGCCCGTGAACCGATTTTCTGCGCCGGCTGTCCCCACAACAGTTCGACCAAATTACCGGAAGGCAGCACCGGCAGTGCCGGTATCGGCTGCCACATCATGGCGCTTGGCAAGGGATTGCGCACGGATACCTATTCCCATATGGGAGGCGAGGGCGCGCACTGGGTGGGCTTGCATCGCTTTTCCAGTGACAAGCATATTTTCCAGAATATGGGCGATGGTACCTACAACCACTCCGGCTTGCTGGCGATCCGCCAGGCGGTGGCGAGCAGGATCAACATCACCTACAAGATCCTGTTGAACGACGCGGTGGCCATGACCGGTGGCCAGCCTGCCGATGGTGAAGTCACCGTACCCACACTCTCCCGGCAGCTGCTGGCGGAAGGAGTGGGGCAGGTGTGTCTGGTCAGTGAAAACCCCGATCACTGGCGGCAGCATCGCGATCTGTTGCCGGCGGACCTGCAGATATTCCATCGCGACGAACTGGATCAGGTGCAGCGCCGGTTGCGCGATACGGCCGGGGTCACCGCGATCATTTACGAGCAGGTGTGCGCGGCGGAAAAGCGCCGCCGCCGCAAAAAGGGGCAGATGCAGGACCCGGCAAAACGCCTGCTGATTAACCATCGCGTTTGCGAGGGGTGCGGCGATTGCAGCGTGCAGTCGAGCTGTATTGCCGTGGAACCGCTTGAAACCGGGTTTGGCCGCAAGCGCCAGGTGAACCAGTCGAGTTGTAACAAGGATATGCGCTGTGCCGACGGCTTCTGCCCGAGTTTTGTCAGTGTGGAAGGCGGCGAACTGAAAAAACCGGCACTGGATACGCTGGCTGAGGCCATTGACCGTGCCACAGAAAATCTGCGGGATGCCCCGGCGCCAGAACTCGAGCAGCCACTGAGCATTTTGGTTGCCGGTATCGGTGGTAGCGGTGTACTTACCGTGGCCGCGCTGCTGGGCATGGCTGCGCACCTGGAACAGAAGGGCAGTACCACTCTGTATTTCACCGGGCTGTCGCAGAAAAATGGCGCGGTCGTGGCGCATGTGAAAGTGGGGAACACGCCGGAAGACATCACCACCGCGCGCATTCGCGATGGTGCCGCCGACCTGCTGCTCGCTTTCGATATGGTGACCGCGGCGGCGCAGCGCCACAAGTTTGCCAGTGGCAGCATGAAAGCACTGGTTAATACCGCCGAAGTTCCGGTGGCTGCATTTGTGCGTAACAATGAGCTGGCGTTTCCTGCGGACGCCACCGCGGACAGTATCCGCTCTGTGGCTGGAGAATATTTCGGCTTTGATGCAAACCACTACGCCGAGGCGCTGTTCGGAGATTCGGTTGCGGCAAACCTTATGATGCTCGGTTACGCCTGCCAGCGCGGGTTGCTTCCTGTTTCACAGAATGCCGTGGAGCGCGCGGTTACCCTGAATGGCGTTGCCGTAGAAAATAACCTTCGCGCGTTCCGCGCCGGTCGCCTGCTTGCGGTCGATGCCGCTGCGCTTGATCAACTGGTGAATCCGGCTCAGGCCGTACACATTGCTGAGCCGCTGGAAACTACTGAACAACTGGTGACACGACTGGCCAATGAGCTTATTGAATACCAGGGCGCCGGCTACGCGCGACAATTTACCACGGCGATCACTGCGCTTGAGCGGGCGGAAAATCGTCTTCAGGAAAGTACCGGGAGCCTCACCCGTATCGCCGCGCGAAGCCTGTTCAAAGCCATGGCCTATAAAGACGAGTACGAGGTGGCGCGTCTGTACAGCGGAGCGTCGTTCAGGCAACAGTTGCGTGAAACATTCGCCGGTGACTACAAAATCCGTTTCCTGATGGCGCCGCCACTGATTGCCCGACCGGACGCCAGCGGCAAAATCCGTAAAATTACACTCGGCCCATGGCTGGCAAAAGTGTTACCGATACTGGCCAAAGGCAAAGTATTGCGCGGCGGTATCTTTGATGTGTTCGGCTATACCGCGGAGCGTCGCGAGGAGCGCCGCTGGGCCCGGGAAGTGCGCGACGTGGTGACCGCGGTGGCTGGGAATCTGAGCATTGCCAATGCTGAGCTGGCGGCTGAACTGCTGGCACTGCCGCAGCAGGTGCGTGGTTACGGCCATGTGCGGGCAGAAAAAATGGCGGCGATTCGCGAGCGCTGGGAGTTGCTCAAGGAGCGCTTTAAGAAAGGCGGTAGTCCCAATGTGGGAAGTGGTGTGATTGCCGGCGCGCGCTAGGTTATCAATAAATGCAATGCCCGGATTACTGCGTAATGCTGTTCACCCGGTAGCGGCACCGCCACAGAGCTGCTTAAGTGAACAGTATTACGGATAACTCCGGGCTTTCCGGGCCTCTGGATAACGGCCGCGAGGTAGACGTTATTGCGGCTTTATGGACAGAAAAGGGTTCACAAGCTTGCCCAGGAATCCAGTGAGCGCCACCGGCGCCTCCACTACGGAAAGGCAGAGACACTCCTGATCCAGGGTGGCGGTAGGGCGGTGGACCTCACCGGGTTCCCGCACCAGAAAATCGCCCCGTGAATAGACTCCGTCCGCATCGGAAAAACTTCCGTATAGCACCATGGTGATCTCCTTGCCGCGGTGATCGTGCTCGGCCACTTTATTACCGGGCGCAATGCGATGGAATGCCACTTCGTGACGGGATTGGCCGGTCTTCAACCGCGCCTCCCGCAGTCCCTTGGACAGTCGGCGCCACTTCAGCACGGGATTGCGCTGCATCAGTTTTTTCACCACTGGAGGCAAACTGGAGAAGACCGGTTCCCGTGAAGGGGATGGATTCTTAGCGTCCTCCACCACGCGATCCACCACGTTTTCATTTGTATCGATCCTGCCCATCAGCCGTGAAAAAGCACTCTCGGTATCATCGGTGTGATTTGCGGGCGGTACCGCGGACTCCAGCAATGCGCCGCCAATGCTGTTTAGCAACTTCAACTGTGCCGCGCACTTGGGGCAAAGCTGCAGGTGCGCGGACACCACCAGGCTGTGTGCCCAGTTAAGGCTGCCACTGGCGTATTCCAGCAGCATGTTGTTGTCGGGATGGTGTTGAATCATGGTTACCTACCTGACAAGTGTGCTCTGCAGTTTCTTTAATGCCAGGCGCACTCGGGATTTGACGGTCCCCAATGGCAGCCCCAGCTCCGCAGAGATCTCACTGTGAGATTTTCCCTCCATATAGGCTTTTTCAATGACGTGACTCTGTTCCGGAGGCAGACTGCTGAGACCCGCTTCTACGGTAATCTGAACTCGGGATTGCTGTAGATAGACCAAAGGCTGGTTGTCAAAGCGTTCATCCCAGATGTCATCCACTTCCAGGCTGTCATCGGTATCCGGTTGGCGACTGTTGCGGCGCAACGCATCAATTCGGCAATTGCGCATAATGGTGAATACCCAGGTGCTGGCTGAGGAGACGGTCGGATCGAAACTTGGCGCCTTGCGCCATACCCGGAACATCACCTCCTGAACCAGTTCATCGGCGGCTTCCGGCGCCGAACTCTGCCCACCGCGACTGAACTGGAACCCCTTGATCAGCGGCGCAAAGTGGTTGAAGAGCTTCTCAAATGCCACGCGATCCCGCGATACCCCAACTTTTACCAGCAGGGTACTCCACTCGTCGTCTCGTGTTTGCGGGGAAGACTGCATTGCCTTCAGGCCACCTTTTCCTGATTCCATTGCCGCCATGGTAATACGATTCGCTCTCTTTGTTCGCCCGGTATCACAGTCGCGCCTTACTTTACGCAGCGTGAACGCATTCGGATCACTTGTGCATCTCTCCTCTGCCCTCCCTGCTCAGTGCATGAGTGTGAACTGGTGGTCATGTAATCCAATACCCGGCTGACAGCGTATGCAGCCAAAGTACTGGGTTTAATGAGGAGGGGCCTTGAATGGCGCCGCTATTAGAGAAACTCGAAGATCTTTACGGGGATTTTCTCGCCATGGATCCCCGACAATTGCGCGATGTTTATGCGGAGAGTGTCATCTTTCGCGACCCGATCCATACGCTGCGTGGCCTCCCGGCAGTTGAGGATTACTTCGCCGGTATGGCCGCCAATCTGAGTGAATGCCGCTTTGTGTTTGATCAGACGCTGGCAAGCGCTGACAGAGCCTCGCTGTGGTGGACCATGCACTACCGCCATCCGAAGCTGGCCGGCGGCAAGTTGCTGTCGTTGCGCGGTGCCTCACTACTCACCATAGATCCGACTGCGGAACGGGTGCTCGAACATGAGGACATCTACGATCTCGGAGCGATGGTCTACGAACAGATTCCGGTACTCGGCGCGGTCGTGAATCTGGTCAAGGGCCGGCTGGCGAGCGGAAGCCGGCGTGCGCCGATGTCCGCCGCGACGCCCTCCCGTGGGGAGGAAATGAGATGAGCTGGCAGAATGTAACGTCAACGCAGAAAGAGCGGGCACAAACTTGCAAAAAGATGGTTTGGATAACCGGTGCCAGCTCGGGAATTGGTGCGGCGTTGGTGCGCAGGCTGGCTGCCGATGGGCACTTTGTAATTATCAGCGGTCGCAACCGGGACGCGTTGCTCAAAATTCAGCAGCCGTCGCCGAAATTGGTCAAGGTGCTCACCTGTGATGTTAGTGACGACGTCTCCATGGCGCAGGCCGGGCGGGAACTCGCGGAGATCACCGACCAGCTCGATCTGGTGATCGCCTGTGCGGGGATCTGCGAGTACGAAGACAACCTCGAGCTGGACGTACACATGTATCGGCGGGTATTTGATGTCAATTTTTTCGGGGTTGTGAGCACCCTGCACCAGTCGCTTCCCCTGCTCGCAAACAGCCGGGCACCGGTCTTTGCCGCCGTTGGCAGCCTCTCTTCCGTCGTGGGTTTTCCCCGGGCCGAGGCTTACGGGGCCTCCAAGGCCGCGCTCAGTTATTTCATGGAATCGGTGCGAGCGGATACGTGCCGCGTGCGGCTGCGCACGGTACTTGTCCGTCCGGGATTCATCGACACACCGCTGACGAAAAGCAATGACTTTGCAATGCCGTTATTGATGAGTCCCGAGCAGGCGGCGGATCGTATCCTGCGTGGGCTTTCAGGGAGTGGTTCCACCATCGATTTTCCCCGTCGCCTTAGCTGGCCACTGCGGATACTCGGGGTCTTGAAGCCTGTGTGGCACAGACTGTGTGCGCCACGTATCACCAGAATCAGAAAGTTGAGGAGCGCCTGATGCGTATCGCTATTGTCGGAAGCGGAATTTCCGGCCTTACTGCGGCCTATCTGCTGCAACAGAAGCACCAGATCACTCTGTTTGAAGCGGGGGACAGGCTGGGAGGACACACGGCCACCGTTGATGTCGAGCACGGCGGCGACAGGCTAGCGGTGGATACGGGCTTCATCGTATTCAACGACTGGACATACCCCAACTTCATCAAGTTGATGGCGCAACTCGGGGTGGAGTCCCAGCCCACGGACATGGGCTTCAGTGTAGTGTCGCCACTGGAGCAGTTCGAGTATGCCGGCAACAGCGTCAATTCACTCTTTGCGCAGCGTCGCAATCTGCTTGATGGCGGCCACTGGCGTATGCTCAGGGATATCGTGCGCTTTAACCGCGACGCGGTCGCAGACTGGAAACAGGGTGTACTTGATGAGGAAATGACACTGGGCAGTTATCTGACCAGCAACCAGTATTCCAGCGAATTCGCCTATCGCTATCTGGTGCCGATGGGCTCCGCCATCTGGTCCGCGAGCATGGCGCGGATGTTGGACTTTTCCGTCCATTTTTTCATTCGTTTTTTCTACAACCACGGCCTGCTGAATCTGTTTAACCGACCTCAATGGCGGGTGATCAAGGGCGGCTCCCGCAACTATATCGGCCCACTCACAGCGGGGTTTCGCGATCGAATACACCTCTCCACACCGGTAACAGGTGTCCGCCGCCTGGAGCAGGGGGTGGAATTGCGCTTCCAGGGTGCTCAGGGCGGTGATCAGTGTGAATCTTTTGACGAGGTGGTGCTGGCGTGTCATTCAGACCAGGCCTTGAACATGTTACTGGACTCGAATGCCGCGGAGCGGGAAGTGCTGGGTCAGATACCGTACGAAAAAAATTCCGTGGTGTTGCATACCGACACCAGCCTGCTGCCCACACGCAGGGCCGCCTGGGCGAGCTGGAACTATCGTCTTCAAGGGGCGCATGACACGCTGCCGGTGCTCACCTACAACATGAACATCCTTCAGCGCCTGAAGAGCGAGCACACCTATTGCGTAACCCTCAACGCCGACAGCGCCATTGACCCGCAAAAGATTCTGCAGCGCTTCGAGTATGACCATCCGCAGTTTTCCGCCGAAGGCAACAGGGCGCAGCGCCGTTGGGGCGAAATCAACGGTGTAAGGCGAACCTGGTTTTGTGGGGCCTACTGGGCTAACGGCTTTCATGAAGACGGGGTGGTAAGTGCGATGCGCGTGGCACGCGGTCTGGGAGTCGAGTTCTAGTGCGCAGTGGTATTTACACTGGCTGGATCCAGCACAGACGCTTCGCTCCGCGGAACCACAGTTTTCGCTACCGCGGATTCATGGTGTATGCGTTTCTGGATGAGCTGCCGCTAATCCTCGCGCAGACAGCGCTCTGGTCTGAAAGTCGCTGGGCGCCGGCGCAATATCGACGGGAAGATTTTTTCGGTAATCCGGATGTACCACTGGATCAGGCGGTGCGGGATCGTGTGGAAGAGGAGGGTGGCTGTCGTCCCGAGGGACCCATTGCCTTTCTCGCCAACTGGCGTTACTTCGGCTACAACATGAATCCCATCAGTATTTACTACTGTTTTGATCGTACGGGGAGCGCCGTGGAGGCGCTTCTGGTAGACGTCCACAATACCCCCTGGAATGAACGACACGGGTACGTGTTGGCATTGGGGGAGCGGAATCGCAACAGGGTCCAGAAAACCTGTTTTCAGAAAACTCTGCACGTCTCTCCGTTTATGCCTCTGGATCAGGTGTACCAGTGGCGAAGCACTACGCCCGGTGACCGCCTCACTGTCAGTATCCGCTCGATCGAAGCCGGAAACTGCGTGTTCGATGCCTGCATGAGTCTTGCGCGCGAGGAAATAACCACTTCCGTATTGCGAAACAAGCTGATCCAGTTCCCGTTGTTTACCGTAAAAGTCATCAGTGCCATTTATTGGCAGGCGCTCAAGTTGTTTGTCAAACGCGTGCCGCTGTTTTCCCATCCGGGTAATACGCTGGGCGCGTCGGCTAGTCGCCCGCGCAAGAAGCATTCATAAGACGGAGTCAACAGGATATGAAGTCAGCAGTTCAAACGGCGATGAGCAGTGCACATCCCTACTCGCGGGGTAGGGTAAACCTGCAGTCGGTTGCAATGGTTTCCGGGCTTGAGGCCGACAGCGGAGCCGAGAGCTGGTTTGACCGGCTTGCTCGAAAGCTGGTATTGCACCGCCTGGCGGACATTACCGTGGGCACTCTGTATATTCACGAAACGCGAGTATCAGACCACGGTATACAGGGCGTGCGGAATCAGGCCCTAGGTGGTAATACCGTGCATCATTTCGGTCAGGCACCGGGCAGCTCCGATATCGAAGCCCATATCCACGTGCGCGAGCTTTCTGCCTATACGCAGGTGCTGCTCAACGGATCCATCGGTTCCGGTGAGGCTTACATGGACGGCGCCTGGCATACACCTGACCTGGTGCAGGTCATTCGTTTGTTCGTGGTCAATATGGCTGTGTTGGAACAGCTGGACTCCCGTTGGAGTTCTGTTTCGAAATTCCTGCTGAAAGGATTGCACCGCCTGAATGCCAACTCCATCCGGGGAGCGCGCAAGAATATTGCTGCCCATTACGATCTTGGCAATAACTTCTTCCGTCTGTTTCTCGACCAGAGCATGCTCTACTCATCCGCGGTATTTCCCAGTGTGAACGCGAGCCTGGCCGAGGCATCCCAGTTCAAACTTGCGCGTATCTGTCGCAAGCTGAGACTGCAGTCTTCGGACCATCTTCTGGAAATTGGCACAGGCTGGGGTGGTATGGCGATTTATGCCGCCAAGCACCACGGTTGTCGTGTAACCAGCATCACTATCTCGAAAGAGCAGTACGAGTACGCACAAGCCTGGGTGAAACGCGAGGGTCTGGAGGATCGGGTTACCCTGCTGTTGCAGGATTATCGTGAGCTCGACAGCGACGCCGAAGGACAGTTCGACAAGCTTGTCTCCATAGAGATGATTGAAGCGGTCGGGCACGAGTACTATCGCGAGTTCTTTTCCCGCTGCAGCCGCCTGCTCAAACCGGACGGCATCATGGTGATGCAGGCGATCACGATTCAGGACCAGCGCTTCGACAGCTACAAAAGCAGTGTCGATTTCATCCAACGCTATATTTTCCCGGGTGGCTGCCTGCCTTCCAATCACATCATTGCCAAACATATTGCCGAAGATACGGATATGCAGATTGTCGGCCTGGATGACATTACATTTGATTACGCCAAGACATTGGCGGCTTGGCGCGGTGCATTTTTCGAGAATCTTGAGGAAATCCGCCATCAGGGTTTTGATCAGCGATTCATCAATATGTGGGATTTCTATTTCTGCTATTGCGAGGGCGGCTTCCTTGAACGTGTTATCAGCACAGCTCAGTTTACCTTTGCAAAACCACGCTTTCGGTGGGCCGCTTAGTTATTTCTGAGTGCCGCCATCGGTGGTTTCGTGGCACTGAAGGAACCTCTCTGGCTGACCCTCGCGCTGCTTTCACTATTGTGGTTGCTGTTCCTTGTGGGGGCGATGAAATTGGCCAGGTTACCCTGCCTGAGGTATTGAATATGATTCACGCGATTGCAGCCATTGCCATCTCCACATCGGCGTGCGTTGTCCCGGAAGCGGTTGTGCAGCAGGCGGCTGTGATCGGGCTGGCGAGGAGTGTCGGAGCAGGCGGAAGTGACTCTGCTGCGTTGCAATACTGCGAATACTTTCTGGTCGATGATATCGAGTTCAATTTTGCCTCGCCGCCGCACGGCCAGGTGGTTCGTTTACGCGCGCGTGCAATGGCTTGCGATGGCGGGGTGGCGGCAGCGGAGCATCTGTGCCTCAGGGGCGAGCCCGCCAATGCCCCGCTACGCATCGCCTGAACAGGCAGTCAGCAGGTGAGCTCGACTCGGCGAAAATTCTTCCATGCCGTTGGCACATAACCAAAATGTCGTCTAAACCTACAGTTGAAGCAGGCGACAATGTGGTGATGAGCGCCAATGAGACTGAATATCCTGGCCGCTGTGGGCCTGAGCGCAGCAACCCTATTTGGATGTGCCTACCAGCAGGAGCAGGTGCCTGGTGCCGGCAACATCGTGATTGATACCTACGGCGTCAACATGCGTCAGTATCAGTTGGATCTCGCTGACTGCCGAGGTCTGTCTACCGCCGCGCGCAACGATGCCGGTCGTCGCGGTGTCACCAGGGCTGCTGGTGGTGCTCTACTGGGTGGCGCCCTCGGCGCGATCATTGGCGATACCAGTAGTGCCGCTCTCGCGGGTGCCGGAGCCGGTGCCTTGCTCGGTGGCGTCAGTGGGGTGGGCAGTTCTGGCGCGGAAGCGAGTTACATCACCCGTAACTGCCTGCGTGGACGCGGCTATCGTGTGCTGAACTAGCCGTGTATTGAATTAACTCCAAGTGCTATTCGGCAACTCTCACAGGACTTGGCTTGGCCGGAGTAACCCTCCGGCTTTTTTTTGCGGTGATGCTGTAATCCGTTTGTCATAAAAAATTCATCTTACTGAAGCCTATAAAAAAACTATGCCTTTAGAATCCCCGGGTCATTTACAGGGGGTTCCATGCGATTATTTTCCAACCTGACACTTACCTTACTGCTGCTCTGCTTTTGCGGGATTGCCGCTGCCGATGCGTCCGGCAACGTTCACCGGGATCTTGAGGAAAGGGTTTCACACATTATTGCCCGTATGTCCGAAGACCTGTCACCAGAAAAACGCATTGCGTTGACCGCGGACTCTGCTGCCAAGTTTCTTACCCGGGATGAGCGGGATTATTTGGGAACCAGCTTTTCCCATTTTCGCGTTGATCGCCCGGCCGTTATTTATGTCGCCTTCGATGCTTCTTACGGGGAAACGCCGTTCTGGCTTAAGGATCAAAAATTCTCGCGGAGAACAGAACTCGACTTCATCGTGGATGAAGAAGACCCATACCATGTATGGTCGAAGCAGGTGGAAGCGGGGCAGGTGAATTTGGGTGTGCCCAGTCTGTCCGGTGAGTTGAAGCCCTATCTGGTGTTTGCCGGTGCGCTGGATGGAAAAGCACCGGTTACCATCACTCCGCTGATTGAAGGTGTGGACGTGCAGATCGCGGAAGTCGGCGGCCTGCCGTTTATCGACGATAACGACTACTTCAACACTTTGCCGCAGGCGCTGGTTGGCCTGCCGGTGTTGCGCAGCTACGAGAGCTGGGAGCTGGTATCGCGCTTTGTGGGTTACTTCCGCGAAACCCGCTATCCCTCGTCATCGCGGCCGGACCATCTGCAGTTGACCTGGCAGGGCGACCCGGCAACATCCGCCACGGTACAGTGGCGCACCGACAACAGTGTGGAAAAAAGCCGGTTGTGGGTGGCCCCGAAAAACCGCTTCCTCGCGCGCGGTAACCGTGCCGGTCAACGCAA
Source organism: Microbulbifer harenosus (assembly GCF_005771435.1). Taxonomy (GTDB): domain Bacteria; phylum Pseudomonadota; class Gammaproteobacteria; order Pseudomonadales; family Cellvibrionaceae; genus Microbulbifer; species Microbulbifer harenosus. The sequence continues at coordinate 237,033 of NZ_VANI01000009.1, forward strand.
AAACGCGACCTACACAGAATTGCACAGCCGTCAGGTGGTGAATGACCCGGTGGTGCGACTGCATCGCGTTGTGCTGAGGGACCTGCAGCCGGCCACGGACTACCTCTATGCCGTCAGTACCGATGACGGCAAGAGCTGGACTTCACCACGAGAATTCCGCACCGCGGCGAGTTCTCCTGTCGAGCCGTTTTCTTTTGTCTATCTGGGCGATCCCCAGAACGGTCTGGATCAGTGGGGGCAGTTGATCCGCCAGGCAGATTTCGAATTCCCGCACGCGCGCTTTTACATGATTGCCGGAGACCTCATCGACCACGGCCAGGAACAGGACAACTGGGATCAGTTTTTCCACGAGGGCAGTTCCGTTTTCGACCGCTCCATGGTGGTGCCGGCGCTGGGTAATCACGACAGTCACGGCGGACATCCCACGTTGTATCTCAAGCAGTTTGCGCTGCCGGCGAACGGCAGTGAGCAACTGGATGCCGGCCGCACCTATCACGTGACCTATCAGGATTTGCTCGTCGTAGTGATGGATTCCAACTATCACCTGGTGGAACCGGAGCTGCAGGCGGAGTGGTTGGATCGGGTGCTGGGCGAGAGCGAGGCGCGCTGGAAAGTGGTGATCTATCACCATCCGTTCTATGCCTCCCGCGAGGGCAGGGACAACAAGCCGATCCGCGACGTGTGGGGGCCGATCTTCGACAAGCATCACGTGGACATCGCGTTCCAGGGCCACGACCACGCGTATATGCGCACCGTTCCCATGCGCGGTAACGAGCCGGTGGTGGCGGACGAGCAGGGCACTATTTATCTGGTGGCAGTGTCCGGGACCAAAATGTACGAGCAGGAGTTGCCGGAGTTCGCCGCCTTTGGTGCGGTGAATACCCGCACCTATCAGGTGATTGACGTGGACCCACTCTCCGGCTCACTGAAGTATCGCGCCATCGACGACAACGGAAATGTGATCGACCAGTTTGCACTGCGCAAACCGGTAAACACACAAGCGCGGCGATAATCCATAGACGTATTTTCGTCGCGCAAAAAAAGAAGCCCGGGAATTTCCCGGGCTTCTTTTTGTGAGGCGATTACTGCCCCAGGGTAAACAACTGCGTGTTGCCGCCGGTTGCCACGGTGTTGACCGTCTTGGTCTTCTCGTTGGCAAAGCGGAACAGGTAGTGCGGGCCGCCGGCTTTGGGGCCGGTGCCGGAGAGGCCCATACCGCCGAACGGGTTCACGCCCACAACCGCACCCACCATATCGCGGTTGATGTAGCAGTTGCCCGCATCAATGCGCTTGAAGATGGCACCGGCGCGGCCTTCGATACGCGAATGCAGGCCGAAGGTGAGGCCGTAGCCGGTGGCGTTGATGCTGTGGATCACGTCTTCCAGCTCTTCTGCCTTGAAGCGCACCACATGCAGGAACGGACCGAACACTTCGCGCTTTAGCAGATTGATGTCGGTGATCTCTACCACTTGCGGGCCGAAGAAGGTGCCGTGCTGCGGGCGCTTGTTTTCGTCGAACGCGAACAGGGGGTTCGCCTCCGAACTCATACGTTCGCGGTGCTTCTCCAACAGACCGAGGGCTTTCTCGTCGATCACCGGGCCGATGTCGGTTTCCAGTTTTGACGGGTCGCCCAGCACCAGTTCTTCACAGGCGCCTTTCAGCATGTTCAGCAGGTTGTCCGCGATCACGTCCTGCACACACAGAACACGCAGGGCGGAGCAGCGCTGACCGGCGCTCAGGAACGCGGATTGGATCACGTCGTCCACTACCTGTTCTGGCAGCGCGGTGGAGTCCACGATCATCACGTTCTGGCCACCGGTTTCGGCGATCAGCGGCACGATGGGGCCATCTTTCGCGGCCAGCTGCATATTGATGTGCTTGGCGGTTTCGGTGGAGCCGGTAAAGGCCACACCGGCAACCCGCGGGTGATCCAGCAGCGGCTTGCCGATGGCGGCACCGGTGCCGGTGATCAGGTGCAGTACTTTCTGTGGAATACCGGCCTCGTGCATCAGCTGTACTGCGCGCGCGGCGATCAGCGGGGTCTGCTCCGCGGGCTTGGCGAGTACCGCGTTACCAGCGGCCAACGCCGCAACCACCTGGCCGGTGAAAATCGCCAGCGGGAAGTTCCATGGACTGATACACACGAACACACCGCGCCCGCACAGGCTCAGTTCATTACTCTCGCCCGTGGGTCCGGGAAGAATGGTGGGCTCGCCGAAGTGCTGGCGCGCGCCGTTGGCGTAGTAGCGGCAGAAGTCCACTGCTTCGCGCACTTCGCTGATGCCGTCGTTCAGGGTGCGGCCGGCCTCGCGGCAGATCATCGCCACCAGTTCGTTCAGATGCTGCTCGTAGAGGTCCGCGACCTTGTCGAGGATTTTTGCTCGGGCTTCGCCGCCCAGACGGTTCCAGGCGCGCTGGTGCTCGGCAGCGGAGGTAAACGCCTTGTCGATCAGCGCGGCATCGGTGTTGGCGGTGTGGCCCACCACCTCGCCGGTGGCCGGGTTGAGCACCGCCAGGTCCGCCTTGCCAGCAATGCCGTCCACGATGGGGCCGCCGCTCCAGGTTTTGCCTGCAGACGCTTCCACCATCTGTTTCAGTGGGGCGAAGGCAATCGGGTCGGTGAGTTCAAAACCGTGGGAGTTTTTCCGCGGCAGTGTCTCATGGCCGATGTAGATATCCGCCGGCACCGGGATTTCCGGATGGCGGTAGGGGTTGCAGGCTTCGCTCAGCTTCAAGGTGTCCTGCACCAGCACGTTGACCGGGGTCTTCTCGTCCATAAAGCGGTTGACGAAGGAGCTGTTGGCCCCGTTTTCCAGCAGGCGACGCACCAGGTAGGGCAGCAGGTCGCGGTGCGCACCCACTGGGGCGTAAACCCGCACCGGCGCGCGTTTGCCGTGTACCGCTTCGATCTGATCGTAAAGCAGGTGGCCCATGCCGTGCAGGCGCTGGAATTCGTAGTCGGTACGGTTGCCAGCCATTTCCAGGATCAGGCCCACGGTATAGGCATTGTGGGTGGCGAACTGCGGATAGATCGCATCGTTCGCGTCCAGCAGCTTGCGCGCGCAGACCTGATAGGAGAGATCGGTGTGGCACTTGCGGGTGTATACCGGGTAATCGGACAGGCCCATCTGCTGGGCATGTTTGATCTCGCTGTCCCAGTAGGCGCCCTTGACCAGGCGTACCATCAGTTTGCGGCCGGTATCGCGGCCGAGCGCAATCAGCCAATCCGCCACGTGTGGGGCGCGCTTCTGGTAGGCCTGCAGCACAAAACCGAGACCCTGCCAGTCGCGCAGCTCCGGCGCGCGCGCCAGGGCTTCAAAAATATCCAGGGAGATATCCAGACGGTCCGCTTCCTCGGCATCGATATTGAGGCCCATCTGGTATTTGGCGGCAGCCGCGCACAGCTCGATGACTTTCGGCAACAGCTCGTTCATCACGCGCTCGCGCTGCAGCTCGCTGTAGCGCGGGTGCAGGGCGGAGAGCTTGATGGAAATGCCGTTTGCCTCCACCACGTTGCGCTGGCCTTCGCTCTTCTTGAGGTTGTCGGCGCCGATGGCCTCGATGGCCATCATGTAGGAGTCGAAGTAGCGCTGGGCGTCCGCCATGGTGCGCGCGCCTTCGCCAAGCATATCGAAGGAGAAGCGGGTGCCGGGCTTGTTTTCGGCGGGGCCGCGCTTCAGGGCTTCCTTGATGGTGCGGCCGAGCACATACTGCCCGCCCATGATCTTCATGGCCTGCATCATGGAGGTGCGCACCATCGGCTCGCCCATGCGACTGACCAGTTTCTTCATCCAGTGGGACGGCTTTTCGGTGATGTCCGGGTCCAGTTCCACGATGCTGCCGGTCAGCATCAGCCCCCAGGTGGAGGCGTTCACGAACAGGGAGTCAGACTGGCCACGGTGACTGGACCAGTTGCCGGAGTGCACCTTTTCTGCGATCAGCTTGTCGGCGGTGTCGGCATCCGGCACCCGCAACAGGGACTCCGCCAGGCACATCAGCGCCACCCCCTCCTTATTGGAGAGACCAAACTGCTGCAGAAAGGCATCTAAAGTACCGCGCTTGCTGCGCTGCTCGCGGGACTTCACCACCAGTTGGCTGGCGGTGGCGAGGATCTTCTCGCGCAGGGCCTCACCCGGGCGGGGGGCCGCCAGCAGTTCGCTGACGCACTGGTTTTCGTCGGCATGCAGGTATTGGCGGGCTTTCTGGCGCGCTTTTTTCAACTCTTCGGTCAATGGGCCGGCGAAGTGAGTTGGCATAGATTTTTCCTCAAAACTCCCTGATACAAATGGGTGCAGGATAAAAACCCAGATTATGTGGTAAGAGTCCCAGAATTAATCGCCATTTTAGAAAAGAGTGTGGTTAAATATAGGGCGTATTTGCTTGATCACCAGTAGGGTATTTTGTCATGTCTCGTAAGTTGGAAGATCTGGATCGTATCGACCGTCAGATACTGCGGATTCTGCAGCGAGCAGGCCGCCTTCCCAATGTGGAGCTGGCCCGTCGCGTCAACCTCAGCCCCACACCCTGCCTCGAACGCGTGAAGCGGCTCGAGCGCGAGGGCTTCATTAAGGACTACGTAGCGCTGCTCGACCCGTTGAAGGTACACGCGGGCCTGGTGGTGTACATCCAGGTGTCTCTTACCGATACCGCGACCGAATCGCTGGAAGCGTTCAATAAGCACGTGTCCGGCTTAGAGGAAGTGCAGGAGTGCCATATGGTGGCTGGTGGTTTCGACTACCTGGTAAAAATCCGCATTAAGGATATGCTCGGTTACCGCCAATTCCTCGGCGAAAAGCTGGCCTCCGTTCCCGGTGTGCGCGAAACCCACACCTATGTAGTGATGGAGGAAGTGAAAACCGATACCTCGGTGGCGGTTCCCGACCCGGAGCCCAAAAGCGGCAAGCGCTGACAGGGTATGTTGGGAAAAGATGGCAGGTGCCGGGCGCCTGCCATCTTTCGTTTATAGCTGAATAAATAATTGGCCGAATAAATTTTTGTTCGGGTAAATCCCTAGCCGTATGACTCAGCGGTTCTGTCTGGCGGTTTCAAAAAATGACTGAGCAATCCGCTTCCATAATGCAAGGCAATCGCCGGGCGACGGTTCTGGCGCTGGCAGCCGTGCTCTGCTGGTCCACTGTTGCTAGTGCCTTCAAGCTCTCGCTGCAATATCTTTCTCCACTGCAGCTGGTGACCATTGCCTCAGTGGTCTCCACCCTGTTTATGTTCGCGGTGATCTGCTGGCAGCGCCGATTACCGGAGCTGCGCACCAGTTGGCGTGCCAATTACAAATGGTATCTCGCCCTCGGCTTTTGCAACCCGTTCCTCTACTACCTTGTCCTGTTCAATGCCTACGCGCTGTTGCCCGCACAGCAGGCACAGCCGTTGAACTACACCTGGGGCGTGGTATTGGCCCTGTTGTCCGTTCCTCTATTAAAACAGAAGCTGCGCAGGCAAGATCTGCTGGCAGGGCTCGTGTGCTATATCGGCGTACTGGTGATTGCCACCAAAGGCGATCCTTTTTCCCTGCAGTTTGATCAGCCATTCGGTGTGGCACTGGCGCTGTTCAGTACCGTGATCTGGTCCTGTTACTGGTTGCTGAATACCCGTATCGGCGGCAATGCTGCAGTGAATCTGTTGCTGACATTCTGTTGCGGCCTGCCGTGGCTGTTCGCTGCTGTTATGTGGCAGGGTGGCTGGCAATCGCCGCCAGTGGAAGGCTGGCTGGGGGCTCTGTATGTGGGCCTGTTTGAAATGGGTATCGCCTTCCTGCTGTGGCAGGGGGCGCTGCTCAGTTGCGACAATACCGCGCGCATCAGCAATTTCATTTATTTGTCACCACCGCTGTCGCTATTGCTGATCGCACTGCTGGTGGGAGAAAGCATACACGTGGCTACCATTGCGGGCCTCGGTCTGATTCTGCTGGGCGTGGCGATCCAGCAGGGTGCGCTGCGCCACTTGCTGTTCCGGTGGCAAGCATCCCGGTGAGCGAAACTACGAAACCACCGTCATCGATACAACAATAAACAGCCTTTGCCACAGTGTTTACCACATGGTTTGGAAGGCGAGTATGAGCGAGAAAACACCATGAATTTTGCACTGACCGAAGAACAACAGATGATTCAGGAGGCCGCGCGCCAGTTTGCCGAAAGCGAATTGAAGCCGATCGCCGCGGAGCTGGACAAGACTGGCAACCGCCCACTGTTTCTGCAGAAACTCAAGGAGCTGGCGGAGCTCGGTTTCATGGGCATCAACATCGACCCCGAATACGGCGGCACCGGTGCCGGCACCATCGCCTTCAGCCTCGCTATCACCGAAATTGCCCGCGGCTGCGCTTCCACCGCCACCACTACCTCGGTCACCAACATGGTGGCGGAAGTGATCCAGGCGATGGGTACCGATGCACAGAAAGAGTATTTCCTGCCGAAAATCTGCAGCGGCGAATACGCTGCTGGCTCCTTCTGCCTGACCGAACCCAGTTCCGGTTCCGACGCCGCCGCCATGCGCACCCGTGCGGTCAAGGACGGCGGCGACTATGTGCTGAACGGCAGCAAGCTGTTTATCAGCAGCGCCGAGTTTGCCGGTGTGTTTGTGGTGTGGGCAGTAACCGATTCCTCGGCACCGAAAGGCAAGGGGATCTCCTGCTTCCTGGTCGAGGCTGGCACTCCCGGGCTGGTGATCGGCAAGGCGGAAGAAAAAATGGGGCAGAAAGCGTCTGTCACCAATGAGGTGGCGTTTGAGGATTGCCGCATCCCCGCGAGCAGCATGCTGGGCGAAGAGAACCGCGGCTTCCGCATCGCCGCCGGCGAACTGGCGGGCGGGCGCATCGGCATCGGTTCGTTAGCATTGGGCATTGGCCTTGAAGCTCTGGACTGCGCGCGCATTTATCTGCAGGAGCGCGAGCAGTTCGGCAAGCCGCTGGCCCAATTTCAGGGGCTGCAGTGGCAACTCGCAGACAAATACACCGAGTTGGAGGCGGCGCGACTCTTGTTGTTGCAAGCGGCCTGGCAGAAAGATGCCGGTTTACACTTCGGCCCTGCGGCTTCCATGGCGAAGCTCTACGCATCGGAAAAAGCCAACGAGGCCTGCTATGTGGCGCTCCAGATGCACGGCGGTGTGGGCTATACCAGGGAGTTTCCACTGGAGCGGATGGCGCGGGATGTTCGCATCACTACTATCTATGAGGGTACCAGCGAGATTCAGCGCCTGATTATCGCGCGGCATCTGCTGGAGGGGGTGCGCTGAAAGATTAATGTGTGCGACGGGCAGGAAATGCTGACCGTCGCATTAATTGGCGCGAACTTCTACGGCCGAACTAATAAAGTAGATTTTCGAGAGCACGTGGTATTTATTGTCAGGTCAAATCGTGTAATTTGGTCCTTCACAAGGATTCGTTACCGGGACAATCAATAACGAGGGGAATACCATGTCGATCACGCTCAATGTCAATGGTGCCGAACATCAGGTCGACACCACACCGGATACACCGCTGTTGTGGGTGATCCGCGACTACCTGGAAATGACGGGTACCAAGTTCGGCTGTGGTATGGCCATGTGCGGCGCCTGTACAGTGCATATGGACGGCCAGCCGATCCGCTCCTGTTCCACGCCGGTACAGCTGGCGGCGGGCAAAAAAATCACCACCATCGAAGGCGTTTCCTCATCCGCGGCTTCTCCCGTGAGCAGGGCTGTGCAACAGGCCTGGGATGACGGGCAGGTAGTCCAGTGCGGCTATTGTCAGTCGGGGCAGATCATGTCCGCCATTGCGCTGCTGGAAAAGAATCCGAAACCTACCGATGCGGATATTGATTCCGCGATGTCCGGTAATATCTGCCGCTGCAATACCTACCAGCGAATTCGCGGTGCCATCAAAGAAGCGTCGAAACAACTGGTCTGAAAGGGAGGGGATCATGCGCTGGATTAATAACGAAACCCGTGCAGAACTGGCAAGGAGCTTTCAGGAAATTGACGGCTTAGCAAGTCCGCAGGAGAGTCGCAGACATTTTCTCAAGGTCATCGGCGGCATTGGCGCCGGCCTGACTCTGGCTGTCAGCAGCCCGGGAACGCTGGCGAAAATGCTTCCTACAGGAGTGACTGCTGCAGAAGGCGAGGCTTTCGCTCCCAACGCCTTTGTGCGTATCGGGACCGATAACCGTGTGGCGGTGGTCATCAAACATGTGGAAATGGGGCAGGGCACTTACACCGGCCTTGCCACGCTGGTGGCCGAAGAACTGGACGCTGACTGGGAGCAGATCGATGCCGTTGGCGCCCCCGCCGATGGCAAACGCTACAACAATCTGTACTGGGGCCCAATGCAGGGTACCGGCGGCAGCTCCGCCATCGCCAACTCGTATCAGCAGATGCGCATTGCCGGTGCCACAGCCAAAGCCATGCTGGTGGCGGCCGCGGCGCAACGCTGGAATCTACCGACAGCGGAGATCAGTGTTAACAAGGGCGTGTTGAGTCATGCGGGCAGCGGCAGAAAGGCGACTTTCGGTGAGCTCGCAGAACTCGCAGCCACCTTGCCAGTGCCGGATGAAAAATCAATCCGCCTCAAGGAGCCTGAGGAATTTACCTATATCGGTACGTCGATGCCGCGCAAGGATGTGGGCAAGACCGACGGCACCGCGATCTATACCCAGGATGTGTGGCTGGAGGGCATGCTCACCGCAGTGGTTGCCCACCCGCCGCGCTTTGGGACAAAAGTGAAAAGCTTCGATGCAAAGGAAGCCAAGGCTTCCAACCGCGTGGTGGACGTGATCCAAATTCCCACCGGTATTGCCGTGGTTGCGAAGGACTACTGGAGTGCAAAAGTCGCGCGCGACAAGCTCAACATTGAATGGGATGAATCCCGGGCGATGGACAAAAGCACCGACCAGATAATGGCGGAATACCGTGAGATCTCGAAAAAACGCGGTGGTGTGGCGCACGATCACGGTAGCGTAGGCGATGCGTTGGACAGTGCCAAAACCGTCATTGAGGCCACTTACGAATTTCCCTATCTCGCGCACGCGGCCATGGAGCCGATGAACTGTGTGGCACTGGTCAACAAGGACAGCTGCGAAATCTGGAACGGCGAGCAGTTCCAGTCGATAGACCAGATGAACATCGGTAAGTTGCTGGGGCTGCCGGTGGAAAAGGTAAAACTGAATATGCTGTTTGCCGGCGGCAGCTTCGGCCGTCGCGCCAATCCGGTGTCTGATTATCTTGTAGAGGCGGTGCACATCGCCAAAGCAAAAATGGGTACCCCGATCAAACTGGTGTGGTCCCGCGAAGACGATATGCAGGCGGGTTATTTTCGCCCGGCATACGTACACCGGGTGCGTGGCGGTCTGGATGCGGAGGGCAATATTGTCGGCTGGGAACAGCACATTGTGGGGCAGTCCATTCTAACGGGTACGCCGTTTGGGCAGGGGATCAAGAATGGCGTCGATCATTCATCGGTCGAGGGCGCGAGCACACTTCCTTACGCCATTCCCAACCTGCGTGTCGAAGTTACCTCCACCGAAGAGCAGGTCCCGGTACTCTGGTGGCGCTCCGTGGGCCACACCCACACGGCCTATTCCACGGAAACCTTTATCGACGAACTGGCCGTGAAAGCAGGGCAGGACCCGGTGGACCTGCGTATGAAGTTATTGGCTGACCACCCGCGCTGGCAGGGTGTGCTGAAACTGGCTGCGGATAAAGCCGGTTGGGGTAAGGCGCTGCCGAAAGGTTGGGGTCGTGGTGTCGCCGTGCATGAGTCGTTTAATTCCTATGTGGCCCAGGTGGCGGAAGTATCCGTGGCGGATGACGGTAAGTTCAAAGTCGAGCGGGTGGTGTGCGCGGTGGACTGCGGTGTGCCGATCAACCCGGATGTGATCCGCGCGCAGATGGAGGGTGGCATCGGCTTTGGTTTGGCCCCTGCGCTGGTGAGTGCGATTACCCTCAAGGATGGCAAGGTCGTCGAGTCCAACTTCCACAATTATCAGGTATTGCGCATTAACCAGATGCCCGAGGTGGAGGTGCATATCGTGCCCTCCGCGGCGCCGCCTACCGGCGTCGGTGAGCCGGGAGTACCGCCGATTGCACCGGCAGTAGCCAATGCGTTGGCGGCTGTCACCGGCAAGCGCTACTACTCATTGCCGATCAAGGTCTGACTTATCCATGTCGAACCATCTGCTTGCGCTCTTGAAGTCCTGGTACCCATTGCGCGATTTCTGCGGCTGGGTACTGGGCACCGTGTACAAAACCGAGGGCCCATGCTACCGCAAGGCGGGCGCGATGATGCTGTTTAGTGCCGATGGACACCAGCTCGGGATGCTGAGTGGCGGTTGCCTGGAGTCGGATATTCACCAACAGGCCCGCCGCGTGATGCAAAGTGGTCGCGCGGTAACTCTGACCTATGATGGCAGCGACGAAGATGATCTGTCGTTCCAGTTGGGCATTGGCTGCGGTGGTACCGTACACATTCTGCTGCAGCCGGTGCATCGTGAAAATGGCTACCTGGAATTGGATCGGGTTTACACTGCGCTGCAGGAGTTCCGCTCCGGTTACTACTATCAGTGTGTCCCCGAGAAAAACGGCGCGGCACAATCGCGCTTTATGGACAATGATGCCGTCAGTATCGAATCGTTCCAGGTTAAGGCACAGCTGGTGCAAGAGGACGAGAGTCACTGGCTGTGTACCGGCATCACGCCGCCGCCCCATCTGTTGATCGTCGGTGGTGGCATTGACGCGCGACCTCTGGCCGCTATCGGACATCAGCTGGGTTGGCGCATCAGTGTGTGGGATCCGCGACCGGCTAATGCGCGGAGAGAATACTTCCCCGACGCGGATGAACTGTTGAGCGTTCCGGCGGAGCATTTGCCGGAATTTGTGCGCAGTTGCAAGGTCAACGCCGCCGTGTTGATGAGCCATAATATCGCGCTGGATGCCCGCGCGTTATTGATGTTACACGGCGAGTCACTCCGTTATCTCGCGCTGCTTGGGCCGCGCAAACGCCGCGAACAGGTAATTGCGGAGGCGGGAATAAATCCGGATAAGCATTCTCCAGTGATCGCTGGCCCAGCCGGGTTGCAAATCGGTGCCGATCTGCCGGAAACCATTGCCCTGTCGATTCTGGCGGAGTGTCAGGCCGCGCTAAACCAGGGCAGTGGCCGCTCAATGAGTGGCGTACTTGCATCTGATACGCCACCGCGCTCCATGCAAACCGTCTTCAGTTGATCGCGTACTGGGCTTGCGGCCCTGTGTCAGCTGCTTCCATATCGAGAAAGAACGACATATAGCGATGCATGGCGTGAACGGCGGCCAGATCACCTTCCATCGCGATCATCAGCGGTGGGTGAAAGGCAATCAGGTGGGCCATGGCGAGGTGAAAGTCCTCGCAGGGTTCGCTGAGCGCATCCGCGATCACGGATGCAATTCGCTTTGCCGCCATTGACGTGGAGCCATTATCGGTCAGTGCCTTGGTCAGCGATGTGCAGAACCTCTCCCGATGAGGTGCGTGCGGCGCAAAGAGTTCGATAGCGTGATAGATCTGTTGTCCTACTGACATGGTGTTCCCCCCAATGAAAATGAGCGGCGCATCCTAGCGGTTGAGACCTCACCAACCTATATGTGATGGGGGCTTTGCCATGAATCCGGTGACATTATTTGTAACCGAGCAGTCACTAGATCTAAAACGCGCCGGAAATTTCACTTGGCTGGAACCGGTACTGCCAGCACCGAAACCAGAACCTAAATATCAGTTCTCATGATGGATATGCCGATGACGTCGGAAGCGATCAAATCCCGATCTATTGCCGCCATGATCATGGCGGCCGGAGAGGGACGGAGATTCGGTGGTTGCAAGCCGCTGGCGACCGTTCATGGAACCTCTCTGGTGCAGAGAATGGTCAAGCAGGTGCGGCATTTGGTGTCGCATACCTGTGTGGTTACCGGTGCCTGGCACACCTCGATCGTTCAGGCGCAGAGGGATGGAGACTTGACCGACGTAACACTGATTTACAACCCGGCCTGGAAAAATGGCTTGGGACACTCGATTGCCGCAGGCGTATCGCAGTTGGAGCGCGATTTTGATGGGATTTTAATTTTGTTGGCTGACCAGGTTGCGATTACCGCCAATGATATTGAAGCCCTGATTGATCAGTTTGAATGGAATAACATCGCTTGCGGTTACTATGCCGGCCGCCGCGGCGTACCGGCAATTTTCGCAAAAAACAGTTTCCAGCAGCTGAAATCCCTCACGAATGACCGAGGTGCCAAGCGGCTCCTTTACAGTTCGGATGTCCCTGTCTCCGAATACAATATGCCGGAAGCGTCGGTCGATATTGATACGCAAAAAGATCTCGAGGACTGGGTGCGGATAGCGCCAGCAGCTTTGTATAAATCTGTGTGAAAATAGCGCCTATCTCAAAATGAGAGCAGTTTAATCTCCCATTGAAATTTCCGGGTATTCGATCGCACAGATGTAATAGGTTGCTCAGCGCCAACGATGTCAGCGACTTCTTGAAGCGGAAGCTCTCCGGATTGCAAAATTCCGCTTTTCTTCTTGGTCTGCTTGTAGTGGTGCCGTTCGGGGCCCCGGCTTTAAATACCGCTGATTGACGGATCAGGGCGAAAATTTAGCGGTTTTGTCGCTAATTTTCGAGTCGCAGAACATGTAAATTCATTTTTTAAATCACAGTTGGAGACTTCCTGTGCGTCGTTCGATTATTAAACTGACTTTGTCGCTGTCGATCTTTCTGTCCGGTACTGCTTTGGCTGGGACATTCACTTTGGATAGCAAAGACATCTCCAATGGTGAATTCATGCCGAAACAGCATGAATTTCAGGGCTTCGGATGTAGTGGTGGCAATAAATCTCCGCAACTTTCCTGGAGTGGAGCGCCGGAAGGTACCGGAGCCTATGCGTTGATGGTATACGATCCGGATGCGCCCACTGGAAGCGGATGGTGGCACTGGCAACTCGTCAACATTCCTGCTTCGGTAAATAATCTTGATGCCGGTGCCGGCGACCCGGGAAAGAACTTGTTACCTGCGGGCAGCATCAATATCACCAATGACTACGGTGCTAAAGGCTTCGGAGGCGCTTGCCCACCAAAAGGTCACGGTGTACACCGTTATCAATTTACTCTGTATGCGCTGTCGAAAAAGTTGACGCTGCCTGAAGGGGCTTCTGGCGCATTGACTGGCTACATGGTTAAAGCTCACTCGCTGGCTACAGCAAAAATTGAGGCTTTGTACGAGCGCAAGTGATCGGCCGTCATCTGGTATGTTTGTAGCGCAGACTAAATTTGGCGTCTTAAATACTGTTAGAATGTGTAAAACTTAAGACGCCTCCGATTTGATTAATAATCAATAAAGGCTGGTGGACGTTATGCCAATGGATGAATAGGAAGCGCTGTGGTTTCAGTTAATCTAAATTCTCAAGCATGCCTCTCGTATGAAAAACTAAAGGAGCTGGCCAAAGGTGCCGTCGATACTCACTCTGATTTACCTTTTTCTGTCTATTCTTCGGTCAAAGAACAGCGTTTGGCCAATGTGCCAGTCATCAGGCCGCTGTTAATCTTTATCCTCGGTGGTACCAAGCTACTAGGAAAGGAGCGGGAAAAGTGTCCTGCCGGCAGCTTTGTCTTTCTCTCCAATAGTCCCGATGTGGATATGAGAAATATTCCGAGTAGCAGGAATGATGGATATTTTGCTGTGCTGCTGGAATTTGACTACGCGGATTTTAGTCAGTTCAGGCATAAACCGAAAAGTACTAAAAGGTACTTTCTGGGCGAGATCAACAAGCCGTTGAGTATCGCTCTTGCACAATTCATTGAGTTTTCGACCCAAGTGCCCAAAGGTGCGCTGAAGTTTCGTAAACAAGAACTTTTGAATCTTATTTATTTGTCTGGTCACGAAGAAGTATGTGGCATCGCCGAGCCGCCGAGCTTAAGTCACCAAGTGTATGAAATTATTAATCAGAATATTGCTGATGATTGGGGCGTAGAGCGCCTATGTACCTTGCTGTGTATGAGTGAATCGACATTGCGGCGCAAGTTGAAGGCCGAAAAAACCAGTGTGCAGGACATTAAAAATAGAACCAAACTTGGCTTTGGGCTGCATTTGGTTCAAAGCACTATCGAGCCTATCGGACTTATCGCAGAACGTTGTGGGTACCAATCTCAATCGCGCTTTACTGACCAATTCAAAATGCTGTTCGGCATGACACCGAGTGATTTGAGAAAGACTCGTAAGATGGATTAGGGCGAAAACTTGACGGTTTTGTGGGTGCTGGGCGCTGCCAGTTCCTTCTAATATAGTCAGTGCTCATGTGGTCGCCACTCAGATGCAACCACATTTTGTTGCCAATCTAGAAGGAAGAATACATATGAAATATGTCGCTGTTAGCCAGCACTGGGGGAGGGGTATTCAATCTCTACAATGTAGTAAGTAACCCTCTGCTCCATTTGCTGGATCTCAATTTCATCATCCAGTCGCTTGCCGAGCAGGGCGCGGGCGACAGGGGAGTCCATGGAAATCAGGCCTTCCTTAACGTTGAATTCATCCGGGCCAACGATGCGGTATTTCACTTCTACACCATGCTCGTCTTCCAGAGTCACCCAGGCGCCGAAGAATATTTTTTCCCGGTCGTCGGGAATACGGTCGACCACGGTAATTTCTTCCAGGCGCTTGGTGAGGAAGCGCACCCGGCTGTCGATTTCCCGCAGTCTTTTCTTGCCGTAGATGTAGTCAGCATTTTCGCTGCGGTCCCCCAATTTGGCGGCATCGCTGACTGCCTGTGTAACGCGCGGCCGTTCCACTTCCCATAATTGCTTTACTTCCGCACGCATGCGGCGCGCGCCTTCCGGTGTGATGTAGCGCGAACCGCGAGGCCGCGGCGGTCTCCAGCGCCCCATCAGCAGACCTCCCGCAGATTGTCGATCTTGATTCCCGTTCCCGGGGTGGGCAGCGGAAAACCGAATATCCGGCTGTAAAACTCCAGTTCACCTTCAAGCGCCAGCTTAATGCTGTCGGCGCCGCGAAAGCCGTGGCCCTCATCTTCGAAGGTGATGTAGGCCACCGGAATACCACGGGTACGCAGTGCGGCCACCATGGTTTCTGCCTGGTCCGGCGGTACCACTTTGTCTTCCATACCCTGGAAGAAGATCACCGGGCAATCCAATTGCTCAATGTGATTAATCGGCGAGCGGGCGCGGTACACAGCCTCTGCTTCGGGCCAGGGGCCGACCAGTTTGTCCAGATAGCGGGATTCGAATTTGTGGGTGTCGCGGGCAAGCGTGGTCAGGTCGCCGATACCGTAGTGGCTGGCTCCGGCGGAAAAGGTGTCGTGGAAGGTCAGTGCCGCCAACACGGTATAACCGCCGGCGCTGCCCCCTTTGATCAGCAAACGCTCTGGATCGGCGAGGCCCTGTTGCACCAGGTATTCCGCGCCGGCACACACGTCTTCCACATCGAGGATTCCCCATTGGCCCTGCAGGCGGTCGCGGTATTTGCGACCGTAGCCGGTGCTGCCGGAGTAGTTGACATCGAGGATGGCGAAACCGCGGCTGGTCCAGTACTGCACCTTGAGGTTGAGTCCGGCTGAGGTGGCGCCCGTTGGGCCACCGTGGCCGAACACAATCAGCGGCGGTTTTTCACCTTCTGGCGCAGTGTAGGTAGGGCTGCAGGGTGGGTAGTAAAAGGCGTGTACCACGCGATCCTTATGTTCAAATACGATGGTTTGTGCACGGGAAAACCAGCTGGTTTCCACTGGCGCGGCACTGCTGCTGGCAATGGTGGTGAAACGGTTGCTGTCGGCCTGGTACATCACCACAGATGGAAAGTCCGCGGTACCGCTGCTGATGAAGAGGGCGCGGTCGCCGGTACAGTGGATGCTTTCAAAGTCGCAGCCACTGTGCTCGAGCAGCTGCGGTTGACTGGTGTTCAGGTCCAACAGCGCCAGCTGCCAGCGGCCGCTCCGGGTGAAGGTGCAGAAGATTCGCGCATCATCGAGAAAACCGTAGGTGGACATCCCGAATACCCACTGCGGGGTAGCGAATTCGGCGTCGAGATCCCACAGGGGTTGGTCGCTGCCTGCGAGATAAATATTCCACCAGTTGTTTTTATCGGAGATGTAGTACAACTGGCCGCTCGGAGACCATTGGGGCTGAAAAATGGATTCCCGGTTGCCGCCGGCAATGTGGCGGGCTTTGGCAACTGCGCCGGTTTCATCCAGTTCAGCCAACATCAATTCGGTGGCGTCCCAGGGCATGTCCGGGTGGTGCCACTGCAGAAAGCTCAGCTGCAGTCCATCCGGACTCAGTGCCGGATTGGAATAGAAATCCGCGCCCTCAGCGAGCACGGTGATTCTGCCGAACTCCTCTCCCTGCTCGCGATCAAGCGCAATGGCGATCAGGCGCGCGACGGCCTCGCATCCGGATTCACTTTCTTCTTCCTGCACGCAGATCAGGCGGTTTCTGCGCTGGTCCAGCTGCAGGTCGGCGAAGTGCCAGGGGCCAGCCGGTGTGACGGGTTCGGGGATATCACTGCCCGGGGCGATGCGGTAGATGCGCTGGTCGGCGGCGAGCACAAAATAGACATACCCGTTGCCAACGGTGTAGACGCCGCCACCGTATTCGTGCGCCTTGGTGCGGGCGCCGAGTGGCGCGGGGATAAGATCCCTGGGCGCAGGCTTTTCACTGTCGAGGTCGTATTCCACCAGCACCGAGCGGCCTTTTTCCGCGGGGCGGGACTCCAGCCAGTAGGCTTTACCGTCAAACAGACGCGCTTCACTCAGGCGCACATTGCCAGCGGTGAGCAGGTCGGCGCTGATATTTGAGGCCCAGCTGCCGTAGGGCGCGATTTGTTTCTGTGGCGAAGTGTTGGGCATAGCGGCGGTCAACGTCTCTGGTGATCGGAAGTGGATTTTCTAAGGACGCATTTTACGCCCGCGTTTAGTGATAACAATGGGCGGACGGTATTTATGCGTTCCCCGGCCTGGTTTCAGTCTGAACAAAAGATACCCGCTTCGCAAAATGCGGCTGCTAATCTTTTACGGCGGCACACCGCACACGCGAGCACGGAGAAGAGCAGGGCAGGGAGCGGGACATGCAGGCGTTACTTGATGGGTTGAGCTCGGTAATCAATGTCGGCAACCACATTGCCTGGGGTGGCATCGGTGGTATCTGGTGGCTGGGTATCCTGATTGCGGCGCTGTTACCTGCCGGAGTGTATTTCACGGTGCGCACCGGGTTTGTGCAGATCCGCGCCTTTGGCCATATGGTCAATGTAATGGCGCGGAGTTTTCGCAAGGAACACGATGATTCCGTGTCCTCATTTCAGGCATTTGCCACCAGTGCCGCAGCGCGGGTGGGTACCGGCAATATTGCCGGTGTCGCGGTGGCCATTACCACTGGCGGTCCTGGTGCCATTTTCTGGATGTGGATGGTGGCGCTGGTGGGCATGGCCACCAGTTTTATCGAAAACACTCTTGCGCAGACGTTTAAGGAGCGGGGGGAAGTTCACGGAACCTTTCGCGGCGGCCCCGCGTATTACATCGATAAAGGGCTGGGCAAGAAGTGGAAGTGGTTGTCCGTGGTGTATTCCGTGTTCCTGATTTTCTGTTTCGGATTTTTTTTCAACGCTGTTCAGGCCAACGCCATGGCGGAAGCGATACATGCGGCGTGGGGGATCAATCCATTGCTGATCGGTGCGGCGATTGCGCTGGTGGCAGCGCTGGTGGTGTTCGGCGGCATCCAATCCATCGGTCGCTTTGCAGGCGTTGTAGTCCCGGTTATGGCGCTCTGTTACATCGCCGTCGCCCTGTATATTGTGGCGATCAACCTCACCCGTATGCCGGAGGTGTTCGGATTAATTTTCCGCAGTGCTTTCGGCTTGCAGGAAATAGGGGCAGGCACCTTTGGTGCGGTGGTGGCCAACGGTATTAAGCGCGGGCTGTTTTCCAATGAAGCCGGGATGGGATCGTCTCCCAATGTTGGCGCGGCGGCAGATGTAAAACACCCGGTAGTGCAGGGCTATGTGCAGATGGCGTCGGTATTTCTCGACACGTTCATGATTTGTACTGCTACTGCAGCGATTATTCTGCTGAGCAATGTGGAACTGAGCAGCGCCACAGAAGGGGTAACCCTGACCCAGACGGCGCTGGCCAGTGAGGTGGGCCCCTGGGGAAACAGCTTTGTGGCGATAGCACTGCTGTTTTTTGCCTTTACGTCCCTCATCGCCAACTACTACTACGCGGAAACCAATATCTTTTACCTCTGGCATACCCGCACGTCGATTTTCTGTTACCGGGCGCTGTACCTTTGTTTCATCCTGTTCGGGGCCTGGGTAGCGTATAGCGGTAGTTCCGACAACTTTGCGCTGCTGTGG
Source organism: Microbulbifer harenosus (assembly GCF_005771435.1). GTDB lineage: Bacteria > Pseudomonadota > Gammaproteobacteria > Pseudomonadales > Cellvibrionaceae > Microbulbifer > Microbulbifer harenosus. Next base: position 255,389 of record NZ_VANI01000009.1, read on the forward strand.
AATATGGCTGATATGTCTATGGGGTTTATGGCGTCTGCCAATCTACTGGCCATTCTACTGCTCTCCGGTGTGGCAATTCGCGTATTCGCGGATTACGAGACACAGCGACGCAATGGGATTGCAGAGCCGGTATTCGACGCCCGCCAGCATCCGATACACGGGGTAGAGATTGAGGTCTGGACACCGGAGTCCAAACCCTGATTGAAGAGGCGCAGTCTTTGCCGTCAATCACTTCCCGTGACGTGGTATCGGGTTCCGGATGCGATGGCGTTAGCGATCACCTTGTGATGCCCGTTGCCATTTTGTCATTCGCCGTTGACTGGCCGGCTGTCTGAGAACCAGTGCGCACACCGCTCAAGGGGAATCTTTTACTCTCACGCCTTCCTATATCCAGCAAGCCCTGTGCAGTGAGCTCCCGATGTCAGCCCAGCAAAAATTCCAGATTGTTTCTGCGGGTAAAACTCTCCGTGCCAAATCGCCGGCGGAGGTATTGCAGCAGATGGCTAGTGCGTTCTCTATCAAGACCGAGCAGGCGCGCAAACTGTTTGTTAAGGGCTGGGTGATCAAAGATCAACTGACTCCAGCGCAGGTGGTGCAGTATCGCACACAGCTGCAGCAGATCGGCCTGAAAATCGAGGTGCATCCGGCGGGCAAGTTCGACAACCGCGCAATCCTTGCCCGACTGCAGTTTGCCCGCCAGCGCAAGGCGAAGTTGAATCCGGAGGTGGCAGAAACGGCTCAGGTCGCGGCACCTCCCGCCGGGCCAGTCGATACGTCATCGGCGGATACGAAAAAAGCAGGGGGCAGCCTGTCTTCGCAAGACCTGCCAGCCAACCGGCCGCGCGTTCAGGTATCCCGTGAGAAGCTTCCTGGCGGTGACACGGGCGCAATGGCGAGTGCCCGCGCCCAACTGGAAGCGCTGTTTCTCCCGGAGAGCGCGCCCGAAGTTAACGTGAATGCCGGCCGCTTGGCCATACTGCCGGGTATGCTCGGCGCGGCGTTGGTGCCGGCGCTTTTCTGCTTGATGTTTGGCCTGTGCGTGTATTACGTGGGGTTGGCACTGTGGGCGATACCGGCGGCCATTCTTGAGGGCTCTTTCGGTTTCGCCACGATGGCGGGCGTGCTGGTTAAGCTAGTGCTGCTCGGTGTGTTTGCGGCGCTTTTGCCTATTCCCTATTTCTTTCCCGTGGTTTCTCCAGTGGATGGCGTGGCCGGTGAGCGGTTGCGCAAGCAAGAGGCGCCAGGGCTGTTTCTGCTGCTCGAGATACTGCAACAAAAGGTCGGCTTGGGAATTACCGGCAGGCTGGCGGGGCCGCGCAACCTCTCGGCCGCTAGTGCCACTACCGGCGCGCTGGTGGAGGTGACGCCCGGGGCGGAAATTCGCGTGAGGAAGGACACGGCCGGGCAACCGAGGCTGAGTCTCGGGCTCGCCGCAGTGGCCAGTTTGAGAGCCAGTGACGTGCTGGCGCTGATCGCCAGATCCATGTGCGGCTTTCACGGGCGCTGGAGCAGGCTTGCCAGCGACCTCGCGCTGACGCCAGTGCAGCGACTGCAGCAGATGCAGGAGGCGATGGAGCAGGAACTGACCTTGCTCAGCGCCGGGGCGGGAACCGCAAAAGTTCTTCAACCGCTGCACCGCTTGCTGGCCAGTTGCGGGCTGGCGCTGGTGCCGGTTACCGATCGTCTGCTCAGGCTGCATCGCGCCGCCAGTGGACCCCTGGCCCGGCGTCTGGAGACCCGTGCAGACTGCGCTGCCGCGCAGATCATCGGCAGCGATGGGTTTGCCGATTTTGCTGAGCGCTGGAACCAGTTATTACATGCGGATCTGGTGTGTGGAGAAATCAACCGCGAGGCGCAATTGGTGGGCAAGCGTCTGGCCAATGTCCCGCAAGCGGTGCGTTGGTTGCGTGCCAATCTCGATGAGCAAACCCGGGCCAGTATCGAAATGTCGATGGGTGAGACCACCGACTGCTGGAGCCCGGCGGAGCCCGCCGGGCACGAGCGCATTGCCGCGGTTGAGGAGCGCGGTTTCAACCCTCTGCTGGCGCGCGGTGACTTTTCCTTTCCGAAGCTGTTCTTGGACTTCGATGGACTGTGTATCAGAGTCAGCCGTGTGGGGGCGGACGACAGTTGCCGCGCGGTGGAGAATCATCTGCTGCTCACCGCCAGCCGGGAGGTCGAGGAGGCTCAACAGACACTGACAGAGTATTTCAACCGGGTGATTCCGCGGGAATTCCTACCCAATAGTGGACCAGCCAATGCAGAGCTGGCGGAGCTGGACCTGCAGCAGACCATCGACTGGTTGCGCGCCCGCCTGGTGGACTTACAGGAATTGGAGCAGCGCCACGGACAACTGCAATTGCACGGCGCGCGCATCCAACTGGGGGCGGCGCTGGTGCGCGCCAACGTGCGTATCGACCCGCGCAAATATCATCTCACCGGTACCACGCCCGCAGCCGCGGACGAAACCCGCAAACACAACCGGGTGCGCATCCAGGAGTGTCAGCAGCAACGAGGGCAGATACATGCCATGTTCCTCCAGCGCATACGCAAAACGGTAGTGGGTATGGATACGCCGGAGCGCAATACGGCTGGCGCGCTGCTGGCAAAACTCGCCCTGTTTGAGCAGCTGCGGGAGCCGCTCTGCGCCCTGGAACGCACTGGCGATCTGGTGTGCGAAATGATCGAGCAGCACGCCGTCGGTGAGCTGCCCGCGGCGCTGCTGCAGAAATATCCACCTCTGGCGGTACAACAGATCCGCCAGGTTTATCAGGTTGCCACGCACAACGAGGGCCTGCTGAGTGACGATCTGCTGCAGAAACTGGCCGCCTGCGGGGAAGGAGAGGTTGTCATCACCGGCCACAGCCGGTCAGGAGAACTCATTAGCCAGTTGCAGGCGCTGGAATTGCGCTGCAAACACGCGAGTGCGGTGGTGCACGAGGGATATCAGTTACTGCTCGCGCGCCTGTTGGGATTGTGTCTGGCAGAAGAAAAGCGCCGCGACATCAAGCCGCTGCGCCTGGCAGCGGTCATTTGAGTTGAGAAGGCCGGGATCAACCCCCGGCCAGCTTTACCTTGTAGTTTTTGGACTCCAGCAGCAGCTTAATCTCATCGCGCTTGTCGCCCTGGATTTCGATCACGCCGTCCTTCAGCGCACCGCCGCACCCACAGCGCTTTTTTAGCTCCGCCAATAGCAGCTTGAGCTCGCTGTCGGTACCCTCCACGCCGCGCACACAGGTCACGCCCTTGCCCTTGCGGCCCTTGGTCTCGCGCTGGATGCGCACATAGCCGTCGCCCTGGTGGCGTCTCTCACTAGGCGGTTCCTCTTTGATGCGGCCGCGGTCAGTGGAATAGACGAGTCGGTTTTTGTCGCTCATGGGGCTGCTGGTACGTCGATGATGGGCGGGCAAGGATAGCGAAGCGCGGGATTTCGATAAAGAGGGGATCAGACCAAGGGCGCGCAGATTGAGGTTTCGGAGCCGGGTTCGGCTAGAATGTCCGAGTATGCATCCGCCAAGAAGGAAAAGAGCGAATGGCGCTGACTGGAGCCCGCAAGTGGCTGAACGAAGTCATCTTCGGTACCGATACCCCCGCGGGTAAACTTTTTGACGTTGTCCTGATCTGGGCCATCCTGCTCAGCGTGGCGCTGGTGCTGCTGGCATCGGTGCAGAGCTGGTGGGTGCGCTATGGCGAAGTTTTTTTCGTCTTGGAGTGGTTTTTTACCGCCCTGTTTACCGTGGAATATCTGACGCGGATCTACTGTGCCCGGGACCGGCGGGAGTACATCTTCAGCTTTTACGGTGTTGTCGACCTGCTGGCGATTCTACCGAGTTATCTCGCTCTGATTTTCACCGGTGCCACCTACCTGATGGTGATCCGCTTGCTGCGCGTGCTGCGGATCTTCCGGATTCTGAAGCTGGTGCGTTACCTGAGAGACGCCAACATACTAGCGCGCTCCCTGTGGCAGGCGCGGCGGCGGATACTGGTGTTCTATGCTGGTGTACTCGTACTTTGTATCATCTTTGGCAGTGTGATGTTTGTGGTCGAAGGACCGCAGCACGGCTTTACCAGTATTCCCAAGAGTATCTACTGGACGATCGTCACCATCACCACCGTGGGGTTCGGGGATATCACCCCGCACACCCCGCTCGGGCAAACCATCGCCTCCATGACCATGCTGATCGGTTACTCCATCATTGCCGTGCCCACCGGCATAGTCACCGCGGAACTGGCACACGAGCTGGGTCGGGAAAAACAGCTGGCCCGCTGTCACAACTGCGGCCGCGCCGGCCACGATGCAGACTCCGAATTCTGCAAGCACTGCGGCTACCGGCTTGAGGAGTTCGAACCCACGCCGAGTGACTGACCAGGCGCATCGCCGGGTCTCGGGGAGTCCTTTGTCCGTTTCCTTAACAGTCATTGCGCTATCCGCTATCCTTGCGCCCCGTTTTGGCCGGTCGCGCCCCAGGTGTGCCGGTCTGTCTAACCCTCTCAGATACCGGACTTCTCCCAATGGATATCCAGGGATACTGCGCACCGGGCTATGAAGCCCTGTACGACGCTTTTGCCAGCAACTTTCGCGATCATGGTGATACGGGGGCATCCTTCTGTGCTGTGCTGCGGGGAGAGATTGTCGCCTCTCTGTGGGCCGGTAGTGCCGATCGCGATGGTGCGCGGCCATTCGAAGAGCATACGCTCACCAATGTGTTTTCTTCTTCCAAAGGTGTGCTCGCCCTCATTGCGCTACAACAGGTAGCGGCGGGCCGGCTGGATCTGGATCTGCCGGTGGCGCACTATTGGCCGGAATTTGCTGCCGCCGGCAAGCAGGATATCACCGGTCGGCAGTTGCTCTGTCACCGCTCCGGAGTCATCGCGTTTCGGGAAAAAGTTGCCGACGACCTGATCTATGACTGGGAGGCGGCACTAAGGCAAGTGGCGGCCACGGAACCCTGGTGGACACCGGGGTCGCGGCAGGGCTATGCGCCATTCCTCTACGGCTGGACACTGGGTGGTCTGATCGAGAAGGCCAGTGGCCTGTCGCTGATGTCATTGTACTGCGAGGGAGTGGCGGAACCCCTGGCATTGGACGGCGGCTTCGGCGCGGTGGGCCACCGCTCAACAAGCATTGCCGATGTGGGCCCTCTGAAAAAGCCGCTGCCGGAACTGCGCGATAACGCCATTGGCCGCTCCATTAAGGAGGATCGGCAGGGCCCGGTGGCTACCGCGTTTACCAACCCCGTCACCCTGATGATGGGAACCAATGGGGCGTCGTGGCGGGGTGCACTGATTCCGGCGGCCAACGGCCATTTCAGCGCGCGGGACCTGGCGACGATCTACGGCGATCTCGCGAGCGAAGCACCTGCGCTGCTGCCGGCGGATCTGCTGCGAACGTCCATTGAGGAACAGAGTCGCGGACAGGATGCCATCCTTCAGGCCGAGGTGGCATTCGCCTGTGGCTTTATTCGATCTGGGGAGGCCCAGGATCTTTATTTCGGCAGTCCCGCGGGCTTCGGCCACCCCGGTGCCGGCGGCAGCATCGGCTTTGCCGATCCGCTGGCGGAGGTGGGTTTCGGCTACGTCACTTCGCGTATGGGGCAAAGCCTGTTTATGGATCAGCGAGCGGTGGGGCTCATGCAGTGTCTTTACCGACTGCTGTAAGTGTCGAACACCGGAATACAGAAACGGCAATCGGGATTTGAACGCAGGTAGAGCACCATGGGCGATGAAGTAACGCGGCTTGCCGCGCGAGTGGATGAACTGGAAACCCGCCTGGCATTCCAGGAGGACACCCTGTCCCAACTGAACGATGTGATTGCGGTGCAGGACGCGCAGCTTCGCGCCCTGCTGGGGCGGGTTAAGGACGTGGCGGAAAAATACCAGGACCTCAGTTATGAACTGCAGAAGGGGTCGAAGCCGGAGGACGAAAAACCACCTCATTACTGAATCATTTCCAGTGCCGGCGCGCACTTTGTCTTCGCCGCTCTCTGTCAGGCGCTGGTCAAAATGTCGGCAACTCGTCGTGGGCGCCATCACCAAACTGTCACCGCAACGGGGTAAACTCTTCCCGCAGCGCGTATTTCCACCCGAGTTTCTGGAAATCTCCCGGAATCCTGCCGTTCTCCCCCGGTCAAGCCTTGACAAGTTTTTTTCCACATGTTCACGCGGCCTGTGGGTAGTGGTGTATGGAGCCGCCAAATTGGTACGGGAAAAACGAATTATCTTGTAACCTACTGATTTTTAAGGAATAAATCTTTGGGGCCAAAAAGTGCGCAAATCGCTGGGGGCAAGAGATGGCGCCGGCTTGGGTCGACTTTATTGCATTCATGCACAAAGTTATCCACAGATCTTGTGGAAGAACCCATTACAGGCGGGCACACCGAAATCAACCGTCGGTGGCAATGACCGGCGCCGGGTGTTTCCCAAGGAAACGAAATCCGGGTTTGTTCGCGGCAGGCAAAATGAAATGCAGAGGGCGTCAAATTTGGGATCTGTGCAGTAGACCTTAGAGGACTTTGCGCATAGTCTTCGTGCCCAAGGCGAATGTGGTTCAGCTTCCAGTCAGATTTCGGAAGCGATACTGCATTCAACCGCCGTATTTTTACCGGTTATCAGTAAAAGCGTTAGGAGAAGCTTAAATGAAAAAATGGGTAGCAATTCTTGCCCTGGGCTCACTGGTTGGTTGTACCACTCTGGACCCCTACACACAGGAAAGTAAAACCAGCAATGCCGCCAAAGGAGCGGGTGCTGGTGCCGTAGCTGGGGCCATCATCGGTGCGGCAACCGCCAGCAAGAGCGATCGCAAGAAAGGCGCCATCACCGGTGCGCTGGGTGGCGCAGCCATTGGCGGCGGTGTCGGTTACTACATGGACCGCCAGGAAATGGCACTGCGCCAGAAGCTGGAAGGTACCGGTGTACGGGTTCAGCGTGAGGGCGACAATATCCGCCTGATCATGCCGGGCAACATCACCTTCCCGACCAGCGGCTACGAAATCCGCACCGATTTCTACGGCACTCTGGACTCCGTAGTCCTGGTGCTGAAAGAATTCGACAAGACAGCAATTCGTGTAAGCGGCCACACCGACAGCACGGGTTCCGACGTTACCAACCAGACCCTGAGTGAACGTCGCGCCCAGTCCGTGGCCAACTTCTTCGGTTCTCGCGGTGTTGCCGCTGGTCGCGTGCAGGCGGTCGGCTATGGTGAGCGTTACCCCATCGCCAGCAACGACAGCGACGCCGGCCGTCAGGCCAACCGTCGTGTGGAGCTTGAACTGCTGCCGCTGCAGTAACAGACCCAAAGGGCGCTTCGGCGCCCTTTTTTGTTGATGATTTTGGTGACAGGCGAAAATGGCAGGGAAAGAAACCAAGGGTAGAGCGCAGGGATTGCGAAGGGGGAAGTGTTGAATCGCCCATCTATTTATACAGGGCCAGGTATGGCGTGCGGGATGGCACTGATGGCAGCCGTGGCAGTCGTCGCGGGCTGTGCCAATGAGCGCGTATCTGATGCCGCGCTGCACGCGGGCAATCTCGAAGCGCATCCAGCGGTGTCCGACAAGTCTCAGGGTGGCAGTGACCTGCCGCTCGACGAAGCCGTGTCACGTCGTGTTGCCGAGGCCGAGCTGGTGGCAAAAGTCCGCATCACCGGCGTGCACCGTATGATCGATCATGCGCTGTCGGAACCGGGCATGATGGCGATCCTCGGGTACGTCTATTCCGGTGTGGCGGAGAAAGTCTGGAAAGGGGAGTCCGCCAGGTTGCTGGCGTTCCGCCTGACATTGGACGACTGTGAAGAAAAGCTCCGCGAGGGCAAGCAATACCTGATTTTTGCGAGTGTCGACACCGAGGGGCGCCTGCAGCTGACAAGCTGCGAAGCGGCCGTCGCGGATGGCGAGGCGGAGAATCTGCTGGTACAACTGGACCGCTACCTACAGGGGTGACCGCTCATATCTGCCCGCGTTGCATCAGCCTGTTTCCCCGCAAAAGGCGCAACCATATAGATCCCGCCTAAATAATCCGCTGGTTGTTTAATAGCAATTAATACTTGATTCCGGGAACAATGTTCCTTGAAGTGCGGCAATTGAAGATTATTCTTATCAGTATTGGCGCCGACTTCTTCTGCAATCCCGCATTCTGCGAAATCCGTTGTGGCGCTGACCGGTAACGACAGGGCAAATTAATATCGCGTCAACTGGCGCAACGGGTAGAGGTTGGCCCAGCTCGTTCTGAATCCTGCACAACCGACCAGGGGTCATTGGGTATATGAAGAAATTACTGTTACCACTGATAATTCTGCTGTTGATCATCGGCTATTTTATGGCGAAGAGAACGGATCACAGTGCGGACGACGCCTATGACAAACTGGAGAAACCGCCTGCGGAAAGTACCCAGCCGGTACCAGACAGCGACTCGGGTATGCCGGATACCACTACTCCACCGGACACCACTACGCCGCCAGACTCAGAGTCCACCATGCCACCAGATGACGATGACGTAGCGCCCATCATTGACGACCCTCAGTCTCCCGACTCATTGCGCGATGAAGCCAGAGAAGCCGGTGATGCGATCGAGGGTGCGGCAAAGGAGACCGGTGACGTTATTAAAGATGCCGCCGAAGACGCCGGTGACGCGATCAAGGATGCCGGTGACGCAACCAAAGATGCCGCCGAGGATGCCTTAGACAAGCTCCGCGGCGAAGACAAAACCGAAGAGGAGCCGCAGCAGTAAGCGCCCGGAGCTTACCGTTAACGGTGTCTGCCAAAGGCCGCGAATATTCGCGGCCTTTTTTCTTTCCCGCCGCCGCATTCTTTCCTAGGCTGAAAAGAGCAGTAACAAAACTCTGACAGCCGATGATTGAGCACTGTTGGCATCACCACCACGACATTCTGGAGATCCGCCCGGTTGCGGAATTGAAGCCAGCGGAGTTTCGCGCACTCGCAGCGCAGGTCGATCCCGTTATCTGCCAGCATGGTTATCTTCAGGGGCTGTTGATCGATGCGCGCCACTTTCGCGGCTGGCAGAATTTCGCCGCTCTGGTTTCTCACTGTGTGTTTACCCGCAACCAGCACCGCCATGTGCACCGCATCGCGGTGCTTTCCGACAATGCACTGCTCGGCTTTATGCCGCAGCTGCTAAATCACTTTGTTGGCGCCGAAGTGCGTCCGTTTCCCGCCGACGACACTGAATCCGCACTGGAATGGCTGCTCTATCCCGGTTAAATTCCCCGCTTTGAGCGAAGGAAGAGCCCGTTATGCCGTTGGCAGTCATCGCCGCAGAGCCGTCGTATTCCGAGCAGGCAGAAGCACTGGCGGCGCAGTTGCAGTTACCGTTTCTCGGGCTGGTGGATGAAAAATACATCGACGACCAGCCGTATGTGCTGAGTTGTGGCGAGCGGCTGCAGCTCTGTGCCACTGGGCGCAAGGCACCGGGTCCGATTGCGGTGGACTTTGTCTCTGGCGCTGCTGCACACCGGCGTAAATACGGCGGCGGTAAGGGGCAGCAGATTGCCAAGGCGGTGGGTGTGCGCAGTGGCTTCTATCCGCGCGTTGTCGATGCCACCGCGGGCCTCGGGCGGGATGCGTTTGTGCTGGCGTCTCTCGGCTGCGAAGTGCGAATGTTGGAGCGCAATCCGTTGGTACACGCGCTGTTGGCCGATGGCGTCAGGCGCCTGCAGGAGGCCGCGGAGAGAGATATTGAACTCGCCCCCATCGCCCAGCGCCTGGTGTTGGAACCGCGCATAGAAAGCGCAGTGGAATGGCTTGAAGCACAACCGGCGGAGTCCATCCCGGTGATCTATCTGGATCCCATGTTTCCGAGCCGCGAAAAAAGCGCCAGGGTGAAAAAAGACATGGTGGCGTTTCACGAAATCGTGGGCGCTGACGAAGACGCGGATGCGCTGCTGGCGCCAGCCTACGCGGCCTGTTATTACCGCACCGTGGTGAAAAGACCGCGGCTTGCGCCGGACCTCGCCGGCGCAAAACCGAACCTGCGTTTCGAGGGCAAATCCGGCCGCTTCGATCTCTATACCCGGCACGGCGTGCCGGGGTGACGAAAAGGCTGGGCTTTTTCAGCAGTTGACCGCGTTGACTGCGAGCCCACCGAGTGACGTTTCCTTGTACTTGCTCTGCATGTCGATACCGGTCTGGCGCATGGTCTCGATCACACTGTCGAGAGGCACGATGTGTGCACCGGTACCGCGCAGGGCCAGGCGCGCGGCATTGATCGCCTTTACCGCGCCCATGGTGTTGCGTTCAATACAGGGCACCTGCACCAGTCCGCCGATCGGATCGCAGGTGAGTCCCAGGTTGTGCTCCATGCCGATCTCCGCGGCGTTTTCAATCTGCTGATTGCTGCCGCCCTGGACCGCCGCAAGGCCGGCGGACGCCATAGAGCAGGCGACACCAATCTCTCCCTGGCAGCCCACCTCCGCTGCGGAAATGGACGCGTTTTTCTTGAACAGCATGCCGATGGCGCCCGCAGTGAGCAGGAATTCCACCACCTGATCTTTCAGGTCCCCGTGCTTCTCCGCCTCGTGCACGAAGTTCACGTAATAGGCGATGGTGGCCGGAATCACGCCAGCGGCGCCGTTGGTGGGGGCGGTGACAATACGTCCGCGGGCCGCGTTTTCCTCGTTTACCGCGAGTGCATACAGGCTCACCCAGTCGAGGATGGCAAGCCCCTGGCGGCGCTCATCTTCGGTCTGTTTCGACAGCTCGCGGTAGTGCTCTTCGGCGCGGCGGCGCACACCGAGACCTCCTGGCAGCACACCTTTCTGGTGGCAGCCGCGCTGGATGGAGGCGTCCATCACTTCCCAGATGTGCCACAGGCCGTCTTTTACCTCCTGCTCGCTGCGAAATGCCTTCTCGTTCTCCATTGCCAGCTCGGCAATGGTCCAGCCGTGGCGCTCGCAGACATTCATCATTTCCTGCGCGGAGCTGAAGTCATAGGGCAGCAGGGTGGCAATCTGGTCCTTGTTCTGGAAATCCTCTTCCGACAGCACAAAGCCGCCGCCGATGGAGAAATAGCTGCGCTGAAACAGCAGCTCGCCGTCGGCGAAGGCCTTGCAGGTCATGCCGTTAGAGTGCTGTGGCAGGAATACATCCCGGTGAAACTGCAGATCGCGCCCCTTCTCAAAATGGATGGCGCGGGTGCCGTTCAGGATCAATTGCTGGTGCTCATCGATATACGTGAGACGTCCGTCGATGCGATCCACATCGATAGTGTCGGGGGCTTCGCCCTCAAGTCCCATCAGCACCGCCATATCGGTGCCGTGGCCGATGCCGGTGAGGGCGAGGGAACCGTACAGATGTACTTCGACGCGCTCGGTTTTTACCAGTTCGCCACGGGTTTCCAGGTCGCAGACAAATTGCCTGGCTGCCACCATGGGGCCAACAGTATGGGAGCTTGAGGGCCCAACGCCGATTTTGAACAGCTCGAAAACACTGATACTCATGTGTGCGGGGTGTCTCTCGTCGCGCGCCGGAAGTCCCGGCGCAGTTATAAGTGTAGTTATATGGCCCGCGGGCCTGTTGCTCAGAGCGGACACGTTCGCTGAAGCCTATCAGCGGCGCAACATACGGGCAGGAATTCAAAATATTATTTGGCGCGCGCTAGAGCTGGTGCAACAAACGACTAATTTGCTGCACCATGGCGCATGGAATATTGCGGATCAAAGGGGAGGGTTGGTCGCGATCTGCCGGTTACGCCGCGGTGGCCGTCAGGGTCGCGCGCAGGGGGGCCGGGTGGCCTTCGATGGTCTTGCTGTGGTCATTCGGATCGAGGAAATCCACCAGGGATTCAAAGTGCATCCAGTCGGTGCTGCGCTGTTCTTCCAGGCGAGTGCGATCCAGATCCACGGTGCGCACATCCACAAAGCCGGTTTTGCGCAGCCAGCTTTCCAAGGTGGCGGTACTGGGGAAGAAAAACACATTGCGCATTTTCGCGTAGCGGTCCTCTGGTACCAGGCAGTCTCCGAGTCCGCCCTCGACGACCAGGGTTTCCAGTAGCAGCTGGCCACCGGGACGCAGGGTCTCTTTGAGTTCGCGTAGATGATCCAGCGGCGAGCGGCGGTGGTAGAGCACCCCCATCGACAGCGTGGTGTCGAAGGCCTGCAGGTTGGCGGGCAGGGCCTCGATACCGACCGGCAACACATCCACCGGTTTCTCCAGTCCCAGGTATTTCTTCAGCGCGTAAAACTGCGCGACGAATTTGGCGGAGGGATCGATGCCGATGACCCGCCGCGCGCCGGCACCATACTGCCGCCAGCAGTGGTAACCGCTGCCACAGCCCACATCCAGTACCAGGCGATCTTTGAGACCGTGCAGGTGCGGCGCTACGCGGTCCCACTTCCAGTCCGAGCGCCACTCGGTGTCGATGAAAATATCGAATAGGGTCCAGGGGCCCTTGCGCCAGGGGTGCAGTTTGCGCAGTTGCGATTCCAACAGTTGACGCAGCTCATTGCTGGTGTCGGCGGCGCTGCCGATGCGCACCTCGTCTGCAACGTCGACAGAAGAGGGTGCAATCTCCGGTAGCGCCTGCAATACGGCCTGCCAGTCCGGCAGATCGCCCCAGCGCGCAGGGCTGAGGCCCTCGGCAATCTGTTGCGGCAGTGTGGCGAGCCAGGGGCGCAGCGCGGGAATATGCTGCAGCCCAGCGTAAAGCGGGGTGTAGTCAATCATGGATGACGAAGGTCTGTCAGCCGTCGCGGCGCTTGATGGCGATCAGCGAGGCAAAATTAAAACACTGGAACCATACATCGACGCTGCTGAACCCTACATTTTTCAGGCGGGCGCGGTGCTCCTGCAGGGTTTCCGGGATCAGCACATTTTCCAGCGCGCTGCGCTTTTGCGCGATTTCCAGCGCGCTGTAGCCATTCGCGGCCTTGAACGAGTGGTGCAGGTCGATCATCAGTTCGTGGTGATCCACGTCGGAGAAGGCGACCTTTTCCGATAGGATCAGTACGCCGCCCGGGCGCAGGCCGTCGTGGATTTTCTGCAGAATGGCTTCGCGTTCGCCGGTGGAAATGAACTGCAGGGTGAAGTTCAGCACCACCACTGAGGCGTTGTCGATGGCGACATTCTGCAGGTCGTCGCACACCAGCTGCACCGGGATCTGGCCGCTGTCAGCGGCCAGTACGGTGCGTGCGCGCTCGATCATCGCCGGAGAATTGTCCACCGCGATGATTTCGCAATCCGCCGCCGGGATCCGGTGGCGCATGGCGAGGGTGGCCGCGCACAGTGAGCTGCCGAGGTCGTAACAGCGGCTGCCGGCCTGGGCGTAGCGCTCAGCCAGGGTGCCGATCATCGCCACAATGGTGGTGTAGCCGGGCACCGAGCGCTGGATCATGTCCGGAAAGACTTCCACCACCGACTGGTCGAAGCTGAACCCGGCCACCTGGCCGAGCGGTTTGGCAAAGATGTCGTCCTTCTTGCTCACTGCCGGCAACTCACAGCTTCTCTTCGTGGAGGCTCAGCGCCAGGCCCGCCTCGCGGCCCTGGCTGCCGGTCACCACCGCGGTGCTGGCTTTTTCCGGCTTCAAGTACGTCCTGCCCACCCGCTGCAGGTCCTCCCGCGTGACCTCGGTAACCTTGCGGCGGAATTCCTGGCGCACCGCATGGGTACGACCGTACAGGTTGGAGTGGAAGGCTTTCTTGGCTTCACCCGCGGGGGAGCCGGGTTTGTCCATACCGCCTACTACGCCGAGGATTGCTTCTTCCACCTGCGAATCGTCGTGGGACTCGTTCAGCAGCCAGTCGATGGACGCATCGAAATCCTTCAGGGTTTCCGCCATGCGCGGGTCGCGGTAAGAGTAAAAACGGAAGGCGCCGATGTTCACATCGTGGCTGGCACCGCCGCCGTAGGCGCCGCCCTGTTCGCGGATGGTGCGGTGCAGGAAGCCGTTGCGCAGGAAGCCGCCGAGCACCGCGAGCGCCGGGGCATCCGCGTGGGACATGGACACCGTGGGGTAGGCCCTGGCACAGAAGTTAACCTGGCTGTTGGCAACCCACACCTCCTGGACCTTGTGCGGGGTGAAAGGCGCGTTGTCGTCAAAGTGGCTTTCCGCACCGCCGGCGACCAGAGGCTTCAGCGCCTGGGTAAAGTCGCCCAGCTTCTCGTCTTCGCCGATCAGCAGGAACTGGCGTTTGGCATTGGCAATCTTTTGGTGGATTGCGCCGAACTTGCCGGCGAGGGTTTCCAGCCCTGCGCTGGAATCCAGGGATTTCACCAGTGCCTTGAGCTGGCGCAGGCCGAGCAGGCCACCGGATTCGTGGCCATCGGCAGCGGCGCGGTTGAAGCCGGCGCTGGCGGCGGCCATGGCGAGGGCGTGGCCGTTGCCCACCACGGACTGTTCGCGGCGGGCGAGCGTCTGCAACAGCAGTTCCTTGATGCGCGGCAGTTCGTCAAAGCGCACGTCTTCGATGGTCGCCTGCATCAATTCGGTCAGTGCGGCCTGATTTGCCGCTAGCGCCTTGCCGGAGAGGATGAAATGGCCGGACTGGCTATGCAGGTCGTCCAGTGCCGTGCGGTGGCTGGTAAATCCGTGCAGGGAGCCCGCCACCGCAGCCTGCCACTGTTGCACCTCAAGGTAGCTCTTGCTGCCGAGACCGAGCTCGCACAGGGTTTGGCAGTAGTAGGGGAGCAGGTTGCGCTCCTCCTCGGTAAACTCGGGCAGGGTGGCGACCAGCTGCTGGTACACGAGGCCGTTGGTGCCGGCGCTGTAGCGGCTGACCTTGGCGCCGTCCAGGTCGATTTCCTCGCCTTCCACTTTGGGCAGTTCCGGCGGAATATCTTCCACGCCCACCTTGGGCAGGATGGATTCATCGTCTTTGCGCAACTGGCGCTCGGCCAGCGCCTTGGCGGTCTGCACGATCTGATGTTTTTCACCGTCGTCGAGGCCGGCTTTGATCTGTGCCAGCCGGGCTTTCTCGGCCTGTTCGGCGCGGTGGGCCATGTCCGGGTCTGGTGACAGTACCAGGCGCACCCGATGCTGGTTTTCCAGTAGCAGTTTGCGAGCGGCGCCGGCGATGAATTTCGGGTCTTTGATCTGCTCGCGCAGTTTTTCCAGGGTGGCGTCGATATTGAGCAGGCCAATGGCGTCGCCGCGGTGGGTGGCGCCGGTCAATGCAGTAAGGATCAGCTGCAGGCCGTAGGGGTAACCGTCGCCACCGATTTCGCGCTGTTGCAGTTCAAGCTGGTGCAGGGCGGCGGATACCTGTTCGTAGGGCACGCCGTTTTCCGCGACGTCTTCGAGTACCTTGAGCACCTGCTTTTCCAGCTCATCGGCGCGTTCGCGCTCGCTGCCCTCAATACCGCACACGAACACCAGCTCGCGCTGGGAGTCGTCAAGGCCACAGAGGGGGGAGGGGGACTGCCCCAGTTCGCTGGTTTCCAGCAGGTGCATCAGTGGGGAGGCGCTGTTATCCAGCAGCACACCGGCGAGCAGGTGCGCGGTCATTGCCTCTTCAAGATCGGTCACATCGCCCAGTAGCCAGCCGAGTACGATATGGGTTTTCTCCTCCAGACCCTCCTCGCTGGAGAGCGGGTAATTTTCCTCCACCCGCACCGGCGCTACGTAGAGTTTTTCTCTGCCTACCTCGATGGTTTCGTGATGTCGGTCGAACTTGTGCAGGGCTTTTTCTTCAAAGATCGCCTGATGCTCCGCCGCCTCGATATTGCCGAAGGTCATGAAAATGGCGTTGCTGGGGTGGTAGTGGGTGCGGTAGAAGTTCACCAGCTCTTCATAACTGAGGTCGGGAATATCCGCGGGCTCACCACCGGAGTTGAAATGGTAGGTGGTGGTGGGGAACAGGTATTTGCTCAGCTTTTGCCACAACTGGGACGTCACCGAACTCATGGCGCCCTTCATCTCATTGAAAACCACGCCTTTAAACACCAGATCGCTGTCCGGGTTGTTGGCTTCCGCGAATTCCAGGCGATGGCCCTCCTGAGCGAAGTCCAATGGATCGAGACGTGCGAAGAATACCGCGTCCAGGTACACGTCCAGCAGGTTGTCGAAATCCTTGCGGTTCTGGCTGGCGAACGGGTAGGCGGTCCAGTCGGAGCTGGTAAAGGCGTTCATAAAGGTATTGAGAGAACGCCGTATCATCATGAAGAACGGGTCGCGCACCGGGTATTTATCGCTGCCGCACAGCGCCGTATGTTCGAGAATATGCGCGACGCCAGTGGAATCTTCCGGTACCGTGCGCAGCGCCACCAGGAACACGTTTTCCGGATTGTCGGCAGCGATATGCAGATGCTGGGCACCGGTGCGGCGGTGGCGATACTCTTCCACGCGCACACCGAGAGATTCAATTTCGGCACTGGTAATCGGCTCGAATGCTGGATGTACGTTGCTCAAATGACGGCTCCATTGAATGAATTGCGGTTGCCGGTAGCGCCGGCTGGCAGAAACGGCGGCCATTTTAGCGCTCCGGGGCGGCGAATTGACAGGGTTGACAGGTTTGAGTTGACACCTGCGCCGCCGATGCGAAACTTCCGACATGAGTAAACAGGCGCCTGTGCAATCGGCGCTCTGCAGATTTCACAGGTACGGCAAAGTTGCCATAAATGTAGTTGATAGGGGAAAGCGCGTTGAACTGGATGGATTATGCAAGCCTGGCGGGGTTCTGCCTGACGTGGGCGGGCTACACCTTGTTTGCCCGCAGGAAGGCGAAGACGGCCTGGTGTCTGGCGTCGTCCATGCAGTGGTATCGGGTCGAATGGATGCTGCGCATGCTGGAGCGCGAGGTACGTATCCCGGACGCGGCCATCCTCGGCAATCTGGAGCGTGTCATCGGTTTCTTTGCGTCCACCAGTATCCTGATCCTGGCGGGTCTGGTGACCGCACTGTCGGCCAACAGTGCTGCGGTGGAAGTGCTCAGCAGTCTGCCATTTGCGCAGCCCACTACGGTGCAGCAGTTTGAACTCAAGGTGCTGGTTCTGATCCTGATCTATATCTTCGCCTTCTTCAATTTCACCTGGTCCCTGCGCCAGTACTCTTTCGCCAATGTGCTGCTCGGCGCTGCCCCGTTGATTGAGGAAGAAGAGGTAACAAGGGAGGAGCGTCGCCGTTACGCCATTAGTGCGGCCAAGGTGATCGACCAGGCCGGGCATAGTTACAACTACGGTCTGCGCTGTTACTACTTTTCAATGGCGGTAATGGGGTGGTTCGTTCATCCGGTATTGTTTGTCGCGGGCTTTGCTACGGTGGTCTGGGTGCTTTATATGCGTGAGTTCCACTCCAGAACTCTGCAGGCGATCCTTGCGGCTGAGGGGCGCTCCCTCGACCAGAAGCGGGAGAAGTGATGCGGGGGATACTCGGAATGTCTGGCTCGCGGCACCAATCCCGTGGCTGACCGCAATTTTGACGACCTCGCCCAGCGTTTCAGAAAACGTATCTATGGGGGGCTGAAGGGCGATATCCGGCTGGCGGTCCTGGGTCGGGATCTGGCGCCACTGCTCGATCCTGCGGACAACAAACCTCTGTGTGTGGTGGATGCCGGTGGCGGTCAGGGGCAGTTCGCTCTGGATCTTGCCGCCCGCGGCCACGATGTATGGGTTACGGATATCTCTGGCGAAATGCTGGCGCTGGCACAGGAGCAGATCGATGCCCGCGGGCTGTCGGCGCAGACACTACAGTTGCCTCTGCAGGCACTGAGTTCCGACCCGCGTGTCCCGGCGGTGGATTTGCTGTTGTGTCACGCGGTGCTGGAATGGCTGGAGCAACCCCAGCAGGCGTTGGAGGCGCTGGCGGAATGCCTGAAACCCGGCGGCTACCTGTCGCTCACATTTTACAACCGGCGTGCCCTGGAGTTTCGCCTGTTGCAGCGGGGAAGTTTGCGGCAGCTGGATCGAAACAGGGAAAGTGGTGACTGGGGCGGGCACGCCGGCAGCCTGACACCGAAGAATCCGCTGTTACCGGAAACGGTGATGGACTGGGTAGGGCAGACGGGCCTGAATATCGTCGCTCACAGTGGTATTCGATGTTTTCACGACTTCATGACGCCGGAAATGCGCGATAAGTTGCCGCCGGAGGCGATTGTGGAAAAGGAACTGTTGTACTCCCGCATCGACCCTTACCGCCAGCTGGCGCGCTACGTCCACCTTCTCTGCCGACGAGCTTGACGGGACGGGATCAGTGCTCGAGCTGCTTCAGCAGGAGCGTCTTCGCAGCATTGATGCGGGATGCAAGATAGTCATTGCCACCGCGATCCGGGTGGAATTTCTGGATCAGCTTGCGATGGGCGCCGATGATTTCCTCGCGGCTCGCGTGGGCGGAAACGCTCAGGATCTTGCGGGCTTCTTCCACCGTGAGCTGCGGCTCCCGGTCGGTGGCAGAAGCGTGGTCTCTGTGCGCCTTTTCATCGGTTGATTTCTGTTTTTCCGCGCGTGCCTGCGCGTGCCTGGCAATCAGTGGCGCAATCCACGGCAGGTGCCGCCCGAACGTACGCCATGCCTGACCGAGGAGCGGCAGAACCACGGCAATGGCGGCGCCAACCCAGTGCAGACGACCGGTGATCGCCAGTAAAACCGCCGCCAGCGCGAGGGCAATCAGTACCCATTGCACGAGCAACTTGCGCCGCTTGTCCGGCGGTGTGTATTTGAATTTCTGGATTGCCAGCCAGGCAAAAATGCCGACGGCAATCAGCAGGATCATACGGCCCAAGGTGTGTTGCTCCGCGAAGGATAAGAGATGTCAGGCCGCAAGCGTATCAGATGTCGATTCGGATGCCGATGGCGTTGAAGCTGTCAAATTCTTGCGCAGCCACAGCGTTGCTGCCGTCAAAGCCATTTTCAAAGTAAATACGTACGCGCTCGTTCCAGCGATACTGGAAGCCCAAATAGTACTGCTCCAGCCTGTATCGGTCGGCCAGGATAAGCGCTGCGTCGAATTCTGGATCGTCGGATACCAGGTAGTTATGCCCGCCGTAGAACGAATAGCAGTTGTCGGTGCCCCAGGTATAGCTGAGGAAAGACTCCGATCCCCTGGCATCGAAAAAGTTGGTGATGCCTTCCACGGAGCCTGCTGGTGCCAGTTGGTTGTTTTGTGAGCGCTGGAAGACCACGGCGCCGTAGAAACCTTTGGCAAAGGCCTCTTTGCCGTAGTACATGCCGAGGGCCGTGGCCCAGTCATTGCTGCTGGCATTAAACGCGTAGTCATCCCGGATCAGTACCGGTTCGACGTCGGATGTATCAAAAATCAGCCCATCCTGGCTGGCGATATCCAGTTTGACACGGTTGTAGGTTGCGCCGATAAACAGCCCATCGCCGACATTGGCCGTGTATACCAGAGCGATGCCGTGGCTGAGCCCGTATTCACAATCTCCCGGTGGACATACGAGCAGGGTATCGGGGCCGACAATGTCATCCACCATGATGTCCAGATCGGCCACATGGGCAGCGGACTGCAGGCCAATCTTGAATTCGCCGGCATCGAACTTCCAGGTCTTGCGCCACGCCAGGGCACTGTCTGCACGGCCGGTGCCCGCAGGCCCCCCATCCGTATTCAGGCCGTAAGTACCACTGGCAAGGCCACCGGATACGTTATACCAGTCGGTAATGTAGGTAACCTCGTAGTAGACCCCCCATTGTTTTCCCGCGGAGAACTCTCCCCAGGTGGGGTGCTTTGCAAATGCGTGGCCCTGGCGGAGGTAAAGCGATTGCAGTTCATCGCCTGGCATCGCCTGCTGATCCCCTTGTATCACGAGCGTCTGCGCAGAGTTGATTGCGCGAACACCCCATTCCAGATTGAAGCCAGTATCCCATAAGTCATAGGCGGGGACGTTCAAGCCAAAGCGGATACGCGAGGCTCCATTCTGCATTGCGGTATCGCCAAAAGTGTTGACCATGTGCGCGCTGAACCACCCCTCCATGTACAGTGTGACCTGATTGGACTGGTAGATGGGGACCGCCCCGGCGCCGGAAGCCGCGGCAATGCTCACTGCCGCCAGAAGTCGCGCGTGGAGTTTCTTATTCATGCCCTGATCTCTTGCTCGCATGCATCGCATTGCGTCGGGCAGCGGTGCTGCATAGAAATTTCCTCACTAGCTAAAGTAGAACAACCCATTGTTCCGGGGTGCAAGAAATGGATCTTGTGCGCGCGATTGGCAGTGCGGGCATTTTTTTGGTCGAATACACCGCATCCAACGCGGATGAAAGATGCTCGGGCGCAGTGGCTTGAAATGCCAAAATCCAGCGCCAGATTAGCAATCGTAAAAATGGTTAAACCGAGGAGGCGCGCGCTTTGGCAGAAAACAACTCTCTCAGCCGGCAGATGTTTGGTCTAACGGTGCGCAAAAACGCGCATCCGGACATGCGCCGGCTTCGGCGGGAAGCGGGGGATGCTAGCCTGCACGGTAACAAGTTCTGGAAGAGTTCCTGCCTGACGATGGATTACCTGACGAAGAATCCCCTGATCAAAGGTGCGCGGGTTCTGGATCTGGGATGTGGCTGGGGGCTGGGTGGAATTTTCTGTGCCAAGGCATTTGACGCGAAGGTGACCTCGCTGGACGCGGACCCCTCTGTATTCCCCTTTGCGGAGTACCACGCGGCGCTGAACGGTGTGGAAATCAAAACCTGGCATTGCCGTTACGAAAAGGTTACCCAGGCGGCGCTGGCAGAATTCGATGCGGTGATCGGCACCGACATCTGTTTCTGGGACAAGCTCGAAGCGCCGCTTTTCAATCTTACGCGCCGCGCACTGCGTGCCGGTGTGGACCGCATTGTGCTGGTTGATCCGGGAAGGCCGCCGTTCCGGCAGTTGGCCGAGCGTGCGGTGGAAAAACTCGACGCTGGTTATTTCGAGTGGCAGACTCAGCGTCCAATCAAGGCTACAGGCTGCATCCTGCACGCCTGTGCATAGGAACCGCTGAATCACTAGTGCGCAAGCGCCTGGCAGCGCTCACGCGCTATGTTTTTCAAGAGTCTCCTCTCAACCCTTCATTTGAGGTTTGCAATGCACTACGACAAATCCAGTATTCCCTCCGCCGACGATGCCCTGCCGGGCCGCGCGGATGCAATGCCTATCAGCGGGAAACACTTTGTGTCCGGGCATCCGATGAAACCGCCGTTCCCAGCGGGACTGGAGCAGGCGGTATTCGGTATGGGGTGTTTTTGGGGTGTCGAGCGGCTGTTCTGGGAGGTGGATGGGGTTTACGTCACTGCCGCCGGGTATGCCGGTGGTCATACGCCAAACCCGAATTACCGCGAAGTGTGCAGTGGCGGTACCGGTCACGCGGAAGTGGTGCTGGTGGTATTCGATCCCGCCAAAGTCAGTTATGAGGAACTACTGCGTTACTTCTGGGAAGAGCATGACCCTACCCAGGGTATGCGCCAGGGCAATGATCTGGGCACGCAGTACCGCTCCTGTATATACACCTACGGCGATGAGCAGTTAGCCCAGGCAAAGGCGTCAGAAAAGGCCTTTCAGCAGGCGCTTCAGGAAAAAGGGTTCGGAGCCATCACCACCGAGATTCGCCCCGCGCCGGAGTTTTTTTACGCGGAAGAGGATCACCAGCAGTATCTGGCCAAGAATCCCGGCGGCTACTGTGGTCTTGCCGGTACCGGCGCCTGCCTGCTGCGCTGATCAGGTATCAGAAGACTCAGTGCGCGGATACAGGATGTGTGCGCACCAGTCGCTCCAGCTGCCGGGGTAGAGCCGGGCTTTGCGTCCGATCAGCTGTAGTGAAAACAGATTGACACAGGCGGTTACGCCCGAACCGCAGTAGCACACGATGTCGTCGTCGGCGGGAATACTTTGCCAGTGCTCTTTCAACACGGGCAGGGGTTTAACATAGCCATTGTCGTCGGTCACACCCTGCCAGGGTTTGTTGACGGCTCCGGGAATATGGCCTGCAATGGGGTCGATCGGTTCTTCATTGCCCAGGTAGCGTTTGTTATCGCGGGCATCTACCAGTTGCCAGGGCGGATTTTCCAGGTGCGGATAGATGTCCTCGTAATGCAAGAGTTGGTCAGCGTTGGCGGTTGCGGAGAAACTGCCTGTTGCGGTGGGTATTGCCACACCGGTTTCGATGTCCAATCCCGCCGCTTTCCACCCGCTGAAACCGCCATTCAGGATGGCGACTCTCTCGTGCCCGAAATATCTCAGCAACCACCAGGCGCGCGCGGCAAAGGCGAAGCGCTGATCGTCGTAGACAACAACCTGGGTTTCGGCACTGATGCCGGCGCCGCGGGCAAATTCTGCAAATTGTTGCGCGGTGGGGAAGGGGTGGCGGCCGCCGTAGCGCGCGCAGGGCGCAGACAGGTCCCGATGGAGACTGGCGTAGCGGGCTCCGGGTATATGGCCATCGAGAAACGCCCGCTTTCCGGCTCCGGTATCCGCAAGATCGTAGCGGCAGTCGAGAATGACGATTTGGTCACTGCCTTGCGCCCGCTGCGCAAGCAACAGTGCCAGTTCGGAGGCTTCAACCAAACTCTGATAGTTCATAGCTACTGCTTTTTTCTAATCGTTATGGGGCCAAATTAAGTCCCCGAACCGGATTTGTCCAGCTCAGTGTGCCTCCGAATAGCGGCTTCCGGCGGGTGTCTGTCGCAGCCGTTGCGCCTCTTCTTTTTCTTCTGCGGACTGAACTGTCTTTTCTTCCTCGGGCCGCGGCGAGACCGCCGTTTCGTCTTCTGAGTTCAATTCCTGTTTTGCGCGCTCTGCTTCCAGTTCCGCGATTTTTTTCTCAAGCTCCGCCTGCTGCGCCAGTTCTTCCCTGCGGCAGCTGGCCGCCGTTTCCGCTACGGGCTGTAGTGGTTCATTGAGGAATGCGGCGGCCGCCTGTTCGGCACAGTCGCTCGCGGAAATAACATCGTGAGCCAGCTGGGGAAACAATAGCCATTGGTGATTCGGCAGTTTTTTGCGCGCAGTGTTGGCGTCTTCGGCGGAGAGTACCGGGTCCAGTGCGCCGTGCATCACCAGGGTTGGCACTTCGGTTTTGATGGCGCGGGATTCGATCAGGGCCGCCGAGGGAATGGCCCAGATACGGCACTGTATCTGCATCATGTCGATGTCCGAGCGCACCGAGCCGCCCAGGGTGCCGCTGGTGGCCGCCGACTGGCGTGCCTGCTCGAAGTCCACAAAAGGCGCTTCCTCGTAACAGAAGTGGCTGATACCGGCGGCGTCGCCAAAATTGGGGTCGAGCACCAGACCCATGAAATTCGCAATGGCGGGTTTCAGCAGCTCTGCCTGTTCGGACTCCAGCTCCTGAATGATGGCCGGCAATTCCTTGTAGAAATTTTCGTTGTACAGCGCCTGGAACAGAACTCGCAACAGGCGCTGACCGGAGAGCACGAAGGGGTACGATTTGCTCGGATGAATATTGCCGGTGTCCACCGTGAGTGGTGATTCGTCCAGCTTCTGCACCACGGCCTCCAGGCGGCGCTTCAGATCCGGATAGCGCTTGTTGCATTCGGCATCTTTGCTGCAGTAGTCGATGCCGCGCTGGTAGGCAGCGATTACATCCTGGGGCAGTTGCTGGGTGTAGATAATGTTGGGGAAGACCGCGCTGTTCAGCACCATGGCGCGCACCGAGTCGGGAAAATCCCGCGCGACGGTGAGCGCGTAGCGGCTCGCATAGGACACGCCGTACAGATTCAGTTTGGGAACGCCCAACGCCTGGCGCAGGGCTTCGACGTCTTTGGCCACCGCAGCGCTGTTGTACTGGGCGAGATCGGCGGTTTCACTCAGCCGGCTATAGCAGCGCTCCATGCTGTAGGTGAATACCCGTGATTCTTCGTCCGTACTGAGATTGCGGGTAAATGCCAGGTCGGCGTCTTTGATGAACTCGTCGCAGGCAAGCCTTGGTGAAGCCATACCGGTACCGCGGGGGTCGATAACGATCAGGTCGCGGCCGTCTTCAACACTCATGCCGGCGTAGTTGACCCACAGCCAATCGCTGGCATTCTCAGGTTCCAGTCCCATGCTTGCGCCAGGGCCGCCGGCACCCAGGTGGAGCAGCGGTTCTTTATCCGGATCGGTAATATTCGCGAAAAAGCGCACTACCGGAAACTGGATCTTGCGCCCGGCGGGTTTGGCGTGATTTTCCGGCACTTCCATCATGTAGCACTGGGTGGTCGGCCAATTGCTCTCGGTATCGAACCAGCAGGGTTTTGGAATCAGGCGGCTGACGTTCTGGGGCGCCGACTTTTCTTCGGGGGCGCAACCGGTGGTGGCGAACAGAACCAGAGAGAAAAACAGTGTCAGGGCGGCTGCTGAAAAGCGTGTGGGCATAATCGGGTACGTCTGGATTGATGGTTTCCCGGCGCTCAGGGGCCGGGTCTGGGGCCGATGCGGGCAATGGGCGCGGACAGGTTCCAGCGCAGCGCCGCGAGGCGGATACTCAGGGTAACGAGGATCGCAATCGCCACGACGGCTTTGCCCGGCAGAGCCTCGATGTCGTCCAGTATCACCAGAGCCGCGGCGCCACTCAAGGCCGCGGTGGCATAAATTTCGCGCCGCAGCAGCAGGGGGATGTCGCCACAGAGGATGTCGCGGATCAGGCCGCCAAAGGTACCGGTCATCACGCCCATGACGATGGCGATGGCGGGGGAGTGGCCGAGATCTAGGACTTTCTGGGTGCCGATCACCACAAAAACCGCAAGCCCGGCGGCGTCGGCGATCATCAGCAGGCGCATGGGCACCTGCAGGTAGCGAATGAGGTAGAAGCTGATGATCCCGGTGGCCACGGCGATCCACAGGTAGTGGCTGTCGGTGAGCCAGAAAACCGGCACATTCAGAATGATGTCGCGGGTGGTGCCGCCGCCAACGGCGGTCACGCAGGCGAGAACCACCGCGCCGAACAGGTCCATCTGCTTATGACCGGCCGCCAGTACACCGGTAAAGGCGAAAACGACGATGCCGATCAGGTCGCACCAGTACAGCAGTTGTTCCATGGAGAAGAATTCACGCGTAGGTTTACAGTCAGCGGAGGATTATGGTGGGACTTGGGAAGAAGGTACAGAGTGCGCGGCGGCTTGAATGGAGCGGTGTGGCGGTACTGCTACCGGGCGCCGCCTTGTAAGACACGGGCTAGGCGCCCCCCCTTAACCCATCCATGGGGGCTCTTCCGCGAGGTGGCCCGGCCGCTCCATGTATTCGCGGCGCCTTCGGCCCCTCTCGCGGAAGGTCTTACAAGGCGGCGCCCGGTATCAGTACCTTCGCATCACGCGAAGTGGTGCTGATCAAGCAATGTTAGAAAAACGCCTGCAATCCAGTCTGCGCACGCCCCAGAATCAGCGCGTGCACATCGTGCGTCCCCTCGTAGGTGTTCACCGCTTCCAGGTTCATCACATGGCGGATCACATGGAATTCATCGGCAATACCGTTGCCGCCGTGCATATCGCGGGCGATGCGGGCGATGTCGAGGGCCTTACCGCAGTTATTGCGTTTCACCAGCGAGATCATCGTGGGGTCGAAGCCGGTTTTCTGTTCGTCCATCAGGCGGCCAACCCGCAGTGATCCCTGCAGGCCCAGGGCGATTTCGGTCTGCATGTCTGCGAGCTTTTTCTGGAACAGCTGGGTCTGGGCCAGCGGCTTGTTGAACTGCTTGCGGTCGAGGCCGTACTGGCGTGCCGCGTGCCAGCAGAATTCGGCGGCCCCGAGTGCGCCCCAGGAGATGCCGTAGCGCGCGCGGTTCAGGCAGCCGAAGGGACCGCCGAGGCCTTTGATATCGGGGAAACGGTGGTCTTCGGAGACGAAGACATTGTCCATCACGATTTCGCCGGTGATGGACGCGCGCAGGGAGAACTTGCCTTCAATCTTCGGCGCGCTCAGACCTTCCATGCCTTTTTCCAGCACGAAGCCGCGGATATCGCCTTCGTCGTCCTTGGCCCAGACCACAAAAACGTCGGCAATCGGGCTGTTGGTGATCCACATCTTGGAGCCGCTGAGGCGGTAGCCGCCGTCTACTTTCTTAGCGCGGGTTTTCATCCCGCCGGGGTCGGAGCCGGCGTCCGGTTCGGTGAGGCCGAAGCAGCCCACCCATTCGCCGGTGGCGAGTCTGGGCAGGTATTTCTCTTTCTGGGCTTCGCTGCCGTAGGCGTAAATCGGGTGCATGACGAGGCTCGATTGCACGCTCATGGCGGAGCGGTAGCCGGAATCGACGCGCTCCACCTCGCGCGCCACCAGGCCGTAAGACACGTAGTTGAGGCCGGCACAGCCGTAGCCGTCGATGGTGGAGCCCAGCAGGCCCAACTCGCCCATCTCATTCATGATCTCGCGGTCAAAAATCTCGTGGCGGTTGGCTTCGAGCACCCGCGGCATCAGTTTGGATTGGCAGTACTCGCGGGCGGTGTCGCGGATCATGCGTTCTTCGTCGGAGAGCTGGCGATCCAGCAGGAGGATATCGTCCCAGTGCGCCAAAGGCTGGTTTTTGCTCATGGTTCGGGTCCGTGCGGTTTGTGGTTTGCGGATTTCGGGCATTCGCCGCGCATTCGGGGCAGCCCATCTCTCTTTGTTCAATCTTAGGCAAATGGCCGGCGACTCTCGGGTTCCGGCGAAGGCAAGGTGCTCCGCGGAAGCGAAGTGGCGCCGCGTCCGGTTCGAATACCGGGTCATCATAGCCGACCTGTTCCGGGACTTCGATAATGTGATCACTTTTTTGCGGGTGGATTGCAGCGGATTATGCGGGATGGTCGTTTTCTCGCCGGCAGGTAAACAAACGTAAAACGCCTTGGCGCCCCGGTGGAAATTTCGATAATGGGTAAATGCGGTTATTTCGAATAGAAATTATGGGCTTTTTGCCGAAGTTGACCTTAGTGGGTGCCTTGACGGGCGCGCTTTCCCTGACTGCCTGCGGCAACCAGCCGCTGCCACCTGAGCTGCCACAACAGACTCTCGGGTTGCCCCAGCAATTCAGTGCTTCGGGTTCACTTGCGCCGGATCAGCGCTGGTGGTTGAGCTTTGGCGATTACGAGCTCGATCAGCTGGTGAACATGGCGCTCGCTGCCAATCCCGACCTACAGGCCACCTATTGGCGTCTGCAGCAGGCCGATGCCGCCGCGGCCCAGGCGCGCAGCGGTTTTTGGCCGCGTCTCACCGGTACCCTGGAAAATACCGAGCAGCGCCGTGCTTCCACCAATGACTTTGATTTTTCCGGTGCCGAGAACGAAGGCAACAGCTGGAGCGGTAGCCTTGCCGCCGGTTACGAGGTGGATCTGTGGGGCCGGGTGCGCAGTGGCGCGCGCGCGGCGGAGGCGGCGCGCCTGGCCCAGGAGGACAGCCTGCAGATCGCGGCGCTGACCCTGGTGGCGGAAGTCTCCGGGGTCTGGATGCAACTGCAGGAAGCCTGGGGGCAGCAGCGCCTGCTCGCTCAACAGCTGGAGATCAATCGCAAAACCCTGCGTGCGCTGGAGTTGCGATTTGGCGGGGGTGTCGGCGCAGCGGCGGACGTATTGCAGCAGCGACAGCTGGTGCAGCAGTCACTGCAGGAGCTGGACCAGAGCCGCGCGGACGCCCGGATTCTCCTGACCCAGTTGGCCGCACTGCTCGGCACCAGTGGGGAGGAGTTGCCGGCGTTTGTTCACCAGCGCGAGGCGCTGCCGGATCTGCCCGCGTTGCCCGCCACGGGTGTGCCGTCGGAGTTGCTGCTGCGCAGGCCGGATGTGCGCCGCGCCCAGCGCGAGTTGCTGCAGGGGCATTACCTGGCGGACCAGGCCTGGGCGGAGCGCCTGCCGGCACTGACGCTCAGCCTGTTTTTCAGCGGTGGCGGTCGTTCGCTTTCGGATATTGCCGAAGACTGGCTGTTGAATCTGAGCGCGGCCATCGACGGTGTGATTTTTGATGGCGGCAATCTGGCCGCCGCCGAGCGCCAGCAGAAGGCGGTGGAGCAGGAGCGCTGGGCGGCGTTTCGCAATACGGTGATGCAGTCACTGTCGGAGGTGGAGCAAGCGCTGATCAATGAAGAGGCTATTCGCGAACGCCTGCGGCATCTCGAAACACGCTCGCTGCTGGCGGATCAGATCACTGTGCGCCAGCGGCGCGCCTACGGCCGCGGTACGGTGGATTTTCTCAATGTACTGACCGCCACCAATAATCAACAATCTCTCGAGCGGCAGCTGCTGACAGCGCGCCGCGAACTGCTGGAAAACCGGGTAACACTGTACCGAGCGCTTTCCGGGGGACTGCCGGCAGACGATCTGCCCGCGCCCGCGGCGGTAGAGCTGGAAGTTTACCGGGCGGAGAACAACTGATGTCGAAGTATCCGTTGCTGGACAAAATCAACTGGAGCATTGCCATTCCGGTGCTGCTGATCGTGCTGGCTTCGCTGCTCTCAAGCTGGCTGCTGCGGGAAAAGCCCACCATGCAGCGGGGGGAGCGGAAGGCACCACCACTGACCGTGGATGTGGCCCTCGCCGAGTACGGACAGTTCCCGCTCACGGTGCGCGCTCTGGGCAAGGTAAGCGCGCGGGAACTGGTGGAATTGCAGCCGCAGGTCGACGGCCGCGTGGAGTGGCTCAATTATGATCTGGGACCCGGCTCTACCCTGAAAAAAGGCGAGCTGTTACTGCGTATCGAACGCGAACCCTACGAGCTTGCGCTGCAGACTGCGCGCAGTACCCTCGCCGAGCGCCGCGCAGAACTGCAACAGGAACAGGGGCAGCGCAAAGTGGCGCAGGAGGAGTTCGAGCTGTTGGGCGACTCGCTGCCAGATGCGGACCAGTCGCTGGTACTGCGTGAGCCCCAGTTGGCCGCCGCGCGCGCCCGCGTCGATGCTGCCGCAGCGCAGCTCAGGCTGGCGGAGCGCGACCTGCGCCTGACCAGTATCTCTGCCCCCTTCAATGCGCTGCTGGTTTCCCGCAGTGTCGATATCGGCGACCGCGTCGCCCCGGGCACGGTGATGTATACCCTCGCCGGTGCGGACCGTTTCCAGATCGAAGTGGAAGTGCCGGCGAGCCAGCTTCCGCAGCTCAATACGCCGCAAGCGCAGGTGCGCATCCGTGGCAGCCAGTGGCCTTCAGGCGAGTTCCGTCAGGGGCGTTTTGTGCGGGTGATTCCGGTGCTGGAAGAACAGGGGCGTCTGGCGCGGGTACTGGTAGAACTGGACGATCCGCTGGGCATTGAAAACCCGTCCCATCCGCAGCTGTTGCTGAACGACCTTGCACGGGTGGAAATTACCGGCCGCGCCAAGGGCCAGCAGGTACGTATTCCGCTGACGGCACTGCAGGACGGCAACCAGGTTTGGGTGGTGGAGAATGGCAGGATTCATATCCAGCCGGTGGAGGTTTCCCATTTCGACGGGGAATACGCGATTCTGGAAAGTGGCCTGCGCGGTGGTGAAACCCTGGTGACCACGCGCCTCACCAGTGTGACGGAAAATATGCCCGTGCGCACCGCGGAAGAAGCGCGCAGCCGTCCGTCCGGGCAGCCGGGTTCGTCAGCGTTGCCGGAGGAGAAAGTGTCTCCACGCAGGTCTGCGCCCGAGGATCAGGGAGAGTCGAGCCCTCCGCCATTACCGGAACCCAGTGAGAAAAGCCGCAAGGCCGGCACCGACGGTGAACGCGGATGAGCAGCAATCACGACATCGAAGCGTATGACGGCAAGCGCCGCCGCCCGCCGGTGGATACCCGCCACGGTGCCATCGCGTGGATGACCCGCAATCACGTCACCGCCAATCTGCTGATGCTGGTATTCCTGATCGGCGGTCTGTTTTTCTCCTTCTCGATCAAGAAGGAGGTATTCCCGGATTTCAGCCTCGACATGGTCACCGTCAACATTTCTTATCCGGGCGCCAGCCCGGAAGAGGTGGAGCGCGGGGTGCTGGTGCCGGCCGAGCAGGCCATTACCGGTCTTGTGGGCATTAAGGAGCTGCGCGGCAGTGCCGGGGAGGGCAGTGCGAGCCTGACGCTGGAACTGGACGAAGACGCCGACGGCAATAAAGTGTTCCAGGATGTGCAGGCGGCCATCGACCGCGTCAGCACCTTTCCTTCCGATATCGAACGGCCCCAGGTCAGCCTGGCGGAGCGCAAGCGCGATGTACTGGATATCGTGGTACACGGCAACGTGGATGAACGCACCCTCAGGGAGTTTGTCATGCAGGTGTATGACAAACTCGAAGCACATCCGGACATTACCCAGCTTGAGGCCTATGGAGTCAAGGATTACGAAGTGGCGATCGAAGTCGACCGCGACGATCTGCGCCGCTACAACCTCTCGCTGCCGGATATTGCCGCGCTGGTACGCAATGCCGCCGTCGACGTTCCCGCGGGCGGGGTGAAATCGGAAGCGGGCGAGATTCTGGTGCGGGTGACCGAGCGCAAGGACTGGGCGCGTCAGTTCGGCGAGATCGCCGTAGCCCGTACGGACGGGGGCGGCACCGTGCGCCTGCGGGACATCGCCAGCATTCGCGACGCGCTGGTGGATGAACCTCGCAATATGGTTTTCAACGGCGAGCCCGCGGCCGGTATCGATGTTTTCCGCATTGGCGATCAGACCCCGATGAGCGTCAGTGAGGCCACCCACGAGGTGCTGGCGGATTTGCGCGAGACCCTGCCGCCGGGCATTCACGTAAGTGTGCGCGACGACGATTCGGAAATTTTCAAGGAGCGCCTGGCGCTGCTGCTGAAAAATGGCTTCCTCGGCCTGCTGCTGGTGTTCGTGGTGCTCGGTGCGTTTCTCGAATTGCGTCTCGCGTTCTGGGTAACCCTGGGCATTCCCACCAGCTTTCTCGGTGCACTGCTGTTCCTGCCGGCGATGGATATTTCCATCAACATGGTGAGCATGTTCGCGTTCATCATTGCGCTCGGCATCGTGGTGGATGACGCGATCATCGCCGGGGAAAACATTCACGAATGGCGCCAGCGCGGCTACAGCAATTTCGAGGCCGCGGTGGCCGGTGCGCGCCAGGTGGCGGTACCGCTGACGTTTGCGATTCTCACCAATATCGTCGCGTTTATCCCGCTGATGGAGCTACCCGGCTTTATGGGCAAGATATTCGGGGTGATTCCCTATGTGGTGGGTGCGGTGTTCGTCATCTCTTGGGTGGAGGCGCTGTTCATCCTGCCCGCGCACCTCGCGCACTCCAAACGCGGCTACAAGAGCCGCGCCGCGCGCCGCTTTGCCGCGCGCCAGAAAATGATCGCCCGCAGCCTGGACCGCTTTGTCGAAAAGCGCTTCAAGCCCGCACTGGACCTGTGTGTGCGCCACCGCTATATCACCATTGCGATTTCTGTGGCGATCCTGATCGTCATGACCGGCTATGCCGCCAGCGGCCGCATGGGTTTTACCCTGATGCCGAAAGTGGAACGGGATTCCGGGCGCGTGGAAGTTACTTTCCCGCCGGGCACCGCGGAAGCGCAGTTGGATCGCGCGCGCAAGCAGATCATGAGTGCGGCGGATGAGATTCTTGAGGAAACTGGTCGCGAGGGCATTTTCATCGGTATGCGCGGACTGATCCGCGATGACTCGGTTCAAGTAGACGTTTACCTAACCCCCGGCGATCAGCGCGAGATCACCACCGGCGAATTTGTCAGCCGCTGGCGCCGAGCCGTGGGCCCGGTTCCCGGCGCACTGAGCTCCAGCTTTGCCAGCGACCGCGGCGGCCCCGGCGCGGGGCCGGCACTAACTGTGGAGTTGCGCCACACCGATACGGATCTGCTCGAACAGGCGGCACAGCAACTGGCGGAGGCTCTGAAAGGCTTTCCCGCCGTGGGCGATATCGACGCGGGCGTTTCCCAGGGCAAGCGCCAGCTCGACCTCACCCTCACCGATACCGCAAAAAGCCTCGGCCTCGCCGCCGAAGACATCGGCCGCCAGCTGCGCGCGTCGCTTTACGGTGCGGAAGCTTTCCGCCAGCAGCGCGGGCGCGATCAGGTGAAGGTGATGGTGCGGCTGCCGGAGCAGGAGCGGGTAACCCTTGATGATGTAAACAACATCATGATCCGCGCGGACAACGGTCTCTGGTTGCCGCTGCCAGATCTGGTAGAAATCGAGCAGGGTCGCGCCTACGCGGCCATCAATCGCCGCGAGGGGCGGCGGGTGATGACGGTGACGGCAAATGTGGAGCCGGCGGATCAGGCGGCGTTGGTGATCAATGAGTTGAACCAGAGTGTGATGCCGCAGCTGCGCGCGCAGTATCCGGGCCTTTCTCTTTCCTATGAGGGGCGTCAGGCGGAGGAGCGGGAGGGGCTTTCCTCTCTCGGTGTTACCTTCTCGCTGACGTTGGCGGTGTTGTATTTTCTGTTGGCGATTCCTCTGAAGAGTTACATTCAGCCGCTGACGGTGATGGTGGCGATTCCGTTTGGTGTGATCGGGGCGTTGCTGGGGCACCTGGTGATGGGCTACGGGCTCAGTATGGTGAGTATGTTGGGGATGGTGGCACTGGCGGGGGTGGTGATCAACGATACGCTGGTGATGATTGAGTACGGGAACCGTTTGCGGGAGCAGGGTATGCCGATCACCGATGCCATCAAGGCGGCCGCTGCACGACGTTTCCGTCCGATCATTCTCACTACGGTGACGACCTTCTGTGGTCTGATGCCGATGATTTTCGAAACCTCGGTGCAGGCGAAATTCATGATTCCAATGGCGATTTCTCTTGGCTATGGAATCCTCGCTGCCACTACGATTTCTCTACTGTTAGTCCCTTGTCTGTATCTGATGTTTTCTCGGGATATTCCGGCGCTGTTTGGAATGATGAGAGGACGAACTCTGAATCGCCCAGCTTCCTGATTTTCACTCCGCGTCGTTTGTGCTTTGGGCTGGCGTGGTGGCGGCAAAGCACTGGGTAACCCTTTTTGAAACCGCCATGAATACATCCCTGTAGGCTGCGTCGGAAACATCCCTGTTTCCGACGCTTTCAAAAAGGGTTACCCAGCACTTTCCCTTCAATTCATTTTTATGCACTTCGTTAGCAATGGCGCTTACGGAGTGATGAAATTGGAATCGAAGGTGGAGCGCTGGGTGGCTGCTTTCAGGACTGTCGCAAACAGGGACGTTTGCGACAGAGCGTACAGGGATGTATTCACAGCGGTCCTGAAAGCAGCCACCCAGTGATCCGCCGCCACAGGGCCTGCATCAACACTCCAAAGAGGGGCTGCGGAGCGGCACTCCCAAAAATGCCTTAATCCCGCCGCAAATGGTCCTTGATCGCAATGGGATTGGGAAAATTCAAAACCACGATATAAGAAGAGACCAGGAAGGTAAGAATCGCCGTCGCCTGGATCAGGTGCGACGCAGCGCTGCCAATCAACTGTTGGCTCATGGCCAGATACGCAATCAATAGCGAAAACTCACTGATCTGTCCGAGGCGGAAGCCGATATCCCACGCGAGTATGGTTCTCTCGCTCTGTTGCCCGAGCAAATAGCGGAATACAACCGGTTTGATGGTGAGTACTGCGACGGCAGCCACCAGCGCCGGCAGGGCAATTTCCGGGACCATGTCGAGATGGAATTGGGCGCCGAGGCTGAAGAAGAAGAGGATCAGGAAGAAGTCCCGTAACGGCTTCAGGCTGAGCGCGATGTATTGCGAAATAGGGCTGGTGGCGAGGGTGATGCCGGCGATGAAGGCGCCGATTTCCCGCGACAGGCCCACCACTTCGGCGAGTTCGGCGAGGCCCATGCACCAGCCGAGGGCGAGCAGGAAGACGTATTCGTGAAAGCGGTCGAATTTTGCCAGCAGTGGCTGCAATACATATCGAACAGCGCCCCACGCGAGGGCGATGAGCAGGGGCAGGGCAGCGAAGGAGATGCCGAGGCGGGGGAAGTCGACGGTGCCGGTGCTGCCGCTCAGCAGGATCATGAGGCAGGCGATGGCGACGAAGTCCTGGAACAGCAATAGGCCGACCATCATTTCACCGAGGTGTTTGTGGTGCAGTACGGTGGTGGGCAGGAGTTTGATGCCGATGATGGTGCTGGAGAACATCATGGCCATGCCGATGACCCAGGATTCGGTGTTGGTGAAGCCGAAGAGTTTGCCGATGGCGTAGCCTAGGCCGAGGAATATCAAACAGCTGATGATGCCGACGAAGGTGGCTTTGCGCAGGACGGAGATGAGCGCTTTGGGCTGCATGTCGAGGCCGAGCAGGAACAGCAGGAAGACGATGCCGATGCTGGACATTTCGGCCATGAGTGCGACGTTGTCGATGATGCCGAGGACGGAGGGGCCGAGCAGGACGCCGAGGGCGATGTAGGCGACTAATAAGGGTTGCCGTCCCCAAAGGGCGAGTGAGGCGACGATGGCGGCGCCGCTGAAGATCAGGAAAAACGACTGGAACAGGGAGGTCTCGGGCACTGCGCGTCCTTGTAGCAGACTGGAGAATTACGTTGTTCGAGCATTATGGTTGTGGATTGGCAGGCTTTTCAATGGGCTCTGCGAGTTTCGGTGCTCTGGCTTGCCACTGTGGCGGTCAAGCGTCAGGTACCCATTTTCAGAACCGAGCTAGGCGCCCCCCTTCAATACATCCATGTAAGCTGCGTCGCAAACGTCCCTGTTTGCGACGCTTCTGAAAATGGGTACCTGACGCTTGACCTTCATTTTTGAGTTACGCACTCCGTAAGTATTGGGTACAAATCAAAGTTTGAACCAGCGCAAACTCTCACCTTTTTCAGACAGGACCGGCTGTTCGCATTTTTCTCCCGGCGGATTTTCCAGAATCGGACGCGCCTGCCGGATAAATTCGCTCAGGGGTGTGTCGAGCTTTTCCGGAGCTGAAATATTTGTGTCAAAACACAGCGCAAGCGGATCGTCTGCTTTCAATCCCTGATAGCGCCATACACCGTGGCTGGTGTCGTACTGGTAGTAGGGCAGCATGCGGTGGCCGTGTTCGGCGATGAGTTCAATGGCGTCGATCAGATAGTCGACGGTCTCTTCATCGAGGAAGTAGTTGAAGTTGAGGCGTACCCAGCCCGGCTTGAGGATGCTTTCGCCTTCGCTGACAAGTTGTTCGATGGCGGTGCTCTGTTCGTCGGTGAGGTGCAGCAGGTGGTGGCCGTAGGGGCCGGCGCAGGAGCAGCCGCCGCGGACTTGGATGCCGAAGAGGTCGTTGAGCAGGGCGACGACGAAGCCGTGGTGCAGGGGTTTGCCGTCGTGCAGCAGGTGCAGGGAGACGATGCTGACGCGTTCGGCGCTAGTGCCGCCGAGGATCTGGATGTTTTCGTTGGTGCTCCAGCGGGTGAAGGCGCGGGCGAGCCAGTGGGCTTCGCGGGTTTCGATAACATCGGCACCTACCTGGTCTTTGAGGGCAAATGCCATGCCGGCGCGCACGGATTCGACGATGGCGGGGGTGCCGGCTTCTTCGCGGCGTTCGCCGGCGGGCAGGTAGGTGTGGCGCCCGGGGCTTACCCAGGAGACGGTGCCGCCGCCGGTGACGGCGGGTTGGTTCTGGGGCAGCAGGGAGCGGCGTACGATGAGCAGGCCGGGAGTGCCGGGGCCGCCGACGAACTTGTGCGGGGATATGAACAGGGCATCTTTGCTGCTGAGTTCATCTTCGCCCCGCACATCAATCCTGACGTAGGGCGCGGCGGCGGCGTAGTCCCAGAAAGACAGGGCGCCGTTTTTGTGCAGCAGGCGGGTGACGGCGTTGACGTCGGTGCGGATGCCGGTGACGTTGGAGGCTGCGGAGAAGCTGCCGATTTTCAGTGGGCGCGCGGCGTACTGGTCGAGGGCATTCTGCAGTGCTTCGAGGTCGATTCCGCCGGCGGCATTCAGCGGGATAGTGACGACGTCGGCTATGGACTCCCGCCAGGGCAGGTCGTTGGAATGGTGCTCGTAAGGGCCGATGAAAACCACTGGGCGTTTGTCGTCGGGGATCTGTGCGGTGCTGCCGCCGAACCGACGGTAACAGTCTGTGCGCAGGCCGAGGGAGTCCACGAGACGGTTGACTGCGGCGGTGGCGCCGGCGCCGCAGAATATGATCGCGTGATCGTCGCCGGCATTGACGGACTTTCGGATCGCCGCGCGCGCCTGTTCGCGAAAGGCGGTGGTCTGGCGGCCGGTGGCGGAGGTTTCGGTGTGGGTGTTGGCGTACCAGGGCAACACGCGGTTGCGGATGGCGTCTTCAATAAAACGGAGCGCACGGCCTGAAGCGGTGTAGTCGGCGTAAATCAGCGGGCGCTGGCCGAATGGTGTCTGCATCGGCATGCGTTCGCCAATCACATTGTCGCGGATGCGCTGGAGCAGGGATTCGGTTTTGGTACCGGCTTCTGATGAACCGTTTACGGACATGACAACCTCAAATGACTGCGCCCGCAGGGATCACCTGCGGGCAGATTAATCAGTATTTGAGCTGGACTAGTCGCCCGGCGGTATGGGCAGTTCGGTGGAGCTTTTGATCTGCTCCATGGCGAAATTGGACGCTACATCGGAAATTCCGGTGTGTGCGATCAGCTTTTTGTAGAAGCGGTCGTAAGCGGCTACGTCGCTGACCACGACGCGGAGTATGTAATCGTAGTCACCCGCCATGCGGTAACAGTCCACCACTTCCGGTAAGTCGGCCATGGCGCTGGAAAAGGAATCTGCCCATTCCGCGCTGTGCTGGTTGGTCTTTACCTGGGCAAACACCGAAACCGGCAGGCCGAGCACTTCAGCATCCAGCAGTGCCACTTTGCGGCGGATGATGCCGCTCTTCTCCAATTTCTGTATCCGGCGCCAGCAGGGGGTCTTGGTAAGGCCCACGCGCTCGGCCAGCTCTTCGATGGAGAGACTAACATCAGATTGCAGGATGGCAAGAAGTTGTCGATCAATCGCGTCGAGTGAGGACATAGTGCTACACATCTCCCGAAAACGCGGGGATCCGTTCCATAAAGTGGCTCCATTTCACCATCCTTAGCAACAAAATACCCCACTAATTTTGGTGGGCGCAGCGAGATCCGACTTTGGTGAGCCTCGGAAGAATCCTTTGCTGTGCCCCGTATCATGCCGGTAACGATAATCTCTGATCTGACGGATCAGTAGTGGAATTTTCTCCATATATTTATCGCATCAAAAAAGCCGGGCAATGCCCGGCCAAACAACAGGGGGATGTTGGAAAATTGTGCCTTGGAAAAGGTAAAGGGTTTCTGAAAAACGTAGCGAGCGGGCGACTGGTGGTGGCCGCCGGAGCGGAGGCAGCGGAGTGTATAGGTCATACATGAGCATGCCGACCGGGCTGGCGCACCAGCACCGCCGGACGCCGCCAGACGCCTGCGCAGTAGTTTTTCTGAAGCCCTAGGCGGCTTCTTTCGGCGGGAACATGGGCTCAAACAGGCCCGCGGCGATGGCTTCACGCACGCGCGCCATCAGGTCGATCTCGGTGAGCTGCTGCAGGTTTTCCAGGTCGCGAAGCACATAGTAGATAGGTTGCATGATGTCGATGCGGTAGGGGGTGCGCAAGGCATCCACCACATCAAAGTCCGCGCGCACTGGCGCATCGCTCAGGGCATAGAGGGTTTCCTTCGGCGAGGAGAGAATGCCGCCGCCATAGATGCGCAGGCCATCGTTGGTCTGCAGCAGGCCGAATTCCACGGTGAACCAGTAGAGACGTGCGAGGTAGGCGCGCTCTTTGGGAGACGCGTGCAGCCCGAGTTCGCCGTAGGTCTGGGTGAAGTTGGCAAACGCCGGATTGGTGAGCATGGCGCAGTGGCCGAAGATCTCGTGGAAAATATCCGGTTCCTGCAGGTAGTCGAACTCTTCCGGGCTGCGGATAAAGGTGGCCACCGGGAATCTGCGTTCGGAAAGCAGGCGGAAAAAGGTCTCGAAGCCGATTAACGCGGGCACCCGCGCGCACTCCCAGCCGGTTTCCCGACGCAGTACCGTGCTCACTTCTTCCAGTTGTGGAATGCGATTGCGGGGAAGGTCGAGCAGTTCGAGACCTTGTAGATACTCGTCACAAGCGCGCCCTGGGACCACCTCCAACTGGCGCTTGATCAGGCGCTGCCAGGTCTGGTGTTCCAGCTCTGTGTACTCAATAAAGCCGCTGGCATCGGGCTCGCGGGCGACGTACTTACTGGGCTTTTTGGCGCTGCTCATGGCGTTCTCCGTTGCGGGCGGTCACGGTCGTGCCGCCTCGTCTGTTGTTATTCGCTCTCTCTATTCTTAGACACCCGGGCACCGGTTCGGCAGTGGGGGGAGCTCGGAACTTGAAGGTAGAGTCCACTGGTGGCTACACTGCCTGTAAACATTTCTTTACGGGGCTGTTGTGAGAATAGAGATAACCTGTAGCGATCGCCTGGGCATTCTTCAGGAAATAATGGCGATATTCACCGATTTTCGGATAAGTGTTCGCAGTGGCGAGATTGGTGGTGACAGTGGGGACAAGGTCTATCTGTCGGCGCCGGGTCTGTTGATGACGCAGTATCAATCCATCGAGCGGGCGCTACACCGGGTTCCGGGGGTGCGGAAGGTGCGGCGGATCGCCCTGATTCCCTCCGAGCGCCGACACTTTGAACTCGATACGCTGCTGCGTCACGTGGCCTTTCCTGTACTGTCTGTGGACCGGGAGGGCACCATTGTGGCAGCCAACCTTGCTGCCGCGCGGGCCTTCGGGGTGAGCCAGGGGCAGGTGGCCGGCATGCACCTGCAGCGCTTCCTGCCCCGATTGCAGCTTGAGGAGCTGCTGCGGGGAATCACCGCGCCGCGCTATGGTTTTCCAGTGACCATGCGTGGACGCGATTTTCTGCTCGACTGGTCTCCCATAGCGCTGGCCGACGATCCAGGTGAAGTGCGCTCCCTGGCGGGTGCGGTACTGACATTGCAGCAGCGGGAAGACGCGCCTGAGAGGGACCCATCAAGAGAGCCGCCGCCGCCCAGCGTACTCTGGGATATAGACCGTCGCCGGGACTGCTGCCTGCGCCTGCAGCAACTCGCGCCTCTGCGGGATGCGCTGTTGATTGCGGGAGAACGCGGCAGTGGCAAAAGTACCTTTCTCGGCGCCGCCTATTACCTCAGTCCACTGGCGGAATATGGGCAGGTGCGTCAGTTCACCGGTGCTGAGTTTACGCCCCTGAAAGTGGCTGAGGCGGCGGCAATGGCGGAAACCGCCGTGCTGCTGGTGGATGACCTCGATCTTGCGCCGGATGATGCACAGCGCAGTCTGGCGGAGCGCCTTTTGCACGGGCGATTTCTGCCGCGATTGGTTGTCTCGGCGCGCTCACTCGACAGCGTGTACCTGCCATTGCGGCAATTGCTGGCCGCCAATGCCATTTCCCTGCCACCGCTGCGATCCATGCGACCGGCTATCGGCAAATTTGCGCATATCATTCTGCGTAACCTCGGCGACCGGACTGCGTCACTGCCGGCAGATGTAGTGCACGCGCTGCAACGGCACGATTGGCCGACCAATTTCACCGGACTTCGCGGACACTTGCAGGGGGCTCTGGCGCATAGGCGGGAACGGGATGGCGGGGAGCTGGCACTGGGGGATTTGCCGGGGCTGCCAGGTGAAGAGCTCCTGCCATGGCGAGACTGGGGGCGGGGGCTGAGTCTGCCGGAGCAGATGGAAAAAGTAGAGCGGACGATTCTGACGGAAGTACTGGCGGAAATGCCGGCCTCTCATCACTCCAGCCGGGAGTTGGCGCGGCGGTTGGGAATTTCCCACACCGCTGTCGCTAACAAGTTGCGTAAATATGGGCTTTCTTGAGAGGCGCTCAGCGCTCTATTTTTCCGAGCAGCATATCCTTATACATCATGAAGTCGCCCCACAGGGAATAGAGCGGGTGTTTGAATGTGGCGGGGCGGTTGTGCTCGAAAAAGAAATGCCCGACCCAGGCAAAGCCGTAACCGGCGATGGGTAGCGCCGCGAGGTACCACCACAGGCCAGTGGATAAGGCGGTAAGCAGCAGTACGATCACCAGACTGGTACCCGCAAAGTGCAGGCGGCGGCAGGTCAGGTTGCTGTGTTCCTGCAGGTAGTAGGGGTAGAAGTCGCGGAAGCTGCGGAATTTCCGCGCTCCATTTT
Organism: Microbulbifer harenosus; assembly: GCF_005771435.1. Classification (GTDB taxonomy): domain Bacteria; phylum Pseudomonadota; class Gammaproteobacteria; order Pseudomonadales; family Cellvibrionaceae; genus Microbulbifer; species Microbulbifer harenosus. The sequence continues at coordinate 295,253 of NZ_VANI01000009.1, forward strand.
CCCGCTGCTGTTGAGTCATCGCGGTATCGGTCATCTCGCTATCCTGTTATGAATTATTTTGGATGCGCAATCCGGGTTGCGTTGTTGTGATTGTACGGTCGTTCCAGTTTTAGACCAATCGGTACTGTTTTATTGCGGCAAGGCTGTTACTGTAGGCGCCCGAATTTGTGATCACTTTTTAGGAGTAGCAGTAGTTATGGCCGGTCCGTTGGCACACCTCAAGGTTCTCGATCTCAGCCGGATTCTGGCGGGCCCATGGGCCGGCCAGGTGCTGGCGGATTTCGGTGCGGAAGTCATCAAAGTGGAGCGCCCGCAAAAGGGGGACGACACCCGCCACTGGGGGCCTCCCTATCTGAAGAATTCTGCCGGGGAGGATACGGGCGAGGCCGCGTATTACCTTTGTGCCAACCGCGGTAAGAAGTCCATCACTGTCGATATCACCCGTCCCGAGGGGCAGCAACTGATCCTCGCACTGGCAAAGCAGTGCGATGTGCTGCTGGAGAACTACAAGGTCGGCGGCCTGAAAAAATACGGTCTCGATTACGACGCCGTCCGCGCGATAAACCCGAAAATCATTTACTGCTCCATCACCGGCTTCGGCCAGACCGGGCCCTATGCAAAGCGGGCAGGCTACGACGCCATGATCCAGGGTATGGGCGGCCTGATGAGTCTCACTGGCGTGCCCGAGGGCCAGCCCGGTGCTGGCCCGCAGAAAGTGGGCGTGGCGGTAGCGGATCTGATGACGGGAATGTATGCCGTCTCCGGCATTCTCGCCGCGGTGATACACCGCGACAGAACCGGCGAGGGCCAGCAGATCGATCTGGCGTTGCTGGATACCCAGGTGGCGTGGCTTGCGAACCAGGCCCAGAATTTTCTGACCTCGGGCAAAAGCCCGGAGCGCCAGGGCACCGCCCACCCGAATATCGTTCCCTATCAGGCCGTGCCCGCCAGCGATGGCCACTTCATGCTGGCGGTGGGCAACGACGCCCAGTTCCAGAAATTCTGCGCGATCGCCGGCCTCGACGAGGTCGCGAATAACCCGGCTTATGCGAGCAACAACGCGCGGGTGGCGGCGCGCGATCAGCTGGTGCCGCTGATCGAGCAGGCGACACGCCGGCAGCCCGCCGCGTGGTGGCTGGAAAAACTGAGCGATGCGCATGTGCCCTGTGGGCCAATCAATACTCTCGCGCAGGTGTTTGCCGATCCGCAGGTGCAGGCGCGAGGTATGGTGGTGGAGCAGGATCACCCGATCGCCGGCAGGGTAAAAACCGTGCGCAATCCCCTGGGCTTTTCTGCATCGACCCTGCAGTACGAGCAGGCCCCACCGGTACTCGGCCAGCACACCCGGGAGATTCTGCAGACGGTATTATCGGTTGGCGACGACGAGATCGAGCGCCTGCGGGAGCAGGGCGTGATCTAGCGATCAATGCGAGAAGTTGTGACGAAAGAATAGCGAGCGCGGAATAAACAAGAGTTTATACATGCCATAAAAGGAAAACGTTGCGCCAGAAGTCTGGTGGTAAATGGCGACTGCGCTACTATCAGTGAGTTCGCGGGGGGCGGGAATGTTGGTGGCGCGGGAGTGCACCGTTGAATTCAAATCGCCTGCGCGGGATCTCATCGGCGAAGAACGTTGAGGTGTCGCCCCCTTCGCTTCCTGTCTGCTCGCACGAGGGTTCGGTGATGGATACGCCGCGGAAACCTGAATTACCGAAGAATCTGGAACTGGTATTTCGCAGAATCGGCGAACAACTGGAAGCTTATTACAGTGGCTCCGTTCAAGGCGCAGTGAATCGCGCCGAGCTGGAAAGCAAAAAACCGGGCGTTAGGCGCCCGGTTTTTTTGTATCGCGACAAACCTCAGGCCAGTGCGCGGCGGCGATAGATCGGCAGCGGCTGATCCACGGCGGATTGATAACTGTCGGTAAAGTCCTGCAGCGATTCCAGTAGGCCTTCGAGTGGTTGGTTGCCCTGATAGGCAAAGGCATTGAAGCCGCAGCGCTTCAGGTAGGTCAACTGGTCGCGCATGAAGTTGCCCACCGCGCGCAGCTCGCCGGTGAAGCCATAGCGTTGGCGCAACAGACGGCCGGCGGTAAAGGCGCGGCCATCGGTAAACAGCGGAAAGTGCGCGGCGATCAGAGGCAGCTCACTGGCGTGGTCGCCAATCAGATCCGCGGTTTCGTCGCTGTCCAGCCATACACCGATTTCGCCCTTGCGGGCCTGAAGGTCACCGCGCAGTGCCAACCATACGGTGAGCGGCAGAATGACCTTGCCAGGTGCAAGGCTGGCTGCGGTGATTTCCGTGTCCGCATCCAGGGGCAGCAGGTTCCATTCGTTTTCAGCCACGGCGCCGTCCAGAATCAGGCGGGCTGGATTTTCCGGCTGTGCGCCGACAGGTGTTTTAGCTGGCTTTGGCATACACACGCTCCTTGAATGGCTGCAGCCCGATACGGTTATAGGTGTCGATAAACAGCTCTTCCGGCTGGCGGTTTTCCACGAATACATCGAGGATCTTGCCGATAGTGTCCGGCATTTCATCGCGAGAGAAACTGGGACCCAGCACAGTGCCGAGTGCCGCTTTCTCGTTGGCGCTGCCGCCAAGCTGTACCTGGTAGAACTCTTCTCCTTTCTTGTCCACGCCGAGGACGCCGATGTGGCCAATGTGGTGGTGGCCACAGGCATTCATGCAGCCGGAGATGTTCAGGTGCAGGTCGCCGAGATCGTAGAGATAGTCGAGGTCGTCGAATTTGCGCTGGATCGCCTCCGCCACCGGGATGGATTTGGCGTTGGCGAGTGAGCAGTAGTCGCCGCCGGGGCAGCAGATCATGTCGGTAAGGGTTCCGATGTTCGGGGTGGCGAAGCCGTGTTTGCGCGCTACCTGCCACAGCTCGAACAGGCGTTCCTGCTCCACGTCCGCCAGTACCACGTTCTGCTCGTGGGTGACCCGCACTTCGCCGAAGCTGAACTCGTCGGCCAGGTCGGCAATGGCTTCCAGCTGGCGGTCGGTGACATCGCCCGGGGGAACGCCGGTGGGCTTGGTGCTGAGGGTCACAGCCTGATAACCGGGTACCCGGTGCGGGAAGGTGTTGCGCTCGAGCCAGCGGGAGAAGGCCTTGTCGGCGCCCGCCTGATCGCGCAGTACGGCTTCCGCGTGGTCGCCGCTGATGGATTTGTAGGCCGGCTGTGGGAAGAAGCGCTTGGACCACTCGATGGCTTCCGGCGGCAGTTCGTCGGCACCGTCCTTGATCTGCTCCCACTCCGCTTCCACACGGCGCGCAAATTCTTCTGCACCCAGTGCTTTTACCAGAATCTTGATGCGCGCCTTGAACTTGTTGTCGCGGCGGCCCAGCTGGTTGTACACGCGCACAATGGCTTCCAGGTAGGAGAGCAGGTGCACTTCCGGCAGGAAGTCGCGGATGGCAACGCCGATAATCGGGGTGCGACCAAGGCCACCGCCCACAAACACCTGGAATCCGGTTTCGCCCTGGGCATTCTTTACGATCTGTACGCCAATATCGTGGGCGCGGATGGCGGCGCGGTCTTCTTCAGCGCCACACACGGCGATCTTGAATTTGCGCGGCAGGAAGGCGAATTCCGGGTGGAAGGTGGACCACTGGCGAATCAATTCGCAGTAGGGGCGTGGGTCTACCAGCTCGTCGCGGGCAACGCCGGCAAACTGGTCGGTCGTGGTGTTGCGGATGCAGTTGCCGCTGGTCTGAACCGCGTGCATTTCCACTTCCGCGAGCTCCGCGAGAATATCCGGCACATCTTCCAGGTTCGGCCAGTTCAGCTGCACATTCTGGCGAGTAGTGAAATGGGCGTAGCCCTTGTCGTACTTGCGGGTGATATGAGCTAGGCGGCGCACCTGGGTGCTGTTCAGGAGCCCGTAGGGCACGGCGATGCGGAGCATGGGCGCCAGGCGCTGGATATACAAGCCATTCTGCAGGCGCAGGGGCAGAAATTGTTCTTCACTCAGCTCACCGGCGAGATAGCGCTCGGTCTGGCCGCGGAACTGGGCCACCCGTTCCCGGACCAGCTTGTGATCCTGTTCGTCGTATTGATACATAAGAGCTTGATTCCATTGCTTTTTTACGCCGACTCCCGGTGCCTGGCCAGTGTCCAACGGGACTTCTGGAGCCTATCAGCCACCCTGAGATGGCGCATAACATACCAGCCGCCTTATACGAAAAATAACAATTTTTTTCGCTAAATCAGTAACTGCTGGTTATAAGCCGGTGGTGGCAGCGTGGAACCCGGAAAGCCCTGCGGTTGCGCCCCCTGCGGGGATTTGGTCTACTTGGGCAACCGCCGTTTTTCCGCGGTACTGCTACCTTTAAAAACAATAATGAGTTCTTGAGTGACGGAGTATTCCGATGAGCGATCATGCAGCCCGAGAAGTAGTAGTTGTATCCGACGATAGCGATAACCTGGTAGACGCCCTGGCGGCGGTGGCGTTAGTGGCCATCTTCGTGGGCACCTGTATTTTCTGGGTGGCCTCCCAAGGATAGGAATCACAGAAAATACTGCGCGAGCGCCTGACGGCGTCCTGGCTGTGCTGGGACGCCAGCTCGGCCACTCGCTTGCTACGTTTTTTCGCGATCCCTTAGCTGTTCGAAGTTGAGCTCTGGGGCTTATCCCATATTGCTCAACACCGTTTTCACCACCAGGATCAGAGCGATCACGAAGAGGGCGGTGAAGATCACCCCTGCGGCGATGTAAGTCTTGATACTGCCGCCCTTGAAATCCCTTTCCCGGTTTTTGTCGGACTGTACGCCGATCGCGGCGGCCAGGGTGCTGAGTACTACCTGGCCGAATGATGGTTTCTTATCTTTCTCTTCCATGCCTTCCTCTTCTCACCGCGCCTTTGTAGGAGCCTGCTTGCAGGCGAACACTGCGAAGTAGTGAAACCGATCCTCGATTCGCCTGCAAGCAGGCTCCTACAGATACCCCAACCTGCAACCGTAGGAGCCTGCCTTGCAGGCGAACACCGCGAAGCGGTGACACCGAACGCCATTCGCCTGCAAGGCAGGCTCCTACAACAGGTCTACAAATTGAGGGTCGTTAATCTTCCAGGTTCGGTCGCACCCAGCGCTCCAGCTCATCCACGCGCATGCCCTTGCGTTCGGCCAGGCTTTCCAACTGATCCCGCGAGATCTTGCCCACATTGAAGTACTTGGACTCCGGGTGGGCAAAGTACCAGCCGCTGACTGCCGCCGCCGGCATCATGGCGAAGCTGGAGGTCAGTTCGATGCCGGCATTTTCCTCTGCATTCAACAATCTGAACAGAGTGGCCTTTTCGGTGTGGTCGGGGCAGGCAGGGTAGCCTGGAGCAGGGCGGATACCGGAATACGCCTCTTTGATCAGCTCTTCATTGCTGAGTGTCTCATCCGGCTGGTAGCCCCAGTAATTCCGGCGCACTTCCCGGTGCAGGTACTCGGCGAGGGATTCCGCCAGGCGGTCCGCCAGCGCCTTCACCATGATTGAGCTGTAGTCGTCGTGCTTCGCTTCGTATTGTGCGGCGAGTTCATCCGCACCGATCCCGGTGGTAACGGCGAAGCCGCCCACGTAATCCGCCACACCGGAGCCAACCGGGGCAATAAAGTCCGCGAGTGAGCGGCACAAACCGTCACCGCCGCGCTTCTGTACCTGCTGGCGCATCTGGTGCAGGCGCGCGCGCTCCTCGGTACGGCTCTCGTCGGTGTAGACCACGATGTCGTCGCCGTCGGCGTTGGCCGGCCACAGGCCGAACACCGCGCGGGCTTTGAGGCGTTTGTTGTCGATGATGTCCGCGAGCATGGTCTGGGCATTCTTGAACAGATCCGTGGCGGCTTCACCAACCACTTCGTCGTTCAGGATTGCCGGGTATTTACCGGCGAGATCCCAGGAGATGAAGAAGGGGGTCCAGTCGATGGTGTCCACCAGCTTTTCCAGCGGGAAATCGTCGAGTACGGTAAGGCCTGGCTTGTTCGGTACCTTGGGCTGGAAGTTGGCCCAGTCAAACTGCGGGCCCGCCTTCAGGGCGTCCGCATAGCTCAGGCGCGGGTCGTTGCGCTTGCGGTTGGCGGTGCGCTCGCGCACTTTCACGTACTCTTCCTGTACGCCTTTAACGAAGTTCGGACGCAGCTCGTCAGACAGCAGGTTGCTGGCTACCCCCACCGCGCGCGAGGCGTCGGCAACATACACCACCTGATTGCGTTTGAACTGGGGTTCGATCTTCACCGCGGTGTGCGCCTTGGAGGTGGTGGCGCCGCCGATCAGCAAGGGGATATCAAAGCCCTGGCGCTCCATTTCCGCGGCCACGTGCACCATTTCATCCAGCGACGGCGTGATCAGGCCGGAGAGGCCGATAATGTCGCACTGTTTTTCTTTCGCGGTCTGCAGAATGGTTTCTGCCGGCACCATCACTCCGAGGTCGATCACCTCGAAGTTGTTACAGGCCAGCACCACACCCACGATATTTTTGCCGATATCGTGCACATCACCCTTAACCGTGGCCATAAGGATGCGGCCGTTGGGTTTGCTGTCTGCGGTTTTCTCCGCCTCAATGTAGGGCTGCAGATAGGCCACGGCCTGTTTCATCACGCGCGCGGATTTCACCACCTGCGGCAGGAACATCTTGCCCTCGCCGAACAGGTCGCCGACTACGTTCATGCCGTCCATCAGCGGGCCTTCGATCACGTCCAGCGGGCGTCTGGCCTGCTGGCGCGATTCCTCGGTGTCCTGCTCGATATAGTTGTTAATACCTTTTACCAGCGCGTGCTCCAAGCGCTTGTTCACCGGCCACTGGCGCCAGGCCAGGTCTTCCTTGCGCTCGGCTGCGGCGCCGTCACCGCGGTATTTTTCCGCGATATCCAGCAGCGCTTCGGTGGCGTTGTCGTTGCGGTTCAGGATGACGTCTTCAACTTTATCCCGCAGTTCCGCGGGCAGCTCGTCGTAAACCTCCAGCATCCCGGCGTTAACGATACCCATATTCATGCCGGCCTTGATGGCGTAATACAGGAATACGGAGTGGATCGCCTCGCGCACCGGGTTGTTGCCGCGGAAGGAGAACGACACGTTGGAAACACCACCGGAGACATTTGCACCCGGCAGGTTTTTGCGAATCCAGCGGGTGGCTTCAATAAAATCCACCGCGTAGTTGTTGTGCTCCTCGATCCCGGTGGCCACCGCGAAAATATTCGGGTCGAACACGATGTCTGTGGGGTTAAAACCCACCTTGTCCACGAGGATGTCGTAACTGCGTTTACAGATCTCGATCTTGCGCTCGTAGGTGTCCGCCTGGCCGGTTTCGTCGAAGGCCATCACCACCACCGCGGCGCCGTAGCGCAGGCACAGGCGGGCTTTCTCGACAAATTCTTCCTCGCCTTCCTTCAGGCTGATGGAGTTGACGATAGGTTTGCCCTGGATGCACTGCAGACCCGCTTCGATTACCTCCCACTTGGAGGAGTCCACCATGAACGGCACTTTGGAAATATCCGGCTCGGTGGCGCACAGGTTGAGGAAGCGGCGCATGGCGGCGACGGAATCCAGCATCGCCTCATCCATGTTGAAGTCGATCACCTGCGCACCGTCTTCCACCTGGGCAGCGGCGATCTGCAGCGCGGTATCGTAATCCTCGTCCATGATCAGACGCTTGAACCGCGCGGAGCCGGTGACGTTGCAGCGCTCGCCGACGTTCACAAACAGCGCGTTTTCGTCGGCCACATAGGGTTCGAGACCGGACAGGCGCAGAGCCGGCTTGATCTTCGGCAGTTTGCGCGGGGCAATGTCCACCACGGCGTCGGCAATGGCGCGGATGTGATCGGGAGTGGTGCCGCAGCAGCCCCCCAGAATATTGATGAAGCCGCTGCGCGCGAACTCCGCCACGATAGACGCGGTTTCCTCCGGCGTCTCGTCGTACTCGCCGAACTCGTTCGGCAATCCCGCATTGGGGTGGGCGGACACATATTCCGCACACACGCCGGACAGCGCCTCAACGTAGGGGCGCAGCTCGGTGGCGCCGAGGGCGCAATTCAGACCGACGGAAAGCGGCTTGGCGTGCGCCAGCGAGTAATAAAATGCTTCGGTCGTCTGGCCGGACAGGGTGCGGCCGGAGGCATCGGTGATGGTTCCGGAAATCATGATTGGCAATTCGAAGCCGAGCTGGTCGAATACCTCGTGCACCGCATAAATCGCTGCCTTGGCGTTCAGGGTGTCGAAAATGGTCTCGATCAGGATGATGTCGGAACCGCCCTCAATCAGCGCATGAGTGGATTCGATGTAGTTTTTCACCAGCTCATCGAAGGTCACGTTGCGTGCACCCGGGTCGTTCACGTCCGGAGAAATGCTCGCCGTGCGCGATGTCGGTCCCAGTACCCCGGCCACATAGCGCGGTTTCTCCGGCGTAGAGAGAGCATCCGCCGCACGGCGCGCCACTTGCGCGGCAACCCGGTTCAGTTCCGGCACCAGGTCTTCCATATCGTAATCGGACTGGGACAGGCGGGTGGCGTTGAAGGTGTTGGTCTCAATGATGTCCGCACCGGCCTTGAGGTAGTCCCGGTGGATGCGCTCAATCAGGTCTGGCTGGGTCAGCACCAGTAAATCGTTGTTGCCCTTGATGTCAGAGGGGTAGTCCGCAAAGCGCGCGCCCCGGTAGTCCGCTTCGCCCAGTTTCTCCCGCTGGATCATGGTGCCCATGGCGCCGTCCAGAATCAGGATGCGCTCGCCCAGGGCGGCGTAGAGCTGTTTCAGACGTTGATCGCGGGACTGCTGAGACATGGATATTTCCTTAAAACGGGGACCAAAAGGGCGGCAATCTTAGCACAATTGCCGGTGTTCTTCGGCGCCGCAGCCACCGTTCAATACCGAGTATGCATAACCTTGTAACCGACCGTTCTAGCGGAGCTTCTGGCGCGGCATTGTCGCTTTGCCACACTACACTCGCAGGAATGACGACAGGGGAGGAGCCCATGAAGATCCTGATGATTCTGACATCCCACGATCAGCTGGGAGACACCGGCAAGAAAACCGGCTTCTGGCTGGAGGAGTTCGCTGCGCCGTACTACGTATTTGTGGATGCCGGGGCAGATGTGACCATTGCGTCCCCCAAGGGTGGACAGCCGCCTCTCGACCCCAAAAGTGACGCCCCGGATGCCCAGACCGCGGCGACCCGGCGCTTTCGCGACGATCCCATCGCCCAAGAGGCGCTCGCCAATACCCTGACCCTGAATGAGGTGGATTCGGACGAGTTCGATGCGCTGTTCTATCCGGGCGGCCACGGCCCACTGTGGGACCTGGCCGAGGACCAGCGTTCCGTGGTCATCATTCAGGGTTTCTACCGCGCGGGCAAACCGGTGGGCGCCGTGTGCCATGCCCCGGCGGTGTTTCGCCATACGGTGGATGAGCACGGCGAGCCATTGGTGCGCGGCAGGAAAATGACGGGGTTCAGCAACAGCGAAGAAGAGGGGGTGGAGCTGACCGACGTGGTACCGTTTTTGGTGGAAGATATGCTCATAGAACGGGGAGCAAACTATTCCAAAGGCGACGACTGGAAGAGTCACATCTGCACCGATGGGCTCCTGATCACCGGTCAGAATCCAGCTTCTTCGGAAGGTACGGCCCGGGCCCTGCTGGGGGCGCTCTCACAGGTGCGCTGAACCCACTTAAGGGGCGTATGCAGCGGTCTGGTTTAACTCGCGCGCAGATGGGCGTAGAATACCCGACTGCCGAGGTTGGTTATTCCCGTTCGGCGCCGTTTCAGGAAGTCCGGTTATTTGAGAAGGTCTATGTCAGCACAGCCGTCAGAATTGAACGTCACCATCACCGACTCCGCCCAGGAGTACCTGCGCGATCTGTTGGCCAAACAGGACTGCGAGGGCATCGCCATCCGTATGTTCGTATCCAACCCGGGAACGCCCAATGCGGAAACCTGTATTGCCTACAGCCGCCCCGGCGAAGAAAAAGAGGGTGATGTGGAAGTACAGCTGAATGGCTTCAAAGCCTATTTTGAAGGCCGCAGCGTGCCCTACCTGGACGAGGCCAGGGTAGATTACTCCTCCGATAAAATGGGTGGCCAGCTAACCATCCGCGCACCCAATTCGCGTATGCCCAAGGTTACCGACGATAGCCCGATCGAAGACCGTATCAACTACGTGCTCTACAGCGACGTAAATCCAGGGCTCGCTTCACACGGCGGTCAGGTCAGTCTGGTGGAGGTTACTGAAGATATGTACGCGGTGCTGAAGTTCGGCGGCGGTTGCCAGGGCTGCGGTATGGTCGACATGACACTGAAAGAGGGTGTAGAGAAAACCCTGAAAGAGAAAATTCCGGAGCTGGCTGGGGTGAAAGACATCACCGACCACACGGATAAATCACAGGCCTACTACTGATCTGGTCTGATTGCATCTGATTTCGCTCGCGCATTCACGGCGTTGACGTTGGTCGGAAACAAAAAAAGGCGAACTGTTCAGTTCGCCTTTTTTGTGTCCGGATGTTCCTTCTTGCGGAAGTCACCTGATCAATTCTGGAAATGTTGGTAGGCATCCAGGCCCAGTAGGTAGGCCCCGTCAAAACCAGCATTTGCAATTTTGTACAGATAAGAACCGCTGCTGCCGTAGATGATGTTCTGCCAGGTGGGAGTCCAGTAATTGACGTAATACCGGCCGCTTCCGGAAATCTCTTCTTTCAACCAGTTCGGCGGGTTGGATACCCAGTGGTTTTTCCAGTAGTAACGGTTGCTTTCCGCTTCGCCGATATTCACCGTTGCCAGCACCAGCCGCAATCCGCCATTGGCTTTTCGCTGTAACTGGCGAATCTGATCTGACGTAAATTCTTCTCCATTAAAAAAGAAATCCATCACAATCACGTCGTAATCTGTCTCCGCGAGAGCGTCCACCAGCGCCTGGCGAGTTGAGTACAGAGTGGTATTGGTCAGAACAAGGAAGTTGCTCGCCTCGTCAAGTTCCAGGATATCGCGACGATTTACCTTGTAAGGTTCGTCGGGGTAGAGGGGGATATTGTCGAGTTCGCGGTGGTCGGCCACATACCCGAGGTAGTCGGCGTCATCGCTCAGTTGGTAGGCATTGTCGATTTTGTGTTCGCTCACTGCGAAGTCGGTTGCCAGGATTGTGGTATTGCCATTCTTCCGGGCCATGTCCAGATAGCTGCGCAGTTCGTTGCGACGGCCGTCGGTTGTGGGCTGGTCGATACCATCGTGGCCATAAAAGAGAGCGTCTTGTGCGAGGCCATCCAGATTGCGGATATACACACTGTCCGGAGTACCATTGGTGCGTTCATTTGCGCTTACCAGTGGCAAAGCGCCGTGCCCTACAACAATAAAGCCAGGTTTCAGTTCCCGGGCATATCCCCGTAGACCAGCGACAAAGTCGCGCATCTCCTGAGGGTGATCGGTGTATCCTTTTTCAGGGTAAAAGTTGGGTACGCGCTCAAAATCACACGCGGTGAGGGATGCCGTAAGGCATATTGTAAATAAGACGGGTAACTGAAAAGCGGTTGAAAAAATCCGTTTCACGTGGGTGCTCTCAAAACGATGCAACTTTGAGCGCGGACTATAACAAGATTGGACGGCTCCCGTCAGGGTGGCACTGTCCATTTCTACGCTACTGACTGGTAGCGGTCATCACTTCCATCTGGATAAACTCACCAAACCCGGGACCCACTCGGATACCCTATAGCGCAGGAGCGTCTTAGGGTATCCGCGTAAAAAATGCAGCGTGGCGGGAGAATCGTTACAAGACGAAGCCACCATCTATGTCCAGATAGGCGTTGCGCATTCCCACACTGGCATCGCTCAGCAGGTAGCTAATTGCTGCTGTCATGTCCTCGGGGGTCAATATTCTCCCCAGTGCCGTGTCCTGCATGGTTCCCGATAGTTCTGCGATTTGCTTTTCACTCATTCCAGCCTTGCGCTGGATTTCGGTTGCGGTCACACCTGGCCGTATCGAATTAATACGAATTCCCAGCCCTGCGAGTTCGAGATTGAGCACCCGTGCAGCGGCCTCAAAAGCGGCTTTGCTGGCACTGTATGAGGCGGCACCTGGGAAGGCTTTGTGTACCACCAGCGATGATACGAATACGACACTCGCTGGGTTATTCAGGCAGGGCAATAGTGAGTGCAGAGTGAACAGCGGCGCCTTGAAGTTGACCGCCATCGTCTGATCAAAGTTAGTCTCGCTGAGGTCAGAGAAGTTCTGCGGCAGGAAGATGCCCGCATTCAGCACAATGCCATCATAAGCAAGGCCGTCACGCTGCAGGGCGGCAGCCATGGCGGTGATCTGCGCCATATCAGCACTGTCACACAGCTGAGTGGTAACTTCACCATCGCCAAGCTGGGCTATTTCTGCCGCGACATCCTGTAACTTCCCTGTGTCGCGTCCAGTGATGGTTAGATGATGGCCGGCAGAGGCCAGTTTCCGTGCGGTTGCCAGTCCAATACCCGCGGTCGCCCCGGTGATCAAATAATGCTTCTGATTCATACAACGCTCATTGCTTGTGATTGACGGTGACCACTCTAACTCCGACAATTCGCTCTGATTAGGGGCGTTCAAGGAAACGGATTGTTTCCATTTGGGAATCTTTTGAGTTGCGGAGATGTGAATAATGGACGAGCCACTGCATTTGCAATTACCCAATCTGTATGTATTTCAGCAGGTTGCCAAGCGCGGCAGCTTCCAGGCGGCCGCGGATCACTTGCAGCTGTCTCGTTCAGCGGTCAGCAAAAAAGTGGCACAACTGGAAGGGCATCTCAGTCAGCGTCTGTTGCAACGCTCTACCCGAAAACTGCGACTGACGGAAATCGGAGAATCCCTGCTGAAAGCCACGGCAACCCTGGAACAGTTGGTATTTGATACGGAGCAATTGCGGCTGGACCAGCAGCAACAACCGTCGGGTTCGGTAAAAATCAGCAGTTCCACACTGATCACTCAGCGACTGTTGCTACCTATACTGCCTGCGCTGAAAACTGAGTTTCCGCGTATTACCCTGGACCTCAATATTGATGATCAGCAGGTTGACCTGATCGAGACCGGTGTGGATATCGCGGTGCGAATCGGGCATTTGCCCGACTCTTCCCTGGTGGCGCGCCAGATTGGTGTAAAGACCTGGGGATATTTCGCGAGTCCGGCCTATTTGCGATTGCATGGTGAGCCAGTTGATCCGTCCCAACTGCGGGATCACCAATGTTTGGTTTTTCGCAGCCAACAACTGAATGCAAACCATTGGCCATTTGTCGATCCCGAGGCACCAGCTGGCGCTATTGAGTCATTACTGATTGAGCCGGCTGTTACGTCGGACAATGCCAGTGCACTGGTTGAAATGGCAACAATGGGATTGGGGATTATTCAGGTTGACCCATTGATTATTGAGCGGGAACTTACGAGTGGCGCACTGGTGCCGGTTCTGCGTCGGTGGAGACATCCAGAGAGCGCTCCGATTCACTTGGTGTGCCTTGGGCGCAAGGCCCGTAATCGTTCAGTAGATGCGGTCTGGGAATTTCTGGGGGAGAGGCTGTCGCTGAGAGCGGTCGATACTGGTATCGATCAGTCCTAGCTGTAGTTTCTGAACTATTGAATGCAGAAAACGCGGCCGTAGCCGTAATGCCAGTCAGTTGGCTTAACTGACTGGCATTAGGGCATTGCCCGCGTTTTTCATTTTCCTGTGAGACGGAAAATTACTGGTAAACTCGCACGTAATCCACATACATCCGCTGTGGGAATACGCTGCTGCTATCCGGGCTTCCCGGCCAGGTTCCCCCCACCGCCACATTCAGCAGGATGAAGAACGGATGATCAAAGGCCCAAGGGCCATACTGCTCCACCTGGGCGCGAGAGGCGTTGTAGAAGTTGTTGCCGTCCACGAACCAGCTGATGCCGTTGCTGTTCCACTCCACCGCATACACATGGTAGCCAGCGTCAACATTCTGCCCGACATTGTAGGTGCCCATGATCGGAGTGTTGCCGGAGTAACCGGGACCGTGAAGGGCGCCATGCGTGAGTGTCGGCTCGAATCCAACATGCTCCATGATGTCGATTTCCCCGGAGTTCGGCCAAGGGGTACCGGTGCGGATATTACCTCCCAGCATCCAGAACGCCGGCCAGATACCCTGGGTTTGCGGCAGCTTTATACGGGCTTCGATGCGGCCGTACTGGAACTCCTTTTTCCCACCGGTGATCATCCGGGTCGACGTATATTGGCAGGCGCCGTACCAGCAGTTGCGGCCGTCTTCCCGGCGCGCCTCAATTACCAGCACATTACTGCCCGCCTGGGCGTCGTACTGAATAGAAGCGTTCTGGCCCGCGGTGTAGTACTGCAATTCGCTGTTACCCCAACCACCACCGCCGGTTTCAAAGGTCCAGTCAGCGGTGTTGATTGCATTGAACTCATCCGCCCATACCAGTCCATTGGTGGCTGCGGGGCTGACTACGATGGAGGTGATGTTATCGTTAAAGCCTTCGTTGTTGAGGCAACTATCGTCGCTGGTGACGGTTACCGATGCGCCGCTGAAGTTGTCGTTGGCATAGAGCGTTGCCTGGTAACCGGATGAAACGCGTATGGATGATGCATCGTTATCCACGAATCTTAGCGCCTGCAGGCTTGCAAGATTGTAACTGCCGACCCCGAGTCCCGCAGACCAGCCAGTGTAATTGCAGTGTTGATAAATGGTTGCAACACCACTGGCCGGAGTCGCGGGCACCACTTCAATCCAGTTCAGATTCCAGTCTCCGGTAGTGGCGTACACGCCGAGACTGTAAGTACCCGCATCGATGTGGACTTGGTGGGAAATGGTCTGCCAGTTTTGCCAGCCGCCAGTATTCGGTACATTCAGGCTGCCGAGCACAATCGAACCACCATTCAGGTCGTTGGAAAGGGTTCCTCCAGTCGCACTGGCAACGCGAAAACGCACGATGTACTGCCCGCTGCTGGGAATGACCAGATTGTTGTATGCAAGCCATTCACCGGCGACCACCCAGCCCACATTGTGGCCGCCGCCACTGTCGCTGGTGGCCTCGATATCCACGTCGTCCGCGCGGTAGGCGCCACCGGTATTGCCCGGGGTGGTATCGTAAAAGGCGCTATAGTCCTCGGCTTGGAACAGGGTCGCATTGGCCTGGGCAAACAGCAGCGTCGCGCACAGGCCGGCAAAAAGTGTGCAGAGGTTTCTGCAAAGATCCGGGTGTTTTCGTATTCTCATTTTCGCCTTCTCATTTTTATTGCGAGGGATGGCCCGTCAGCTTTTTGTGTCGAACAAGACGGGTTCCCAAAATATCCGGGGAAAACGGTAAGGTGGCGTCCCAGTTCTGTCCAATTTGGAAAGTGGTACGGGAAAAAGCCGAAGTTTGGCGGCTATTTTTCTCGGAGATGGCAGGAGCGTTATGTTGACGGGGTTGCAGACCTGCATGACCAGTCTGCAAATGTCGGAAGCGAATTTGGTACCGGCGTGGCAGGTTGACTGTTTCGTGATCGACCTGCGCGCCCGGTTCGAAGAGCAGGGCGTTAGTGGTCCATGCGTTTTTTGGTTTTATTGGTCGCCTGGGCCGTTGTGGGGTCATCCGGCCAGAAGTGTTTCTGGTATTTGATGCGCAACTCTTTTTTCACCTCCTGATAGGTATTTCTCCAGAAACTCGCCAGATCCCGCGTAACCTGTACCGGGCGATGGGCGGGGGAGAGCAGGTGAATCATCAGCGGATAGCGGCCATGGAGGATGGCTGGTGTTTGCGCAAGGCCGAACATCTCCTGCAGGCGCACGGCCAGCACCGGAGGAGTTTCGCGGTATTGAATGGCGATGCGCGAACCACTGGGAACCGCGACATGGCTGGGTGCCAGTTCGTCAATCCGTTGTTGGGTGGACCATTCCAGCTGCGATTGCAGGATGTTCTTCAGATCCAGTTGTTTTAAATGATCCAGTTTGCTGAAACCACTCAAATGTGGCAGCAGCCATTCATCCATTGTTTCCAGCAGTGCAGTGTCGCTCCAATCGGGAAGTGCCAGCGTATCCACCAGATCACCAAAATGCTCGCGCTGGCTATGTAAAAAACGTACCCGCTCCAGAATACACTCCGCCTCGTTGCTCCACGAGAGCGCGCGCAACCCAATTTGGCGGATGGCGTCCAGAAGGGCGCGGCTTAAAAGTGCCGGGGAAATATCCTGTGCTGGCTTTTCTTCCATTACCAGCTTGCCGAGCCTTGTCTGAATGCTGGCAATTGCGCGTCCGGTACTGTTGTCCCAGCGCACAAATTCATCGGTTTCGACGAGCTCGGCAAAATATTCGTACAGTGCCTCACTGCTGATACGGGCCGCCAGCTGAATGCGTGCATCGCGACCCTGCCCGTCGAGATCGGCAATGACAATATACCCCTGTAGCGCGAGCTCGTCGTCGTGGGAGAAATGCGCACCGCGCCCGTTTGACAACAGGAAGCGCCGCTCGCGGTCGCGGCGGCTTTTGGCAATCCGATCCGGGTAGGCGAAACCGAGCAGTACACCGGTGGTGTCGTACGGGTCCGGTGCCTGGGTGGCTCTATGCGCGTTACCGGCCAGTTGTGCACGCCAGGATGCTGCCTGCTGGCGAATTCGCTGGATTGCGGCGAAATCTGCGCTGCTGTTTCTGGAAGTGCCGTTCAGCACTTCCATGCGCTTGTGAATATCCCTGTCCCAGCGCTGCTCCCCGCGGAAAATATCTCGCTCGGATAACAGGGCCGCAAGTAGGGTGGCGGGTTCTTCAAGGCCAAGCTCAACACTTTTCAGCATCATGTGTGCAAGGCGCGGGTGCGTGCCCAGGCTCAGCATTTTTTCGCCGTGGCCGGTAATACGCAGTTCCCGGTCAAGCGCGCCCAGTTCTATCAGCAGTTCCTGCGCCTGGGCGGTTGGCCCCGGTGGTGGCAGATCCAGCCAGCGCAACTCGCGCGCATCGCTCACGCCCCATTTGGCCAACTCCAGCATCACCGGCGCCAGATCGCTTAGCAGTATTTCCGGTGAGTTTTTCTTTGCCATGCCGCGCTGGGTGGATTCGCTCCACAGGCGCAGGCAGTGGCCAGCACTGAGGCGCCCCGCGCGGCCGGTGCGTTGGGTGGCAGAGGCTTGGGAAATCTGCGTGGTGACTAGCCGGTTCATACCGGTGTTGGGATCGAAACGGGACTCCCGCATGAGACCGGAATCCACGACAAGGCGGATGCCCTCGATAGTGAGCGACGTTTCCGCAACGTTGGTCGCCAGTACGATCTTGCGCCGACCCTGCGGGCAGGGGGCGATGGCCGCGTCCTGTTGTTCTTTTTTCAGATCGCCGTAGAGCGGAGCAATCAAGATGTCGGGGCGCTTGCCCAGTGATTCCCGCAGATCGCTTTCCACCTGGCGAATCTCGCCCACCCCGGGCAGGAATGCCAGCAAACTGCCGTCGTGCTGCTCAATCAGCTCACGTATTTTGCGGCTCATGAGTGATGGTAGCTGGCGGGGGGCATTGGGTACCTCCGGGTGGGGTAGATACTCCACTTCCACCGGATAGGCGCGCCCCTCGCTGGTGATAACCGGCGCATTGTCCAGCAGGCCGGCCACGGCCTCTGCGTCCAACGTTGCGGACATCACCAGTAATTTCAGGTCTTCCCTCAGTACTTCCTGTGACTGCAGGCAAAGTGCCAGTGCCAGATCGCCCTGCAGATTGCGCTCGTGGAACTCATCGAAAATCACCAGCGCTGTATCGGCAAGCTCCGGGTCTGACTGCAGCAGCCGGGTGAGAATACCCTCGGTCACCACGAGGATACGGGTGTCGCGGCTGGATTTGCGCTCCGCACGGATCTGGTATCCCACCGTCCGACCCACCGGTTCCCCCAGCAATTCCGCCATTCGCGCCGCCGCAGAGCGGGCGGCGAGCCGTCGGGGCTCCAGCATGATGATCTTGCGTTCTGCAAGCCATGGGCTCTCCAGCAGCGCGAGCGGAACGGCCGTCGTCTTGCCGGCACCGGGAGGCGCCTGCAGCACAGCATTGTTGTGAATGTTGAGTGTGTCCAGCAGCGCTGGCAGCACCTCATAGATGGGTAAATCGGACATGGCGGCGATTATAGCGGCGAAATTTCTCGGTAACTCAAGAGTCATAAAACAAATTAGTTGACAGTGTCACCTAACGTGGATAAGTTGACAATATCAATTAATTCGGTAGATGAAGAAACCATGGACAAACCGGGTTCAAACCTGAGCGATACCCTGCATCGACTCGCACACGGCTATAAATGTTGCCTGCGGGCGGAAGTTTCGGAGCGTGAGCTTGGGCTCCCCATCACTCATATCCGCGCTCTCAAGGGCATCTACCGCAATCCCGAGTCCACTGCCTTTTCCATTGCCCGGCGTATGCAGCGCGATAAGGCCCAGATCACCCGGGTGCTCAAAGAGCTGTTGAATGACGGCCTGATTGAAAAGCGCCCGAACCCCACTGACGGCCGCAGCCAGCTGCTGTTTCCAACGGAAAAAGGCCGCGCCGTCATGCAGCAGTTGCTGGCGGCAGAGCGGGAAGCTGCGGCCCGGATGACTCGCGGCCTGACGCAGAAGGAGTTGCAGCTGTTTACCGAGCTGAGTGCCCGAATGGTGGCAAATCTCAATGCCGACCCTGAGTGTAATTCCAATTGAGTAACGAAATTCCCGAGGTAACCTGAATGCCGAAACCAGCACCGAGAGAACTGCAAGTGATTGGCAGCCGCCAGATCACACCGAACATGTTGCGCGTCACTTTGGGCGGTGAGGGGCTGCATGGCTTCCCCGAAGATCAGGAGAGCGCCTACGTAAAACTTCTGTTCAACCAGGGGGAAGGTCAGCGCCCGCTGATGCGGACCTATACCATTCGCCACCAGCGGGAGAGTGAAATTGACATCGACTTCGCGCTGCACGAGCACCCGGGCCCCGCGAGCGCCTGGGCCATGCAGGCGAAGCCCGGCGATAAAATACTGGTTGGCGGCCCGGGAGCGCGCAAGCTTATCCACCCCGAAGGTGACTGGTTTCTGCTGGTGGGAGACATGACGGCGCTGCCGGCCATCAGTGTGAACCTGGCGCTGTTGCCCCAGAATGCCCGCGGTCACGCCATCATTGAAATTACCAGCGAAGAAGATCGCCAGCCCCTGCAGTGCCCGCCCGGGGTGGAGATTCACTGGGTAGTGTGCAGAGATATTAATGCGCCCGGCGGGCAACTGCTGTCCGAGATCAGGGCCCTGGCCTGGCCAGAGGGCAGGGTGTCCGTCTGGTGCGCGTGCGAGTTTTCCACCATGCGCCAGCTGCGCGACCTGTTCCGCAACGAGCGACCGATAGAACCTTCTATGCGGTATATTTCCAGTTACTGGAAATTCGGTTTGAGTGAGGACCAGCACAAACAGGTCAAGCGGGAAGACGAAGAAACAGCGGCGCTCGATTGAGCTAGAGAAAAGAGAAGAGTGACATTTCCATGGAACAATCCTTCTGGCTGCAAAAGTGGCAGAAAAACGAAATCGGCTTTCACAATCCAGAGGCCCATGCGCTACTAGTGAAACATTTCCCGCAGCTCGGCTTGCAACCGGGTGCGCGTCTGTTCCTGCCTTTATGCGGTAAAACCCTGGATATCCGCTGGCTGCTGGAGCAGGGTTACCGTGTGGCCGGGGCTGAGCTGAGTGAAACGGCAATCCAGCAGCTGTTCGCAGAACTGGCGCTTACACCACAAGTTGCTGAGCAGGGGGAGCTGAAGCGTTATAGCGCAGAAAATCTCGACGTCTTTGTGGGGGATATGTTCCAGCTGCAGCGTGAGGCTCTGGGTTCCGTGGATGCCATCTACGACCGCGCAGCATTGGTGGCATTGCCAGAGAATATGCGGGTGGATTACGCCGCGCATTTACAGCAGATTACCGGCAGCGCGTCGCAATTGCTGATTTCCTTCGATTACGACCAGAACCTGCAGCCTGGCCCACCATTTTGTGTGAGTGACGAGGAGATACAACGACTGTACAGCGGTGCATACCAGCTGCAACTGGTTGACGCGGTGGAGGTGCCCGGCGGACTGAAGGGAAAGGTCACCGCTCTGGAGAAAGTCTGGCTGCTGCAAGCCAACAGATAATCAGAATCAGAGAAAAAAATAATGACGAGAGATCGCTGCAAATTATTTCTTCCATTAATGGGCACGGTACTGGCGGGCTTTATCTCCATCGCCAATGCGGAGTCGCAGAAGCCGGCGTATCAGCCCATCTCCATCGACGGCTTCTACGATGCGATCAAACACTGGAACGACCGGACCGGCGAAGCTGGCGTTGAGCACTTCGAGCTGAACCAGATCGAATCCATCGCAGACAACCTGTTGCTCTACCAGCGCGACAGCGGCGGCTGGCCCACCAACAAGCACCCGCTGAGAGTTGTGTCCGCCGATGAGCGCAAACGGGCTCTTGAAGACAAATCCCTGGCGGATGCCAGCTTCGACAACCGTAATATTTACCCGCAGATTGAATACCTGTCAAAGGCCTTCAAGCAGACCGGCGATACCCGCTACCGCGATGCGGCGCTGAAAGGGCTGCGCTACACACTGGATCGCCAATACCCAAATGGCGGTTGGGCGCACTCGCCGGATCGCACCGATCTCGCGTATTTCCGCCATATCACCATCGCCGACGAAGTCATGCCCGGTGTGCTCACTTTTCTACGCAAAGTGGCTGTGGGTAAATATCCCTTCGATTACATTGACGGAACACTTCGCAACCGGGCTGCGCAAGCCGTCGCCAAAGGTGATGCGCTATTGCTGGATTTACAGGTGCGTATCGGCGGCAAGCGCACCGGTTGGGCGGGCCAGTATCATGAAAAGACGCTGCGGCCTGCACAGGGGCGAGCCTATGAACTGCCCGGCGTGCTCGCCTGGGAAACCGTGCCGGTGCTGAAATATCTGATGTCCATCGACAATCCCTCCGCAGAGATTGTCGACGCGGTAAACGCCGGCGCCACCTGGCTGGAATCCGCAAAACTTGCAGGCTTTCGCATCGATCGGGTGGAAGCCGACAGCCAGCGCTTCGACTACCACGCCGCAGACTACGATCTGGTTGTGGTGGAAGACGCCGGAGCAAAGCCCATCTGGGCGCGGTTCTACGACCTGGAAACCAGCGAGCCGTTTCTTGCCAACCGCGATGGTAAGCGGGTCTATCAATTGTCCGAAGTGGATGCGGAGCGCCGCACCGGATACAGCTGGTACGGCTATTGGCCCGCGAATTTTCTGGAAGCCGAATACCCGGCATGGCAGCAAAAAACCGCGAAAAATAGTATTGGCAATTAACGAGTCACGCGACCAACGGGAGCAGCCGGCGCGGTGAATGCCGCGCATCGAGTGACGACAATATAGATCATTAACGGTATGGACTGACTAGAGCGGCGTTGGTACCGCACTTGCGGTTTCGCTGCGCTTTTCCACCAAACGCCCGGCAAAAAATACCAGCAGGCCACCAATGGCCAACAGCGTGCCCACGGGACCGGTAATTGACCACGTAAAGCCGGCGTTGATGGCCACACCTGCCAGCCAGGCGCCCAGTGCATTGGCCAGGTTGAAGGCCGCGTGGTTCAGAGACGCCGCCATGGTCTGGCCACCCTCGGCCACGTCCATCAGACGTGTCTGCACCGCGGGGCCCAATGCCATACTGGTGCCCACCAAGCCGACGAACAGAATGCCCGGCCACACATAATCCGCGGCGAAATAGAATCCCGCCTGCACCACGGCGCACCACGTGAGTATCAGCGGAAATGCCCGCAATACATTCCAGTCTGCTACGCGTGCACCGAGCAGATTGCCGGCAATGGCGCCGAGGCCGAACAGTATGAGTACCAGAGGGCCAAGAGATTCCGCCATACCCGCCTGTTGAGTCAGTGTCGGCATTACATAACTGAATACTGAGAACATACCGCCGAAGCCGACAGCGGCAATCCCCAAAGTGAACAACACTCTGTGTTTGACCAATGCCGACAGCTCTCGCGTCGGGCTGGCTTCCGGATCCTGTGGCTGCACTGGAACGAACTGCCAGACCATCAACGCGGTCAGCAACGCCACCACACCCACGCCGACAAAGGCAATCTGCCACCCGAACAGATTACCTGCCCAAGTTGCTAGTGGTGCGCCGATCAGGATTGCCAGTGTAAGCCCCGTCATCACCCGCGCAACCGCGCGTGCGCGCTGATTGGGTGGCACTGCCGCGGCAGCCACCAGTGCGGCCACACCAAAGTAGGCACCGTGGGGAAGCCCGGCCAAAAAGCGCAAGCCGATAAACGACCAGAAGCCAGGCGCAAAGGCGCTGGCAATATTGCCCACCGCGAATACCAGCATCAGCACAATCAACAGTGTCCGCCGCGGCGCTCGCGCCGCCAGCAACGCAATAATCGGTGCGCCCACCACGACTCCCAGGGCGTAGCTGCTGATGGCATACCCCACCTCCGGTGCTGTGACTCCGAGGTCGATCGCCACACGGTTCATCAGCCCCATAATCACAAACTCGCCGGTGCCAATGCCAAAGCCGCCAAGGGCCAGGGCGATTTCCGCGAGTCGGGAATGAGCGGGCGCACCGTCCGCGACCGGCGCGGTGGTGGAGGAGGGTGGATACATCGGGGTTCCTTACAGCAAGAGGGTTCGGTTGCCTTGCGGCATCGAGAGGTGGGCAATTTAGCGGAATGTGGCTGGAATGGCGAGGAATTCCAACCCGCTCTTCCGGTCGCCCGTCGCACGGTTGCGCGGCCCAGCGCGAGGATTAGGCGGGGCATAGAGACCGCAGGCGCCAGCAGAAGATCGCCGGAGCAACCGGGTCGGACAACGCCATGTGGACGTCAAATCGTCCTGTGCCATACTTTTTTTAATGGAATTACTGACAGTGAACTGCGTAGTAAAGGAGTGAGGTTCATGATTGATTCTGTCGGTTCGGGATGTGTTTTATTCGGCAGATCAGTAGCTGTCACAGTTTTCACCATGGTGCTTGGAGGCCTGCTGTCGGGCGTCTCGGCAGAGCCCCTGGCGCAGATTAACTGGGCCGATGCTCATTCTTCGGGTTCTGTTCACCGCAATTCAACCCCTAAGCCTTCACTCGGTGCGAACCTCCAGCATGAAGCAGCTCAGCACTGGGAGAATGGAGGTTTCCCGGGGCCGATTGGAAACTGGCTGCCGTTGGGCAAAACACTCCGGGGCAAAGTAGAAGGCAATGGGGCGCCGTTGCGCGGCTATAAAGTGTCGCTTTACGCCAGTCGTGTAGCCGGCCTGCCGTTTGATCGCATCCTCGCAACCACGCACACCGATGCCGCAGGCGAGTTTGAACTCCGGTATTGGATGCCGCCACAATTACCCGATTACCTGCGCCCGGTACTGTTTGTGATCGCGGAGAAAGGGCCAGTCATGTTGGTGGCCGCGTCCGGAAGCGGGGCGGGAAGGCTTGAGAACGTCGTTATCAACGAGCGCACCACCGTTGCCACCGGAGCGGCTTTCGCACAGTTTGTGCACGGAGATAGGGTTCGCGGCAATACCTACGGCATGCTCAACGCCGTAAGAATGGCCGAAAATATGGCCGACCCGAAAACGGGCAAAGTCGGTGAAGTGCTGCGCCGCACCCCTAACGGCAGTGAAACATCCACCTTCGCGACCTTCAATTCTCTGACCAATGTGGTGGCCGGCTGTGTAGCCGACTCGATTCACTGTCACGCATTGTTTGCCGCAACCAGCCACGCGGGCGAAACACCGGCGACCAATGTACTGCAGGCAATCGCGAATATTATGAAATCGCCCGCTTACCCAAATTATCCTTCTGCGGCAGACGATCCGGTGTATCTGTTGTCGTTAGCGTTGCCGCTATACCAGCCGGCGCTGACCGAGAGACCAACCAACTGGTTGTTGTTTATCAAGTTCACCGGCGGTTTCTATTCTGAACAGGACAGCGACAATCTGATGAACGGTCCGGGCAACGTGGCCATTGATGAGAAAGGCTATGCCTGGGTCATCAACAACTACAAGCCGCGCGCCCCCGACGAATTCGCCTGTACCGGGCAGCGCCTGCTGAAGTTCTACCCCTGGGGTGAAACTTTTCCCGGATCGCCCTTTACCGGCGGTGGCCTCAGTGGTGCCGGATTCGGCGTAACCTTCGATCCCCGCGGGCTCCTTTGGGTAGGTAACTACGGGTTTGAGGCGCCGAGCTGTGCCAACGGCAATATTCCCCCGGACCCGGCAAAAAAAATCCCCGCAACGCACAATAGCGTTTCTCTCTTTCTGCCCAACGGCAAGCCGCTGTCACCCGAAAGTGGGTTTACAAAAGGCAATATCTGGTGGCCTCAGGGCACAGTTTCTGACAGGGAGGGCAATATCTGGATCGCAAACTGCGGCAACGACACCATTACCCTGATACCGAAGGGCAATCCGCTGCTCGCGAAAAATTTCCCGCTGCCAGGTGCGGGAACACCGGAGGCGCCGAATCTGAAGCCCTTTGCGATTGCCATAGATCCCAAAGGGCGGGCCTGGGTCACCGGCAATAACTCCGGAGAGGTATACATGCTCACCGTGGACGGCGATATCCAAGTTAAGGATACCTCCATGGTCGATATCTCCTATCCCATCGGTATTTCTGGTGACAGCAAGGGCAACATGTGGGTGAACAGCACCAGCGGGGTGAGAATTCCCTGTGTGGATCCCTACGAACCGCAAGACGGCCCCAATCCTTCCATTGTGTTTTTCCCCGCGGATGGCGGCGAGCCGATGCAGATCATAAACCAAGGGGGGCTCGGCCTGCCTTGGGGCAATGCCATCGACGGCGCGGACTCACTGTGGGTGTTCAATTTTGGCCAGTCGCCGGTGGAGGGGATCACCGAAGATACCCAGTTTGGCAACACCGCCATTTCCCATTTCTGCGGCTCCGGCAAATGTCCGCAAGGCCTCAATCTGGGCGATCCCATATCGCCACCCACCGGCTACACCAGTGATGCGCTGGACCGTTTGACTGGTGGTGGTATCGATCCGTCAGGCAATATCTGGCTTATGAACAACTGGAAAAAAGCGGG
This sequence comes from Microbulbifer harenosus, assembly GCF_005771435.1. Lineage (GTDB taxonomy): Bacteria > Pseudomonadota > Gammaproteobacteria > Pseudomonadales > Cellvibrionaceae > Microbulbifer > Microbulbifer harenosus. The sequence continues at coordinate 320,242 of NZ_VANI01000009.1, forward strand.
TCCGGCGCTGTACGACATCAACCCAGGCGAAAATTCCATTGTGATTGTTCCCGGTGCTGCGACACCAGTAAAAACGCCATTGATCGGCCCACCGCGAACCTTCGCGAAACCTCACGTTAATGTGCATAACACCGCGAGCATGTCGCAATAAAAACGCGTGCGGTGTGAGCGTTATTGTTTTTAAAATGATCAGCGGGAGTTCTGGATATAGTCTGCCAGCTCCCGGGTAAGCTGGGCTGCAGAAATCTCCTTGCAGCCACTTACGTTTTGCCCCGCCCACAGTGGTGAGAAGTCGCCGTTGCCCAGGCTTTCGGCCTTGGCGCGAAGCGGGGCCAAGGCAGCTGACGCCAGAGGAAATTCCGGGATTTGCCCATTCATCGGCCCCTGTTCGCGCATCAAGCGGTTCACAATTCCACGAGCAGCGCCACCGCTGAACAGGTTCGTGAGCGCAGTGGTGCGGGCCTCTCGTGTTTTCAATGCGGCCCGATGCACCACTGAAGTGGTGGCTTCGGGGCAGAGCAGGTAGGCCGTACCTATCTGTGCGCCTGCAGCGCCGAGCGCCATCGCTGCAGCTACACCGCTGGCGTCGGCGATACCGCCTGCAGCGATGACCGGTACCCTCACTGCTTGCACTATCTGCGGAATCAGCGCAAAGGTGCCGACCTGGGTGGCAGGGTCTTTCGACAGAAAGAAACCGCGATGTCCACCCGCTTCCAGCCCCTGGGCGATGATGGCATCTACACCGTGTGCCTCCAGCCATAGCGCTTCGTCGACCGTCGTCGCGGAAGAAAGAATTTTCCCACCCCATGCGCGTATCCGCGCCAGCAATTCCGGCTTCGGCAGGCCGAAATGAAAACTCACCACCGGCGGTTTGAATTCCTCCAGAATATCTGCCGCCTCCGCGCTAAAGGGAGTGCGTCCCGGCTGTTGAGGCACCTCGTTTGGGGCGAGCCCGAATTCTTCAAAGTAAGGCGAGAGTGCTTTTCGCCAGCTTTGTTCCCGCTTCGCATCGGGCTCGGGCGGCACATGACAGAAAAAATTGACGTTGTAAGGCTTGTTCGTCTGGCTCGTGAGCGCCGCCAGTTCGTTTCTCAAATTTTCCGGGCTGAGCATGGCGCAGGGCAGAGAACCGAGGCCGCCGGCATTGGAAACCGCTACGGCGAGTGCATTGCCCTGTACACCGGCCATGGGCGCCTGAATGATGGGCAATTCTATGCCGAAAAGTTTCTGTAGATTCATCGTGTGTCCGGCAGATAATTATGTAGTGGACTTAGAGATTGCTGTGTCAGAATGTTCGACTGGGTCAACCGCGGACGGCCGCCTCAATAGTGGCAACGTCGATTTTCCGCATCTCCATCATCGCCTCAAACGCGCGCTTGGCTGCTGCGCGATCGGGGCTGGTCACCGCCTTTGTCAAAGCAATCGGAGTTATCTGCCAGGAAGTTCCCCATTTGTCCTTGCACCAGCCGCAAGCACTCTCTTCGCCACCATTGTTGATGATTGCATCCCAATAGCGGTCAGTTTCGGCCTGGTCTTCCGTTGCAACCTGAAAGGAAAATGCTTCATTGTGCGTGAATGCGGGCCCGCCATTCAGGCCAAGGCAGGAAATACCCATTATCGTGAACTCTACCGTAAGCACGTCGCCTTCCTTGCCGGATGGAAAATCGCCTGGTGACCGGTGAACAGCGTTAACGGAGGAATCGGGAAATACATCGGCATAAAAACGCGCGGCCTCTTCGGCGTCACCATCGTACCAAAGGCATACCGTGTTCTTTGCTGGTGTTGCCATCTTATTCTCCTGTTCTGAAGTAAATTAAGACTATAGGGAATCTCTAAAAATCGTCATTCCCGCGCAGGCGGGAATCCAGAAACCCAGCAGTTACTGGACCCCCGCGTTCGCGGGGGAGACGAGAGATGAATTTTTAGAGCAGCCCCATAGATTTAGCACAACCGGATTACCACTTTGTAACTGTGACGTGCCCAAAAACCGCAGGGCGAAATGAAACTGGCGATGGCGTTACGGCAATTGCTGGGCCAGCCATTGCACGAACTGTGGTTTGGGCAGAGCGCCAGACAGGCGCGCAATCTCTCGACCCCGGTGAAACACCATCAGTGTCGGAATAGAGCGGATCTGAAAAGCGCCCGCCGTCTGCTGGTTGGCCTCTGTGTCCAGTTTCACGAATACTGCTTGGTTCGCCATCTCCCCGGCAACCTGACTGAACACTGGCGCGAACTGCTGGCAGGGACCGCACCAGGTTGCCCAGAAATCCACCACCACAGGCAGGTCGCTCTTGTCGATAAAGCGGCGGAAATTAGCGTCTGTGGCATTGATCGGATGGCCGCTGATCAAGGGAGTGCGGCATTTTCCGCACAGCGGGCGGTCGCCCAAACGCTGGTGAGGTACACGGTTCGGAGTAGTGCAGGAGGGGCAGACAATCTGGGTGAGTTGTGCGTCGGACATACAAAAATTCCTTAAGCGGGCAGAGTGGAATTGTGAACCAGCCTAGAAGGATGCGCCATCCACCTGCCTGATTTTCAAGTTCTTCAGCAATTCCGGGGCCGCCATGCGCGCATTCACCGCAATGCGTTTCACTGGGCATTTATCGGTGGTGATGTGGTGCGTCAAACACCCGCAGCTGTGGCAGCGATGGTGCTCGATATCCCGGTCACCCCAGATATAAAAGCTTTTCACAGGGTTCTGGTAATGGATGTTGACCTCACTTGGCTCATAGTAGGCCCACAGCCCCGCATATCTCCGGCACAGGGAGCAGTTGCAGCTGGTAACTTCCGTCGGGAGTCTGGCGACCTCCAGGGGGATATTGCCGCAGTGGCAGCTGCCGAATGGTTTCATTTAGGTTGCCCGTCGTTGAGGTAATGGCTGTCATTTTGGTACAGGTAGAAAATCATCACCAGCAAGGGAATGTTTTTCGTCAATGGCCCGAACGGGTGGAGCCAGAAATCGGGCTTGATCAAGGTCAGAAGAAGCGTATAGGTGACGATTACTGCAATCTGAATGAGATAGCACAGCTTTAGTTGTCTTCCAGAGAGTAGCCAAGCGCCAATCAAGAAATCCAGTGCGCTGCCAGACCATATACAGATACTGGCCAGGCTCCCATGAATTCCGCCGTGTGCCAACACTTCATAGCCGATATTTCTGGCGAAGAAAGCTGACGTAAGGGCCGTAGCCAACCAGAGGAAGCTGAGGCTGAGTCTTGCCGAAAAGTAGTTGTTGGAATGCAAAAAGGCACCTATACAACGGGAAATGGTTTAAAAACCATTAACCAGAAAATTACCAGTATCGACGCGAATGCCGGAACACCAAGTGCAACCCAGTATCGCATCAGTTTCTTGAAGTTCGGATTCAGTACACCCGAAGCCAACGAGTCCTCAGCCAGCGATTTCAACCGGTATTGAATCACGACCACCGGTATCCAGCAGATCCCAACGAAAAGGAAAAGTGCAATGACGGACTGAAACCAAGTGGAAGAAAATGAATATCCGAGTTTATGCATGAGAAGTACGCCGGTTACGAACTGGCTTAACACTGCGGGCGCCGTGAATAGCCAGTCTGCCAGCACGACATGTCGCGCCGTGGTGGCAATCGCGGCAATATTCGATGACCGATTTGCCATAAACATGAAAAATGCAATCCCCGTTCCTGTGCCCGCAACGACAACAGCGCTCAGGATATGTATCAATTTAAGGAGAAAATAATGTTCCAAAGTTATCTTTCTACCTGATGAAAAATACCGAGTGGTGAAGCCTCCTGATCAAATTCGTCCAGTGAATATAGTCCTAGGCAAGGCGTGGCTCCTCTCACCTCAATATCGCCAGAAATCAGCTTCTTGGCGAGAATAATTGCAGAAATCGTTGGGATATAAGGCCCCACACCATTCTCGGCGCACAGTGTCCATTTAATGCGCTTGCGTTGCTGATTTTTATCCAAGCCAGATAGATTTATCTGCATGCCGCCGATATCAGTGCCAAACCGTATGAAAAGTTCACTTGCTCGGACAATGGGCGAAGTCAGCGAAGCCCAGTTTCTCACGATCCCAACTCTAGCCAGAGATGCCATTGCGACCATGCCGAAGTGCAAAATGGGTAATTCAAGACCTGCCTGGAATCTGATAGAACTGACGCCATTGTAGCGTTGTGGGAAGAGCTCAAGGTCCGGAATATCAATATTTGCAAGCCATCTCTTGCCAATTGTTCCGCCGAAGTCCAGCTTCCTTGGGTTCATCCAGCCATAAATACTCACCCATTTTCCCTTATGAAACGCGAAAAATGGACGGCCTGTATATGACAGAATGCCACGCACAGTAGCCGCACCGCGCTCGGCCTGATTACCCGGTGCGATCGCGAAATCAACTTCTTCAAGCTCAGAGAATTCATCAGCGAAACGATCTATGACTGTGGATGAGAGCCCAGGTACAGAGCTTGCTCCGGATACAACCAAAAGTCCCAGGGCTTTCGCCCGGGCATCAAACGAGGTGATATCGCAAACAAAGCGGCGGTCATCGGCTAAGTCAATATAGTGGCAGCCAGCTGCGATACAGGCTTCGGGTACTCGATAGTTTTGCCCTTGAAATGGACCGCTGGTGTGTATTACCAGATCCGGTGCCAGGGACTGGATCCGTCGGGTCAACGCGGAATCATTGATGTCCACCAAGGCTGTCTCTAGTGCCGCTCTGGCGCTATTTGAACCCAACTGTTGACGCAGCTTGTCTGCTTTTGCTGCATCTCGCCCGGCTATAAGAAGGGTAATACCCTTGAGAGCAGACAGACTTTCGACAATACGTTTTCCGAAGTTTCCATAACCGCCGAGAACCAGAATCCTGCGTACCTCATTGCGTTTGTTAATGGTCATGGGCGAAGAGTATTCCTTACCTACTGTGCTGGTTTATGGCCCAACATCCGCGCTGGCAGCATGAGCAGTGCGCGCAGGAAGGCGAACAGGGCTTCGAAGGTGATGCCGATGAGACGGAATGGCAACGAGATCAACCAGACAAGAGGCCAGAGCAGGAGGGCGAGCAGGGCGAGTGGCCAGCAGAGAACGAACAGAATGAGCCAGAGCAGGAATTTGAGCATTGTGTGTCCTCGATGGCAGTGGCGACGGTGCGAAAACAACCGTGCTGCATGATCGGTTTATGTTTTGCCAGCCCAGCCTCCGCACATGGTGAAGACTGGGCCTGGTCAACATTTTACGGCCGATTTCGCTTTACTGCACTTGCATCAAGGACGTTACGCAGGGTCAGGGGCAGCTGCCTAGCACATAGTAACCAGCCGCTGTCTCCGCCAGCGTGGTGGTCACAAAGAGGTTGTAGAGACCGAGATTGTCGCCGGAGCCGGCGGCATAGGCATAGCCGCCCGTGGTCGTGGCGCGGCCAGCCTGCACGTGGTTGTAGTTGCTGGCAGTGAACTCGGTGCAGGTTATATCGCCGTCCGGAGTACTGTCGCAGGCGTTGCCGATGCCATCGCCATCGTTGTCCTCCTGGCCGGCGTTGGCGGTGTTGGGGCAGTTATCCTGCGCGTCTTCCACGCCGTCGCCATCGGTGTCTGTGGCCGGTTCGCCGCCGCCACTCCCGCTACCAGAAGAACAGGCCTGCACGGGGCCGGCACAACTGCTGTTGCCGTCGGCAATCCACTGGCAATCGCTGCCGGATGGGTACTCGTGCATGGTGAACTGGCTGGTACCGAAAGCTAGGTAACAGGCGGAATAACCCACGCCCCAGGTGATATGACCGGCACCGATATGGAAGTTGTAGTCGCCGGTCTGGCCGGCGTCGATGGTGAAGTTGACGCTAGCCTGGCTGGCGAGCTGAGTGGTGTCGGTGGCCGTGACCGTTGCTGTATTGGCTCCGCCGGGCAGGTTACAACCCTGCGCGGAATAGCTGTTGCCCGCCACATTTGCGCTCACAGAGCCATTGGCAAACGCCACTACCACGGAGGCCAGGTTCTGGTTTGCGTCCACCACCGTGCCGGTCACCGTGGCGCACTGGCCATTGACGTTGGCAGCGGTATTGCTCAACACCGGTGCGCTCGCTGCCGGTTCCGGTCCCACGCGGGTGGTAACGCTGGCGGCATCGCCGTCTGTACCTTCGTTGTCTGTAGCCACAGCGCGCACTTCGTAAAGGCCATCGGCCAGAGCAGAACTGGTTGCGCTGAAGTACCCGGCGGAATCGACCGACGAGACGTTCAACGTTTCCACCACCACCGGAGCGCCGCCATCCAGATTGCTGATGGTGATGACCACAGCGGCCACGCTGCCCTCGGCATCCACCGCATTGCCGCTGATGCTCAGCAGGCCGCTGTTCTCACTGGCCGCAAGGTTCGAGACTGCCGGGCCGGTATTGCGGTCGACGCGCTTGTTGTTGGCGGCAAAGTACTGGCCAAGGTAGGAGGCGTAGTTGATGCTGTTGGCCGAGATATAACCGCCGGAGGCACCTTCGCCGCCGGACCAGGCGTGGGGAACGTCGTTCAGCCACAGCATGGAAACTCGGCCATCCTCCCACAGGGTTTCCTCCGCGGTGCGGCTGCTGCCCTCGCTGATAGTATTGGTGCCGGTCAGCTTGCTGACGCCGTACACCCCGGCCATGCCGTTGGCATTCTGCTCGTTGTAGCAGAGGTTCACCGTGGTATCCGCGTCGCCGTGGGCAATGGAGGCGATCTGGATGGAGAAATGGCTCTTGTAACTACCTGCATAGCTGTTGCAGCGCGCGGCCACATCCGCTGTTTCACAGGGACCAAGAGCGCCGTTGGAGCTGGTACCGATACTCGGGCCCGCGCTGATGCCCATACCCGCAAATACATCCGGTGCCAGACAAGCGGTGGTATTGGCGAAAGATGCCCCGGAAGACAGGCCGGCGATATACACCTGGTCCGGGTCGATATTGCGGCTGGCGTCGCCGCTCATGGTATTGGCGAGTGTGATCAGATTCTTATAGTCGCCCGCCGTGCGCGACTTGGTGCCCTGCCAGTAAGACCAGCAGCTGTAGCCTGCCTTGTTCATGGCATCCGGCACCGCGATCACCATGCCGTACTGCTCCGCCGCCACCTCCAGTTTTGCCGTGAGGAAATTGCTGGTGGGCTGCACGCAGCCGTGCAGCACAATCAGCAATGCCTTGCCATTACCGATAGGCGACACCGAATCCGGCGTATACACATGCACAGAATTAAAACCGCCGATGGACTGGCTCTGCTGCCAGCTGCCTGCGCTGGCAGCCGTGGCAAAGAGCCCGGAGAGAAAACACAGGAATAGGGTAAGGACGCCCCTGTAGGGCGGTTGATTATCGTTCATCGCTAGTACCTTCATTATTCGAATTATGTTTGACTGCACAAACGATTTGCGCGCACGGCCGAGAGCAGACCGCACAGAGGACGTTTGCCCTCCCAGCTTATGCGCGGGTGGAGCGGCGGCTACTAGACCAAGGTTGTAGAGCAGGGCGCAGAGATGTTCTACTGCTCCGGTATGTGCGACATGTCGCATTAGCAAAGCAATAACCCGAGAAATTAAGGCCGTTTTGATGTCACCCGTTTTTCGCGCGTCGATCGCGCTGTTTCTGCTTGCTACCGCACAGCCCAGCCTCAGCCTCAATACGATACCGGTAGACGATTCTTACACCCCGTCAGAGCGCTATTACCGCTACAAAAAACAAGATTCTTCCTTGAAATGGCCCGCATTGACCTTTACCGCTGGCCAGCAGGTATTTTTCGATCGCCGCTACAAGCAGGTCGACCAGCGCGAGCTGCACCTGGATGTGTTCATGCCCGCGCCGGAAACCAGTAACCAGCAGACCATCGTGATGATTCACGGCGGTGGCTGGCGTTCCGGCCAGCGTTCGCACATGTATGCGTTGGCAAACCGGCTCGCCCAGCGCGGTTACACTCTGGTGCTGCCGGAATTCCGCCTGTCACTGGAGGCGCCGTATCCGGCGGCCATGGAAGACGTGAACGATGTACTGCAGTGGCTTAATCAGAATGCCAGTGACTACGGCATCGTTACCGACAGGATCGCCGTGCTGGGAGGCTCTTCCGGTGGGTATATGGCATCGCTGCTGGCCTACGCGGGGCCATCACAGCTGTTTGGCAAGAGCGATGTGCGCGTCAATGCCCTGATCGACCTCGACGGCGTACTCAACCTCGACCACGAGCGTCCCAATCCGGAATCACCCCTGCAGGCGTGGCTCGGCAGCGACAGGGAGCAGTCGCCTGAACTGTGGCGCCAGGCAGCGCCAACATCGCACCTCTCCAAAACCTCGCCGGCCACCCTCGTCATCAGCAGCGGCCAGCCGAGATTTACCCTCGGACACAAGCAGGTCGGAGAGACACTCAAGGGATTCGATATTCCCTATCAGTACTACGAATTTCCCGAAGTGATTCACACCTACTGGCTGTTTGAACCCTACGTTAGCCAGTCGGTGGATATCATTGAAGTCTTCCTGCGCAAATTGGACAAGGATGCCTGAGAAGTGAAGCGGGCAGGGCGCTACTGTTGATTCATTGTCAATTTGGTGGGGTCGACCACCACATGGCGAATGCGTTTGCGTCCGACGGTATACGAGATATGTACCAGGCCGTCATCGGTCTGGATCACCGCCGGATACCCGTAGCCCTCCTTGATCGGTTCCGCCTCCAGCGTCAGTACCGGATACCAGCGTTCACCATCCTGAGACAGGGCGATATTCATTGGATAGCGCGGGCCTTTTCCGGGCGTGTTGGGCGCGTGGGCCGCGTGGTTGTACACCAGCAGTTGCAGGCCACTGGCCAGGGTTACCGCATCGGTGCCGGAATTCGGGTTGGGTAGATCAATCGCGGCCAAGGGCGTCCAGCTCCGGCCCCTGTCGTAAGACCAGGTGCTGGCCATCACTCCCTGTTTGGTACGCGCCAGCGCCTGCAGGCGCCCATCCGCGTAGGTGAGAATACTCGGCTGGATCGCGTCCAGCCCCGGGCCCGGGTCCACCTCCGGGGTCCGCGTCCAGCTCTGGCCCTGGTCTTTCGACTGCTCAAAATGCAAACGCCACTGCCCGTTGTCCTCGGTACTCGACGGCGCCAGCCAGGCGCCCATACCGGTGGTGATCGGCTTGTTTTTCACCGGGCCGATAACACCATCGGGCAGCCGGGCAGGGCGGCTCCAGGTTACGCCATCATCCACAGACTGCGTCATCATGCCCCACCACTCGCGGGGATTGGGGCCCACCTTGTAAAACAGCGTGAGTGGCTGGCCGGGTGACTGGAACAATACCGGGTTCCAGGTCGGCATCGCGTTACCGGCACTGTCGCGGCCCGTGGCGACCTTCATTGCCGGTAGCCACTCGCCATCGACCCAGCGGGCCACATAAATCGCCACGTCATAGTGGCGCTCGTGGGTACCGCCAAACCAGGCCGCCAGCAGCGCACCACTTTCGGTTTGCACCAGTGTGGAAGCGTGGCTCTGCGGATAGCCCGCATCGGCATTGATCCAGCTGCGGCTGACGACCGCCTCATTTTGAACATTGCGATCGGTCGTCGTCACACAACCGGCACACAGCAATACCACTGCCAGCACCCACTGCTTCATCGTAATCCCCGGTAAAACGTAATTCACGGCTAACAACAGGTGGAAATTCAAAACTAGGATCGCCCCGTTCTTGAATACGTCCGCTGTCAGCCGTTGATTCTACACAAGACAAGAATTTATGTGGAAATACATGCCTGAAATAATGACCGCCGCAAACAGGCTGGCCCGGGCGCTTGCTACGCTTTGAGGATGGTCAGGCGGCGGGCGAAACCACTTCGCTATAGTGGTAGCGCCAATTTCTTTTATCTGCGGAGGCTGAACGTGCAAGTCGAGACCCTGAGGGATGTGTTGGTGTGGACCCGTGAGTTCCACAAAAACTTAGCCGCCTGCCTGCAACACTGTGCGGGCAAGAATGAGAATGCACGCTCCCAGATGCTGCTCGCATACCTGGCGCGGCACGAGAAGGAACTCACGGAGACCGTCGACGGCTTCGTCGACACCGCCGAAACCCGGGCGCTGAATACCTGGTGCTACGACTATATGGACAAGCACCCCATATTGCACAGCGTGCACTGCGACGCGCCTTTCCAGGATCTTGAACCCGATGAAATCATGAGTGTCGTCAGCAACCAGCACGACCAGGTGATCGAACTCTACCGCTACCTGTACGGCAGAGCCGACATTGAGGAGACTCGAGAGCTAATGGAAGAGCTGAAGTCGCTGGAAGAACAGCAGATCAAACAGATGGTGCAAGGCGTGAACCGGATGCGGGATATGTGATTCGCTACTGCCAGTAGTATTGGCACAGGGATTTAGATGAAATCGCGCACAGGGATGCGTTTCACTATATTCCAGGCGGATCGGAGAGGTTTAAATCAATGGCCGCTGGAAATTACGATTGAGGCCGCATTCACCGGAGACCGCCACAAAGGTGCTGAGCGTTGGCCGTCCGGTGAGGAGCTTGGTTAGATTACGATGCGTCAATCTTGGTTATTGTTCCGAGAGAAACCGCAACCAGTTTTTCCTCGCCATCTGCTTGGGCGTATACCTTACATTCACATGTGGATTGGCGTTTTCCTGAATATAAGACTGTTGACCTGGCGATCAATTTATCTCCGATTGCTGGTCGAACATAGTTTACTTTGTACTCTGAGGTGACACAGTTTCCTAACACTGACGCTCCGGCAAAAGTAATACAGTTGTCAGCTAAATAACTAACGACACCACCATGCGCAAAGCCATTGTTTTGCTTGAGATCATCTCGAATTTCGAGGCTCAATTCAGCAGATCCGGTTTCAAATGCTTCCAACTTTGCTCCTAAAAGTAAGCTGAAAGATTGCTGTGACAAAATTTCTTTCCCTTTTTCTAACATATCGCTCAATTTTCAGCTCCTTCTTCAGTATTCCGGAAATTTAGCGCCCTGATCACACGCTTGTTGCTAGCAATTTAGCTGCCCATCTCGCAAATTCGGGTTCAATGTTCTTTTGATAGAGTCATAAGGCTAAAGGCAATTAACACCAATGGGGGCGCAATGGGACTGACGTCCCATAATTGTGTTTTTTTAAGTGCTATTCGGAGGAATATATTCCCAAAGTTTCTGACACTCAATCCGCGAGAACATTTCCTATTTGTTCGCGAATCCAACGATGAGCGCTGTGGCCATGATTGCGTTCATGCCACACCATGCCTACCGGAAATCCCGTCGCGACGATGGGGGCTTTGACTATTTTGAGGTCGGTCCGCTTTTCAACCAAACGCCACGGCACCAGTGCCACCAGATGTGATTGTGCAACAAGTTCCGGAATAAACAGAAATGATGGGACAGACAGCACCACGTTGCGTGAATGCCCCAGCGCCTGGAGAGCCTGGTCCACCGGTGTGAAAAAGCCGCCACCACTTAGCGAAACCACCGCATGCTCGAGCAGCGTATAGTCTTCAAGGGTCATATCGCCAGTGAGCTGCGGGTGGTCCTTCCGGCCGACCAGTACATAGTGCTCATCGTATAAGTGCCTGGTGCGCAGGAGAGGGGGAGCCTCATCCGGTGTCATTAGCGCAAGATCCACTTCACCACGCACCATCTGGGTTTCCAACCGCGACGGTTCCAGGTTGCGTATGGCTATCCGGATATTGGGTGCCTGCTGTCTTAATGTCTGAATAAGCGACAAGCCGATAACGGTTTGAAGGTAGTCGGTGCATGCCAGTGTGACGGACAGATTTGCCGATAACGGATCAAAATGTTGGTGCGTTGTCACCGTATCCCGCACCTGGTCCAGCGCCAGGCGCAGCGGAGTGAGCAGCTCCAGGGCCATGGTGGTGGGCGTCATCCCGCGCTGGGCTGGGATCAACAACGGATCATTGAACATGTCCCGCAGGCGGTTCAGCTGGGCGCTGACGGCGGGTTGGCTGAGATGCAGACGCTCAGCAGCCCTAGTGACATTCTGCTCCTCCAGCAATGCCTCCAGTGTCGCCAGCAGATTGAGATCGAGTCGCTTGGTATTCATTTGCTGGATGGTAGGGCATAAAACATCAAATTTCACGGATAGCTTGTTCCAGCACACACTAGCAACTGTATCGAACACACCGGAATACCCTGCCAGGCAGGGCTTACATGAGGATGAAATAATGTCCAAAACCGTATTGATAGTGTATGCACACCCGGAGCCAACCTCGCTAACCCGCCAGTTTGTTGCTGTTACGGAACAGGTTCTTGCAGGGCAGGGCCATACCGTATTGCAGAGCGACCTATACGGCATGGGCTGGAAAGCCACATTTGACGAGCACGACTTCCCCAACCGGGTAAACCGTGATCGGTTAGCCTATGTTCAGGAGTCGGGACACGCATACACCACAAATCAGCAAACCGAGGACGTCGCCGCAGAACAGGCCAAGCTGCTCGCAGCCGATGCCGTCATACTGCAATTTCCGCTGTGGTGGTTTGGTATGCCCGCCATTCTCAAGGGCTGGATAGACCGCGTTTATGCCTATGGCTTCGCCTACGGATACAAAAACGAGGGCAATCGCTACCGCTATGGAGATGGCATCCTCAAAGGGAAGCGCGCGTTACTGTCGGTCATGGTGGGCGGCCCGGCCACCGACTACTCCCCTCGCGGCATTAACGGTCCGCTGGAGGAATTGCTGTTTCCCATCACCCACGGTGCGCTGTTCTTTCCCGGCATGGATGTATTGCCTACCCATGCCGTCTTCGGAACCGGCAGTTTGACAGAAGCTACGGTAGATAAAGAGTTGACCGCCTGGTGCGAACGTCTCAAACATATTTTTGATGAGTCGCCCATTCCGTTTCGACGCCAGAACAGCGGGCAGTACCAGGGAAACATCCTTGCTGACCATATCGCGGAAGGGGAGGCAGGGATCGCGGTCCATATCGACAACTAAGCTTGGGCGCCTCTAAAAATTCATTGCTGGTCACCCCCGCGAAGGCGGGGGTCCAGTAGCCACTGGATTTCCGGACTCCCGTCTTTGTGGGAATGACGATTTTTAGAGGTGCCCGCGCGATTAATTGGGCGCTGACCATGTTTTTCCATCCGTTGGCTTATCTTGTCTCCGCGACGACCAGTAACGATATCGGCAACTTTGTATCCGGATGGCTGGGTTCCGCCAAGTCAATGATGGCGTACTCGCACGCACGCAATAATTTCACCGACGAGCCGAGGGTGCGGAAGTACCAGGGCATCGGTTGCCACACACCCTCAAAGCTTCGAAAATCCTCTTCACGCCAACCGTCACAATAATCGCCACATACCGACCAAGGGTGTACCGTCTGGATCACTAATTTTCCGCCTGGAACGAGTAGTTGCCTGACGGCTCGCAACAACGCAGCAATCTCTTCATGAAGTATCGCAAAGTTAGCGGAGACAACATCGAAACCGCTGCCTATATCGCTGGCCCCATCAACCAAATCTGCATATGTGCAGACGTGAAAGATGCCACCTCCAGACGACTGAGCCGCTTCAATTAAGTTAGGTGAGCCATCTATGCCTACACCGTCAACACCGTGCTTCGCAAGAGCCCGGATTAGCCAGCCTTCACCGCAGCCCAAGTCCAACACTCGCCTCGGTTGTTGCGCGAGAACGGCCTCGACAATGGAGCGATCTGTCACGAGTCGGCGGCTTTCGATACCGCCGCCACGTACAGCGGCTGTCCATGCATCGGCGTTCAAGATCCAGCTTTTTGCTATATCGGCTGATTGATCAGAACTCTGGTTCATTCAGAAAAACCTCGGGATTAGGACGGTGTCTACTGTTCGAGGGTAACTCGGATTTGTAACGCCGCGGGCAGGCTTGTTATTTGAGTTCAAACCCCATGCGCCAACCACTTACAAGGCTCCATGCTCATTTCTGTAAACTTCGCTGTAAACGATGAATTCAGGGGGCTGCACGCATAAACACCGAAACTCACTACATTTTTGGCCGGCAAAGGTGGATTACATTTACCCATTTCTGCCGTAGTTTCGCCAAGTTTGTGTAGGTGAAATATGCGCATTTGTTTGAAAACAACACCATCAAACGATGATTCGATTAAGAAATCTGGACCCCGGCGACTCAAGCGATACCAAATTTCTTTTGGTAGCGTAATATCAGATGTTGCCCAATCGGAGTAACCAAGATTCGTGACCACGCTTCCTAGTCTTGAAAACTCTTTATTTTCATACTCAATAGAAGCCTTGAACCAGTTTTCGCTGTCCAGATAAATAATCACCCCGCATTGATCAAACTGCGCTTGGTAGTCAAAGTTTACTTTCGTTGTAAATGTAAAGTTTTCTCCTGACTCTATCTGCAATGCGGGAGCATTGTCATTGCGAAATCCATAGTAGGAGCGCTGCCAAAAATCTGTACCGGGTTCTGTTGTTATCGAAACTGATTCAGGAGTAACTTCACTAACGTTCGGCTTAAAAATCCACTTTCCCAGTGTAAAATCTACCATTGCTAAACTTCTTTATAATGAACCGTAATCTGTTTATTCGCATACGTCACCAGCGAGAATGGCTTACCTTGTGTGCGTTTTGGGCAAAAATGGGAGTTGTGCCGTCAGCGGCTCCTGACCCACTGAGAACCGTACGCGCAGGTTTCCTCGCATACAATTCAAGCCACAGAGGAAAATTCAACCCGGCGGCTTGACTTGTATCAACAATTTGCGCTCCACACTATGCCATCTTCGCTGTCCGGAGACTACAAGCTCTGCGGCGAATTCGAAGCGTTAAACATCCGGCTCAACATAGCCTCCCGTCCAATAGTCTATTAGCGACTTACCTGGAAATAACACTACAAGCTGTTCTGTTTCATGCCCCCCAACGGTATCCCCAGTCATGGCCATGGAGTACGCCCGCTGCCCCCCGTTCACCGGGAGTTCAAAAATGTACAAACGATAATTGTACCGGGCCATAATTTCCTGGACTTCGGGGTCTTTAGTTCTGAATAAGCAGTGTGGGCATGATGCGGTAGATATGTAGCCGCTATCCTGCGATGACTCTAATGAGTGCGTCATAAGGCTTTCACTCATTTCAGCTGCAATTCGCTCCATGTCATCAGCTCTTAGAATTTCATAGTATCTCTGGGCTAACCTAGCATTTTTTGGCTTCCAATCCACCGAGCTGGCTATATTTCCACAACGGTAAAGGTAATCAGACTCGAAATCATGTTTGTCGCAACGATATCTTGGCATTTAAATCATTCCTTTGTTTTTACCTTCGAAGTTTTTAGAAAAGGAAATTCATACGTCATAATTCCAAATAAGCGCCCCCTTGGACTATTGAGCTGTCGGTGAGGGCCGCAGGGCAAGAGTAAACTATCTCTCTTGTGTATTCCCAGTATGAGCATGAAATAATGTGTTGAAAGCCCACAGTCTCAGCCAGTCACCTCGCTAGGGCTAATCAACTGTGATTTTGTAGGGTGAAATGAAAAGGCGTTGAAATTGATTTCTCTGACCGCAGCGTTGCTTTTCGCGACCTGCGGTACGACAGCGGAAGATGATTTAAGTGTCGATAACTCGGGAAAGTTCTGCACCGTACAGCATGCAGGTGGAAAAATTCCCACAAAGCTTGAACCGCCGTGCCTTTTTGTGAAAGACAAAAACGGCAAGATGCGCTCGTATACTTACCATCAGGCGCGAGACTCATTTTAGTGGGTAGCGACCGCGCAAAAAGGTAAATGTCTTTGGGCGTCCCGCAGAGGTTCGTAGGGCCGAAGGGACTGCCGCACGTTGTTAAGTGGTTTAGTCTCCACGAAACACTAAAGGTTGACGCTTTTCTACAGCAATTTCCGTTGCTTCTCTCAAATTTTTCAAGGCCTCTATTAGCAAGGGCTTATCCAAGGTTTCGAGACCTTTATGCATTGTTTCAAATCTGATTCTTGTCTTTTTTGTGAGACTAAGTCCCTCGATAACATTATCGATTACCTTTCGCAATCTCATACAATCTTCAACGCTGTATGTCGTATCTCCGTATTCATCAATATATGAGCCGCCAATATCGATGATAGGTAACAAATACTCTTGCACCTCGAAGCTTGGAAAGAACCAGTTCTTTCTCTTATCTTTTGAATTTGAGACATTCCAACTGATCATGGTTGTATTCTCAGCCCCCACGTTTGGGGCTTCAGTGAAGCATAGCGGAGCGGGGGGCTGCCCCGCAGGGGTGGACGACATGTGTTTGTTAAATATTTTTGGCTGTGAATTCTAATGCGCGCCTACCATGCATACCTTTAATGACAATACTTGAGCTTCTAGGCTCATGGAGAATATACGTTTCTCTGGCCCTGTTATCTGGCGATCCCAACGACGGTTCCGTAATTAACTTGTTGCCTGATATAGACCAGGAAAACTCACTATCCAGTGTGACATGACCAGATGAAATATAGGCTTCAATAAGCCCAGACCCATCTGGATAAAAAGTGACCGTTGTCACTTCGCCCTCCAAACTCCATTTGCCGATAAGCAGCTGCCGCGCAGACTGATCGCTACCGGTATATGGCTGGTTGCTTACACAACCGAGCAATATAGAAACTATCAGAACTAGGTTCGGAGCGCTCATAGACATTTAACGCCTCAATCAGCCACGAGTCGGTGGCCTTCGATATCGCCGCCACGAACAACGGCTGTCCATACATCAGCGTTCACGATCTAGCGTCGTGCTATATCGGCTGATTGATCAGAACTCTGGCTCATCCAAAAACCTCTCGGGATTAGGAAGGCGTCTACTGTTCGGAGAAATCGGGTCACCCCAGTCGGAACAGACTACTTCGGCTCATTAACGAGCAATTGCTTGTAACAAACCCCCAGTGCATCGGCGATTCTGCAAAGATAGGCAACCGACACGTTGTACTTGCCCAGCTCTATATCCGACAAATGTTTGGAGCTGATCCCCGCCAACTCCGCCAATTTCTCTTGCGTCCAGCCTGGGCCTTTCTGCTTGCGTAGGGCCTTGATGTTTGAGCCGATCTGCTTCAGAAGCGCTTCTACGTTGTTCTTTTCCATTTGTGTACGCCCAGCATGGGCATGAACTAATGAGGTGAAAGTCCTCTGTAGGAGAGCCAGATCACCGGTCTACCAGTGATCATAACTACTAGCCGACGGCAAGGGCAACTTCGCGAGAAGTTGTCTGAAGGAAGCCCGAGCGCAAACCTGTGAGCCGACGAACAGAAATCGCATATAAGGCCCAGTCCCGGGGACGAGTTAGCACAAGATAACGAAGTCCAATGGCTCGAGGGATAGGGTAAATGCGGCGGTTGTGCAGGGACAGTTCAAGTCCTTATCTGGGGAGGTCTGTACCACTTGCTCGGAGCGATCCTAGCGCCGGGTGGGGTAACCCGCTCGGTGATGGTGCAGAAGTCAGCAGAGGGCATAGTACCCAGAGCCGGAAGGAATCTGGCGATGGGGAAGGCCTGAACATTAGACAAAGAGTGAGACATTACTGCCTTATGAGGAATATTGGTTGTGACAAACGACGTTCAGCCCCATAGCGGTAGTGATTTGTTCCCAGCTTTGAAGAGTAACCTGTATGCGCAGATTCTGGCGCCAGAGAACCTGCGTGCAGCATGGAAGCAAGTACGCAAGAACAAAGGTGCCGCCGGTGTCGATGGTATCTCCATCGAAGACTACCCCGAGTGGGTGACGCCACGCTGGCCAGCCCTGCGCCGAGCCTTGGTTGAGGGTTATTACCAACCCCAACCGGTTAAACGGATCGTGATCCCCAAGCCCTCAGGAGGTGAACGCCACCTTGGGATACCCACGATACACGACCGCGTGATCCAGCAGGCCATCAGCCAAGTGCTGACGCCGATCATAGACCCAACATTCTCCAACCATAGCTACGGTTTCCGCCCCGGACGCCGCGCCCACGGCGCAGTCAACCGGGTTCAGCACTGCATCAAGCGGGGTTTGAAGGTTGCTGTGGATATTGACCTATCCAAATTCTTTGATCGGGTTAATCACGATCTTCTTATGGCCCGACTGGGGTGCCATATCAGAGACAAGCGTGTCATGTCTCTGATTGGCAAATACCTCAGAGCCGGAATACAGGCAGATGGGCAAGTGCGGCCAAACAGCCTTGGCGTACCGCAGGGTGGTCCACTATCCCCACTCCTGGCCAACGTGATGCTCGACCCTCTGGATAAATACTTGGAGAAGCGTGAACTCCCTTTCGCTCGCTACGCAGACGACTTTGTCATCTGCGTAGCAAGTACCTCGAGAGGGAACAGGGTAAAGCAGCAAGTAAGCCGCTTCTTGGAAAGGAAGCTACAACTGCCGATCAATCAGGAAAAGAGTGCAGTCCGCAGTAAGCGCCGTTAAATCGACACACTTCCCCTAACCATACTGAGCCAAATTTTTTGAAACAGGCTTCAAGGGCACATTCCACGGTAGAAGGGCTTCGAGCTTCTCCAGCGTGTCGGCCTCACCGATTCGGTCCAGTACATAGTGGATGTAGGCTGAGGGCTCCAACTGATTGGCCTTG